>NZ_QHLQ01000004.1:0-192058 GCF_011813015.1 Parasedimentitalea denitrificans | reverse complement strand
GTCTCGGTCTCGGTCTCGGTCTCGGTCTCGGTCTCGGTCTCGGTCTCGGTCTCGGTCTCGGTCTCGGTCTCGGTCTCGGTCTCGGTCTCGGTCTCGGAAGAAAGAATGTTCTCCGGTTTGGTATCGTCAATCGTTACGGCGTCACCGTCTTCAGAAACATCCACAGAAGTTGGGTCTAACGCGTCCGCCTCTAAAGGCTCATTGTTGGGGCTGGCCTCGGTCACCAGATCGGAATTCTTTTTGTTAGCCACGTCGGCTACCCCCTCGATTCTCAAATTTATTATACTCGAACCTGTGCGACACTACTGTGCTGACAGATCGCTCTCAACCCGGATCAGTTGCGTTGCAACTTCGCTAACCAGCTGCGCCATGCTCTTCGCTTCTGGCTCACTACATACTTGCAAATCCTTGTATTTCAAGGACTTCAAAGGCTCTTCAACTGCCTCACTCATCGCAATTAAGTGAATTTTTGATCCGGCAGGGCAAAGGTCGGCAAATTGTCGCGCAGTGCGCGGCGAAAAAAGCGGCACAATCACATTCTGAAGCCGTGCCAACGCAGAATCCGCCTCGGTTGTCAGGGGCAGCAAACATTGATCATAAACAATCTGTTCCCGACAGGTTAGGCCCGCCTCTGTCAGCCGCTCGGCTATATTCCCGCGTGAATGCTGGCCACGCAAATGTACAAGCATTTCAGATGGGCGGCGTTGCAATAAATACTCAACGAGGTCATCGGCAGTTTTTCCACACATCTGCGCCGTCCAGCCTGCATTCGACGCTATTTGAGTGGTTCGCTGGCCAAGGCAAAACGCCACTCTATCCTTTAATTCAATAATCCCGTCTGTCGCAGACACCCCGTTGGAAGAGGTGAAAATCACAGCGTCAAAACTATCCAGACTGACACGGGCATCCATGGGCTGCACGGAAATCAGTGGCGAATAAATGACTTCCAGCTCAGTTGTCAGCGACTTTGGCAACAACTCAACAAAGCGTCGGGCCGCATCAGGCGGACGTGTCATTAACAGGCATGCCATACCACTCTCCCGGGATTGTTTGCCATTCCCTAAGGTGGTAGCTCCGAGATCACTGTGATGCAACGGCAAGACGATGACACAAACACTGACAATTCTTGGACTCGAAAGCAGCTGTGATGATACTGCAGCGGCGGTTGTGCAGCAAAATGGCGACAGCTTACCAAAAGTGCTGTCTTCGATCGTTTTTGGTCAGAATGAACTGCATAGTGCCTATGGCGGCATTGTTCCGGAAATCGCAGCACGCGCACATGCTGAAAAGCTGGATGTCTGCGTGCGTGAGGCATTGGATCAATCCGGCCTGACACTATCTGATCTGGATGCGATTGCTGTCACCGCCGGGCCGGGTTTGATTGGCGGCGTGCTGTCTGGCGTCATGTGTGCCAAGGGCATTTCGGCCGCAACAGGGCTGCCGTTGGTTGGCGTCAATCACCTAGCAGGCCATGCGTTGACGCCCAGACTGACCGACGCGATAGCCTATCCTTATCTGATGTTATTGGTTTCAGGCGGACACTGCCAATATCTGATCGCGCGCGGTCCAGAAGATTTCACACGGTTGGGTGGAACAATCGATGATGCCCCTGGCGAAGCCTTTGACAAAACCGCACGCTTGCTCGGACTACCGCAGCCCGGTGGTCCATCCGTTCAGGCCGAGGCAGAGATCGGTGACCCAAAGCGTTTTCGTTTTCCGCGTCCTATGCTTGATCGTCCAGATTGTAATCTTTCCTTCTCTGGGTTGAAAACTGCACTGATGCGGATGCGAGACCAGGTTGCGGCCGAGAAAAACGGCCTTACCCGTCAAGATCGCGCTGATCTTTGCGCAGGATTTCAAGCTGCTGTCGTGGACGTTTTAACCGAGAAGACCCGCCGCGCAATCCGCCTGTATCTGGAAGAAAACCCGGCCACGCCAACCGTTGCGGTGGCCGGTGGTGTGGCCGCAAATACTGCCATTCGAAGTGGATTAGAGACTGTTTGTTCCGAATTAGGCGCTGCTTTCACCGCTCCGCCGTTGCACCTGTGTACCGATAACGCCGCTATGATAGCCTATGCAGGGCTAGAGCGTTTTAAGGCCGGAGCGTGTGATGGAATGGACCTAACCGCCCGACCCCGTTGGCCACTAGATCAGACCAGCCCTGCAATTCTGGGTAGCGGTAAAAAGGGAGCCAAGGCATGAGTGTATCGGTTCTGGGGTCAGGGGCCTTTGGTACTGCATTGGCGATTTCTTTGGCTGGAAATGGCCCAGTTACCCTTTGGGCGCGCGACACCAACCACGCGAGTGCTATGAAGGCCTCAAGGGAAAACGAAAAACGTTTGCCCGGAGTACCACTGCCGGATCACCTGTCGGTTACAACTGATATTGCAGAAGCAACCCGAAATGAGACCCTATTACTTGCAGTTCCAATGCAAAAGCTTCGTTCACTTCTGGTTGAGCATTCCGAACTTTTGGCTGGTAAAACCCTAGTCGCCTGTTGCAAAGGTATTGAGCTGAACACAGGCCTAGGTCCTATCGCAGTGCTAAACAAAACCTTGCCCAGCGCGAAACCGGCACTGCTGACGGGCCCCAGTTTTGCCGACGATATTGCCCGTGGATTACCCACTGCACTAACCCTTGCTTGCGACGACGCTGCTCTGTGCAAAGATTTGCAGCAACAGCTAACGACGGCCAACCTGCGGCTATACCGCACCACCGACACAACGGGTGCAGAACAAGGTGGTGCGTTAAAGAATGTGATGGCGATCGCCTGCGGAGCGGTGATTGGAGCCGGACTAGGTGACAGCGCGCGCGCCGCCTTGATGACTCGAGGCTACGCCGAAATGCAGCGTATGGCGATGGCTTGTGGCGCACGGCCTGAAACCCTTGCTGGGTTATCTGGATTTGGCGATTTGACACTGACCTGTAGCTCAGATCTGTCACGCAATTATCGACTTGGCCTGGCAATTGGCCGTGGGGAAACCTTTGATCCATCAGTAACCGTTGAAGGCGCGGCCACCGCTCGTGCTGCCGCTGCAAAGGCCGATGAAATGAAAATAGATACTCCAATCACCCAGACGGTAACCAATCTAGTTGATCAACGCTTGACGATTGGTGAGGCAGTGGCTCTTTTAATGAAAAGACCACTAAAAGAGGAATAAAATGCTAATTGCTTTGATCGCTCGTGATAAACCCGAGCACCTGCAGACGCGTCTCGACAATCGTGCGGCCCATCTTGCCTACATAGAAGAGACGGGCGCTGTCGCTCAGGCTGGGCCATTGCTGGACCAAGAAGGCAACATGGTCGGTTCGCTGATTATTCTGGATGTCGAAGATATGGCCACCGGGCAAAGCTGGGCTGACAACGATCCCTATGCCAAGGCTGGGCTATTCGAGACCGTTGATCTGATCACTTGGAAAAAGGTCATCGGCTGATGGCATACTGGCTGTTCAAATCCGAACCTTCGACCTGGAGCTGGAATGACCAGGTTGCAAAGGGTGATGTAGGTGAGGAATGGGACGGCGTGCGCAACTACCAAGCGCGAAATTTCATGCGTGAAATGAAGATTGGCGACCGAGGGTTCTTTTATCATTCACAAAAGGAAAAGTCGGTCGTTGGCATTGTTGAGGTTTGCGCCGAAGCACATCAAGACAGCACCACCGACGATGCGCGCTGGGAATGCGTAGACATCAAATCTGTACGCGGCTTTGTCCAGCCCGTGGCACTCGATCAAATCAAGACCAATCCGCGGCTGGAAGATATGGTGCTGGTTCGCAACTCTCGCCTATCAGTGCAACCGGTCACTGAGGGCGAATGGATGACAATCTGTGCTCTGGGTAAAACAGAGGCGGACTGATCTGCCTTGCAGATTCAATCAACGCGAACATCTTGTCGGTTGGGAAAATGTGAAACGGGGAAGGTCCGATTACTCAGGACCTTCCCCCTCACCCCGCGTGCTCCCAATCCACCACACGCGTATGAAAATTCTGGTTCCTGGCCATCCTGACCGTGAAACCTAGATAGCCAAGCCAGTTATTTTTCGCAATCTAAATGCCAGAACAATACAGTTAAAATGCAATACGCCCACCGCTTGGGCAGGCGTAAAATTCGTTACGTAGCAGGCGATCAGCTGTAAACTGCCTCTTTCCCAAAGTGCTTGGTCAGCATGTAATATACAACAGCGCGATACTTGTGCCGCTCTGACTTCCCGTAGATCTCAACCGCAGTGTTGATCCCTTCCATCAGCTCTGGCCCGTCTGCCAAACCCAGCTTTTTCATTAGGAAATTCTCTTTGACTGTCTCGAGCTCACTCTCTTGGCTGGAAGCTACAGTCGAGGCATCCGCGTTATAAATCGCGGGGCCACAGCCTATGGTCACTTTAGTCAGCAAACCCATATCCGGTTCAATGCCACACTTCTTCTTTAAGTCATCCGCGTACAGTTCAATCAAATCGTCTCGTTTGCCCATGGCTTTATCATCCGTAGAATTGTGAAAATCAAAATATAGAACAAGGGAAATACCCAATCTGTGTAGATTATCGACACTGGTAAACTGCACAAAGGGAAAATTTGGTTTCCATTCCCCAGCCACTTTTAGTCTGCACGGCCCTCGATACGCCCACGCTGATCAGCAAAGGCACGATATAGATGGTCCATCAACAGACGGACCCTGGGATTATGTAGAATATCAACATGGGTAAGCGTCCAGATTTCCTTGTCAGAGATCAACTCCACTTCCGGTAGCCTGACAAGATCTGGATCACCCTCAGCCATAAAACAGGGTAACAACCCGATTCCTTGCCCCCTGCGCAGGGCATCAGCAACCACCGTAAGTGAATTGGCCACAAACGCAGATCTTGCATTCAATTGGGGTGTGATCGCCGGTGGATAGTCCAATGCAATCCAGCGATCAACCGCTGGCCTATTCCGAAAATAATCGCGCCCGCAGTATGCCGCCAGCGGGCTATCTGCAACCTTGCGTCCAACGGCCTGCTCAGGCGGATCGCTGGTGATACGGACGATAACGTCCGCTTCGCGCCGATGGACATCCCGAAAATTAGAAGTGGTCTCAATTGCCAGCTCGATCATTGGGTGATCTCGCATAAAGCTATCAAGAGGATCCGCCAAAACCTTGTGATAAAGATCTTCGAGAACCGACAACCGCACAGGTCCCGCGAGGTTCCCGTCTTGTCCAAAGGCCAGGCGGTCGATAGCTTCCACCCCCGCAGTCACACTCTGCGTCAGGTCCATCATGCTTTGACCAAAGGCCGTCAGGACATATCCCTCTTTGCCGCGCTCGAACAGCGCACTGCCAAGGTCATCCTCCAGTGCCCGGATGCGCCGCGATACTGTAGCGTGCGTAGTCTTAAGATCCGCGGCTGCTGCCCGGATCGAGCGCGCCTTGGCCATTGCGCGAAATATTCGCAGGTCATCCCAGTTCTTCATGGATTGAATTCTAACCACATCGTTTCATTTTTGGACAGTTCTAATCCAGACCTTGATCGATGCACATTGGTTTCAGTCAAAACAGGAGCCGAAATGACATACGAAGTTACCCTACTTACCGCCGACATCCGCGACCCGTTGAACGGTGAAATGAACCTGGGACTGGTTCACAAAGGCAACCAAGCTGCCGAGATTCAGTATCGCTGGACCAAAGAAGAATTCACCGCAACTTTTGTCGGTTTGGCGCCCGCTATGCCTGTCCCGGCACACCCCACTGAATTCATTGCACGCCCGATCGTAGCCATCCGTGCGTTGATGACCTCTGCGCACCGTTTCCCAAGCGAAGTGTTTCAGGACAACCACGTTTCAATTGATCTCGAGAACAAAGGATAAAGACATGAAGTTATTCAACACTTTCGCGGCTGTAGGTATCATTATAGCAGGCGCGAGCGCCGCCAATGCAAGCCAATCAAACGCCATCGTCGCCTTGTATCACGGTGCTAACAGCCTCACCGAACAAACCGCCCAAGATCTGGGGTGTTCGGTCTATCGCAGTGGTCCGGTTTTTGCCCAACAGGGCTCACTAAAGGTCGAGGAACCTACCAACTATGCTGTTCTGACCTGCGACAGCCCGGTTCTAGCAAATCCTGACGCGCGCGCTCATCTAGATGGTACAGTCGCAGTATTCGAGGGCGATCTGTCTGTGTTTCCAGCCGCTTCCGATACCACAGGTCTTGGGGAACGCCAGTACATTCTTAAGCTCGGATATTACAACAACAGTGATATCAACCAACGGGATGCAGATCTGGCAACACTGGGATCTATCGCCGATCAACGGGATGGTCACTGGACCAATGAAGCGTTCCTGAACGTGGATGATGCGATGGGAATGGCCACACCGGACGAAGTGGTTGTCATATATTATGACACTGCAGAGCAAGCGACAGCGTTTCGCGATAATAATCAGGACATTCTAGAGCAAGTCGGCACCTTCAACCGTGCTCATCTAACCGGGTTTGCGTATCTGGTTGGCAAGGCTGCCAAATAGCAATTCAACAGTGAGCGAGTGTCTGAAGTTGGGTCTAAAGACACTCGTTTTTCGACTATTTTGGGAATAAGAAGGTAAGGCTAACTCGCCCACCCCAGCCACTTGGACCATTGGGGGCGGAATCTGCCCAATACCTCACACCACCACCAACGCTGACCGGGTTCCCAGCTATTTGCGTCAACTTTGTAACCGTAAAGTTGACCGGAACCGAAGCTTCATCTGCGCTCCAATCATATGTGGCCTCTGTATTCAGAGCAAAGGTCCATGCCGTTGGCGTTGTGTAACTCACAAACGGTTGAAAAAAAGTATTGTTGATGTCAGCACTTCCAGACCCGCTCACATCCCAAAGATGGTTGGCGAGGGCTCCATAGGTCCATGGTCCGCTTTGTTTTAAAACAACACCAGTAATCCCTGCTGCAAACTTTTCTGAACTCAGCCCTGATTCACCTGTTGGCAACAGGAAGGCAGGTCCTGCCCCCCAAATCAATCCACCGCTGGTCGGCTCTTTGGGTGAAAAGAAAAAGCTTTGCACTACGTCTCCGATACCACTCTGCCGAGTACCCGGCACAACATCTTTTTGATCAATGAACGGGATGATCGTACGGGAAATCAAATTCCAGTTTGCGCCAATAGAGATCGGCACCACTGGCTGCAAATTCATGGTCGTGCGATGTCCATTGCCACTGGCGCCCAAACCTTCATCATAATTGAACTGATATGGCACACTTATCAGCGAAGCGACCGGGTTGGACAATTGCTTAGCCAGTTTCTGAGCCCCTGCAATGGTATCCTGAGCCCTTAGCGAAACTGGCGCCATCAATAAGGCAATCGCAAATACTGCGTTCCATTTTGAAATTGTTTTCATCTGATTACTCTTACTAAATGTACTAAAAATATTTCGGCATCTATGTCTTGATAATAACGCATAAAAAAAGCCGCCGTAGAAAATCCACAGCGGCTTTCAACTTTAAGCAGTATCTCGCTTAGTAACGATAGTGCTCTGGCTTGAATGGGCCGTCGGCGGAAACGCCGATGTAGGAGGCCTGTTCGTTGCTCAGCGTGCTCAGTTTGACACCGATACGATCCAGGTGCAGGCGTGCAACTTTTTCGTCCAGATGTTTGGGCAGGATATACACGTCGTTGTTGTATTCGTCACCTTTGGTCCACAGCTCAATCTGAGCCAGAACCTGGTTGGTGAACGAAGCCGACATTACAAACGATGGGTGGCCAGTGGCGTTACCCAGGTTCAGCAGACGACCTTCGGACAACAGGATCAGTCGGCTACCCGAAGGCATCTCGATCATGTCGACCTGTTCTTTGATGTTGGTCCACTTGTGATTTTTCAGGTTTGCTACCTGAATTTCGTTGTCGAAGTGGCCGATGTTGCCAACAATCGCCATGTCCTTCATCTCGCGCATGTGCTCGATGCGGATCACGTCTTTGTTGCCGGTTGTGGTGATGAAGATGTCAGCGCTGTTGACGACATCTTCCAGCACAACAACTTCGAAACCGTCCATAGCAGCCTGCAGGGCACAGATCGGGTCAACTTCGGTCACTTTAACACGGGCACCAGCACCACGCAGCGAAGCAGCCGAACCTTTGCCAACATCGCCATAACCACAGACAACGGCAACTTTACCGGCCATCATAGTATCAGTGGCGCGGCGGATGCCATCGACCAGCGATTCTTTACAGCCGTATTTGTTGTCGAACTTCGACTTGGTGACCGAGTCGTTCACGTTGATCGCTGGGAATGGCAGTTGGCCCAATTTCACCAGTTCATACAGGCGGTGGACGCCAGTGGTTGTTTCTTCCGAAACGCCCTGAATGGCTTCGCGGGTTTTGGTGAACCAGCCTGGGGATGCTGCCATCCGCTTCTTGATCTGCGCGTGGATCGCCTCTTCTTCTTCTGATGTCGGAACACCCAGCTCTTCGCCGGCTTCAGCCCGTGCACCCAACAGGATGTATAGGGTCGCGTCACCACCATCGTCCAAGATCATGTTAGCACCTTCTGGGAACATGAATGACTTGTCCAAATAGTCCCAATGCTCTTCCAGGGTCTGTCCCTTAACAGCAAAAACCGGAACGCCAGCCTTGGCAATCACTGCAGCCGCGTGATCCTGAGTGGAGAAGATGTTGCACGAAGCCCAGCGCACGTCCGCACCCAGTGCGACCAGAGTTTCGATCAAAACCGCTGTCTGGATTGTCATGTGTAGCGAACCGGTAATCCGCGCACCATTCAGTGGCTTGCTGTCACCATATTCAGCGCGCAGAGCCATCAGGCCCGGCATTTCTGTTTCAGCGATATCTAGTTCTTTGCGGCCAAACTCGGCCAGCGCGATATCCTTGACAAAATAATCTCCGGCCATCGTCGTCTCCAATCCGGTTTCTGATAAGTCAGAGAGGCCCTAACATTGCAATGATTGACAAGCAACGAAGATGCCCGGATCGGGCGCTGGATTTCATATTTTTAGCGATTTAACTGGCCGAGCCTTTTGGCTTTTTGATTGGACCGATGTCAAAGTAGTCAGTCCCGACGGCAACAATACAACTGATCCCATTTGCTTGGGTCATCAGTACTGTAAAGGTTCCGGTTTGCTCCGAAGACCAGATTTCAACCACAGAATTTTCGGACGGGGCTGTTTGCAATCCGCCTGCGGTTAGTTTTTCGGAATATTGCTTTTCTAATTGGTAGATAACGTCACCGCGTTCACCGCAGGTAGCGGAAAATGCAGGAGGCGCTGTCGCTGCCATTCCGAAAATTGTCAAAACCCCTAACAATCGCTTGAACATGACATGCTCCTTTCGATTTAGGTTCAGTTTCCGAAAGGGTTTCTCAGGACATGCCTCATCGCCCTTTCATGTATATAATATTAGTGTTTCTGTCGGGGTTTTCAAAACACGCGGGTTCAAAACCTTGTTTCCAGTTAGTGATATTGGCGTAAAAACGGGATGCATCTCGAGAAAATCGGACCTAAAAGTGTCCAGAAAAGGAACGTTAAAATGGCTACTCCCCCACGTGCCTGGCAACGGATGCTTTCAGGTCGGCGACTGGACCTGTTGGATCCTACACCGGTTGATATCGAGATCGACGATATCGCCCATGGCCTTGCATTTGTGGCGCGATGGAATGGCCAGACCAAAGGGGATTTCGCCTATTCGGTGGCCGAGCATTCTCTGCTTGTTGAAACCCTGTTTGGTCGCATCAATCCCAAGGCTCCAGCAAAGTGGAAATTGGCGGCCTTGCTGCACGATGCACCAGAATATGTGATCGGGGATATGATTTCACCGGTGAAAGCTGCCATTGGTCCGTCATACGGAGAGCTAGACGACCGTTTGACCTCTGCGATTCATATTAGATTTGGACTGCCTGCCGCACTACCTGCCACCGTAAAGAAGCAGATTAAGAAGGCCGATCACATCAGCGCTTGGATGGAAGCAGTACAGATTGCGGGCTTTTCGGTGCAAGAAGCCAACAAACTATTTGGAAAACCCAACGTAAAATTGATAGGCGACCTAAAAATTCAACTCAGACCGCCAGTCGATGTTCGCAATTCATTTGTGGATCGCTATAGGGAACTTTTGGCCGCTCTATGAGTTATTTCAGATGACTGGCCGAATTCCTTAAACTAATCATCCGCTATTTGGGGCTGCGTTTCGCCAGTATCCGCTGCAATGTCCGACGATGCATATTCAGCCGCCGCGCAGTTTCTGACACGTTACGATCACAAAGCTCGTACACCCTTTGGATATGCTCCCACCGCACCCGGTCAGCGCTCATCGGGTTCTCTGGCGGTGGCGGCAAAGCGTCAGACTGCGCCAGCAATGCATTTGTGACATCCGTGGCATCTGCTGGTTTGCTCAGGTAGTCGGTAGCGCCAATTTTTACAGCCGCCACAGCTGTCGCAATGGCTCCGTACCCCGTTAGCACAACCACCCGGCAGTCTGGGCGCTTCTCACGCAGGACCTCGACCACGTCCAGGCCATTTCCATCCTCAAGCCTCAGATCAACAACCGCATATGCAGGCGGTCGCGCCGTTGAAACGGCTTTTCCAGCAGCTACTGACCCAGCGGTCTCAACCTCAAACCCACGTTTTTCCATGGCCTTGGCAAGACGACGCAAAAATGGTTCGTCATCGTCAACCAGCAGCAAGGTCTTGTCGGGTCCAATCTCCTGTGGATCAGTTTCGGCCATGCTTAATCCTTCGTGCCATTTAAACGTGCCTTTGAAACAAGAATATTACCGGGCGCGTGAGAAACGTCAAACAACTACATATTATCTAAGAAACAACCGATCTGATCAGCCATCTCTTCTGGTTCGACATCACGGCGGAAGAATTCGACAAAACCCTGCTCAGGCAGCACCAGATATGAGAAGGTAGAGTGGTCAACGAGGTAGTATTCATCGTCAGCTGGCTGCGCCTTAAAGTACGTCTTATACGCCCGGCTAGCCGCTTTCACCTGATCCATTGATCCTGTTAGACCAATCATCCGCTCGTGCAGGTTTTCAGCATAATCACCAACGGTTTCTGGGGTATCTCTTTCAGGATCGATTGAAATGAACACCGGTGTCACGCTTTGACCACGTTCAGCCAACACATCAATCGCATCGGCATTGCGGGCGGTGTCCATCGGACAAACATCAGGACAGAATGTATACCCAAAGTAAATCAACGACGGTTCGGTGATCACTTCCTTGTCGGTGACAGTTTCTCCCTTGGCGTTGACTAACTCGAATGGCCCGCCAATCTGTGAAGTACCGCCAGCAATTTGGCTACTGCGGCACTGGGCAAATTGATCTCCACCTTGTCCGCCCTGGGTCACAACCCAAACACCACCCACAAGAGCAGCAACAGAAACAGACGCAAGAATGGCATATAGACGGTTCATGGGATCACACCTTGAGTGATAAGAGATATGTTGATCGTTGTTGGTGCCAGATCTATCAAGTATGACAGCCGATGCAACCGGAGCTAACCAACGTGACCGAGTCAAATATTGGCCTGATGAGCGGGCAAGAACGCAGCCACTGGATTCGGTTGCGCACCTTGATTCTGCTGCGCTGGGTCGCCATCGGGGGGCAGATATCTGCGATCGCCGTTGCCCAGGGGCTTTACGACCTGCAGCTTAACCTAGGGCTTTGCTATTTTGCGATTGGTGTTTCCGTTGTTGGAAACCTGGTGGCGATGTTCATCTTCCCTGAGAACAAACGCCTGTCTGAGTTTGAAAATTTTTTGACCGTCCTGTTTGACCTGATGCAGCTTTCATTCTTGCTGTACCTTACTGGTGGCTTGAACAATCCATTTGCGTTGTTGGTGTTAGGTCCGGTCACGATCTCGGCCACAATGATGCGGCTGCGATCAACACTGATAATCGGCGCCACCGCTATCATCCTGGTAACTCTTATGGCGGAGTTTCACATTTCTCTACGTACTGCACAGGGCTTTATCCTGCGCATCCCTGATGTCTTTGTCTTTGGCAACTGGACCGCCATTATTATCGCCGTTCTGTTTCTGGGAGCATATTCATACCGGATCAGCTCAGAAATGCGGTCGATGTCCGATGCCTTGGCGGCCACACAGCTGGCCCTTTCGCGCGAACAGAAATTAACCGACTTGGGCGGTGTGATTGCTGCGGCTGCTCATGAATTGGGTACACCGCTAGCTACAATTAAACTGGCCAGCGCAGAATTAATCGAAGAGCTGGAAGATCGGCCAGATTTACGTGTCGACGCAGCATTGATCCGCGAGCAGGCCGATCGCTGCCGCGATATTCTTCGGGACATGGGACGCGCGGGCAAAGATGACTTACATCTACGTCAAGCGCCCATTTCAACAGTCGTTCTAGAAGCTGCCGAACCGCATATGCATCGCGGTAAGTTTATCCATTTTGAAGAAGGTCCCGAAGAAGGTGGAGACTTTCAGCAGCCCACAGTTCTGCGAAAACCAGAAATCATTCACGGCCTACGAAACCTTGTCCAAAACGCCGTGGATTATTCCCGTGCCAATGTTTGGGTCGAATCGACATGGACCGATAATGCCATCACTTTACGGATATATGACGACGGGGCTGGTTACCCCTCGCACATGTTAGGACGAATAGGTGATCCGTTTATGCGTCAGGGGCGCATCGACAGTGAACGCAAGCCACGCCCAGAATATGAGGGTATGGGACTGGGGCTCTTTATTGCCAAAACTCTGTTAGAACGCACCGGAGCAGTTTTACGTTTTGCAAACGGTACTGACCCCCAGCAAACTATTAGTATTCACACCGACCGTCCGGGCGCTATTGTAGAGGTGTACTGGCCTCGCCAGAAGATAGATGCGATACAAGGCGAAAATGCGGTTCCTTTGGGCCAAAACCAACCGATACAAATTTAACTATTCATCTTTAGGCAACCAGTTAAACATCAATTAACTATTTTTGAGGCAAGATAGGGTTAACAACTGATCAACTAGGCAGGACAACATGCAAAACATCGTTTCCATCGAATGGCTTGTTTTGGCAACTTTATGTGCAGCGACTGCTGCTGTTGCTGTTTGGTGGCTCTCTCCTGCTTCTGGTGAACGAAGCCTGGAACAAGATTTGCTCTCCGGCGACAGCCGGACCGATGCGGTATTCCTGTTTGACGATGCCAATTTGATCGGTTGGTCATCTGGTGCCCGCAAGTTGATCGGCGACAAAGCCGAAGGATTCAGCTGGTCTTCCCTTCGGGATCAATTGTCGCGCAGTTACCCAGGCTTGCCTCAGTCGCCAGGGTTTCTAAAGGATGTTGGACCTCTTGTTTTGTCCGGAACCGCAAATGCCGAATCTCAAGAGGCGCATTGCGAATGGATAGACGGTATCACCCGCGTTCAACTGCGCCGCAGCGCATCCGAAGCCAAAGATAAAAGCCTAGACCAGGAATTAACCACCTTGCGCGCAGCTGTTCATCAGGCGCCCTACCCGGTTTGGCTGCAATCTGAAGAAGACGAGGTCACTTGGTCAAACCTAGCCTATGACAATCTCAGCCAAAAATTGCGTGGACGTAACGTTGATTTCGCAGACCCGCTTTTTGCCGATCTGTCCGAACCAATGTCCAGCGGCAAAGCTGAGCGTATTTCTATCCCGCTGCCCGACACCAATAAGAAACTGTGGTACAACATCTCTACTACCGAGACAGAGGCAGGCTGGCTATGTCACGCAGTAGACATCAACGCGGTTGTCGATGCCGAAGTCGCCCAGCGCAACTTTGTACAAACACTGGCAAAAACCTTTGCCCAGCTGTCTATTGGTCTGGCGATTTTCGACCGCAACCGTCAGTTGGTTCTGTTTAACCCTGTGTTGATCGACCTGACCGCCCTGCCCGCTAACTTCCTGAGTTCACGTCCGAATCTTCTCAGCTTCTTTGACCGTCTGCGTGACCAGCGCATGATGCCAGAGCCTAAGAACTACACCAGCTGGCGTCACCAGATGGCTGATCTTCTCGAAGCTGCAGCAGAGGGCCGGTATCAGGAAACTTGGTCATTGCCGTCAGGGTCCGTTTACTCGGTCAGTGGTCGCCCGCACCCAGATGGGGCCGTTGCCTTCCTTTTCGAAGATATTACTGCGGAAATCACTCTGACACGTCAGTTCCGATCAGAACTGGAAATGGGCCAGTCGATCATGGATCAAATGGACGAGGCTATTGCGGTGTTCGCCAACGATGGCACCATGACATTCTCGAACAAGGCCTACCACGATTTGTGGCAGATGGACCCAGAGGCCAGTTTCGCCAAGGTTTCAGTGGTTGATGCATGTCGTGTCTGGCAGGACATGTGCGCCGCAACACCAACTTGGGGTGAACTTCGCGATTTTGTCGGCGGCCAAGAAAACCGCGACCAGTGGTGGACCCGCGTCCAACTGCGCAGCGGTGAGCCACTGATTTGCAAAGTTTCTCCGGTGCAAAATGGTGCAACAATGGTGACATTCCGATCGCCAGCGCCGACGATCGCACCGAAAGAGCAAGAGCGGTTTAAGATCACGCATCAAGACGGATAAGTCTGCGAACCATCTTGCAGCCCCTAACGTGCGGGGCCATTGTAGCAAAATGACATCTAGCTACTCGACCCGCACACTTTCCAGCCCAGAGGAAACAGCCGATCTGGCAACACGCATCGCCGCGGCCTTGGGCCCCGGCGATTGCCTTTTGTTAGAAGGCCCAATTGGCGCCGGCAAAACGCATTTCTCACGGCACTTGATTCAGTCTCTATTGCCCATTGTCGAGGACGTTCCATCACCCACGTTCACCCTGGTGCAAACCTACGATGTCCCTACTGGAGAGCTGTGGCATGCAGATTTGTACCGGTTGTCGTCTCTGGATGAGATCGAGGAACTGGGCCTAGTTGATGCCTTCGACTCCGCAATCTGCCTGATCGAATGGCCGGACCGATTGGCCGAACTAACTCCACCACATGCGTTGCGTCTAAGTCTTTCTCTGGATCTAGAAAACGCAGACACCCGTCACCTGACTTTCACTTGGAGTGACAAAAAATGGCAGAACCTGATGGACCGGATAGCCAATGACTGAGCGAAACGATCTGGCAGACGCCTTTCTACAGACTACCAATTGGGCCAATTGCACGCGGGTTGATCTGGCCGGCGATGCATCTAATCGTCGATACGAACGGGTTTTTGCTGCGGGTTCGAAGCTGCCTGCAGTCCTTATGGACGCACCACCGGATAAGGGTGAGGACGTCGCTACTTTTGTTCGCATTACAAATCATCTGCGTGACTTGGGGTTTAGTGCTCCGGAAATCTTGGCCGAAGACATCGAACATGGATTCTTGTTGATCGAAGATCTCGGCGACGATCTTTATGCCCGTGTTCTAACGCGCGAACCCAATCTAGAGGCCCCTCTATATGAGGCAGCCACAGAGGTATTGGTAGATCTTCACTCTGCAACAATGCCAGAGCTGGAGACCATGAGCCCAAGCGTGATGGCGGAGATGGATGAAATCGCATTCACCCATTACTATGGCGGTATAGTCGAAACCCAAGACACCACTTTGGCAACCCAGTTTGTGGACCAATTTCAAGACATTTTACATCGCACCGTTAAAGGTGATCACGTTCTAGCGCAGCGGGATTATCATGCCGAGAACTTGCTTTGGTTGCCGAAACGCAAAGGTGTCGCCCGTGTTGGTCTGCTCGATTATCAGGCCGCTTTCGCGGGTCACCGCGCCTACGACCTGGTGTCACTCCTTCAGGACGCCCGCCGGGATGTTCCTGCCGACATCGAGCTAAAAATGATCGATCACTACATCGCTAAAACTGATGTTGACGATACAGAATTTCGCACCGCCTATGCTGTCCTCGGCGTGCAACGGAATTTGCGGATCTTGGGTGTGTTTGCCCGACTGTCCTTAGACTATGGAAAACCACAATACATTGATCTAATTCCCCGTGTCTGGGCGCATGTGAACCGCGGTTTGGATCACCTAGCGTTAGCCCCAGTAGCCGACATCATCCGTAACAACATGCCACCGCCAACACCTGAAAACCTAGACAAGCTGAGACCGTGATGGATTCCCAACCCACATCCGTGATGCTGTTTGCCGCTGGTTTTGGCACCCGCATGAAAACGCTAACGCGCGACCGACCCAAGCCTCTGATCAAGGTAGCGGGCCGACCACTAATTGATTACGCGCTAGACCTTGCCCGCGAGATTTCGCCCGATCGCATTGTGGCCAACTTATTTTATAAGCCTGAGCAACTAGAGGCGCACCTTGGACCACAAGGTGTGATCCTCAGCCATGAAGCTCCGGGCATTCTGGATACGGGTGGCGGCTTGCGTCATGCCGTTCCACTATTGGGCGATGGTCCGGTTTTCACCATGAATACTGATGTGATCTGGTCCGGGCCGAACCCGTTGGAACTGGCACGCGATGCTTGGGATCCAGATAACATGGATGCTTTGCTGGTTTGTGTCCCGATGCCGCGTGCAATGGGGCGCAAAGGCGCTGGCGATTTCACAGCTGACACTGCCGGCCGCATTAGTCGCGGTGGCGATCTAGTCTACGGCGGTGTGCAAATTGTGAAAACGGACGAGTTGCACAAGATCAAGGAAACTTCCTTTTCGTTGAACGAGCTGTGGAATCAAATGCACGATGAAAACCGCCTGTTTGCCCTTCAATATCCGGGCTACTGGTGCGATGTCGGCTATCCTGAAGGCATTGAAGTGGCGGAAAATCTGTTGAAAACAAAAAATGTTTGAGCCTACAGGCGCGCCCCGCATATTTGCCTTGCCCTGCGGAACCGATTTCCCTCAGGCCCTAGTCGAGGGATTAACTCAACGTTTCAACGGGCAACCACCCGAAGCGCTGGCAAAGGTTGAACTGATCGTCAACACCCAGCGTATGGAGCGTCGCATCCGTGGGCTGTTCGACGCCGGCCCAAGCCTGCTGCTCCCACAAATCTCTCTTTTAAGCGACCTATCAAAACGCGCTACTCTGCACGGGTTGCCCGCGGCGCTACCTGTCTTGCGACGTCGGCTGGAACTGTCACAACTGGTGGCAAAACTGTTGGACGCAGACCCTAGTTTGGCAGCGAGATCATCCCTTTACGATCTGTCAGACAGTCTGGCTGCCCTGTTTGACGAAATGCAGGGTGAAGGTGTCACCACAGATACCATTCGTGATCTGGATGTTTCTGATATGTCTGATCACTGGGCGCGGGCACAAAAGTTTATCGGCATTGCAGACGAGTTCACCAATACACATACCGATGCAATGGACGTTCAGGCCAGACAGCGCCAGGTCGTATTGGACTTGATTGAAAGATGGCAAGAAAATCCGCCGCAACATCCCGTAATTTTGGCCGGCTCAACCGGCTCACGCGGGACAACACTGTTGCTAATGCAATCCATCGCACGACTACCGCAAGGGGCCGTGGTCCTACCTGGCTTCGATTTTGATCTTCCATCAGGTGTTTGGGCCGGTCTTGATGATCCACTAATCTCGGAAGACCACCCCCAATTCCGTTTCCACAAACTTATGACCGGCTTGGATATGGCTCCCGCCGACATAAAACCCTGGAGTGACAACCAACCACCCGCACCTACCCGTAATAAACTTGTTTCCCTGTCCCTGCGCCCTGCCCCAGTTACAGATGCATGGATGACTGAAGGCCCCAAGTTAAGTGAGTTGGCCAAAGCCACTGAAAATGTGACCCTAATAGAGGCCTCGAACCCTCGGGGAGAAGCATTGGCCATTGCCCTGCGCCTACGTCAGGCGGCTGAGGATGGGCAAACGGCAGCGTTGATCACACCGGATCGAATGCTCAGTCGACAGGTTTCGGCAGCGCTTGACCGGTGGGACATACTACCAGACGACAGTGCCGGCCAACCACTACACCTGTCTCCTCCGGGTCGGTTTTTGCGACACGTGGCAGAGTTATTCTGCAAAGAACTGGCTGGTGACAACCTTTTGACACTCCTAAAGCATCCTCTGACCCACGATGCAGAGGCTCGCGGTGATCATTTACGCCATGCCCGCGAGTTGGAATTGCAGTTGCGCAATTCTGGTCCACCATTTCCTGATGGTGCGTGCTTTGACCAGTTCGGCGCCAACCGTGACCTGCTTGACGGCTGGACCACTTGGCTAACAAATCATTTTGCTGATCAGGTGGTTTCTACTGACCTGCCGCTAACCGAATGGGTTTTCCGGCTACGCACACTTGCTGAGAGTATTGCCGCCGGCAGCCAAACAGATGGTGCTGGCAATCTTTGGGATAAAAAAGCCGGCCGCGAGGCGCTGAAAGTCATACAAGAACTAGAGGCCGAGGCCCATCACGGCGGTGACATGTCCGGCCGCGATTTTACAGACCTGCTAGGCGCTTTACTGTCGCAAGGCGAGGTCCGCGATCGCGACGCCCCACACGGAAAGATTATGATCTGGGGCACGCTCGAAGCCCGCGTACAGGGGGCGGACCTTGTGATTTTGGGTGGGCTGAACGAGGGCAGTTGGCCCGAGGCCGCATCACCTGACCCTTGGTTAAACCGTCAATTACGTAACCAAGCAGGATTGTTGCTACCCGAACGTCGGATTGGGTTGTCTGCACATGATTTCCAACAAGCCATCGCCGCACCCGAAGTTTGGGTAAGCCGTGCGGTACGATCTGATGATTCCGATACCGTGGCGTCGCGTTGGTTGAACCGGCTTTGCAACCTTCTGGATGGATTGCCCGAACAAAACGGGCCAGATGCATTGAAGGACATGCGCGAAAGAGGACAAAAATGGCTCGACTGGGCTGTTGCACTTGAGAAACCAGAACATTCCCCTCTTGCCCTGCGCCCATCACCCCGACCGCCGGTATCTGCCCGCCCACGACGGTTGACCATTACTGAAATTCCCCGTTTGATCCGCGACCCTTATGCGATCTACGCCAAACATGTGTTGCGACTAAGGGTGCTTAACCCGCTGGTTCGTGTCCCTGACGCACTGCTGCGAGGGATTGTGGTGCATGAGGTGTTCGAGCATTTCATCAAGGAAACACTGGATGACCCCAGCCTGTTGACGCGCGAAAACCTGATGCAAAAATCCCGTGAGTTACTGGACGAACATGTGCCTTGGCCTGTGGCTCGATGTCTTTGGCTGTCACGAGTAAGCCGAATTGCAGGGGATTTCATTCAATCTGAGCAAACCCGCCGCTTAACCACTCGACCCATCGCATTTGAAGCCAAGGGAGAGGCCCGACTGGATCCGCTTGATTTCACCATTGCCTGCCGTGCAGACCGCATTGACGAAGATGATCGCGGTTTCTTGCACCTTTACGACTACAAAACCGGTGCGCCTCCGTCTGAAACCCAACAATTGAAGTTTGAAAAACAATTGCTGATCGAAGCTGCAATGGCAGAGGAAGGGGCGTTCGCAGATATCGGCCCAAGAGAAGTCTCCCGCGCCTTGTTCATCGGATTGGGCACCGCAATGAAGGAAGTTCGCGCGCCGATCGACAAAGATCCACCAGCCAAAGTCTGGGAAGAACTGCGCGAGTTAATTGGGGCCTATTTCGAGCCTAACCAAGGGTTTTCG
The DNA here is from genome assembly GCF_011813015.1 of Parasedimentitalea denitrificans. Classification (GTDB taxonomy): domain Bacteria; phylum Pseudomonadota; class Alphaproteobacteria; order Rhodobacterales; family Rhodobacteraceae; genus Parasedimentitalea; species Parasedimentitalea denitrificans. Next base: position 172,516 of record NZ_QHLQ01000004.1, on the reverse strand, counting down.
AGCCGTCGAATGCTGCATCTAGATACCGACGTGGGCGATTATGATCACCTAGCACGATTTGGTGAATGGGACCGAAGCGCAACCCCGGAACCTGAGGACCTGAAATGAACAAGCGCGACGCCGCATCCGAAGCACAGTACCGCGCTGCCCGCCCGGATGCTTCCACCTGGCTGGCCGCAAATGCAGGATCAGGCAAAACCAAGGTGCTGACAGACCGGGTGGCTCGGTTATTGCTGCGCGGTGTTCAGCCACAACATATCCTGTGCTTAACCTATACCAAGGCCGCCGCCAGCGAGATGCAGAACCGTTTGTTCAAACGCTTGGGCGAATGGGCAATGTTGCAGGATGCCCAACTGATTGATGCGCTGACAGAGCTTGGGGCCGGCGATGCCATCTCACCCGAGGGGTTGTCGCAGGCACGAACTCTATTCGCCCGCGCGTTAGAGACGCCGGGTGGGTTGAAAATCCAAACCATCCATTCATTCTGTTCGTCCCTGCTACGTCGCTTCCCACTAGAGGCCGGCGTCAGCCCGCTGTTTTCCGAGATGGAAGACCGCGCTGCGACACTATTACGGGCGGAAATCACTGAGGATTTTGCCAAAGGAGATCAAGCACATTTAATCGAAGCACTAGCCGATCACGTAACTGACAGTGACTTTGACGCACTGACCACCGCGATTTGCCATCGTCGGGCCGGGTTCGAAACGTTGACCGACTGGCCTGATTTATTGAAATTGTTCGATCTGCCTGACGGATTTGACGAGTCTGCCCTGAAAGGTTTGGTTTTCCTTGGTGGCGAAGAAGAGTTGTTAGAACAGACCCGCAACATGTTGGCCACAGGCGGGACCAATGACAAAAAAGCCGCCCAAAAACTGGCAGGGATCACTCACCCGACCATGTCGGATCTTCCACTTCTTGAAAGCGTTTTTCTGACCGGTTCTGGCGCCAAAGAGCCGTTCAGCGCTAAAGTTGGGTCCTTTCCCACCAAAAAACTACGCGAATCCAATGTCTCTCTAATGGACCGGCTAGAACCGTTCATGTTGCGGATCGAGGATTCGCGAGCCAAACGGCTTGGGCTCTTCGCGGCGCGAAAATCGTACGATTTGCACCAATTTGCTGCCGCGTTTGTCCCCGAATACAGCCGTCGAAAACAGCTGCGGGGGTGGCTTGATTTTGACGATCTGATCTTGAAAGCCCGACAATTACTAAACGACCCCGCCGTCGCTGCCTGGGTTTTGTACCGTTTGGACGGTGGAATTGACCACATTCTGGTAGATGAGGCGCAGGACACTAGCCCGGTTCAATGGGACGTAATTGAAAAGCTGGCGCAAGAGTTCACCTCTGGTGAGGGCGCACGATCCGGTGTCGAACGTACAATTTTCGTGGTCGGCGATAAAAAGCAGTCGATTTATTCGTTTCAGGGCGCCGATCCCGATGCTTTCGACCGCATGCGAGCCGAATTCGGCAACCGGTTGCGCGACACGGGAACGGAACTGCAAGACTCGTCACTCGATTTCTCCTTCCGCTCTTCAGCAGCAATTCTGGGATTGGTTGATCTGGTGTTTCAGGACATGCCCCGCGCCGGATTTCACAAGGAATCCCTGCACCGTGCATTTAAATCCGATCTTCCGGGCCGCGTTGACCTTTGGCCGATCGTGGAAAAGGTCGATGACAAGGATGAACGGGCCTGGACAGACCCTGTAGACCGCCCCGGTGCCCGACATCACAATGTCATTCTGGCAGAGCGCATTGCCCAGTCAATTAAACAGATGATCCACGACAACACGACCATCCCCGAAGACGGCACCACACGTGGCACATTTGTACGTCGTCCCGTTCACGCCGGCGATTTTCTGATCTTGGTCCAGCGGCGTTCAGACCTGTTTTCCGAAATCATCCGCGCCTGCAAGGCGGCCGAATTGCCCATTGCCGGCGCTGACAGGCTAAAAGTCGGAGCAGAACTGGCGGTCAAAGATTTGGCGGCACTGTTGAATTTTCTGGCAACACCCGAAGATTCACTTTCTCTGGCCTGTGCGTTGAAGTCGCCCATTTTCGGCTGGTCAGAACAAATGCTGTTTGACCTATCGCATCGCCGAACGTCCAAGTACTTGTGGACAGCTTTGCGTGATCGTGTGGCCGATTTCCCTGAAACAATGGAAATCATTGACGACCTTCGCAATCAAACAGACTTTTTGCGCCCGTTTGACCTGATCGAACGCATTTTGACCCGCCACAAGGGCCGCCAGAACCTGCTGGGAAGGCTTGGCACTGAGGCCGAGGATGGAATCAACGCGCTACTTTCGCAGGCTTTGGCCTATGAGCGCACTGACATTCCCAGCCTGACGGGATTTCTGGTTTGGATGCAAACCGACGATTTGGAAATCAAGCGCCAGATGGGCGCAGCAGGCAAAATGATACGGGTGATGTCTGTACATGGCTCTAAGGGTCTGGAGTCACCGATTGTGATCCTACCCGACACAGCCAAACGACAGGCTCCACGGGATAACGAGATCATGTTGGCAAGTGACACGCCAATTTGGAAAGTACCCACTGCCCAAATGCCTGCGGCAATGCTCGAGTCCAAAGAGGCTGCACAAGAAAAGCAGCAAAATGAACGATTACGCCTACTGTATGTGGCTCTAACACGGGCTGAAAAGTGGTTGATAGTTGCTGCTGCCGGCGATCTCTCAAAGGACGGCGACAGTTGGTATCAGATGGTTCAAACCTCTTTGGGAGACGCCGGAGCGGTGACACTGGACACAGCAGGTGGTGAAGGACTGCGGCTGGAACACGGAGATTGGGATGGCCTAGAGTTCAAACCCCAGGAGGAAACCAAGCGAGACGAGATTGCGCTGCCACAAGTTTTCTTGGAACCCGCAGCCTCCTATCAGGCTCCACCTGCTACACTTAGCCCATCTGATTTAGGTGGGGCCAAGGCCCTGCCCGGCGATCAAGGGCTGGATGAAGAGCAGGCCAAGGCCCGAGGATCGCGACTACACTTGTTGCTGGAACACCTGCCGGCAGTGCCCAAAGAAAACCAAACAAAAATCGCCCGAAACCTTTTGCAAGACGCCGAAGATATGGATGAACTGATGGCAGAAGCAACTGCTGTCATTGAAAACCCTGCAATGACGACGATCTTTGCATCGGATACCTTGGCCGAAGTCGCGGTAACTGCCGAGCTAAACGGCGAGCGTCTACACGGGGTTATCGACCGGCTGATTGTGACACCTGACACGGTGATTGCTGTAGATTTCAAATCCAATGCCACAGTTCCCGAACTGCCAGCACAGTGCCCCGAGGGTGTTTTGCGTCAAATGGGTGCTTACGCCCATGCTTTGGCGCAGATCTATCCCGACCGTCAGGTTGAAACCGCAATTATCTGGACTCGTACCGCGACCCTGATGCCTCTACCACACGATCTTGTGTCCGAAGCGTTATTGCGACGTCTGATACCTTGACGATCAGCCAACCCATTCCTAGGTTCCAACTCCAGTTGCCACACACTCATGGAGACATGCATATGTCCACCGTAGCCGTCACCGACGACACATTCGACACCGAAGTCAAAAACTCAACAGTGCCCGTAGTGGTGGATTTTTGGGCCGAATGGTGCGGACCCTGTAAGCAGATCGGCCCGGCTCTGGAAGAGCTGGCAGCCGAGTATGGCGACAAGGTAAAAATTGCCAAGATTGACTTGGACAGCAACCCAAATGTTGCAGCCGCAATGGGCGTGCGCAGTATCCCTGCTTTGTTCGTTTTCAAAGATGGTCAAGTAGTCTCAAACCGATCAGGCGCAGCACCCAAGTCTGCACTGCAAAGCTGGATCAACGACTCAATCTGATAAACTCAGATCACCAGATTCGAAGAAGGCGCCCAATTTGGGCGCCTTTTTTGTTGGCACCATGCCTGTGTAAATTTGGCTCTTCCATTTGCACACGGCATGGTGCCAATTTCCCGTAAATGATAGTGAGGATAAGATGGCCAAGACTCGAGTATTGGTAGAATTTGGAATGGGAACCTCACTCAGGCGCGAGGATTACACCCAGGCCGCAATTCGGGCAATCAAGGACGCGCTGTGGCACAACTCGGTCAATATGGTCGAACTATTTGACTTTCCAAAAGAATCCATGATCATTGATGCGGAAATCGGAGTGCAGAAACCCGAAAACGTAGATGTTGAGGCTTTGAAAGCGATCTTCCCATACGGCCAGCCAAACGTGACTGTTGTGCAAGGTGGCTTGGATATCGATAAGCCCCACTCGGATGGTAGAGCCGTTATCGCCAATGCCGCAATTGTAGTGTCGTTTGAGATGGAGGTCGTGTGATGGTCGAGAAACGTATCATTCTGGAAATGGGCACTGGCAACGATCTGTATGGTCAGAATTACACCAAAGCAGCCCGGCGCGCGGTGCAGGATGCGTTGCACCATTCTTCGATCACATTGTTTTCCAAGCTGGGGATCGATCAAACCGAAATGCGGGTGGCCGTCACTATCGCCGTGCAAAAACCGGAACAGGTTGATTGTGAACTGGTTGCCAGTGATCTGCCGCGGGGTCGTGCCTCGGTGCGCGCTGTCCTAGGCGGTTTGGATGTCGAGGATTCTGAAGCTGGAACCCGCCATGTGGTTGCGACCGCCGCAGTAGAGGCATTTTTGCCCGATCTTGCCGGACGTTACATACTGAAGTCCTGAAAAGAAAAAAGCCGCCCAGGGAGGAGCGGCGGCTTTAATCTTTGGACTGTATCGTGCGATCAGAACAGATCAGCGCGTGTCAGGCCGATGTCCTGAAGTTGTTCCGCGCTCAAGCGAGACAAAACCTTGCGTGTTACGCGGGCTTCGTTCCAAGCGACAACGGAGTTCTTCAAGCTCAAAACGCTATCAACAACACGAAGAGTGGCGACTGCTCCCAGAGGAGCTTGGGTGTTTGCGGCTACATATGCCATGGTACGCTTCCTTTGATCTACCGCCGACACTGTGTCGGTGTTGACCTTGATGTAAGTTCGCTAGGTGAGTCGCACAATTGCCCGTTCGACAGCCCCGAAATGCACGCAGCGCATAGCAAGTTAGCAAAGGGTTAACCGTTGCCTCCGCCGCATCCGGCCCCCATATATACGTATTGTTATCAAACGGAGGCCTTCATGGCAGATGATCAATTCCCTGGCTGGCACGGCACAACTATCATCGGTGTCAAAAAAGGCGGTGAAGTTGTAATTGCTGGAGATGGGCAAGTTTCTTTGGGCCAGACCGTAATCAAAGGCACAGCGCGCAAAGTACGTCGGCTGTCGCCGGGTGGATACGATGTTGTTGCCGGCTTTGCTGGTTCAACAGCCGATGCCTTTACCCTGCTGGAACGACTGGAGGCCAAACTAGAGGCAACTCCCGGCCAACTGGCCCGTGCAAGCGTTGAATTGGCTAAAGATTGGCGAACAGATAAGTATCTGCAAAAGCTAGAAGCCATGCTGATCGTTACGGACGGCACTGATTTGCTGGTGATCACCGGTGCCGGCGACGTGCTTGAGCCGGAACACGAAGTGGCAGCCATTGGATCTGGTGGCAATTTTGCCCTAGCAGCAGCACGGGCAATGATGGACAGCGATAAATCCGCTGAACAGGTAGCCCGCGATGCGATGGCGATTGCTGCTGACATATGTGTCTACACCAATGGGCGCCTGACAGTGGAGAGTATCTCTTCATGATCACCCGCGACGATCTTCGCGCCGCTGTCGGGTCCGGTTTGATCGGCGAGTCGCAGGCTGCGTCTTTGGCTGCCCTAGCTGACAGTCGTCGAGGTGCTCGCGAAAACCTAGCGCCAGGAGACGAACCTTTTGAGCTGTTCAAAGGCTTCACGGAGATTTTCATCGTTATTGGCCTCTTGATCCTTGCCGCAGGTTGGGTGGCGGTAAACGGCGTAGCTATGGTCGGGGAAATCACCAATTACCGGCTCAAAATCGTCTCGACTTCCCTATTTTCAGCATTCGCCATTTGGATTTTGGCAGAGTACTTCATCCGTCGTCGTCGAATGATTGCCCCGGCTATCGCATTGTCGCTGCTCTGGGTTGCCAATGCCGGCTCGGGTATCACAGCTTACTTTGCCCAACCCTTCATGCTTGCCCAAGAAGATCTGTCGAGCTTGCCGTTGCCGCTGGCCCTAACCACGTTGGCCATAGCACTATTCTGGTTACGTTTTCGCGTGCCCTTTTCCATGGCCCTGATCGCGCTTGGACTTTTTTCCCTGTCAATCATGATGGGCGCCAACCAAACCGGAACACCAAGCAGCTTTGGTGATCTGTTCCTTCTTTCTGCTGATGGGCCGTTTGCCTTTATCACTCTGGCGGTGGGTATCGCTGTGTTTACCGTAGCCATGGCTTTTGACATGTCCGATCCACATCGAGTGACGCGTCGATCAGCACAGGGTTTCTGGCTACATGTTGTTGCCGCCCCTGCCCTTGTAAACACTATCGCATTGAGCTTGCTCAGCAGTGAATCTGACATGGCATATTCCGTGCTATTGGCAGTTTTATGCCTGTTTGCCATTGTGGCCATATTGATCGACCGTCGGTCTTTCCTGATTGCGGCCATTGGCTATATCGTAACTCTTGCTTGGACCGTTTTTGACGGTGAAAGCACTGCAATCGTTGTTCTAATACTTGGTATTTTTCTTGTGATGTTAGGGGCCTTCTGGGCGAGTATCCGTGCTGCCCTATTGAGACCTCTATCCGGTATTCTCCCCCTGCATCTCCTCCCTCCATCCCACTGATCGGACGACTTATGACAGACTTAACACCACGCGAGATCGTTTCCGAACTGGATCGGTTCATCATTGGTCAAAACGACGCAAAACGCGCTGTCGCGGTGGCGCTGCGCAATCGTTGGCGGCGCAAGCAGCTGGCAGATGATCTACGCGACGAGGTTTACCCAAAGAATATCTTAATGATCGGCCCCACCGGCGTTGGCAAAACTGAAATCTCCCGACGACTGGCAAAACTGGCCCGCGCGCCATTTATCAAAGTCGAAGCAACCAAGTTCACCGAAGTTGGTTATGTTGGCCGAGATGTAGAACAAATTATCCGCGATCTGGCCGATGCCGCTATTTTGCAAACTCGCGAGTTGATGCGCGAAGACGTGAAAGCCAAAGCGCATCAAGCGGCCGAGGACCGTGTCATCGAGGCAATTGTCGGGGAAGACGCTCGTGAATCTACCCGTGAAATGTTCCGCAAGAAGCTGAAGTCGGGTGAGTTGGATGATACGGTAATCGAGCTGGACCTGGCTGATACATCCAACCCGATGGGTTCATTTGAGGTTCCGGGCCAACCTGGATCAAACATGGGAATGATGAACCTGGGGGATCTGTTCGGAAAAGCATTGGGCGGGCGCAGCGTTCGTCGCAAGACAACAGTTGCCGAAAGCTATGAGATCCTGATCGGAGAAGAAGCCGACAAGCTGCTGGATGATGAAATCGTCTCGCGAACAGCGTTGGAATCAGTTGAACAAAACGGCATCGTGTTCCTAGACGAAATCGACAAGGTTTGCGCGCGATCTGATGCGCGTGGCGGTGATGTCAGTCGTGAAGGGGTGCAACGCGATTTGCTGCCGCTAATCGAAGGCACAACAGTGTCGACCAAACATGGTTCGATTAAGACAGACCATATCCTGTTCATCGCCTCTGGTGCATTTCACATCGCCAAGCCGTCTGACCTATTGCCCGAATTGCAAGGTCGCCTACCAATTCGAGTAGAACTGCGCGCACTGACCGAAGAGGATTTTGTCCGCATTCTGACCGAGACAGACAATGCACTAACCCTGCAATATACAGCCTTGATGGGCACTGAAGAAGTTGTTGTCAGCTTTACCGACGACGGCATCGCAGCGCTGGCCAAAATTGCTGCTGAAGTGAACCAGTCAGTCGAAAACATCGGCGCCCGCAGACTGTACACTGTGATGGAACGGGTATTCGAAGAGCTATCATTCTCCGCTCCAGACCGTGGAGGCGAAGAAATTGTTGTTGATTCCCAATTTGTTGACAAAAATCTTGGTGAACTGACCAAATCCGCTGACATCAGTCGGTATGTTTTGTAGTCAGGGCTTTGTTCCGGTGTCTCTGATGCTTGTCAGAGGCACCGAATATTTAACTAGATGTCGATCGGCAAAGTTTTATGCATGTTTTATTTCAAGTGGTTATCGGTATTTCATTGGTTTTCATTGCATCCTGCAGTGACCGATCTTTCACCCCAGTAATGCCCAAAGCACTAGAGGTCGGTACTCCAAAAACCATTTTTGCCGCGACAGTTCGCAAGCTATCGCCAGATGGTGGTTTTGGCCCGGGAAGATCTGATCATTTCAATCTGTTAGAATTAACCGTATCGATCCCGCCCAACCATAAACCCGGGCAACTAGATTTCGCATATGCCAACCCTGATCCCGAAAAGCAGTTCACAATGGCCGGCCGTCACGTGTTCAATGGCGCTGAGGAATTCAGATCCCGGATAAGGACCCTAGTTAGCGGATTGCCCAAAGAACACCGCGAAGTGACTGTATTTGTACACGGTTTCAATTCCACTCAGGCCGAAACAGCCTTTCGCGCCGCACAATTGGCTGAGGATATCCAGCTACCAGGCGCCACCATGATCTATTCCTGGCCCAGCCAAGGAAACCCACTGGGTTATGCCTACGACGGTGATAGTGTTTTGTTTGCCCGGGATGGGCTTGAAAAAATGCTACGCCAAGTCCGCTCAGCAAGGGTTGGGCGCATAAATCTGGTTGCCCATTCAATGGGGTCGCAACTGGTTATGGAAACCATTCGTCAAATCGAAATACAGACCCCGGGATGGTCAGCAGATAACCTGAATGGAGTTGTTTTGATGTCACCCGATCTGGATATCGATGTTTTTCGCAGCCAGATGAACCGTATCCAAGATGTTCCACAGCCTTTTCTTGTTTTTGTGTCGAGCAAAGACAAGCTTCTGAATATCTCCGCTCGGTTACGCGGAACCCACACAAGTGAACGGTTGGGAAATATCACTTCTCTGGACGCCGTAGCCGGATTGCCGATCGATATTGTAGATACAACTTCTTATTCAGATGACGCAGAATCTACGCATCTAGTTGCAGGTACATCACCAGCTTTGATCGCGATGTTGAACTCCGCCCGAAAAACCGCCGATGCTTTTGGTCGTGAAAACCTATCGATCGAGAAGCTTCTTCCGGGAAAAGTGTCTTATAACGACGGTACGACTCAGGTTAGCCTTGCTAACTCTGCTTCGGGAAACAGATAAAGCCAAGATTAGCGCGTTCGGCGAAGATAAACGTAGTACGCCCCTGCCCCACCATGGCTGACATGAGCCGGTGTCACTTGTAACACCGCCTGAGCCAATGGAGCCAAAACCAACCATTGTGGCACCTGATGGCGCAACACACCACGCGGGGTTGGTATTGGACCGGGTTCATCCCGATCTTTGCCCTTCCCCGTAACCACTAAAACCAACCGCTTACCCGATGCCTGTGCAGACAGAATAAACCGGATCAAAGCCGGATGCGCCGAGTCGACCCGCATGCCGTGCAAATCCAATTTTCCCTCTGGCCGCAGTTTACCGCGCTTCATTCGGGCAAATGCCTTTTGATCCATCTGGACTGGCGCTTTGAACAACCGGTCCGTAATTGCTGGTTTCAGGTCGTGCTTAACGGGCTTTTGGCGCGAATGACTGCCAATTTCAAAGTTATCGATCCGTGGAACCGGATGCCTTGTCGGTTTTGGCTTCGGTAATGGCAAGGCCGGCGGCACACTATGAGCACCAGGATGCAGCCGCTCAGCCTTCTTGACGACTTCTTGCCAGAGGTCGATCTCATCTGCCGTTAGTTTCCGCCGTGTCATCAGATATCTTCCGGTAGCAACGCATAAGCGCGCTGGATAGGCAGCAATACAACCATTCTACCCGGATCACGCAACCGACCAGCTGCCTGCCCTGCCTCATCACCTGTTCCGTAGAAAATATCCGCCCGCTGCGCGCCCTTGATTGCCGAACCAGTGTCCTGCGCAACCATCAGACGGCGCATTTTCCCATCACCGTCTTTTTCCAACCAAACCGGCGCTCCCAACGGGGTATATTTGGGATCCACTGCCAAACTACGCAGTGCTGTCACTGATCTGTTCATCGCGCCCAAGGGTCCCGCTGATGAGGCCACATTGCGTACTTCTCGAAAGAACACGTATGTGGGGTTATGCATCAGCAATTCGCGGCCATCAGATGGATTTCGGCGCACCCAATTCTTGATCACCTGAGCACTGACTTGGTGAATCGAATAAACCCCACGCCTCACCAACTCTTGGCCGATTGACCGGTAATTGTGTCCATTAGAGCCGCCATACCCAACCCGAATTGTCGACCCATCTGGCAACCGAACACGACCAGAGCCTTGGATTTGCAGGAAAAATAGTTCAACTGAATCATCGACCCAAGCTATTTCCAACCCTCTGCCGTCCATCACACCACTGGTCAGGATTTCACGACGTGGCAACCATTGTCCAGCATTGCGGGCTTCAGGTGGCATTCTATAGATCGGATACCGGTACCGCGAGCTGCGAGAGCGAGAACCATCAAGTTCTGGTTCAAAATAACCCGTAAACAGTGCACCCTGCCCGTCTTCGATCAAAACCGGTCGGAACAACAATTCAAAGAATGCCCGCGCAGCTTCTGGTTTTTGCTGCTTCGCAGCCGCACATAACGATCGCCAGTCAGGATCGTCGAAGTCCATGCAGGTTTTCTGAAAAACATCCAGTGCGGCAGCGTGATTGTCGTTTTCCCAGCCATCAAGCTGGGAAAAATTCAGCAGGCTATAGCTGATTTCTGATTGCGCCCCGGTTGCAGTCATTGCCCCCCCTATCAGGCAGGCAATGCCCATAGCCCGCCGAAGCGCACTTATCATGCCTCTGTAGCGACCAGATGCCAGTTCGGATCATCCGTTCCCATGTTGCGTGCAAATGTCCAAGTGTCTTTCTGCTTTTTAACAGTCTTTGGATCACCCTCAACAATATCGCCGCCACGATCCCGCACAACCGAGGTCAACTCAGCAACGAAGCGCATTGTGATCTCAGCCCGCTGTTCGCCTTCGTCAAACGTGGCTTCAACAACGGTGGTTTCTCTTACACCAATGAACTCGGCCTCGATAGTCAAACCCTGATCTTCGCGATGCGCAACTGCATCGACGAAACTGTCAAAGATCTCTTCGGACATAAACGGCTGAATGTTGTCCAGCTCACCTCGTTCAAATCCCATGAGGATCATTTCATAGGCACCGCGCCCGCCTTGCACGAAATCGCTTACCGAAAACGAAGGTTCTACTCGTTTCATGGCACTCAGCGACTTCGCGTCGGCGCTGTTTTCATCCACGTGATCGGTGATGTCCCGATCCGGCCCACCTTCAATAACTTCGAAATCTGACCGATCTGCCCGCCCGTTTGGCTTGGGGAGTGGCGGTTTTTCAAAACCTTCGCGGGTGCCCAGCACATTTTTCAGGCGCAGGATCAAAAAGACGGCAATACCGGCTAAAACCAAAAGCTGGATCAAGGGAGACTCCATTTGGACCTCATTTTAAAGACTAGGCTTTGTAACCAAAGCACTCAGCACTTATGTATGTGACAGGCGGGGTCAAGTCCACCGTCCCGAGAATGTGACAAGGAAACCGTTCATGTACCTGCTTCTGGCCTTTCTTTTGGTGCCAATCGTCGAAATTGCGTTGTTTATTCAGGTCGGTGGAATAATCGGCCTTTGGCCAACCTTGGCCATCGTTGTTTTGACGGCTGTATTAGGAACCTGGTTGGTTAAGTCACAAGGCCGTATGGCTTTGGGGAAATTACAAAGCTCGTTTCAGCAACTTGACGATCCAACCGAGCCTTTGGCGCACGGAGCCATGATCCTAGTGGCCGGCGCTTTGTTGCTGACACCCGGTTTCTTCACTGATGCGGTTGGGTTTTCTTTGTTGATGCCACCTGTACGCATGGCAGTCTTTCGTTTCCTAAGCGCTCGCATAACGATGGCACAATTCCAGATGGGTACTGGAACGACGAGATCACGGACGAACTACGGCCGCCAGGATGACATTATTGACGGCGATTACGAAGACGTGACCCCAAGAAAACCCAACCAAGGTCCTTCGGGTTGGGTAAATGGTCCCGACCAAGATTAACCTGACCCGTTGAGGTGCAGTTCCCAAGCTGATATGCACAGCCAGATTGTTATTTCAGGAGTAGTTCTATGGCCGAAAACGGCGCCACCGAGGGCACACAGCCACAAGTCCAGATGAAAGTTCTGGGACAGTTTATTCGCGACATGTCATTCGAAAATGTGATGGCGCAAAAAGGCACCGGCACAGAAGCCCAGCCCGACGTCAGCGTTCAGGTGAACTTGGATGCAAAAAAGCGTACAACTGAAAATCAGTATGAAGTGATCACCAAGCTGATCATCGAATCCAAAGTCAAAGAAACAGGCGATGTTCTGTTTGTTTTTGAACTTGAATATGTTGGCATTTTCAACATCGAGGGTGTGCCAGAGGACCAACTGCACCCGTTCCTGCTGATCGAATGCCCACGCATGTTGTTCCCATTCTTGCGTCGCATCGTATCTGACGTGACTCGTGATGGTGGCTTCCCACCACTGAACTTGGACAATATTGATTTCGTCGCGATCTACCGTAACGAACTGGCGCGCCGTCAGGCAGAAACTACTGCTCAGCAGCCAACACAATAAGTTTCTGAATATTCAGGAATAGTGCATTAACGCCGCTGACCCGTCAGCGGCGTTACCCTTTTGCTCTCAGATTTTCCAAAGCGCAGCATCACCCATCTTTTCGACAAACTCATCGTGGGCTGCTTGCTCTTCGTCTGTCAGAAGTTTTTTCAACGGCGTGGGCCGCACAGTGGGGCGCCAGTCATCCGTGACCGCATTGGAAGAACTGGACGCATTTGTTGCCAAACCAAAATCTGGCTGTCGTCCACCTATCAGCTCCAGATACACCTCTGCCAAAATTTCAGAATCAAGCAGCGCGCCGTGTAAAACTCGGTTTGAGTTATTGATATGGAACCGGCGGCATAGTGCATCCAGCGTTGCCGGCGAGCCAGGGAACCTTTTGCGCGCAATGGCCAGTGTATCCAGCGCCTGTTCCATTGGAAGTTCCCGCAACCCCATCCAGCGGAGTTCCGCATTCAGGAACTTCATGTCAAAGCTGGCGTTGTGGATTATCATCTTGGAGTCTCGGACAAAGTCCAGAAACCCCTGCCCGACTTTGGCAAATACTGGCTTGTCTTTCAGTGTAACAGCACCCGGCTCCGGCGTCTGAGGTGGCTCTAACAAGTCAGGACCAATTCCATGCACCCCGAATGCCTCAGTCGGCATCGAGCGTTCTGGATTGATATAAACATGGTATGTTTCGCCCGTCGGCATGTGGTTCAACAGTTCCACAGCACCAATTTCAACAATCCGGTCACCCGAAAATGGGTCAAACCCGGTAGTCTCAGTATCCAGAACAATCTCACGCATTTGCTATTTTCTCCCGGATATCAGCTAGAATAACCCCCACCTGCTGGCGCGCATGATCCAGCGTATCGGTGACAATCACATAATCTGATCGCTCAGTTTTCTCTTTAATCGGCATCTGCTTTTGTCGGATATGCAAAAATTGATCAAGCGTCATGGTTCCACGCTCAAGTACTCGCTTTTGCTGGGTTTCCGCATCAATCGTCACGCAGGCTACAGCATCCATTTCACTGTCCCCACCGGTTTCGAACAACAGCGGGATATCAAAAACAAGGATATCGGCCTCAGCAGTGCGACGAAAACCTTCTCTGTCCTGCGCCACCAAGGGATGCACAATGGATTCAATAACCGTCAAAGCCTTTGGGTTCTTTGAAATAATGCCCTTCAGCACCTGTCGATCGACCCGACCATCTATGATCGCGTCAGGGAACTGGGTCTGAATCGCCGAAACAGCCGCGCCACCACGGTCATACAACCGATGCACCGCCGCATCAGCATCCCAGACGGCACAACCAGCAGCAGCAAACAGGTTCGCTGTGGTGCTTTTGCCCATCCCAATAGATCCGGTAAGCCCTAGATTAAACGTCATCTCAAAGCCGCGGCACGCGCTGCCTTATCCACTTCGGGACGTTGGCCGAACCAACGTTCAAAGCCAGGCACTGCCTGATGCAATAACATCCCAAGTCCATCAACGGTGGTACACCCGATTTCTTCGGCATATTTCAGTAAATCCGTCCTCAGCGGCGTGTAGACCAAGTCAGTCACTACTGCGCTAGACTGCAAACCATCCAACGGGACGCGCAACCGTGGTTTGCCAACCATCCCCAGTGACGTAGTATTGACCAACAACGCCGCCTCTTCGATTACATTGCCGGCTTGCACCCACTCAACAACCCGAAGACGCGCACCAAATTCCTGTCGTAACTGATCTGCCCGACCCCGCGTGCGGTTCGAAAGAACTAATTCGGTTACTCCAGCCTCCAGCAACGAAGCCACTACAGCGCGACAGGCCCCCCCTGCCCCAAGAACCACAGCTGGTCCCGATTTTGGATCCCACTCTGGTGCCATCTGATGAAGGTTAGTGATAAAACCATATCCGTCCGTATTATCCGCAAGGATTGTGCCATCCTTGCGAAAAATCAGTGTATTTGCCGCTCCAATCAGAGTCGCACGATCGGTAACCTGATCGGCAATCGACATTACTTTCTCTTTATGAGGAATGGTCACATTCGCGCCAACAAAACCCATCTTAGGCATGGAGCGTATCACGTCCTCCAAGTCACCAGGTTCGACATGCATCGGAATATAGTGGCCAGAAACCCCGTAGGTGTTCAACCAATGGCGCTGGAGTTGAGGTGACTTTGAATGGGCCACCGGACAACCAATCACTGCCGCCAACGGTATTTTTGCGTCACTCATTGTTCGATCATCCCCTGCAGTGCCAAAAAGTTAATAAGTTCCATCAAGGGTAATCCCAAAACGTTAAAGTAGTCGCCGTCAATGGCCGAGAACAGCCGAACGCCCTCTTCTTCCAGTTTATAAGCGCCAACCGCGTGACAGATACTGTCCCAGTTTCGTGTAACGTAATCACTTAGATAAGCATCCGAACTATCCCGCATTTGCAATCGCACCTGCCCAACATGTCGCCAAATTGGTTTGCCATCACGACAAATCACCGCCGCAGACAATAGCGTGTGCCATTTACCGCGCATTGCCGTCAATTGCTCTAGTGCCTGATCGGGGTTCTCAGGCTTTGACAGCAGTTTGCCTTCGAAATCCAACACCTGGTCGCATCCCAAAACCATCATCCCTGTAGCCTTACCGCTTATTTTTAAAGCTTTTTGTTCTGCTAAGGCATCTGCAATATCTCGCGGTGCTGCGTTCCTATTCAACAGCTCTGTTTTAATGGCCTCTTCATCCACGTCGGGGCGCTCGACTCCAAATTCTATACCCGCCTGGCGCAATAACTGCGCCCGAATTGCAGATCCTGAGGCAAGAATGATGTGGGTAGACATGTGGAAAACCCCTTGGAAAAGTTTCTGATCTTTTTGGGATGGTTTGTATGGAATTTGCCCCCAAGGCAAGCTCTGGGGGTCTTTCCGTTATCTCGGAAAAAAGCCGACAGATTCGCCCTCCGAGGATAAGGATAACTTCTAAACTTGGGATATCCTGACCATCCCTAAATACCCACCACGTTATCCCCACGGTAATCTTGGTTAATAAAGTCCTAACAACCTTTTTTATATAGCCGGTCCAAATTTCATCCCAAAACTAGCTCGAACAACTGGAAACTTATGCATGCTGGGGATAAGCCGGTGAGTGACTCACTTATCCACCGGATTCATGGGGCACTACTAAAACATCATCCTTTCTTATAAATATTCTATTTATAGGGAGACCCGACCAGCCTGAGGAAAACCATGACGGACCTGAGTGATTTTATGTTCACGCTCTACCCATACGCCAAGTCCCTCCACATAATGGCTGTACTCAGTTGGATGGCAGGTCTCTTCTATCTCCCGCGTTTGTTTGTGTATCACGTGGAGCAGGCAGAGAAGGTTCAGCAATCCCTTCCTATCTTCCTCATGATGGAGGACAAGCTACTGCGCCTAATCATGAGACCAGCGATGATTGTAACTTGGCTTGCAGGGCTGCTTATGGTGTTTACACCGGGTCTGGTGGACTGGACTTACATTTGGCCTTGGACTAAAGGCGCATCCGTTATTGCAATGACAGGGTTTCACTATGTTCTAATGAAACGCTACCGCGACTTTGCTAACGGACAGAATACGCTCACAGGGCGCCAATACAGGCTTCTAAATGAGGTCCCTACTCTTTTGATGGTCATCATCGTCATATCGGTCGTTTTTAAATTCTGACGCAATATTTGACTCCCCCCGAACGACCGCATATGTACTCGACCTAAGCGAGCCCGTCCGGGTCAACGCATTTTCCATTCTTCAGTGACACCGCATCCAGATTTGGCTGCATAAGGGCTGTATCATATGACCGTCGAAACTCTGAGTCTTGCCACCCTAAAGGCAAAAAGCCCTAAATCTCTGTTGGCGATGGCCGAAGAGCTGGACATCGAAAACGCCTCCACCATGCGTAAGGGCGAAATGATGTTCCAAATTCTGCGTGAACGCGCAGATGAAGGCTGGGAAATTTCCGGTGATGGTGTTCTGGAACTGCTGCAAGATGGCTTTGGCTTCCTGCGCTCACCTGAAGCGAACTACCTGCCGGGTCCGGATGATATCTACGTTTCACCTGAAATGATCCGCAAGCACTCTCTGCGTACCGGAGACTCCATTGATGGTGTCATGAAGGCTCCACAGGACACCGAGCGTTATTTTGCTCTGACAACGGTTACTCAGATTAACTTCGAAGATCCTGAGAAAGCTCGTCATAAAATCGCCTTTGACAACCTTACTCCGTTGTATCCTGATGAGCGTATGACGATGGAAGTCGAAGATCCAACTATCAAGGATCGCTCTTCCCGTGTGATTGACCTGGTCGCACCTATCGGTAAGGGCCAGCGATCGTTGATAGTCGCACCGCCACGGACCGGTAAGACCGTAATTCTAAAGAATATTGCTCACTCAATTGAAAAAAATCACCCTGAGTGCTACTTAATTGTTCTTCTCATTGATGAACGCCCAGAAGAAGTCACCGACATGCAGCGATCGGTCAAGGGAGAGGTCGTGTCGTCCACGTTTGACGAACCCGCCACACGTCACGTTGCCGTTGCCGAGATGGTTATAGAAAAAGCCAAGCGCCTGGTCGAACATAAGCGAGATGTTGTTATTCTTCTCGACTCCATCACCAGACTTGGTAGAGCGTTTAACACCGTGGTTCCTTCGTCCGGTAAGGTTCTGACAGGTGGTGTTGACGCGAACGCATTGCAGCGCCCAAAACGTTTCTTTGGTGCAGCCCGTAACATCGAAGAAGGTGGATCTTTGACGATCATTGCTACTGCCTTGATCGACACAGGCTCTCGCATGGACGAAGTTATCTTTGAGGAATTCAAAGGTACAGGTAACTCGGAAATCGTTCTTGATCGTAAGATCGCTGACAAACGTGTGTACCCGGCTATCGATATTCTCAAGTCGGGCACGCGGAAAGAGGAGCTGTTGGTTGATAAGGTCGACCTAACCAAGACATTCGTTCTTCGCCGTATCCTGAACCCCATGGGGCCAACAGATGCGATTGAATTCTTGCTGTCCAAGTTAAAGCAGACGAAATCGAACAGCGATTTCTTCGACTCAATGAACACCTGATCAAACTGGCAGTACGAAAGGCCAACCCATGGATACGATCTTTGCGTTGGCCTCGGCTCAGGGCAAGGCTGGAGTTGCGGTAATCCGCGTGTCAGGGCCCCTCGCCCATGACGCCAGTGCCCAACTATGTGGTCGAAAAATCCCACTCCGTGGAACCACTCTACGGACACTACGAGACGATAAGGGTGACCCCCTGGATCAAGCATTGGTGTTGACCTTCGCAGCACCAAACAGCTTTACTGGTGAAAATGTTGTTGAATTTCAAACACATGGCAGTAATGCGGTTGTCTCTGCAGTGCTGGATGCTCTTTCCAAAATCGACGGATTAAGGCTAGCAGATCCAGGTGAATTTACTCGGCGTGCGCTAGAAAATGGTCAGCTCGATCTTGCGCAAGTTGAGGGTCTGGCTGACCTAATTGATGCGGAAACCGAAGCGCAACGAAAACAAGCTCATGCTGTTCTTAGCGGAGGATTAGGTCAACTAGCTGAGAGGTGGCGGAGAGACCTGATACGCGCCGCTTCGCTGATTGAAGTAACGATAGATTTCGCTGACGAGGATGTGCCAGTAGACGTAACTCCTGAAGTTACAGCATTGTTGGCTGGTGTTCAAAATGATCTAGAACGTGAATGCCAGGGAGTTGTGATAGCAGAGAGAATCCGCCACGGTTTTGAAGTAGCGATTGTTGGAGCGCCAAATGTGGGTAAATCGACCCTCCTTAACGTGCTGGCCGGCCGAGAGGCAGCTATCACATCGGAATATGCGGGTACTACGCGTGACGTTATCGAAGTTCGCATGGACTTAGGCGGGTTACCAGTTACCCTACTCGATACTGCGGGTTTACGCGAAACTGAGGATCATGTTGAAGGTATAGGAATTGCACTAGCCCGTAAGCGTGCCGAAGATGCCGATCTCCGGGTATTTCTGGTGGAAGCAGACGAAGCGCTGGATGTTGTAATGCAGGTCGGAGATATCAGATTGTTACCGAAGGCCGATGAGCGACAGAAATCCGAAAATTCTATTTCAGGACTTACCGGCCATGGTGTCGACCAGTTGGTGTCTCACGTGTCAAGCGTCCTAAAGGCTCGATCAGCGAATGTCGGGATTGCTACCAGGCAACGACATCAGGATACTATGAAGACAGCCCTGTTGAGTCTTACTTCCGCTACAGATATTCTTCAGCGAGGCCCAGAGTTTTACGAAATTGCTGCCGAAGATATGCGCTCAGCAATTCGTTCACTTGAGATGCTGGTAGGACGCGTTGATGTTGAAAATCTTCTGGATGAGATTTTCTTGAGTTTTTGCCTTGGGAAATAAGGAGTGTTTCACGTGAAACATTCAAACTATGATGTAATCGTTGTCGGTGGAGGACACGCCGGCACCGAAGCCGCACATGCGTCGGCGAGAATGGGTGCCAGAACTGCCCTAGTTACACTAAAGAAAAAAGACATTGGGGTAATGTCTTGCAACCCAGCTATTGGTGGATTGGGCAAAGGGCATCTAGTACGGGAAATTGATGCGCTAGATGGGGTTATGGGACGCGTAGCCGATAAGGCGGGAATACAGTTCCGTCTTCTCAATCGACGTAAAGGACCAGCAGTTCAAGGTCCAAGAGCGCAAGCAGATCGCACGATCTATCGTGCAGAGATGCTGAAATTGACAGAGGCGCAAGATAACCTCGATATAATTGAAGGGGAAGTAACCGACTTTCTGATGAAAGGTGACTCCGTTACAGGAGTTCTTTTAGCCGACGGAATGGAACTTCCCAGTGCCTCAGTGATCTTGACGTCAGGTACTTTCCTTCGAGGAGTCATACACATTGGGGACCAAGCGCGCCCAGGCGGCCGTATGGGGGATCGACCCTCTGTAGCGCTGGCTAATCGACTAGATAATTTTGATCTACCCTTAGGCCGTCTTAAAACGGGTACTCCACCAAGACTGGATGGACGCACCATCAATTGGTCTGGGTTGGAGAGCCAACCCGGAGACGAGACCCCTACCCTTTTTTCATTTCTGTCAACGCAGATTTCAGCGCCTCAAGTCGCATGCGGGATTACACATACAAACGAGAAAACACATCAGATCATTAGTGACAATCTAGCACGATCCGCAATGTATGGTGGTAAGATTGATGGCGTTGGGCCCCGTTACTGCCCCTCGATCGAAGATAAAGTGGTCCGTTTTGCTGAAAAAACTTCTCATCAAATATTCTTGGAACCAGAGAGCGCTACTGGCCATACAGTTTATCCTAACGGGATCTCTACAAGCTTACCTGAAGACGTGCAGTTAGACTACGTTCATTCGATTGTTGGCTTGGAAAATGCTGAAATCCTGCAACCTGGATATGCGATCGAATACGATTACGTTGATCCTAGGTCCCTTTCCTTGGATCTATCCGTTCGATCAGTTCCTGGATTATTCCTTGCAGGGCAAATCAACGGTACGACAGGGTATGAAGAGGCAGCCGCGCAAGGACTGGTCGCGGGACTGAATGCAGCCCTACGCAGCCGGAATGAGGAACCTGTGATATTCGGGCGCTCGAATAGTTACATTGGTGTAATGATAGATGATCTGACTACCAATGGTGTTACCGAACCATATAGGATGTTTACTTCAAGAGCAGAGTTCCGGCTTTCTCTTAGGGCGGACAACGCCGATCAGCGACTAACACCTCTGGCTATGTCACTTGGTTGTTGCAGCGAAGCTAGGCGTATTGTTTATTCAAATAAAGCAGAACGGCTGGGACTAGCCCAGGATGTACTGAGTGGAGCTTCCTATACGCCAAAACAGATTGGAGAAGTTGGGATACGGATTAGTCAGGATGGAAATCGTCGAAATGGAATGGACATATTGGCATTTCCTGAAGTGACCTTTGAAGATCTGTTGCCTCTTATTCCTGAATTAGGTGAGTTTGGTGATGATATCAGACGTCAAGTAGAGCGGGACGCACTGTATGCGAACTATATCGACCGCCAGAACCGTGAAATTGCGGCTATGAAAAGAGATGAAGCCCTAAAAATCCCATCAGATTTGGATTACTCCACCATCTCCGGTCTATCTAATGAGCTTCAGGCGAAACTCAAATTGACGGGACCAGTTGATTTGGCCCAGGCAGCACGAATTGATGGAATGACGCCCGCTGCACTGGCCTTGTTGTTAGCACGTCTTAGACGTGGTGATCGGCTTCAGGAACAAAAGGCATGAGTGTCAAAGATCTACTAAACCAACTTGATGTTTCACGTGAAACACAAGATCGACTTGAAGTCTTTGAACAAGTAATCTGTAAGTGGAATCCAAAGATAAATCTAGTCTCTCGTTCTAGTTTGGGTGACCTGTGGATGCGCCACATAATAGATTCAATCCAAGTCTACAGAAGTGTACAACCCGTAAATCACTGGCTTGATATCGGCAGTGGAGGGGGGTTTCCTGGGGTAATAGTTGGGATTTTGGCCGCTGATGAGAATTCGGGTATGACGACGACCTTAATTGAAAGTGATCAACGTAAGTCGGCCTTTCTACGTACTGCAGCACGCGAATGCGGTGTGAAAATTAAAGTTATTAGTGACCGTATTGAAAAAGTGGAGCCGCACAAGGCGGATGTCCTGTCAGCACGAGCCTTGGCGGATCTTAATACTTTGTTAGGATTTGCTGATCGACATCTAGACGTCGACGGAGTTGCGCTATTTCCAAAAGGTGTCACCTGGAAAAAAGAGCTAGAAGCAGCACGCCAACATTGGCGTTTTGATGCAGAACCGATTACAAGTTTGACTGAACCCGACGCCGTCATTCTGAAAGTAAAGGGAGTCACCCTTGCCTGATCTATCCCGCCCATCTGGGCCTCGCATAGTCGCGATTGCTAACCAGAAAGGTGGAGTGGGGAAGACCACAACCACCATCAATCTCGCTGCGGCTTTGGTGGAAACAGGTCTACGCGTCCTAGTAGTTGACCTGGATCCGCAAGGGAATGCCTCAACAGGATTGGGAATTGACAGTACAGATCGAAATCTGACGACCTATGATTTATTGATCGGTGAATCGCCACTAAATGAGGTAATCCGAGCAACTGAGATAGAGGATCTTTGTATTGTTCCAGCGACCGTCGATCTGAGTTCAGCAGATATTGAACTTATCGCCAATGAACGTCGGAGCTTTCTGCTGTATGACGCGCTTCGACAAACTGCTATGGACGAATATGAATGGGACTACATTCTTATTGATTGCCCACCATCACTGAACCTGTTGACCGTGAATGCGATGATTGCCGCAAATTCGGTTTTAATTCCGTTGCAAAGTGAGTTTTTTGCTCTGGAAGGGGTGTCTCAGTTGATGATGACAATTCGAGATGTTCGCCAGACCGCAAATTCGGATTTACGGATCGAAGGTATAGTGTTGACGATGTATGACAAACGCAACAACCTGTCACAGCAAGTAGAACAAGATGCGCGTGATAATCTGGGGGATTTGGTGTTTGAAACGAAGATACCCAGAAATGTTAGAGTGAGTGAGGCTCCATCGTATGCGCTTCCAGTGCTACAATACGACCCAAACTCACAGGGCGCGCAAGCTTACCGGTCATTGGCGGATGAGTTGATCAAAAAAAACCATAAACTTGCAGCGTAAGCAGGGGAGAACGGACTATGTCGAATAAAAAAGGTAAGCCACGCGGTCTTGGCCGTGGATTGTCCGCTCTTATGGCGGATGTAAACCTAGAGCCGACGGCTTCGACGGAGAAGTCCACTCGGAATGTCGAAGTATTCGTACCCATCGAAAAAGTTGTGGCAAACCCCGAACAGCCGCGGCGTCAGTTTGTTCAGGTCGACCTGGATGATTTGACGGCCTCGATTAAGGAAAAGGGCGTTCTTCAGCCGCTGATCGTACGTCCGCGTGATGGCGGGATGTATGAAATTGTTGCGGGTGAGCGCCGCTGGCGCGCGTCGCAGGCTGCGCAACTGCATGAAGTACCTGTTCTTATCCGTGATTATTCTGATCTTGAGGTTATGGAAGTCGCGCTGATTGAGAACATTCAGCGGGCAGACTTGAACGCACTCGAAGAGGCGCAGAGCTACAAGCTTTTGATGGAAAAGTTTGGACACACACAGGAAAAAATGGCCGAGGCGCTTGGCAAAAGTCGCAGTCATATCGCCAATTTGGTCCGGTTGCTCCATCTTCCTGATGATGTGCAAATACTTGTTCAAGAACGTAAATTATCGGCGGGCCACGCGCGTGCTCTGATCACTTCGGACAATGCGTCGGAATTGGCAAAGAAAATCGTCAAAGGTGGACTTTCTGTTCGTGCAACGGAAAGTCTAGTTAAAAAGGATGCGGCTGGTGACGCGCCAAGAGCGAAACGGGTTCCGAAAAAGCTGAATGACAAGGACGCTGACACGCGAGCGTTGGAAAATGACCTGTCAGCGATCATTCGAATGGCGGTTTCAATTGATCATAAGGCGGGTGGCGAGTCTGGAACCGTCACTATTTCGTACGAAAACTTGGATCAACTTGATGAACTTTGTGGAGTTCTTAGCCGCTAGGGCGTGTCCATATGAAGATTAGGACGCAGCTTAGAACGACTGATTGAATAATCAGGACATGTTCAGGCGCACCAAGAACCAGCGATAAAAGGAATACGGCGGCAATCGATACGGTTGCCGCCTTTTTTGCGCTTGTTCGAATGGCGCGGTGTTCGTTCCAATCTAGGATCATTGGGCCGAAAAGAGGGTGTGACAAGATCCAGTTGTGAAGCCGTTCGGAAGAGTTCGCAAAGAAGAACGCTGCAAGTAAAAGAAAGGGGACGGTTGGGAGTAGGGGGAGGACTACGCCAACAACGGCCAGTGCCACAAATAGAAGTCCCAATCCAGCATACAAAAACCGCATTAATTCTCAATCCGCCAATAATTCACGTAGTACAGCATTCAACACGGCCCGACCTTGATCAGTTGCGCGCAATATTGGACCAGTCTGATCCACCATACCCAACTTCACTAGGTCACACACTTTGTCTTGAGGTAATGGATGTCCTGCCAGCCGGGCATATCTGTCGGTGTCTATGCCTTCGACAAGGCGCATTCCCATCATTAGATGCTCTGCGCTATACTCATCTGGGGCTAGGGTAATGTTCTCGCAATCGCCTGAGCCTTCGGAAACGGCCTTCAACCAGGCACCAGGCGCTCGTATGCATTCAGTAGCAAAGCGTTGACCTTTCAAGGTTAGCCTCCCATGGGCCCCAGGGCCTATCCCGATATAATCACCGTAACGCCAATAAATTAGGTTGTGGCGGGACTCGGCTCCAGGTCGGGCGTGGTTTGAAACCTCGTACGCGGGCATACCGTGATCTGCGCAGATATCCTGTGTTGCCTGATACATGTCTGCGGCGCTGTCATCGGTGGGCAGATCTCGTAGTCTCCCACGTGCATAGCGATCACCAAAGGCTGTACCTTCTTCAATGGTCAGTTGGTAAAGTGACAAGTGGTCAATGGCCATTGAAAGGGCTTGATTTAACTCGGCCTTCCAGTCGCTTAGTGTTTGACCTTGGCGCGCGTAAATCAGGTCAAAACTGACACGATCAAAGCAGTTGCGTGCTACTTCAAAGGCCGCCTGGGCCTCCGCTACGGAATGAATTCGGCCCAGTCTGCGTAGGTCTTCATCGTTCAGCGCCTGAATACCCATGGAAATGCGATTTACGCCGCCGTCACGATATCCCGCAAAGCGGCCGGCTTCTACTGATCCAGGATTGGCTTCAAGCGTGATTTCAATATCATTAGCAAAAGGCCAGATATCTCGAGCAGCGTTGATCACTGCCGCCACAGTTTCTGGTTGCATAAGGGAAGGGGTGCCACCGCCAAAGAAAATTGCATTTAACACTCGGTTTGGAACCAATTGTGCGTGTCTCTTTAGTTCACTGACATAGGCCTTAACCCATTTTTTCTGATCAACATTGGCCGTTACGTGGCTGTTGAAATCGCAGTAGGGGCATTTGGCCTGGCAAAATGGCCAATGTACGTACAGGCCAAAGCCCCCATTGCGCCAATCATCCACCGAAACAGGCCTGAACGAAATTTGCGACCGCTTGACCACGGTGGCTTATCTTATGCTTGTCTGCCGGCAACATTTGGGCGCATGTCACATCTAAACCGTCGGGCTGAAACATCGGGTCATAACCAAACCCATTTTCACCACGAATGGGCCAGATCAACTGTCCAGGCATCACACCCTCGAAAACGTCGTCGTGGCCATCAGGCCATGCCAGAACCAAGGTACAGCGAAATTGAGCAGTACGAGGGTAGGGGGCGTCTACCGCTTCCAACTCATTATGTGACCGGGTCATCGCCATCATAAAGTCACGACCATTCTCAGTTTCTGCCCAATCAGCTGTATAAACGCCGGGTGCGCCATTCAAGGCATCAATTGAGATGCCTGAATCGTCGGACAAGGCCGGCAGGCCAGTCGCCGTAGCGGCGGCGTGGGCCTTGATCCGGGCATTGCCAACAAACGTGTCTTCGGTTTCTTCAGGTTCGGGAAGGCCCATCTCACCGGCGCTAACCACAGTGACACCAAAAGGGGCGAGGAGATGTTTCATCTCCTCCAATTTACCCTTGTTGTGTGTTGCGAGCACTAGCTTCTCGCCGGTGAAAGCACGGATCATGCGCAAGCTGCCTTCTGCATCTTAGCCAGTTCGGATGTACCCTTTTCAGCTAGGTCCATCAGTTGGTTCATCTGATCACGAGAAAAGACAGACCCTTCGGCAGACATCTGAACTTCGATCAGTTTGCCAGATCCGGTCATGATAAAGTTACCGTCGACGCCAGCTTCAGAGTCTTCTGGATAGTCCAAATCCAACACAGTCTGGCCGGCATAGATACCACAAGAAATGGCGGCAACAGGATCAACTAAAGGGTCCATCTTAATGTCGCCGGCCTTCATCAGCTTGTTCACTGCCAGACGCAGCGCAACCCAGCCACCTGTGATCGACGCGCAGCGGGTGCCGCCATCAGCCTGCAGGACATCGCAATCGACTGTTATTTGACGCTCACCCAATGCAACCCGATCAACGCCGGCGCGTAGCGCACGACCGATCAGGCGCTGGATTTCAACAGTGCGACCACCCTGCTTGCCGGCCGCAGCCTCCCGGCGCATCCGGGTGTTGGTAGCACGGGGCAGCATACCGTATTCAGCAGTGACCCAACCCAGGCCTGAACCTTTGATGAACGAAGGAACCCGCGGTTCGATTGAAGCAGTACACAAAACATGTGTTTCGCCCATTTTAATCAGGCAAGAGCCTTCGGCGTGTTTGGTGAAACCAGTCTCGATTGAGACGGTGCGCATTTGGTTCAATTCTCGTCCGGAGGGTCGCATGGGATATCCTTTGTTGGTTGACTTCGGGATAGCCTTCGACGCCCTTGTGATGCAAGCCTGATTGACCTTTTGCTACCAGCCTCTTTAATGGCAGATAGGCGCTAATTGTCCTATACAGCGGGCAGACGACATGCAGGAATGAAATGAACGACTCCAGCAATATCCTGAAGGACATGAATGACCGCTCCCGTGAAGTATTCCGGGCTGTGGTTGAAACCTATATGGATAGCGGAGATCCAGTTGGTAGTCGCACCTTGGCCCGCAGCCTGAGCGAACAAGTCAGCGCCGCAACAATCAGGAATGTTATGCAGGATCTGGAACATCTGGGTTTGCTTGACAGCCCGCACATCAGCGCCGGCCGGGTGCCTACACAGCTTGGTCTGCGGATGTTTGTTGATGGGTTTCTTGAAATTGAGGACGTTAAGTCTCAGGATCGGCAGAAAATTGATGCGACTCTAGGTGGGAATTCTGCCGATGTTGGCGGCATGTTGGATCGTGTCGGCTCGGCCTTGTCCGGTGTCACCCAAGGCGCATCATTGGTCCTAACACCCAAGCATGAAGCAGAAATTCGTCATATAGAGTTTGTTTCGCTAGCACAGGATCGTGCATTGGTGGTTTTGGTCTTCTCGGATGGCCAAGTTGAAAACCGTGTGTTTACTCCGCCGCCGGGACAAACACCCAGTTCGATGCGCGAGGCAGCTAATTTCCTGAATGCACTGATCGAAGGTAAGACACTGTCGCAGTTGCGTGGTGTGATCCAAACAGAGATAGCTAGCCGCCGGCAAGAGATTGACCTGTTGTCGCAGGATATGGTCGAAAGTGGTTTGGCGCTTTGGCAGGATGAAGGCGAAGACTCGGCGCGTTTGATCGTGCGCGGACGTGCGAATCTTTTGGAAAGTGGCGATCAGGATGAGGGGCTAGACCGTATCCGAAGTCTGTTTGATGACCTTGAACGTAAGCGGGATATAGCCGAATTTCTGCAACTGACCGAAGACGGCGACGGAGTGCGCATTTTTATTGGCTCTGAGAACAAACTTTTTTCACTTTCGGGTTCCTCTTTGGTGGTGTCTCCCTATATGAACTCGGATCGAAAGATCATTGGCGCGGTTGGGGTGATTGGCCCCACTCGGCTGAACTACGGACGGATTGTGCCGATTGTGGACTACACGGCGCAGCTGGTCGGAAAACTGATTTCCGACCGGAGTTAGAGGTGAAACATGGCAGAGCCCAAAAACGAAGATTTCCTGGACGACATTGATACCGCTGAGGCGGAAGAGTTGGCTGAGGAGTTCGCTGAGATTGATGACGAAGCTCTGGAGCTGGAACAGCTTCGGGCGGAACGGGATCAGTTGAAAGACCGGTTCATGCGTGCGCTGGCTGATGCTGAGAATTCGCGTAAGCGTGGCGACCGGGCTCGCCGCGACGCCGAGCAATATGGTGGCTCAAAACTAGCCCGCGATATGCTGCCGGTTTACGATAACATGAAGCGGGCGCTGGATTCGATAACTGATGAGCAGAAGGCAGGATCCGCTGCGCTAATCGAAGGTATCGAGTTGACCATGCGCGCACTGTTGGACGTGTTCAGTAAGCACGGTGTTCAGAATATTGCACCGCAAATTGGTGATCGGTTCGATCCTCAGATGCATGAAGCGATGTTTGAAGCACCGGTACCAGGCACTCGTGCAGGCGACATCATCCAAGTCGCAGCCGAAGGCTTTATGTTGCATGACCGCTTGCTGCGCCCCGCTCAGGTTGGCGTGTCGTCGACACCAGCCGGCTAAAAGACGTACCATTCCAAGGAACGGTACGGGCCTCCGGCAGAGGTATTTAGGACAAGAAGAAAGGGCGGATCCTAAAAGATCCGCCCTTTCTTTAGTTACCAGCCTCTTTCAGCCGGTAGAGCACTTCGAGCGCTTCACGTGGAGACAGATCGTCAGGGTGAATAGTGTCCAGCAATGTTTCAAGAGGTGACGGTCCCTTGGGAGCGGTCGGCTGCGGTGGCGGTGCGGCGGCAAATAGGGGCAGATCGTCAATTTGGATTTTTGACCCAGATCCATCCCGGTTCGATTGTTCCAGCATATCCAAAACATTCCGAGCGCGCGCGACCACAGTTGTCGGAAGACCTGCTAGCTGGGCAACTTGCACACCGTACGAGCGATCTGCCGCGCCTTTGCGGACTTCGTGGAGGAAAATTATTTCGTTTTCCCATTCTTTGACAGTGACCGTAGCGTTGTCAACACCCGCCAGTGAAGCAGCAAGTTGGGTTAGTTCGTGGTAATGCGTCGCGAACAAGGCGCGCGATTGGTTGGTCTCGTGCAGATGTTCCAATGTGGCCCATGCAATTGACAGACCATCATATGTGGCTGTGCCGCGGCCAATTTCGTCCAAGATAACCAGTGCACGATCATCGGCTTGGTTCAAAATGGCGGCGGTCTCGACCATTTCAACCATGAAAGTGGATCGACCGCGCGCCAGATCATCAGACGCCCCAACGCGGCTGAAAAGCTGACTGACGACACCGATATGGGCCTTGTCTGCTGGTACATAACTGCCGATTTGAGCCAGCAAAGCGATTAGTGCGTTCTGCCGCAGGAAGGTGGATTTACCAGCCATGTTTGGACCAGTTAGCAGCCAGATGGCCGCACCGTCAGAGGCGCTTAGATTACAGTCGTTTGCAATGAAAACATCACCGCCTTGTTGGCGCAGTGCCTGTTCAACAACCGGATGTCGTCCGCCAGAAACTTCGAATGCCCGGCTTTGGTCAACATGCGGGCGGCTCCAGTTCTCACCTGTCGCCAAATCAGCAAAACTGGTCAACAAATCCAACTCCGCCAGTCCACGTGCGGCACTGTTCAGGGGTGCGGAAATACCCAAAATAGTGTCAGAAATCGCGGAATAGAGCCGTTTTTCGATCTCTAACGCCTGGTTTCCGGCATTCAGGATTTTGGTTTCTATCTCACTTAGCTCTACTGTAGTGAACCTAACCTGATTGGCGGTGGTTTGGCGGTGGATATAGCTTTCGGACAATGGCGCGGACAACATTTTGTCTGCGTGCGTTGCGGTGGTTTCGATGAAATATCCCAGCACATTGTTGTGCTTGATTTTCAATGACGTGATGCCGGTATGTTCCGCATATTGCTTTTGCATCGCAGCAATGACCGACCGGCCTTCGTCTCGCAGGGTTCTGGCCTGATCCAATTCGTCATCGTAGCCGGGTGCAATAAAACCGCCATCACGGGCCAATAGTGGAGGCTCGGCGATTAACGATGCATCCAGGACTTCTAGTAGGTCGTCAAACCCCTGTAGACTGCCGATAGCGCCGACGATTAGTTCAGGTAGGTTCAATTCCTGACACAGAGAGGCGATGGTTTCAGCCTGGGTCAGGCCATTACGAATTGCGGCCAGATCACGTGGACCGCCCCGGTCCAGCGCCAGCCTTGATAGTGCGCGATCCAAATCCGGACTTTGTCGCAGAGCATTTCGCAATTGCTCTGCCAGTTGCCTCTGGTCGACGATAAAATCCAATGCAGCCAACCGGGTATGGATTACGGCAAGATTACGCGATGGGCTGGATAGGCGTTGTTCTAGTAAGCGACCACCACCAGGAGTGACAGTGCGATCCACAACCGACAACAAGGACCCAGAACGACCACCAGACAACGACCGTGTGAGTTCCAAATTGCGCCGAGTGGCTGCATCGATCTGCATGACCCGATCTTCGGCTTCTTGTTCGGGCACCTGTAAAAGCGGTAGTTTGCCCTTTTGGGTGATTTCCAAATAGTCGATCAACGCGCCCATTGCCGAGACTTCGGCGCGCGTAAATGTTCCGAATCCATCCAAAGCGCTGACCTTGAACAACGAACAAATGCGTTTTTCGGCGGCAGTGCTGTCAAAACTGGCTTTGCCTAGCGGTGTCAGGGGGATTTTGTACTCGTCTGCCAAGGGCCGGATGTGATCATAGGCAGGGCCATCGGCGACGATCAGCTCGGATGGGCCCAATCGGGCCAGTTCAGGAGATAGACGGACCCGCGCGACTGGCATCACGTGAAACGCACCGGTTGAAATATCCGCCCAGGCCAGCGCAGCCTGATCGCGTAACTCGGCATAAGAAACTAGGAAATTATGCCGCCGCGCCTCAAGCAGAGAGTCCTCGGTCAAGGTGCCCGGCGTTACCAGACGCACAACATCGCGCTTTACCACCGACTTGCTGCCGCGTTTTTTGGCTTCAGCTGGTGTTTCTAGCTGTTCACCCACCGCGACGCGGAAGCCTTTGCGGATCAGCGTTAGCAGATATCCCTCGGCTGCGTGAAACGGCACACCACACATCGGGATATCATCACCGTTGTGTTTGCCGCGTTTGGTGAGCGCGATGTCCAATGCCTCCGCCGCATTCACGGCATCATCAAAGAACATTTCGTAGAAGTCACCCATTCGGTAGAACAGCAGCGCGTCAGGATACTGCGCCTTGATGTCAAGATATTGTGCCATCATAGGCGTGACTGTGGCCAAGGGACGATCTCCGGTTTGTCGGAAGGGTTGCGGTACGCGCGACTTTACAAAGCTGCTGTGGCGGGGAAAAGCAGAAACAAGTCAACAGAAGGTCTAATAGCGGGCAACGGTACAGGCTGGAAGAACGGCTTATAATGGTTTCAATGCTTCTTTGAAGGACTTGATGAAAAGATGTGAAACTAAAAAAGTGAACCCTGAGGTATAGAGTGGCGTCACCAACCTAGGTATTTTTGCCATTAACGACCTAGTTTCAATATCTTGTCAAATCACCACCATAATACCTGTTAAGTAATTTCATTTCTCGACTTACCTCTATGCGCGCAAGAAAATTTCGTCAAACTCCGTTGAGAAGGTCTGCAGGCTAGGTTATGACGCTTGGGATAGTCAGAGGAATTTCCCAGCCCATGCCCAAAGCAAAAATAACAAACGAAGAGGCTTTGGCCTTTCACCTAGAACCAACCCCCGGCAAGTTCGAGATCTCGGCGACTGTGCCGATGACCACGCAACGTGACCTTTCACTGGCTTACTCACCCGGAGTAGCAGTGCCATGTGAGGCAATTGCGGAAAATCCGGCGCTTGCATACGACTACACCAACAAAGGTAACCTAGTTGCGGTGATTTCTAACGGTACTGCGGTGCTGGGGCTGGGCAACTTGGGCGCGCTTGGCTCAAAGCCAGTGATGGAGGGCAAGGCGGTTTTGTTCAAACGCTTTGCTGACGTGAATTCGATCGATATCGAGTTGGATACCGAAGACCCAGAGGCGTTTATCAACGCGGTCAAGCTGATGGGGCCAACCTTTGGTGGTATCAACCTAGAAGATATTAAGGCGCCAGAGTGCTTTATCATCGAACAGCGCCTAAAGGAAGAAATGGACATTCCGGTGTTCCATGACGACCAGCATGGCACAGCTGTGATCTGCGCCGCCGGACTGATTAATGCGCTGCATATCTCGGGTAAGAAGATCGAGGACGTGAAAATCGTTCTCAACGGGGCAGGGGCCGCTGGCATTGCTTGTATTGAGTTGCTCAAATCTATGGGCGCGCGGCACGACAATTGCATCGTGTGTGACACTAAAGGGGTGATTTATCAGGGTCGCACCGCAGGTATGAACCAGTGGAAATCGGCGCATGCTGTTCCCACCGATCTTCGAACACTCGAAGAAGCGATGGATGGCGCTGATGTGTTTCTAGGTGTTTCGGCCAAAGGCGCGGTTACTCAGGATATGGTGCGGGCTATGGCACCTAACCCGGTGATCTTTGCGATGGCAAACCCGGATCCGGAAATCACTCCAGAAGAGGCGCATGAGGTCCGCGAGGACGCAATCGTTGCGACCGGGCGGTCAGATTACCCCAATCAGGTCAATAACGTATTAGGTTTCCCTTATCTGTTCCGCGGTGCGCTGGATATCCATGCCCGTGCGATCAATGATGAGATGAAAATTGCCTGCGCCCATGCGCTGGCTGCCTTGGCTCGTGAAGATGTGCCAGACGAAGTAGCGCTCGCTTATGGCAAGACACTGACCTTTGGCCGTGATTACATTATTCCGACCCCGTTTGATCCTCGATTGATTCACCAAATCCCGGTTGCGGTTGCCAAGGCTGGTATGGATACCGGTGTTGCCCGCCGCCCGATTATCGACATGGAGGCCTACGAGCTAAACCTGAAGGGCAGGATGGATCCTACGGCGTCGATTCTACGTGGCCTGAATGCGCGCGCGCGTACAGCCCAAAGTCAGATGATTTTTGCCGAGGGTGACGACCCACGCGTGCTGCGTGCCGCTGTCACCTACCAACGCTCCGGATTTGGTAAATCGCTGGTGGTTGGCCGTGAAGATGATGTGAAAAGAAAATTGGAAGAGGCCGGTCTCGCTGATGCAGTGAGCGAGTTGGAGGTCGTAAACGCAGCCAATACTCCGCATTTGGATACGTACAAGGATTTCCTCTATTCTCGTCTGCAGCGTAAAGGGTTTGATCTCAAAGACGTACACCGTCTAGCAGCCCGTGACCGTCATGTGTTCTCTTCGTTGATGCTGGCCCACGGCCATGGTGATGGCCTGGTGACCGGCGCAACCCGCAAATCTGCGCATGTGTTGGATCAGGTCAATCATGTTTTTGATGCCGATGCCGCACAAGGAGCAGCGGGAGTGACAGCGTTGTTGCACAAGGGCCGGATCGTTTTGATCGGCGATACCTTGGTGCACGAATGGCCTGATGAAAATGACCTAGCCAATATTGCAGAGCGCGCCGCTGGAGTCGCCAGTCACATGGGCCTGGACCCCCGCGTTGCATTTGTCAGCTTCTCCACTTTTGGCTATCCCGTTTCTGAACGGGCTGAGAAAATGCACTTGGCCCCGGCAGTTCTGGAACAGCGCGGTGTAAATTTTGAGTTCGAAGGAGAAATGACAGTCGACGTTGCGCTGAATGCTTCAGCTCAAGAGGCCTATCCTTTCTCACGATTGACTGGCCCCGCCAATATCTTGATCGTACCTGCTCGCCATTCGGCCTCGATCTCGGTCAAATTGATGCAGGAAATGGGTGGCGCAACGGTAGTTGGCCCGATCCTGAGCGGGGTGGACAAGTCGATCCAGATCTGTGCAACCAACTCAACCGCCAATGACATTCTCAACATGGCAGTGTTGGCTGCCTGCGATATCGGGTAAAATACTATGGCAATTTGGAATTTAGGTTCGATCAACGCAGACATGGTTTACGCCTTGCCGCATTTACCTGCGCCAGGGGAAACCCTCGCGGCGACGGATCTGCAGCAATTTCTGGGTGGCAAGGGTGCCAACATGTCTGTTGCTGCAGCGCGAGCTGGGTCCCACGTCTGCCATATCGGTGCAGTCGGAGCAGATGGAGTTTGGGCAGTAGACCGGCTGACGGAATACGGTGTCGACACACGTCACATCGCCGAAACCGATACCCCAACCGGCCATGCCATCATTGCAGTGGACCGTCAGGCTGAAAATCAGATCATTCTGTTTCCTGGCGCCAACCGAGAAATATCCACTGATCAACTTGGACAGGCTCTAACACAGGCCGAATCCGGCGATATTCTGATTATACAGAATGAAACCAATATGCAGGCTGAGGCTGCAAAAATGGGCCGTGATTTGGGTTTACGTGTCTGTTATGCTGCTGCACCCTTTGATGCTACAGCTGTGCAGTCGGTTTTACCATTTCTGGATCTTCTATTCCTGAATGAGGTAGAAGCCCAACAACTTCAGCAAGCAACTGGAAAAACCCCGATGGAGTTGGGCATTGCAGATGTGATTATCACACTCGGAGCCAAAGGCGCGCGTCACTTCTGCGCTGAAACTGGGGAAATACAGGACTTTCCTGCACATAGGGTAACGGCCGTTGACACAACAGGGGCCGGCGACACGTTTACCGGCTACGTCCTTTCTGGTCTCGACCGGAGTTTACCGATGCCCCAAGCAATGGCCCTGGCTGCCCGTGCTGCTGCCCTGATGGTGACGCGACCTGGCACAGCAGATGTGATCCCAGACCTGAAGGAGGTACAAGAGGCCAGTTTTTAAGCACTGAAACTCCTATTCGCCTGGCCAAAAATATCCCGGGGGTTCAAAGGGGGCTGGCCCCCTTTGCCTCATTAATGCTCCTTAGCAAACGGGGCGGCATCCCCCCACAGCTGCGACACTCGTGCATCACGGCCGCAGGCTAACCGATAACGCTTGTACGCTTCTGACTGACGCTTTGGACCAAATCTGGTGAATACCAGACTACGGCCTTTGTAGTAATCTTGATGATACGCCTCGGCTGGATGAAACTGTGCGGCCTGTAAAACCGGCGTTACAATCGCCTGTCCCAAATCGGCCTGCGCCTCAGTCTTAATTTGCTCAACAAGAGCCAATTCCTCTGCGTTAGAGACAAAAACTGCCGTTCGGTAACTCTCACCTCGGTCACAAAACTGCCCCCCCGCATCAGTAGGATCCACCGATCTAAAAAACATCTCTACCAATGTTTTCCGACTGACCGTTTCCGGATCAAAGAAGATCTGCACCGCCTCATAATGGCCGGTTCCGCCTTTGCTTACCTGCTTGTAAGATGGGTTTTCACTGACACCACCCGTATAGCCTGAAATGGCGGCACTTACCCCGGCCACCGATTCAAAATCACTTTCAACGCACCAAAAACACCCACCAGCCACAACCAGCACCTCTGGTTGTTGCGCATGGGCTTGATGCACCCGCATAACACCCGCGCCTAGCACCAAAACGGCCAATACTAAGAGCCTCAGATTGTCAGAAATACGCATCACGGTCTCCTTTTGGCTAACCCTGACTGGCGGAAAATCTGAGCTCAATAGGGTGAAACCAAATGTCACGACCTGGTGAGTGAAGTTTACTGTTTTAACCGGTGGTCACGAATACAGAGCGCCGTTTCAACACCCTCATGCGCTTTACCGCTAGAAATGCCGAAAGATGGGGTAGGGTTCAGCCCAAAAGCTTCCCGAGCTTCATAGCAACTGACATATCGCCCGAAATTTTAAGCTTGCCCATCATTACCCCTGTCATTGGGTTTAGCTTTCCGGTTAGCAATTTAACCAGATTATCCTGTGACAGGCGGATGGTGCAGTCGGTGTCCTGCTCCATGGTGCTGGCCTTGTTTTCGGCCAATACAATGGCGCCATCATCGCCACAGTCGAATTTCAGAGATCCATCAAAATGGGTACCATTCAACCCTGTTTGAATTTGGTCTGCGATGTCTTGAAGTGTCATATTTTTCTCCCTGCCCGAGCTAGCGCTAAATCGGAAAGGGAAATTGGGCAATGCTGACCAAAGGTGAAGCTTGAAAATCAGACCCCAGAAAGTGTCTTGACCGTTAGCGGGCAAAACTCGCCATCATAAAAAGCCTCAAGAACCTGTACAAACTCTGACGCTGCACCGGGCACAGCCGCAAACAGTGTCATGGAAGAGCGCAATTTCTTTGCGTCTGTAGCGCCAAATATTTGCTCTGCGTCGCTGTCTGTGTGTGACAGAACCAAACGACTAACTTCAATCAATCGACGGTTCAGCTCAGGGTGGGCCAAATAGGCAGTCGCCTCACTCAGATCCTCGATCCCGTAAAGCTGAGCCATATGGGATTTCCCCAATTCAGCGAGTTGGGGAAAGACAAACCACATCCAGTGGCTTGCCTTTTGACCTGCTTTCATCTCGGCCAAGACATCGTTCCAGACGGTGTCCTGAGCCTCGATAAACATCTCTAATTCATCAGAGAAGTCGTCTTCTTCCATTACTTGACCCGTTTGTTCCGCATCGCAATCAGCTTTAAGCGTAGGGCCTGCAATTGGATAAATCCAGCGGCATCTTTCTGATCATATGCGCCGGCGTCATCTTCGAACGTCACGTGCTCTTCAGAATACAGCGAATGCTCGGACCAACGGCCTACACAGGTGGCAGAACCTTTGTACAGCTTCAGACGTACAGTACCGGTGACGTGCTCCTGGCTGGCGTCGATCGCAGCCTGTAGCATTTCCCGCTCGGGTGAGTACCAGAAACCGTTGTAAACCAGCTCGGCGTACTTTGGCATCAGCTCGTCTTTCAAATGCATCGCGCCGCGATCCATTGTGATCGACTCGATACCACGGTGTGCTTCCAGTAGCAGTGTGCCACCCGGAGTTTCGTAGATACCTCGGGATTTCATGCCAACAAAGCGACCCTCTACCAGATCCAGACGACCACAGCCGTGCTTGCCGCCGTACTCGTTTAGCTTGGTCAGAATGGTCGCAGGTGACATCGCTTCGCCATTGATGCTAACTGCGTCGCCTTTTTCAAAGCCAACTTCGATGAACTCAGGTTCGTTTGGCGCATCTTCGGGGTGTACAGTTCGCTGGTACACATAGTCCGGTGCAGCAACAGCGGGATCTTCCAGAACTTTACCTTCGGAAGATGTGTGCAGCAGGTTGGCATCAACCGAGAAGGGGGCCTCGCCACGTTTATCTTTGGCAACCGGAATTTGATGCTGTTCGGCGAACTCCAGCAAACGAGTACGCGAGGTCAAATCCCATTCACGCCAAGGTGCGATCACCTTGATGTCGGGGTTCAGCGCATAAGCGGCAAGCTCGAAACGAACCTGGTCATTGCCTTTACCAGTCGCACCGTGTGCAACGGCGTCGGCGCCAGTCGCTTCGGCGATCTCAACAAGACGCTTGGAGATCAGCGGGCGTGCGATCGAAGTACCCAGTAAATACAGGCCTTCGTATACCGCGTTGGCGCGGAACATTGGGAAGACAAAATCGCGAACAAATTCTTCGCGTACGTCTTCGATATAGATATTTTCTGGGGCAATTCCCAAAAGTTCCGCCTTGGCTCGGGCTGGTTCCAGCTCCTCACCCTGACCCAGATCGGCGGTAAAGGTAACTACCTCACAGCCGTACTCGGTCTGCAGCCATTTCAGGATGATTGAGGTATCAAGGCCACCGGAATAGGCCAGAACAACTTTTTTAGGCGCGGACATGGATTTTCCCTCTTCAGCAGAACGATTGGCCGATAGCGGTTTTCGCAGTCGAGGGCAAGGATTTCCGGGGTTTTCGAGCTGACTTGCGCAGTCTAGGGTCCACAGCAGATTTAGTATGAGATTTGGAAGGACGAATTATGAAGGGTTGGAGCATTTTTTCGCATTCGGTTGGCATGGTGACCCGCAACCTGTCCGAGGCGATGAGAGTTGCATTAGTGCCTGTGTTGATTGGGTTTGTACTGATTGCAGCATTGGTAATGACTTCTGGGCTGTCGATGGACACCATGACTGACGAAGCAGCTATGGAACAGATGTTTCAAGAAGATGGGGTGGGTGCGTTTTTCCTAACTTTTTCTCTGTCTATCCTAGTCTTCTTCATAATGGAGTTGTGGATTTTCGTATCCTGGCACCGGTTTATTCTGCTTGAAGAATATCCCAACGGCTGGGTCCCCGAATTTCGTTTTGACCGAATTCTGGCCTATGCCGGCCGGGGCATAATGATTGGAATTATCGTCATGCTACTGTGGATCCCTGCGATGATCTTGACCTTTCTTCTAGGCCCGCTGGCCATTATCGGCGTGCTGGGAACAGTTCTCTTTATGGTTGTTCTAATCTATCGGCTGGTTGCTATTCTACCCGCTGCCGCTATTGGCAGGCCATTGACGATTGGTCAGGCATGGGAAGCGACGAGAGGGTCGTCGGGGACTATTCTGGTACTGATGGTTGTTATTTTTCTGGCGCAAATTCTCCTTCAGGTCGTGAGCGGCCTGTCGATGATGGTTTTCCCACCACTTGGCATCGCATTTCAGCTGTTCGCTGCACTGGTGATGTCACTGGTGAATGTCAGCATTCTGACCACTTTTTACGGTCACTACGTTGAAGGTCGTGAAATCGGCTGATTACAACGGGTATTCTTATGCTAGCTTTCGTGCCTGCCCCTTGCCATGGGGGCGTGCATAGGCCACTCAATAAGATATGATTGATTTCCAGACACAGGCCCGCGCCGCCGAAGCTGCCATGCGCGACGTGTTCCCTGCAACACCGTTGCAGCGGAACGCCCATCTCTCCGAACGCTTTGGCGCTGAGATCTATCTGAAGCGCGAAGATCTGAGCCCAGTTCGGTCCTACAAGCTGCGTGGCGCCTATAATGCCATGCGAAAGCAGCCAGATCAGGACCTGTTTGTCTGTGCGAGTGCCGGCAATCACGCTCAGGGTGTGGCCTACATGTGCAGCCATATGGGGGTGAAGGGCGTGATTTTTATGCCAGTCACAACACCTCAGCAAAAAATACAGAAAACCCGAATGTTTGGCGGTGATCAGGTCGAGATCCATCTGGTTGGTGACTACTTTGACGATACTCTTTCGGCGGCGCAGGAGTGGTGCCAGCGCGAAGGCGGACATTTTTTGTCTCCTTTTGACGATGCAGATGTGATCGAAGGCCAAAGTTCGATCGCGGTAGAGGTTGAGACTCAACTAGGCCGCACACCTGATCATGTAATTTTACCTGTGGGTGGAGGAGGAATGTCCTCTGGCGTGGCAAACTGGTTTGGTGACCGAGTGCATTGCCTGTTTGTTGAACCTGAGGGAGGTGCCTGTCTGCGGGCCGCTTTGGCTGCCGGGCACCCAGTTTCACTGGATTATGTAGATACTTTTGTTGATGGTGCTGCGGTCGGGCGGATCGGGGTGATGCCCTTTGCCTTGTTACAGCATGTACCCTTGCCGGATGTGCTGAGTATCGCTGAGGATAGAATTTGCGCCACGATGATCGAAATGCTGAATGTTGAGGGAATTGTACTAGAGCCAGCCGGAGCATTGGCGGTTGAGGCGCTGGGCGATGTGCGATCGTGGATACGCGGGAAGACAGTGGTTTGTATTACTTCAGGCGGCAATTTCGATTTTGAACGACTGCCCGAAGTCAAAGAACGCGCGCAACGCTACTCAGGAGTGAAAAAGTACTTTCTGCTCCGCCTTCCACAACGTCCCGGCGCATTGAAAGAATTCCTTGGAATTCTTGGTCCAGAGGATGATATTGCCCGTTTCGAATACATGAAAAAGTCAGCGAGAAACTTCGGGTCTGTGTTAATTGGTCTTGAAACCAAACGGCCCGAAAATTTCCCAAAACTGTTCGCCCGGCTTGATGCAGCCGGCTTTACTTACACTGATATTACCAACGACGAAACTCTGGCTCAGTTCGTGATTTAATCAGGTTGAGCGGAGCTTAGAATCGTGTAGGTAATTCACTGATAAAAGTCGTCTTAGAAGCTTGATATTCAGCAATAATCGAAGGAACATCAACAGTTGCGGCCTTGCCCTCACAGGACATCCGCTCTCCATCTTGACATAGCGAAGAAAAAGTTTGAAATCCAAGGCTCAATGCGCTGCCCTTGAGGAAGTGCAAATCCTGTTCCAGCTGTGTTCGGTCGTTTGTTTTGGCGAGTTTATCAATGACTTCTTCAACTTCTTCCAAGAATAAATCGATAACTTCTCCAAAATCTTCTGCGCCGACCTCTTCGCGCAACTCTGTCACTCTTGGCCAGTCAATCATGGAATAATTCCTGTTACATAACGCTAATTTCACTGATTATAGCAATAGTATGTAAAAGTATGGTGAACAGGGGAAAAAAGGTCAAATTGTAAGGTTCATAGCTTATTAAGCGGCAGGTATGATATTGTTGACAGTTACCGCATATCCGCCGAGATTAACGAGGTCCATTCTGTGTTGGCAGACAATACATTTAAAGACGAAGAACAGGTCGACAATGGTTCGATTCGTAGAGTTCTAGTAGTCGACGACAGTCGGCTTCAGCGCCGCATTCTTGTGGCGTCTTTAAAGAAATGGGGATTTGAGGTTACCGAGGCCGAGAGCGGTGAAGCGGCTATGGAAATCTGCAATCAAAATCCGCCTGATCTGATTCTGAGTGACTGGATGATGCCAGGCATGAACGGTTTAGAGTTCTGTCGGGAATTCCGCGAGAAATCTAAGGAAAGCTACAGCTATTTTATCCTGCTGACTTCAAAAAGTGAAAAAAACGAAATAGCCGAAGGTCTGGATGCTGGCGCGGATGATTTCCTGACCAAACCTGTCAGTTCGGATGAGCTGCGCGCGCGAATCTCTGCCGGCGAACGCATCTTGCGGATGCAGCGTGAGCTGTCAGAGAAAAACCGCATTGTTTCTGATACTTTGGATGAATTGCAGCGGGTCTATGACGCGATTGACAAAGATCTGGTCCAGGCCCGTAAAATCCAACAATCTTTGGTACCTGAACTGTCGCGCGATTTCGGTTCGTCTTCCGTTAGCTTGCTACTAAAGCCTTGTGGTCACATTGGCGGCGATCTTGTTGGAATGTTCTCTCCCGGGGTAAACCGTTTGGGCTTCTACTCAATCGACGTTTCCGGGCACGGGATTACCTCAGCCATGATGACTGCCCGTCTAGGCGGATATTTGTCTTCGACCCACTTTGATCAGAACGTCGCAATGGAGAAACGCTTCAATCGTTTCTATGCGCTGCGCCAGCCTGAAGAGGTGGCCAGCCTACTAAACGCTCGGCTGATAGCGGATACCGGGATCGAAGAGTACTTTACCATGGCCTACTGCACTGTAGACCTGCGAAGCGGTTTGCTGAAAATGGTTCAGGCCGGCCACCCGCATCCATTGGTTTTGAGAAAAGACGGAACAACTGAATTTATCGGTGAAGGTGGGGTGCCAGTTGGGCTGCTCCCCGATATTCCTTATTCACAGATGGAAACCGTCTTAGAACCGGGTGATCGGCTGCTTCTTTACTCGGATGGCTTTACCGAAGCACGGCTAGAGAATGGCGAAATGCTTGAACCAGAAGGGTTGTTGGAACTCATTGAAAAATGCGATTCCAAGCATAGTGGCCAGGAATTTTTGGATGACTTGTATTGGAACCTTACTCAGGTCATGTCGTCCGAATACGGTTTAGAAGACGATGTTTCGGCTACAGTGTTTGAATACAACGGCGTTTGATCCCTTGCTTTGAAAGGGGTTTCGCCGTTGTCTGATCTAGTAACTAGCCATTGGCATAGTGAATTGCATAGCAAAATGG
Organism: Parasedimentitalea denitrificans; assembly: GCF_011813015.1. Taxonomy (GTDB): domain Bacteria; phylum Pseudomonadota; class Alphaproteobacteria; order Rhodobacterales; family Rhodobacteraceae; genus Parasedimentitalea; species Parasedimentitalea denitrificans. The sequence continues at coordinate 131,309 of NZ_QHLQ01000004.1, read as the reverse complement.
CGATCACCAGGATTGCCAAGAAGACCAGCAGCTTTTTCTTGATCCATCCAGACAGCTTCGTGGTTCTTTTCCCTTGGTGGGCCAAGTTGCAAAACCGGTCGCGCTACAAAAATATGGCAGAGCTTTTCGGCCCATAGATCATATTCTGGCATATACACAAACCGACGAAACACGCCCAATTTCCGTGGTGTGGCTATATTCCAACCCGTTTCCTCATGAACCTCACGGTGCAGCGCGGAAATTGGTGACTCTCCAGGATCGATGCCGCCGCCGGGCAACTGTAGATCCGGGTCCGGGTCATATTGGCAGGTCAACAAAAACCGGCCATCTCTAGGTAGCAGAGCATAGGCACCGGGTCGGCGAGTATAGCGTTGACCATTCTGTGGCGGCTCTCCAAATCGTCTGATCACGCAGTGACCCCTTTCATCCAAATGTGATAACCCTATATACGCTCGATATGCCAACCCTGGGCGTACAAGGAAACCCCCATGACTCTTGGAACAAAAATCGCTTGGGACGATACAGTCCTGCCCTTCCAACTGGATAACGTCGACATGCGTGGCCGCGTGGCGCGACTTGACGGTGTGCTTGACGGTATTCTCAAGCAACATGACTATCCGCCACAGGTCGAAGCACTGGTGGCCGAAATGGCGTTGCTGACCGCATTGATCGGGCAGACGATCAAGCTGCGCTGGAAGCTGTCACTACAGGTTCAGTCAAAAGGCCCGGTGCGAATGATCGCTACGGACTATTATGCCCCCCAAGCTGAGGGCGAGCCGGCCCAAATTCGTGCCTATGCCAGTTATGACGCAGAGAGACTGACCGACGGAACGCCGTTTGATCAGGTCGGCGACGGATACTTTGCAGTCATGATCGATCAGGGTGACGGAAATAAGCCTTATCAAGGGATTACCTCTCTAGATGGTGAATCCATTTCTGTCTGTGCCGAGGCATATTTTGCCCAGTCCGAACAGTTGCCGACTCGGTTCAATCTTAGCTTTGGCAAATCGTCGGAACCGGGAAATCCCGAACATTGGCGGGCTGGTGGTATCATGTTGCAGAGCATGCCCAAGGCGTCACCGTTTGCTGCCCAAGCTGAAGGCGACGGGGCGAACTTGACCGCCACAGATCTGGTTGATGGTGAAGAGGGCGAGAACTGGAACCGGGTCAATATACTTCTGAATACTGTCGAAGATCTGGAACTTATTGGTCCTTCGGTTCCACCTACAGACATTCTGTTGCGCCTGTTCCACGAAGAAGCGCCAAGGGTATATGATCCCCAGGCAGTCAAATTTGGCTGCACCTGTTCCGAAGACCGCGTGCGTCAAAGCCTGTCGATCTATTCGGCGAAAGACCTTGAAAAGATGACGACTGACAAGGGGCGAATCACTGCGGACTGCCAATTCTGCAGCGCGCATTACGATCTTGACCCGAAAACGGTTGGGTTCGACGCGGAGAATCCGCCGAGTGCCTGATTTGATCGAAACCCTACGAGAGGCCTTAGATTACTCTGGGGATGGCTCGTCTGATTTTGATCTGAACCCTGACTTTAAGCTCCCGGCAGGACGAAAAATGCGCCCTGCCGGCGTTCTTGTAGCCATTTCTGTTACCAGCAATACGCCGCAGGTGATCCTGACCAAACGGTCCTCCGCTTTGAAGCATCATCCGGGTCAGATTGCATTTCCCGGTGGCAAGCAAGACGAAGGCGATAAAGATGTAACTGATGCCGCCCTACGTGAAGCTTGGGAAGAAATTGGTCTGCCACGTGACTTGCCAGAGGTAATTGGTCACCTACCAGACCATGAAACCGTAACTGGCTTTCAGGTCACGCCTGTTGTCGCTCTGCTGAAACATGAATTTCATCTAAAACCTGAGCCGGGAGAAGTGGACGAGGTGTTCTCTACACCTCTCGCTCATCTTTTGAATTTGGATAACTATCTAATAGAGTCCCGGCGTTGGCGTGGGGTGCAAAGGCACTACTATACCGTACCGTTTGGTCCCTATTATATTTGGGGGGCCACCGCGCGAATGTTGCGTGGGTTAGCTGTGCGAATGAAATGATGACCCAGATCGACCAATCCTGGCTAAAGGACGCAGCCACCCAAACAGTTTGCGACGCAGTCACCGCAAAAGGAGCGCAGCTGTACTTTGTCGGGGGATGTGTTCGCAATGCGCTGATGGGCGTTCCTGTCTCAGACCTGGACCTGTCGACAAACGCCCACCCCAAGACGGTGATAGATCTGGCAAAGCAGGCCGGGTTAAAGGTTATACCAACTGGGATTGATCATGGGACTGTTACAGTCATCTGTGATGGTATCCCGTTTGAAATTACAACGTTCCGCAAGGATGTCGCCACCGATGGCCGCCGCGCAATGGTGGCTTTTTCGAATGACATAGCCGACGACGCGGCGCGGCGAGATTTTACGATGAATGCAATCTATGCCCGTCCGGACGGCAGTCTGGTGGACCCGCTGGGTGGCATGGCAGATCTGGATGCGCGACGTGTGCGTTTCATTGGCACGGCTCAAAACCGCATCCGCGAGGATTATCTACGCTCGCTGCGATACTTCCGGTTTCACGCTTGGTACGGTGATCATGAGGCTGGGTTTGACCCCGAAGCCCTAGCTGCGATTGCCGCCAACCTAGATGGTTTGGGCCAGCTATCGCGTGAACGGGTTGGAGCTGAATTGTTGAAATTGCTGGCTGCTGATGATCCGGCACCGGCAGTAGCAGCGATGCGGCAGGCAGGTGTGTTGTTGGAACTATTGCCGGGATCCGATGATCGCGCTCTGGCCCCGCTAATACATCTTGAGGCTGGTTTGAAACCTGATCCGATCCGTCGTCTTGCGGCGCTGGGCGGACCGGAAATGGGTGAACATCTTCGACTAAGTAAAGCGCAGTCTAGCAATTGGACTATTTTGCGCGACCAAGCTGTAGCAACCACAGGGGCCGCAGAGCTGGGATATCGCTTGGGCGAAATTCAGGCGCGCGATGTTCTGTTGCTGCGATCTGCATTGCTAGAACAGCCCCTAAGTCCCAACTTAGAGACTGATATCTCGCGGGGATCTTCGGCTAAATTCCCACTTTCGGCAATAGACTTGATGCCAGAAATTACCGGCAAGGCCCTAGGTCTAACACTCAAGCGGCTTGAGGCAGACTGGATATCATCCGAATTTTCACTCAACCGTGATACGTTACTCTCCAAGCTAAACTAAACCACAGCGCCACCAAAGCGCGTGACAAAGCCAAAAATCTGCCCTAAGCATATCGCATCGACAACTGTCATATGACGGAGGAATGCATATGTATCGTGGGATCTGGCTCAACTAACGCCGATATCCTTCCGAGTATTGACCGGGGGGCTTCGGCGCCGCCTCTGTCTGCATTTGCATCCTTTATTCGCTCACCTGGAGCACCGTTATGTTTCGTTACTTCGAAAATCTTGTAGATCCGTATTGCGACTATCCTGAACAGGATACTCCGCCAACGCGCCTGTGGCCGTTCATGCGCGACTATTGTCGCCCGTTCAAAGGTATCTTTATCTGGACCGCCTTAATGTCTCTGGTGGTTGCCGCGGTTGAGATCGGCCTGATCTATTACATGGGTCGGATGATTGATTATTTTGGCGAGGGACCACAGCAGGTTTGGGCCAACTACGGCACTGAATTGATCTTGGTCGCGCTGTTCATTCTGTTTATTCGCCCGGCCTTGCAATTGTTGGATGTGGTGTTGCTCAGCAATACGATCCTACCCAATATCGGCGCTCTGATCCGTTGGCGGGCTCACAAACATGTACTCCGCCAGTCGGTGGGGTGGTTTGAAAATGACTTTGCAGGCCGGATTGCCAACCGTATCATGCAAACCCCACCCGCTGCTGCTGAAGTGGTGTTTCAAGTTTTTGACGCCATTTCCTATTCGCTGGCCTATTTGGTTGGCGCCGCGATCTTGCTAATGTTTGCTGATGTTCGTCTGATCCTACCGCTGCTGATCTGGTTTGTTCTATATGGATTCTTGGTTCGCTGGATGATCAAGCGGGTTGGACCTGCATCCAAGGCTTCCTCCGACGCACGTTCTGCCGTGACGGGTCTTGTTGTTGATGCCTATTCCAATATCCACTCGGTCAAAATGTTTGCCCATCACGACTTGGAGCTGACCAGTTCTAAGAAAGTCATTGAGACGACGCGGAATACGGTTCAGGCCGAAATGCGGATTTTTACTGTTGTTGATGTGGTTCTTGTAACTCTCAATGGATTGCTGATCATTGGTGTTGTTGGCTGGGCGATCTATCTGTGGATGATTGGCCAGGCCTCGGTAGGGGTGATCGCCGCTGCGGCGACATTGGTTTTGCGTTTGAATGCAATGACCGGCTGGATCATGTGGGCGCTAAACTCGTTCTTTCGGGAACTTGGCGTGGTGGCCGAGGGTATGGAGACTATTGCTCAACCGATTGAACTGGTCGATGCAGCCAATGCCGAACCTTTACTGCTGAACGATGGCGAGATCGAGATCAAGAACCTGTCGCATCACTATGGGCGCGACTCTGGTGGATTAGACAAGCTGAACCTGACCATTCAGCCCGGTGAGAAGATCGGCTTGATTGGGCGTTCGGGGGCCGGGAAGTCATCCTTGGTCAAGCTGCTGTTGCGGTTCTATGACACCGAAGCTGGGCAAATTTTGATCGATGGTCAGGATATCCGCGCGGTTACGCAGGATAGTTTGCGTGGCAACATTGGTATGGTGCAGCAAGACAGTTCGCTGTTGCACCGCTCGGTACGTGACAATCTGTTGTACGGTCGCCCCGACGCGAGTGAGGAGCAGATGATCAAGGCGGCGAAACAGGCTGAAGCGCATGATTTCATAATGGATCTGGAGGATCCGCAGGGGCGCAACGGCTATGATGCCCATGTGGGTGAACGCGGTGTGAAATTGTCAGGTGGGCAGCGTCAGCGGGTTACTTTGGCTCGAGTAATCCTCAAGGATGCGCCGATCTTGCTGCTGGACGAGGCCACAAGTGCGCTCGACAGTGAGGTTGAAGCCATCATCCAGCAGACCCTATATGGCATGATGGAGGGCAAGACGGTCATTGCCATTGCACATAGGCTGTCCACCATCGCACAGATGGACCGCATTCTAGTGCTGGACCAAGGCCGCATTGTCGAAGAAGGTTCGCATGTTGATTTGCTACAGGCTCAGGGGTTGTATGCCCAATTCTGGGCGCGGCAATCGGGCGGGTTCCTGAATATTGAGGCTGCAGAATGAACATTGGCAATTGGATCGACGCATTTAGACCGGCAGTAGGCCCGCCACCTCAGACTTTGTGGGCTTTTCTACGCTGGTGTCTGACTGGCGCTTGGCCGATGCTGTTGCTGGCCGCGCTGTTTTCGGCTTTGGCTGGTGGGATGGAGGCAGGAACCGCCTATATTCTGGGTCTTGTCATTGATACCGCTGTATCCAGCGGGCCGCAGGCGTTCTTTTCAGCTCAAAATGTCGTCATGATTGCCTCGGCGATCGGGTTTTTCTTAGTTATTCGGCCTGTCCTGTTCAGCCTGTCTGCAGTGTCGAATTCGATAATCGTGCAACCCAACGTGAATCCCATGGTCCTGTCCCGACTTAACCGATGGACGTTGGGGCAGTCTGTCAGTTTCTTTGACGACGACTTTGCAGGCCGCATCGCGCAGAAACAGATGCAAACCTCTAGCGCGGTAACGTCTGTCGCCTCCGAAGTTATCAACGTCGTGGCCTTTGCCTTGGCGTCGATGATCGGTGCGATGGCCTTGCTTGGTGCAATCGATTTGCGTGTGACGGCTATTTTTCTTGTCTGGTTGATCGGTTACTTCGCTATGATTAGTTGGTTCTTGCCTCGGGTGCGCATCCGGGCCGGAACGCGGGCTGGTGCCAAGGCGATGGTCACGGGGCAAGTTGTTGATTCCATCACTAATATCAAGACAGTCAAATTGTTCGCTCACTCAGATCACGAGGAGAAGACTGCGCAGGATGCCATGGCCGATTTTCGAACCAAGGCGCTCAGTTTTGGCTATCTAGCAGCCGGGTTCCGATTTGGTCTGATGACACTGGCAGGCTTGTTGCCAGTATTGCTGATCGGCTCAACATTGCTGCTATGGCAAACAGGGCAGGCTACCGAAGGCAACATCGTTGCCGCTGGGGCTGTATCGATCCGGATTGCGCAGATGACGGGCTGGGTCAGCTTCACGCTGATGGGTATTTATTCCAACATTGGTGAAATCGAAAACGGAATGAAGACACTCACCGTCCGCAACCGGGTCGAGGATGTACCTGAAGCTGTTGATCTGAGTGTGCCCAACGGCGAGATCATTTTTGAGGAAACTGGATTTGCTTATGGGCGGAATGTTGGCGGGATAGACGGAATTTCCTTGACCATCCAACCCGGTGAAAAATTGGGTATCGTTGGTGCGTCTGGGGCAGGGAAGTCGACGCTGGTTTCCCTCCTTATGCGGCTCTACGAAGGCGAGAGTGGGCGAATTTTGATCGATGGTCAGGATATCGCCAAGGTCACGCAAGATTCGCTTCGGCGTCAGATCGGCATGGTCACGCAGGAAACTGCTATGTTCAATCGTTCAGCGCGGGACAACATCCTGTATGGACGGCCGGATGCAACCGAGGAGGAGCTGATTGCAGCTGCACGCCAAGCCGAAGCGGATGATTTCATCGGGACGTTACAGGATGGGCGTGGCCGACAAGGCTATGATGCTCACCTTGGTGAGCGTGGTGTGAAACTATCTGGCGGTCAGCGGCAGAGGATCGCTCTGGCTCGCGCCATTCTGAAAGACGCGCCTATTCTGGTGCTGGACGAGGCAACATCGGCGCTGGATTCTGAGGTGGAGGCAGCCATCCAATCTGCGCTGCATCGGGTGATGGAAGGTAAAACCGTGCTGGCAATTGCCCACCGGTTATCAACGCTTAGTGAAATGGACCGGATCATCGTGATGGAACAAGGTCAGATTGCCGAAATCGGTAGCCATGAACAGCTGCTGGCGCAGGGTGGGCTATATGCTCAGTTCTGGGCCCGTCAGTCAGGTGGCTTTATCCGTACGGAAAGAGAATCTGAAGCAGCTGAATAAGGGTTTTGCCAAAGCGCTCGGGTATCTGTATCAGGACGCCCATGAGTACATCAGCTAGAACCACCGCCAGCATCACACGTCTCGGACACCAGGGCGACGGAGTCGCCGAAGGCCCATTGTTTGCCCCGCGCACCCTTCCGGGTGAAGTGGTGACAGGGGTCGTTGATGGTAGCGCGCTGGGCGACATTCGCATTGAAACGCCCTCGGATCACAGGGTGCAGGCGCCGTGTCGGCACTACAAATCCTGTGGTGGCTGTCAGCTGCAGCACGCAGACGATGGTTTCGTGGCTGAATGGAAGCAAGGCATCGTAAGCAATGCGCTTAGTGCTCAACGGCTGGAAACCACGTTTCGCCCAATCCACACTTCGCCTCCGCAATCGCGTCGACGTGCCACTCTGGCTGTTCGGCGCACCAAAAAGGGAGCGATGGCAGGGTTTCACGGTCGTGCTTCGGGCGTAATTACTCAGATCCCAGATTGTCATCTTCTACATCCGGATCTGTTGGCAGCAATTCCAATGGCCGAGGACCTGGCTCTGATCGGAGCCAGCCGTAAAACGCCATTGGCGGTTACCATAACGCTGTCGGACATTGGTCTGGATGTTTTGGTGATGAACGGCAAACCACTGGATGGGCCGTTGCGTATGCAGTTGGCCCAGTCAGTCGAAAAGCTGGGCATTACCCGTCTGACTTGGGATGACGAACAGATCGCAATGACCCAGCCACCTACCCAGACCTTTGGTCCGGCCAAGGTTTGCCCACCTCCGGGCAGCTTCCTGCAAGCCACACGAGATGGCGAGGCAGCCTTGCTTGCTGGCGTGCAAGAAATCGTTCAAGGATCAAAACGTATCGTCGATCTGTTCGCCGGATGCGGTACCTTTGCATTGCCTCTGGCCAAAGATGCGGAAATTCTGGCGGTTGAAGGTGATCCAGAGATGGTTCAGGCGCTAGAAGCCGGATGGCGACAGGCCAAGGGCCTGAAAGTGGTCAAAGCTGTTGCGCGCGACCTGTTTCGCCGCCCGATGATGCCAGACGAGCTGAACCCTTTTGGCGCGTTTTACGAGGCCGCAGTGATTGATCCACCGCGCTCGGGTGCCGAATCGCAGGTAGCTGAACTGATTAAGGCCCGCACCAAGATCATCGCCTATGTGTCCTGCAATCCGATCAGCTTTGCCCGAGACGCCAAGTTACTGGTTGATGCAGGTTATCAGTTGAACTGGGTGCAGGTTGTTGACCAGTTCCGCTGGTCAGCCCATACCGAACTGGTTGCATCCTTCACCCTAGCCGCTTGAGCCTTTAACCGGATTATTATCATGCCTCTTATTCAACGTATGTCGGCTGTTTTGGAAGCTGCCCGTTTTGGCCACTTCATCACGGCTGTTATTTTGGTCAATGCGGTTACTCTTGGGCTGGAAACCTCGCCGTATGTCATGGCGCGGATTGGCGGGATTGTTCATTTGATCGACGAGATCTGTTTATCGATCTTTGTTCTCGAAATTCTGGCCAAGTTGATAGTTTCTAAGCATCGGTTTTTCCTAAGCGGATGGAACGTGTTCGACTTTTTGATTGTCGGCATTGCCTTGGTTCCAGGAGCACAGGGGCTTTCGGTTCTGCGGGCTCTGCGAATCTTGCGTGTCTTGCGTGTTATTTCCGTGGCTCCAAGTCTGCGTCGTGTGGTCGAGGGTTTCATCACAGCCTTGCCGGGCATGGGCTCTGTCTTCCTGTTGATGGCGATTATTTTCTACATTGGCTCAGTGATATCCACCAAGCTATTCGGCGAAGCTTTTCCCCAATGGTTCGGTAACCTGGGGGATAGCGCCTATTCCCTGTTCCAGATCATGACACTGGAAAGCTGGTCCATGGGCATTGTTCGCCCAGTGATGGAGGTCTTCCCCTACGCGTGGGTGTTCTTTGTACCATTCATCATGGTCACGACTTTTGCAGTTGTGAACTTGCTGGTGGGTTTGATCGTGAACTCGATGCAGGATGCGCATAGCGTTGAAGACACTGAACGAACCGATGCTTACCGGGATCAGGTACTCGCAAGACTTGAGGCAATTGAGCAGCGGTTGCCGCAGCAAAGTGAAGAAATCCTAAAGAAGTGATTTTGGTTAACGAACTATTTAGAAGTATTTTGGCAGAAAGATCAAAAGAAACGAGATAGAGCAGTATGGACAGAAGAGCATTCGGTTTGGGTGCCGCAGCAATCTTGGCTTCGGCAGGATGCAGTGGTGCCACAAGTAGGTTCCAAAGCTATCAGGGACCCGAGGTTACCGGCATTGTTGTCAACAAAGGTGCCCGTAAGATGTATTTGCTTCACAATGAAGAAGTGTTGCGCGAATACAAAGTTGATCTGGGTTTCGCTCCGGTTGGGGCAAAAACGGTCGAAGGAGACGGGAAAACTCCTGAAGGCACCTATGTGATCAATCGTCGAAATCCTAACAGCTCTTTCCACCTTTCGATCGGAATTTCATATCCCAATAGTCAGGACGTTTCTGAAGCAAATGCACTTGGTAAGAAACCGGGTGGTGAGATATTCATTCACGGTCAACCCAATGACGCCAAGGCCCGTAGACGTGCGGCACGGGTTGATGACTGGACCGCCGGCTGTATTGCGGTAAGCAACGATGAGATTGAAGAGATTTTCTCTATGGTCAAAGATGGCACAGTAATCAGCTTGCGCTCGTAGCAGAGCCACTGAAATAACAAAGGCGGCTATGAGCCGCCTCTGATCTCGGAGTTGTAGTTGGGTAGTTAGTTACCCATCACCAAAGTCCACCAGATTTTGCCGTTCTGTTCTTGGAACCAAGAGAACCCCATGTTGACCGCTTTGGGGTCCATGATCACTGCGCGTGTACCCGTGTCTTCCATCCACGCTGCCAAGGTTTCCACTTCGCTTTCATAGGTTTCTGAAATGGCTTCCCCCATCAACGTTCCTGTATAACCTGTGCGGGCTACGCGATCTAATGGTGATGATCCGTCCGAGCCAAAGTGCCAAGGGCGGTTCTGTACCGCCATATCTTGGGAGTGGGTGGCTGCAGCGGCGTTCAGTTGAGAGTTCAATTGCACGACTGAAGAGCCCGAAGCCTGCCTGAGCGCATTTACCGAATCGAGCATACGAAATTGAACTTTGTCTGCGTTACGGATGCGATACGCTTTGCCACCTGAACCGCCATTTGGGGAAGGGGTACATGCAGCCGTTAGTGTCAGCACGGTTGCCGCAATTATCAATAATACACGCTTCATTTTGCACCTTAGTCTAATACCTAGGTACAGCACTTAGCCTTACTGTGGCATTGGCGCAAATGCAGTGACATCAAAATGCCGATAGTGACGCGTGTTTGATTTGCGACTGAGGCATTCACGCCATATTATGCGCCGATAGCTTCTATACAGAGCAGGTAGTGACGACCATGTCTTCCAAATCATTTCAATTTCCGTCCCGGCGGAATTTTTTAACCGGCACTGCAGCATTGCTTGCAACCCCGGCACTGTCGCAGGTGACGGACCCAGATGCTGAACCCGCATATGATCCGCTACGCCCGCCACCCGAGCCCGAACCGCCTGTACGCCGAAATATTTCGGCCTTTCGGGCGAAAAATTGGCAACCGTATTTCGACAATCTCAAAAACGGGGCGATTCTGGTCGATATAGATAGCCGTGCTTTGCATTATTGGTCTGCCGATGAAACAACCTATAAATTATTTCCTTCATCGGTGCCGCTTTCCGACGATTTGACACGCCGTGGACGTACTCAAGTTGTGCGTAAAGTTGAGGGCCCGTCTTGGGCACCTACACCGAATATGCGCAAGCGAAACCCAGAGTGGCCGAGTTATGTTCCCCCAGGCCCGGACAATCCGTTGGGATCGCATGCATTGTACCTAAGCTGGAAGTATTACCGTATCCACGGCACTCATGACACGCGAAAGATTGGCCGGAAGTCTTCCAATGGCTGCATTGGGCTATATAATGAACATATTGCACAGCTTTTTGGGATGGCCAAAATAGGTACTCAAGTGTTGCTTATTTGACCACAATTTAGTCCCGCTAGGTCGATTTCTTTCAACAAGCGTTTGCAATCCCGGGTTTTTACTGATTAGAAAAAACCACGAGGTATGTCTTGGCTGCGTAGGCTAATTTTAATTGGCCGCGCCTTTTTCTGGAGGTTAATATGAAAAAACTCGTTCTCGCCGCTGCACTGACAGCTGCTGCTTCGACCGCATTTGCTGGTGGTTACTCTGAGCCGGTCGTTGAGCCGATCGTTGTTGTTGAAGAAGCTCAAGGTTCTTCCAGCGGCATCATGCTGCCACTGCTGCTGCTGGTTCTGGTTGGCGCTGCTGCTGCAAGCAGCTAATTGCTACGACCAAAGTTACGGAAAAGGCGGTGGTTTCCCACCGCCTTTTTTGTTGGCCGATACTCGGTCTAAGGTTGCTGGTTTTTACAAGTTGCCAATCAAGTGAAAAGCAACTTGTAGTATTAAAGAACGCTACTCTTAATCCAGCTCAGCTAAGATCTGGCCAAGAGATCCCAAGATCATTTCGACGCCTTCATCATCAACAGATAGTGGAGGGCGGATTTTTAGGATGTTGTCCTTAGGTCCTTCGCTGCCGATCAATATCCTATGATCACGCATCCGGTTTTTGACATACGAGCATATTTCCTTGCCCTCTGAGCCATCCGGATTAATCAATTCCAGCCCCAAAAACAGGCCCATTCCGCGTACGTCACCGACGCAGCCGAACTTCTTTTCCAAGGCTTTAAGTCCGGCAATCAGCTTTGCACCCATAACCCGTGCATTGTCCTGCAATCCTTCGTCATCGACAATATCCAGAACTTCTTTGCCGATTCGACAGGATAGATTTGATCCGCCAAAGGTTGAAAAGAACTCTGGTCCCTTGGCAAAGCTGTCAGCAATCTCTTTGGTTGTGACAAGAACGCCAAGTGGGTGACCATTGCCAATGGGTTTTCCCATAACAACTATATCGGGCAGAGCGCCTTGGTGTTCGAAGCCAAAATAGTAATCGCCCAATCGCCCCAGTCCAGTTTGCACTTCATCTGCGATGCAAACCCCTCCAGCGGCTCGGATTTTTTCGTAAACTGCCGCCAGATAGCCCTTAGCCGGAATGATCTGCCCACCAACCGAAGGGAAGGTCTCTGCAATAAATCCAGCCAATCCATGGCCTTTGTCTTGCAGTGTCTTGATGGCTGGGTCTACCAGGTCCGCAAATTTTTGGGCCCGGTCCGGATCGTCCCGTTTAAATGACCCGCGATAGTCGTCTGCGACCTCGACCAGTTCAACCCAATCGGTCTGACCGATTCCACCTGGAGCGTTGAATTTATAGGCCGAGATATCAATCACCCCGGTTGTATTGCCGTGGTAGCCATGGTTCGGCGTAACCATGCCCTTGGCGCCAGTGTGGGCGCGGGCGAGGCGAAGGGCCAGCTCGTTGGCTTCGGTGCCAGAGTTCACAAAGAAACACACCTCAAAAGGTTCTGGCAGCTTTGATAGAACCTTTTCAGCAAAGGTTGTTTGGGCAGGGTGTAGATAGCGGGTATTAGAATTCATCCGCTTAAGCTGATCAGCGGCGACAGCCTGAATACGCGGGTGTGCATGGCCGACATGAGGCACGTTGTTATAGGCGTCCAGATAGGGGCGACCCCATTCATCAAACAGATGATGTTTCCATCCACGTACCAGCATCACAGGGTCGGTATAGGTCAGTGACAGATTTCCACCAAAATGCGCCTTGCGACCTGCCAAAACCTCACCTTTGTCGGTTGGCTGATAGCAGACCTTGTCTTCTGGCAGGTTCAACAACCCCGCTGGGTTCGGGCAGATTGCCTGCCACATGTACATCTCATCCGGATCACCGACGCCGGGCCAATCGGCCTCGATTCCATCAGTGGTCAACGCCAGTTGGAAGTGCACGTGCGGCGCCCAGCCACCATTGACGCTAGCGTCTCCCAAACGGCAGAACTCGGCGCCTTTTTCGATGGAATCGCCGAGCTTCAGGCGGTTGCAGCACTCAGGGTTCAGATGACCGTACAAAGTGTAGAAGGCATCACCATCTGGTGTTTCATGGCGCAGGATGATGACTCCGCCGTAATCCAGATGGTTATTTCGGTTTTCAATTGCAAAAACCGTACCCTGCAGAGGCGCGTAAAGTAGGGTTTCTGCTGGAGCGAATCCATCAACGGCCAGGTGCACGGTGCGACGATCGCTGGCCCTGTACGGACCTTTGCGGAAGGCATCAGCCGTGTAGATCAGACGCGGTTCGTGGTAGTAGCCCAGCCAAATTCCATCACCGAACTCCTCACCCACGCGGGCGGCTTCGTCAGCAGGCAGATCAAACGGGTTTTGTGGCCAGGTGGAATTTTCAACCGAGAGGCTGCCCATTGGAGTCTCGGTCAGGTCTGTGCCCATCAGCGGGGCAAAGTTCCCACGTTCAGCCTCCAAATAGGCCATCACACGATCAGCACCATCAACGACCGGCAGTTCACAGGCCGCGCGTAGCCGCGCAGCGACCAAGCCGCCGTTCAGCGGGTGCCCTTCCAAGAACCGCCAGGCCGGACCTTGGGAAATCACCACATAGGGATCATCTGGGTTATCCACGGCCATCAGGGTCGAATTGACCACGCTAACCGCCAGACGAGCGCGCAGCAGTGGCCAGATCAGGTCGACTTCGGCCGGGCTGAGCGGATTGGCCGCGTGAAAACCCGCCACAATGTCTGCCAGCGCAGCCTCGGGGTTGGGATGGTCCAACACGATATAGGCCGCAGAAATGGCCAAGTCGCAAACGCGGGGAGAGGCGCACATGTCACCAAGATCGATAAATCCGGATACACGACGCGGTTCGCTCAGCTCACCAGTGACAAGGATGTTATAGTCATTCGCGTCGTTGTGGATCGCCTGTGATGGCATGGACGCAAGGGCTGGCTTGATCTTGGCAAACTCAGCTGCAATATCGGCAATAATGGCGCACCGTGCTGGGTCGGCGATGCAGTCCAGCTGATCCGCAATCCAATCAGCTGTGGTCAGATCCCATTTGAAGTCGCGCTGCAGCCCACTGTGCTGAAAATCAGCCAGCGTCTTGGCGCAGTTGCCCAGAACATTGCCAACATCAAAAATCAGATCAGGTGTCTTGGGGGCTTTCTTGGCATAGCACACTCCCGGCAGCCGGTTCTGCAACCACACCAGACACAGGTCACCGTTTTCATCGGGTAGCTCCAACATAGAATCGCCGGACGGCGTGCGGACAACGCGGGGGCAGGGTAGATCGGGCGCACCAGCTTCGATATGCTCCAACGCCTTGATTTGCATATCGACCAACCAGGTTTCGCAACCGGGTCGCATAGCTTTTAGAATGTAGCCTTGGCCGTCTTCATCCTCGGCCAGATAGTTCAGGTCATACTCACCGTCTAACCGGGTCAGGTTCGCCGTGATGCCCCAGTTTTGTTGCAGCGTTGTGGCCCAATGCAGTTCGCTCATCCGTGCTTTCCCATGTCACGTTTGTGCTGCCGCTTGATCTGTTACAGCGCAAACAAATATCGTTGCGCGTATTTGGACTAAGGTGGTTGGATTAGTCCACCCGGCACTGCAAATTCTTTTAGTCGAGCCAACCCTTCAGGTTTTCTTGCACGATTGTGGACAGCGCCTCGATGTGACTGTCGCTGTCATTTAGGCAGGGGATGTATTCAAACACCTCACCTCCGGCCTCTTCAAAGCTCTCGCGGATCTCGTCATTGATCTCTTCCAGTGTTTCGATGCAATCGGCCGAAAACGCTGGGGCGACAACAGCGATGTTTTTCTTGCCCTGCTTGGAAAGTTCGGCAACATGATCAACGGTATAGGGCTTCAGCCATTCCTCGGGGCCAAACCGAGACTGGAAGGTGCTGACCAGATCGGTGTCGTCCCAACCAAGGCGTTCCTTCAGCAGGCGCGTGGTTTTTTGACATTGGCAATGATAGGGATCACCCTGTTGCAAATAGCGCTCGGGCATACCGTGATATGACACCACAAGGATGTCAGGACGTTTTGCCATTTTGGCAAAGGCATCTTCGATAGATTTAGCCAAAGCGTCGATATAATCGGGGTGATCAAAATAGGCCGGAACCGTGCGGGCCGCAGGCTGCCAGGTTTCGTCCATCAGGGCGCTGAAAAATGCATCATTCGCGGTGGCCGAAGTGGCACCGGCGTATTGTGGGTACAGCGGCAGGAATAAAATTTTGGTGCACCCTGCTTCGACCATGGCACGAACCTTGGATTTGGTCGAAGGATTGCCATAACGCATGCAGAAATCGACCATAACCTGATCTCCATACCGTGCCTTTAAGGCCTCGGCCATCTTGGCGGTCTGGTCTTTGGTAATGGTCATCAAGGGGCTTTCACCCTTGTCGTGGTTCCAAATGGATTTATACGCCGCGCCCGAGCTGAAGGGACGTTTAGTCAGAATGATCAGCTGCAACAAAGGTTGCCATTTCCATTTCGGATAGTCGATTACCCGCTGGTCAGACAAAAACTCGCTCAGATACCGCCGCATTGGCCAATAGGTGTAATCATCCGGAGTACCAAGGTTTGCCAGCAAGATGCCTACTTTCTCGGTAGGTAGCGATGGGTGATTGGCGTGTTTTGTGGCGTCCGACATGGTGGCGTCCTGTAAGGCTGGGTCGTTCGGATGAATAGGGAAAACCGATTTGGGGTCAATCGGGCAATTTGGTCTCTGGCACCTTTAGAGCGTCGGCCAGTCGAGCTTTGGCCGAACCGGGGCGCAAGGGTTTCTGCTGTGAATCGGATGGCGACCAGCCGGTCAGGCAAACCAGTTCAAAGGTGGCTGGCAGGCGATTGTTTTCGGTGGCGAAATGCTGTCGATACAGGTGATCCGCCATCTCAAACAGAAGGCGAGACGTAGGAGTTCTGGAACGTTGGGCGATTGCGTTGCTTTCACCCATGTCACGTAGGTCGTGCATCAGGTGGTATAAATCGCGATACTCAGCGGTCAGCGGCACCAGATCAGCAACCGGCAACGCAAATCCGGCGCGTTGCAATAGCCCGCCCAGATCACGGATTTCGCCCATCGGCACCACCCGCGGGGACAAGCCTCCGGTTATCGTGGTCTCGGCTTCGGCTAGGGCGCTGCGCAGCTCGTGTAGGGTTTGCCCACCCATCATCAGGACCAGCAACAACCCATCTTCTTTAAGCGCGCGACGGCATTGGATCAGCTGACCAACTGGATCATTGGCCCAATGTAGGCACATAGCATGGATCACCACATCATGCTTGCCCGGTTCCAAGTCTAATACATCGTCATCAGATACGATCTTTGCGCCTGGTAGGCTGTCCTGCCAAATCTCCGCAAAAGGAGAGATGATGGCAGGGGCCGTAAAGGTTCTGTTAACCATAGAGAGCCGATCCTCGACTTCATCCCGTGCGGTTTCGTGCAGGAACAGAGCCGTCGGCTGGCGGCGCGCTCGGTGGGCGCTTAGGGCAGGGCGGTCAAACAGGGCTGGCTGATTTTGTGGGGCTTGCGTCATAAGGGCTGTTTAGGCTGATGCTGAAGCAGATACAAATGGCTGTTTCACTGATTTACCCACCACGTTGTATTGGATGCGGGGATCTGGTCGATAGCGACTTTGGCCTGTGTGGTGTGTGCTGGCGAGAAACACCATTTATTGGTGGCACCGTCTGCGAAAGTTGCGGCACGCCATTGCCGGGGTCAGCAGACGGGTTTCGGTTGGATTGCGATGATTGCATGGCGCACCCGCGGGCGTGGAGCCAAGGTCGGGCGGCGCTGCTCTATCGCGATCAGGCGCGGTCCTTGGTGCTGGCATTGAAACACGGGGATCGGGGTGACATTGCCAAACCTGCGGCCTCGTGGATTCTGACGATTGCAAAACCGTTGCTGGAAAACGATCCAATTATTGTTCCGGTGCCCCTTCATTGGTCTCGCTTACTGAAACGGCGTTACAATCAATCAGCACTACTGGCACTGCAAATGGCTAAACAATCCCAGCTTCAATGCTGTGTAGATTTGCTGGTCCGGCGCAAGCGGACCGAGTCACTGGATGGTAAGACACGAGAACAACGGTATGTGGCGCTGGGCGATGCTATCATCTGTAACCCACGTCAAAAGTTTAATTTACAGGGGAGGGTGGTTCTGTTGGTTGATGATGTAATGACCTCTGGTGCAACATTGACGGCCTGTACTGATGCATGCCTGCGCGGTGGTGCGGCAAAGGTTAGGGTGGTGACGCTGGCGCGCGTCACCAAACAGTGATCAATTGATCACGTTTTCGCGCGTCCCTCGCAATTGTTGCATTGGCTCCCCAAATCCCCCACAACGTCAAAGCTGAATGAAATGGAGACCTCAATGAGATCGGTCGAAATATATACCTCGCCATTGTGCGGTTTTTGTCATGCTGCCAAACGGTTGCTCACCCAAAAAGGTGTTACCTTTGCCGAGGTGAACGTGTTGACCGATCCTGAGCGTAAGCCAGAGATGATTCAGCGCGCCAATGGTGGCCGTACTGTGCCGCAGATTTTTATCGGCGACACCCATGTGGGCGGCTGCGATGATTTGTACGCGCTTGAGCAGGCGGGAAAACTTGATCCTCTGCTCGCGGCCTAAATTCGGAGATCCAAATGCGCGCGGCCCTGTTGCAGATGACATCGAGCGATGATCCGGGTGAAAACCTGATCACAGTTAAAGCGATGTTGGCAGAGGCCGCGGCGGGTGGTGCTGAATTTGTTCTGACGCCGGAGGTCACCAACTGCGTCAGTACCAGCCGCAGGCACCAGCAAGCCGTGTTGCATCACGAAGAAGACGACCCCACGTTGGCAGCTTTGCAAATCGCTGCGGCAAAACACGGGGTCTGGCTGTTGTTGGGGTCATTGGCTGTCAAAACGCACGACAGCGATGGGCGCTTTGCCAACCGGCAATTCCTGATTTCACCACAGGGTGAGATCACCGCGAGGTACGACAAAATCCACATGTTTGATGTGGACGTGACGCCGGAAGAAACCTACCGCGAGTCAGATGGATACCGCCCTGGCGATCGGGCTGTTCTGGCCGAAACTTCGTTTGGCCGCGTTGGCATGAGCATTTGTTACGATGTCAGGTTCGGGCACCTACATCGAGCACTGGCTAAGGCTGGCGCGGATATATTGACTGTTCCGGCAGCATTTTCACATGTGACCGGCGCTGCCCATTGGTACACACTTTTGCGTGCCCGCGCGATAGAAACCGGCTGTTACATCTTGGCTCCTGCTCAAACCGGAAAACACTCTGCCTGCGTTGGTGGATGCCGTCAAACCTATGGGCACTCTCTAGTTGTTGCCCCATGGGGCGAAGTTTTATCGGATGCTGGCATCGATCCAGGGGTGAGCTACGTTGATTTGGACGTGAAAAAAGTGTCAGAAGCACGCAGGCGTATTCCTGCGTTGACACATGATCGGAAGTTCGACGAACCTGATGGAAGAAAATAATTCTCTTGCAGTTTCGCTGTTTAGCGAAATTTTGATGGCAGACCAATTAGCCCGCTCACGCCTGACCAAGGCGCTGCCCAAGGGCATGGAACTGTCTCATTTTTCGGTTCTAAATCACTTGGCAAGGGTCGGGCTGGAACGTTCTCCTGCGCAATTGGCCAAGGCATTTCACGTAACGCGCGGCGCGATGACGAACACGCTTAGCAAGTTGGAAGTTGCAGGTTATATACATATCCGCCCAGACTGGGACGATGCTCGGCGCAAGATGGTGGCGATCAGCTCAGCCGGCCGAGAAGCCCGCAATGCTGCCCTGGCTGGAATTACTCCGATAATCTCAGAAGTGGTGAGTGAGCTGGGAAGTGACCGAGTGCGCGCCGCGCTGCCAATTCTGCGGGAGCTGCGAAGTAAACTTGAAAGTGATGTTTAATTCGTTGCTTTAAATGAAAACGAGGTATCTGCTCCCAGATACCTCGCTGTTTCAATCGGGTCCGTGAGCATTAAGTGGCCGATAGAAACTTAGTAGCATTCACTCGATTAAGGGCGATTTTCTACCCTAATAACCCCCAGGGTCATTCCTGAGTGCGTGTTCATTCAGCGTAGCACCGCCTAATACCTTGAACAAAGGCGCAGAAGGATCCGCGACCTATCCTAAAGTATAGGTTTGAGGATTAGCGCTTAATACTAGCAGTAACGTAATTTACGCTCAGATCCCGTTCAGAGATGGACCAGCTCCAAGTTATTGGGTTGAAAAGGAAACCTTTCCGATCAACAGGAGACAATCTTGCTTGTGATAGCAGATCAAACAGCTCGTCAGGCGTGATGAATTTTGCCCACTCATGCGTGCCTCTTGGCAACCAGCGCATAATCACTTCAGCACCTATAATTGCCATGGCATAGCTCTTGGCGTTGCGGTTGATCGTCGAACAGATTTGCAGACCACCCGGACGCAACAGTTGCTGAGTTGCGGTTAAGTATGCCAAGGGATCAGCAACGTGCTCAACAACTTCCATATTAAGAACGACGTCGAATTGTTCGCCAGCTTCGGCAAGGGCTTCGGCTGTGGTGTGGCGGTAATCGATGTCCAACCCGGATTGTTCGGCATGAATGCGCGCTACTGGTAGGTTTCCTTCAGCAGCGTCAGCTCCGACAACAGTGGCCCCTAGGCGCGCCATCGGTTCCGATAGCAGTCCGCCGCCACAGCCGATATCCAGCAGTCGCAACCCAGTAAACGGCAGCGGTTTCGTTAGATCACGATCAAATTCACCAGCGATCTGCTGTGTGATATAATCCAGCCGACAAGGGTTCAGCATGTGCAGTGGCTTAAACTTACCGTTCGGATCCCACCATTCAGCCGCCATCGCTTCAAATTTTGCGATTTCAGAGGGGTCAACGGTGGATTGAGGCGTTTGCATTCCTGTCTCCGTGTGTTCTTTTGGTTCAGATATTCTAACTTAGGTCAATAATGGACAAACTCCGGGATCAAAAGCGCGCAGTTCAATATCTTTACCCGCCGGTCGAAGCATTTGATCAGCGGATGATTGATGTAGGACAGGGGCACCGAATATACGTAGAGCAAAGCGGCAACCCTCGCGGGGTACCTGTGATAGTTTGTCACGGGGGACCAGGCGGTGGTAGCAGCCCAGCGATGCGGCGTTACTTTGATCCGGATATCTACAGGGTAATTCTGTTTGACCAACGCGGGTGCGGGCGCTCTCGTCCCTATGCCTCATGCGAGGACAACACGACCTGGCACCTTGTCGCGGATATGGAACAGATTCGCCGCCTGCTGGAAATCGACGACTGGATGGTCTTTGGTGGCAGTTGGGGCGCAACTCTGTCGTTGGTCTACGCCCAGGCCCACCCAGATCGCGTACGTCATCTGATCCTTCGGGGGGTGTTCTTGATGACCAGGGGCGAATTGGACTGGTTCTACGGCGGCGGTGCCGGCAAGTTTTGGCCTGAGGTATGGGCCAAATTTGTGTCGTTGATCCCCGAGAACGAACGCGGTGATATCATCGGCGCCTATCATAAGCGGTTGTTTTCTGGTAAAATTTCTGAGGAAATCCGGTTCGGTAAGGCGTGGTCAGCTTGGGAAAACGCCTTGGCGTCAGTTTATTCAAATGGACGAACCGGTGAAAGCCCGGGCGAGTATGCCCGCGCCTTTGCAAGGCTAGAGAACCACTATTTCATCAACGACGGCTTCTTGGAAAGTGATGGTCAAATTCTGGCAAATATGGGTCGGATTTCGCATATTCCGGGTGACATCGTTCAGGGTAGGTATGATATGATTTGTCCACCCGTCATGGCTTGGCGCTTGAACGAGTTGTGGCCCGAGGCGAGACTGAAAATGATTCGGGGGTCTGGACATGCACTGTCGGAACCGGGAATCAGTGCCGAATTGGTGCAAGTGATGAACCGCATTGCGGAGGAACTATAGATGAGACGGATTGACCGTCGTGCCTTGTTTGCCTCGGGTGCGGCCGCCGCATTGTTGGCAGCTACGGGCACATCCTTGTCAGCGGCACCTTTGCGCGGTGGTGTTCTACGGTTAGCCGTTCCCCGTGATGGAGACTTACTAGATCAAGTCGTACGCGGCGCGTTGTATCACAGCCTGACTGAAATATCGCCAGACGGTGTCCTGCGTGGTGAACTGGCAAGCCATTGGCACAGCAGTCAGGATGCCCGCATCTGGACATTTGATTTACGTCCCGGCGTTCGCTTCAGCGATGGACACGAAATGACCGCTGTGGATGTAGTGGCTTCGTTGTCGGCACACACCCTGCCAGATGGTGCAGACATTCTGGGTTACACCGTGGTGTCAGACCTGCAGTTGCAAGTTGAACTTTCTGCACCAAACCCTGATTTTCCTTATATTTTGGCGGATTCCGCACTGTTTGTCGCCCGCGCTGGGCGTGTTGATGCACCGTTGGCTCAGGCGTGTGGCACGGGCTGCTACCGGGTCGATCAGTATCAAGAGAACCGCCATTTTCGTGCCTCGCGGGTAGAGGGTCATTTTAAAGATGGCCAAGCTGGCTGGGCCGATCAGATAGAAGTAATCGTGATCCCGGACGAAACCGTCCGTGCCGAAGCGCTTCGCGAAGGCTATGTTGACATTTCAGCATTGCCCGATCCAAAGGGGCTGATCAAACGTGGCGATTTCAGGTATCTGCCGTCACAGCAGGAAATGGCAATCGCGACCCACTCTGGGGTTGGTGTGCCAAAGGTAATCGGCAGTCGCACTGCTTTGGATGACGGTCGCATCGCCGAACGGTGGTGGAGGGTTTAAGTAACAACTTTAATCTAGCTTGGGCTAATGTATTTGCGGCAAGTAGAACTGAGGGCTTGCAGACTCACCCTGTCCCGCCTATATCCCGTTTCAACAGCGGCGCGTCGGGCCTTGGGTACGAAGCACCATCGGGATGATCTGACGGGCCGCGCGCCCGTTTTTTTGTGCTTAAACGCATGTGATGGATCATGATGACAAACGACCTGATTGCCAAAGCTGCCATTGACCGCCGTATGGCCGAGATTATCACTCCGGTGATTGAAGACCTCGGCTATGAGTTGGTGCGTGTTCGCCTGATGTCCGGTAAGACGACAAGCCTGCAAATTATGGCTGATAAACCGAATGGCGGCATCGAAGTTGACGACTGCGCGGTTATTTCAAACGCAGTAAGCGCGGTTTTGGATGTAGAAGACCCGATCCTGGATGCCTATGCTCTTGAAGTGTCGAGCCCAGGTATTGATCGCCCACTCACGCGGTTGAAAGACTTCGCCATGTTCGAAGGTTATGAAGCCAAGATCGAGACTGGTGAGCTGATCGGAGGCCGCCGCCGCTTTAAGGGGCAACTGGCGGGCGTCGAGGGCGAAGAGGTGCTGATCAATATTGAAGAAGGCACCATTGGGTTGCAGTTTGACTGGTTGAGCGATGCCAAGCTGGTATTGACCGACGAGTTGATCAAGGAAATGCTGCGCCAACGTAAAGATGCAGGCGTTTTGAACGAAGACGCATTTGACGAGATCGAGACCGAAGGGTCCGAAGAGGAGAAAGAATAATGGCAATCACCTCTGCTAACCAGCTGGAGCTCTTGCAAACCGCCGAAGCGGTTGCCCGAGAAAAGATGATCGACCCCAGCCTGGTTGTCGATGCGATGGAAGAAAGCTTGGCCCGAGCCGCCAAGAGCCGTTACGGCAGTGAAATGGACATCCGCGTGTCCATTGACCGCAAAACCGGCAAAGCCACATTTACCCGTGTGCGTACAGTGGTCGAAGACGAAGAGCTGGAAAACTACCAGTCCGAATTCACCGTCGAGCAAGCCAAGCAATACATGGCAGAACCTGCAGTTGGGGATACTTTCGTCGAGGAAGTCCCACCGGTTGAAATGGGCCGGATTGCAGCGCAGTCCGCCAAGCAGGTGATCCTGCAGCGGGTTCGCGAAGCTGAGCGTGATCGCCAGTACGAAGAATTCAAAGACCGCGCGGGCAGCATCATCAATGGTCTGGTCAAGCGCGAGGAGTATGGCAACGTCATCGTTGACGTAGGCGCTGGCGAAGCAATCTTGCGTCGCAACGAGAAAATCGGCCGCGAAAGCTATCGCCCGAATGATCGTATCCGGTGTTTCATCAAAGACGTACGCCGCGAGCAGCGTGGCCCACAGATCTTCCTGTCCCGGACCGCGCCAGAATTCATGGCCGAACTGTTCAAGATGGAAGTGCCTGAAATCTATGACGGCATCATCGATATCAAGGCTGTAGCCCGTGACCCTGGTTCACGTGCCAAAATCGCTGTGATCTCGTATGACGGCTCGATTGATCCAGTTGGTGCCTGTGTTGGTATGCGCGGCTCGCGTGTGCAGGCTGTGGTCAACGAACTGCAGGGCGAAAAAATCGACATCATCCCGTGGAACGAAGACCAGCCAACATTCCTGGTCAACGCGTTGCAGCCAGCCGAGGTTTCCAAGGTTGTTCTGGATGAAGAAGCCGGCAAAATCGAAGTTGTAGTTCCTGAAGAGCAGCTGAGCCTAGCGATTGGTCGCCGCGGCCAGAACGTGCGTTTGGCGTCTCAGCTGACCGGTCTTGATATCGACATCATGACCGAAGAAGAAGAAAGCGCACGCCGCCAGAAGGAATTCGAAGCTCGCACCGCGCTGTTCATGGCCGCTCTGGACCTGGACGAGTTCTTTGCTCAGCTGCTGGTTTCCGAAGGGTTTACTAACCTGGAAGAAGTTGCCTACGTCGAGCTGGAAGAGCTGCTGGTTATTGATGGTGTCGATACTGATACAGCATCCGAGCTGCAGGCCCGCGCTCGCGACAATCTGGAGGCTCAGGCCAAGGCAGCTATCGAAGCCGCCCGCGCCTTGGGTGTTGAAGACAGCCTGATTAACTTCGAAGGTCTGACACCACTGATGGTCGAAGCTCTGGCAAAAGATGGCGTGAAAACGCTGGAAGACTTTGCAACATGCGCTGACTGGGAGCTGGCTGGTGGCTGGACCACCGATAACGGCGAGCGAATCAAGGACGACGGCATCCTCGAACCTTTCGAAATGTCGCTGGAAGATGCACAAAATCTCGTAATGACCGCCCGCATTATGCTGGGCTGGGTAGATCCTGCAGATTTGGAGACAGACGAGGACGTTTCTGAAGACGCAGACGAAGATGAGCAACAGTCGGAGGCCGAGGCCTGATCTCAGGCCTCGAGTGATTGAACATGGGTGGCGGTAGCAACTCAACGGACCTGAGCAATGGTCCAGATCGCAAGTGTCTTGCCACAGGTGAGGTGCAGCCGAAACACGGGTTGGTGCGTTTTGTCATCGGTCCGGATGGACAGGTTGTTGCGGATATTATGGGCAAGCTGCCCGGTCGTGGGGTCTATGTGGCCGCTGAGCGGGAAGCTCTTGAAATTGCGGTAAAGAAGAAACTCTTTTCCCGTGGTTTCAAGACCCAGGTAACAATGCCTG
This sequence comes from Parasedimentitalea denitrificans, assembly GCF_011813015.1. Taxonomy (GTDB): domain Bacteria; phylum Pseudomonadota; class Alphaproteobacteria; order Rhodobacterales; family Rhodobacteraceae; genus Parasedimentitalea; species Parasedimentitalea denitrificans. The sequence goes on along the minus strand of NZ_QHLQ01000004.1, from coordinate 106,773 downwards.
ATGGGCTGGTCGATGAGGTGGAGCGACAAATTTTGCGCCGCCTGATCGAGCTACTAAGTCTGGCAAGGAAATCGGGGGCAGCAGTTGGTGGCTATGAAAAAGTCAAAGACTGGCTGTCCAAAGAAGAGGCCCAGGTGCTGATACAAGCAGTTGATGGGTCGGGGCGTGGTAAGTCAAAACTAAGCACGCCGCACATGGGTAACTACATTGGTTGCCTAACCGCAGATGAGCTAGGCATGGCTTTTGGGCGTCAAACTGTGATACATGCGGCGCTTGCCTCTGGTGGACTCAGCAAACGTGTTGTAGAGGAAGCGCAGCGACTGCAGGGCATGCGTAAAACGGTGGGCGGCACGGGCCGCACAGAAGGATAAGTATCTTAATGAGCGATAGTGACGGCAAAAAACCTTTGGGTCTTCGTGGTGGGTCCCGGCCCGGGAACGTGAAACAGAGTTTCAGCCATGGTCGGACTAAGAATGTCGTAGTGGAAACCAAGCGCAAGCGCGTTGTGGTTCCTAAGCCGGGTGCCGGCCGTGATGGCGCCAGCGCTACGATTGTTGGTGATCCTTCGCGACGGCCTGCAGGCATCACCGATAACGAAATGGCGCGCCGCATGAAGGCGCTTCAAGTTGCTCGCGCACGCGAGGCGGAAGATGCCGCCAAGCGCGCAGCCGAGGAAAAAGAACGTGAAGAAAGCCGCGCGCGTCGTCGTGCGGAAATGGAACAGAAAGAGCAAGAGCAACGCGAAGCTGAAGAGCGCGCCAAGGCTAAGCTTGAAGAAGCAGAGCGCAAGAAGCGTGAAGCTGAAGTGGCAGCCGAACGCGCTGCGGCTGTTCCTGATGAGAAAAAGCCTGCCAGTTCCGCACCACGTACTGCGAACTTTGGCAAGCCTGCCCCTGCCCCTGCGGCTACTCCGCGCAAATCAGACCGTGAGCGTGACCAACGACAGAACCGTGGCAAAGGTCAGGACGACAGCCGTCGTTCGGGCAAACTGACACTGGGTCAGGCCACTGGTGGTGCCGGTAACCGTCACCGTTCAATGGCATCGATGAAGCGCAAACAGGAACGTGCTCGTCAAAAAGCTATGGGTACCGTTGAGCGCGAAAAGGTATTCCGCGAAGTTCAGCTGCCGGAAGCCATTTTGGTTTCTGAGCTGGCTGTCCGAATGGCCGAGCGTGTTGGCGACGTTGTAAAAGCGCTGATGAACATGGGCCTGATGGTTACTCAGAACCAGACAATCGATGCGGATACTGCGGAACTGATTATCGAGGAATTCGGCCATACAATGGTTCGCGTTTCCGACTCGGACGTTGAAGACGTCATCAACGAAACCGAAGATAAAGACGAAGACCTGAAGCCACGGCCTCCGGTTGTTACGATTATGGGTCACGTCGATCACGGTAAAACGTCGATCTTGGACGCAATCCGTAATGCGCGGGTTGTTGCTGGCGAAGCAGGTGGCATCACTCAGCACATCGGCGCCTATCAGGTGAAAACCAAGGACGGTGCTGTTCTTAGCTTCTTGGATACTCCGGGCCACGCGGCATTTACATCTATGCGCTCTCGCGGTGCGGATGTGACCGATATCGTGATCCTGGTTGTGGCTGCTGATGATGCGGTCATGCCTCAGACTATCGAAGCGATTAACCACGCCCAGGCTGCCAATGTGCCGATGATTGTTGCTATCAACAAGATCGACAAACCTGCCGCGAACCCAACCAAAGTGCGCACCGATCTGTTGCAGCACTCGGTTATCGTGGAAGAAATGTCTGGTGAAGTTCAGGACGTTGAAGTCTCGGCGACCACTGGTCAGGGTCTGGACCAACTGCTGGAAGCCATTGCGCTGCAAGCAGAAATTCTGGAACTGAAAGCTAACCCTGATCGTGCTGCCCAAGGTGCCGTGATTGAGGCTCAGTTGGATGTTGGCCGTGGACCGGTTGCAACTGTTCTGGTTCAGAACGGTACTTTGCGCCAAGGCGATATCTTTGTTGTGGGTGAGCAGTACGGTAAGGTCCGTGCGTTGATCAACGACAAGGGTGAGCGGATCAAAGAAGCCGGACCGTCGGTTCCAGTTGAAGTTCTGGGTCTGAACGGCACACCAGAAGCAGGCGACGTGTTGAACGTGACCGAAACCGAAGCTCAGGCACGTGAAATTGCCGAGTATCGTGCTCAGGCTGCAAAAGACAAACGCGCCGCTGCTGGTGCTGCGACCACGCTGGAACAGCTGATGGCTAAGGCCAAGGATGACGAAAACGTCTCTGAGCTGCCTATTCTGGTTAAGGCAGACGTACAGGGTTCGGCTGAAGCGATTGTCCAGGCGATGGCCAAAATCGGTAACGACGAAGTCCGCGTGCGGGTTCTGCACTCTGGCGTTGGCGCGATCACTGAAACCGATATCGGCCTGGCCGAAGCATCGGGTGCTCCAGTGTTTGGCTTTAACGTACGTGCCAACACTTCGGCCCGTAACACAGCCAACCAAAAGGGCGTAGAGATCCGTTACTATTCGGTGATCTATGACCTGGTAGATGACGTTAAAGCGGCTGCCTCTGGCTTGCTGAGCAACGAGATCCGCGAGAACTTTATCGGTTACGCGAACATCAAAGAGGTGTTCAAAGTTACCGGCATCGGCAAAGTTGCTGGTTGTTTGGTTACCGAAGGCGTCGCACGTCGTTCGGCAGGTGTACGCCTGCTTCGGGATAACGTTGTTATCCACGAAGGCACACTGAAGACTTTGAAGCGCTTTAAGGACGAAGTCCCTGAGGTTCAGTCCGGTCAGGAATGTGGTATGGCGTTTGAAAACTACGACGATATTCGTCCAGACGACGTCATCGAAATCTTCGAGCGCGAAGAGGTTACACGGACACTGTCCTGACGGTACCCAGTTATATGAATTCAGAAACCCCGGCCATGCGCCGGGGTTTTTCGTTATAGGGTCACAAAAAAAAGGACTACCAAATGGTAATCCTCTCCAACTCATTCCGTGAATTTTGTGAATTCTAGGCCGCTACTTTAACTGGGCGACCTTCATACACTTGTTGTCCTACCTTCACGGCGATTCTGCCGTCCGGAAGCGAGCGGACAAATGTCCCCTGAACTGAGACACAGCTGCCTAAAGTGATAGTGCGAAGCATGTCATATCCTCCCCAAAGGAATTGCCTTGGATGTGTTTAACCTTGGTTAACGTCATTTGACAGAAAAAAGGTTAATAAACTCTTCACAAAAGCCGCAAAATTGCCACAATCTTTACGAACAGCAAGAAGGCACACTGAGTAGGTGTGCAAAGTGGAGAGAGATCGCCCTTACAGCCAGTCTCGAAGAATTGGAACCAGTGGGACATCAGCAGCTGGCATCGGGTATTTGCGCAAATCATTCGCCCGAACCCATTTTAGGGTTTGGCCTTCTTGCGGCTGTGGGATGCCCTGCCATTTTCGGCAGGCAAAAAGTGGCATTAGCAGGTGGAAATCATCGTAGCTATGGCTGGCAAATGTCAGCGGAGCCAGACAGGAGGACCAGGTGTTGATGCCCAGTTCTTCTTCTAGTTCGCGGATCAAAGCGTTCTCGGGTGTCTCTCCTGGCTCTACTTTGCCTCCGGGAAACTCCCACAATCCGGCCATGGATTTCCCCTCGGGGCGTTGCGCTAGCAATACCCGACCTTCGGTATCAATTAGCGCAACAGCGGAAACAAGAAGCGTCTTCAAGACCGATAGTCCGCATTGATTTCGATATAGCCGTGGGTCAAATCGCAGGTCCATACAGTCGCATGGCCCTCGCCAAGGCCAAGATCCACCTTGATGATGATTTCATCCTGTTTCATCAGCTCAGCAGCGTCGTCTTCGCGATAATTTGGTGAAACCCAGCCCTTTTCCGCCACAAGAACATCACCAAAGGAAATGGATAGCAGATCACGGTCAGCAGCAGCACCGGATTTTCCAATCGCCATGACGATCCGACCCCAGTTTGGGTCTTCACCAGCTACCGCAGTTTTGACTAGCGGAGAATTGGCGATGGACAGACCGTGAGTCTTGGCGTCAGAGTCAGTTTCTGCGCCAGTGACCTGAATTTCAACAAATTTTGTTGCGCCTTCACCGTCTCTTACCACCTGATGTGACAATTCAAGCATCACCGTTTCCAACGCACTGGCAAAAGCATCGTTGCCGGTTGCATCAACGCCCGATGCGCCAGTCGCGCAAAGCATTAGAGAGTCTGACGTCGATGTATCGCTATCGACAGTGATGCAGTTGAACGTACGATCGCAAATTGACGACAACAGCGACTGAAGTGCGGATTGCTCCATCTTGGCATCGGCAAAGATATAGACCAGCATTGTGGCCATATCCGGCGCGATCATGCCTGATCCCTTGGCGATGCCGGCAATGGATACAGTTTGGCCTTCGATCTCAACCTGCGCCGAAGCACCTTTGGCAAAGGTGTCGGTTGTCATGATGGCTTCTGCGGCGTCCTTCAGTCGGGCCTCAGATAACCCGTCCGCCAGTTCGTCAATCTTCGCAATGATACGATCATGCGGCAGTGGTTCGCCGATCACTCCAGTGGACGCTGTAAAGATCCGAGTTTCTGGAATTTCGGTAACGTTGGCTACAGCGCTGGTGATTTGCTCAACCGATGTTTGCCCGAAGTGACCTGTGAAAGCGTTGGAATTTCCGGAGTTGACCAGAATGGCTGCGCCATCCTTGCAGTCATCTCCCAGTTTCGCCTGGCAATCGCGCACCGGCGCTGAGCGAGTCAACGAGCGGGTGAAGGTGCCAGCAATAGAGGTTCCTGGCGCCAATAGTGCAAGCATGACATCAGTGCGGTCTTGGTATTTCACCCCGGCCGAAGCCGAGGCAAATCGAACACCTTTGATAACAGGCAGGTCTGGAAAACTGGCGGGTGCCAGAGGGGAGCGTGTCATCGACTGGGACATGATTAGTTCCTAACCAGATCAACATTCTGCAAAATGGCGGGGTCAAGATCTTCCACTGTTGGACGCTCGATTGTAGCCGCTGCAGTTAGCTCCGCCACACGCGCCTCGACGGCCGCATTTCGCAACTTGGTCGCTAGTTCTTCCCGGACTGCATCAAATTCTGGCGCAGCGGATTTGCGGCGTTCGTTTAGGATGATCACATGCCAGCCGAACTGCGTCTGGACCGGCGCAGAGATCTCGCCCGATTTCAGCGTTAGAACGGCCTGTTCAAACTCTGGCACCATGCGACCTTTGCTGAACCACCCCAGTGATCCGCCGTTCGGGCCGGATGGACCAGTAGATCGTTCCATTGCCAGCGAAGCGAAGTCAGCACCTGCATCCAGCTCTGTTTTTACTGAAAGCGCCTCTTCCTCAGTCTCCAAAAGAATATGGGAGGCGTTGAACTCATCGCCGCCATCTCCTTCGGAATATGCTTCGTCATAGGCAGCCAATAGATCAGCCTCACTGGATGCCATTTCCATCACCGATTCGATGACATCAGCAGCAAGCAGTGAACGTTTCTCGTTCTCAAGTGATAGCTGTACGTAACGGGGCACTTCGCCGTGTAGAGCCTGCTTAAGCGCCGTTTGCTGGATCAATTGGTCCAAAATCGCATTGTACAACACGTCGGCTGGCAACTGCTGGTACTGAACCGGCAGGACCGCACGCGAAAGGATCATGTGGCCGATTGTAATCTCTTCACCGTTTACAATTGCAACAACTGTATTGGCGTGTGGTGCTGCTACGGCAGGCAGGGGTAGGACCAGCAAGGCGGCCAGAGCCACGCGAGGCAGAAAAGTGAGACCTTTACGCATTCGATTCTTCCTATTTTGTTGCCTCAAAGGGGCATAGCGTTGACACTGTAAACCCTGCCGCTTACATCGCTTAGTGGCCGTGGCAGGACCGTCATTCATACCCGTGTCTATGGGTTGTACGCAGGACGGGCAACCCTACCGGATATTAGGGCCCAAGATAGGATCGTTGGAGAGCAAATGCTGGGAATCGGAACAATCGCCAAAAAGGTCTTCGGGACACCGAACGACCGCAAGATCAAGGCGACAAAGCCGCTGATCGCAAAGATCAATGCGCTGGAACCCGAGTTCGAGAAACTCAGTGACGACGGCTTGAAGGAAAAGACCGAAGAGCTGCGCAAGCGCGCGCTCGACGGCACCTCGCTGGATGATCTTCTGCCAGAAGCCTTTGCTAACGTACGAGAAGCCGCCAAGCGTGCTTTGGGCCTGCGCGCCTTTGATACGCAGCTGATGGGCGGCACATTCCTGCATCAGGGCAGCATCTCAGAGATGAAAACCGGTGAGGGTAAAACGCTTGTTGCGACTTTCCCTGCCTACTTGAACGCGCTGACAGGTAAGGGCGTTCATGTGGTTACGGTGAACGAATACCTAGCCAAGCGAGATTCTGAGTGGATGGGCAAAGTGTTTGCTTACCTCGGTATGACCACTGGTGTGATCTGGTCCAACATGCCCGAGGCCGAGAAAAAGGCCGCTTACGAATCTGACATCACCTATGCCACCAACAACGAGCTAGGTTTTGACTATCTACGCGACAATATGAAGTCGGATCTGGATCAGCTGTTCCAGAAGTACCATAACTTTGCGATCGTCGATGAAGTTGACAGCATCCTGATCGACGAAGCACGGACCCCGCTGATCATCTCTGGCCCGGCCGAGGATCGTTCGGATCTGTATTCGAGCATTGATCAGGTGATTCCGCTACTGGGCGATGACCACTATGAGCTGGATGAGAAAACCAAGGGTGTGACGTTCACCGACGAGGGCAACGAGTATCTGGAACAGCAACTGCAAGAGCGTGGTTTGCTGCCAGAAGGTGCCACGTTGTACGATCCAGAAAGCACATCGATTGTGCACCACGTCAACCAAGCACTGCGTGCCCATAAACTGTTCCAGCGCGACAAGGATTACATCGTGCGCGATGGCGAAGTGGTGCTGATTGACGAATTCACAGGCCGGATGATGGCCGGCCGCCGTATGTCCGAGGGTCTGCATCAGGCCATCGAAGCCAAGGAAAATGTGACCATCCAGCCTGAAAACACCACGCTGGCCTCGGTTACTTTCCAGAACTATTTCCGTCTGTATGACAGACTGTCCGGCATGACTGGTACAGCACTGACAGAGGCAGAGGAATTTGCCGAGATCTACGGTCTGGGTGTGGTCGAAGTCCCCACCAACAAGCCAATCGCACGGGTAGACGAAGACGATCGCGTCTATCGTACGGCAGCTGAAAAATACACTGCCATGATTGACGAGGCAAAAGTGGCCCATGCAAAGGGTCAGCCGGTTCTATTGGGTACGACCTCGATTGAAAAATCTGAACTGCTGAGCCAACTGCTGGAAAAGGAAGGCGTTAAGCATAACGTCTTGAACGCACGTCTGCACGAACAAGAGGCGCAGATCGTTGCCGATGCTGGTCGTCTTGGTGCAGTGACAATTGCGACCAACATGGCTGGTCGCGGTACCGATATTCAGCTTGGTGGCAACGTCGAGATGAAGGTGCTGGAAGTCCTGGAGCAAAACCCGGATGCGGACCCAGTCGCGTTGCGTACTGAAGAAGAAGCACGGCACGAAGAAGAAAAGAAAAAGGTTCTCGAGGCCGGTGGCTTGATGGTGATGGCGTCAGAGCGCCATGAAAGCCGTCGGATTGATAACCAGCTTCGTGGCCGTTCGGGCCGTCAGGGTGATCCAGGTACTACACGCTTCTACCTTAGCCTCGAAGACGACCTGATGCGCATCTTTGGCTCGGAACGGCTGGACAAGTTGCTGACTACATTGGGCATGAAAGAAGGCGAAGCGATCGTTCACCCTTGGGTGAACAAATCGCTGGAGCGCGCGCAGGCCAAAGTTGAAGGCCGTAACTTCGATCAGCGTAAGAACGTTTTGAAATTCGATGACGTGATGAACGACCAGCGGAAGGTGATCTTTGGTCAGCGCCGCGAGATCATGTCAGCCGAGGACCTGTCAGATATCGTTAGTGATATGCGTCACGAGGTCATCGACGATCTTCTTGATACCCACATGCCGCCCAAAACTTATGCTGATCAATGGGACACCGAAGGTCTGCAACAACAAGCTGTTGAAAAGCTGGGCATTGATGTGCCGTTGGTTGACTGGGCCGCTGAAGAAGGTGTGGATGACGAAGAAATCCGTGAGCGCCTGATCAAGGAAAGCGATGAGTTGATGGCCAAAAAGGCAGTCGCCTTTGGTCCTGAAAACATGCGCAACATCGAAAAGCAGGTTCTGCTGCAGACGATCGACGCAAAATGGCGCGAGCATTTGCTGACCTTGGAGCACCTGCGTTCGGTTGTTGGTTTCCGTGGATACGCACAGCGTGATCCATTGAACGAATACAAAAACGAGAGCTTCCAATTGTTTGAGGGCATGCTGGATAGCCTGCGGGAAACCGTCAGCCAGCAGCTAAGCCATATTCGCCCGATGAGTGAAGAAGAGCAGCAGAAGATGCTGCTTGAAATGGCCGCGCGCCAAGCAGCAATGCAGGGTGCCGCGACAGCACCTGCTCAGGCTGTTGCAGGCGAGGCCGCTCCAGGCTTTGTCGAGGATGATCCCACCACATGGGGATCGCCAGCACGCAACGACAAATGCCCGTGTGGTTCAGGGCAAAAGTTCAAACATTGTCATGGCCGTCTAGCATAACTAGACTTCACGATTATACCGCGATTGGCGCCTCTTGGTCCTTGGATCCAAGAGGCGCTTTTTCGTTCTAAGCTAGCAATAGTCGACTTAGGTGTTCCGCATTCAGTAGCTAAGAAGCCCAGACCATACTGGTAGAATCTCAGCCCGCGATGCGTTGAAATTAAGATGGATTCTAAATATTTGCCTGATTCCCACCCGGCTACGGTCACAAACTAGCCGTCTTTCCGAGTCATCAGTTGTTAACTTATTTAGTGAGGTAAGTGACGATGCTAGACAAACGTATGATGGCTCTGACTGGCACGACCTTGGCGATGGTGTTGGGGATTGGCTTTTCAATGCAGTACAATGCAGCGACCAGAGATGTTCAGTCTGCCTCTCTTCCAGTTGTAGAAGAGGCTCAGGACGAGCTGGTTCTTCGCGACATTCGGCTGACGTCGACAGTGCATCTAGAGGCACCAGAGCAAGCTAGCCGCGGCCAACGACCTGAGCTTGCGTTTTCAGAGCAAGCCGATTGCGCCGTTTCCGCACATGCTACCCCTGAACCAAAGGCAACAGTATCACTGACTTTCTCAGCTCCATGCAACAGCAGCGAGCGCGTAACAATTCACCACTCTGGGCTGATGTTTACAGAAACAACGGACAGTGACGGTGTTTTGTCCATGCAGGTTCCTGCCTTGGTGGAAGATGCGGTTTACATCGTCGAACTGGCTTCCGGTTCCGGCGCTGTGGCAACAACTAAGGTGAGTGATCTGGATAAAGTCCATCGCGTTGCATTGCAGTGGACAGGTCGCGGCGGATTTGAAATTCATGCACGCGAATTTGGAGCAGATTATGGCCAAGGTGGCCATGTATGGTCAGGGGCAGACAACGTCGGACCCGCCAGCCAAGTACTACGCCTAGGGGACACAACGCAGTTGTTACCCCGAATGGTCGAGGTTTACAGCTTTGCTCGCGACATGACTGAAGACAACGGAACCGTTGCTCTTAGCATCGAGGCGGAAATCTCCTCTAGCAACTGTGGACGCGAAATTTCTGCCCAAACTTTGGAAATCCGCGGTGATCAAGGCCTGCGAACACGCGATTTGGTTTTGTCCATGCCCAATTGTAATGCGATTGGTGACTTTCTGGTGTTGAATAATCTTGTAGAAGACCTGAAAATCGCAGCCAATTGATCTGCGGTTCACTAGGATTTCTTTATGGCATGGCATCGTGCGGCGGTTAGCGCCGCACTCTTTCTTTTTGGTTCGACGCTGACGGCTCTGGCCCAGGACGTAACGCTTTCTTCGCCGGATGGTGCGGTCGAAATTACGGGCGACCTGCTTGGGTTTGATGGTCAATTCTACCGGGTCGATACCCAATTTGGTGAACTGACAGTCGATGGATCAGGCGTTAACTGCGATGGACCGGGATGTCCAAACTTGGCGGGTTTCGTTGCCGAGCTGACGTTGTCCGGATCTTCGACCATGGCCGAAGCGCTATTGCCGTCCCTGATCGAAGGCTTTGCGTTGAGAAACGACTACCAAACCCAAAGGAACGATCTGCAAGACGGGAATTTTGAATATCTGCTGCTGCGGGCGGGCTCTGTTCCAGTGGCGCGGTTCACGTTTTTGATTAGCAACACAGACGAAGGATTTGCTGATCTATTGGCCAACGAGGCCGATGTGGTAATGGCCCTGCGCGAAATTCGGCGAGAAGAGCGCAAGTTGGCCCGAGATGCTGGGCTGGGGGACATGACTGGCCCAAACCGTAGTCGAGTTCTGGCCTTAGATGCGATGGTACCGGTTGTGGCGCCAGGAAATCCAGTGACCAGCATTTCAGTTCCACAGTTGGCCAAAGTTTTTGCCGGTAAGATTTCAAATTGGCAGGAGTTGGGTGGGCCGGATGCGCCGATTTCTTTGCACCTTCCAGTCGCTGGGTCTGGATTGACCCAAGCGGTCGAGGACCGCCTGCTAGTGCCAGCAAAGCTCCCTCTGTCCCAAGACTTGCGACGTCACGATCTTAGCAGTGGATTGGCCCGCGCAGTGACAACTGATCCGTTTGCCATTGGTATTGCCAGCTATGCAGAAACAGGCACAGCACGAGTGCTGACGCTTACAGGCTCCTGTGGCTTTGCTTTGGCCGCAGGACGTCGCGCAATAAAAACAGAGGACTATCCGCTAGGGGCGCCGATGTTCTTGTACCTGCCCGCACGACGCCTACCCAAGATCGCACGCGACTTTCTGAACTATGCACGTAGCCCAGCGGCCCAAGTTGTGATTCGCCGCGTTGGCTTTGTGGATCAGGCTCCGGAGCAGATTCCGGTTGATGCCCAAGGACAACGGTTGGTGAATGCGATTAAATCAGCTGGTGAGGAAATCGACTTGGCCCAGCTGCAGCGCATGGCCGAATTGATGGATGAAATGCAGCGACTGACAACATCGTTCCGGTTTGAAACAGGATCCACACGTCCAGACGCACAATCCCGCGCCAATATCTCGCAACTTGCGCGAGCCATGGAAGCCGGGGTTTACGATGCAAAGAAGCTGATGTTCGTCGGGTTTTCTGATGGCGAAGGAGCGGCGGCTGGTAATCGCAAGATTGCGATGAAGCGGGCTGAGGCTGTACGGGATGCAGTGGTAGAGGCCGCTCAGACGGCCAGCTTTGACCGTATAGAAATCGCAGTGGACGCTTTTGGTGAGGCGTTACCTATGGCCTGTGACGACAGCGATTGGGGGCGGCAAGTTAACCGTCGGGTCGAAGTTTGGCTGCGCTGACATTCAAAGATAATTACAGATAGCCTTCGCTGCGAAAGCTCAATTCGCGGGATTTTCCGATGATCAGGTGATCGTGCAGAACTAGGCCGAGAGCTACCAAGGCGGTATTGATCCGGTCGGTCATGTCGATGTCGCTGGTTGATGGTGTTGGGTCACCTGATGGGTGGTTGTGAACTAAAATCAGGGCGCTAGCGTTCAGTTCTAAGGCACGCTTGGCGACCTCTCGGGGGTAAACCGGGACATGATCAACGGTTCCGCGGGCCTGCTCCTCATCTGCTATCAAAACGTTCTTGCGGTCCAGATATAGCACCCGAAATTGTTCGGTCTCACGATGGGCCATAGTTGTATGGCAATAGTCCAGCACTGCGTCCCAGCTCGAAATCACCTGCCGCTGCATAACCCGTGCACGCGCCATGCGGTGTGCAGTGGCCTCAAGAATCTTGAGATCGGTTATCACGGCTGCTCCGATCCCTTTCACCTCTTCCAGTCGTTCGGCTGGGGCTGTGATAACGCGATTAAAGTCTTGAAACTTGTCCATTAGTGCGCGGGCCAGAGGTTTGACATCGCGGCGCGGGATAGAGCGGAAAAGAACCAGTTCTAGCAACTCATAGTCGGGCATTGCAGTTGCACCACCCAGCATAAACCGCTCGCGAAGCCGGGTGCGGTGGTCTTGAATATAAGATGGCAGTCGATTCTTGGGGAGCGCCTCAGACGGCGCTTCGTCACTGCCTTGAAACAGCGGCCGAGATGAGTCCTGAAAGTGATCACTCCGTGCCATGGTGACAGGGTGCTCTTGTTATGGTTGATAAAGTGTTAATGGGGGCATGGAGCGGATCGAACAGCAAAAGGGCGCCGACCAAGAAGGTGACGCCCTTTTCAGTATACCAGCCTTAAGGTCGGTAATTAGCTCTTCATCGAATCCCAGAAGCTTTTCACCGAGGAAAAGAAGCTACCTGATTCTGGGTTGTTGGTGTCCTCAGAAAGATCTTCGAACTCTCGCATCAGCTCTTTTTGCCGCGCCGTCAGGTTCACCGGGGTCTCTACCGCCAACTCGATAAACATATCACCGGGTGCGCCGCCACGAAGGGCAGGCATGCCTTTGGCTCGCAGGCGCATCTGGCGACCTGACTGGCTGCCTTCGGGGATCTGCACGCGGCCACGACCACCGTCAATCGTAGGGACCTCAATCGCACCACCAAGCGAGGCTTTGGCCATACTGACAGGGACGCGACAGTACAGGTTCTGCCCTTCACGCTCAAACAGCTTGTGCGGTGTCATCTCGACAAAGATGTACAGGTCACCCGGAGGGCCACCACGCATGCCAGCTTCGCCTTCACCGGACAGGCGAATTCGGGTGCCAGTTTCAACACCAGCGGGAATGTTGACCGACAGGGCCCGATCTTTTTCTACCCGACCATGACCACCGCAGCTTTTGCAGGGGTTCTTGATAACCTGACCCAAGCCGGAACAGGTTGGACAGCCGCGTTCGACGGTAAAAAAGCCCTGCTGTGCGCGTACCTTGCCCATGCCTGAACAGGTCGGGCAGGTTGTTGGCTCAACACCACCTTCGGCACCTGTTCCATCACAGGATGTACAGCCAACGGCGGTTGGAACATTGATGGTCTTCTGCAAGCCTGCAAAGGATTCTTCTAGAGAAACCCGCAGGTTATACCGCAAGTCGGCACCGCGAGCGGCACGACGTCCGCCGCCTCCGGCTCCACCGCGCTGACCACCCATAAAGTCGCCAAACAGGTCGTCAAACACGTCAGAGAACGCTGAAGAGAAGTCTCCTCCTCCGCCGCCAAAGCCTTGGCCTGGACGTCCGCCGCCATTGCCACCCATACCGTTTTCAAAGGCAGCATGGCCAAAGCGGTCATAGGCGGCTTTTTTGTCGCCGTCCTTCAGAACGTCATAGGCCTCGTTGGCCTCTTTGAACTGCGATTCCGCGTCCGGATTGTCTTGGTTCCGGTCTGGGTGCAGTTCTTTGGCTTTCTTGCGATAGCCTTTTTTGATTTCGTCGGCAGAGGCCCCTTTGGCCACGCCTAGAACATCATAGTAGTCACGCTTGGACATCGGTTTATCCCTTCTGCCTCAACGAAAGTGGGCCGGCCCTGATTTCGGACCGGCCCGCTTTGGCCTAGGTTAGTTGCTTAGGCGCGCTTGTCGTCGTCCAGATCTTCGAAGTCGGCGTCAACGATGTCATCATCTACCGGGCCTGCGTCGGCAGCTGTGGGCTCTTCGCCCTCTTCTGCTGCGGCTGCCTTGTAGATCGCCTCACCCAGCTTCATGGCCGCTTCGGTCACGTTCTGGATGCCGGATTTGATCTTCTCGGCGTTGTCGGTTTCGATTTCGTCTTTCAACGCAACGATAGCCAGTTCGATTGCTTCGATGGTGGTTGGATCCACCTTGTCCGCGTGCTCTTCCATCGACTTCTCTGTCGAGTGGATGAGGCTCTCGGCCTGGTTTTTCGCTTCGATCAGCTCGCGGCGCTCTTTATCCGCTTCTGCATTCTCTTCAGCGTCCTTGACCATCTGGTCGATGTCAGAGTCAGACAAGCCACCCGAAGCTTGGATAGTGATCTGCTGCTCTTTGCCAGTGCCTTTGTCCTTGGCGCCTACTGACACGATGCCGTTGGCGTCGATGTCAAAGGTCACTTCGATCTGAGGCATGCCACGTGGAGCAGGTGGGATGTTCTCTAGGTTGAACTGGCCCAGGATCTTGTTGTCCGCAGCCATTTCACGCTCACCCTGGAACACGCGGATGGTCACGGCGTTCTGGTTGTCTTCAGCAGTCGAGAACACCTGCGACTTTTTGGTCGGGATGGTGGTGTTACGGTCGATCAGTCGAGTGAACACGCCACCCAAAGTTTCGATACCCAGCGACAGAGGTGTTACGTCCAGAAGAACAACGTCTTTGACGTCGCCCTGAAGAACACCAGCCTGAATGGCAGCGCCCATGGCAACAACTTCGTCAGGGTTCACACCTTTGTGTGGCTCTTTACCAAAGAACTTGCTGACTTCTTCGATGACGCGCGGCATGCGGGTCATACCACCAACCAGAACAACTTCGTCGATGTCGCTTGAAGAGAGTCCCGCATCCTTCAACGCAGCGGCACAAGGCTTTAGCGACGCTTTGATCAGATCAGCAACCAGGCTTTCCAGCTTGGCACGGGTCAGTTTCAGAACCATGTGCAGTGGTGCGCCGTCTTTGCCCATCGAGATGAACGGCTGGTTGATTTCGGTCTGCGAAGCCGAGGACAGTTCGATTTTGGCTTTTTCAGCGGCTTCTTTCAGGCGCTGCAGAGCCATCTTGTCCTTGGACAGATCAACACCGTGTTCTTTCTTGAACTGGTCAGCCAAGTAGTTGACGATGCGCATGTCAAAGTCTTCACCACCCAGGAAGGTGTCACCGTTGGTGGACTTAACTTCAAACAGGCCATCGTCGATTTCCAGGATGGTCACATCGAATGTACCACCACCAAGGTCATAAACCGCGATGGTCTGGGTTTCTTCTTTGTCCATGCCATAGGCCAACGCAGCCGCAGTCGGTTCGTTGATGATACGCAGAACTTCAAGACCAGCAATTTTGCCGGCGTCTTTGGTGGCCTGACGCTGGGCGTCGTTAAAGTACGCAGGAACGGTGATAACCGCCTGTGTCACTTCTTCGCCAAGATAGCTCTCGGCGGTTTCTTTCATCTTACCCAGAGTGAAGGCGGAGATCTGTGAAGGGGAGTATTTCTCACCCTTGGCTTCTACCCATGCGTCTCCGTTGCCGCCGTCGACGATCTTAAAGGGAACCATTTTCTTGTCTTTTGCGACAGCTGCGTCGTTGTTGCGACGGCCGATCAGACGCTTAACACCAAAGACAGTGTTTTCCGGGTTCGTCACGGCCTGACGTTTTGCAGGCTGGCCAACCAGGCGCTCGTCGTCGGTGAACGCGACGATTGAGGGTGTTGTCCGGGCGCCTTCTGCGTTTTCAATAACGCGAGGCTGCGATCCGTCCATGATAGCCACACAGGAGTTGGTGGTACCCAGGTCAATGCCGATTACTTTGCTCATACTATTTGATCCCTTTTCTCAATAAGGCGATTACCTGAGGCCTGAACCCGTTTCGGCATCCAAACCCCGATTTATGTGCGCAATGGCCTACACCATTGTGCGTCCCGGCGTATATAGGGAGCAGGAATGAGCCCTGCAACCGTCTCATGGCACCGGTTTGTGCGAATCTATGCGGTTTTTTGAATGGGCTTGGTTAAGAATGGAATAATGTCGATGTCCAAGCTGCGATTCCGCGGGTTTGAGATTCACAAAGGGTATTTGGATCTGAAGGCGCAACAGGGGCTGATAGATGAGTTGCGGCCGATCCTAAAGGCCGCTCCGCTGTTTTCGCCCACGGTTCCTGGCGGTGGACAAATGTCGGTTCGGATGACGTCATCCGGGCAGTTTGGCTGGTATTCTGATGCCGCTGGATATCGATACACAGATACTCACCCCAAAGGACAAGCCTGGCCTGCAATTCCGGATCAAGTACTGTCAATTTGGCGCCAGCTGACTGGGTTGGAACGCCAGCCCGAATGTTGTTTGCTGAACTACTATGGCGAAGGCGCGAAAATGGGGCTGCATCAGGACAAAGACGAAGCGGACTTTTCCTTTCCGGTGGTCTCTATCAGTCTCGGCGATGACGGGCTTTTTCGCATGGGCGGCCAAACCCGAGGTGGAAAGACGGAAACGATCTGGCTGAACTCAGGTGATGTCGTCGTAATGGGTGGCGAGGGACGATTAACCTATCATGGTGTGGATCGAATTCGCTATAAGTCCTCGCGGTTGCTACCAAAAGGTGGGCGAATCAATCTGACATTGAGGGTGGTGACTTGAGAAGCTCACGTGGCGGAATTTTGCTAACGAAGCCCTTGGCGTAAGTTTAAAAACTGCCCATATAGTGTGCATGATTACACGTCCGGTTAAATATGCTTGGCAACATATAAGGTATGTTCCTCTTTGGTCTATGTTGACCGTGTCGCGTTGGCGTTCCTTTACAACGCGTTCTGCGGCGCTGGGGCGTGCAGTGGGCGGTGTCATGCGGTGGTTCCCCATCGCTCGACGACGGATGAACAGTGATCTGAAATTGGTGTTCCCAGAAATGTCCCGACACGAGCGGAATTGCCTACGTCGTCAAATGGGACGGAACATGGGACAGACCCTGTTCGAGATCTACCATAATGCTGAATTTCACACCCGGTTAGACCATTTCCATGTCTCAGGGCCGGGTATTGAGGTGATTGAGGCAGCGCAGGCGGCAGGCAAAGGCGCCATCATCGTTTCTGGCCATTTTGGCCAATGGGAGGCCGTGCGCGCCTCGCTTAAAGCGCGTGGTATCGAAGTAGGGGCAGTGTATCGCCGTCAAAGCAACCGGCACTATCAGCGTCGCCTGCTGGCCGGAATCGAAGCTGGTGGATTGCCGATTATGGAAACTGGTCGGGTTGGAACCAAAACGCTGGTGCGACACCTGCGTGCCGGAGGTGTGGTTGCGATCCTGTTGGACGAAAAGCATCCTGACGGGACTCGACTACCGTTTTTAGGCCGTCCGGCGCTGACCTCGCTGGCAGCAGCGCAGCTGGCTTTGAAATACGATCTTCCAATGGTGCCCGCCTATGGTACACGTATTGGCGACGGTAGTGATTTCGAAGTCGATTTCGAGACGCCCATTCCTCACACTGACGCCGAGACCATGACCCGAGCATTCAACGACAGCCTGTCAACTCGAATTCTGGAACACCCTGATCAATGGTATTGGCTACTAAAGCGCTGGCAGGGGGTTTAGGGTTGCAATGAGCAGCACCCGCTCAACACCCTAAAGCCAGCTTTTTCTAGCAGCATAAGATCAACTGAAATACCATGAGATTGGTCAGACATGCCATCATTGCACGATTGTGCGGATATGATGCCGGTCAGTGATGATCGTGGGTTGGAGTTGGACCTGGCATCAAAGCCTGTCTTGGTATTTGGATTAGAAGTCCGGCTGTGATTTCGCAATGTATAGGTGTTTGCTTCACCATTCATATCAATGAGTACATGGCTGCTGTTCACGTTCAGGGACCAAAAGGGCTCAGTTCCAAAACAAGAGAGAGTGTTGTCCAAGTCCAGCCAATCTCCTTGATCTGTGCGGGCCATATGACGAAGGGAAACCCAACCTGATGCTTCACCTGAGTTCACTAGCCCCCATTTTTTGGAGCCATCACTGGCGACAATTTCAATCGATTTTTGGTGTGGTCTAAGAATTCCAATTATGGGTGAGGAGGCAGAGGGCTGGCTGCGGATATTCAGAACGTCGTTGTCGGCAACGCCTGTTACATTGTGCAGTGCCGGGTACTCTTGTGCCGTCACTGGCTGCAGGAAAATACAACCAATTATCAGGATGAAAACGAGTCGAATTACCGACCTGCACTCCAACTGAGAGATGCGTGACGGCGGGTATAAAATTCGCCCATCAATCCGATAATTATTAAAACTAACGCCACCCATGCGGCATACTCCCAATTGCTAAAATGTGGGTTGTAATTAATGAAAATATAGCCACGCGCCTGATCAATACAATGAAACAGCGGGTTCCAGTCGAACATAGATAACATGAATGATGGCATGGTGTTAGCCAGGAACATCTTTCCTGACGCAATCATGTTGGCGCGTTGATATACGGTGGAGGCGATCCCAACGAAATTAGGAGCCCAAGGCTTTAGGACCAGAAGGATCAAGCCGACGCCAACGCCGGCGATCCATGAAAGCAAAAGCATGCCAAAGGCCGGGATAGGTTGTTCGATATGCAGCGGTGTAAAAGCGACGTGATAGACGAAAAGGATGAGAAACAGGGACATCACCTGAATATAAAGCGACCCGATGGCTGCTGACAGGATGGCTACCATAGTGTTCATCGGAGCGTGCTGCATCATTGGGCTGCTTGGCCCTTCGGCCCCGGCTACGGCACTAACTGTTTTTGTATGTGTGATGAATAGAAATATGCCGGACATCACGTAGAGGAGAAAGTCACCGCGAACGGCCGATCCTTTCAGGTTTAGAACTGAAAACATTAAGTAAAAGGCAAGAACCATCAACAAGGTTTGCATCAGGTTTAACCCCAACGCCATAAAGGCGTTGCTGTGCTTGGATCGCACACTGCGCACAACAGAATGGAACACCACCTCGAACATCGAGAGGGCGCTGGAAATGGCTGATGGGTTAGTAGACTGCTGAAACATAGTGCTCTGGACCTGAAACTTTGCTCAAATATAGCACGGAATTCTTGCTGTTCCGTTGCCGCGCGATCATAAGAGGGAAAATACTTTTTTTCAACAAATCCCATGTGGTGGAGTCTTTTGGTGCAGTGTGATGTCCTTATCCCGGTGATCCGTCAGCTTGCAATTGAAGCAGGTAACAAGATCATGGAGATCTATAACTCTGAAGATTTCGACGTAAAACAGAAGTCCGATGACAGTCCTGTCACCGCTGCAGATGAGGCGGCGGATGCGTTGATTTCGGCTGGATTGCGGGCTGCGTTCCCTGACATGAAGCTAGTGACCGAAGAGCAAGCGGATTCTCATAGCATCAAGGGTGATACGTTCCTGATTGTTGATCCGCTGGACGGCACAAAGGAATTCATTCACCGTCGTGGCGATTTTACCGTCAACATCGCATTGGTGGAAAAGGGCGTTCCAACCC
Organism: Parasedimentitalea denitrificans; assembly: GCF_011813015.1. Lineage (GTDB taxonomy): Bacteria > Pseudomonadota > Alphaproteobacteria > Rhodobacterales > Rhodobacteraceae > Parasedimentitalea > Parasedimentitalea denitrificans. The sequence continues at coordinate 87,665 of NZ_QHLQ01000004.1, read as the reverse complement.
GTGGTGTCGTATATGCGCCGGCGAAAGAACGGATGTTCTATACGCTGGCAGATGGAACAACGGTAGAAGAGGTCGGCCCGTTTGATGCAAGCACTCCGGGAGAAGTAAATGCGATTCGTGTGGCCGACAGTGACAATGCGGCCCTGATGGTCGTGGCCAGCAAATCGCATCGCGATCAAGCGACGGATGATTACATCAGCAAATACAATGTCAAAGACAGCAAGAGCGCCGGGTCGTCGCTGAAGTTTTGTCTGGTGGCCACTGGCGAGGCCGATATTTACCCACGCGTGGGTCGCACGATGGAATGGGATACTGCTGCAGGTCATGCGGTGCTGTCAGGTGCCGGTGGTAAGGTCGTGCGGTTCGATGACCATTCGCCACTGCTTTACGGAAAGGACGATTATGCAAACCCGTTCTTTATTGCCTATGCACCTAGTGTGGAGTTGAAGAAAGCCTGATGTCTGTACTTGTAGTAATCCCCGCTCGTTTTGCTTCGACCCGATATCCCGGTAAGCCACTTGTTAAACTGACTGGCGCCTCGGGTGAAGAACGCACACTGATTGAGAGATCTTGGCGCGCCGCCACGGCGGTAAATGGTGTGGATCGTGTGGTTGTGGCGACCGACGATGCGCAAATTCAAGAGGTGGCGCAGGGATTTGGCGCCGAGGTTGTGATGACGTCGTCAGACTGCGTGAATGGGACAGAGCGTTGTGCAGAGGCCTTTGATGCTTTGGGCGGTGGCTACGAGATTGTGGTGAATTTGCAGGGGGATGCGCCCCTAACACCACACTGGTTCGTCGAGGATCTGGTCAAAGGTCTGCGGGACGATCCAATGGCCGAAGTCGCAACGCCAGTGCTGCGTTGCGATGGACGTGCGCTGAAGGGTTTCTTGAATGATCGCAAGGCTGGACGTGTTGGTGGCACCACTGCTGTATTTACTCAAGATCACCACGCCCTATATTTCTCAAAGGAAGTCGTGCCTTATACGTCTAAGGAATACGGTGATGATGAAGCTGCACCAGTGTTTCACCACGTTGGGGTCTATGCTTACAGGCCTACCGCGCTGGGTGCCTATCCGCGTTGGGAGGCTGGTTCCTTGGAGAGACTAGAGGGATTGGAGCAACTACGGTTTATGGAGCATGGTCGCAAAGTACTATGTGTAGAAGTTGAGGCCCGTGGAAGGCAATTCTGGGAGCTGAACAATCCCGAAGATGTACCCCGGTTGGAGGCTATGATGCGTGAAATGGGGCAGGATTAATGATTTTGACGTAATTGTGTGTGCATTTTTGCCGTAATTTGCGTGCAAGGTGACCGAGTCATTAAGAGGCTGCAATTTGTGCTATTGGATACGATCTGATCCTTATGGGTAGCTGGGTTCAATGGCAGTTTGATTGTAGCTTGACTTGGAAGGTTCTGATCGATGTCTGTCGTGCGTTTGAGCCTACGCCAACAAGATGAAAATTGAGAGTTTGATATGCGTAGAAAAGTAACAAAGGCGATTTTTCCTGTAGCTGGAATGGGGACACGCTTTTTGCCGGCAACCAAATCCGTTCCTAAGGAAATTATGACCTTGGTGGATCGCCCGCTGGTGCAATATGCGATCGACGAAGCCCGCGCCGCTGGTATCAAAGAGTTCATTTTTGTAACTTCTCGGGGCAAGGGTGCGCTAGAAGACTATTTTGATCACTCACCAATTCTGGAGCAGACGCTGCGGAAAAAAGGTAAAACGGCTCTTCTTGAGACCCTAAAAGAGACCAACATGGAAAGTGGCGCGATCGCATATGTCCGCCAGCATCAGGCCTTAGGTCTGGGCCATGCTGTATGGTGCGCCCGACGCTTGATCGCCAACGAATCATTTGCGGTAATTTTGCCAGACGACGTGATTGCAGCTGAAACGCCATGTTTGCAACAGATGGTTGACGCCTATTCCGAAACCGGTGGAAATATGGTTGCCGCTATGGAAGTCCCACCTGAAAAAACCAGCAGCTATGGTGTGTTGGACGTGAAGGACGATATGGGTTCCGTGGTGTCGGTCAACGGCATGGTGGAAAAACCCAAGGCAGAAGAAGCACCATCGAACTTGGCTGTGATTGGTCGTTACATTCTTGAGCCGTCAGTGCTGCGGAATCTGAACAAGCTAAAGTCCGGATCAGGTGGAGAAATTCAGCTTACAGATGCAATCGCACAAGACATTGGCAGCGAAACTCCTGTTTATGGCTATCGGTTCCGTGGCCAACGTTTCGACTGTGGCTCCAAAGCGGGTTTCTTGCAGGCAACAGTTGCCTTTGCGCTGGCGCGTGACGATTTGCGTGACGATTTGAGCCGCTATTTGAGTTCGATTTCCCATGTTTCAAAGGCAGCAGAATAACTGGGCCCTAAAGGCAGGTTTTGACAGAAGGCAAGACACATAGTGGCACATATTTTGGTAACAGGCGGCGCGGGCTACATTGGCTCGCACGCCTGTAAGGCATTAAAACAAGCAGGGTTCACGCCTGTCGTTTATGATAACTTGGTTACAGGTTGGAAAGATGCCGTGAAATTTGGCCCGTTTGAGCAGGGCGATCTGACAGATCGTGCGCGACTGGATCAGGTGTTCGCCAAATACCAACCTGTTGCCGTTATGCATTTCGCCGCCCTTAGCCAAGTTGGCGAAGCGATGAGCCAACCGGGCCGTTACTGGGCCAACAATGTTGGTGGCTCGTTGACGTTGATCGAGGCGTCAGTTGCTGCGGGCTGTCTGGATTTTGTATTCTCATCGACCTGCGCCACATATGGCGAGCATGACAATGTTGTGCTGGACGAAGACACTCCTCAACTCCCGTTGAATGCCTATGGTGCCAGTAAGCGCGCGGTTGAGGATATTTTAAAGGGTTTTGAGGCTGCCTACGGGCTGCGGTCGGTGGTCTTCCGGTATTTTAATGTTGCCGGTGCTGACCCCGAAGCTGAAGTTGGTGAATTTCATCGCCCCGAAACACATCTGGTGCCATTGGTTCTGGACGCGGTGGCAGGCAAACGCGATGCGCTAACTATCTTTGGAACTGACTACGACACACCTGATGGCACTTGCATCCGCGACTATGTTCACGTCTGTGATCTGGTTGATGCGCATGTTTTGGGATTGAAGTGGCTACAGGACGATAAAGGTAGTCGTGTGTTCAATTTGGGCACAGGTACCGGCTTTTCTGTACGCGAGGTGATGGACCAATCACGTCGTGTCACCAACCGTGAAGTTCCCTTTACAATTGGGGAGCGTCGGGCTGGGGACTGCACCAAGCTGGTGTCAGGGTCCACCCGCGCAGAGCAAGAGCTCGGCTGGAAGCCGTCCCGGTCAACTCTGGACACCATGATCAGGGATGCTTGGGGCTGGCACCAGACAGGTCACTACGAGTCCTGAATTGATATTGCCCCAACTCCAAAATCAGCAGATTAGCTGGCGCGACGCCTACCGGTTGCGCTGGCGTCGACGCAGAGCGCTTTGGACTTCATTTAGGTCACGACATCAATTGCGTGCCGTAAGAGACCTTACCGGAGCGATTAAACCGGATGACATTCTTTCGGTTGTCGTGCTGCGCAACGAGATTACTCGGCTTCCCTTCTTTCTCGAGCATTATCGACAGCTGGGGGTGACACAGTTTCTGGTTGTGGATAATGGCAGTGATGATGGCAGCGCAGAATATCTGGCAGAACAGCCTGATGTCTCGGTTTGGAACACAGCGCATAGCTATCGAGCCTCACGTTTCGGTCTGGATTGGCTGACCTGGTTGCAGGTCAGGTATGCACACGGCCACTGGTGCCTGATGGTCGATGTCGATGAGTTGCTAGTTTATAGCGACGATCAAACCCGCAACTTGCGCACATTAACCGAATGGCTGGAAGGTCAGGGGCGGATCGGTTTCGGTGCGTTGATGCTCGATTTGTATCCCAAGGGCTCGCTGGACCAATGTGCCTATACGTCCGGACAGGATCCGCGTGAGGTGTTGCAGTGGTTCGATCCATCTCCCTACCGTGTGGAGCGCCAATCCCCGATGGGTAACTTATGGGTGCAAGGTGGTGCTCGTGCACGCATATTCCATGGAGATGATCTGCGGCGCTCCCCAACCCTGAACAAAATTCCACTCGTGAAATGGAACCGTCGATATTCATACGTTAACTCAACGCACTCGCTTCTGCCTCGCCAATTGAATTATCTGTACGAAGGGCCTGATGGTCAGGCACCATCAGGGATCCTGCTGCACACGAAATTTCTGCCTGAGATTGTTTCCAAATCGGAAATCGAAAAACAGCGACAACAGCATTTCCACACGCCGGTTGACTTCGATGACTATTACGACAGGATCAGCGCAGCACCAGATATGTGGCATCCAGGATCGGTAAGACTGGAAAGTTGTGCTCAGCTAGAGGCATTGAAATTGATGCGTTCGCCGGATTGGTGATCGACGCAAGGTTGACTTGTCCCACCAGCAGATTTCAAGAATAATGTGGTGGTCGTAATGCTTTCTAAATCCATTGATTCCAGAAAGAAATCCGTGACATAATGCCTTGAATTACTGAGGCGATCAGATCGGGGTGGTCCTGAACGCTTTTTGGTGAATGGGGACTGGATTAAACGTTGAGCCTTTGGGATTCCTATCGGATGCGAGTGCGCCGTAAGCGGCGCATCATACGCGCAGTGCGTAAATCCGACGAGTTGCGCGCAGTGCAGAACAACACCAGCCAGATAAAGCCATCCGACATTCTGCTTGTGTCCACCGTGCGAAATGAACAGATCCGGTTACCGTATTTCTTGAATTACTACCGTGGTCTGGGGGTCAACCATTTCCTGATCGTGGACAATGACAGTACCGATGGCACTGAAAGCTACCTGCGCGGCCAGCAGGACGTTTCGCTGTGGCACACCACCAACAGCTACAAGCGCGCCACTTTTGGTATCGACTGGATGAACTACCTAAAGCGCAAGTATGCCCATGGGCACTGGGTGCTGGTGGTCGACCCGGACGAGTTCTTTATCTACCCATTCTGCGATACCCGGCCGATCCGCGCGCTTACCGATTGGCTGGATAATTCGGCTATCCGCAGCTTTTCGGCAATGCTGATTGATGTGTACCCCAAAGGGCGCATTGACGAGGTGCCATATCGCGCTGGGCAAAACCCGCTGGAAATTGCGCCGTGGTTCGACAGTGGCAATTACTCGGTCAAGAAAAACCCAACTTGGGGCAACCTATGGATTCAGGGTGGGCCTCGGCGTCGGGTGTTCTTTGCTGATGAGCCGAAGAAGGCACCGGCACTGAACAAGATTCCCTTAGTAAAATGGGACCGGCGGTATGCTTATGTCAGTTCAACACACGCACTTTTACCGCGTGGATTGAATCAGGTCTACGAAACTGATGGTGGCGAAAAGGCTAGTGGAGCCCTGTTGCACGCCAAGTTTCTTGATACCTTCACCGCCAAAGCAACCGAGGAAATGACGCGCAAGCAGCACTTTGCGGGATCTGCTGAATATAAGGCCTATGCCGACACACAGCAGGGGCAGCCGGATCTGTGGTGCAAGTGGAGCGAAAAGTACATTAACTGGCGCCAGCTAGAGATCCTGGGATTGATGTCCAAGGGGAACTGGGCATGAGCACCGTTGGCATTGTCATGTTGGTGCATACGGCCCTTCACCGTGCCGAGCAGGTGGCACGGCACTGGACAGCGGGCGGATGTCCGGTGGTTATCCATGTGGACGGCAACGTGTCACAGAAATCCTATCGTGCCTTTGTCGCGTCGCTTGCGGATGACTCGATGGTTCGGTTTTCCCAGCGTCACCACTGTGAGTGGGGGACGTGGGGAATTGTCGCTGCATCACAAAGCGCCTCTGAGCTGATGATGGCAGAATTCCTGGACGTGCGGCACATCTATCTGGCTTCGGGGTCCTGCCTGCCGTTGCGACCGGTGCAGGAACTGATTGATTACCTTGCCGCTCGGCCGCGTACCGACTTTATTGAAAGCGCCACAACAGCCGACGTGCCGTGGACGGTTGGAGGGCTGGATGCAGAACGGTTCACACTGCGGTTCCCGTTTTCGTGGAAGAAACATCGGCAGTTGTTTGATCGATATGTCGAGTTGCAGCGTAAACTGGGAATTAGACGACGAATTCCCACCGGACTAGTGCCGCATATGGGCAGTCAGTGGTGGTGTCTGACGCGGCAAACTCTCTCGGCCATTCTGCAAGACCCTGAACGGGCAACTTATGATCGCTACTTCCGCAAGGTATGGATCCCGGATGAAAGCTATTACCAGACACTGGTACGCCAGTATTCCGGCAGTATAGAAAGCCGGTCGCTGACACTGTCAAAGTTCGATTTTCAGGGTAAGCCGCATATTTTTTATGATGATCATTTGCAGCTGCTGCGGAGATCCGATTGCTTTGTCGCCCGCAAAATCTGGCCTCATGCCGATCGGTTGTATCAGGCCTTTCTGACGGACCAGGCCGGCGCGATGAAAAAGACCGAACCCAATCCGGGTAAGATTGACCGGATATTCGCCAAGGCGGTAGAGCGGCGGACACGGGGGCGACCGGGGTTGTATATGCAGAGCAGGATGCCTCGCCATGGGGCCGAGAATGGTATTACCTCTAACCCGTATTCGGTTTTTCAGGGCTTTGCAGAGCTGTTTGAGAATTTTGAGCCCTGGTTGGCTCAGGCCACCGGAGCTCGGGTGCATGGACATCTATTTGCACCGGAGCGAGCTGAATTCGCAGACGGGCAGGTGCTGATAAATGGGGCGCTGAGCGACAATGCGAAATCCAGAGATTACAACGCTGAAAGTTTCCTGACCAACCTGATTTGGAACACGCGGGGAGAACGTCAGTGTTTTCAATTTGGCCCGCGCGACAATCAGGACCCCAATTGGCTTGTAGCGCGCGACCCAAATGCGCAGGTTTCGGTAATTTCCGGGGCCTGGGCAGTACCATTGTTCAGGTCGAACCGAAACTTCTCTGATCTGCGTAAGGAAGCCGCACGCCTACAGCGTATTGAAAGCGAGCAACTCAAAATTCTCCGTTCGCAATATACCAAAGCGCGGGTTAGAATCTGGACAATGGCCGAGTTTATTGAGGCTCCAATGGAGCCCATTCAGACCATCGTTGACGAAATTGGCATGACCTATCAGCAACGATTAAGCGAAGCCCCGACGATGGTTGACCTGGATGGGTTTGGCCAGTTTTTGCAGAACTTAAAGAACCAAGGCATGCACCCCTATTTGATGGGAGATTTCCCGGTGGAACAAGGGCCGGTCAATATGCCAAAACCACCGCGTAAACCCTATTTGGTGCGATGATCATTTATGACTGAGCAATTTGACTATTTTATCGTGTTTGCAGAAATGCGCACAGGTTCCAATTTTCTGGAAGTAAACCTGAACGCCTTTGATGGTCTTGTATGCCATGGCGAAGCATTCAATCCTCATTTTATCGGCTACCCCAACAAGACCGAGATCCTGAGTATTACTCAGGATGAACGCGACCAGAACCCCGCGCAATTGATTGGCGAGATCAAGGCTCAGAACGGAGCATTGGGCGGGTTTCGTTATTTTCACGATCATGATCCACGGGTTCTGGATATCGCGCTGGAAGACCCGCGGTGTGCCAAGATCATTCTGACCCGAAATCCGCTAGACAGTTATGTGTCCTGGAAGATCGCTCAGGCAACGGGCCAGTGGAAACTGACCAACGTCACGCGCCGCAGAGAAGCACTCGCCGACTTTGATGGAGCTGAGTTTTCCAGGCATGTCGAGGCTTTGCAGGATTTTCAGGTCCTGCTTATGAACCGGATGCAAAAAAGCGGCCAGACGGCGTTCTATGTTGCATATGAAGATCTGCAGAGCGTCGATGTTATGAATGGGTTGGCCCGTTGGTTAGGGCTGAGCGATACGCTGGAGTCCCTAGATGACAGTCTAAAGCGGCAGAATCCGGCTCCGGTTTTGTCAAAGGTCGCCAACGCTGATGAAATGACTGTTGCGTTATCGGGGATGGACCGGTTCAACCTAACCAGAACGCCAAATTTTGAACCCCGCCGGGGACCTTCGGTTCCGGGTTATGTGGCAGGGGTGGTGACGCCACTGTTGTACATGCCGGTTCAGGGCGGCCCTGTGGCGGAAGTGGTGAACTGGCTGGCGGGGTTAGACGGTGTTGAGGCCGACGGGTTGCTGACCAAAATGAACCAAAAGCAACTACGACAGTGGCGCAATGGCAATCCCGGCAACCGGAGCTTCACGGTGGTGCGCCACCCAGTTGCGCGCGCGCATGCCGTTTTCTGTGAAAAGATTCTCCCTGCCGGGAGCGGCAGCTTTAATCGAATCCGCGAGACGTTGCGAAAGAGATTCAAGCTATCGATCCCAAAGGATGGTCCGAACCCAAATTATAGCCTGGCAGATCACCGGGTTGCGTTTGATACGTTTCTGGATTTTCTACGTGCAAATCTAGCAGGCCAGACTGCAATCCGTGTGGATGCCACTTGGGCGAGCCAGTCACAGGTCCTGTCGGGATTTTCAGAATTGGGATCACCAGATCAGATACTACGAGAGGATGAGCTGGCAGAGGAACTGCCCCATCTGGCGCGCCGTGTTGGTCGTATGAAACCTGGAGAGGTTTCTGTTGCGGCTGCAGATCGGCCCTATGCGTTGGAAGAAATCTACGATGCGGCTTTGGAAGAGAAAGTCGCTAAGATTTATAAACGTGATTATATGATGTTTGGGTTTGGCGCTTGGCGGTAGCTGTTCGCTATAGTTGCTGATGGAGAGTTGGGGGCCAGCCCCCAACCCCCGGGATATTTTTAGCCAGATGAAATGCGGAATCTGGTCGCTGTCTTAAGCGGCTTGGACCGACTGATTCTCGGTGAGGATTGTATAGAGGGTTGCGGCATCAGGGTTGGCGCGCAACTTGGTACAAAAGCTTTGCTCGCGTAGGGTGCGAGATACCAGTGCCAAGGCCTTTAGGTGTTCGACACCGGCGTCTTCTGGAGCGAAGAGCGAAAACACAATGTCAATCGGCTGGCGATCCACGGCGCCAAAGTCGAGAGGCTTTTCCAATACGACAAAGACCCCAATAACGTCTTCGACATCACTGATCCGAGCGTGGGGTAGGGCAACTCCATGCCCGACACCGGTGGGGCCGAGGCTCTCGCGTTCTAGCAAGGCCTCGACTGTAGGTGGGGCTTGTAGCGCATAGGCCGAACTAGCAACGTCGGCAATTTCCTGGAACAGTCGCTTTTTGCTTGAGACCGAGGCAATAACGCGCACGGCCTCTGGCTTGAGGATGTTGGAAAGTTGCATTGCCCTGTGCTCCACTTGGGTGCCCCGAAGGGCACCTAGGGTTATCTAAGTTTATGGATCGATCCAGCCGATGTTTCCATCGTCCCGTCGATAGACCACATTTAGTCCGTTCTGCCCTTCCTGGCGGAAGATCAACACAGGAGCGCCAGCCAACTCCATCTGCATCACGGCTTCACCGACCGACAGAGAAGGAATCTTGGTCTCCATCTCGGCCACAATGATTGGCTGCAGCGAAGAGGGTTCGTCTTCTGCGTGAGTCTCCTCTGAGGCGAGGATATAAGAGTTCGCAGCCGAAAGTTCAACCGGCTCGCTTCGGTCACGGTGGTGGTCCTTAAGGCGGCGTTTGTAGCGGCGTAGTTGCGTCTCCATTTTATCGCAGCAGCTATCAAACGCGGCATAAATCTCAGTTTCGTGCGCCTTAGCCTGGGCGGTCAGTCCAGTCGAAAGATGCACGGTTGTTTCGCACACATATTCATGCGCCGAACGGGAAAAGACGACGGTGGCGTCGGTAGGGCGCTGTGCATACTTAGCCACTGCCTCGCCAAGTTCGGTCTGCACATGTGTTTGCAGGGCCGAGCCGATGTCGATCTGTTTTCCGCTGATTTGGTAACGCATGTGATCTCCTTCACGTATGGACATCCAAAGCTCCAGCCGGACCGGGTCCGACAGGTGTAATTAGCTCAGGACGCGGGGAATAAGTAAAACCCTAGATTGCATTCGACCAGACCTTGTTTCCAAGGTCAGAACCGGGAATGCGTCAAACGGGACTTTTACCATAGGCCAATTCGATGCCAAGATGACGGGAGAGTCAATGGGAAACCTAAGATTATCTATGCGGCACATAATCGGGTTCGGCGTGATCTGGCCGATCACAAGCCGATCTTGATCAATCAGGAGATGCGGAAATTATCGCCTAGGTAAACGCGTCGAACATTTTCATTTTCAACCACTTCCTCGGGGGTGCCGGACATAAGGACGTGGCCGTCGTGCAGGATATATGCGCGGTCGACGATTTCCAATGTTTCCCTAACGTTGTGGTCGGTAATTAATACACCGATACCGCGTTTTTTAAGGTCGGAAACAAGGTGGCGGATATCGCCAACCGAGATGGGATCGACGCCTGCAAAAGGTTCGTCGAGCAGAAGGTATTTAGGTTCTGCAGCCAGGCAACGGGCGATCTCTACGCGGCGTCGCTCTCCACCAGATAGGGCCAGCGCAGGAGCGCGGCGTAGGTGCTCGATTGAGAAATCGGATAGTAGTTCTTCGAGCCGTTCACGGCGCTTGTGGGCGTGGGGGACGGCGATCTCGAGTACAGCTGAAATATTGTCTTCGACTGACAATCCGCGAAAAATGGACATTTCCTGCGGTAGATATCCGATGCCCAGCCGGGCTCGGCGATACATTGGCAGGGTGGTGACATTTTGCCCGTCGACAGTGACTGTTCCTGCCTCAGGGAACACCAAGCCAGCGATTGCATAGAAGCTGGTGGTCTTGCCTGATCCGTTGGGGCCAAGCAATGCAACGACCTCACCCCGGTCAAGCGTCATAGAGACGTCACGGATCACAACTTTCTTGCTGTACGACTTGCGCAGCTTCTCGATCTTGAGACCTGAAGAGCCTGAAGTGACAGTAAGTTTAGGCTTGGCCATTTAGTTGCCACCGTCCGGATTGAGAATGGTTTTGACACGGCCGGATAGCTGCGCAGTTCCATCGTTAAGGTTCACGACCAATTGATTGGAGGCAAGGGTGCTGTTGCCTTGATTAAGCAATACGTTACCCGTCATCACAACCGTGCCGCTGTCGATAGTATATTCGGCGCGCTCAGCTTCAGCAGCGTCCGGTCCGTTGACCAGGATTACGTTGCCGGTTGCTTTAAGCTGGTCGATCCCCTTTTGCTCGGGCTTGTAGGACACCAGAACTGTATCGGCAGACAGACGCATCACGCCCTGAATGACCAGAACGTTGCCCTGAAACTGGGCTGAGCCGTCAGCTTGGTTGACCTCAAGCGCGTCAGCGGTGACCTCTACCGGCAATGAAGGATCGGCCTTGATGGTGCCGAATGCAATCGAGGTGGACTGAGCCGAGGCGATGCCTGAAAAAAGGGCTAGGGGCAGGCAGATTATCAAAGCGCGAAAATATGACACAAGCTATCTTTCTGAATTTCTAGGATCGTATACCAGTTTTACCCCGTTATTGAATAGCATATGCAATGGCCCGCCTTGGGTTTTTGTCTGCAATTGCATTGTTCCGGCATTTAGGGTGCCAATTGGCCCGTCGGCCTGGACAGGGCCAGGGCTCTCGACTTCCAACCCACTGATAGTCGCATTTAGTAAATCAGTTGTCACCAGTAAGCCGACGGCCGATGTGATTTCAACGTTGCCAGTGAACCGTGCGAGGTCACTGTCCAGCAGCACTTCGCCGCTGTCAGACCTTAGTGATAAGCGTCCTCCGTCGGCCATACTGATAACTGCGACCAAATCGGTTGCAATAGCAGGCGAAGTAGGTCCGCCAGGACGTGCGATACTGGCTGTCACCGTGATCTCATCCCCTTGCGAGGTGGTGCCGGAAAAGAACGGCGCGGTGATCTGCTGGCCACGCATCCGTTCTTCGATCTCATGGTCGGCAAAAGGGATCGTGGTCTCGGTATTTACGCCCCGGGAAATTAGGAAAAGCGTGGACAGCAAGGCGAGTGCAGCCAAGGGAAGCAGCACTTTTAGAAATGCGACCATTCGGGAATAGCGGTCCATCGCCTGAGCCCTGTCCCTTAACCCAAGCCAGCGCGTAAGCAGTCGTGGATGTGTAAAAGCCCCTCGGCCTTTTGCCCTTTGTCTGAATCAACGACCAGCAAGCAAGTGATCTTGGGTTTATTCGAGTGCATAATAGATACGGCTTCTTCGGCCAGCGATTCCGGGCCGATAGTCGTAGGGTTTGGTGTCATGACCTGTTCGGCGGTTAAGTCCAAAAGCCCGTCCATATGCCGACGTAGATCCCCGTCAGTAATAATACCAACTAGGGTGCCATCCGAATTCGTAACGCCAGTTACACCGAAACCCTTCTGGCTGATTTCAAGAAGTGTGTCACTCATCGGTGTGTTAGTGGAAACCATTGGAAGCTCAGCGCCGGAATGCATGAGATCGCGCACCTTGCTGAGTTGCGCACCAAGCTTGCCGCCGGGATGAAAGTCGCGAAAATTTTCCGGACGGAAATCGCGATGCTTCATGATGGCAATGGCCAAAGCATCACCCATTGCCAAGGTCAGCGTGGTCGAATTTGACGGTACGATGCCGTAACCGCAGGCCTCGCCCATGGCTGGGATCTGCAGCTGCACATCGGCCTGGGTCATCAGCGTGCTTTCCGGTTTGCTTGAAAGCCCAATCAGCGGAATGTCGAAGCGGCGGGTAAATGCCACCAAGTTTGCCAGTTCTGGTGCTTCACCGGAATTGGAGATTGCCAGCACAACATCGCCCTTGGACAACATGCCCAGATCACCATGGCTGGCTTCGGCTGGATGCACGAAATGGGCTGGTGTACCGGTGCTTGCTAAGGTGGCAGCGATCTTGTGGCCGATGTGTCCGGATTTACCAATACCGCTGATTATGATCCGTCCAGTAGCGGACAGGATCATCTGGGCAGCTTCGGCAAAGCGTTCATCAAAGCTCTCTGCTAGAGCTTCGAGGGCACGCGCTTCGTCTAGGGCAACTTGTCGCGCGGTGGCGAGGAATTTTTCAGCGTCTGTCATGAGTGTGCAAAAATATCTGTTTCAGGCCAGCCAGCTAAATCAAGCTTGGCGCGCATTGGAAGGAAGTCGAAGCAAGCTTGGGCCATTTCAGTGCGACCTTCGCGGGCCAAGCGCTTGTTCAGCTCTTCACGCAGACGGTGCAGGTACAGAACGTCTGACGCGGCATAGTCTAACTGAGCTTTGGTCAGTTCAGGTGCGCCCCAGTCGCTCATCTGTTGTTGTTTGGATATGTCGACGCCGATCAGTTCTTGCGTCAGGTTTTTCAGCCCATGTCGATCCGTGTAGGTGCGGATCAATCGGCTAGCGATTTTGGTGCAATAAACTGGCGCGGTCAGAGCGCCAAAAGCGTTGAACATGGCGGCGATGTCGAAACGGCCAAAGTGAAATAGCTTTAGTACTTCTGGGTCTTCCAGCATTCGGCACAGATTTGGTGCTTCGGTCTGGCCAATGGACACTTGAACAATATGTGCATCCCCGTCGCCACCAGACATTTGGATCACGCACAACCGGTCACGGTGAGGGTTTAGCCCCATGGTTTCGCAATCAATGGCGACAATTGGGCCAAGGTCTAGCCCGTCGGGAAGGTCATTTTGATAAAGGTGATTGGCCACGAGTTGCAGTCCTGATCATTATTAGAAGCTGATGCAGGAGATAGGCCTTTTACCTCGTCAACTCAATGGGCAGGGCGACAGAGGTTGGTATTTGGGCGCCCCGGCGCCAATTAAACGCCGGGGGCCATAGTATCTTAGCCTATTAGGCAAACTTGCGGATTTCACCAGTTTCCAATTTGGCTTTGTATGCTTCCATTTCGGCCTTAACGATTGGCGCAAGGAAGTACAGACCCAGAATGTTCGGTACGCAGATCAGGAAGACCAGAGCGTCCGAGATATCCAGAATTGGGCCCAGCTGTACGATGCAACCAAGCGCAACAAAGGCACAGAAGATGACTTTGTATACTGTCTGACCCATCTGGCCTTCGCCAAACAAGTAAGTCCAACCCTTTAGTCCGTAGTAGGACCAAGAGATCATGGTTGAGAAGGCAAACAACAGCGCAGCAAAGGCCAGCGGAACTGGGAACCAGCTCATGTGGCGCTCAAACGCAGCCGAAGTCATTGCCACACCTGTTGCATCACCCGCAAAGTTGGGGTCGGCAACTTGGCTTGTGCCAATAACCAACGCAGTGATTGTACAGATAACGATCGTATCAATGAATGGCTCTAGCAGTGACACATAACCTTCGGTCACTGGCTCGTTTGTCCGAACAGCAGCGTGCGCAATCGAGGCTGAACCAATACCAGCTTCGTTTGAGAATACAGCGCGTTGGAAACCGATGATCAATGCGCCAAGTGCACCACCTGCTACGCCTTCGCCGGTGAATGCACCGGTAAAGATGTTGCTGATTGCCATAGGCAGGGATGTGATGTTCAACAGGATCACGATGATGGCGAAGAAGCAGTAGAAGATCGCCATGAATGGCACAACTTTTTCAGTCACACGTGCGATGGATTTGATGCCACCGATAATCACTGCAAAAACCACACCAGCCAGAATTAGGCCAACCAGCCATCCGTAACCGTCTAGCGCGCCGCCAGCCACTGTATTCAGCTGTACATAGGCTTGGTTTGATTGGAACATGTTGCCAATGCCAAGTGCGCCGATGAAGATACCAACAGCATAGAATGTGCCCATGAACTTGCCAAAGCCGTCCATGCCGCGATCCTGAAAACCGCGGCGCAGGTAATACATTGGACCACCAGAGACCGACCCGTCTGGGTTCTCATTCCGGTATTTCACACCCAGTGTGCATTCAACAAACTTGGTGGACATGCCCAAGAACCCGGCCACAATCAGCCAGAATGTAGCGCCGGAACCACCAACGGTTACCGCAACTGCAACGCCGCCGATGTTACCAATACCAACAGTACCGGAAACGGCTGTTGCCAAGGCTTGGAAGTGCGAGACTTCACCAGAGCTTTTGGGGTCAGCATAGTCGCCACGTACAAGCTCAATCGCATGCTTGAAGCCGCGTAGGTTGATGAAACCCATATAGACGGTGAAGAACACCGCGCCAACAACCAGCCACAGAACCACCAGTGGCAGTTGTGCGCCGGCGACGGGGATTTTGAAGAAAACTACCGTGCCGACAAATTGGGCGATAGGCGCGGTGAATGCATTGATCGATTCGTCAATTCCTGCCTGTGCCTGGCTGGCAAAGGCGAGGGTTGCCAAAAGGGCAATAATTATCCGGTTCATCCCGAACTCCTCGAATTTCGATGAAGGTTTTGTTCCAATTTTCGGATCGTGATCTATGGAACAACCATAACAGGAATGGGCGCTGTCTGAATTAGGTTGCCTGCGACAGACCCAAAGATCAGCGATTTCAATCCCGACTCACCGCGTCTGCCAATAACGATCTGAGCGGCTCCGGTTTTCTTGGCGATTTCGATTAGGGTTTCCGAAGGGTTGCCGTGAAGTACAACGCTTTCAACTTCAATACCGCCTTCGCTTAGATGGCTTAGCGCTGGGCCGACAACAGTGTCATGAGCTTTGGCGATTTCGCTTTCACGACGCGAGTGCCGTTCGGCATTTTCTTCTGGTGTGTTGAATGAATATGGGGACCATTCGATCACATAAGCGACAACCACCTTGGCGCCGCCTAATTCTGCCCGCCGCCGAACGTGGTTCAGCGCGCGTTTTGACCCGTCGCTGCCGTCAACTGCGAGTAATATTACGTTTTCAGACATTAAAAATTCTCCCTGTCAGAGGTCGATAGGGAAGCATGGAGCAATCTCAAGTAGATGCATCGGTCCAGATTTTTGCGGTAATCAGTCCAGTTACGCAAGTTGCTGAAAAAATAAGCAAAAATTATGCTAATTTCTTACACTCAGAAGTTGAGCCGGGTGAGAAATTGGTGCCCAGAAGAGGACTCGAACCTCCACGACCTTGCGGTCACTGGCACCTGAAGCCAGCGCGTCTACCAATTCCGCCATCTGGGCACGGGGTAGTGGGGGCCGTATAAGTCAGGTCATTAGGAGCGTCAAATGAAAAAAGATGCGGTAGATCATCCTGCGAAAGGAGCTGAAAAACTCCCATCGACGCGAAGTAGTCAAATAGCGTTCGCGTTGAAGATTTTTGGGAGCAAAGTGTGGGTGAATTGGTGCCCAGAAGAGGACTCGAACCTCCACGACCTTGCGGTCACTGGCACCTGAAGCCAGCGCGTCTACCAATTCCGCCATCTGGGCACGGGGTAGTGGGGGCCGTATAGGTCGAGTCGCCGAGCCCGTCAAACGGATTTTTGCAGAATTTTCCGTTCTTATACGCTCAGGTTTGCGGGTTCTCATATGCATGGCACTGAAAAGGGAATGTTTGGGTTCAATCTGTGGTGTTTTGCGCCTTGTTTGCAGGGGCGTAGAGCGGTAGATCGGGTGAACAGCTAAAGTTAGGAGCCAAATGATGTCCCAACTGGTCACGATCTATGGCGGATCTGGTTTTGTCGGCCGCTACATCGCGCGCCGCATGGCCAAGGAAGGCTGGCGGGTACGGGTCGCCGTGCGCCGTCCAAATGAGGCTATGCACGTAAAGCCGTATGGTGTTCCTGGACAGGTAGAGCCGGTTTTCTGCAATATCCGGGATGATGCTTCGGTTGCTGCGGTGATGCAGGGAAGCGACGCGGTGGTGAACTGTGTCGGTGTTCTGAGCGAAGTTGGTAAAAACACCTTCGAAGCCATCCATGTCGATGGTGCCGAACGGATTGCACGGATTGCCGCAGAGCAGGGCGTCGGAAACATGGTGCATCTGTCTGCAATTGGCGCAGATAATGAATCGCCAAGCGCATATGGCCGCAGCAAGGCGGCGGGTGAAGCGGCTGTGTTGCAGCACATGCCAAACGCCATGATTCTGCGTCCTTCCATTGTGTTCGGCACCGAGGATAACTTCTTTAACCGATTTGCAGGCATGACACGATTCGGTCCAGTGCTGCCGATTGCACGTGGTAAGACTTTGTTCCAGCCAGTGTTCGCCGATGACGTAGCTAAAGCTGCGGTCAAAGGTGTACTGGGCGATGCCGAGGGTGGCGTTTATGAATTGGGCGGCCCAGAGGTGAAGAGTTTCCAAGCGTTGATGGAAGAGATGCTGGAAGTGATTCACCGTCGTCGTCTGGTGATTTCCCTCCCTGGGTTTGCCGCATGGCTGACGGCCTTTGGCTTTGACATGATGCAGGCCATTAGTTTCCAGCTCATCAAAAATGGTATGCTGACACGTGATCAATTGCGCCAATTGGCCTGTGATTGTGTGGTGTCCGAAGGCGCCAAGGGATTTGCTGATCTGGATGTGCAGCCAGTGATTTTGGGCTCGGTTTTGCCGGATTACCTTTGGAAGTTCCGTCCATCTGGTCAATACGACGCAATCACCGGATCTGCCCGCAATCTGCGTCACGACGGCTAAGGCGGCAATTAAACTAATTTGGGCAAGGCGTAGGGGAAACCCTGCGCCTTTCTTTTTTGGCGACGGGGTCATTTATCTTGACATCAAGAGATATCGCATTTATCTCGACATCAAGATAAATGGCCGACCTGTGCGGCAGCTAGAATGAAAATGGTGGAGAACTGAAATGAAAGTTTTAATCTTGGGCGCTACGGGTGATGTTGGTCGTGAAGCTGTGCGCGAAGCGTTGTTGCGTGGTCATCAGGTCACGGCCTGCGCACGGAAGATTGGTGATGAGGGTGGTCAGCCGAATTTAAAACAAGTCCAGTTGGATGTTCTGGCCGAGCCTCAGAAGTTGGAAGAATTGTTCCGGGCGCATGATGCGGTGATTTCAACTTTGCGGCCTCCATCAGGGCAGGAAAGTGTATTGGTTACCCTGACAGGTCAGGTTCTAAGCGCAAGCAAAGCCAGTGGGACGCCGGTCTATATTACCGGCGGTGCCGCAACTTTGCGGCTCGGTGATGGATCAGATCACACCGTTGTTTCAGCGCCTGACTTTCTGCCTCAAAGTGTCCGGCCAATTGCCGAAGCCTGTGTTGCGCAGGATGCGTTATTAGTGAGCGAGAAAAGTGCACACTGGACCTGTCTACGTCCGTCAGCGATGTTACTGCCTGAGGTGAGAACGGGCCGTTATGCGCTTGGCCGTGACGAGTTGGTGCGGCAGGAAGACGGGCAATCTCGCATATCCTTTGCGGACTTTGCGGTTGCCATGTTGGATCTTGTCGGGTTGCGTCCGGCCCCGCATCAGCGACTGACTGCGGGCTGGTAACGAAAGTCTTCTGGCGATTAGCTGCTATATGCAATCGTCAGAAGGATCAGGCCAAGGATCACGCGGTAGATCACATATGGGGTAAAGCTAACGCTGCGCAGTAAGCGCATCATAAGGCTAAGTGCGACAAGGGCGGACAGCATAGATAGTGCCGCCACAATTCCCGCATCGCGGATAACTGCTGTGTTAGCTTCGACGGCCACTTGCGAGCCTAAAAGAATACCCGAAGCGATAATCGTGGGTATCGACATAAGCATCGCGATGCGGGCGCCGTCTGTGCGGTTGTAGCCAAGCTGCCGCGAGCCGGTGATGGTGATCCCGGACCGAGAAGTGCCGGGGAAGAGAGCCAGCATCTGCCATAGCCCCATGATCAAAGCGTCCTTTGCTCCCCAGTCGCCGGTTGACTTGTGGGTGCGGCCTTTTTGGTCGGCAATATAAAGTACAATCCCAAAGCCCAACATGGTCCACCCAATAACGGTCATGGAGCGTAGGCTGCTGCTGAGGCCTGTGAAATGCAGAAAGGTACCAAAAAGGACCGTTGGAATGGTGGCGATCACCAGTCCCAGGGCGAGACGCGACCCTGTCGTGTCGGCGCGTCCTGATAGTAAGCGGGGTAGGCCAAGTAACGCGACTCGGACATCGCTCCAAAAAAACATAACGACAGCGGCCAAAGTGCCGATATGGGCCGCAACATCGATCACTTGTCCTTGGTCCTGCATGCCCGTCAAAGAGGGGAGAAGAATCAGATGACCGGAGGAGGAAACGGGTAGAAATTCTGTAATGCCCTGAATGAGCGCGACCAGAACAAGCTGAAATAACGGCATAAAACTCGGTTTCCTGACGGTCGGGGCGAGATCGCAATGTGCCCTTGTTTTGTATAAGTGCAGCGTCTCAAATGAAAGTCTATGATTTAGGTCCGGATCAGTCCCTAAAATTACTGTACATTTCCGTATCATCAGGTATCACACGGTGAAAGCTGATATCTTATGTCAGTATTGATGACCTAAATAATGCCGTGCTCTGACTATCCTTAGATCGCAGCCAGCCAAATCAGGGAGTTCGACCCGTGGCCAAGCAACCGATGCTCAAATTCGTGCAAATCGAGCGTGATATGCCTGAAAAGCGCACTGCCGATGCGCGCAAGGAAGATTTCGACGAAATCTATACCGAATATGCCGCCGCAAAGGCCGAGGAGCAGTCTAGCCGTTGCAGCCAGTGTGGCGTTCCATATTGCCAGACACACTGTCCGTTGCACAACAACATCCCTGATTGGCTTCGATTGACTGCGACTGGTAGGTTGGAAGAGGCCTATCAAACCAGCCAGGCAACCAATACGTTCCCAGAGATCTGTGGGCGGATCTGTCCGCAGGACCGTCTGTGCGAAGGCAATTGCGTCATCGAACAGTCTGGCCACGGCACGGTGACCATCGGGTCGGTGGAAAAATACATTACCGACACAGCATGGGACAAAGGTTGGGTAAAACCCGCGTCACCTGAAAAAGAGCGGACTGAAAGCGTAGGGATTATTGGTGCTGGACCCGGCGGGCTGGCCGCCGCTGATATGCTGCGTCAGGCTGGCGTTCAGGTCACAGTGTATGATCGCTCGGATCGGGCAGGTGGCTTGCTGATGTACGGTATTCCCGGTTTCAAGCTGGAGAAAGACGTGGTTCAGCGTCGCAATGATCTGCTGGCTGACGGCGGTGTAAAGTTTGAACTGAACTGTGCCATCGGCGAAGATATCTCCTTTGATGACCTGCGTGCCAAACATGACGCGATCATCATCGCGACTGGCGTATACAAATCCAGGGATCTGGCGATGCCGGGCAGCGGCGCAACTGGCATTGAAAAAGCTATCGATTTTCTGACGGTGTCGAACAAGAAGAGCTTTGGTGACGACGTTGCTGAGTTCACCAGCGGTCAGATGAATGCCAAAGGCAAACGCGTTGTAGTCATTGGTGGTGGTGACACCGCAATGGACTGTGTGCGGACGTCGATTCGCCAAGGTGCGACTTCGGTCAAATGTCTGTATCGCCGCGACCGGGCCAATATGCCGGGCTCCCAGCGTGAAACACAGAATGCCGAAGAAGAAGGTGTTATTTTTGAGTGGTTGTCAGCCCCGAAAGGGTTCGCCGACGACAATGGCAAAGTTTCGGGAGTCGTGGTGCAGAAAATGCGCTTGGGGCAACCGGATGCTTCGGGTCGCCAAGCACCAGAAGTGATCGAAGGCGCCGACTATGTCGAAGAGGCAGATCTGGTGATCAAGGCGCTAGGCTTTGAACCAGAAGACCTGCCAACTCTTTGGGATCAGCCAGAATTGCCAGTGACCCGCTGGGGCACCATCAAGGCGGAATTTACCACAGGCGCAACCGAAATGGATGGTGTCTACGCGGTTGGTGATATTGTGCGCGGTGCATCGTTGGTGGTTTGGGCGATCAAAGATGGTCGCGATTGTGCGCAAGCGATCTTGGAAAAGATGGATGCAGCGATGATCCAGGCGGCTGAGTGAAAGTTCAGCCTGCCTAGGCAGCAACTCTGATGCGAGTGGATTGAATGATTTGTATGTTTGATGAAGGCAGCACGCACAATAGCGTCGGCGCTGGATTTGTGCAATTGTGGAGCTTCAATTGCACGGGCACGGCCGCCTTTGGCGATTCACAGTGTGCCTCAAACATCCATAATATATTCGGCACTGCCGCAAGGAGTGACTAATGGAATTGGCATCAATCAAACGCATATTTTCGGTCGAAAAATCGGAAGAACCACAGGTTCAAAAGGTCTCTGGAAACGGTCAAGGCGTAATGTCCAATCGACCGCAGAACGCTGACCAAAAAATCAAGTTTCTAGCCTTTGAACGCGACATACTGAACGAAGCAGAAGACTTGGCCGCGACCGGTGGAGCAGAGGTTCTCTCGGTATTACGCCGGTTGGGGTTGGACGGGTTTTCCCGACTAATGTGGAGCCTGCCGATCAGCGACTATCCGCAGCTCTCCAAGATATTACCCCGAATGACAGAATTGCCCGTTCAGGCAAAATGGACGGGACAAAGCGGCCTTCCACTGATGGTGCAAAGCATAAGCTTTGTGCGTGCTGTGGCCGATGACTATAGCAGACTAACCGGGCGTACTTTGAACGACGCAACTATGTTAGATTTCGGCTGTGGATACGGGCGTTTCTTGCGGTTGATGACCTATTACTCGGATCCTGACAACGTTCACGGATGCGATCCTTTAGAGGCATCATTGGACCAGTGTCGGTCGTGCGATATTCCAAACGCGCTTAAGCTGTCAGACTACGTGCCGGAAACGCTGCCGTTTCCGGATAAGACATTCGACTTTGCCTTTGCGTTCTCTGTCTTCACCCATACCTCTGGCCACGCAATGAAGGCAGCGTTGAAAGCGTTACGCCTCGCGGTCAAGGATGATGGGGTGTTGGCAATAACCATCCGACCCGAAGAATATTGGAACATCAATCCGGTGTATGCCAAGCGGGCCGAGGCTCTGATCGAGGCTCATCGGACTAAGGGGCTGGCATTCGCACCTCATTCCTTGGACACCTCGACCAAAATACCCGCCTATGGGGATACCAGCGTATCCTTGGAGAAGCTGGCAGAAATCGCCGAGGACTGGGACATCGTTGGGACCAATATCTCTAGCGAAGATTTCTACCAGATCATCGTGCTTCTGAAGCCAAAGATGAATACCTGACAAGACATTCGAAACAGGATGTCGCGGGCCCTGATAATTGGGCTGGCGGCACAAAAGCCAAAGGGCCGGATGGCCAGCATAGCAAAAGGAAGACAAAGGATGAGCGAGTTGAAAGGTCAGTGCATGTGCGGTGCGGTGTCCATTACTGCCACCCGTGCCGACCCAGTTATCCGGGCGTGTCATTGCGACATGTGCCGTCGCTGGACCAGCAGCACGTATATGTCTGTTCCAACTGCTCCCGGGTCAATTGCTGTGTCTGGGCCTGTCAAAACCTACCGCTCATCTGATTGGGCAGAACGTGCGTTCTGTGACACCTGCGGATCGGCACTCTGGTACGCGACCGTGCACGATGATCACAAAAGCCTGGCGGCCGGATTGTTCGACAACGCCGCCAATAACACCATGGCGCTGGAGTTCTTCAGCGACCTAAAACCGGAAGGCTATGCGCTGGCCGGTGATCATAAACGGCTGACAGCGACTGAAACTATCGCGCTGTTTGCACCCGAAGAAGGAGAAGACCAATGACCAAGTATGATGCCGAATGGGTGCGTGCCGAAGAAGCCAAACGCCAGTACATGGCGGAAAACGGACTATACTCCGAAGCGGAAGAGCACTCTTCGTGCGGTGTGGGTCTGGTTGTCTCTATCGACGGCAAGAAAAGCCGCAAGGTCGTTGAAGCCGGCATTGATGCACTAAAGGCAATCTGGCACCGCGGTGCTGTAGATGCTGACGGCAAGACGGGTGATGGCGCTGGTATTCACGTCGAGATCCCTGTTCGGTTCTTTTATGACCAGATCAAACGCACCGGCCACGAGCCGCGTGAAGATCAGCTGATGGCCGTGGGTCAGGTTTTCCTGCCACGTACTGATTTCGGTGCACAGGAAACCTGCCGGACTATCGTCGAGTCCGAAGTTTTGCGCATGGGCTATTACATCTACGGCTGGCGCCACGTGCCAGTTGATGTGACCTGCCTTGGTGAAAAAGCCAACGCAACCCGCCCCGAGATTGAGCAGATCCTGATCAGCAACTCCAAGGGTGTCGACGAAGAAACATTTGAGCGTGAGCTGTATGTGATCCGTCGCCGGATTGAAAAAGCCGCTGCTGCTGCGCGTATTGCTGGTCTCTATATTGCGTCGCTGTCCTGTCGCTCAATCATCTATAAGGGCATGATGCTGGCTGAACAGGTAGCTGTCTTCTACCCCGATCTGATGGACGAACGGTTCGTCAGTGCGTTTGCGATCTATCACCAGCGGTATTCCACTAACACCTTCCCACAGTGGTGGCTGGCCCAGCCGTTCCGGATGCTGGCCCACAACGGCGAGATCAACACGCTAAAGGGCAACCTGAACTGGATGAAGAGCCATGAAATCCGCATGGCATCGGCCTTCTTTGGTGATCTGGCAGAGGACATCAAACCAATCGTGCCCAGCGGGGCCTCAGATTCGGCCGCTCTTGATGGTGTGTTCGAAGTCATGGTGCGCGCGGGACGATCTGCTCCAATGGCGAAAACCATGTTGGTTCCGGAAAGCTGGTCGAAACAGGTCGTTGGCTTGCCGCAGCCTTGGGTCGATATGTACTCCTACTGCAACTCGGTGATGGAGCCATGGGACGGCCCAGCTGCGCTTGCAATGACAGATGGCCGTTGGGTCTGCGCAGGTTTGGATCGCAATGGTTTGCGTCCGATGCGTTATGTCATCACTGGTGACGATCTGCTGATCGCAGGGTCTGAGGCAGGTATGGTGCCGATTGATGAAGGCACTGTGGTCGCCAAGGGCGCCTTGGGTCCGGGGCAGATGATTGCCGTGGATATGAAAGAAGGCAAACTGTTCCGCGATACCGAAATCAAAGATCAGCTGGCCGCGGCGCGTCCGTTTGGCGACTGGGTTGGCAAGATCAACAACCTCGAAGAAACCCTGTCTGGTGTAACTGAACAGCCTTTGTTCACCGGAAAAGAGTTGCACAAACGTCAAAGTGCGGCAGGTTACACCATGGAGGAGTTGGAGCAGATCTTGTCTCCTATGGCTGAAGACGGCAAAGAAACCCTTGCCTCGATGGGAGATGACACTCCCAGCGCGGTTCTGTCCAAGATGTACCGTCCACTAAGCCACTTCTTCCGCCAGAACTTCTCTCAGGTCACCAATCCACCAATCGATTCCCTACGTGAGTTCCGGGTGATGAGCCTGAAAACTCGTTTTGGTAACCTCAAGAACGTGTTGGAAGAAAGCAGCAGCCAGACCGAGATCATCGTGTTGGAGAGCCCATTCGTGGGTAATGCTCAATGGGACAAGCTGACAGCAGAGTTCAACGCGCCTCTGGCCGAGATTGATTGTACATTTACCCCCGGTGAAGGCGCGTTAAGTGACGCTTTGGCACGTGTTCGTGCTGAAACAGAAGAGGCCGTGCGGTCTGGCGCTGGCCATTTGGTCCTGACGGACCAGCATTCTGATGCCGACCGGGTTGCGATGCCCATGATCCTGGCGACCAGCGCAGTGCATTCGCATCTGACACGTAAGGGGCTGCGCACATTCTGCTCGCTAAACGTTCGGTCTGCAGAATGCATTGACCCGCATTACTTTGCGGTGCTGATCGGTTGTGGTGCAACCGTTGTAAACGCCTATCTGGCCGAAGATTCGATTGCTGAACGTGTTGAGCGCGGTTTGCTGGACGGCACCCTGACAGAGAACATTACCCGCTACCGTGAAGCGATTGATCAGGGCCTGCTCAAGATCATGGCCAAGATGGGCATCTCGGTGATTTCCTCTTACCGCGGCGGGTTGAACTTTGAGGCCGTAGGCCTGTCGCGCGCGATGTGCGCCGAATTCTTCCCGGGCATGACCAGCCGGATCTCGGGCATCGGTGTGACTGGCATTCAAACCAAGGCCGAACAAGCCCATGCCAAGGGCTGGAAAAATGGCCTGGATGTGCTGCCTGTTGGCGGCTTCTACAAGGCGCGTAAGTCGGGTGAGACACACGCTTGGGAAGCTAACTCGATGAAGCTGTTGCAGATGGCTTGCGATAAGGCATCGTTCGAACTGTGGAAGCAGTATTCGACCAAAATGCGAAGCAATCCGCCAATCCACCTGCGTGACCTGCTCGACATCAAGCCTCTTGGCAAAGCTGTGCCGATTGAAGAAGTCGAAAGCATTACTTCGATTCGCAAACGCTTTGTCACCCCGGGCATGTCTCTGGGCGCGTTGTCGCCTGAAGCCCACAAAAGCCTGAACGTTGCAATGAACCGCATCGGTGCTAAGTCCGACTCGGGTGAGGGTGGTGAAGATCCGGCACACTTTGTGCCAGAACCAAATGGGGACAACCCATCCGCTAAGATCAAACAAGTTGCATCGGGCCGGTTTGGCGTCACCGCCGAATACCTGAACCAGTGTGAAGAGCTGGAAATCAAGGTGGCCCAAGGTGCCAAGCCGGGTGAGGGTGGTCAGCTGCCGGGTATGAAGGTCACAGACCTGATCGCGCGTCTGCGTCACTCAACCAAAGGTGTGACGCTTATCTCGCCTCCGCCGCACCACGATATCTACTCGATCGAGGATCTGGCGCAGTTGATCTATGACCTCAAGCAGATCAACCCACGCTGTAAGGTGACAGTGAAACTGGTGGCGTCGTCAGGTGTTGGCACCATTGCGGCTGGCGTGGCCAAGGCCAAGGCAGACGTGATCCTGATTTCCGGGCACAACGGTGGCACAGGTGCCTCTCCGGCGACCTCGATCAAATATGCTGGCCTGCCATGGGAAATGGGCCTGACCGAAGCACATCAGGTTCTGAGCATGAACAACCTTCGTGGCCGCGTCACCCTGCGGACCGACGGTGGCTTGCGCACCGGTCGTGACATCATGATGGCTGCGATGCTGGGCGCCGAGGAATACGGTATTGGTACTGCTGCCCTGATCGCGATGGGCTGTATCATGGTGCGTCAGTGCCAGTCGAACACCTGCCCAGTTGGCGTCTGTACCCAAGATCCAGCTCTGCGTGCCAAGTTTGTAGACAACGCTGCGGACAAGGTTGTGAACCTGATCACCTTCTACGCACAGGAAGTCCGTGAACTGCTGGCTTCAATCGGTGCGCGCAGCATGGACGAAGTGATTGGTCGTGCGGATCTGCTGGCACAGGTTAGCCGTGGGTCGGCCCATTTGGATGACTTGGATCTGAACCCGCTGCTTATCACTGTCGATGGCTCGGCTGACATCATCTACAACCGCGACAAGGTTCGCAACGTGGTGCCTGATACGCTGGACTCTGAAATCGTGCGCGATGCAGCCCGGTTCTTGGAAGACGGCGAAAAGATGCAACTGTCCTATGCGGTGCAAAACACGCACCGTACCGTGGGCACTCGGACATCCAGCCACATCGTACGCAACTTTGGTATGCGAAATTCGTTCCAGCCCGATCACTTGACGGTGAAACTGCAGGGTTCGGCTGGTCAGTCACTGGGCGCCTTTGCAGCACCGGGGCTAAAGCTGGAAGTATCAGGCGATGCCAACGACTATGTTGGTAAGGGCCTGTCCGGTGGTACCATCGTAGTCCGTCCTCCGCAGGTCAGCCCGCTGACAGCATCGGATAACACCATTATCGGCAACACCGTTCTGTATGGTGCGACTGATGGTTATATGTTCGCAGCAGGTCGCGCCGGTGAACGGTTTGCGGTGCGCAACTCGGGTGCCAAAGTGGTGATCGAGGGCTGCGGCGCCTGTGGCTGTGAATACATGACCGGTGGTGTTGCAGTTATTCTGGGAACGATTGGTGCCAACTTTGGCGCCGGGATGACTGGCGGCATGGCGTACCTGTATGACCCCGAAGGCAAAGCCCAACCTATGATGAACATGGAAACCCTTGTTACTAATCCAGTCACTGTGGCGCATTGGGAGGATCAGTTGAAAGGCTTGATTGAGCGTCATCTAGAGGAAACTGGTAGCCGTAAGGCCGCTGATATCCTGCAGCACTGGGACGGTGAAAAGGCAAACTTTGTTCAGGTCTGCCCGATTGAGATGCTGGTACACATCCCGCACCCTCTGTCGGTCGAAGAAGCAGCAGTTCCTGCTGAGTAATTAAATATACCTTCAACGAACTAAGGCCCTCGCAACTTCAGTTGCGAGGGCTTTTTCGTTTCAGGGTAGTTCGTAATTTCCGGTCACCGTGTTGCGTGACGCAAAACTGTTTTCACGGGGGGGCGGACCAGATATTCTTGAATAGGCTCCACCGCCAGTAATACCGGCAAACGTGCCAGTGCCGCCAATAAAGGACCATTTGCCTTCGGCTGTACTGCCCAAAATGCCTGCGCCTCCGTATCGGATCACAGTTGTGCTGCCATCAGGGTAGGTGGTGCGGCACAAGCCGCTCTCGTTGTCGAATTTTCCGTCAAAGACTGAGGCCGCACCAACACAATGCAAGCTGGCGACACCATTCACGCCACTTTCCAAAGTGTCACGCATGCCGATGACCTCGTAATTCAGCTGCATCGTGCCTTGGCTGGCGGCAAGTATCGTGGCCTCACCTGTCGTTGTGACGACAAAATCAACTGGCCCTTCTTTGGGGACCTCTTGGGCCATAGCCGGAGGGGCAAGGAGCAAGCCAATAGAAGCTGAAACACAGCAAAGGGTTTGTTGAAATGAATACATGGACAATCCTCCTAGATTGGCTTCACCTAGGGCGCAGCTGACAAAGGACCATGTTTGTTTCATCCGCGAGGCGTGAATTTCCGGTTTGAGCCTCTCAACCGGTGCCCTATAGAGGCAGTATGGCAAAAAAGAAAAAATCTAAGAGCAAAGCCAAGGGTGGTTTCAAGCGTTGGATACGGCGCTGGCTGTTGCGCCTGACCCTAGGGTTTGCCGCGCTGATTGGGTTTTTCATTCTTTTGTTTTCGATCGTGAATCCACCTACAACCCATACCATGTGGACCGAGGGCAGCCGGTTAGGTCGTGTTGAGCAGGAGTGGGTGGCGTTTGAGGATATTGCTCCGGTCATGGCGCGGACCGCTGTAGCAGCTGAGGATGCCAGATTTTGCCAGCACTGGGGCATTGATGTCCGCGCCGTTCGTGCGGTGCTGGACGAAGGCGCTAAACGCGGCGGGTCCACCATTTCACAGCAGGTGGTGAAGAACGTGTTCCTGTGGCAAGACCGTAGCTGGCTACGCAAGGCGCTGGAAACCCTGATCACACCAGCGGTTGAGGCGGTCTGGAGCAAACAGCGAATTCTGGAAGTCTATTTGAATGTAGCCGAGATGGGCGAAGGTGTTTTTGGTGTGAAAGCCGCAGCACGGAAGTACTTTGATGTGCCGCCGGATCAGCTGAACGCCGAACAGGCGTCCTTGTTGGCGGCAGTCTTGCCCGCCCCTAAAACTCGATCTGCAAAGGACCCCAGCCCAAAACTGACAGAGAGAGCGCTTCTTATTGCAGACGGAGCGGCCACCATCCGCGCAGATGGACGCGCTGGGTGTTTCGAGGATTGAATTTCCTGTCGGCGCGGGGCATTGCTGAACTGCACCTTTTTTTGTTTCAGGACGCATCTGACACCTATGGCCCGTTTGCACCACGTACCGCTCTCTCCGTTTTGCCGTAAAGTCCGCCTTTCCTTGGCGGAAAAGAAGATCGAGGTAGATCTGGTCGAAGAACGCTATTGGGAGGCAGACCCAGATTTCATGCGCCGTAATCCTGCTGGCAAGGTACCTGTGGTTCGGTTGGACGGTAAAACGATGTCCGAAAGCGCGGCGATCTGTGAATATCTGGAAGAAACCCGGCCTGAGCCTCCTCTGATGCCAAAAGACCCTGATGCGCGCTATGAGGTTCGTCGGTTGGTGTCTTGGTTTGATGACAAGTTTCACCACGATGTAACGTCGAAGCTTTTGTATGAGCGGGTGAATAAAAAAATCACAGGTCAGGGCTATCCAGACAGTCGTAATGTCAAGGATGGTGCCAAGGCCATCAAGTACCACTTGGATTATATGGCTTGGTTATTGGATCAGCGGCGCTGGCTGGCAGGGGATGTGATGACCTTGGCAGATTTTGCCGCCGCTGCGCATTTGTCGTGCCTAGACTACATCTCGGATGTGGATTGGAACCGGTCGGCAGTGGTCAAAGACTGGTATGCCAAGATCAAATCCCGTCCCGCGTTCCGGTCTATTCTGGCGGATCAGGTATCAGGTTTCCGCCCACCGCCGCATTACGCCGATTTGGATTTCTGATCGTCACTGTAGCTGGGGGCTGTCTGCCCCCACCGCTTGACGGCTCCCCCCGAAGATATTTGGGACAAGAAGAAGCATGGACTCATCAATCAAGGATGATCTGGTAAAGCGGGCCCTGGAAGAGGGGTTTGTCTCGTGCCGGGTTTGTCGCCCATGGGATGTGCCTGAGGTGCCAGGGCGATTGGCGGCCTTTATTGATGCTGAGTATCACGGGCAGATGGGCTGGATGGCAGAACGCACCCATTGGCGCGGCGACCCGGCACTGCTGTGGCCAGAGGCGCGATCGGTGATCATGCTGGCAGAAAGCTATGCGCCCGAGCATGACCCAACCGAGATTTTGCAGCACCGCGACCGTGGCGCGATTTCGGTTTATGCGCAGAACAAGGACTATCATGATCTAGTCAAAAAGAGGCTGAAACGACTGGCCCGCTGGTTGATTGATGTCGCCAAGGCGCAGGGTGAGGAGCCTGAGGTCAAGGTGTTTGTCGACACAGCGCCGGTGCCGGAAAAGGCGCTGGGCCAGGCTGCAGGGCTAGGGTGGCAAGGTAAGCATAGCAATTTGGTGAGCCGCGATTGGGGCAATTGGGCCTTTATAGGGTCTGTTTTCACCACTCTGGAGTTGCCGGTGGACGCGGCTGAACCTGATCGATGCGGATCTTGTCGGTCTTGTCTGGATGCCTGTCCGACGGATGCGTTTGTCGCACCGTATCAGCTCGACGCACGGCGCTGCATTTCCTACCTGTCAATTGAATACAAAGGGCCGGTTGATGAAGAGCTGCGCGCAATGTTGGGCAACCGTATTTACGGCTGCGATGATTGTTTGGCGGCCTGTCCGTGGAACAAGTTTGCCGTCGCAGCGAGTGATATGCGTTATGCTGCGCGCGATGAATTGAAGGCCCCGAAACTGGCCGAACTGGCCGTGCTGGATGACGCCGGGTTTCGGGCGATGTTTTCGGGGTCACCCATAAAGCGAATTGGTCGTGATCGTTTTGTACGAAATGTGTTGTACGCAATTGGTAACTCGCAGGATATCAGCCTGCGCCCCGTGGCGCAGGCCTTGTCCGATGATCCTGACGTAACCGTTGCTGATGCCGCGCGCTGGGCGGCACAGCAGTTGGCATAGCGTCACCTTTAGGTGGAAGCGGTCGCGCGTTTTGGCAGTACCCAGTCCGGACGGGCAAAATGACAAGTGTACCCGTCAGGCCGGTTTTGCAGGTAATCCTGATGTTCAGGCTCAGCTTCCCAGAAATCACTCACCGGTTCCAGTTCAGTGACAACTTTCCCCGGCCACAAGCCCGAGGCATCGACATCTGCAATGGTATCCTCTGCCACAGCTTTCTGTTCGTCATTGGTGAAATAAATCGCCGAGCGATAGCTCATCCCCATGTCGTTGCCCTGACGGTTTTCGGTGGTTGGATCGTGGATCTGAAAGAAAAACGCCAACATCTCGCGGAACGATGTCACCGAAGGGTCAAAGATAATCTCAATCCCCTCTGCATGGGTGCCATGGTTGCGATAGGTCGCGTTCTCTACGTCGCCACCAGTATATCCAACGCGAGTGCTGATCACGCCGGGGCGCTTGCGAATTAGATCCTGCATGCCCCAGAAACAGCCTCCGGCTAAAACTGCGCGTTCTGTGCTGCTCATGTTAGGTCCTCCACTTGGTCAATATATTTCTCATAACCTTCAGCCGCCATGTCATCACGGTGGATAAACCGTAGCGAGGCCGAGTTGATGCAGTACCGCAGGCCACCGCGGTCGGCTGGTCCGTCAGGAAAGACGTGCCCAAGGTGGCTGTCGCCATGGGTAGATCGCACTTCGGTACGGACCATGCCCAGTGTTTGATCCTGCAATTCCTGCATAAATTCCGGTTCAATTGGTTTGGTAAAGCTGGGCCAGCCGCATCCCGATTCGTATTTGTCAGATGAGGCAAATAATGGTTCGCCCGAGACAATGTCCACATATAGCCCCGGTTCTTTGTTCCCCAGCAACGGACCTGTACCCGGTCGTTCGGTACCTGCATTCTGCGTTACATGGTATTCCTCGGGGGAAAGGGCGGCGATAGCGTCCGGGTCTTTATGGTACTTGGTCATTTGAGCCTCCGGCAATTTGTGTCCCCCAGCAGATGGGGAGATGTACTGAACATGAAAAGGATTGTTTCAACCCACTCGCGCTATCGTGCAGCTTCCAAGTCGGGCGGTGCAACCACGCCAAAGGCGTGACCATGCCCAACGGGAGAAGGGATTGCCAGATCCTGACGACGGGCGGGAGAGTTAGCTGGCAAATGCAGCAGCCAGATCTGCCGGTAGGTCGAACTCTTGCAGCACTCTTGCACGGCCTTCGGGGGACATCTTGCGCGCAGTTTTCTCTACGATGCTTTGGATCTTTTCCGCAGAGTGCTTGGCCGCAAATGGAGCGAAATACCATTTGAGAAAGACAAAGCAGATCACATCTTCAAATGCCTGCACACCGGCGTCGCGCTTCAGGCCCTCCTTGCGCAGCATCTGACCGGCGGTTTCGATGTCCGATGCGGCGTATCCGGCGTCTTGCATCAGGGTGGCGACCACATCGGCATGATGCCGGGCCTGATCCTTGCGCCAGGTCAGATATCCCACTCGACCTTCTGGGTAGGTGTTGCGCTTCAGCTTCCACCGCTCGACGTGTTGACCACGGGCGGCGATCTGCAGCGGTTCGCTTGCATCAGGGAACAGGCGGGCCAGTTCTTCGCTCATCCGTTTACCATAGAGCTGTGATTCCGGCTGGCCGTCTTCACGCTTGGGGTCTGCTGCATTGGCTGTGTCGATGGCTTGCAGGACCTGATTCAATTTCTCAGACATGGTCACTTCCTTCTACTGGCTGTGATTCTACTGCAGGAATCCCGCAACTGCACTTGCATTTGTGGTCAAATCATTCTGCAACAGCAGCTTTTTCGGCTCGTGGTGGTTGTCGCGATAGCTGCACGGCAAGAATACCAAGCGTCACAATCAGCACTCCGACCATATCCATCGGTCCAAGACGTTCCCCCAGAAGAACCGAGGCAACGGCAACGCCGAACACCGGGTTGAGAAAATGGAACGTCGCGGCACGCAGTGGGCCGATGCGGTTCAGCAATAGCACCCAGATAAAGGTGGCAATAAGGCCGGGAAATAACGTGGTATAGGCAAATGCCAGCGCCAAAGGCAGGGTTGGATTGACATAGATGTCCTCGAACAACACCGCCGCGACAAGCAGTATGGAGGAACCAACAAGCATTTGCAGGCCCACCACCATCATGAAATTACCACCCGATGTGGCTCCGCGTAGGGCCAGAGTCGCCACTGTCAGGGCAATAACGCCAATCACACACAATGCCACACCGTATAGGTCTACTCCCTCGCTAATGCGGGTTCCCATGATCAGGCCCACACCTACAACACCTGCCATTAGTCCAGCGATGCCGAGTGGCTTTAGCCGTTCCTTGAACAGCAGCCAAGACGACAGTGCCACCAGCAAGGGCATAGTTGCGGCGATAATAGCGGCAAGCGAGGCTTGAACAGTCTGCATCGCAACAAAGTTGAGCCCCAGATACAGCGCGTTCTGGCAAACACCAAAAATGATAGTGGCGCGCCACTGATTTCGGCTGAGTTTCCAAGTCTGACCCATGGCAAGGGCAATGCCGACGCCAATCAAACCGGACACCACAAACCGCAGCGCCAGTGAGAACAATGGCGAGGCATCCGTGACGATGATCCGTGCCGAGGTAAAAGCCGAAGACCACATCAGGGCAAAGGCAATCCCCATGGCAATAGCGCGTGCATCCATTGTGATCAGCCCAACCGTGCCGTGAGAATTTGCCAGCTGGCAGTAGCAAATGCAGCGGCAAAGAGCGTTTCAAATGTTCGCCGCAGCCGTTGATAGACCCGCACTGCCGCAGCGCTTGAGAACAACAAAGCATATCCGTGGAAGACTAGCGTGCTTTGTACTGCGATGACCGTGATCACTGTCAGCAGAACCGCAGGTTCGGTGCCGGGTGGAATAGCAATCGCATAGATCGAGCCAAAGAACAAAACGGCCTTAGGGTTGGTCAGATGCAGGGCAAGCCCCTTGGCATAGATCGACTTCAGTGATTTGGCGGCTGAGCTGTGCAATTTAGGAGCACCAGGGGTCAGGGCAGACCGTGCTGAACGTACCGCCAGATACATCAGATAAGCTGCGCCAAAATATCGGACCACTTCGAACATCCAGGCATTGGCAAGCATGATCGCCCCCAGACCAAAGGCCGCGGCCACGGACCAGATCAACGAACCGGTCGAGACACCTGCAGCCACTATCAGCCCAGCCTTGCGTCCGCGTTGCATAGCGGTTCCGGCAATAGTCAGCGTTGCTGGGCCGGGGCTGAGGCAGGCCAGCAATCCGGCGGCCATGATTAGCGATAAATTCACACCATCCATTCGGTTTTATCCTTTGTCGGGACGCCCAAGAAAAAGGGCCGCCCATTGGGGCGACCCTTTCTGAAACTCGAAGTAAATTCAAGCTTAGCCGTTGACGCTGTCTTTCAGCGCTTTGGCGATAGTCATTTTGACTACCTTGTCGGCTTCTTTCATGAACTTTTCGCCTGTCGCAGGGTTGCGCACTTCGCGCTCAGGACGCTCACGGCAATAGATTTTGCCAACGCCGGGCAAAGTAACAGCACCGCCACCGGACACTTCGCGGGTGATCAGATCACAAACGGCTTCCAGAGCTGCGCCAGCGGCTTTTTTATCGCTACCCATGTCCTCGGCCAGAGCGGCAACGAGCTGGGTTTTTGTCATTGGTTTGGACATTCTTTGTCTCCTTACGTCTGCCCGTATTGTGGGGCCTCATCGCGTAATCTTAGCGTTATGTTGTGGGTTAACACAACGATTGGTGTAACGAAATATGGGGAAAACCAGAGATTTTCCGATGAAATACGCAGAAAATGCCCCTATAGGAAGGCCGTTTCGTCGAAAGAGCGCAGTTTTCGACTGTGCAACCTCTCCAAAGGCATGCCGCGAAGGCCCTCCATTGCGCGTATACCGATCATTAAATGGCGTGCAACTTGGGTTCGGTAAAAGTCGGATGCCATTCCCGGCAGCTTTAATTCGCCGTGTAGGGGCTTGTCAGAAACGCATAGCAATGTTCCGTATGGAACGCGGAACCGATACCCATTGGCAGCGATTGTTGCGCTTTCCATGTCCAGTGCAACCGCACGAGATTGGCTAAGACGCTGAACCGGACCGGACTGATCGCGCAGTTCCCAGTTGCGGTTATCGATGGTGGCGACGGTACCAGTCCGCATGATCCGCTTTAGGTCATATCCTTCTAGTTCGGTCACGTCCTCGACCGCCTGTTCCAGCGCGATCTGAATCTCTGCAAGAGCAGGGATTGGGGTCCAAACTGGCAGGTCGTCATCTAGCACGTGATCCTCGCGCAGATAGGCATGGGCCAGCACAAAATCGCCTAAGGCCTGCGTGTTGCGCAACCCGGCACAATGGCCAACCATCAGCCAGGCATGTGGGCGCAAGACAGCGATATGGTCGGTCGCGGTTTTGGCATTTGACGGACCTACGCCGATGTTGACCAAAGTTATGCCGCCGCCGTCTTCACGCTTTAGGTGGTAGGTGGGCATTTGTGGCTGCTTGGCAGTCTCGGGGATCTCGGTGTCCGCAGACGTGATCTCATGGTCTCCGGTGCTGACGAAACTGGTGTAGCCCGAGTCTGGGTCCGCCAGTTGCGCCCGTGCGTAGGCCTCAAACTCGGCAACATAGAACTGGTAGTTGGTGAACAGCACATGGTTCTGGAAGTGCCGAGGATCGGTTGCGGTATAATGTGCTAACCGTGCCAGCGAATAGTCAATGCGCTGGGCGGTGAACAGGGCCAGCGGACCGGTTCCATTGGCCGGAGTATGGGTGCCATTGACGATATCGTCGTTGGTTGTGGCCAGATCCGGCACATCAAATATATCGCGCAGGGTGAAACCAGCAGCACCTTCATGTGGGATCGTCAGGCCAGGACGGGCGGCAACGGCAAAATGAACTGGCATCGGGGTGTCTGAAACGCCGATAGTGACGGGCTGGCCATAATTTCGGATCAACAGGGCAATTTGCTCAGTCAAATAGTGCTCGAACAGGTCCGGGCGGGTCACCGTGGTGGCATATTCGCCAGGGTTTGCCACATGGCCAAAACTAAGACGACTATCGACTTGGGCAAAGCTAGCGGTGGTAACACGGATTTCCGGATAGAAGGCACGGATACGATGGCTACCTGTCGTGCCGTCGCCCATGGCTTTGGTAAAGCCTTCGCACAGAAAATCGGTGGCCTGTTGGTACAATAATTGCAACCGTTCGACTGCAGCGGCTGCGTCGGTAAAGGTTTCGGATTCGGGGTGTTTGGGTAGAGATATTGAAATCATGAAATGGACTCGATCACTGGAATTTTCTTGAATGTGCGCACGTCAACTAGGCCAAGGTCGGAAATCCGCAGCTCGGGAATGACCACTAGGGCCAACAGTGAATGCTGCATATAAGCATTGTTCAGAGAACACCCACAGGCCTGCATTGCCTCTCCCAAGGCCTGCGCTTTGGCGGCGACCTCGGTGGCGGGTTGGTCTGACATCAGACCGGCAATTGGCAGTTCCACCAATGCCAGCTCTTTGCCATCGCGGAACAAGGTGACACCGCCGCCAACTTCGGCCAGGCGGTTGGCGGCCAGCGCCATCTGATCCCGGTCGGTGCCAACAACGATCATGTGGTGACTGTCATGCGCCACGGTTGAGGCCATCGCCATTTTGCCCTTATAGCCAAAGCCCGAGACAAAGGCATTGGTAACGCCGCCGGTCGCCTGGTGTCGTTCCACCAACGCTATCTGCATTGTGTCGCCTTCGCCTTCGACTAGACCGTCACGTACCGGCAGGTCAGCCTTTAGCGCCTTGGTTGGGGCCTGGTTTTCGACCATACCAATGACATTGACCGTCACACCGTTGGCACCCTCGGGAGCGGCGACTTCAAAGTCTTTGGCGATCAGTTCATGGCCCAGATGTACGGTACCACGGGCGCTATCGGGCCAATCAAGATGTGGACAATCCACCTTAATAGAGCCTGATTCTGCAACAATCTGCCCCCGTGCGATCACGGTTTCAATTGGCAGCTCCGTCAGGTCCGATGTCAGGATCACATCCGCACGACGGCCCGGAGTGATAGAGCCAATATCGCGTTCCAGACCGAAATGGGTTGCCGTATTGATGGTCGCCATCTGCAGTGCCACCACCGGATTACATCCACAGGCAATAGCGTGACGCACAACCCGGTTCATATGCCCGTCATTGACCAAAGTGCCAGAGTGGCAATCATCGGTGCACAGGATGAAACTGCGTGGATCCAGCCCTTTTTCTGTCACTGCCGTGATCTGGGTTTCCACGTCGTACCACGCGGATCCCAGCCGCATCATCGATCGCATCCCTTGACGAACCCGCGCAATGGCATCGGCCTCACAGGTGCCTTCGTGATCATCAGCCGGCCCGCCGGCCACATAGGCCGCGAAATCAGGACCAAGATCGGGCGAGGCATAGTGCCCGCCGACAGTCTTCCCGGCCCGCTGGGTGGCGGCGATCTCGGCCAGCATCTTGGGGTCGGCGTTGGCGACACCGGGGAAATTCATCATTTCCCCAAGGCCAATGATACCGGGCCAACTCATCGCTTCGGCCACGTCTTCGGGTGAAATCTCGTAGCCCGTTGTCTCCAACCCCGGCGCGGATGGCGCGCAGGATGGCATCTGGGTAAAGATGTTGACGGGCTGCATCAGCGCCTCGTCATGCATGTATCGCACACCATCCAAGCCCAGCACATTGGCAATTTCATGCGGATCGGTGAACATGCTGGTGGTGCCATGCGGGATCACAGCACGGGCAAATTCCGCCGGTGTCAGCATGCCGGATTCAATATGCATGTGGGCGTCACACAGTCCGGGAATCATGAAACGACCGTTCGCTTCGATCACTTCGGTTTCGGGGCCGGTGCAATAGGATGCGTCGGGGCCAACATATGCGATACGCCCGGCAACAATGGCAATGTCATGATCAGGGAGAATTTCACGGGTATGGACGTTCACCCATTTGCCTTGGCGAATGACCGTATCTGCAAACGCGCGTCCGGCGGCAACTGAAATGAGTTTGGGGGCGACGTCGGGCCAACTAGGGAAAGCAATGTCTATCATGTGCTAATTGTTATGATTGTCGCGCCAAGCGCAAGCCCCCGCCATGTATTGATGTTCCGAATACACCCTCTTTGATGTCAAGAAGATGACAGTTTTTGTGAAAGAAGGGTGCAGTAGCTTTATTCAGTCCCTCACGGGAAGATAGACGCCTCCGCATTTACTTCATTCTGGCGGCTCTGTTTGTTTCGCACCAGTATTGAGTGTTATGCATTCCGTACCGCGCTGGGCGTGGTCGGTCGATTTGCATCCTAGGAACACAAGCTTATTATGTTTTTGACAGAACTTGAACGCTCGGCCGAAACGGCCTGGGTGTCGTTGCTAGATCAGGCAGACTTGCCAGCGGATGGGTGGACGTTAAAACAACTATCCAAACGTGACGATACACACAGTGCCCGCATAGTATATCGCGCGATGCATGTTGATGGCGGAGCCTACATCTACAAACACCAGCTTAGGCCAACAAACAGCGGATCAGTGAAACAACAGTTTGAAGCCAACAAACATGTTTTTGACACGTTCCCCAATACACCAGAGTTTAAGGTGCCAGAGCCGATCTATCTGGATGAGAATACTCAGTCCTGTTTGTTATCTCATATTAATGGCGAACCGCTGTCAGATCCTATGTTGCGGGCAATGAATGATTCGGCTGCGCAGATGGACCTCTTGAAACGGGCAGGGGCTTGGTTGGATCGTTTCCACCGGTCTCATCTAGACGAACGCCGAACCTTCCAGCCCAAATTCACCCTCCGGCATCTGCGGGAATTCCGTGCGAGCATTGAATCTGGCCAGCGCGAGGTACCCGCCAAACCCCTGATCCTGCGCGGTATCGCACATATGGAGGCGATTGCCCCCCAGTTCAAAGGGCAGCAAACGGTGTCATGCCTGCAGCACGGCGATCTTCATATGCGCAACCTGATTGTGTCAGATCAGTCTATTGGCGGCATAGATTTTGCTAAGTCAGGTGCGGCACCGGTGGGGCATGACATTGCGAAGCTCCTGCTGGACTACACCCGCTTTATGCGCCCATCCAGTGACATCCCTGCGGGTCAGGTGGTGCCGCAAGACGCAGTTGAAGCGTTTTTTGATGGGTACCAGCTGACTGGTCCTGATGATCCCAGTGTCGGGTTCCTTCTGTTCAGCAGCGTTATCTCAGTATTGAAACTGGTGCCAAAGCATCGGCGTGATCGGAGCCACGGAAAACAACGGTTCTTAGAACAGCTGCGTCCAATCGCACGCAATGCCTATGTCAGCCCAAACGCTGAAGACACCGCTGATGTGTTGCGGTTCTATCTGACCAAGCGCAGCCTGAACCGTGCTGAAAATGGCGAGCATGAGATTGTGAATGTGGTCAGTTCGGTCGCCAAAAAGGCCGGAATGCGGGTCGAAGTTCTGCTCAACACAAAGCAAGCCAAAGAACGCGTCGCTCGGGGGCAGGAGTATTCGATGGTGCATATGGAACCCCCGCTGAATAATCGTGGGCTTACCTTTCGCAACTGTTATGGCGGACCCTTCTGGCAAATCGATCAAAGTGGCGCGCGTTGGAACTGGCAAGTCGCACGGCAGGCGTTCACGGCAAGTGATACCCCTCGTGCCGAGATTGATGCGTTTTTCAACCATTGGCGCACCCGACTGCACGGCGAGAGCGCCGCAGCGGTCAGCAAGCAGGGGTTTATCTACATGCCCTTGCAGGGCAAGCTGCTGACCTGCCGATCTTTTCAGTGCTGTTCGCCGGTTGAGATGATTGAGGCAACCCTTCAGCAGTCAGAGTTGCCGATCCTAGCCACCCTACACCCAAATGAAACCTACTCGCAGGCCGAAAGGGATGCCCTAGACGCATTGCAGCAACATCACAGCCGTTTCCAACTTGTAGAAATGCCGATGGCACAGGCCTTGTCAGGGTGTGATCTGGTGGTGACGCAAAACTCTAGCGCAGCCTTTCATGCAGGGTTCTTTGGCAAGGCCTCGGTGCTGTTTGCACAGGTTGATTTCCACCACATCGTGGCAAATGTCGCCGATCTGGGTGTTGCGGCAGCTTTTGATGCTGCGCGGGGCGACTTGCCTGATTTTGCTTGTTATCTGCACTGGTATTGGCAGCAAGCGATCAATATTGAGGCATCGGACAGTCAAACCCAAATTTGTCATCGGTTGCGGCATTTTGGTTGGCCAGTTTGATGTCTTGATAGTCTAAGAACTGTTTCAGACCTTGTAGCCAGAACACAGCCACAGAATGTAAGCACCATGACAAAAACACTACTCTGCCTCGGATATGGATACTCTGCCCGTGCACTGGCCCAGCGTCTGCTAGGTGATGGCTGGCGGGTTATCGGAACCTCACGTGAACCGGTAGCTGAAGATGGTATAGAGATGTTGACCTGGCCTAGCGAGGAGGTGTCGTTGGATGGAGTGACGCATATCCTGTGCTCAATCGGCCCAACAGCTGATGGTGATCCGGTACTGAATGGCCTGCGAGACAAAATCGCTGCCGCCAAGGATCTGGAGTGGGTCGGCTATCTGTCCACCACAGTGGTTTACGGAGACCACGACGGCGGCTGGGTGGATGAGGCCACGCTTATAACTCCTGAGGCTGACCGCGGAAAATGGCGCGCACAGGCCGAGGTGGATTGGCAGTCGATAGACGGTCTGCCGCTGCACATCTTCCGTTTGGCTGGCATCTATGGTCCGGGCCGTGGACCATTTGCCAA
The DNA here is from genome assembly GCF_011813015.1 of Parasedimentitalea denitrificans. GTDB lineage: Bacteria > Pseudomonadota > Alphaproteobacteria > Rhodobacterales > Rhodobacteraceae > Parasedimentitalea > Parasedimentitalea denitrificans. Next base: position 47,563 of record NZ_QHLQ01000004.1, on the reverse strand, counting down.
ACTGATGACGGGCAGGGCGCGGCTGATCATCAAGCCGGGGCAGGTGTTCTCACGCATTCATGTGGACGATATCGCTCAGGTGTTGGCCGCATCGATCGCCCAACCCAATCCTGGGGCGATCTACAATGTCTGTGACGATGTCCCGGTGCCCCCGCAGGACGTGCTTAGCTACGCAGCGGAACTACTAGGCTTACCCATGCCACCCGAAGTCCCCTTTGACGAAGCGGCAATGACCCCCATGGCCCGCAGTTTTTATAGCGAGAACAAACGGGTCAGAAACACCCGGATCAAAGAAGAGCTGGGTGTGAAACTGCGGTATCCCGACTATCGGGTAGGGTTGCAGGCAGTGTTCGAGGCCGAGGATATGGAAAAATTTGTGCCGCCAGCAGAGCCTCCAGCGTTGTAAGCGTTAGAGCCCGCTCTGGAGCAGAGACCAAGAACGAAGAAGACTCTAATAAGGCGATTAAGCCCGCTTTTCACCAATCGTTGCTACGCCCAAAACATCTAGCACCTTGGCCTCGATCTGCGCGGCATCCATCCCGGCCACCTTGTACATATCCGCCGGGCTGGCCTGATCGATAAATGTATCAGGCAACACCATCGAACGGTACTTCAACCCACGATCAAAAACGCCTTCATCCGCCAATAGCTGTGCCACGTGCGAACCAAAGCCACCCACGGCACCTTCTTCGATGGTGATCAGCGCCTCGTGATTGGCGGCCAGATCCAGAATCATCTCACGATCCAGCGGCTTGGCAAATCGGGCGTCGGCGATAGTCGGGGTGATCCCCTTGGCCGATAGGGCTTCGGCTGCCTTGCGGACCTCGCCCAGACGAGTGCCGAACGACAGCAGCGCAACACGGGAACCGGACTGAATCATCCGGCCTTTGCCAATTTCCAACACCTGCGGCTCATCCGGCATCTCTACGCCTTCGCCCTCACCACGGGGATAGCGGAAGGCAATCGGGCCATCGTCATGGGCGGCGGCTGTGGCAACCATATGCACCAGCTCGGCCTCATCCGCTGCGGCCATTACCACCATGCCCGGCAAGTTGGTCATGAAACCAATGTCGAAACTACCGGCATGGGTGGCACCATCGGCACCGACCAGTCCAGCACGGTCAATCGCGAAGCGTACCGGCAGGCGCTGAATGGCCACATCGTGCACAACCTGATCGTAGCCACGCTGCAAGAACGTGGAATACATCGCACAGAACGGCTTCATGCCGCCCGCCGCCAGCGCAGCGGCGAATGTCACGCCATGTTGTTCGGCAATGCCCACGTCAAAGCAGCGCGAGGGGTAACGTTCGGCAAACAGGTTCAACCCTGTACCGTCAGGCATCGCGGCCGTCACAGCACAGATCTTGTCGTCTTTGGCGGCCAGCTTCACCAGCTGATCACCAAATACGCCGGTATAGCTGGGCGCGTTGGATGGGGTCTTTTTCTGCTTGCCAGTTATGACATCGAATTTCGCTGTGGCGTGGCCCTTGTCGCGGGCAGCTTCGGCCGGGGCATATCCCTTGCCTTTCTTGGTCAGTACGTGGATCAACACCGGGCCAGTGGCCCGAGCCTTAACCGTGCGCAGAACCGGCAGCAGCTGATCCAGATCGTGTCCGTCGATTGGTCCTAGGTAGGAAAAACCCAGCGATTCAAATAGGGTTCCGCCAACGGCCATACCTTTCAGCATATCCTTGGCGCGCTTCGCACCTTCGCGGAACGGCCCAGGCAACAGGGAAACCGCGCTTTTGGCGGCGGCCTTCAGCTCTTGAAACGGTTCCTCGGCATAGAGCCGCGACAGGTAGGACGACAGGGCTCCAACTGGCGGCGCAATGCTCATCTCGTTGTCGTTCAGGATCACGAACATCCGTTTGTTCAAATGGCCGGCATTGTTCATCGCCTCAAACGCCATGCCCGCCGACATCGACCCGTCGCCGATTACCGCAATCGCATCGCCATTACCCTCGGGGATGACACCACCCAGATCACGCGCAACCGAGAACCCCAGCGCCGCGCTGATTGACGTCGAACTATGTGCCGCGCCAAACGGGTCATAGGGGGATTCCGAGCGTTTGGTGAAACCACTCAACCCGTCCTTGGCGCGCAAGGTGCGGATACGGTCGCGACGCTCGGTCAGAATTTTGTGCGGATAACACTGATGCGAAACATCCCAGATCAGCTTGTCGCGCGGGGTATCAAACACCGCATGCAACGCAACTGTTAGCTCAACCACACCCAATCCGGCGCCCAAGTGACCGCCGGTCACAGAAACTGCCGAAACTGTTTCCGAGCGTAGCTCGCTGGCGACTTGCGCCAACTGAGAATCGCTTAGAGACTTCAGATCAGCCGGTCGGTTGATCTGGTCCAATAGTGGGGTATTGGGCCTATCAGTAGTCTGATCGGACATGCGGCGCCTCCTTGGCGGCAATTAGCTGTCTCGCGAGATAACGAAGCGGGCAGCCTCGCGCAAGGTTTCACCCTGATCACCGTAAACATCCAGCGCGGCGCAGGCTTGATCGCACAGTTCAGCGGCGCGGGCCTTGGCGACATCAAGCCCCAACAGCGAAACAAACGTGGCCTTTCCGGCCTCTGCATCTTTGCGCACGCGTTTGCCAACGGTTTCAGCATCACCTTCAACATCAAGAATGTCATCAGAGATTTGAAAAGCAAGGCCAAGAGCATCGGCGTATTGCCGCAATGGCGTGGTATCGGCCCCAGCAATCACTGCACCAGCCATAGCAGACCATGAAAACAGGCAGCCGGTCTTGCGGTTCTGCAATCGCGTAATTTGTTGCAGGTTTAGCGGTTCAAGGCTGGTTTCAGCTGTGATATCCAGCATCTGCCCCGAAACCATGCCCTCTTTGCCGGCCGACTGCGCCAGAAGTCGGATTAATTCCAGCGCATTTGGGCCAAATTTAGCGTCAGACAGTAGCTCAAATGCGAATGTTTGCAACGCATCGCCTGCCAAAACGGCCATGCCTTCGTCCCACTGACGGTGCACTGTTGGCATTCCACGGCGCAGGTCGTCATCGTCCATACAGGGCAGGTCGTCGTGTACCAGTGAATAGGCGTGGATGCACTCGATCGCCAATGCAGCATCCAATGCTACGTTTTCATCGACGTCATGTAACTGGGCGCTCTCTAGCACCAGAAATCCGCGCAGCATTTTGCCACCAGACAGGGCGTAACGCATTGCATCCGACAATACGTCGTCGCCCGTCAGAACTTGGCTCACGCGGTTGGAAATCAGTTCCTGAGTATAGGTCAGTGCCTCGGCAAAAGGCCGGGTTTTGACGATAGTTGCGGTGGCCAATGTCTTAACCCGCGTCCAGCGGCTGGGTGCCGGTTGCGGCACCATTTGCGTCGAGAGTGATAGCGGCGACCTTTTCCTCGGCCCGCTTCAGCTCGTCCTCGCAACGCTTTTTCAGCAAGGCGCCCCGTTCGTACAGCGAGATCGACGCATCCAGTGCCACATCACCACGTTCCAGCTTGCCCACAACGGTTTCCAGCTCTTGCATGGCTTGCTCAAAGCTCATGTTTTCAACGGGGGTCTCGGTCATTTGGATGCCTCTATCAATTCTTCCACATGTGCCTTGCAGGCAGCGCTGAGCGCGTTCAGATCATAACCGCCCTCCAAAGTCGAGACGATACGCCCATCACACATTTCATCGGCAAGGATACACAGTTGTTGAGTGATCCAGGCAAAATCCTGTGTCGACCAGTTGAGATTGGCCAATGGATCATCTTGATGGGCATCAAATCCCGCCGAAATTATTATCAGCTCGGGCTTGAAGTCACGCAGTCGCGGAAACACCTGCCCCTGATAGGCCGCCCGCATTTCCGCACCACCACTTTCAGGTGGCAGTGGGATGTTCAGGATGTTTTCATAGGCCCCATCCTCATCCACGCGGCCAGATCCGGGCCACAGTGGCATTTGTTGTGACGTGATCAACAGCGCACGTTTTTCGTCCCACAGCAAATCTTGGGTGCCATTACCGTGGTGAACATCAAAATCAACAACCGCAACACGGCTTAGCCCGTGGTGATCCAGCGCGTGTTTTGCGGCCAGCGCTGCATTGCCAAACAGACAAAATCCCATGGCAGTGTCAGTTTCCGCATGGTGACCCGGCGGGCGGATCGCAGCAAAGGCATTCTGGGCCTCGCCACCCAGTACCATATCGACACCACGTATTACGGCTCCGGCGGCTCTGAATGCAGCATCCAGTGATCCAGGCGACAGGAACGTATCGCCATCAATTTGACCGAACCCCTCATTTGGTCGGGCCTTGCGCAGGTCCGCCAGATACGCAGCCGGATGGATGCGCAAGATGTCATCCTCGGCCGCCATAGGGGCGCCAACCCGCAGTAGATCCAGCGGTTCCAACGCATGTAATATGTGCTCTAGCCGAGCAACGCGCTCTGGGTGACCTTCGGGGTTAACATGGTCCAGGCAGTCGGCGTGGGTAATCAAGGCAGTGGTCATGGGCAAATCACCTATAGGTTATTGCCAGCAGCTTATGTCCCCAATGGGTAGGGCCACAAGTCAGGTTTCGCATGCTGCATTAAGCAAGTGAAATAGTTCAACGGATTGGAGACAGTAACTCCACTGCTTTGACCAGTTGCCGTACCCCGTCACTGTGGTCTTCTTCGAATACGTTGCCATTTTCCGCCCACGCGTTCAGCGAGTTATAATTGACCTTGGCGCAATTGGGTCGAACGCTCCAGGTGACCTGTAGCGGAGAGCAAGTGAATTGGTTGTACGAGGGACCAGTGGTAGATCCAAGGAATTCCACGGGTTTTCCGGTAGTAGAAGGAATGTATTTGGGTTGGTGCAGGCCGTTCACTATGTTTCCACCATAAGCCAGATCGTTGAAATCCATTGCGCCTATGTCATTCACAACCAGAAACACCTGGGTCTCGACCCGCAATGTCGGGTTGGCACATCCGTCGCTTAGGCACGCGTCCAAGCTTTTTCCCGGAGCAACCTGACACGACGTATGTACCCAATGTACTTCGATAGTGTCGCCTGGTTTTACTCCCTTAAAAGCACCTTTTCCGTGTGTCGGATCAGTTAGTTCCGCTTCGTTCAAGTAGTCACTTTCATTGCATTTGTAGCCACCATATTCACCATCACCGACAAACCGAGAAAATCCAGGCCCCTTATGCTCGGCATTGGTATGGATATGGATGTTGCACAGGTTCATTTCAGTTGCCGGTGGTGCGAATGGGAAACTCTGCGGGTTGGTTCCCTCAACCTTGGTGATATCCCGAGGCGCCTGAGGGCCAAACCCCTGGCAGATTTCGGCGGCATAAACAGGACCGGATAGCGAAATCACCACCACCACTGAAATGGTGGAATTGGAAAAAAAAGTTGGCATGAGAAATGACTCCTAAGCAGCTATGCAATGTTAGAGAGTAGCGTGTTCAGGCGTATTGCCAGCGAATTGCTAGTTTTTCTCTTGAAGCTGAACCGGACATAAATCTTTCGGAGGCTATTTCATTTCGATACGATTAGCCTCGTTTCATAAGGCGCAAAGGTAATTTCATGCAGTCAATTCAGATCTCACATTTTTCGGATGTACTATGTGTTTGGGCTTACGTCGGGCAGGCCAGCCTAGACCGGCTGCAATACGATTTGGGCGGGCAGATATCGGTTACTCAGCGGTATTGCTCAGTCTTCCCGGATGTTTGGGGTAAAATTGACAAACAATGGGACACGCGCGGTGGATTTGACGGATATGGCGATCATGTAAAATCGATTGTGGCTGGTTTTGAGGGGCTGAAATTACATCCTGATACTTGGTTCAAAACCCGACCAAGATCGTCGGCCAGCCCGCATTTGTTTATCAAGGCGGTAGAGCTGATTGAACAGCAGCAGGGGGTGCCTGCCGGGTTTCCCGATAGTTTGCCCACCCACGCCGCGCGGTCACTGCGCGTTGCATTTTTTGAACGGGGCGAGGACGTGTGCCATTGGGATGTTCAGCGGCAAGTGGCCGCTGAGATCGGTATTGGATTTGACGAGGTGCTGAAGCGGATCGAAACCGGAGAGGCAATTGCTCAGCTATCGGCGGATTATGAAACAGCTCAGGCAATGGGAATTGCCGGTAGCCCGACCTATGTTCTGGACGGTGGAAGACAGAAACTATTCGGCAATATTAGCTACGGTGTCATCGAAGCTAATGTAAAAGGATTGCTTGCAGGCGAGGGTGGCGAAGCGGCCAGCCTGTGTTCCTGACAGGCTAGCAATTTTGTTGGCGTAAGACGTAATTAGTCGGGGGCTAGCATATATCCCGCACCCCGTACTGTTTGCAGATATTGCGGTTGCTTTGGGTTCGGCTCGATCTTGCGGCGCAACCGGGTGATTTGCACGTCTACTGCACGCTCCTGTGCTTGCCCCCTGTCGCGGCCTAGGTCTTCGACCAGCTTGGATCGGCTAACGGGTTCCCCGGGACAGGCAGAAAAGATCTTCATCAACTGGCTTTCGGTACCGGTCAGGCGGATCAATTCATCCCCTTGCCACATTTCGCCCCGGTCCAGATCATATCGGATCGGTCCCAGATGTAGAACTTTGGGCGCAGCCTCTTTGGCCGAGGTTTCAGGCATCCGCCGCAATATGGCGTTTATCCTAAGCAATAGCTCTTTGGGTTCGAATGGCTTGGATAGGTAATCGTCAGCACCTGCCTCCAGCCCGGCAATGCGATGCTCAGTTTCACCCTGCGCCGTCAGCAGCATGATCGGTGTTGTACGGGTTTCTCGCAGAAACCTTGTCAGTGACACCCCGTCTTCGCCGGGCATCATCACATCCATCACGATCAGATCGAAATCCAAACCACCCAGTACCCGCCGCGCATGGGCCGCGTCGCGGGCCGCAGTAACAAGAAATCCGGCCCGCATCAGAAACTTTTTCAATAAGTCCCGAATGCGCTCATCGTCGTCGACAATCAATAGGTGGGCATCAAACTGGCTCATTGCCCTGTTTCCCTTAGCTTGGCATAGGCGCGGCGCATGTCTGCATCCATCATTGCTTCTAGTACCTTCTTAAAGCCATGCACAGCCTCTGGCCCTGCATCCTTATAGGCAGCCCGCATCCGCGCGCGCTGGGCGTCCGATAGGGTGGTTTCAAGCGCGCGACCCTGTTCGGTCAGGAACAGATGCCTTTCGCGTTTGTCGACCGTACCAACACGGCTTTCGACCAGCCCGTCGCCGATCAAAGTCCGTAGGACGCGATTCAGCGATTGTTTGGTGACACCCAGAATCGTCAGCAAGTTGTTGACCGTGGTGCCCGGCGCGCGATTGATAAAGTGGATGGCACGGTGATGGGCGCGGCCATATGCCATTTCCGACAGAATGCGGTCCGGATCAGCGGTAAACCCGCGATAGGCAAAAAACATTGCCTCAATCCCTTGCCGTAGCTGCTCATCGGTCAGAAAGAGCAAACTCTCGCCGCTAAAACTCTGACCTGAACGCCCGTCTGACATAATATGTCTCCTTAACTCAGCTATGTCAGTTTAAGTCAGCGTTATTGACATTCCAAGGGTGAAGAGGTATCGAATTCAAGTTTTGGCGTAATAATGTGTCCGATACGGACGTTATTGGCGCAACAAGTGAAAAGATTCGGTGCTTAGGAGGCTAGGGCATGGCGGGATATGATGATCGCGACGGCGTGATTTGGATGGATGGCGAAATGGTTCCATGGCGCGACGCACAGGTACATGTGCTGACTCATGCCATGCATTATGCCTCGTCGGTTTTTGAGGGCGAACGCGCCTATAACGGCAAGATTTTTAAAAGCCGTGAGCATTCAGAACGTCTGATCAAGTCAGCCGAGGCACTGGACATGCCGATGTCCTATACGGTTGACGACATCGAAGCCGCCAAGGAAGAAGCGCTAAAAGCCAGCGGACTGCAGGACGCCTATGTGCGTGCCTTGGTTTGGCGTGGTTCGGGCGAAGACATGGGCGTGGCTTCGGCCAAGAACCCTGTTCGCATGGCTGTCGCTGTGTGGGGGTGGGGTGCCTATTATGGCGACGCCAAGATGCAGGGCGCAAAACTGGATATCGCTGAATATCAACGACCCAGCCCAGCGACTATCCCGGTTCATGCTAAGGCAGCAGGTCTGTACATGATCTGCACCATCTCCAAGCACAAGGCCGAGGCCAAGGGCTGTTCGGACGCATTGTTCATGGACTACCGCGGCTATGTGGCTGAGGCGACTGGAGCCAACATCTTCTTTGTCAAAGATGGCGAAGTGCATACACCGCTGCCGGATTGCTTCCTGAACGGCATCACGCGTCAAACCGTGGTTGGTATGCTCAAGGATCGCGGCATCACCGTCCACGAACGCCACATCATGCCCGAAGAGATGGAAGGCTTTGAACAGTGCTGGCTGACCGGCACCGCCGCCGAGGTTACTCCAGTAGGGCAGATTGGGGACTACACGTTTGAGGTCGGCACGCTGACCCGTGAGATCGCCGAGGCATATGAGGCTCTGGTACGGGCTTAAGCTCGAACAAAAGACTTATTCAGACGGGCGCCAATTTGGTGCCCGTTTCTGTTTGGGCTCATGGCGGCGTTTCACTGTGTGACAGCAACCATTCAACAACGGTTCGCTGAGCATTGCTGAGCGGTCGTTTGCGAGGCCACACGATATGGAACCCGATCTCGTCCATTTCAGGCGCTTGCCAAACCTGGTGCAAAGCTTGGTTCCCCAGAAAAATTCGCGGCACCAGAGCAATGCCCTGGCCATTCATAGCAGCGCCCATAGCCAAGGCTGTTTGGTTGAACTGCAAGATACGTTTTTGCGCCGCCAGTCCTGCCTTTCGTAGTATTTGGTCCCAGTAATGGTGCCCATCCTGAATAAGTGTGCACTGCGAAAGATCTGCCAAGCTTGGCGAATTTCTCAGTGTTAGAGCCACATTCAGATGCGTAACCGCTACAAGTTCTAACGTTGATAGTTGCTCGGACTGAAGGTCGGTATCAATTGGACAAGGACCAAGGCGGATCGCCAGATCAATACCATCACGCCTGAAATCACTTAGGGCCTCCTCGGCCAGAATCCGCAATTCAATCCTCGGATGGGCGAGCTCAAATTCTGGCAGGCGCGGCACTAGCCATTTTGAGGCAAAAGAGGGCGGTACGGACAATGAGATCTTCTGCTCAGCCGGAGCAAGCGTGTTGGTGGCGTCTTCGATCAAGGCCAAGGCTTGCCGCACCGGATGATGGTAGCTGCGCCCGGTATCAGTCAGCGATAGCCCGCGCGCATGCCGTTGAAACAGCTTATGCCCCAGATCTGCCTCTAGCCGCCGCACCTGCTGGGCCACCGCGCCTTGGCTCAGATGCAACTCATCCGCCGCCAGTCGAAAGTTCAAATGCCGGGCGGCCGCATCGAACATACGCAGGGAATTGAGGTTAGGAAGACGCATTATATATCAGCCAGTAGGTTTCCTACAGGCTTGCGCGATGAGAGATGATTGGTCAAGTGTGCGGTTCGGCTCCATCCTATCTGCAACAGATAAGGAGCATGACATGACCAAAGTAGCACTCATTACCGCTGGCGGCAGCGGAATAGGCGCCGATGCAGCACGGCACCTTGCGGCAAAAGGCTACCAAGTGGCTATTCTCTCTGCCTCAGGCAAGGGAGAGGCGCTAGCCAAAGAACTAGGCGGCGTTGGCGTCACCGGATCAAACCTGGAACCCGCAGATCTACAGACCTTGGTGGACAAGGCGATGGAGCGCTGGGGGCGGATTGATGTCTTGATCAACTCAGCTGGCCACGGGCCCAAGGGCGACATCATGGAGATCAGCGATGACGATTGGCACCTGGGCATGGACTATTATCTGCTCAACGTTATTCGCCCCAGTCGTTTGGTCGCTCCGATCATGGCAGAGCAGGGCTCGGGTTCCATTATCAACATATCGACTTTTGCGGTGTTCGAACCCGACCCGCTGTTCCCAACCTCGGGTGTGTTCCGTGCAGGGTTGGCCAGCTTCACTAAGCTGTTTGCCGACAAATTTGCAGCTCAAGGGGTTCGTATGAACAACGTGCTGCCCGGTTTCATCGACAGCCTGCCCGAGACAGAGGATCGCAAGGCGCGGATCCCAATGGGGCGATACGGCACCGCACAAGAGGTTTCGGCACTGATTGGTTATCTGGCATCAGACGAAGCCGCCTATACCACGGGACAGAATATTCGCATCGACGGTGGTCTTACGCGCGCAGTATAAGTGTAATGAAACCCCTTGTTAGGGTCTACTACCCGCCCTTTGGATCCATCATTGGGCGGGCTTTACCACGCACCACTCCTAACCGGCTCTCACGCCAGATCACCACCGCATTGCCAGCAATGACCAAAGTGGCACCAGCCAACATCACCAGGGTTGGCAGCTCGGCGAACCAGAAATAGCCGATGACAATAGCAAACAGCATCGAGGCATAGTCATAGGGTGCCAGCATGGATGCAGGGGCAAATCGGTAAGACGATGTTACCAGGATTTGCGCGACGCCACCGATGAACCCACTGCCAATTAGCATCAACAGAATGTCCCAGCTTGGCACTGTCCAGCCAAATGGAAAGGTGAGAAGCGATAACCCTGTGGCCGTGATTGAAAAATAGAAAACGATGGCGGCTGTATGTTCCGTCTGCACAAGTTGGCGGATGTGAATCTGCACCATGGCGCGTGCGACCGTGGCAATTAGGATTAAACCGGCTCCCAGTGTCGCGGTGTCGCTGGTATCCGCTCCACCACCAAGACGAGGCCAGATCATAATTAGAACCCCAGCCAAGCCTACGACGACGGCGCTAATGCGGATCAACCGGATGGATTCGCCTAGAAAAATAGCGGCAAGGATCAAGGTGAAAATAGGTGTCGCAAAGCCAATGGCGGTGACCTCGGGCAGGGGCAGCATGCCCAGCCCGGTAAAGGTCAGGCCCATTGCAGACGTTCCCAGCACGCCGCGCCAGACATGCCCCATGGGATTCCTTGCGATCAGACCATGGTGCAGTTCTCCACGCATCATTAGCCAGATCACGATAACCGGAATTGCAAACAAGGACCGAAAGAACACCGCTTCGCCAGCCGGGACGTGTTCGGCGGTAGCCTTGATGATTGCGGCCATGGTGGTGAACAACCCGATGGCCGCGACCTTTAGGCCAACGGCCAGCAGCGGTCGATGCGATGTTAACGATTTTACCATGGCGCGACCCTGCGCCTCAAAACGGCAAAGATCAATGGCCTGATTTCACCTCGCCTTGCCAAGGTGAACTCCTGTCATTGATCCCTTCCGATGCAAAATATGCCCTTATTAGAGCCTGTTTAGTGTGCGTGAACGACCTCTGATCTACGTTCTTTGATAGCTTGCACCATAATTTGAAAGGCAGAGCTTAGGAACAACCCAGCCATGATTCCGGCGACAATCAGATCCGGCCAACCGCTGGCAGTGCCCCAAACCCCAAGTGCTGCGATCATCACGGCGATATTGCCGATCGCGTCATTGCGTGAACACAGCCAGACAGACCGCACATTAGCGTCGCCGTCCTTGTAGCGGGCCAAGATCGCCACTGATGCGAGGTTAGCGGCCAATGCCATAAATCCGATCGAACCCATAATCTGCGCCTGTGGAACACCAATATAGAACACCGAATAGACAGTGGAGCCAAACACCCACAGCCCCATCAGCAGCAGGCTGATGCCCTTGCCCATCGCAGCGAGCGAGCGGGTGCGCAGACTTGCTCCGATCACCGCAAGTGAAATACCATAGGTCAGCGCGTCACCCAGAAAATCCAACGCATCGGCTTTAAGCGCCTGACTACCGGACATCTGCCCTGCACTCATTTCCACTCCAAACATGCCGGCATTGATGGCGATCACTAGCCAAAGCCGTCGTTTATAGTCTGCCGACACCCCGTCAAACTGGGCGTTGTGGTTGCAGCATCCTGCCATTGTCTCTTGTCCTTCGTTCTGATTCGAAGTCAATGTAGTTGCTCTAGCTACTAGAGCTTCAAGAGGTATTTTGATGTACACCATCGGCGCTATGTCCAAGGCCACCGGGGTAAAGGTTCCGACCATTCGATATTACGAGGAAATTGGCTTGTTAGCCGAGCCAGGACGCAATTCAGGCAACCAGCGGCGCTATGATCAGGCAGGGATGGACGCGCTGGGCTTTATCAAACATGCGCGTGATTTGGGATTTGCTCTGGACGACATCCGCGCCCTGATGGGTTTGGATGGGCAATTGGGCGATGATTGCGCCGAGGCGGATCAGATAGCGCGCAGCCAGTTAGAAAACGTGCGCGACCGGATTGCTAAGCTGGAACAGTTGGCGACTGAGCTGGAGCGGATCAGTCATCTGTGTGACGGCGGCAATGGTGGCTGCTGCAAGGTGCTGACGGCGCTAGGTGACCACAGCCAATGCGCCGGGGATCACGGGTAAGAGTTTAGATTAAAAGGGGCGTGCCTGACCTTGGGGAGGTGCAAAGCGCCTTCCCGTGGGGAAGGTCAGGCGCGGCCCGGCGGTGCCGGGCCATGGATGGATTTTGTAGAATGTGGCTTAAAATGTCTTATTAGAGCCTAGTTTCAGCCAATCGTGCCTTGGTTTTCACCAATCTGCCCGCGATGCAGCAATAATTGGTCCAGGATCACACAGGCCATCATCGCCTCACCCACAGGCACCGCGCGGATGCCAACACAGGGGTCGTGCCGACCCTTTGTGATCACCTCGGCCGGAGAGCCATCTTTGCGGATCGAAGCACGCGGGGTCAGGATTGACGAAGTTGGTTTCACCGCAAAGCGTACCACCACGTCCTGCCCGGTGGAAATGCCGCCCAGAATGCCGCCTGCATGGTTCGATGAATACACAGGGGCGCCATCGTTGCCGCGGAAAATCTCGTCGGCGTTTTCTGAACCCTTCAGCCGGGCCGCATTCATGCCTTCGCCAATCTCGACGCCTTTGACGGCGTTGATGGACATCATCGCGGAGGCCAGTTCAGTGTCTAACTTGGCATAAATCGGCGCGCCGATTCCGGCGGGCACACCGCGTGCAACAACTTCGACCACCGCGCCAACTGAGTCATGTTCTTTGCGCAGGCCTTGCAGATAGTCTTCCCACTGCTGCACCGCATCCGCATCGGGGATCCAGAAATCGTTCTGGTCGATGGCGTCCCAGTCAAACTTGGACCGGTCAATGTCCAGCTCGCCCATGGCGACCATGTAGCCTTTGATCTCGACACCCGGGACCAACATTTTGATGGCTTCACGGGCGATGCCACCAGCCGCCACACGTGCTGCGGTTTCACGAGCCGACGACCGGCCGCCGCCGCGATAGTCGCGATTGCCGTATTTTTGGTAGTAGGTGATGTCAGCATGACCAGGCCGAAAGGTAGTGGCGATGTCGCCATAGTCCTTGGAACGCTGATCAGTATTTTCGATCATCAACTGAATTGGCGTGCCAGTGGTTTTGCCTTCGAACACACCCGATAGGATTTTCACCGCGTCCGGCTCATTGCGCTGGGTCATGTTTTTGTTCTGACCGGGGCGACGCTTGTCCAGCCATTGCTGCAACATCGCCTCGTCCAACGGGACGTTAGGCGGGCAGCCATCTACAGTGGCGCCCAGCGCTGGCCCATGGCTCTCGCCCCAGGTGGTGACTCGGAAAAGATGACCAAAGCTATTCATCGACATGGGGCAGGCTCCTTTGCGGGACGTGCTTAGCGGTGTGGCGGCTGGCTCTCAAGGGGTTTTGCACAATCGGGGCCGGGTTGGGGTGCGGCCCCCGCCATCTGCGATGCCCCCCCCCAGGAAAAATTATGGCCAGATGAAGGGCGGATCATTCCAGTTTGTCGAAGTGGTAGGGCCTGATTTGGGATCTGCTTGTGTTTGGGCGGGGTGGCGCATAGGTATCGGCCACACCTCGGGGTGCGTGGGACACTGCGCTGAGATGCCATCAATGGCGGACCCGTTGAACCTGAACCGGCTAACACCGGCGGAGGGAAGGTCTGGGAGCACATCCCCCTTGCCCATCGCCGCAATGGAGGATGCCATGAAGTATCTTGTGATTGCAGCGGGACTGTTGAGCACAACGGCGGCCTATGCCGACGCACCTGAACTGACCGTTTACACCTATGACAGCTTTGTTTCCGACTGGGGCCCCGGCCCGGCGGTGGAAAAAGCTTTTGAAGAAGTTTGTGGCTGCGACCTGAAACTGGTCGGCGCTGGTGACGGCGCTGCGCTGCTGGCGCGCATCAAGCTGGAAGGTGAACGCTCGGACGCGGATGTTGTGCTGGGGCTGGACACCAACCTGACCGCCGCCGCCAAGGCCACTGGTCTGTTTGCCGATCACTCGGTCACTGCCGACTATGCGTTGCCTGTGACTTGGACTGACGCGACCTTTGCCCCTTATGACTGGGGCTATTTCTCGTTTGTACACAACGCTGATGCTGCGGCCCCTGCCAACTTCAAAGAGCTGGCTGCTAGCGACAAAAAGATCGTGATCCAGGATCCACGCTCCTCAACCCCCGGTCTGGGCCTGCTGATGTGGGTCAAGGCGGCCTATGGCGGCGAAGCCCCGGCAATCTGGGCCGATCTGGCCGACAATGTTGTCACCGTGACCAAGGGCTGGTCCGAGGCCTATGGCATGTTCCTGGAAGGTGAGGCTGACATGGTGCTGTCTTACACAACCTCCCCTGCCTATCACCTGATCGCCGAAGAGGATGCCTCCAAGGCCGCAGCCGTGTTTGACGAAGGTCACTACATGCAGGTTGAGGTTGCCGGGAAACTGGCGGCCAGCGACCAGCCCGAGCTGGCCGATCAGTTCCTGGCCTTCATGGTGTCGGATGCGTTCCAGTCGATCATTCCAACCACCAACTGGATGTACCCAGCCGTGACCCCAGCCGAAGGCCTGCCAAAAGGCTTTGAAACTCTGGTTGAGCCGAGCAAGTCTCTGTTGTTGGCCGAAGATGAGGCTGCAGCGGTGCGTGATGCCGCATTGGAAGAATGGCTGACCGCGCTCAGCCAGTAAGCGCTCGCGCTGGGATCGGCGCTGCCCTTGTTGTGGCGGCTCTGATCTTTGGCACGCTTGCCGCGGTTGTCTTGCGGGCTGAACCCGGCCGTGGGCTGGGCAGTGCCGATTGGGCGGCGCTGCGGTTTACCCTGATACAGGCCTGCCTGTCGGCGGGGTTGAGTGTGGCGTTGGCCATACCGGCGGCGCGCGCCTTGGCGCGACGGCGGTTTGCTGGGAGGCGTCTGCTGATCGCACTGCTGGGCGCGCCTTTTATCCTCCCCGTCATTGTTGCGATTCTGGGACTGCTGCAGGTCTTTGGTAGGGCGGGGTGGCTGAGTGATGTTTTAGCCCTGTTTGGGCTGGAACCGGTGCAGATCTATGGGCTGCACGGCGTGGTCCTGGCGCATGTGTTTTTCAACCTGCCGCTGGCAACACGATTGATCTTGCAGGGGTGGCAGGAAATCCCGGCAGAGCGTTTTCGCTTAGCCGCGCAGCTGGGCGCAGATGCACGCGCAATGCGAAACCTGCTGGAATACCCGATGTTGCGCCGTGTGGTACCCGGCGCCTTGGCGGTGATCTTTGCCATTTGCCTGTCCAGCTTTGCTGTGGCGCTGACCTTGGGCGGCGGACCGCGGGCCACCACTATCGAGCTGGCGATCTATCAGGCGTTTCGTTTTGATTTTGACCTTGGCCGCGCTGCAATGTTGTCGGGGTTGCAACTGGTGCTGACCGGAGCCGCCGCATTGGTGGCGGTCAAAGTGGCAGTTGGCGAGGGGTTCGGCGCTGGGTTGGACCGCCCTTTGCAACGTTGGGATGGCAATTCGACCACCTCGCGGGTCATGGATGGTTTCTGGATCCTTCTGGCCGCTGCCTTCCTGCTGTTGCCATTGGCCGCCATTGCGCTGTCTGGCGTGCCCGGTCTGGTTGGCCTCAAAGCCTCGGTTTGGACTGCGGCCCTGAATTCTATATTGGTCGCTACGCTCAGCACCGTGCTGATGCTGGTCTTGGCGCTGCCGATGGCAACGGCGGTTGCACTGGGACGTGGCACAGTGATCGAGGTTGCCGGTATATTGGGCCTCGCCGCCTCTCCACTTGTGATCGGCACCGGGTTGTTCATCGTTATCTACCCCATCGCCGACCCCTTTGCGCTGGCGCTGCCGGTGACGGCGCTGGTCAATGCGGTGATGGCGCTGCCCTTTGCGCTGCGAATACTCGTGCCGCGAGCCAAGTCCGTGGTTGGCCGTTATGGCCGCCTGTCGATGTCACTGGATATGCGCGGGCTACCCTTTGTGCTGCGGGTGCTGCTGCCCCGTATGCGAGCACAAATTGGTTTTTCTGCTGGTCTGGCTGCGGCGCTGTCGATGGGCGATCTGGGCGTGGTGGCCCTGTTTGCCGACCCCGAGTTTGCCACCCTGCCACTACAGGTCTACCGTCTGATGGGGGCTTACCGGATGGAGGCCGCAGCCGGGGCGGCGTTGCTGTTGCTGGCGTTGTCGATGTCGGCGTTTTGGATTTTGGACCGAGGAGGCCGCTGGCATGCTGAGGCTTGAAAATTGCCTGATTGAAAACGGGGGGTTCGCTTTGCACGCGGATCTAGAGATCGCGCCGGGCAGCCGCATTGCCGTGATCGGGCCATCGGGGGCAGGGAAGTCGACGCTGATCGAGGCGCTGGCCGGGTTCCGAGCCCTCTCTGAGGGGGCGATTCGCTGGCGTGACTATGACCTGACACCAATCGAGCCGGGCAAACGTCCCATTGCGATGTTGTTTCAGGATGGCAACCTGTTCCCGCACCTGACCGTGGCGCAAAATGTCGGCTTGGGTATCCATCCGAACTTGCGCTTGGACAATGCGCAGCAGGCGAATGTGCAGGCCGCACTGGCCCGCGTCGGGCTGGACGGCATGGGAGATCGCAAACCCGCTGCCTTGTCTGGCGGGCAGCAAAGCCGGGTTGCCTTGGCGCGGGTGTTGGTGCAAGGGCGCGATCTGTTGTTGCTGGATGAACCCTTTGCCGCGCTTGGGCCAGCGCTTAAAGCCGAGATGCTGGATTTGGTGGCCGAACTGGTTGCCGAAAGTGGTGCAACCCTGTTGATGGTCAGCCATGACCCTAGCGATGCCCGACGAATTGCGGATCAGGTGGTGCTGGTGGCCGAGGGTGAGGCCGATCCGCCGATGGACACAGCAACCCTGCTTGATAATCCGCCACCGGCGCTCAAGGCTTATCTAGGGTAGCAAGCAAGGGTTGAAGCTAAATCGGCAGAAGTTGCTCGCGGTAGGGCGTTCGCCCGGGAGGGTGCGGAACGCGCCCGCCTTGGGGCGGACGCGTGCTCGCCGCTTTCGCGACGAGCGAAGTTAAGCGGCTTTCACAACCGCGTCGCGTGTCTTGCCGATCATCAACGCGGCCTGCGCCGCCTCGCGACCCTTTTCAACAAAGTGCTCGCGGTAAATCGTATTGTGGTGGTCGGTTTCCTGATACTGGTGCGGTGTCAGCGACACCGACAAAACCGGCACCCCAGTATCCATTCCGGCGCGCATCAGCCCGTCAACCACGGCTTGGGCCACAAAATCATGCCGGTAGATGCCGCCATCAACCACAAAGGCGGCACAGGCCACGGCTGCATACTGGCCGGTTGCAGCCAGATCCTTAGCTAGAAGCGGCATCTCAAACGCACCGGGCACGTCATAGACATCAACCTGCTCGGCCGGGATCAGCTGCAAGAAACCTTCGAGAGCGCGATCAACAATCTCGGCGTGCCATTGTGCCTTGATAAAGGCATATCGGGTGTGTGTCATGGTTATCTCCTTTGGTACAGACACGTCACCCAAGGCGATAACGAACGACAGGGCGCACCAATGATGCTCCCTTTCGCACGTTCTCTTCCATCCGGACTATGACCGTCGGCTCTGGAATCACACCAGATCTGCTGACACCCCAAACAACGGGGCCGCTCGCGGGCTTACAGGATGAACCTGCTTACCGCCGGTGGGGAATTTCGCCCCGCCCTGAGAACAAGCGCAACTTGGCAAGTGAAGGACCGGTTTGCAAGAGGGCATCAAGAAATCAGCATCCACATCGCAACCAGCGCCAACATGCCGCCAAACAAGGTATTCAAACGTCGCGCACTGTCGGGTGATCTGAAATGGCTGGCGATCTGATCACCGATCATGGTCCAGACAACAAAGGCGATAAAGTTGTTCAGCGTAAAGGCTGTTGTGATCAGCAGAATAAAGGTCACAGCATCAGTGTTGGAAGGTGTCAGAAACTGCGAAAACATTAATGCGATGATGACATAGCCCTTGGGGTTCAGCAACAACAACACGGCCCCATCGACAAATGAAGCAGGCCGAGCGGACTCATTCCCTTGCAGCACACCCGACCTGATCAACTTCCAAGCCAACCAGAACACGTACACCGCCCCAGCCCATTTGAGCAAAACGAAAATCTGCGGGAACCGGTCCAATGTGGTGACAAAACCCAGACCAATCGCGGCTGTTACCAACCACGTTGCCAGGTGATAGCCAAAATTGGCCCGTAACGTCGCCAAGAGCCCAAACCGCGCACCATTGGCGGCAAAGAACATGTTGCCGGGGCCGGGGCTGTAGGCCAGTGGGAACAGAAAAGCAGCAAGCGAGACAAGAGTTTGGGTCATGAACATCATCCTGTAGAGACAGAATGGGCATATCTGTTGCAGCAGATGACGCGCGACCCGGTTCCTGCGCAAAGGCTTGCCAAATCGGAGCTAGTTTTCGACAGTGGGCGCAAAGGAGAACCCAATGCATCCAAACCAAGTATTTCACGACGCTGAAACCAAACAAAATCTTGATTTCGCTCGTTCTCGTGCATTCGGTGTCTTGGCTGTTTCGGCTGATGGCGCTCCGCTAATCAGCCATGTGCCGTTTCTGTTGTCAGAAGATGGGCAATGGGCGGAGCTGCATATGGTTCGTTCAAATCCGATTGCCCGATCGTTGAAGTCACCCATGCCAGCGCGCATCGCGGTTAGTGGGCCGGATGGCTATGTCTCACCCGACTGGTATGCGGTGGATGATCAGGTGCCGACTTGGAACTATGTCGCCGTGCATCTGACTGGCGAGTTGGAGCTGCGCCCACCCGAAGAGATGCGCGACCTGTTGGATCGGCAATCGGCCTTTTACGAATCGCACTTACTGCCAAAGCCGCCTTGGTCGACCGGCAAAATGACCCCCGAAGTATTGGACAAAATGATGCGTATGATCGTGCCTGCGCGGATGCATGTAACTGACGTCGACGGCACCTGGAAGTTAAGCCAAAACAAACAGGATGCGGCCCGTTACGGGGTGGCTGAGCAAATCGAGACGAGTTTGGGGGGCGAGCAGAAAGCTCTGTCAGACCTCATGCTGGGGCGGATCAAGGCGACGTGATTGGCTCAGTGTGCTTTCGGCCTTTTCATTGCTGGAACCACAACTAGAGTGCGAGCTGAAAGGAGAATTCTATGAAGCTTATTTACGCTCCGACGTCCCCATTTGTACGTAAGGTTATGATGCTGTTGCATGAAACCGGTCAGCTGGACGAGGTCGAAATCCAACAAGTGGCAACAACCCCTCTGTCAACGGCCGACGATGCCAAGGCGGCGAATCCGTTAGGCAAAATCCCGGCGCTTGTCCGTGATGATGGCCCGACGCTGTATGATAGCCGAGTGATCTGCGAGTACCTCAATGATCGTGGCGATGGCGGGCTGTACGCTGGTGGCTGGGACAGCAAAATCATGGAGGCAACCGCAGATGGCATCATGGATGCCGCTGTGTCGGCAACCTATGAGGTCCGAATCCGTCCCGAGGATAAGCAGTGGGATGGCTGGGTGACCGCTCAGATGGGTAAGGTGCAAGATGCCTGTGCCGCGCTGAACGCGCGATGGATAAGCCACCTCAAGGGGCCTTTTGACATTGGCCACATCGCAGTTGGATGTGCGCTGTCCTATGTCGATTTCCGTCATCCAGACAGCAATTGGCGCCACAGCAACGAGGCATTGGCGGACTGGTTTGCAGAATTCGAATCACGCCCGAGCATGCAGGCGACAAAACCTCCCGCGGCTTAATTCCTAGCCTTGAAATATGGCGGGCGGCCCCAATATCTGTGTTGCTTTGCAACCGCCGCCCGTCAGAAAACCGTCTATGCGACGTTCTGCACGTGTATGACCGCTGGACGAAAGCCTTTCTCATCGGTACATAGCCGCCTGAGCCACCTCGAATTTTCGGGGTGCATGCGCATGTTTGCCCGAAACGGGCGCTGGAATTGGAGAAAACCTCGTGTCCCACGCAGAAGACAACGAAGGCACCCGGAGAGACTTCCTGTACTACGCCACAGCAGGCGCTGGGGCAGTCACCGCCGGAGCCGCCGTCTGGCCGCTGGTCAATCAAATGAACCCTTCGGCTGATGTTCAGGCGCTGTCGTCGATCATCGTCGACATCAGCGGAGTCGAAGTCGGCACGCAGCTGCGGGTCATGTTCCTAGGTAAGCCGGTGTTCATTCGCCGTCGTAGCCAGGAAGAGATCGACAAAGCGCGCGCCGTATCACTGGATGAACTGCCGGATGCCATCGCCCGCAACGCCAACAAAGGCGAAGTAGATGCATCTGATGAAAACCGGACTATGGATGAAGCCGGCGAATGGCTGGTGATGATGGGTGTCTGTACCCACCTTGGCTGCGTGCCATTGGGTGACGGCGCTGGCGATTTCGAAGGCTGGTTCTGCCCATGCCACGGATCGCACTACGACACTGCTGGTCGTATCCGCAAAGGTCCGGCGCCTGAGAACCTCCCAGTTCCTATGGCTGTCTTCCTCGATGAAACAACGATCAAACTGGGATAAGGAAACCATTTATGTCCGGAATTCCGCACGATCATTACGAACCCAAAACTGGTGCCGAGAAGTGGCTTCATAGCCGCCTGCCAATTGTTGGGTTGCTGTATGACACAATCATGATTCCCACCCCAAAGAACCTCAACTGGTGGTGGATCTGGGGCATTGTACTGGCGTTCTGCCTGGTGCTGCAAATTGTCACCGGTATCATTCTGGCAATGCACTATACGCCGCATGTGGACCTGGCTTTTGCCAGTGTTGAACACATCATGCGTAACGTGAACGGCGGCCACATGATCCGCTATGTACACATGAACGGCGCCTCGCTGTTCTTTGTTGCCGTTTATATCCACATCTTCCGTGGTCTGTTCTACGGTTCCTACAAGGCGCCACGTGAAATCACCTGGATTGTCGGCATGCTGATCTTCCTGATGATGATGGGCGCTGGTTTCATGGGCTATGTTCTGCCTTGGGGTCAGATGTCGTTCTGGGGTGCAACCGTGATCACCGGCCTGTTTGGCGCGATTCCCTTTATTGGTGAGGCGCTGCAAACATGGCTGCTGGGCGGACCTGCTGTTGGCAACGCCACACTGAACCGCTTCTTCTCGTTGCACTATCTGCTGCCGTTCATCATTGCGGCACTTGTTATCGTGCACATCTGGGCTTTCCACACCACTGGCAACAACAACCCAACTGGTGTTGATGTCCGTAAAGGGTCGAAAGAAGAAGCCAAGAAAGATACACTGCCGTTCTGGCCATACTTTGTGATCAAAGACTTCTTTGCTCTGGTTGTGGTTCTGGCTGTGTTCTGGGCAATTGTTGGCTTTATGCCGAACTACCTGGGTCACCCCGATAACTACATCGAGGCCAACCCGCTGGTGACACCTGCACACATCGTTCCTGAGTGGTACTTCTTGCCGTTCTACGCGATCCTGCGTGCCTTTACTGCTGAAGTCTGGGTTGTTCAGTTTGCCTCGCTCGTCACCGGTGGCATCATCGATGCCAAGTTCTTTGGTGTGATGGCGATGTTCGGCGCGATCGCTGTGATGGCACTGGCTCCATGGTTGGATACATCCCGCGTGCGTTCCGGTTCTTACCGCCCAATGTTCAAATGGTGGTTCTACCTGCTGGTTGTCGATTTCTTTGCCCTGATGTGGCTGGGTGCGATGCCTGCTGAAGAGCCCTATGCAAGCTTCTCGCTGATCGCATCTGCATACTGGTTTGGTTACTTCCTGGTGATCCTGCCGCTGCTGGGTGTCATTGAAAAACCAACTGCCATTCCTGCGACCATCGAAGAAGATTTTGATGCGCATTATGGCAAGGCGTCCGACGCCAAAGCCGCCGAATAAGAAAAGGAACCGGAAACTATGTTGAAGAAACTTGTAATCGGTGCCGCTCTTGCTCTGACTCCTGTTGCCGCAGTGGCAGCAGGGGGCGGCGACCAGCACATCGAGGACTTTGCGTTCTCGTATGAGGGTCCGTTTGGCTCCTATGATCAGAATCAGCTGCAACGCGGCTTGCAGATCTACACAGAAGTTTGTGCAGCCTGTCACGGTTTGAAGTTCGTCCCTATCCGCACGTTGTCGGATGAAGGCGGACCACACATGCCAGCCGATCAGGTGCGTGCATATGCAGCTGATAACTTCTCGGTCTATGACGCTGAAGCAGACGAAGATCGTCCGGCAACTCCAGTGGACAACTTTCCAGCAAATACGAATGCTGGTGCACCAGACCTGAGCCTGATGGCTAAGGCACGTGCAGGTTTCCATGGCCCTTATGGCTCGGGCATGAACCAGCTGTTCAAAGGCATGGGTGGGGCTGAATATATTGCCTCGCTGCTGGATGGCTATACTGGTGAAGAAAAGACCGAAGCCGGCACGACACTGTACGCAAACACAGCGTTCCCTGGTGGTTGGATTTCCATGGCGCCACCTTTGTCAGACGAGCAGGTTGAGTTCTCGGATGGTCACGCCAATGACGTGCGCGCCATGTCGCAGGACGTTGCAGCGTTCCTGATGTGGACAGCTGAACCCAAAATGATGGCTCGCCAATCGGTTGGATTTGTCGGTGTGCTGATGCTGACCATCTTGTCGGTGATGCTGTACCTGACCAATAAACGCATCTGGGCGCCTATCAAAGGTCGCAAAGACAGCTAAACGCTGGTTGGATTGAAAATTGAAAACCCCCGTGCCTTGGCGCGGGGGTTTTTGCTTTGAAGATGGTGAAAAGGAGGCCAGCCCCCAGCGCTGCGCGCTTCCCCCGGAGTATTATTAGCAAAAAGAAGCTGTGGGCGTGTTCAGGCGGTCAGTTGGGTGCCCGAAATACCGGTGATCAGGGGTGAGACGATTTGGCCTTCAGCTTGTGGAACGGCAAAGCTCACTTCGGTAAATTGCTCGGTGCGACCCATATGAGGATTTTCCATCAATACGTGATGCCTACGCCCCACCTGCGCAGTAAGATGTTTCTCTACCTGAGCCTCACCTGCGGCGCGTAAACGGGCAGCACGGTCCTTGATTACATTGCCATTGATCTGGTTCGGGATCTTGGCAGCCGGAGTGCCCTCTCGCTTGGAGTAAGGGAACACATGCAGCCAGGTCAGATCGCAGTCGGTCACCAGTTTCAGCGAGTTTTCGAAATGTGCCTCGGTTTCGGTTGGGAAACCCGCAATGATATCGGCGCCAAATGTCATATCCGGGCGCAGCTTCTTGGCGTCTTCGGCGAATCGAATAGCATCATCACGTAGGTGGCGCCGCTTCATCCGTTTCAGGATCAGATCATCACCATGCTGCAATGACAGATGCAAGTGCGGCATCAATCGCGGCTCGGTGGCGATGGCCTGCATCAGGTTCTCGTCCACCTCTATTGAATCGATGGACGAAATTCGCAACCGGTGCAGGTCGGGCACCAGGCGCAAGATCCGCATCACCAGATCACCCAGTTTCGGCGTAGCGGGCAGGTCCGCCCCCCACGAGGTCAGGTCAACCCCGGTCAACACCACTTCGTTATAGCCACGATCTACCAGCCGTTTGATCTGATCCACGACTACGCCAGCGGGGACCGAGCGTGAATTGCCGCGGCCATAGGGGATGATGCAGAAGGTGCAGCGGTGGTCGCAGCCGTTTTGCACCTGCACATAGGCGCGGCTGCGGGTGCCGAAGCCGTCGATCAGATGACCAGCGGTTTCCGTAACCGACATGATGTCGTCAACCTGTACCGCTTCGCTTTCACCAATGAAGTTCGCCGCCATGCCTTTCCAGGTTTCAGGCTGCATCTTCTCGGTGTTGCCGATCACCGCGTCGACCTCATCCATGTTGGTAAAGGTTTCAGGTTCGGTCTGGGCCGCACATCCGGTCACGATCAACCGTGCATCCGGGTTTTCCCGTCGCAGCTTGCGAATCTCTTGTCGGGCCTTGCGTACAGCCTCGGCAGTGACAGCGCAGGTATTGACCACCACAGCGTTTTCCAGACCTGCCTGCTGCGACAGTTCCTTCATGGCTTCGGTCTCATAGGCGTTCAGTCGACAGCCGAGCGTCGCAAACTTGGGTACACTCATGTCAGGCTTTCTAGAAATTCACGCGTCAATACGCCGTTTAGCACATGCATAGTAGCGCCGGTCATCCAGACACCATCGTCACGCCAGTCAATCCACAGCGTGCCGCCATCCAGGTCGATCTGTACTTTGCGGCTTGTCAGCCCACGGCGGGCCGCAGCCACGGCCGTGGCACAAGAGGACGAGCCAGAGGCCAGTGTAATGCCCACACCGCGTTCCCAGACGCGCATACGCAGGTGATCTGGGGCAACCAGGTGTGCCACCTGCACATTGGTACGCTCTGGATACAAGGGGTGGTGTTCTAGACGGCCGCCAAATTCCTCTAGTCGGACCTGCTCGGCATTCTCGACAAAGAAGGTGCAGTGCGGATTGCCCATACCGGTTGCCGTAGGTGCGCCTTCGATTGGCAGCTCTAGTGTGTCCATGTCTTCGGCCAGCGGGATCTCCCGCGCTAGCAACTGTGGATGTCCCATGTTGACCGAGGTCAGCCCATTGCCCGCATCACGCGCGAACAGATCACCGCGATCGGTCGTCAAGTGCAGTTCGGTTTTGCCAGTGTCATCCATCAGCCATCGGGCAATACAGCGTGTGGCATTGCCGCAGGCCGCCGATGTTGATCCATCCGAGTTATAGAAGGTCAGATGCGCGTCGCCGGCACCCTGTTCGATCACTGCAAGCTGGTCAAAGCCGACACCAAACTGGCGGTGGCCAATGCCCCGAGCCATAGCAGGGGTGATCTCCACTGGATTCGCACGCGCGTCGACAACGACAAAGTCGTTGCCCAGCCCATGCATCTTCATAAACGGCAGTTCGGTGATGGAATTGATGCTCATGTCGGGCATATAGCTCTGCCCTAGGAATGAATCCACCCTTGCCTCAAGAAAGTTGAAAAAAGCTCTTGACCGCCTGCCGCACTGGCCCTAGAGAGTGCGCCTATCAGGACGGTTTAAATGAGACATTCAAACTGAACTGGCAGCGAATTAAGGCCTTGATCTTCTTGGATCAATTGACTTAAACAGCGAAACGCAAGCGATCTGATCGCTTCGAAAAAGTGGGCCGTTAGCTCAGTTGGTAGAGCAACTGACTTTTAATCAGTAGGTCGATGGTTCGAACCCATCACGGCTCACCACTTTTTCCTTTATGCAGACTTTAGTGCTAGTTACGCCCCTGTGGCGTGCTGCACTGTCCTGTGTTTTGGGTTTCCGACTGTGGCCCACTCTCTAGTATGCAGATAATTGGAATCGCTTGGTGTCGCAGGCGGCGCAATTCCATCTGACAGGAGGAAGAGTATAGCTATGAGAATCGGGTTTATCGGGACTGGTGTCATCACCGAGGCGATCGTAACAGGTCTGATATCGTCAGATTTCCCAGTCACCGAGATCATCTTGTCAGAACGCAGTCACGCGAAATCAGCGCGGCTTGCGGCGGCGGACAAACGTGTTCGTGTGACCGGTAGTAATCAGCAGATTGTAGACGAGGCTGATCTGGTTTTTCTTGCTGTACGTCCGCAGATCGCAGAACAGGTTATCCGGCCTCTGAACTTCCGGGCCGGACAGGACGTCGCCAGCCTGATCGCAACCGTCACGTTTGAATCCTTGCTGGACTGGATTGGGGCGGACGTCAAAATCACCCGCTCGATTCCCTTGCCTGCGGTGGCTACCCGGCGTGGTGTAACTGCGATCTATCCAGCGGACGATCAGCTCGAGTCATTCTATGATGCTCTGGGTTCAGTAGTTGTTGCGCAATCGCTTGATGAGTTTGATGCCTATGCCGCCGCAAGTGCGCTGATGGGGCTGTATTTCGGTGTCATGGAAACGGCTTCTGACTGGCTGTGCGGGCAGGGGACATCGCCGCAGAATGCGCAGAGCTACCTGACCAAGATCTTTCTTGAGCTGTCCCGGAAGGCGGACCGCGCACCAGAGATTGATTTCGCAAGGTTACGTGACCATCACTCTACTCCCGGCGGCCTGAACCAGCAGATGTTTGAGGACTTTTCGGAGTCTGGCGGCACGCAAGCCCTGACAAGAGCGTTAGAAAATGTGGCCAAGCGCGTACGTGACGCACGTAACCCCTAGATTTTGTCCGATACTTAAATTAGATGATCTATTACTATAATTAAATTTAACCAAACGCATATCCAACGCGCATGCGTCCATTACCTGCACCTTATGATTGCTGTGGATATTGGATGCAAAACAAGGCTAAGGTCAGGTATAATTGTGCGTTATGCGGCCATGTCTCTGGGAGGGCGACGTGGGGCACACATAAAATAAAAGGGAGAAATAAAATGCAAAAGAAGACACGACTATTCGTAGCTGGGCTGCTTTCCAGCACATTTATTACAGGCACAGCTTTTGCGGGTGGAACGCACCCGACAACCGGTGAGCCGCTGGCAGATGACCAGACCTTTATCTATCGCGTGCTGGACGAGCATACCTCGGTTGACCCGCAGGTTGTCGAAGATGTGTCCGGTTCGGAAATCGTTCGCGACCTGTTCGAAGGCCTGATGAATCAGGACGCAGACGGGAACTTGGTTCCCGGCGTAGCAACCGGATACACCGCCAACGAAGACAACACAGTTTATACGTTCACTCTACGCGACAACGCCAAGTGGTCCAATGGTGACCCGGTTACCGCCAGCGACTTCGTTTTCGCTTGGCAGCGCGCTGCTAGCCCCGAGCTGGCCTCGGCCTATCAGTGGTACATCGAGCTGATGTCGATCGAGAACGCCAGTGCTGTTATCGCCGGTGACAAACCGTTGGACGCGTTGGGAGTAAAAGCATTAGACGACCTCACCTTTGAGGTAACTCTGTCGGCGCCTCTGCCATACTTCCCGCAGATGACCACACACTCGACCACCTTCCCGGCGCCACAAAAAGTCGTGGAAATGCACGGCGACGCGTGGATCAAGCCAGAGAACATCGTATCCAACGGTGCCTATGTCCTGACCGAGCACCTGCCGCAGGAACGTTCGACACGCGAACGCAACACAATGTACTGGGACAATGACGCGACCATCATCGACAAAGTTGTCGCGCTGGTGATCAACGACGAAAATGTCGCTCTGACGCGCTACATGGCTGGTGAGCTGGACCGGACAGAAATGCCCGCAGGTCAATTCCCACGCATGTCGAAAGAGCACCCAGAAGAGGCAATCAGCTTCCCACGTCTGTGCAGCTACTATTATACCTTCAACCTGTCCGACAGCGGCCCGGAAGAGTTTAAAGACGTCCGTGTACGTAAGGCGTTGGCTCTCACGGTTGACCGTAAAATCATCACCGAAAACGTGATGGCTGGTGGTCAGACCGAAGCCTTCTCGTTTGCCCCAGTTGCGACTGCTGGCTTTGAGCCACCAGAAGCTAAAATGGCAAGCATGAGCCAAGCCGAACGTGACGCAATGGCTGTTGAGCTGCTGGCCGAAGCTGGCTTTGGCAAAGACAACCCGCTCAAGTTCAACATGATGTACAACACATCAGAAGGTCACAAAAAGATCGCCGTAGCGATGAGCCAGATGTGGAAACAAAAGCTGGGCGTCGAAGTTGAACTGTCCAATCAGGAATGGAAAGTCTTCCTGGAAACCCGTGGCAACCAGGACTTTGAACTGGCCCGTGGCGCTTGGTGTGGTGACTATAACGAAGCCTCGACCTTCCTTGACTTGATGGACTCCGAGTCGGGCTACAACGACGGCAAGTTTGAAAGCGCCCGTGTTGACGAGCTGCTGGCTTCGGCCAAGACCTCAGGTGACACAACACCTTTGTACACCGAAGTAGAGCAGATCATCGCGAACGAAGTTCCGATCATCCCAATTTACCACTACGCAGGCGTGTACATGATGGATAGCGACGTCGGCAATTGGCCGGTGAATAACGTCCAGCAGAATTGGTACTCAAAAGATCTGTACAAGATTGCTGAGTAACTAGTCTTTTCTGTCACCAAAAGCCCCGTCGCCTGTTCTTAGGCGGCGGGGTCGAAACACGAGTCCAGACATGCTCTCTTACATCATCCGGCGCCTGTTGGTTGCCATCCCGACGATCCTTCTGCTGATCATCGCTTGTTTTTTCCTGATGCATTTTGCACCCGGCGGCCCGTTCACCTCTGAGCGCCCACCCCCACCAGCGGTTCTTGCCAATCTTGAGGCGCGCTATGGGTTGGACCAGCCCCTGTGGAAGCAGCTCTGGGACTACGTGACAAATATCGTTCTGCATTTTGATTTCGGCCCGTCCTTCAAGTTCAAGGATCGTGACGTCAACGACATCATTGCGCAGGGTTTCCCAATCTCGCTGACCTATGGTTTCCTTAGCTTTCTTGCAGCCAGTTCAGTCGGTATCGTTCTGGGCTGTGTTGCCGCCATTCGGCACAACACCTGGATCGACTATTTCACCGTCAGTCTTGGTATTGCCGCACAGGCGTTGCCGAACTTTATCATGGGCCCGATCCTGATCCTGACCTTTACACTGTGGCTGGGTCTACTGCCCGGCGGTGGCTGGAACGGTGGCCAATGGCAGTATCTGGTGATGCCGGTGATTGCCCTGTCGACCTCCTACATGGGGTCGATCTCACGGATCACCCGGTCTTCGATGCTCGAAGTGCTGAACTCGAATTTCATCCGAACTGCCCGGGCCAAGGGCCTGCCAGCGCGCACCATCATTTGGCGCCATGCGCTAAAGCCGACAATGATGCCGGTCATGTCCTATCTGGGGCCGGTATTTGTCTACGTGCTAACCGGCTCGGTCTTTGTCGATATTTACTTTTCGACGGGCGGTCTAGGTCAGGCCTTTGTTGGGTCGGCGCTGTCACGGGACTACTCTGTCCTTCTTGGGGTCACCATCCTTTATGGTGTGCTGACTGTTGTTGTGAACCTTCTGACGGATCTGGCCTATGCTTGGCTTGACCCGAAGATCCGGTACTAAGGGGAGAAGGCTTATGTTCGCAAAATCACAAAAAGCCCAAGATCTCGCAGAAGATGTTGCCAGCGAAAGCGTAGTTAAAGGGCGGTCGCTGATGCGTGACGCTTGGCTGCGGTTCATTCAAAACAAGGCCGCCATGGGCTGTAGCTTTGTGCTCGGTATGGTGATCTTGTTTGTCATTATTGGGCCGCTCTTTGCGGTCTGGAACCACGAAGAAATCGATTGGGCTACCATGGGCGACGTTCGTGGCCTCGGCTACCCATCAATCGAAAGCGGCCATTTCTTCGGCGTCGATGATCTGGGGCGCGATCTATTCTCGCGCACCATTCAGGCGACCCAGACCTCGCTTCTGGTTGGTCTAATCGGTGCTGCAATGGCGCTGTGCGTGGGGACACTCTATGGTGTGACAGCCGGTTATTTTGGCGGTCGTCTGGACACTGCCATGATGGCCTTTGTTGATATTCTCTTGGCTATCCCCACAACTCTGATCATCATCTTGATCCTGGTTGTTGCCGGTAAATCCTTCATCACGCTGTTCCTTGCCCTTGGGGCGGTCAGCTGGCTGACCATGTCACGCATCGTGCGCGGTCAGACCCTTGCACTGAAAAGCCGCGAGTTCATCGAGGCCGCCCGTGCGGGTGGGGTGTCGGATACCGCGATTGTGACGCGTCACATTGTGCCGAACTTGGCCGGTGTGGTTATCGTTTACGCCTCAATCCTGGTGCCTGACATGATCTTGGCAGAAAGCTTCATCTCTTTCCTTGGTCTCGGAATATCAGAACCCAACACCTCGCTTGGGGCGTTAATCGCCGAGGGCGCGGGCACCATGGCCTATGGCACGCTCTGGCAGCTTCTGTTCCCGCTTTTCTTTTATGTCACCATCATCATCACCATGTTCTTTATCGGTGATGGCCTGCGTGACGCACTAGACCCAAAGGATCGCTGATATGAGTGTTCTATCTATCACTGACCTCAAGGTCTCATTTCAGACCAACGACGGCGTTGTCGAAGCAGTCAAAGGTGTCGATTTCCACATCAAACCCGGCGAATGCTTGGGCATCGTGGGCGAATCAGGATCCGGCAAAAGCCAAAGCTTCATGGCCGCGATGGGGCTGTTACCCCCCAACGGCAAAGCCACCGGATCGGTAAAGCTACAGGGCCAAGAGATCCTCAATCTCCCACTCTCCAAGCTGAACAAAATCCGCGGCGATGACGTTGGTATGATCTTTCAGGATCCGCTGACCGCGCTGACCCCACATTTGACCGTCGGCGATCAGATGGGTGAGGTACTGAAAGTCCACAAAGACATGACCGGTGCCAAGGCCCGCGCCCATTGTCTGGACTGGCTGAACCGTGTGCGTATCCCCGAAGCCGCACGCCGGATGAAGCAGTACCCACACGAACTGTCCGGCGGTATGCGCCAGCGGGTGATGATCGCCATGGCGATGTTGTGTGATCCGAAACTGCTGATAGCGGATGAACCCACCACCGCGTTGGATGTGACTGTTCAGGCTGAAATCCTCGACCTGATGGCCGCACTGCAAAAAGAGCAGGGTACCGCAATTGCGCTGATCACCCATGACATGGGTGTGGTGGCGCGGATGTGTGACCGGATCGAGGTCATGCGCAAAGGTGAGTTTGTGGAATACGGCGACGTCAAAGAGATTTTTGCCAAGCCCAAGCATATCTACACCCGCAAGCTTTTGGACTCGATGCCACGTATCGATTCCAAAAATGCACCTACCGGCACCGCGCTTGAGGCACCCAAACTGCTTGAGGTCGATGATCTTCGGGTCAACTTCGACATCAAGAACAAGGGGCTGTTCTCCAAGCCAACCCCATTGCGGGCCGTCAACGGTGTTAGCTTCTCGCTGGCCGAAGGTGAAACACTGGGCATCGTGGGTGAATCTGGCTGTGGTAAATCCACTTTGGCCCGATCTATTCTGCAGCTCATTCCACCCACAGCCGGCGACGTGACCTGGTTGGGAGCGCCATTGAATAAACTTGCCAAACGAGAGCTGACCAAGCGCCGCAAGGACCTGCAGATCGTGTTCCAGGATCCGCTGGCCTCGCTTGACCCGCGTATGACCATTTCGGCGTCGATTCAGGAACCACTAAGAACCTTTCGTCCTGATCTGACCTCGGGTGAGCGCCGTAAAACGGTCGAGAAGATGATGGAACGTGTGGGGTTGGATCTGAACATGATCAACCGTTACCCACACGAACTGTCAGGTGGTCAGAACCAGCGGGTGGGCATTGCACGCGCGATGATCAACAACCCACGTCTTGTGATCTGCGACGAGGCGGTGTCGGCGCTGGACGTGTCCATCCAGGCGCAAATCCTGACTCTGCTTAAGGATCTTCAGGCCGAGTTCGGCGTGTCGATGATGTTCATCAGCCATGATCTGTCGGTTGTACGCACCATCTCTAACCGGATCATGGTTCTGTATTTGGGCCGTATCGTGGAGCTGGGTGATGGCGAAACCATCTGCGCCCGTCCGCAGCATCCCTATACGCAGGCGCTGATTTCAGCGGTGCCGATCCCAGACCCCGTGATTGAACGGCAGCGAACCCGAATCAACATTCCGGGCGAACTTCCCTCACCACTGGATCCAAGGGCGGCACTGCGGTTTCTGCCCAGCCGGTTGAACGCCGGGGAGACCGACTATGTTCCCAAGCTGAATGAGGTCAGTCCAAACCACTTTGTCGCGGAACATGATCCACTCGAAGTGATTCTGGCCGGTTAACATCCATATTGCCTGCTGGGGTCTCCACCCGGCAGGCAAAACTTCACCACGTGCCTGCGGCATCTTCGCCTTATCCAATAGCAAAACAGTTTGGCCCCTTCGATAAGTTGCAATCCCAAGTCCTCTTTGTATTACTTATCCCCAAAGGGGCACATGCATGACTGATACACTTTTCGAACTGCCTGCCATTCCAGTGGTTCCGGTCGTGAACGAATGCGCTGGATACCCGGTCGGTCGTATCTTTTGTGTTGGACGTAACTACGCAGCTCATGCCGCTGAGATGGGTGTCGAGGTGGACCGAGAGGCGCCGTTCTACTTCACAAAATCGCCAGCAAATATGGTCCTAAGCGGTGCGCAGGTGCCCTATCCGCCGGGCACCGATAACTTTCACTACGAAATGGAACTGGCGCTGGCACTTGGTTCGCCATTGTTTCAGGCCACACCAGAACAAGCCCGCGCAGCGATCTTTGGATTTGGCTGCGCTCTGGATATGACCCGCCGTGACCTGCAAATTCGCGAACGTAAGAAGCAGCGACCGTGGAGCTTGGGCAAAGACCTGGAAAACGGCACTGTCTTGGCCCCCTTCACACGGGCGTCAGATTGGGCAGCAACCGCCGAACGGCGCATCCATCTGAATGTGAACGGCGAAACACGTCAGGATGCTACGCTGGCCGAGCTGATCTGGTCGATCGAGGAAATCCTGTGCCACTTGTCACAGTTCTATCACCTACGCCCCGGTG
Source organism: Parasedimentitalea denitrificans (assembly GCF_011813015.1). Classification (GTDB taxonomy): domain Bacteria; phylum Pseudomonadota; class Alphaproteobacteria; order Rhodobacterales; family Rhodobacteraceae; genus Parasedimentitalea; species Parasedimentitalea denitrificans. Next base: position 14,795 of record NZ_QHLQ01000004.1, on the reverse strand, counting down.
ACGTGATCCTGACCGGCACGCCAGCGGGTGTTGGCCCTGTTGTGTCCGGCGATGTTATCGAAGGTGGGATAGACGGACTTCAGCCCATCAAAATGGAAATAAATGCCGAAGCCGGATCAGTGCAATGATCGTGACCCCAAGCAAGACGCGCGGATCATTGATGAATCAAAACCGCATATATTCGGTTGATGGTTACAAACTCTACTAATAGCAAAAGTCAGACCGGATTGAAAAATGAGTTAAAACGGTGGCGCCCAATGAGGGAGACAGGGGGAAGCGCCGCCAGAAAGAGGAAGAAACGAGAAGATTAATGCACTATATTGCAAACTTCTAAAATGAAGGCATTATAGTGCGAGACTATGGTCCTAAGGGAGGAATCACATGACCACTCGGAGAAAGCTACTCGGCGCCTTTGGTGTCGCAGCCATCGCAGCACTTACTGCGACATCATCAATGGCTCAGGAAGTCACCCTGAAACTGCACCAGTTTCTGCCAGCACAGGCTAACGTGCCAAAACTGATCCTGGACGTTTGGGCGGACAAGATCGAAGAGGCCTCCGAAGGTCGCATCAAGATTGATCGTTATCCTTCCATGCAGCTGGGCGGTAAGCCACCAGAGCTGATGGACCAGGCTATCGATGGCGTTGCTGACATTGTTTGGACTGTGGTTGGCTATACGCCAGGCCGCTATCCTTCGACCGAAGTGTTCGAACTCCCATTCATGATGACCGACGCCCGTGCTGTTTCGCGTGCATATTGGGAAATGTTCGAAACCCACATGAAAGACACCGAGTTCAAGGATCTCAAAATCCTAGGCACTTGGGTTCACGGCCCCGGCATGATCCACACCTCGGATCCGGTTGCGACACCAGACGACCTGCGCGGCATGAAAATCCGTGGCGGTTCGCGCTCGGTCAACTCGCTGCTGACAGAGCTGGGTGCAACCCCGGTTGGCATGCCAGTTCCAGCGGTTCCAGAAGGTCTGTCCAAAGGCGTGATCGACGGCACAACCATCCCATGGGAAGTGACCGCAGCGCTGAAGGTTCCAGAACTGGTTGAAAACCACACCGAGTTTACTGGCAAAGCGCTGTACACTCTGACCTTCGTTCTGGCGATGAACAAACCTAAGTTTGACAGCCTGCCTGCCGACCTGCAGCAGATCATCGACGACAATTCGGGTCTGGAATTCTCAGTATTTGCCGGTGGTACTCAGGCTGATGCCGATGGTCCGTCGCGTGAAATGGCGCTGGATATGGGCAACAACGTCATCACACTTGATGCCGCTCAGACTGCCGAATGGCGTGCGCGCGCTCAGCCGATCTACGACAAATGGCTGGCTGACATGACCGAAAAAGGTATCGACGGTCAGGCGCTGATCGACGAAGCCACCATGCTGATCGAGAAATACTCGAAGTAAGTCTGGTACAGACCAAAGAGGCCGCAGCGAGCACTCCGCTGCGGCCTTACTTGTGACGCGAAAGGGATGCGTAACTATGCACAAGTTCATGATGAAGCTTGCTAGGTCCATGGCCGCCATCGGTGGCGTGGTTCTCACGCTGCTAATAGTTCTCACTTGTCTTTCGATTTCAGGCCGCCTGTTGAATGGTTTCTTTCACGGCGACCTCATGGCCAGCCTGGCTCCGGAATTTGCGGAATGGATGATCGCTATCGGCGTCGGTCCAATTAATGGCGATTTCGAAGTGGTCGAGGCCGGCGTTGCCTTCGCGATATTCGCATTCCTTCCGTTGTGTCAGATCACTGCGGGGCATGCCTCGGTTGATATTCTGGTCAATTCCTTCTCGCGCGGCGCAAGCAGATTTCTGCGTATGGTGACTGAAATTGCCTTTGCCGGAGTGCTGGTCCTGATCGCCTGGCGGCTTGGAGCAGGGATGCTCAGCAAGCTTCACAACGGCGAAACCTCTCTCTTGCTCGAATTCCCAGTGTGGTGGGCCTATTCCGCCAGCCTGGTTGCTGCGGTGGTTGCCGCCATTGTCGGCGTCTACATGGGTGCCGTGCGCACTATCGAATTTCTTACCGGCCGCATCCTTATCTGGGACGGCGTGGAGACAGACCATTGACTACTCTTGAAATCGGAATTGCCTCTTTCCCCGTCCTGATGACGCTGATCTTCTTGCGGGTGCCTATTGGCCTGTCGATGTTTCTCGTTGGCTTAGGGGGCTTGATGATCGTCACCGACGGAACCCAAGTCGCCTTTGGCCGTCTGAAAAACGAAACCTACTCGACCTTTTCATCCTATTCCCTGACCATCGTACCGATGTTCCTTCTGATGGGGCACTTTGCAACACTGGGCGGCATGTCCAGCGCTCTGTTCAAAGCAGCCGAGGGCTTCCTAGGTCACCGCAGGGGCGGTGTTGCCATGGCCGCGATTGGTGCCTGTGCCGGCTTTGGTGCGATTTGTGGCAGTTCGCTAGCCACCGCTGCCACTATGGGGCGGGTAGCCCTGCCTGAACTGAAGCAATACGGCTATGCCGGCGGGTTCTCCGCTGCAACATTGGCTGCCGGCGGCACGCTAGGCATTCTGATCCCGCCCTCGGTTGTGCTGGTGATCTATGCCATCCTGACCGAGCAAAACATCGCCAAGCTGTTCCTTGCCGCCTTTATCCCAGGTATTCTGGCGGCGCTTGGTTATGTGATCGTGATTTCTATCTACGTGCGCCTGTACCCCGATGCAGCAGGTACTCGTCCAGCGGTGCCAATGCGCGAACGCTTTGCGGCGCTGTTCCATGTTTGGCCGGTTCTGACCGTCTTTGGACTGGTGGTTGGCGGTATCTATCTGGGCTGGTTCACCCCAACCGAGGGCGCCGCAGTCGGGGCCTTTGGTACTGGACTGATCGCATGGTTGAACGGCGGGTTGGATCGCGCAAATCTGACCGACAGCTTCATGGTCACTGCGCGTTCAACCGCAATGATCTTCTTCATTGTGCTGGGCGCAGGCTTCTACAACGGCTTTCTTGCTCTGACCCAAGTACCGCAGGAACTGGCCGACTTTGTGGTTAGCCAAGGTTTCAGCCCTTGGATGGTCCTTGCGTTGATTTTGGTATTTTACCTGGTCTTTGGCTGCCTGATGGACAGTCTAAGCATGATCCTGTTGACCATTCCCATCTTCTTCCCGGTGATTTCCGCCATGGACTTTGATCTGGTCAATTTGGCTGCGATGCAAGCGGACGCCGCCCGTGAGGTTCTGAATGCTGGGGTGCCCGAGGGTATGACAGATGGAACGCTTGCCGCGATCAAAGAGGCTATGGCTACCGGAGCTGAATTGACCCGCGACCAGATGAAGGAACTGGGTATTCGCGTGACCAAGGGCATGGCCAACCGGATCGAGGCTGAATACGTCGCCATTTGGTTTGGTATCCTGGTTCTGATCGTGGTCGAAGTGGGCCTGATCACTCCGCCCGTAGGGATGAACCTGTTCATCATCAATGCGATGGACCGCAAGACTAAGATGATCGACACCTACAAGGCGGTGATGTTCTTTGTCGCATCGGATCTGGTGCGCGTGATCATTCTGGTGTTGTTCCCGGTCATCACCCTGTTGCCACTGATGTTGATGCACTGACCGCCCAGGTAACCAAGCCTTAATCCACAAGGGGCATCGTTCGATTGTTCCTTGTGGTTGTGGGTTTGGGTAACCCATGGGTTACATCTCCCTCACAAGAACCTGCATTATTATGCATAATTGGCTCGCAATATCTTGCACGCCTCTCGTTCCGGTGCATTATGAGTGCACACGAACGTTCGCCAATAGATTGTGCGACATGCCGCCGGGTTGCTTTATCCGGGGGGCGTCTAGGGAGAATTAAGAATGACAGCCAGCGCAAATGCGGCCAGCTACTTTGTCGACCGTCACGTAGACATAAGACCGAACAAGATCGCCTTTCGTGAGGCTGCCGGAAAGAAGCGACAACTTAGTTACGGTCAATTGGCCCAAGACAGCGGTGTGCTTGCCAGTTCCTTGGGTCGTGCCGGAATACGCCGCGAAGCCCGTGCTGCAATGCTGGTTCTGGATCAGATAGAATTTCCACAGATATTCTGGGGCACGATCAAGGCCGGTGTCGTGCCGGTACCAATGAACACATTACTTGCCCCCCCGGTTTACGAGGCGATTTTTCGCGACAGCCGTGCAACTGTGTTGTTTGTCAGCGCTGAACTGTGGTCGTCTGTTGAACCTGCCGCCAAGGCAGTCCCCGATCTAGAGAAAGTCGTAGTCATTGGTGGCGATGCACCGGACGGAACTGTAAGCCTCGAAGATTTTATCGCTGACGCCGAACCAATGCCACTAGTCGACTGTTCCGAAGATGAAGTTGCCTTTTGGCTTTATTCTTCGGGCTCTACCGGGTTGCCCAAAGGGGTTCGTCACGTTCATGGCGCCCTTGGCGCAACTGCTGAAACCTATGGTGACCAGGTGTTGCAACTGGTTGAAGACGACGTCGTCTACTCGGTCGCCAAACTGTTCTTTGCCTATGGCCTGGGCAATGCCCTTAGCATGCCCATGGCGGTAGGTGCGACATCCGTGTTGTACAATGCACGCCCAACACCTGAAGTGGTTTTGGACATCCTCGAATCCGAAAAGCCGACAGTGTTTTGCGGTGTGCCGACCCTATATGCTGCAACGCTTGCGCAGCTTGAAATGGTTGAAAAGCCGAATATCCCGCTTCGTCGCTGCATCTCGGCTGGTGAAGCCCTGCCAGAGGACATTGGTCGCCGGTGGAGCGCTCTTTGGGGTGTCGACATCCTAGATGGAGTCGGATCAACCGAAATGCTGCACATCTTTCTCTCGAACCGGGCGGATGACGTGGTCTATGGAACCTCTGGTATTGCAGTTCCGGGTTATGACCTGCGTTTGGTGGATGAGGCAGAAAATGAGGTCGCACAGGGTGAAATTGGCGAACTTCTGGTTCGGGGTGCCTCGGCGGCTGATGGGTATTGGAACCAGCGCGAAAAAAGTCGTGCAACTTTTCAGGGTGAATGGACCCGCACAGGCGACAAATACGAACGCAACGCGCAGGGGCGCTACATCTACTGCGGCCGAACCGACGACATGTTCAAAGTCTCCGGCATCTGGTTGTCCCCGTTTGAGGTAGAGCAGGCCCTTATTTCACATCCTCTGGTTCTTGAATCTGCCGTAGTATCGGCCCGTGATGGCGAAGGCTTGGAAAAGCCCAAGGCCTATATCGTTCTCAAAGAAGGGGCCCCCAGCGATGAACTGGCCGCCGAGCTGAAAGAGTTTGTCAAAGAGGAAATCGGCAAATGGAAGTACCCGCGCTGGATTGAATTCGTCGAAGATCTTCCCAAGACGTCAACCGGCAAGATCCAGCGTTTCAAACTTCGCGATAAAGTGCCTGAATAAGAAAAACCCCAAAATCTGTGCGCTATAATGCACAATGCGGGAAGGCGTGGTGCGATATGTCGAATTAATGTAGCGCGAATGAGCATTATCGTGCACATTTAGCTTTACCCATACATTTGCTGCACGTTATATTGTGTCTCAAGACAGACTCAGGAGTGCGCGCGATGACCAAGGTGATTGATTTCCAGACCGACCCGTCGAAATACCGACACTGGCGAGTCGAGTATGATGGAGAAATCGCCAATCTGTTTATGGATGTCGATGAAACGGGCGGTTTGTTTCCTGGTTATGAGCTGAAGCTGAACTCCTATGATCTGGGCGTCGATATCGAGCTGGCGGACGTGGTGCAGCGCATGCGGTTCGAACACCCCGAAGTCAAAGTGGTTGTGATGCAATCCGCCAAAGACAAGGTGTTCTGCGCTGGCGCCAATATCCGAATGCTGGGCGGCGCCAGTCACGCGCACAAGGTGAACTTCTGCAAATTCACCAACGAAACCCGCAACACGTTTGAGGCAGCAGAAGCAGACTCTGGTCAGAAATACATGGCCGCAATCAAAGGCGCCTGTGCTGGTGGTGGATACGAGCTGGCTCTGGCCTGCAATCACATCATGCTGACCAACGACAGCGCCTCCTCGGTTGCCTTGCCCGAGGTGCCGTTGCTGGCCGTTCTTCCCGGCACTGGCGGGCTGACACGCGTCACCGACAAACGCAAAGTACGCCGGGATCTGGCAGATGTGTTCTGCTCAATCGAAGAGGGGGTCAAGGGCCAGCGGGCTGTTGACTGGAAGCTGGTGGACGAAGTGGTCGCCAACTCCAAGTTTGACGCTACAGTGATCGAACGCGCAGCGGAATTTGTTGCAACAAGCGATAAACCTTCAGGTCTGACCGGCATCGAACTGACGCCGCTGAACCGAACCTTTGGCGAAGATGGGGCGGTTACGTATTCAACTGTCGAAGTCACAATTGATCGGGAAAACGGACGTGCCAACGTCACTTTGCACGGACCCACAGAAGGTGCACCTGCAGAAATGTCCGCGCTACAAGCGCAGGGTGCCGAGGCGTATATGCTTCGATTGGCCCGTGAGTTCGACGATGCTATCTTGCACCTACGCCTGAACGAGCGTGAAATCGGTCTTGTCGCGTTTCACACCCAAGGCAGTTCCGAAACCCTGCTGGCGCACGAAGAGCTGCTGCTATCGAATCGCGATCACTGGCTGGCCAACGAGATTCTGAAGTACTGGAAACGGGTCCTGAAACGGGTCGATATGACCTCACGCTCGCTGGTGGCACTGGTCGAGCATGGATCCTGCTTTGCTGGCGTTCTGGCTGAACTTCTATGGTCGGTGGATCGCAGTTATATGATGCTGGAAGAATTCGAAGACGACAATCGCCCTCTGGCAGCCATCACTCTAAGCCAATCGAATTTTGGCACATACCCAATGGGCAACGACCTGACCCGCCTGCAGACCCGCTTCCTAAGCGACCCGGCTGATGTCGACGCCCTGCAAGAACGGATCGGTGAGCCGCTAGAGGCAGATGACGCCGAAGAACTGGGCCTGATCACCTTCGCTTTTGACGACATCGACTGGGAGGACGAGGTTCGTATTTTCATGGAAGAGCGCGCTAGCTTCTCGCCTGATGCGATGACCGGGATGGAGGCCAACCTGCGCTTTGCCGGTCCCGAAACCATGGAAACCCGAATTTTTGGCCGCCTGACCGCTTGGCAGAACTGGATCTTCCAGCGCCCCAATGCGGTTGGCACGGATGGCGCCTTGCAACGCTACGGCACCGGTAAACGCGGCGAATACAACATGGAACGTGTGTAACAGCACCGCCCCATAGGAGAATGAAATGATGGATCTCATTAACGTCAGCTATGACACCCAAATCCCCAACAACGTTGGCCTTAGCAGCGACAAGAAGGTGCTGAAAGCGCTGGAGAAATGGCACCCAGGTTACATCAACTGGTGGAACGACCTGATCCCACAGCAGTTCCAGCAAAGCATGATCTATCTGCGCACCGCCGTGTCGGTTGACCCCAAGGGCTGGGCCAAATTCGACTATGTAAAGATGCCGGAATACCGCTGGGGTGTCCTGCTGGCCCCGCAGGTCGAAGGCCGCACCATTCCCTGTGGTGAACATTACGGTGAACCTGCCTGGCAAGAGGTCCCCGGTGAATACCGCAACATGCTGAAACGGATGATTGTAATTCAGGGCGATACTGAGCCGGGATCCGTTGAGCAGCAACGCTTTCTGGGCCTGACCGCGCCGTCGCTGTATGACATGCGCAACCTGTTTCAGGTGAACGTCGAGGAAGGCCGCCACCTCTGGGCGATGGTTTACCTGCTGCAGAAATACTTTGGCCGCGATGGCCGTGAAGAAGCCAATGACATGCTGGTTCGGTCCTCGGGTTCCGAAGAGGCTCCACGGATGCTGGGCGCGTTCAACGAGGAAACGCCGGATTGGCTGTCGTTCTTCATGTTCACCTACTTCACCGACCGCGATGGCAAGATGCAGCTGGAAAGCCTGGCGCAATCTGGCTTTGACCCGCTTAGCCGCACTTGCCGGTTTATGCTGACCGAAGAAGCCCACCACATGTTCGTTGGTGAAACCGGGGTAGGCCGCACTATTCAGGCCACCTGTGACGCGATGAAGGCTGCAGGCATCACTGACCCGTACGACATCGATAAGATCCGCGACCTGGGCGTCATCGACCTGCCCACGATCCAGAAGAAACTGAATCTGCACTATACCCTTTCGCTGGATCTGTTCGGCCAAGAGGTATCGACCAACGCGGCCAACGCCTTCAACGCCGGCATCAAGGGACGGTTTATGGAGCAGCGGATCAAAGACGACCACATGTTGAACAATGACAGCTATGTGGTTCGGTCAATCAAAGAAGGCAAAATCGTAGCCGAGGAAGTTCCCGCCCTAACCGCGATCAACATGCGACTGCGTGATGACTATGTCAAAGATGCAGCTGGTGGCGTTGGCCGCTGGAACAAGCTGATCGCCAAGATGGGCGTCGATTTTGAAATGACCATCCCGCACGAAGGGTTCCACCGTAAAATCGGAGTGTTCTCAGCCGTCAGTGTGACTCCGGATGGCGATATCATCCCCAAGGAACAGTGGGATGCGCGCGTCAAGGATTGGTTGCCAACCAAGGCCGATGGCGACTTTATCCAGTCGCTGATGAAGCCCTGCACAGAGCCCGGAAAATACGCCAGCTGGATCGCGCCGCCCAAGGTCGGCATTGATAATAAGCCGGGCGATTTTGAGTATGTAAAACTGCACATGGCGTAAACCAGCCATTGACCCGGCTCTGCTATGAGCCGGGTCAGTCTTATGCAACGGAGGATTTGAAATGAAGATCAGCCGCAACAAGGTGGAAACACCAAATATCAACAACCTCTCAGCCCAGATTGTTGGGCTGCAGGGGCCCTGTGTCGGATGCAGTAATTGTACCGGTATGTGTCAGGCCTTGATTGACGCGCTCACCGTTCCAGATCTCATCTTGAACAAATCCAGCAGGCCGCAATGACCCAAGCCCAAAAGCAGCACCTGATCGACCCGGAAATCTGTATTCGCTGTTACACCTGCGAGATGACATGCCCAGAAGAGGCGATCGTGCATGATGACGTCAACGTGGTTGTTGATGCGTCCAAGTGCAATTTCTGCATGGATTGCATTCCGGTCTGCCCAACCGGCTCGATCGACGAATGGCGAATTGTGACCGAACCGCACTCAGTCGAGGATCAGTTCAGCTGGGAAGAAATGCCCGTACAGGCCGACATCGCCGAAGGTGGCGAAGCGGAAAGCGGGCTTGAGGCCTTGGATGATGCGATGGCTGAACTTTTGGCCAAGGCCCATGCTGGGGCAGGCGGCAAGGCCAAGGCCCCGGCGAGTGCATCAAAGCCGACGATCAACATGTATAACCTCGGCAAACCAGCTACCGCGCGGGTTCAGGGGAATTACCGGCTGACCGAGGCCGACAGTGACGCTGATGTGCGCCACATCATTCTGGACATGGCAGGCCTGCCGTTTCCCGTGCTCGAAGGGCAAAGTGTTGGCATTATCCCGCCGGGCACAGATGACAATGGCCACCCCCATCTGCCTCGGCTCTATTCGGTCTCCAGTCCCCGCGATGGTGAACGCCCGGGCTATCTGAACATCTCGCTGACGGTGAAACGAGAGCCCGAAGGTATTTGCTCCAACTATGTCTGTGATCTGGCCGCCGGTGACGACGTGCAACTGACTGGCCCGTTTGGTTCTACCTTTCTGCTGCCCAGCGACCCACAGGCCGACATCCTGATGATCTGCACTGGCACCGGGTCTGCCCCGTTTCGTGGGTTCACCATGCGACGCCAGCGGGTGTCGCCACAGGATCAGGACCACATGACCCTTGTGTTCGGTGCACGTCGGCCGGCTGAGCTGCCGTACTTTGGTCCACTTAAGAAAATCCCCGACAGTTTCATGGCAAAACACTTTGCTTTCTCCCGTCAGGAAGATGCGCCCAAACAATATGTGCAGGACCGTCTGCGCGAAGAGGTTGGTCGGGTGGCTAAGCTGCTGCAAAACCCCAACGGTTATATCTACATCTGTGGCCTAAAGGCGATGGAGCAGGGGGTTGAAGAGGCGCTGAAGGATATCGCCCGTGGTATCGATTTGAACTGGTCTGATCTGCGCGATAGCATGCGCGATGACGGAAGATACCATGTGGAAACCTACTGAATGACATCGCAGGAAACAGCGGCTGATCCAGCCAACTTTACCCATGAAATCCGGGTTGGCTGGGGCGATTGTGATCCCGCGCGCATTGCATATACCGGTCGGTTGCCTTGGTTTGCGCTCGAAGCGATTGATGCCTGGTGGGAGCATAACTTGGGCGGCGACGGTTGGTTCCAAATGGAGCTGGATCGCGGCACTGGCACGCCCTTTGTGCATATGAGCCTCGATTTCCGCTCGCCCGTTACCCCACGCCATCGGCTGATCTGTGAGGTCTGGCCCTGCAAGCTGGGCAGCAGTTCCATCGCGTTCCGCGTCAACGCCCGCCAAGACGGCAAACTGTGTTTCGAAGGCAAATTTGTCTGCGTCTTTATCGCGCCTGAAACATTCACATCAAAACCAGCACCACCGGACATTCGCGACATCGTCACACCACTGATCCGGCCCGAATAGCGATATCTTCGCAAAATAATGCAACCTGTGTGCGAATTCGCCGGTTTCTGTTTGAAGGTGCAGAGCTGTCGATCTAAATTCATGCAGTATGATTCATATTTGGCACCCTGATGAGTGAGATCACCAATTTCCGCGGCGAGGCCAAGGCGGTCTCTGAACGCGATGATGCGGATACCTCGGTGGAGAGGTTGATCACTCGTGTGGGCGAGCGGGTCAGGCATGCGCGCGAACGCAAAGGCATCTCGCGGCGTGTTCTGTCAGAGCAATCAGGTGTATCACCTCGCTATCTGGCCCAGTTGGAAAGCGGCGCGGGAAATATCTCTATCGGGTTGCTGCAACGTGTGGCCATCGCGTTGGACCATCGTATTGAATGGCTAACTGGTGAAGATGACCCTTGGACCTCTGAGGCGCTGCGCGTGGGCGAGCTTTATCGAAGCTCAAACGCCACAACGCAGCAGATGGTAAGGGACCTGCTGTCCCCCGGTCCCGAAGCGAACCTTCGTGCCGGACGGATTTGTCTGGTCGGGCTGCGCGGTGCGGGTAAATCGACCTTGGGCGCATTAGCCGGGCAGGCGCTGGATCTGCCGTTTGTTGAACTGAATACAGAAATTGAGGCCCAAAGCGGTATGCCGGTGGACGAGGTCATGGCGCTATATGGTCAAGAAGGCTATCGCACCCTAGAGGCGCAGGCGATTTCACGGATTACCGCCACCCATGACAGTTTGATCCTTGCCGCTGCTGGCGGTGTGGTGGGCGAGCCGGAAACCTATAATAGCCTGCTAACCGGGTTTCACACCATTTGGGTCAAGGCCGACGCCGAAGAGCACATGGCGCGTGTCCGTGCGCAGGGCGATGAACGCCCAATGGCTGGAAATCCCGAAGCGATGGAGCAGCTTAGGTCGATCCTAGCAAGTCGCGAAGCGTTATACAGCAAGGCATTGGCGCAATTGGATACTTCAGGCAGAGAGGTCCAGCAAAGCTTGGATGAACTGGTTGGGTTGGTCCACGAACGCGGGTTTCTCGGTTAATAGAGATCGCTGAGGGCCGTGCCGGCTGAGGCTTGAGTTTGCTAAACCGCGTCCCGCAGCCATCCGTCCGCAAATACCACCTGCGACAGCCCAGCAAAGCGAGCCACCCGCTGCAACTCGCTCTCCAGCTTGCGAACTCGGGCGGCTGGCCATTTAACACCGCGCTCGGGCCAGACTGCAGTTACCTGCAACCGATCAGCATCGCGCTGCGCCTTCATATCGATCCGGCCCACCATGCGCTCGCCCTCGAAAAGTGGGAAAACATAATAGCCGTAGATGCGTTTTGGCGCGGGGACAAAGACTTCGATCCGATAATGGAAGCCAAACAACCGTTCAGCCCGCTTACGGTCGCGTATTGCCGGGTCAAACGGGCTAAGCACCCGCATGCGTGTTGGGGCAGGGCCAATGTCCTGCGCCGCCTCTACCACTCCCGGTCGGGCAAACGCGCGGCGCAGTTTGCCATCGGTATGGGCAACTTCAATCTCTTCTAGCTCCCCTTGATCCAACTGCGACTTACACCATGCGCGGGCCTCGGTTGACGAGACGGTGTCCCAAAACGCAGCGATTTCGCCTGATGTAGCAAAGCCCAACCGATCCAAAGCGCCGTTACACAGGGTGTCCACCGTATCAGCCTCAACACAGGGTAGGGCGCCGGGGCGCAGGTGTTCCTCGATCACGCGCTCGGTCAGGTCATATTGCTTTTGAAACCCGTTGCGCCCGACCACCGATAACGCGCCAGACCGCCACAGATACTCCAGCGCGGTTTTTGACGGATGCCAATCCCACCAGCCACCGGATCCCTTTTTCTCATCCTTGCCCACGTCAGACGACCCAACCGCCCCGTGATCGCGGATGTGTTTCAGGACGGTGTCGAACTGCGCCTCATAGTTATCACGGTGCCAGTTCCGATATCGCGATTTCAACCGGGCTGCATCACGTTGGAACCGCAGATGCCACAGGGGATAGAACTGCATCGGGATAACGGCGGCGTCATGGGTCCAGTGTTCGAACAGCGCGCGATCGCCTTCGTACAACTGCTTCAGGTGCTTAGCCCGATACGATGGCCGTCGAGAATACAGGATCATATCATGGGCACGTGCCACGGTGTTGATACTGTCCAGCTGCACAAACCCCAAACGTGTGATCAGATCCAGCAACGCAGGCCCCTTGGCGGCACCGGTTGGGGTCTCAATCAGCGCATGCCGATCCATGAACAACCGTCGAGCTGCTCGATTGTCGAGGTGTTGAACAGCCATCAGCGTCGCTTTAGCGTATCGCCATAGCTGATGGTCGGGGTCAGAGTGATGCGGTTTTCGATCTCTTCCTCGGGATTGTCGAGCTGGGCTGCGATGATCTCAGCCGCTTTGCGTCCGATCTCAAGCCGACAGGCATCCATAGTGGCCAGCTTGCGGGGCAATCCCTGCAACAACTCAACATCGTTGAAACCTGCCAGACCGATCTGACCCGGCACGTCGATCCCCTGATCCAGCAAATACAGCAGGCCACCCGCGCCGATCATGTCGTTGGAATAATACAGGAAATCCAGATCAGGCGAACGTTCCAGCATCTCGGCGGTCATTTCGCGGCCCTTGGCCAGCGCGGACCCACCTGAATAGAAATTGCGATCCTCGATCTCGACACCTTCCTTGGCCAGCGCCTCGGTGAAACCTTCGAACCGTTTGCGGGCGCGGTGATCCAGCGGCATTTTAGTGCCCATGAAACCGATATGGCGATACCCGGCCTTTAGGATTGCCTTGGCCATTTCACTGCCCGCCCGACGGTGTGAGATACCCACCATCGCGTCAACGGGTTTGCCATCGGTGTCCATGATCTCAACAATAGGAATTCCAGCAGCGTTTAGCATCGCACGCGCAGCGTCAGAGTGTTCCAGACCGGCAATGATCACCCCAGAGGGCCGCCACGACAGCATCTCGTACAGAACTTTCTCTTCTTTCTCTGCCCGATAATCAGTAACCCCAACAACGGGTTGCAAGGCAGTTGTCTCTAGTACTTCGTTGATGCCGGTCAGCACCTCGGGGAACACCATGTTGGACAGGGACGGGATGATCACCGCCACTAGATTGACCCGGTTTGATGCCAGCGCGCCAGCGATCTTGTTGGGCACATAACCCAGCTCTTTGGCTGCGGCGAGCACCTTGACGCGGGTCTTTTCCGACACGTCGCCCCGATTGCGCAGCACCCGGCTGACGGTCATTTCGGAAACGCCCGTGGCGTCGGATACATCGCGGAGCGTCAGGGGGCGTTTGTTGTCCGATGTCACTGTGTCGCCTCATGTTGTTGTTCACACAAGGTTAGCGCAATCAAGCCCCACAGTACAATGGGGCCATTTGTAACCGGTTGATAAGGTGTAAGTGCGTTGAATTTGGCAACATTCAGACAGCCCAACCTACCGCCGCAAAATATCAACGCGGTTCAAGCCACGGGATTGAGCTCGCAATTTCTATTTGTTAGAGGGAGGTGCAGTCAATCACTGCATATGGCCCCGTGGCTCAACTGGATAGAGCGAAAATAACCACCTACGTCTTACTGTGTGTGTGTAAGTGTAGTGTTTGCAGGTGTTTATTTCTAGTAGGTCTACTAATACCTACTGAGTTGACATGAGTAAGGGTTTCTTTCAATACACTCAGTGTGTGGGCCGTTAGCTCAGCCGGATAGAGTGCCAAATTCCTAATTTGGAAGCCGCAGGTTCGATTCCTGCACGGCCCACCAGCTTAACATTTGCCAATGGGGCATAAGCGTGCCGATTTGGCATTCTTCGTGCATATCGATGTCAATAAGTTTGTTTTTGCTGCGGGTGTCATTAAGGCAGGTGGAGTGTGTGCGATTTTGCTGATCTCACTCGGCGGAATGTATGGCGCACTCGGCATTGTCGCCTTGGCCATATCAGGGTTCATGGACCGACTTCCGAACAATTTGAAAGCTATCTTTGAACTGCCTCGACATCTTCGCGGAGATAAAGCGGGCTAAAGTCTTCGCCATTTGGAGCGAAGGCATTCACCTTCGCCGCCTTCAGTTTTGCCAAAAGCGGACTTGCAGGTGATGGCTTTGTTGCACAAATCGGTTGATGGGATTCACTGTATGAATCCAGCGTGATAGTTGGAGTTCATGAGCAGGTGGACACCGACGACTTACAAGACCAGGAACTGGTCAGACTACAACCTAGCCCTAAAACAGCGCGGTTCGCTGTCGATCTGGTTT
>NZ_QHLQ01000039.1 GCF_011813015.1 Parasedimentitalea denitrificans | reverse complement strand
TGGTCCTAACATCGCCACCAATCCCCCCACGCCAATAAGGAAATTGAATCAGTCATATACCCTCAAATCAACAAGAGTTTTTCAACAACATTGGCTGAGACCGGACTTTCAACATAAACTACCACCCTCAACTGCTTCCTTTATCCATTACTTATACCTATTCCCCTGTAGGTAGATCTCCCTCCTTACAGACCTCTAGAACAGAGCTCCTGCATCCCGACAACAGCAGCAGTTCCAATCCTGGACCCACTAGTACTGCCCGTAGGTCTCACCCTAAGTTTCGGGCAAAAGGCCCCCAGAAATGCCCCATTTTCGAGGTGACACTAACTAAACCGATGAAAGGGATCATCCCGCTGGGTTTCCTACCACCCCAGCCAGTTTTCTCTCAAAATCGAACAGAATAAGGGCCTTTTAGCCCCTTTGAACTGCTGTATTTCCCAGTCTTCAGCAGATGGGATACATAGCACACCAAACCGGAGCCGCTCAAAGCGGCAGGCCCGTCACCGAGCAGGCCCCTACCTCGTGCGTCGAGGTAGGGTTTTCTACTTCAAGAAGCGGTTTCCCCGATTTTTTTCGAGGGGGAACCAAACCTATTTCAGCGTCTTTCTTTACGAACAGATCTCCCGTTCGACGCCGTGATGCGAGCCGAAAAGCTCCTCTTGGTCTATGAGCAAAAGGAACCGGAAATCGCGGGCGACCTGGAACGTAAAGAAATATCGACCTTTCTGACGTTAGCACCTCTGGGACAGAATTAGGGATTTGAACAACGGAGGCTTTCTGGGTCATCGTAACTGTTAAGGAGTAGTCGATGAGAAAGACAGCAAAAATCTCTAACGAGAAGATCATCAAAGACATCAAACGGGCAACCTGCAAGCTGTAACCTTCTGAAAGGAAGATCTGCGTCGACCAGGATGGCTTTCACAACGAAGACCACATGGCCGAAAATTCCAGTATCTGGCAATCTTAGGATCGGGGCTTAGTACAACAGCACTCAGGCGTCAAAATAGGAATCCCTTGAAGCGATTTGTGCAACAAAGTCTCTGCCCGCCCATAGCCGTCTCACATGGGAGGTTTGAAGGCTTCCCTACTGTGTCACTTAATCCCTCCTGCCGCGTTCTGAACAAGTTCTTCGACCAAAGCACGCCCTGCCCCGGGCAAAGCCTCGAGCGACCTAACTAATACAAAACGTTCGCGGATCGCCCAACCGTCGTCAATGCCGACCAGCGTGATCTGCATCGTTCTCATATGTCTGCGAGCAGCCGACTCTGGCAGGATACCAATTCCGACACCTGCCTCAATCATCCGGCACATTGCTTCAAAGCTGCGTAGTTTTACCCGCAACGCCCGCTCATAGCCGTTCTTTTCCATCAGCCCACGCAAGAACGCTAACAATGTGCTGCCTTCGTGCAGACCGATATGTTCGTACTTCAGTGTATCTGCAAAAGCGACGTGTTTGCAGTTGGCTAAGTCATGCCCCAGTGGCACCGCCAATAACAGGCGATCAGTTGAAAAGCGGATTGCTTCCAGACCTGTCTGATCAATCTCCCCTGAAACAATACCGAGATCCGCCGTACCATCGTGAATTGCGCGTACAATATCCTGCGTTAGCCTTTCCTGTAGATCGACGGTTACACCGGGCCGCGAGGCCAGAAACTCGGCCAGCACCTCTGGCATGAATTCGGTGACGGCAGTTGTGTTTGCAAAGATGCGCACGTGGCCTGATGTGTCGCTATTTGGTCCGGTGAAATCATCACGCAGATAGTCCACCTGACGTAGAATAATCTGCGCATGTCGCAGCAAGGTTTCGCCCGACTGGGTCAGACTGACACCTTTATTTCCACGATAAAGCAGTTGCGCATTCAGGCTTGCCTCAAGCGCACGGATACGAGCGCTGGCTGCGGGCGCAGACAGAAAGGTCCGTGCCGCGCCTTGGGTCAGGTTGCCTGTTTCGGCGATATGAACAAACAGGCGAATATCGGTAAAATCAAAATGCATCGACACCCCTTGCGTTCAGCTGTGCCGAACATAGCCTTAAAGAAAGGCGAATTTCCAGAACGCAAAATCAGGGTCATACTAACTGCAGAGGTTTGAAGGAGATAGGCACCGTGACGATTGACCTGAGGTATCTCAGCGAGTGGGTCGGGCGTTCGCAAACGATAGCTGATTGCATAACACCGTTTGCGTCAAACGCATTAACTGCAACCCTAAACCGAGACGATCCAGCCTATGTTGATCAAACGCCCCTGCCACCGCTTTGGCATTGGCTTCATTTTTTACCGATCCACAAACTGGAAGATGCTGGATATGATGGTCATGCCGCCCTTGGAGAGTTCCTGCCTCCGGTGCCATTGCCACGCAGGATGTGGGCTGGCAGCCGACTGAGTTGGATGGCACCAATGCGAATTGGCCGGACCTTGCTCAAAGTGTCGACCATTGTTTCCGTCGATCACAAGAAGGGGCGCAGTGGTGATTTGGTGTTTGTTACGGTGCGCCATCAGGTGTTCGATGGCGATGTACAAGGGATCGAGGAAGAACACGACATTGTCTACCGCGCCCCGGCTGATCCCAGCGAGCCGGTTCCTGTCCCACCGCAAGCCCCGGACAGCGGAGTCTTTTCGCGGGTCATTTCCCCTGATCCGGTTCTGCTATTTCGCTATTCCGCCCTGACGTTCAACGGTCATCGCATTCATTATGACCAACCGTTTTGTACCACGACCGAAGGCTATCCCGGTCTTGTCGTGCACGGCCCCCTTTTGGCGACGCTGATGCTTGACCTATTGCGGCGCGAAATGCCTCAGGCGCGTGTTACAGCTTTCGATTTTCGTGCGGTCTCACCAGTATTCGATACCCATGATTTTTCCGTCCATGGTCAGCCGAACAACGACGGCACCGTCGAACTTTGGATCTGCCGCCACGACGGCGCACTGGCGATGACCGCAACTGCCACCATTGAGGACACATAATGACTGATCCCCATAAGGACCTGCGTGATGCCCTGCGTTCCCTCTGCGCTGAATTTCCAGCCGAATATCACCGCAAGGTGGACGAAGACAAAACCTACCCTGAGGCCTTTGTCGACAAACTGACGTCTGAAGGCTGGATGGCCGCACTGATACCCGAGGAATTCGGCGGCTCGGGGCTGGGACTGGTCGAGGCCTCAATCATCATGGAAGAAATCAACCGTTCAGGCGGCAACGCCGGTGCCTGTCACGGCCAGATGTATAATATGAACACCCTGCTGCGGCACGGATCGGACGCGCAGAAACAGCAATATCTGCCCAAAATCGCCAGTGGAGAGCTGCGCCTGCAATCCATGGGTGTGACCGAGCCAACTACCGGCACCGATACTACCAAGATCAAGACCACTGCGGTAAAAAAAGGCGATAAATACGTCATCAACGGCCAAAAGGTCTGGATTAGCCGGGTGCAGCACTCTGATCTGATGATCCTTCTGGCCCGCACCACGCCGTTGGCTGACGTCACACGCAAGTCTGAGGGGATGTCGATCTTCCTTGTTGATATCAAGGCGGCCATCGGCAATGGCATGGAGGTCAAGCCGATCTCTAACATGGTCAACCACGAGACAAACGAGCTGTTCTTTGACAATCTGGAAATTCCTGCTGAAAATCTGATTGGCGAAGAAGGTTTGGGGTTCCGCTATATCCTCGACGGGTTGAACGCCGAGCGCACGCTGATCGCCGCTGAGTGCATAGGCGACGGGTTCTGGTTCATCGACAAGATCACTGCCTACGCCAAAGAACGCACGGTGTTTGGCCGTCCCATTGGCCAAAATCAGGGCGTACAGTTCCCAATTGCCGAAGCCAAGATTGAACTGGAAGCCGCCAATTTGATGCGGTGGGAAGCCTGTCGGTTGTTTGATGCACATGAGCCCTGCGGCGAGCAGGCAAACATGGCCAAATACCTGGCGGCCAAGGCCAGCTGGGAGGCGGCAAACGCCTGTCTGCAATTCCACGGCGGGTTTGGCTTTGCCACCGAATATGATGTCGAGCGCAAGTTCCGCGAGACGCGGCTGTACCAGGTTGCCCCGATCTCAACCAATCTGATCCTATCCTATGTCGCCGAGCATGTGCTTGGTCTTCCGAGGTCCTTTTAATGCGGCCGCTGGACGGCATCACCGTGGTATCGCTGGAACATGCAATTGCCGCGCCATTTGCTACTCGGCAACTGGCCGATCTCGGCGCGCGGGTGATCAAAATCGAACGCCCCGGTGTGGGGGATTTTGCCCGCGCGTATGATACCCGTGTGAACGGCCTTGCCTCGCATTTTGTCTGGACAAACCGGTCAAAGGAAAGCCTGACACTGGATCTCAAGAATCCGCACGCCTTGGCCATCCTGCAAAAGCTGCTGCAAGAGGCTGATGTGCTGGTGCAAAATCTCGCCCCCGGGGCTGCTGCACGGCTGGGATTGTCACGCGATGATCTGAAGGCAGACAACCCTGCCCTGATCGTCTGCAATATCTCGGGCTATGGCGAAGACGGGCCTGACAAGGATCGCAAGGCCTATGACCTGCTGATCCAGGCCGAAGCAGGGTTTCTGTCCGTGACTGGAACCCAAGAAACACCATGCAAAGCCGGGATCTCCATCGCTGATATAGCTGCCGGCATGTATGCCTACACCAATATACTCGCGGCTTTGATCCAGCGCGGCAAAACCGGCCAAGGTGCCTCTATCGACATATCCATGCTTGAGGCGATGGCCGAGTGGATGGGGTTTCCTATGTACTACGCCTACGACGGGGCCAACCCACCCGCACGCAAGGGCGGCAGCCACGCAACGATCTATCCCTACGGCCCGTTTATGGCCGGCGACGGGAAAGTCATGATGCTGGGCCTTCAGAATGAACGCGAATGGGATGTGTTCTGCAAAACCGTTCTAAAGGACACCTCGCTTGCGACCGATCCGCGCTTTGCCTCCAACGCCCTGCGCGCTGAGAACAAGGACGTGTTGCGCAATATCATCCTATCCGCATTTGCGGAACTAAATGCCGAGCAAGTGGTGGAACGACTGAATACCGCCGGGATCGCCAATGCGCGAATGAACGATATTGCGGATCTGTGGTCCCATCCACAACTGAGTGCGCGCGAGCGTTGGGGTGAAGTTGCAAGTGGGGCTGGCCCTATTCCAACTCTGCTGCCACCGGGGCGCAGCGATGCGTTTTCGCCGCGGCTGGGTCCGGTGCCTGAACTTGGCGAGCACAGCCGTACGATCCTGGCCGAGTTGGGCGTAGACGCGCAGGCCATCGCAGCATTGGAAAAGCAAGGCGCGATATGACGATTTTTGAAACCGCCCGCAGCCTGCTGTTTGTTCCCGCCGACCGGCCCGAACGGTTTGATAAAGCGTTAAATAGAGGTGCTGATGGGGTCATTATTGATCTGGAGGATGCGGTCGCTCCCATCGCCAAATCTGCAGCGCGGGCCGACTTGGCAGATTGGTTGGAGACAACCAAAGCCGACAATATCTGCATCCGCATCAATGATGTGGCATACCCGGATCACAACTTAGATCTTGCACTGGCCAGTCACCCAAACGTCAGTGCTGTAATGCTGCCAAAAGTTGACGGGGCCACCTGTTGTTGCTCGGTTAGCGCCGCAACAGGAAAACCCATCCTCGCGCTTATCGAAACGGCCAAAGGCCTGACCATGGCCAATGAAGTTGCGGCGGTGCCCACTGTTTTCCGTCTGGTGTTAGGCACCATTGATCTTGCGCTGGACCTTGGCATCGATGGCGACACTGAACATGGGGTCAGCCTGTTGGATCATGCCCGTGCAACGCTGACAATAGCGTCACGCGCCGCAGGCATTTCTGCCCCGGTTGATGGGGTCCATACCCGGATCGATGACCAAACAGGATTGGGCCTCGCCAGTACCAAGGCCCATGGCCTTGGTTTCACCGGTATGCTGGCGATCCATCCAGGCCAGATCGAGGTCATTCACCAGGCATTCCTGCCGACTACCGATCAAACCGCGTGGGCGCAGCGTGTTCTGGAAAACACCGCCAACAATCCGGGTGCATTCCGTCTTGATGGCCAGATGATCGATGCCCCTGTTCTCGCCCAAGCCCGCCGCGTGTTAGAGCGGGCTCGTGAATGAGATAGGTATCAGCCCTTACGGCTCGTGCTCAACCGACTGCTTGCCCTTGGTCAGCCCAAAACGGCGCCCGCAACTCACGTTTCATCACCTTGCCTGCACCAGACAATGGGAACGATTCACTGCGAAACTCGATACTGTGAGGGCGTTTGTAATTTGCGACCCGTGAGCGGCAGTGATCAATGATATCAGCCTCGGTGGGCGCGGCCCCCAGTTTTGGAACCACGATGGGCCCCGTTGACAACGACGTCACCCGGAAATTCGGGTGACCCGAAATATAGCCACCATCAACCGAATTGAAGCACTCTCGGCGGTTTAAGCTGGGAGCTTCAGGAAATCACACCAGACATGACAAGCGCCAACCCCACACAGCCAACGCCAAATTTGGCCAACAGGGGTTTTAAAGCAATCAGACCATAACTCAGCACCGACAGACCAACCGCCATGCGCAGAAAGGCAATCAGAGCGGCCACAGGAGCGTCAGCCAACCGCAGGATATCCGGGTTGGCAACCATACCCAGCGGAATAACATAAAGCCCAACCCCCAGCGCCATCGCCGTCAGGGCGACCTTAATCCAGCTCTCACCTATCATCCCTGCTGCGATAAACACCGCGCCGCACACCGGCGGGGTGATGGTGGACAGCAGCGCAAACCAGAATACAAACAGATGTGCCTGCAGCGGCTCTAACCCCTGTTGGATCAACGCTGGACCAGCTACTGAAACACAAATCACATAGGCCGCCGTGGTTGGCACCTCCATCCCCAGCACCAGACATGCCAACGCAGTCAGCAGCAGTGATGGCCACAGCAGTCCACCCGATCCGGACAGGATCAGTGAGGTAATTTTGACCCCCAACCCGGTAATCGACAACACCCCGATGATGATCGAGGCGCAAAAGATGATCGAAGCTATCATGGCGATCTGGCGGGCTGCATTCAGGACAGCCGACGACAGCCGTGCGGCGATCTGTTCTCGGTCAAAACGGGCCTCACGGTTGAACAATAACAAAACCGCACCAGCGAGGATCGCCATACAGGCGGCATATTGCGGCGTGTATCCTGCGCCAAACATACCCCACAGCAGCACTGAAAACGGCACCAGAAAAAACCCGGAGGTGATTATGACATCGCGGGTATCGGGTTGCTTGTTTGTCTCTATTGCACGCAACTCATACCGGTGTGAATAAGCGTTGATCCCCATCCAGACCGCAAAGAAGAACAGCACCGCCGGCAGGATCGCCGCCCCCATGATCGAGGTGTAGGGCACACCCGTCAGCTCTACCATGACAAAGGCCCCTGCCCCCATCAACGGCGGCATGATCTGCCCGCCGGACGAGGCGACTGCTTCGACCGCGGCGGCCAGACGTTTGGGATAGCCCAGTTTGGTCATGGTCGGCAGGGTGATCGCCCCGGTCGAGGCAACATTGGCCGAGGCTGAGCCCGAGATTGACCCAAACAAAGCCGAGGAAATGACCGACACCTTAGCAGCGCCACCAGTCAGCCGACCGGCCGCGGCCGCGGCAACGTTCATAAACCCCTGCCCGGCCTCGCCCGCGTTCAACACCGCGCCGAAGATGACAAAAATCGACACGACACCAACAGAAACACCGGTCAGGCTGCCCCAAATGCCGCCCTCGGCAATTGTCAGAGTACCCAGAAAGCTGCGCAGCGGGGTACCAGAATGGCCAAATTCGCCGGGAATATGAGCGCCAAATAGCGCGTAGGCCAGGGCCGCTGTGGTCACCAGTGGCAACGGCCAACCAATCGCACGCCGAGCGGCCTCGATCACACAGATCAGCAATGCAACGGCCATCCCAATCTGGAAATCACCCTCAAGAAATCCGTATTGATCCCCTAACATGTCGTAATTGACGGCGGTCCACAGTGCAGCAGACACCCCCAACAGCGACAGCACCTGCCCCGTGATCAACTGCAGTTTGGATTTGGCCCCAAAGATAAACACCCAAGGCAGAACAAACGCCAGATGCAGCGGACGGCTGACCAGGTTGGGTACTAAACCCGAGAAGATCAGCCCCAAATGAAAGGCTACCATCACGGTGGCCAACGCTAGCCAAAAAGGGCGGAAAGGAACTTCTAAGGTGCGATCATTCATGAAGACTGCTGCTCTTTCAATAACCGGGCCGGGCAGTTACCCGCCCGGCCAATTCGCGCTGGTTGTCAGGCCAACTTATTTCTGTGCGTCGCTCAGCTCAAACCCGGCCTCGGTGTAGTATTTCAGCGCACCGGGGTGAATTTTGCCGGTGATATTGGCCATCAAGCCCTGGTCCACACCGTTCCACCAGGCAGCCGCAGCACCCATGTCTGCCTTGCCTTCCCAATAGGTCTTGGTCATCGCATAGGCGGTGGCGTCATCCATTTTAGTGGTGGTAAAGGCCACAACCGGCAGTGAGGTGGTGACAATGTCGCTGTCCTGACCGGCATAGGTGCCAGCCGGGATCACCAGACGGGCGCGTTTGCTGGCGGTGATCTGCTCGTCGTTCAGCGACAGAACCGAAACTCCAGTCGATGCCGCAGCTTCGATTACATTCGGCGCAGGATAGGAACCAGCTGTGACAAACCCATCAATCTGACCGTTCTTCAGCGCAGCCACCGCACCCGACAGCTCGACATCGGCGATTTCAACTTTGCCCTCAAGGCCAAACAGTTTGAGGTATTTCTCACCTTCGCGCGCACCAAATGAGCCTTTGCCCAACAACAGTGTTTTACCCTCAAGCCCAGCGAAATCAGTAACGCCCGATGCCTCGGACATCACAAAATGCATGGTCAATGATGGGATCGGGAACAGCGCACGGATCTCGTCAAAGGCAGGATCTCCCTTGTCCTTGAACATCGCCTTGCCACCCTGGGCCAGACGCACCAACACTGGCGGCGTGGTGAACACATAGTCACCGCCACGGGCGCGAACTTCCATCACGTTCTGGACCGAACCCTGGCTTTCCTCAACCGTGACAACAATGTCGCCATCAGACCCGGCCTTCATGGCTTCGGCGATCTGCACCGCCATCTGGTAATAGGACGATGTGGTCTTGGCAGATTTATAGGTCACCCGTGTTTCAGCAGATCCTGACGTTGCAGCCAATCCGGCAAATGCGGCGGCGGCAACAATAGGTTTGATGAGTTTGATCATTGTTATCTCCCTGACAATGCTTTGGACGTTTTATCAAGCCTCGCAGGAAAATCGAGCGATACTTTGCACACTAACAATAATCATTACACAGTTTTGACTTCTGACCTCGCCTCACGCCTCCAAAAGATCAAGTGCACAGTGTAGATATGTACGGACCTTCGGGACACTTCCTGTAAATTACCCAATTTTGGGTGGAGGAAGTTTTGATGACGAACGAAGAACGCGACATTCAACGTAAACTTAGAGTGCTTCAACATGCCGAGAAGATTGGCAATGTAATGATCACCTAGCCGCTCAAGGATAGGTTTCGATGGCAAGGTTTAAATGCTGTTTGCGCTCGATCTTGCGGATCGCCGCATGCATCCACAAAGTGGAAACAGCAACCAAAGCAAACAACAGCATAAAGGGCGCGGTCCAGATCCCGGTGGCGTCCAGCAAGATACCAAATGCGATTGGCAGGATGAAACCGCCCAGCCCACCGATCATTCCCACAAGGCCGCCGACCGATCCAACGTGATTTGGGTAATAGTGTGGGATGTGCTTATAGACTGCGGCCTTACCAAGGCTCATCACAAAACCTAGGATAATGCTGAGAGTGACAAACAGGCCAAGGGATACGCGGATATCAAATTCAATGGCGCCATTGATCCCTTGCACGATATAGTGGCTGCCAGGATAGGACATCAGAAACAACACCATAAGCGATACCGCAAAGGTCATGTAAGTGACAAAGCGGGCGCCCCATTTATCCGACATCCACCCCCCTACAGCGCGAAATACTGATCCGGGTAGCGAATAAAGTCCGGCCAAAATCCCAGCAGTGGTCAGCTCCACCCCATAGGCACCGACGTAGTAGCGCGGCAAGAAGGAGGCAAGCGCCACAAAGGCCCCGAATACAAAGAAGTAATAGACAGAAAAGCGCCAGACCTGCATATTTTTCAACGGCGCAAGCTGTTCGGCAACCGAGACTGGCTTCTTGCCCAAGCTCTGGCGACGCTGATGCTCTGGGTCTGGCATGGCAAAGACATAGAACAACACGGCCGTGATCGCCAGCGCCACCGCATAGACCTTTGCTGTGCCTTCCCACCCCAGTGCAACAACCAGAAATGGAGCCGCAAAGTTGGTGATGGCGGCCCCGACGTTGCCCACACCAAAGACACCCAACGCGGTGCCCTGATGCTTGTTCTCAAACCAGCGCGATACATAAGCGACGCCAATAATGAACGACCCGCCAGCCAGCCCCAACCCAAGCGCTACCAGCAGGAACATTTCGTAAGTCTCGACAAAGGTCATCATCCAAACCGCGACGGCCGTGATCATCATTTGCAACGGAAATACAATTCGCCCCCCGAATTGTTCAGTCCAAAGGCCCAGAAACATCCGGCTGATAGACCCCGTTAATACCGGTGTTGCAACAAGCAGGCCAAACTGAGTGTCCGTCAGGCCCAAGTCCTGCTTAATCTGAATGCCAATGATGGAAAAAATGGTCCAAACCGCAAAACACACGGTAAAGGCAAAGGTGCTTAACCCCAATGCCCGGTGCTGATCTGCGCGAACAAAGCTATTTGTGTGTTGCATCGGTTTTGCCTTTATTCTGCTGCTGTTAAAATTGGAACGGCGTTGATCAAGGTCTGCAATTCCGCCTTGCAAGACCCGCAATTTGTGCCTGCGGCGGTGCAATTCCCCACCTCGACCAATGTTGTCGCCCCTTGATGAATTGCCGAGCGAATGGTGTTGACGCCAACGTTGAAACAGGCGCAGACCAAACGGCCGGGATCGGGTTGGCCAACCGCAGGCAGCCCCGCCAAGGCCGCCAGTGCCTGCTCATCGGTGCCGACCTGTGAAACCGCCCGCTGGCGATCTACGGTTACCGGAGAGGACGCGGCGAAAAACAGGCCCGTCAATCTCGAGCCCTCGTGGATGGCCACCCGCGTGATGCCTTTTGCACTGTCGCGCATCTGGCTGATGCTGCCAGTTTTGAGATTCAGAACGTTCCGCGCTTGTTGCACCCAGCTGGCAGGCATCTCTATGCCAGCCAGTTCACAGCTCCAACCGCTGGTGGTTTTTATCACCGCGCTATAGGCGGAACTGGCAGGCATCTGTGCAACTGAGACGGCAAAGCCGTACCAAAGCGCATCAAACCGGCGCAACTGCACTAGGCCTCCCTTTAGGTCTGGTTGGCCTGAAATTGGATCTATCGTTGGTGCAATTACCGCATTAATTCGTCCGGTGGCAGAGTTGGCCCCACTCCAGTGCATCGGGACAAAAACAGTGCTGCGCGCGATGCCGTCGGTGATCCTGGCCCGCACCACTGCCCGTCCATATGCTGATTGGATCTCAAGCAAATCACCCGGTTTCAGGCCTAATTCATCCGCATCTTTGGGGTGAATCTCGCCAAAGGGTTCGCTTTGATGTTGGCTGAGACGCGGCGATTTTCCGCTACGGGTCATAGTATGCCACTGGTCCCGGATACGTCCTGTATTCAGCTGGAAGATATTCCTGCGTCGGCGACCGTCATAGGTTGCGATGACCGGCACCATGCGTGCCCGTTTGTCACGATGGGAAAAGCCCCCTGCCCCAAAAAAACGATCGACGCCGGGGCTACCACTGGGTATCGGCCATTGAACAGGTGTGAATTCGGCATAACCGGCTTCGCTGATCGTGGCCAAACCGCTGATGTCAAAATCACCTCCCAAACCCGCCGCCTGCCCCGACAGGGCTGCGTATTCCCTAAAAATTTCGACGGGCGATTGATAGGAAAACGCCTCTGCCCAGCCCATTCGCTGCGCCACATCACAGATGATTTTCCAATCTGGCCGGGTCTCTCCCGGTGCGGACAGAAAGGCGCGTTGCAAACTGATGCGACGTTCCGAGTTGGTGACGGTTCCGGTCTTTTCGCCCCAGGCAGTGGCGGGCAGCTGAACATCTGTCACGGTGCTGGTGTCGGTCTGTTCCACCACTTCGGAGATGACGCTGAAATCAACGGCTTTGATCGCCTGGCTGACGGCATCCGCATCCGGCATCGACACCGCCGGGTTGGTGCCCATGACCCACAGCGCCTTGATCTGGCCAGAGGCACAGGCGCGAAACAGATCTACCGCTTTCAAACCGGGCTTGGTGCAGATCGTCGGTGACTGCCACGCGGATTGCACGGTCTTGCGGTGATCCGCATCTTCGATATCCAGATGACAGGCCAACATGTTTGCCAGCCCACCAACCTCACGCCCGCCCATGGCGTTGGGCTGTCCCGTCACCGAAAACGGACCCATGCCGGGGCGGCCAATGCGCCCAGTCGCCAGGTGGCAATTGAGAATGGCATTCACCTTGTCGGTGCCGCCAACCGACTGGTTCACCCCCTGCGAGAAAACCGTCACCACCTTTTCCGAGCCAATCCACAGATCGTGGAACAGTTGCAGCTCTTCCGCACTCAGACCCGTGTCCGCAGGCAGCGTTGACTGAGCGGCGCTGAGGGATTGTTCAAACCCATGAACATGAGCCTCAACATAAGCCTGATCCACCCTGCCCCGCCGGACGATTTCACCCAACAGACTGTTGAATAGCGCCGTGTCGCCATCCGGGCGCACGGCCAAATGTAAATCAGAGCCGTGTGTTGTGGCAGTGCGGCGGGGGTCTATCGTGATGATCTTCAATCCCGGGCGTTCGGACTTGGCGGCCTGAATGCGCTGGAATAACACCGGATGACACCAGGCAAGGTTTGACCCCACCAGTACAATCACATCCGCCAGCTCAAGGTCTTCATAGGTGCCCGAAACCGTATCGCTGCCAAAGGCCCGTTTATGCCCGGCAACTGTTGACGCCATGCAAAGCCGTGAATTGGTGTCGATATTTGCTGCGCCGATGAACCCTTTCATCAGCTTGTTGGCGACGTAATAATCTTCGCTCAGCAGTTGCCCGGACACATAAAAGGCGACACTGTCTGGACCATGTTCGCGGACTGCAGCGCTGAACTTACCTGCCACCAGATCCAATGCGCTGTCCCAATCTGTGGGTGCGCCACCGACATGAGGCGACAAAAGCCGCCCTTCTAGCCCCAACGTTTCCCCGAGGGCTGCGCCCTTGGAGCAAAGGCGGCCAAAGTTCGATGGATGGTCTGGATCGCCCTTTATGCTACCGTCACCCGATGCCAGCAATCCGCAGCCAACACCGCAATAGGGACAAGTGGTGCAAACAGGCTTCATGCGGCTGACCGCGCAGCCAAACGGCTGGCTTCCAGCAAGATCCGCCCGTTCAGAACTTGGGTGTCAAAGGTTGCGACCTGGCCGACGTCCTCTCCCTGCGCCATCCCGGTTTCCAGATCAAACACCCAATTGTGCAGCGGACAGGTGACGGATGCGCCGTGAACTATGCCTTCGGACAGCGGACCCTTTTTATGGGGGCAAGTGTCGTCGATGGCGTAAACCTTGTCGTCATCAGTGCGGAAGATCGCAACACAGCCAAGAGTGGTTTTGACGACGCGTGCCCCACGTTTGGGGATGTCGTTCAAACCAGCAATATCAATCCAGTTTCTCATTCTGCTGCCTCCAAAGTCAGATCAGCCAGCGCCGACCATTTGTCACGTTGAAAGGCTGGTGTGGCCTGTTCAGCCCAGGGATCCTTGCGGTAAACCGACTGGGAAAGCTCGAACCGCTCACACAGGGCGGCACGTTCCGCCAAATCTTCCACCACCCGCTCTTTGACCCAGTCGAGCCCGACTTTGGCGACCCATTTATAGGCACGATCCAAATAGCGCGCGTGTTCGCGGTACAGCTGGATAAACGCCACTGTCAGCTCAATCGCCTCTTGTTCGGTGGCAACCTTGGCCAGCGCTTCTGTTTCTTTCAACTCCATGCCGGCGGCACCGCCCACACTGATTTCAAAACCACTGTCGACACAGATGATACCGACGTCCTTGCAGGTGGCCTCGGCGCAGTTTCGCGGGCAGCCTGACACGGCAAGTTTAACCTTGTGCGGCGTCCAACTGCCCCACAGCAGCTTTTCCAACTTGATCCCCAACCCGGTGCTGTCCTGGGTTCCAAAGCGGCAAAAATCGGTGCCAACACAGGTTTTCACCGTGCGCAGGCCCTTGGAATATGCGTGGCCAGAGACCATCCCGGCCTCATTTAGGTCTGCCCACATATGTGGCAGATCCTGTTTCTTCACCCCAAGCAGATCAATCCGCTGACCACCGGTCACCTTGACTGCCGGAACATCGTATTTATCCGCGGCATCAGCAATTGCGCGCAGCTCGTCCGGGGTGGTCATACCGCCCCACATTCGGGGCAGTACCGAATAGGTGCCGTCTTTCTGGATGTTGGCGTGGTTACGTTCATTGACAAAACGGCTCTGGGCGTCATCCGCATAGTCTAACGGCCATTCAGCCAGTAGATAATAGTTCAGCGCTGGACGGCAGGTATGGCAGCCACACGAGGTCTTCCAGCCACATTCCTGCATAACCGCAGGCATGGTTTTAAGAGACTGACTTTTGATCATCCGGCGCAGATCTTCATGAGTCATATCGGTGCAGCCACAAATCGGCTGGGCTGCTGGGATAACAAATGTATCGCCCAATGTGCTGGCCAAAACCTGCTCCACCAACCCAGTGCAACTGCCACAAGAGGCTGAGGCTTTGGTGGTCGCCTTGAGCGCTGCCAGATCAGTTGCGCCCTTGCCGATGGCCGTGACAATAGCGCCCTTGCAAATGCCGTTGCAGCCGCAGATTTCAGCGTCGTCAGGCAGCGCTGCGATGGTTGCCAAAGGGTCCGTTGGCGCCCCCGCTGGAAAAGCCGGGCCAAAAATCAGCGTGTCGCGAATATCGCTGATGTCCTCGCCGCTTTTCAACTTGGCAAACAACCAGCTGCTGTCGGCGGTATCGCCATACATCACCGTACCGATGATCCGGTTGTCGCGCAGGATAATACGCTTGTAGATGCCACGCCCCGGATCCCGAAACACGATCTCTTCGCGCTCAGGGCCCTCGGCAAAGTCGCCGACGGAAAACAAGTCAACGCCTGTCACCTTGAGCTTGGTCGAAACAGCCGGGGCAACAAAGCCTGCTGGTTGGCCAATCAACGTCTGTGCCAGCACCTTGGCCATATCAAACAGCGGAGCCACCAAACCATAAACAGTTCGATCATGTTCGACACATTCGCCTACCGCAAACACATCCGGATCTGATGTCAGCAGTGTGTCATCCACCACAATGCCGCGTTCCACATGCAGGCCAGCGTCATTGGCCAGACGCACTTCGGGGCGAATACCGGCAGCCATCACCACCAGATCAGCCCCATGCACAGTGCCGTCTTCCATCAGCACAGCATCAACCTGATCTTTGCCCAAAATGGCCTTGGTATGCGCCTTGCAGTTCACCTTGATGCCGCGCCGTTGCAGCTCCTGCTGCAGTAAATACCCGGCTGCTGGGTCCAACTGGCGGTCCATCAAGTGGCCCATCAGGTGCAAAACGGTCACGTCCATGCCCTGTTCGTTCAAGGCCGCCGCAGCCTCTAATCCCAGCAGGCCTCCGCCAATCACAACTGCCTTGCCTGCGGGGGCTTGCGCTGCCTGTAGCATCGCAGTGACGTCATCCAAGTCACGAAACCCCACCACACCCGGCAGGTCATTGCCTGCAACCGGGATAAGAAACGAGGCAGACCCCGTGGCAATCACCAACTTGTCGTAAGATGTCGCACCATTGGCGGTAATTACGAGTTTCTGGGCGCGGTCAATTTTGTCCACCGCCTCGCCAAACCGGCAGGTCACACCGTGCTCGCGGTACCAGTCAGCATCGTGGGTGACGATGTCGTCGTAACACTTCTCACCTGCCAAAACCGGGGACAACATGATGCGGTTGTAATTGCCCCGTGGCTCAGCCCCAAACAGGGTGACGTCATAGGCATCCGGGGCCAATTCAAACAGCTCCTCCAACAACCGCCCCGAGGCCATTCCGGCGCCAATGATGACAAGTTTCTGGGTCATGTTGCGATCTCCTGAGCAAAAGCGGAGCCAGTATTCGTTGACGCGCAGCTGCAGACTATTTGCCAGCGTCCTGACCGGCGTAGGATGGGTTGGTCCTGTCTAACGACTTGCAAGCGTTGCTGTATGTTGCTAAGAATTCAGCAAGCCATTGCAAAATTTGCAACACCAAGGGCGTCACTCCACACAAGGCTCCCAACATGCGCCATTTGCTGGTCCTGAAATACATCGAGAAAATCGCGCGCACCGGATCACTGCGCAGCGCCGCCGAAGAGCTCAACATTACCCCATCTGCGTTGAACCGGCGCATTTTGGGGATTGAAGAGGAATTGGGGGTCGAGATTTTTGAACGACACCCCTCCGGGTTACGGCCTAATATTGCCGGTGAGATTCTGTTGAAACATATCCGCGACCAAATTTCTGATATGGACAGGGTAAAATCGCGAATAGCTGATCTTTCTGGTATGCGGGCCGGTCACATCAACATCGCCACCACTCGCGAAGTGGTGTCGTTTTTCCTGCCCACCCTGATCAAACGCCACTTAGCCGAGTTTCCAGCGGTCACTTTTGGCGTCAACCTGTTTGAAAGAGGTGAAGCCGAAACATCTCTGATCGACAATTCCAATGACATCGCCATCGTATTTGAGCCAATCCGACTAACCGAGCTTCAGATCGTCAGTTCGGTTCCGCAAACGCTGTACTGCATCATGTCTGCCGAACATCCGCTGGCAGACCAAAAGTTGCTAAAGATCTACGAGTGTGTAGATTACCCGCTGCTGCTACCTAAACGCCCAGAGGGCATTCGACGGACACTTGACGCTGCGGCCTCCAAGGTTGGCATTCTCCTAGAGCCCGCGCTTGAATCCAACAGCTTAGATCTGTTGCGGCTGATGTCTCAGGACAGTGAAGCATTAAGCTTTTGTCTGTCGATCAACCTTAGACCACAGCTTGCAGAAGATCATTTGGTCGCAGTCCCTGTTGATTTAAGAGGCATCCCCACAAATGCGCTGATTTCGGGATATCAACGTGGTCGCGCCCTACCCGTTGCAGCCGCACGGTTTCTGGAAAGCGTAAACAAAGAACTCTCCTTGCGATATTCCTGATGTGCTCAGGCCTGTCTTTAAACCGTATTTGGACCTGTCACGTTTTTGTGTCGCTCCCATTGCTCGTTTAAGCCGCTCTCCGTTCGAAGGTGACAGGATTTTTCCAGCCCAGTGCTGAGTGCCGACGG
>NZ_QHLQ01000038.1 GCF_011813015.1 Parasedimentitalea denitrificans | reverse complement strand
TTTCTTGTTCATCTTCACTCCTTGACGGTTACGATGAACCAGAAATCCTCCTGATGCTAAACCTTCCCAAATACCCACAGGTGCTGACGTCAGACATTCTGCGCGGCGTTTTCGGTGCGCTTGCAGATAACCGCGCCAGGATGAAGTATCCTCACCCGTCATTTCGCCAAAACGGGCGATATTCTCAGCAAACCCCGGTGTTTCCGGGTCAATTACGGTATCTGGGCGATATGTCGTGATCACGCGACCACCCCAGCCAGAAGCCTGAATATTTTTGTGCGCTTCAAGCGGATCAAGCGCACCTTCCGTCGTGGCCAATACCTCGATGTTGAAATTTTCAAACAGGGCTCTTGGCCGAAACTCGGGCAGCTTTAGGCAGCCATCGATGCGATCAAAAATTGCATCAGCTGTTTTGGCATTTAGCGGATCGGAAACACCAAAGACCTCTTGCAGTGAGTGATCTATCCACAGCGCCGTCGGAGTTGCGCGAAACAAGAAGTAGTGGCTTGCAAAGGTACGCCAGATCTTTCTTGGATCTGTCTCTATCTCTCCACTGTCAAGTCGTGAGATGCCGAGGTCTTCCAGCCTGACGCCTTGAGAATACAACATGCGAAACAGGTAGTGATCGGGTGTCACAAACAACTCAGCCGGGTTTGCGAAGGCGGTGTTGCTAGCAAACCAATTGGGATCGGTATGGCCGTGCGGGCTGATGATCGGGAGCTCCACTACATGGGAGTAAAGCTCGCGCGCAATGTCCCGAGTTTGCTGATCCTGCGGAAAAAGCCGATCTTTCATCAACACACGCGCTCTCCCTTTACCTGGTTTCCCTCATCGTGCATTAAGACTTAACAACAAACTACACGACTGATATGTTAGCTGCAAGTCAACTAATATGTTAGCGAGATCGATTCGTCAACGATTATGGAGAGGAGCCCCATGGCGCAAAAAATGGCAGTTAAAAATATGCAGCCCGTCGCAAGGGTAACCGTGACAGAGCAAGTGTTTGAGACCTTGTACTCGAAAGTTCTTACGCTCGATCTTCCGCCAACAACCAAAATTTCGGAGGCAGAAGTTTCGAAACAGCTCGGTGTGTCACGCCAGTCGGTTCGGGATGCGTTCTATCGTCTATCCACGCTCGGTTTTCTTATCATCAAACCCCAAAGCGCGACTGTCGTTAGTCGGATCTCAGCGCGCGACGTTTTTGAGGCGCGCTACATACGTACAGCCATTGAAGTTGAAAATATTCGCAACGCTTGCATGTCATTGACCAACGATCACATCAGTGCGTTAGAAGAACAGATCGACGAGCAGAAGAAGGCCATCCGCGAAGATCAAAAAGAACGCTTTCATCAACTGGATAATCAGTTTCACCGCGACATATGCGACTTTGCAGGGCTTTCATTCACTTGGAAGAGCATCCAGGAAAAGAAAGCACATACCGACCGGGTGCGTTATTTGTCCCTAGCTTTTTCATCACAGACCGCACTGGAAGGTCATGTCGAATTACTTGCCGCGCTTCGAGACCGCAATCCTGAACGCGCTGAGAACGCCATGAGAGATCACCTTTCGCAAATTGAAAGTGCGATCGCGCAGTTGCGCGAAGAAAACCACGAGTGGTTCGAAGACTGATGCCGAAAAAACGATTTCTGGCGCTTGGTGAATGCATGATCGAACTATCGCAAAACCCGGGAACGAAAGGTATGTCGCGAAGCTTTGCTGGTGACACGTTCAACACTGCTTGGTACGCGGTGCGTGAATTTCGGGAAGATTGGGTGGTAAGCTACTTCACGGCAGTCGGTGTAGACAAAATTTCGACAGACTTTCTTGGCTTTGCTCACGATTCCGGCCTGGACTTAACTGATGTCATCGAGCGGACTGACCGCACTCTCGGCCTATATATGATCCATCTCGACCAAGGTGAGCGCAGCTTCACCTATTGGCGAGACAACAGTGCCGCCAAAACGCTTGCGTCCTCAAATGAGTTGCTGACAAACGTCATGGAGCGCGCGGACGTGGTCTACTTCTCCGGCATCACAGTTGCCATTCTTGGCGACGGCGGACGTCGAAACCTGTACAATGCACTCACGGAAGCCCGTGCAAAGGGAAAAACCATAATTTTCGACCCAAACCTTCGCCCAAAGCTGTGGTCCGACAATGAAGAAATGCGGCAATCAACAACCAAGTTTGCACAATGCTCAGACTTAATAATGCCCTCATTTGAGGATGAGCAGATGTACTTTGGAGATACCGATACAGTCGCAACCGCATTCCGCTACAGCAAACTAGGCGCGCAACTAGTCGTCGTAAAAAACGGAGACAAGGAAATCCTTCTCCGCCGCGGTTCTGAATTGTGTCGGTTCAGCCCGCCAAAAGTTTCAGAACCCGTTGATACAACAGCCGCCGGTGACAGCTTTAACGCAGGGTTTTTGTCTGCCTATTTAGCGGACTCGCAGCTCGACGATGCTGTTAGAGCCGGGTGTGAGCTTGCAGCGCAGGTCATCTGCAATCACGGCGCGCTAATTGAAATTACCCGCCTTAAGCCAAAATATGGCTGACAAAATTCTGGAGCCTCCAGTTGGTCATTCGCCTTACAGTGTCGCGAATGACCGATACTCGCCCTTGGTGTTATGGTTGCGGTAGCCAAGTGCGAAAAGCGGCCGTTCGATTTCGGAAGGTCAGCGGCAACTTAGTCCGCTCAGCGGACCTAAGTGCGAGGAGCAGCGCAGGTCCGCTCCACCCTTAGTGCTCTGGATGCCGCGTCATACTTCACCGAGTACCAATGTCACATTAGGGCTTGGATCTGACTTTATGCGTGTTTTGCTCGAGCTGCTCGTTTGAGCCGTTCAGGCTGTTTGGTGAACTACTGCACTGGAGCTCCTCCGGGCCTTTTGCTGGCTTATTTCCGAGGCCGTAGCAGTTGCGTTCGACAGCTGACTGACATTCACCTGCCGCGAACCACCGCCTCACCACACCCGGCTTTCATAGTTGTGGTGTTGCTTACTCACTAAGCAGCGCGCACTCCGGGTCATACTTTCCCTGTGTTCGCACTGCGTTCGCCGGGGCGCTGCCCCGAACCCCGCGCTGTCTGCGGAGGCTGTCTGCCGAGAAGGGGATTGCTCGCCCCCCCCCTTCACCGCCTGGCGTCTTCCGACGGACTCGGGGCGCCGTTCTGCACAGCCCCAAGACCCCATAGCGCCCAGGGAAGTCGTTCCGCACTCTTCCCCAAACCCCTACTGCTCGCGGTCCCACGCGGGGCCAAGAGGGATGCCCTCTCAACACTCACCCAAGATCAGTCGAAGCCTGTGTGCCCGTAGAGTTCGGTCCTGCTTGCGCGCGTTTTGTGACGCGCAAGACAGGCCGAACCCTCCGGAACCAAATGAGAAGAGGGAAGTCCGGTTGCGCGTCATCACCGTAATCAAAAAGGAGCTGTCATGCTCGATACCTATTTCCCTGACCCCAAACACACCGCCGAGTGGCAAGATCACCTGACCTGGGGCGACATCGTTTCGTTTCGGTTTCCACTTCAAGACGATGCCGAAGCAGGCGTGGAGCCAAAAAAACGTCCCTGCCTTGTCATAGACAGGCACCAGATTGGGGCCCTGCCCTTCGTTACTCTGGCCTTCGGTACATCAGCTGACCACAAAACAACCAGAGGCTACGGTGTTGATATCACCCGGCCTGCGCGTGTGATCGCAGCGGGCCTCCATCGCCCGACCCGCTTCATCTGCTATCGCAAGGTAAGCGTGTCGCTGAAGCACAACGGC
Source organism: Parasedimentitalea denitrificans (assembly GCF_011813015.1). Lineage (GTDB taxonomy): Bacteria > Pseudomonadota > Alphaproteobacteria > Rhodobacterales > Rhodobacteraceae > Parasedimentitalea > Parasedimentitalea denitrificans. Next base: position 15,419 of record NZ_QHLQ01000038.1, on the reverse strand, counting down.
TTCGTTTGCAACAGAACAACAGAGTCTCCTGTGTTTGGCTCACTGAGCGGCCCTGAGTTCGAGCGCATGAACCAAGTGCGCGCGCGCCTGCAGGCTGAAGCCGACATTGCCGCGGATCACAGGGAGCGTCGACGCCTATATGGGCGCAGGAAAGCAAAGCCCCCAACATTCACTGTCGAATACAAACGCAGCAAGCGCCTCGCCTGATCTCCAAACATTGCTCGGATGACCTCCGGCCCCTCAAAAGATGGGCCGGAACGCCTCGAACTGCATCACAGAAAGACACATCATGCTTCCAATTCCTACGAACTTCCCGACCCAAAACAACCACCGTGTCGCGCTGTTCTTTCCGGAACAATCGCGCGACGATTTTGACAGACTCGAAGAGCTTACAGCCAATGGACTGCGAGCTGCACGCAGTGCGCTGGAAGGGCTGCAAGATCTCAGTATTCAGAACGATCGCGGCCTCTTCGCTGACCTCATTGAACTCCGAGCAACACTCGAGCGCCGCCGCTTGCTGAACGATCAGTTTCGCATCACCGCAGCCTCTCTATTGCGACGTCTCGAACACATAGAGCTCAGCGACAACGATACGGCCGGGCTCGATCAGATCATACGAGATCTGAATGATGCCCATAATCTCTCCCACCGCGTCTGCGATCTCCTCTCAGCCGAACAGGATGTGGGCTGGCATCGCGGTGTTGGGCGCTAAGGACTGAGTGGTTGATGATTAAGTTTCGAACAAAAGCAAAACCTTACAAAAGAATTGACGCCTAAACGCAACTTTTTCATCAAACTCGTTTTTCGGCTTCCGCTAACGATACAACGTTCTGCTCACGACGAACATTCACAGGGAAGAGGCCATTCTCTTCCCCCAGAGACAGGACAAATGCCGTGAGCAATTTCGACCTCAATTCACAATCCAAATCACCAAACGCACAAGTCACCCCACTGCGGGGCCAGGCCTATGTCTTCGTCGGCCTTCTGGCTGAGACATTCGCTGCCTCGCTGGTCGCCGCCAACGACAACTGCGCGCCAAAGTCAAACAAGGACGCCTAAACATGACCAAACGTGTCGCGATCTACGCCCGCTACTCCTCGATCTTACAAGATGTGACCTCGATTGAAGATCAGATCCGGATCTGTAAAGCCTATGCATCGTCACAAGGCTGGACCGTGGTAGAGATCTATACTGACAAAGAGATTTCCGGCCAATCTGCTGCTCGCCCTGGATATCAGCGGATGCTTCGCGATTCAGAGTCTCATGCCTTTGACGTTGTTCTGGCTGAAGCGATCGACCGTTTAGCCCGCCGAACCGCTGACACGACCAATCTGCGTGATCATCTGGCTTATAGAGGCCAGGTACTTTTCACAGTGAACTACGGAGAGATCACGCCGATACTCGCAGCAGTTCTTGGGATGATCGCCGAGCAATCCTCTAAGGACACCGCCGCCAAAACAAGGCGCGGCCAGGTCGGTGCAACACACCGAGGCCGTGTGGCTGCTGGTGTTGCATATGGCTATAGTGTCGCTTCAGGTGACGGCATCAACCGGGCCGTTTGTTCCGAGCGAGCCGAGATTGTAATTCGCATTTTTACTGAGTTCGCCAATGGTGTTGCACCGGCAAAAATTGCGGCAGGCTTGAACGCGGATAGAATTCCTGGCCCCAGAGGCGATGCGTGGCAATCCTCGACCATACGCGGCAATTCCAAGCGGGGCGTCGGCATTCTTCGCAATCGCGCCTACATCGGTCAGATTGTTTACGGCCAGATGCGGTTTCGCAAAGACCCAGTAACAGGCAAGCGCACCTCTGTTGCAGGGGAGAAGCCAATCATGATCGACGCACCAAAGATGCGGATTGTTCCACAGGAACTATGGGATCAGGTCGCGCAGCGACTTCAATCCATCACCCGTGAGATGGCAACAGACCCGGAAACTGGCCTCGCCCTCAATCGTGCACATCGCAAGAAGTTCCTTCTGTCCGGATTACTTAAGTGCGGTTGCTGTGGTGGCAACATGGCAATCATGGGTAAAGATCGCTACGGCTGCTCAATCCGCAAACGTAAGGGCACCTGCCAGAACGCAACCACTATCACCCGCGACCACGTTGAGGGCCGTGTTTTAGCCAGTCTTAAGCGCGAACTCCTGAAGCCCTCTCACATGGAAGCGTTTTGTGCACTGGTGACTAAAGAGGTCACGGCTAAGCAACGCTCCAAAAGTGGCGACCTCAAGTCTCTGGAGAAGAAGATTAACGCACTGGACACCAAAATTGCGCGCATCCTCGATCAAATCGAAGATGGTGTTGGGCATTCCTCATTGCTATTGGAGCGCCTTGGCAGCCGCCAGGATGAACGTGCGGCTTTGGCCGCAGAGCGTGAAGCGATCATAGTCGCCGATGCCTCAAAGTTTGTGATGCCGAACTTATCAACCGCTTATCGTGGTCTGGTTTCTTCTCTTGAAGACAGGTTGAGAGACCCAGCTGTCGTTCAGCGCGCCCATGAGGCTCTGGCTGAGATGATTGAAGCCATTGAGCTGCGTCCAGACGCCTGCGCGCAGCACGGCTACGCCATCACCCTACGGGGTGATCCGGCTGGTATCATCGGCGCTTACGCAGGAGTAGACAAAGAAAAACTCCCGGACGCTGTTACACGTGTCGGGAGTCAATTTTCAGTGGTTGCGGGAGTAGGATTTGAACCTACGACCTTCAGGTTATGAGCCTGCGTGCCGAATACACCAAAACCTCATAAAACCGGTGGTTTTCCCTTTGATTTCCGGAGATTGGCAGCCTTTTGTTTGACACAGAGAGTCACGAAATGCCACTAACACCCTTCACTTTGCCGGACATAGCACGGACACATCATGCCAAAGATCAACGAGACTTTTGTCAAGAAAGTCGAACCACCAACAGCCAATCACAAAATCCATTATGACAGCGAGATCCCTGGATTTGGTATTCGGATTACGAAAGCTGGCACCAAGTCATTCATTCTGAATTACCATATCAACAAGCGAGAACGGCGGTTCACGATAGGCAAATTTCCTGCTTGGACCGCTGCAGCAGCTCGTGACAAGGCCAAGGAATTACGCCGCCTAATCGATCAAGGGATTGACCCTCAGAAAGAGAAAACCGAACGCCGTGATGCTCCTACAGTGACCGACCTCTGGACGGAGTATGAAAAGGATCATTTCCCGACGTTGTCGCCGAGAAGCCAAACCGACCAGAGGGGCATGTGGGCAAATTACATTCTTCCCGAACTAGGGATGATTGCAGTCAGAGAGCTGAACAATCGCCAGGTTCGCCACCTGCACGCCAAAATCAGTGAAAAGACCCCCACTCGGGCAAATCGAGTTCTTGAGGTGCTGAGGAAGGCACTTAATCTTTCCATAGAGTGGGAATGGATCACAAGAAATCCAGCAAATGACTTCCGGCGTAATTCGGAACATTCTCGTGAAAAATACCTTACGGCGGATCAATATGAACGTGTCTTCGCAGCGTTGGAAAAAATGACCAACCAAAAGGCAGCCAATGCAATCAGATTGCTGATCTTGACTGGCGCTAGACGTGGAGAAGTTCTTGGGCTGGAGTGGCCAGACTTGGATCTTGAACTAGGGATCTGGAACCGGCCACCCCACAAAAGCAAAGACCGAAAGCGGAAACGAATTCCTCTGTCCAACGAAGCGCTAATGCTGCTGCGGAGCATGCACGATGTTGCGGGGGCCGGCTTTCTGTTCCCGACTTCGAAAGGAACACACATGCCGGATCTAAATCGACCCTGGCGATGGCTAAGATCGGAAGTCGAAATCCCGGATCTACGCATTCACGATCTGCGACATTCCTTTGCATCCGTTCTGGTATCAAGTGGTGAAACCCTTGAGACGATCGGTAAGCTGTTGGGCCACTCTCAGCATCAAACCACAATGCGATATGCGCACCTGATGGATGACCCGTTGAGAAGTGCTGCCAACAGCTTTTCAGATCAGGCTGTCAAGGGCAATTTCCGGAAATAGGAAACCCATAAGTGAAGGTTAACCCATTGTAACCCAAGTCTAATTTCCGGAAATCGGGGTTTCCTCAAGGCTACCAGACCTGTACTCATGCTTCTGTCAAATCGCACAAAGGAGCATGAACAGAATGAATGACAACCACCTCAAACCTTCCCAGGTTGCTGAGCTACTCAACGTCTCTCACCGAACGCTGAGCCGCTGGCACGCACTACGCGTCGGACCTTCCCGCGTGAAAGTTGGGCGAACCATTCTTTACCGGAAAACGGCAGTCGATGCTTGGCTGGCAGCCAACGAAACGCAGCCAACACGCAACTTCTCAAACGACTGATTTGTCTAGCGACTCCGCGTCAGTCCTTCGGCCGCCGGAACATACCCCTTTCACTTAAACAGGAAAAAAATGTCAGCTTCACCAACACCGGATCAGTCAATGATCACCGCCTTTTTGCACACCGCTACCCATCGATGGCCCGAACTCAACGAACCGTCAATCCTGGAGATTCGTGCTTTGACAGATGGAAAAGCAGCAGATTATCGACACTTCAAGCCTCAGGAAATCGAAGCCGCCGCCATCCACTCAACGGAATTGAACGCGGCTGGCTGGAACCTCTATGCCTGTGTGAACCCAGTGGCTAAAGGCACTGTAGGAGCAGCTACAGACGACGACATACTTGCTGCATTCTATTGTTTTGCTGATGCCGACGACGAGCACGGAGCCAATTCGATTGCCGATGCTCCTCTTCAACCGTCTATGCTGGTTACAACGGGCACCATGCCCTGGCGCCGATTGCACGGGTATTGGGAGCTGGATGAACCTTGTCGCGACATGGGCGCTTGGCGAGGCATTCAGAAAAACATTGCCTCAAAACTGGGCACTGACAGCTGTGTGATAAATCCAAGCCGCATCATGCGTTTGGCGGGCACCGTGTCCTATCCAAGCAACTCCAAAAAACAACGCGGTTACGTCCCAGAACGTACCACTTTCGAAATGACTGGGACCCAATGATGTTTACAATCGATGATCTAATTGAACAATTTCCACCGATAGTCAGCCCGTCAAATCGAGGCGCCCTTTCTGTTTCAGGATCTATGCACTCCAAACTCGACGTTGACGAAGCAATTCGCAATTTGAAGGCTGGCATAAACTGGCACAACAACATGGTGCGAGCTGTGGGGTCCTTCGTTGCCTGCGGTTGGCCCGACGAGGCCATTCTAATGTTCGCCAAGGACTGGCGGCTCGAAGGATATAGCCAAGGCGATACTCTTCGCGAAGTGAGTGCCGCGATTGAAGGGGCTCGCACCAAGGGCTTTGCTCCTCCCGAGAATTCACGTCTCAATTCACCGACCTTGGAAACGTGGCCATCCCTCTACGAAACCTTCGACGCCAAAAATATACCACGCCGCCGATGGATCTATGACCATCACTATATCCGAGGCTTCGTATCGGTCCTCGCCTCCGCAGGAGGTGTAGGAAAGACGTCTCTACAAATTTGTGAAGGTTTGGCAATCGCCAGTGGGCGCCCACTCCTCGGTGAAACTGTGCACGAGCGGACAAATGTTTGGGTGATCAATCTTGAAGACCCTCTCGAGGAAATGCAGCTCCGCGTCGTAGCAGCGATGCAGGCACACGGTGTGACCCAGGAAGAAATTGAGGGGCGGCTATTTGTGGACGCAGGTCGAGACTTTCAAATCCTATTTGCGGAACAAGGACCCAAGGGTTTGTCTGTAAATAACGAATTGTCCGACATGATGATCCGCAAAATTCGCGACAACAACATTGGTGCTGTATTCATTGATCTGTTTGTTGGCAGCCATGCAGTAAATGAAAATGACAACATGGCTGTCAATGCGGTGGTCTCTCAAATTCGACATGTAGCGGATGCCACAAATTCAGCAATTGGGCTGGTCCATCACATCCGGAAATCCAACGGACAAGATGCCAATATCGACAGTGTCCGTGGCGCAGTTTCGTTGATCGGAGCAGCTCGTGTCGCTCGCGTTGTTAACAAAATTTCCAAGGAAGACGCCGCAAAGCTAGGCATTGATGAAAATACCGCAAAGTCCGTTTTCCGTGTGGAAAATGGAAAAGCCAACCTTTCGCCCCCTGCAGAAAACTCAGTTTGGCGAAAAATGACAGGGGTCCAATTGTCAAACGGGGAATGGGTTGGGGTGACTGAAGAGTATCATCCACCAAGCCTCAAGCCTGTGTCCGAGCATGAATTTTTTAAAGTTCAAAAGGCAATCAACCGTACGGCTGAACCAGTCAAATGTGCAGAGTCTGCAAAAGACTGGGCTGGATACACTGCTGCAGAGGCCCTCGGCGTAGACATCGGACGCGGCCCAAAGGCTGATCGAAGTCACGAACAGGAAATTGAGCGGGTAAAAATGCGCAAATTGATCCGTGACATGGAGAAATTCTCGTTCATCAAAAAATCTAAAATTTACGACAAACGAAACAGCCGAGACGTCCGCGTTTACGAAGTTGGAAACAGCATTCACGACGCATTCAAATGCGGGGAACAACCGCAATCGGCTGAGTAGCACGTATGGCGGCGGGCGGGTGTGAAGCACCGCCGCCGCAGTAGTATACTTAAGGAAAAACTGTCTGCGGCGGAAAGTACCCCACTCTCCAGTCGAACTCTTCATCAAATAATTGAGATAAAAAAATGAGCAAAATTTCTGGAGCTAATCTGTTCAAAGAACCAGCCAAGTGGCCGCGAATTCCACCCTGGTGGTTGCTGTCGTCGCCGACAGCAGCAGCGTTGCTGAACGTAACACCGGCTACCCTTCACAACTGGAGGGTTCGGGGAGAAGGCCCCGCAGCAGTGCCTCCGATGTATCTCAAGCCGACCCAGGGTGACCCAATCTACTATCAATTCGGCGTTGTCAGGTCCTGGGCAGCTGAGCGCCTCGGCCTCAGCTACTCAATCGAAGATCAGTGTCATGACTTCTACAGCCCCTTGATCCCCCCTTTCGCCGATAGCGAACGAACAATTGACGATCTCGCAATAAAATTTGACAACATTATCGCAGGAGAGCGAACTCGGGCGAAGACTGGGAAGCCAACGCTTTACATCCCTCTGGAGAGGCTCGAGGAAATGGATATTTATTATTCAAAACAACCTCGAACGCTTCAGCCAATCACTATGCAAGCGTCGCAAACATGACGAAGTTGTAAGCCTCCTCCGGACGGCAAGTCTGCCCTGTAAATGTTAGCGCATGTGCCATTAGGGTCTTTTGAAAAACTGCATAGCCACATCACGAGCCAAAAGTATGTCCCCGGTTGCTAAAATGCCTGCCTCGGACTTACTATTACTTTTTCCCCTCCTGCTTGGGGATCACTTATTTCAACTCACATCGGAATTTCCAAAGACATGATTGCCCGTATTTCCAAAGAACCTCTGGTTCATTTTCTGCTTATCGGGGGACTGATCTTTGCCACGTTTTCCCTTATGGACGACAGTCCGGCTAAGCTAAACAGCCAACAGATCACTATCAGCAAGACGGATCTGGTATCACTATCTGCACGCTTCGAAAGCGTTTGGAAACGCACTCCCCAGCCCGAAGAAATGCAGAGCATGACCGAAGACCTGATCCGCGAGCGGGTGCTGGTCAATGCAGCGCTGGATTTGGGTATGGACCAGGGCGATGCAGTGATCGAACGGCGACTGCGTCAAAAGATGGAGTTCTTTGCCGCCTCGATTGCCGAGGCGATCGAGCCAGAAGACGGGGAGTTGGTGGCCTTCTTTATCGCCAATGCCGAAGACTATCAAGAATCACCGCAATTGGCGCTGGAGCAGGTCTATCTGGGCGAAAAAGCAAACTCTGAGGATAGCTCGGAGGCCCTGTCGGCGCTGCGGACTGGCATAGATCCTGCACAATTGCGGTCCCCCAGCCTGTTGCCTGAACGCTTTGAAATGACCGCCGTGCAGGTATTGGACAGTTCCTTCGGAACTGGCTTTGCCGGATCGTTGATCAACCTGCCAATTGGCGAATGGGCTGGGCCAGTGCAATCTGGTTATGGTGTGCACTTGGTGCGACTCTCTGGAAAATCCGCGTCAACTCTGCCACCACTGGATCAGGTCATGCCACAAGTGTTGGCCGACTGGCAGCGCGCAAAACGCCAGGATGTTTTAGATCAATATTACCAAACTCTGCGCCAAGGGTATGAAATTGTTCTGCCTATGTCGGACGACGCCTCATGATGCCGCGCTTTCTGACCGTCCTGGCGCTGCTGGTGACAATGACTACATCGCAGGTACAGGCCCACGCACTTGAACCGGGGTATCTGGAAATTCAGGTACTTTCTGGAGAGACCCACAGTCTGTTCTGGCGCAAGCCTGATGTCAAAGGTAAACCTATGGCTATGGACGTGGTGTTGCCGGTCAACTGTGACCTGCGCAGCCCTCCGGCTCCGCGTTATGACGGAGCGGCTTGGGTGTCTCGCTGGACCGCTAAATGCGATGGTGGTTTGGTCGGCCGGTCTATCGCTATCGACGGCTTGGAACGCACCAACACCGATATTCTGGTACGTTTTCAGGACCCTGATGGTAGCAGCTTCACCAGCCGATTGACACCTGACCAACCCAGCTTTGCCCTCCCCAAAGACCCCGACGCGTGGCAGGTTTTGGGGGGCTACATCGCGCTGGGAGCAGATCACATTCTGGCCGGATTTGACCATCTGCTGTTTGTCTTTGCCCTGCTGCTATTGATCCGTGATCGGTGGCGGCTGGTGGGCGCGATCACAGCCTTTACTCTGGCCCATTCAATCACCCTGGCGGCAGCATCTCTGGGCTGGCTAAATGTGCCGCCACCGCCGGTCGAGGCGGTTATTGCCCTGTCGATCGTGTTCCTGGCAGTCGAGTTGTCAAAGCGCCGCGATGACACAATGCGCCTGTCTGAGCGCTGGCCATGGCTGGTGTCATTTTCATTTGGCCTACTACACGGATTGGGATTCGCCGGTGCCCTGCGCGACATCGGATTACCAGAAGGCGATCTGGTCATGGCGCTGCTTGGCTTCAACCTGGGTGTCGAGGTTGGTCAATTGGCCTTTGTTGCGTTGGTGCTGGCTGCGGCGGCTCTGGTTACACGGGTCGTACCAGCGATCGGCCTCCAGCTGCGGCGCAGTGGTGCTGCGCTAAATACAGTATTCACCTATTTTGTAGGCATCATCGCTGCCTATTGGTTTGTCGAACGGGTTACAGGTTTCATTTTGTAACGCTGACTAAATCACATCCCGGGTTGCAAACGTGTTGCCGCCCGCCATACAGTCTTACCGTACGTGCTTGTTATAAAAGAAGAGTCGTGTTTCTGAGTTGCATGTTTAAAAAGAAAGTATTGCCGTGAAAAACATTCATGCTGCACTGACCGCATCGGCTCTGCTGTTGTTTCCCTCATTTGGACAAGCCATCGAAGGCGGCACCCAAACCTATCTTTTGGGAATTCGCGACAGCCTGGCCGGGGTAGTGCCGCCAGCTGGGGTCTACTTCAACAACGACTTGGTGCTTTATTCAGGTCAAGTCCCGCAATTGGTGATTGGCGGTGTTGGGGTTGTCGATCCGGATCTGAGTGTCGCCCTGTGGCGGCCCAATGTAACCTATGTCTTTGACTCTGCCCTGTGGGGCGGTACGCCAGCAGTCAACATCAGTCTTCCCATTGCCCATGCTTCGATGGATGCGCAGGGGGTGGTAGGGCAATTTACCGGCTCATTTACCGACGAAATAACTGGTTTTGGCGATTTGTCGATCACTCCTATTGTTGGCTGGCACAATGGCAACCTGCATACTTCGGCTTCACTGACGATGTATTTTCCGACCGGGAAATACGAAACGGCATCTTTAGATGTCGCGGGCAGATCTGCCAGTGTTCTGAACCTTGGTAAAAATCGGTTTGCAGCCGACCCAACAATTTCCATGACATATCTTGACCCTAAAAACGGCCTGGAATTCAGCGGTGCTTTAGGCGTGACCATCAGCGCCGAGAACTCAGCGACTCGATACCAAACTGCACCGGAATTCCATTTTGAAGGCGCAGTCCTGCAGCACTTGCCCAGCGGGTGGGCTGTTGGCGTCACCGGATATGCTTTTCAACAGTTTTCCGAGGACAGCGGAGCCGGAGCCGAGAGCATCAAAGCCAGCTTGGGACTGTCCAGCCTAAGAGCACAGGTTTATGGCTTGGGCCCTGTGGTCACTTACAGCACCAAGATCGGCGATCAGCCGGTCAATTTCAAAGCAAAATACATCAAAGAATTCGACGCTGAACGCGTCTTTGAGGTCGACAAGCTCTGGTTCACGCTGGGCTTTGTCTTCTGAATTCCACCATTCAATAAGATTGGAAAACCACATGAGATCAATTGGATTGAAACTGTCAGCCAGCGCCTGCGCGCTATTGCTTTGCAGCACGGCAGTGGTTCACGCCGACCCCAACCCGATGCGCAACGCCTATTTTGGTGAAACGCATTTGCACACGATGTTTTCGCTGGACGCCTATATTGGCGACAACCGGCAAACGCCAGATATGGCCTATCGGTTTGCCAAAGGTGAGGCTTTTGACATTGGTGGCGTTACAAAACAGCTGAAACGGCCGCTGGATTTTGCCGCAGTCACTGACCACTCAGAATATATCGGCGAGATGTACTCGACCAATGTTGAAGGTGCCCCCGGCCATGACAACCCGGATCTGGTCACCTTGCGCTCTCTCGAGAGTCTGGAGCAAAAGCAGGAGTGGTTTTTTAAATACGTACTCTCTGTCAATCGTGGTGCTGCAAAACCCAAGCATCCCAGCTTTTTCGCCGGTCCCTCAACGGTCAAGAGCGCCTGGCAGATCATGGTGGAAGCCGCAGAGCAGCACAACGAACCGGGTGAGTTCACCGCCATCGTTGGCTTTGAATGGTCCGGCGCGCCGGGTGGCGCAAACCTGCATCGAAATGTTCTGTTCCGCGATGCCAACGTGCCCGCCGCCCCCATCAGCTATCTGGATGTGAACACCGAAGAAGAGCTTTGGGACTGGATGCGGATACAAGAGGCCGAAGGCATGAATTTGCTGGCGATCTCGCACAACTCCAATGCCTCCAAAGGACGGATGTTCCCGAATACTGATTCTTCGGGCAACCCGCTGACCCTGGACTACGCACGCACCCGACAGCACTACGAGCCGCTGATCGAGATGATGCAGATCAAGGGCAATTCCGAAGTTCACCGCAAGTTCTGGGCCGCCGATGAGTTTTCGGACTTTGAGAATGCGGATTCTATTCAGGATAACTCGGGGCGGATCTTCCATGCCCGTGATTTTGTCCGGGGTGGATTAAAAGTTGGCCTGCAGAAAGAGCAGGAGTTGGGGGTGAATCCCTTTGCCTATGGGTTTGTTGGAGGCACCGACAACCACAATGGCCTGATGTCTGACGTGGCCGAGGACACTTTCATCGGCGGGCATGGCCCCGAGGACGGCACAGTGGAACGTCGCCGCACCGAAGGTGTTGGCGGCTGGATTGATGGCAAAGACCTGTCGATTGGCTCAATCACAGGGGTATGGGCGATTGAAAACACCCGCGCAGCAATCTGGGATGCAATGCGGAGGCGCGAGACCTTCGTTACCTCAGGCCCGCGTATCAAGGTGCGTATGTTTGGAGGTGTTGATCTGGTACCTACCCCAAGCGATCCGGTTGCGATGGTCGAACAGGGCTATCAGCTGGGCGTGCCAATGGGCGGAGAACTTCCGGCTGCGGGTGTTGCACCGACTTTCACTGTCTATGCGGAAAAGGATGTCGATGGAGCCAACCTGGACCGGATCCAGATCATCAAAGGCTGGGTCGATCTGAACGGCGATGTGAATGAAACGATCATCGACGTGGTCTGGTCTGGTGACAGATCTATAAACGCCGCAGGGAAGCTGGCTCCGGTTGGAAACACAGTAGATCTGACCACCGCACTGTTCACAAACGACATTGGTGCCGCCACCCTAATTGGCAGCTGGACAGACCCTAATTTTGATCCCACCGAAGGCGCATTCTACTACGCCCGCGCGTTGGAAATCCCAACGCCACGTTGGACCACCTATGACGCAGTCCGCTATGATCTGCCGCTGCTGGAGGACGTGCCCGCAGTGATTCAGGAACGCGCTTGGGGCTCGCCGATTTGGTATCAGCCTTGAAAAGAACACCCCACTTTTTGGTCGGCCTCGCGTTTGCGGGGCTGGCCACGGGTTCATTTGCCCAAGATAGTGGCGGCCAGTCGCTGCAAAGCCAGGCCAGCGACCCAACTGCATCACTAATGTCGTTTCAGTTTCAGGATTTCTATTCGCCCAACCTGCACAACATCGCTGGGTCACAGAACGTGGCTCAATTTCGGGCAGCGGTTCCGTTCACTCTGGGGGGCGTCAACAACATCGCCCGCCTTACGCTGCCTTATGTCACTCGCAATGCCGCCGGGCGCAGTGGACTGGGGGATGCAACCCTGTTCAACATGGCGACCTTTAATCGCTCGTGGGGCCGGTTCGGCGTTGGCGTGGTTGCACTATTGCCCACTGGTGCCGACGGCATCAGTGCCGAAAAGTGGGGTCTGGGCCCAGCCATGGGCTTTATTGCTCAAGAAAACTGGGGGCTGTTTGGGGTATTCAACCAAAACATTCTGACCGTTGGCGGCGACGACGCACGGCCAGATGTGAACATCTCTACATTACAGCCGATCCTGAGCCATTCACTGGGCAATGGTTGGTCTGTGGGTAGCTCCGACATGTCATTTGTCTACGACTGGGATCGCGATGAGTTCACAAGCCTGCCGCTGGGCGCGAAGGTCTCAAAGCTAACCAAGATTAACGGCATGCCTGTGCAATGGCAGCTAAGCTATGAGCGCAACTTTTATGATACCGGTTCCGGTCCGCGTGACACTATCGGCCTGACCGCAAAACTTCTTGTACCGAAATAAGGAATTTTCCGATGAAGCGTTTAGCCATTATTACTACTTTTCTTGTCTTGGCTTCACCAGCTTTGGCGCAAGATGGGTTGCCGCCTGACGGCACCACCAGCGTGCTAAGAGGCGCCCCCTATTCGCCGAACGCCAATCGCGGCTTCCCTACCAAAGTGCTGTTTGGTGACACCCATGTGCATTCGGCTCTGTCGGCGGATGCGGGCGGCGGCGGTACTACGTTGATGCCGCGCGACATGTATCGTTTTGCCCGTGGTGAGCAGGTGAACTCCAACACCGGACAGCCGGTGAAACTGTCCCGTCCGTTTGATTTTTATATGCTGACAGAACACACCGACGGCATGGGGGTGATCACCGACATCATTAAGGGTGCGCCCAATATTATGGCCGATCCACAGGGTAAGAAATTCCATCAGGAATTTGCCAAGGGCGGTGATGCGGCCAAACAGGCCTCGTTTGATCTGATCAAGCAATTCAGCCAGGGCACCCTGTCCGAGGCGCTGCTGTATCAGCCCGGATCGCCCGGCTATGACAACACCTGGGCCGATCTGGTGGCAGCTGCGGAACAGTTCAACGAACCCCATGTGTTCACCGCAATGATCGCATACGAGTGGACCTCGCTGGTCGCGGGCAACAACCTGCACCGCAATGTTATCTTCCGGGACGGTCCCGAACGCGCGTTGCAAGTGGTGCCCTTCCTAATGTCACCCCCGGCTGGCAGCCCGGACCCGCGTGATCTGTGGAACTGGATGCAGAATTATGAGGACGACACCGGCGGAGATGTCTTGGCCATTCCGCACAATCCAAACCTGTCCAACGGCATCATGTTTACGCAGAACGACACCTTCCGCGATGGAGAAGCCTTTGACCCCGAATATCTGAAAACCCGCGCCCAATGGGAACGGTTGGTTGAAATCGGCCAGACCAAGGGCGACAGCGAAAGCCACCCGCTGCTGTCGCCAACGGATGAATTTGCCGATTACGAGAACTGGGACTGGGCCAATCTGGATGTGACCGAGGCAAAAACCCCAGAGATGATCGCCAATGAATATGTCCGCAACGTTCTGAAGAACGGTCTGACCTTTGCACAGAACGGCCAAACCAACCCGTTTAAACTCGGCTTTGTTGGTGGATCAGACATTCATACCGGTTTAACGACGCAGGACGACAATAACTTCTTTGGCGCCTTCACCTGGATGGAGCCCAGTGCAACGCGCGCTACTACCTTGGCCAAAGAAAACAAAGAGCTGGGGATCGAGTACAAAGGTTGGCAATACGCCACTCCCGGCCCAACGGCTGTCTGGGCCACCGAAAACACCCGAGCTGGTATCTTCGACGCGATGGAGCGTCGTGAGGTCTATTCAACCACCGGGCCACGTATCACGGTGCGGTTCTTTGGCGGCTTTGACTTCGCCTCTGACGACATCAATTCGCGCGAACTGGCCAAGATCGGCTATGCCAAAGGCGTGCCGATGGGTGGAGACATGATCCATGGCGACGGTGCACCTTCGTTTCTGGTCTACGCCATGCGCGATCCAATTGGCGCCAACCTGGATCGGGTGCAGATCATCAAGGGCTGGGTAGATACTGACGGCACCACACAGGAGAAAGTCTATGATGTGATCTGGTCCGGCGACCGCCAGCCCGGTGAGGATGGCAAACTGCCACCAGTTGGCAATACCGTAGATCTGTCAGTCCCCAGCTGGACTAACGACATCGGCCGAGCTGAATTGGGCGCAGTCTGGACGGACCCGGATTTTGATGCATCGCAGCACGCGTTTTACTACACCCGTGTGATCGAAATCCCCACCCCGCGCTGGACCGCTTATGATGCTGTTCGGTTTGGTGTCGAGATGCCGTCGGAGGTCACACTAATCACCCAGGAACGCGCCTATTCATCGCCAATCTGGTACACACCTTAAAATACGCAAGTGGCAACTTTGATGTATCCGAACTAGGTGGTCGCTTGTGGGCTGATATAACCCACAAGCAACTATCACTTTTATACGTTTCCGTTCATCGGCGTGTACTCATTGTTGAAACACCTAGTGAATCATTTCTCGCTCCATCCAGATCTCGTTAGTGTTTGCGCTACGCCGAACTTACGCTACAAGCCACGACACAAATGGAGGTCGGTTTTCAACGTTCAATCGGTTCAACAGATCAGATGACTATTTGCACCAGCGTGAACCACCTAAGAATTTCAAAATTTCCCTGTGACTGAATGTACCGTAGTCTCTCTGCTCTGCTTGCAAAGAGTCGTCAAAAAGGGTGGTGTGGGTTCTGATTATCCTCAGATCACCGATGAAAGGAGATTTCAGAATGGATTGCGAAGCGGACATAGGCCGGACACAAAGAAAAAGGCCTCGAGCGGATTATCGCTGTGAGGCCTTGTTTTACTGGTTGCGGGAGTAGGATTTGAACCTACGACCTTCAGGTTATGAGCCTGACGAGCTACCGGGCTGCTCCATCCCGCGACGCTTTTTTTGGGCTATCG
>NZ_QHLQ01000037.1 GCF_011813015.1 Parasedimentitalea denitrificans | reverse complement strand
TTACTGCACTTGGCATCCCCAAGACAGAGGCGATAGGCTAAATCCGTCCGGTGTCAGGGGAGGTCCGACCTCAACCCTATTTGTGCAACAAAGCCCTGCCGAGCTATTGATAGCTCTAACATAGATTGCAATTGTTTGTTTAAATGATTGTAATATATATATTTACGCCGCGTGATTTCGCTTGTTTCTTCCTCGTGTTCGACATGAAAGCTCGCTTTTAGTCCACATAACATCATATTATGCCTCCGCCTGCGGCGAATTGACCCTGCTTTCGACGGGGAAATTTGGATGGTGGTTGTCAAATAAGCAGAATTTGTCGTTATCCTGACTGCGACATAACTGCACACTCTTGACTTGCGCATTGTAGGGTGGAACCGTCTGGAAAGATCGGGACACTGCGTTGATTGTACGGCCTACCACGCCGAGAAATATCCTGCCGGGAAAATACCTGGGAGAATACAGAATGCCTGCGATCCCGATCTATAAACAATACAAGTGGGAGAGACTTGATCATGACAACTACTAAACTGACAGTTGGCGCGTTGTTGGCCGCCACGTTCATGGCTCCGGCAGCTATGGCTGAGGAATTCATCACCATCGGTACGGGCGGAGTAACTGGCGTTTACTATCCAACAGGCGGTGCAATCTGCCGTTTGGTAAACAAAGGTCGCAAAGAGCACGGTATCCGTTGTTCGGTCGAATCAACCGGTGGATCCGTCTACAACATCAACACAATTCGTGAAGGCGAGCTGGAATTTGGTGTTGCGCAGTCTGACTGGCAGCACCATGCCTTTAACGGAACATCAAAGTTCGAAGAAGCTGGTGCTTTTGAAGGCCTCCGCGCGGTGTTTTCGGTTCACCCTGAACCCTTTACCGTCGTGGCTCGTGCTGATTCCGGCATCAAGACCTTTGATGACCTTAAAGGTAAGCGTGTAAACATCGGTAACCCAGGTTCCGGTCAGCGCGGCACAATGGAAGTCCTGATGGGCGCCAAGGGTTGGGGCATGGATGCCTTTGCTCTGGCAACTGAGTTGAAAGCTGCTGAGCAGTCCGCTGCGCTGTGTGACAACCAGATCGACGCCATGGTTTACACCGTTGGTCACCCGTCGGGCTCCATCCAGGAAGCCACAACAGCCTGTGATTCCGTTCTGGTTACCGTTGATGGCGATGCCGTTACCGGCTTGATCGACGACAATGCGTTCTATCGTACAGCCAAAATCCCAGGAGGTATGTACCGTGGCTCGGATGCGGACACAGCAACCTTTGGTGTTGGCGCAACTTTTGTAACCTCGGATGCCGTTTCTGAGGAAGCTGTGTACACCGTTGTTAAGTCAGTTTTTGAAAACATCGACGCGTTCCGCAAGCTGCACCCAGCGTTCGCTAACCTTCAGCCAGAAGAAATGGCAACTGCTGGTCTGTCTGCTCCGCTGCACGCCGGTGCTGCGAAGTACTACAAAGAGCAAGGTTGG
This sequence comes from Parasedimentitalea denitrificans, assembly GCF_011813015.1. GTDB lineage: Bacteria > Pseudomonadota > Alphaproteobacteria > Rhodobacterales > Rhodobacteraceae > Parasedimentitalea > Parasedimentitalea denitrificans. The sequence continues at coordinate 18,094 of NZ_QHLQ01000037.1, read as the reverse complement.
ATTGAATAATCCAATCTAAAGTTCTGACGGGGCGCTTTTAGCGCCCCGTTTCACGCCCGGGGGACTGAGGCGTCAAAATCAAGGCCGCGTACAAACGACGGCCATAGGGGAGATTATCCATGACATCTGATGTTCATGAAAATCGGCCGCTTACCGAAGAAGAATTGCAAGATCTGGTGGCGTCTTCGGATGCCGGCGCGAGGAACCCTCCAGGGTCGATCGGGCTGTTTTTGGCAATTGTTGCGGTAATCTGGTCGGTGTTTCAGGTCATTCTGGCCTCACCGCTTTCCAACGTCTTGTTACCGGGAAGCGTGGTGAATAACTCACGGCAAATCCATTTGGCATTTGCTATTTTCCTTGCCTACACAGCCTATCCAATGCTGAAGACCAGTCCGAGGAATTTCGTTCCAATCCAAGATTGGATTATGGCCATCGGCGGTGCGTTCATCGCGCTATATGGCTATATCTTCTACCAAAAAGTGGTGAACTCCGGTGGCCTGGCCGACGACGTGGACAAGTGGTTTGCACTAATCGGACTGGTCCTGCTGTTCGAAGCAGCCCGTCGTGCTTTGGGACCAGCTATGGCGATCATTGCAGTGATATTCCTTGGTTATGTTTTCTTCGGCTCGTGGGATGGCTTACCAGACGTAATTCGCTGGAAAGGCGCCAGTCTGAAGAAGGCAATGAGCCATATGTGGATCACTTCGGAAGGGGTCTTTGGTATTGCGCTTGGCGTTTCGACCAAATTTGTCTTCTTGTTTGTGTTGTTTGGCGCGCTGCTAAGCAAAGCGGGCGCGGGCAACTACTTTATCAAGATGGCCTTTGGCGCACTTGGCCACTTGCGTGGTGGTCCTGCTAAAGCTGCCGTCGTTGGTTCTGCTGCTACTGGTCTGATCTCGGGTTCGTCAATTGCTAACGTTGTAACGACTGGTACCTTCACCATTCCGCTGATGAAACGTGTTGGGTTCTCTAGTGAACAAGCGGGTGCGGTTGAGGTTGCGTCATCGGTCAACGGGCAAATTATGCCACCGGTAATGGGGGCTGCGGCTTTCCTTATGGTGGAATATGTCGGCATTTCTTATGTCGAAGTGATCACTCATGCCTTCCTGCCAGCAACAATTTCCTACATTGCGCTTGTCTACATCGTGCATTTGGAAGCTGTGAAGCGCAACATGCCAACTCTTGGCAATCGCGTTGTGTCAATGGGTAGAACCATCGGCGGAATGGCCTTGTTCTTCGCTGGTTTTGCAGCACTTTGTTATGGTGTCAAATACCCCGTTCAGCTGGTTGCTTATCTAATGCCGGGTGTTTCAAGCATTGTTATGTCAGCAATCGTAGCTGTGACATACGTCGCGTTGCTGTGGGTTGCTTCAGGTGTAGAAGATCTGGTTCCAGATGATCCGAATGCCAAGGTGGTTGAACTACCGGTTGTGTCTGAGATCTACAAAGCTGGGTTGCATTACCTCCTGCCGATCATCGTGTTGGTCTACTTCTTGATGATCGAACAGAAGTCTCCAGGTCTGTCTGCGTTTTGGGCAACTGCGCTACTATTCGTGATTCTGTTGACGCAGAAACCTATCAAATCCATGTTCCGCGGTGAAAGCGAAACAGCCAATGCCGTTAAAGAAGGCATGGTGGATCTTTGGGATGGTTTGATCGAGGGCGCACGCAACATGATCGGCATTGCTCTGGCCACTGCCACGGCCGGTGTTATCGTTGGTACGGTGACTCTGACTGGTATCGGTCAGGTAATGGCCGATCTGGTTGAGTTCCTTTCCGGTGGTAATTTGATCCTGATGCTGGTTCTTGTTGGGCTCTTATCTCTTGTTCTGGGTATGGGGCTTCCAACAACTGCTAACTACATTGTTGTCAGTTCGCTGATGGCAGGTGTTGTTGTTGAACTGGGTGCGCAATCGGGGCTGGTTGTGCCGCTGATCGCCGTACACCTGTTTGTGTTCTACTTTGGCATTATGGCGGATGTGACACCGCCTGTCGGGCTGGCTAGCTTTGCCGCCGCGGCGGTATCAGGCGGCGACGCGATTAAAACCGGGTTTATCGCATTCTTCTATAGCCTGCGAACTGTGGCACTGCCGTTTGTATTCATCTTCAATACTGATTTGTTGTTGATAGATGTAACATTGGTGCAAGGTGTTATCGTTGCGATATCCGCAACCATTGCCATCCTTGTATTTACGGCTGGTACAATGGGATACTTCCTTACACGTTCTCGGATCTATGAGAGTGTTGGCTTGGTACTGGTTGCTTTTGTCTTGTTCAGGCCAGATTTCTTTATGGATAGGCTAATGCCGGCTCATAGTGAAGTTGCGCCCACTGAAATAGTACAGGCAATTAGCGCAGCCGAACCCGGATCAGAGTTGAGGATTACAGTCCAGGGCCCTGACTTTGATACCTCTAAAATCAAATCAACAACGTTGGTCATGATTATCGAGGGTGAGGGCGACGGACAGTCCCGCGCCGATGCATACGGGTTCATGTTGTTGGAAGAAGACGGGCTTATGAAACTTGATGAGCCAATGTTTGGTACTCCAGTATCGACCAAGATCGAGAGCTTTGACTTCTATGGTGATGAGCCTGTGCAAATCACCGCAGTACTAGCTCCTGCTGATCAGCTGCCCAAAGAACTGGTGTTTTTGCCTGCGCTTCTGTTGCTCGGTGTAATTGCAATGTTGCAGCGCGGCCGAGCCAGCAAAGAAGGAGTGCCAGCATGAGTAAGTCTATCCTTTGTGCGGTCGATCTTGGTAATGCTGAGATTGTTGACAAGGTCTTGGTTCAGGCGGCTAAGCTGGCTGAACTAGACAATGCACAGCTTGACGTGGTGACTGTTCTGCCCGATTTCGGCGAAAGCTGGGTTTCAGGTTTCTTCGAAGAGCATCACCACGAAAAGGCGGTCAAAGAAACGTCTGCACATTTGCGGGAAGTTTGTGAGCATGCGTTAGGGGCTGAGCTGAATGGAAAAGTCCGCCATTTGGTAGCAACTGGAACAGCGTATCAAGAGATCTTGAAAACAGCCAAAGCTGCTGGCGCAGATTTGATTGTGATCGGCGCTCACAAGCCAGATTTACAGGACTATCTGCTCGGACCCAACGCGGCCAGAGTTGTCCGGCACTCGGATTGCTCGGTCTTTGTCGTTCGATAAAAAGCAGAATAAGGGCGCCTTTCGGCGCCCTTATTCATATCCAGTCATCTCCAGATATCCACGGCCAGTATGGCTTCCTGATATTGTGACTGGCCCCTCCCAATACGGGAACAATGTACCCATCCAACTTTGCCTGTTAACTGGTTGAATTGTGACTGATATTTGTTTCTCATGTAAGGTAATTTGCCATTCAACTGGAATAGTTCGATCTTCAACTAATGCGTAATCCAACGGTGCCGCTTGGAATGCGCCAGGTTGCAGTGGTGCCGCGTGCCCGTCGGCATCAATCCAAGTGCCTGAGGTAAAGTCACCATTCTCACTTCGAAGAATAAAGCCCATCAGTTTATCTCCGCTTTCGAAGCTAAGCGAAAACCAGTTCCAGCCACTTTGATCTTCTTCTAAGGGTTGGCTTGACCACTCACGATCTAACCACCCTTGACCTGAGACCTCCACTGAACGGTCCGCAAGGGCTAGTACTCCAGTGACTTCGTAATGTGGCTGCGAGTAGTAATGGCTGGCTTGGCCGTTTGCTGATTTTACTGAATAGCCGTTATCCCCATGTAGAACCAACGGACCGTTCGCACTCATTGACAGATCATAGGCGAAAGATTCACTACTTGATGTAACCGTCAGATTATTAAGTGTTTCATCTGGGCTAGTAAGCTCCCAATTGTCTATCCAAGCTGTGAACGGTTGGGTTGCTACCCCCGCCTGTCCGATTCCGCCTCTGGCCAAACGTTCATCAAAGTGATGGTCCTCTGGGGTGGTTACTCCTGCATGCCCCATCCAGATCTGAGGGTTGGACCATCCATCAGGATTTCCAGCGCTCAAGGCTGAACGGAAAAGCGTCCATTGAACACCATATTCACGACCATCAGTTCCTTTAAGATTGGCCGTCAAATACCACCATTCAACGCGAAAATCAGGGTGAGCACCATGATCATGTGGAAATTTCAGAGCCTGCGATCTGTCAGGGTTAGAAAAGCCAGAAACTTGAGTTCCGAGCCCGGCATACCCTTGAGCTGAGCCAATAAGTGGATAGCAAGCGATTGAGCAAACAAGCAGTAGCTTAACGCTCATGGGCAAATACCTCTAGGAGTTCCGAAGGTTTTATACGCGCCAGCTTAAATGCAGGGAACGCTGCCGCTATAATAGCCGCAATCCACGCGAGCCCAAGCAGTCGCAACCAGTCCATCGGAAATAGAAACATTGGAAGTTTCCAGCCAAATGCTTCGACATTGATGATAGATAACAACACCCAAGCCAGAAGAAGGCCAAGTGGCAACGCCAAAACTGCTGCCAAAGTGGCAAGTGCGAGGCTACGTAGCAATTCTAACCATGCCAACTGTCGCCTAGTTACTCCTAATGCCCAAATCGGCGCTAGCTGAGGTAACCGAATGTTCCAGAGTGTCAGTAAGCTAGTCAGTATAGCGAAGCCTGCTACTCCTAAGGTAAGCAAATTCAAAGCTCCGGTCACAATGAAAGTCCGATCAAAGACAGCAAGGGATCTTGCTTTGATATCGGTTGTATCAATGGCGAGAATATCTCTGGAATCAAAGTCTTCTTGAAGCTCCTTCATTAAGGCTGGGACTTCTTTTAAAGGCAGTTTCAAGCCGAATTGGCGGTTAGGGACATCAGGCACATTATGAAGTAGGTTTGACAATGAGACTAAAACTTGACCATGTGGATTTCCGTAGTCTGAATAGACGCCGGAAACCGTTACTTTCCAATCTGTTGAAAGTGCAAGCTCGTCTCCTGGCCACAAATTCAGGCGACGGGCTAGCTGTTCATTTATTAGGGCTCCTGAGCCAATAAACACATCGTCCCAGAGAGTTTCCACGGCCTGCAGAACTGGCCAGTTCTTCCGGTATCTGGAATGATCCATAGCTCCATAAACCCGTATTGGAATACCCATACTTGAAATTTCGGCCCAACGTATTGGAAGTGAGGTGACACCCCGTGAGTCAAGCCAGTTTACCAATTCGCTAGCTTGTTCGTCATTATTCACTGACACATATATTTCTGATGAAAATCGTTGGTTCATCCAGCCAAGGAAGGTGAGGCGAAAGCTGGAAACCATTGTTCCGACGCCAATATTGGTCGCGAGTGCTAACATCAAAGCCATCATTGCAAGTGAAACACCCGGGAGTTGCGCTCGCATATCCGCCCAGACCCACTCAGATAGAGCGCCACTCGCAGCTTTTTCCGCTATGGTTAGAATTTTCGACAGTAGTAGTGGAAGAAGTAGGGCTGATCCCAACATCAACCCTGCCAGTAGGGCGAAACCAACTAATAGCCCATCAAACAGCACCATCGCGATACCGCCCGTCACGATCAGACCGCTGCCAGTGATTGCCATCATTTTGTAACCAGTTCCAGCTGTGTGTGCGCGCGATTGAAATCCTGGTATCGTTAGAATTGGCATTTTGTAAAAACTTGCAAATGCATGGCCACTGGCCAGCGCGGTTCCAAAGAGTGCCATTCCAAGCCCTGAAAGAACCCAAGATGGTCGCAACGCTAACTCACCCTCGACGGACTCGCCATAAATGCCATTTAATGTTGAACTAACGTCTGGAAGGAGAGCACCTGCCAGGAGGTATCCAAGTATCAAGCCTATTCCGCCTGCAGTCAGAGCAACTAACACGAGTTCGCTTAGTAGCAATACTACCAATTGATTTAGGGAGAGGCCCATGGCTCTTAGTGTTCTGAACAAATTGCGTCTTTGCTCTATCCCCAAACCGACTGTGCCCTGCACTATGAAAAGGCCAACCGCAAATGACAGAAAACCAAAAGCGGTTAAGTTAAGGTGGAAACTATCCGCGAGACGTCCTGTTTGTGAGCCGTTCGCCGATTGAAGAATTAGGTTTGGTGCCAGAACTGCCAACGGCGTCAAGCCTATTGACTTGTTCTGCAAAACTATCAATCGAGAGAGCTGCCCGTGATGGGTCAACAGTTGTTCTGCTATGGAGATGTCAGTTAGTACAACTCCCGTCGGCAGGCTATCAGTCAGGGTAATCGGTGGTAAATCGGGAATGCCGTCTAATTTTTCCTTCGTATTAGGGTGGAGGAATATTTGTAATGGTGAAGTCAGATTAACTAATTTGAATGTTGTAGCATCTGTTAGAGCAGAAGCAGATGGGTGGCTCAGTGGATCAATCCCAATAAGTCTGACGGATCCTTTGGGAAGCCGCCATCGCCCCTCAATAACAGGGGCCAGCTTCCACCCAGCGCGCCGCAAATTTACATAGCTAGTAACTGGAATTGTTCCATTTTCTGGGATCAGAACATCCAAACCAGAAAAACCTAGTTGAGCTGAAGCGCGTGCGTAGGATGCCCGAGCCTCGCTGTTAATAGCCTGAACAGCAGACCATAAGGCCGTTGCTATTGCCAGTCCGACAACCAGTGCAAGTAGCTGCAATGGATGCTTTTGCCAATGTGATATCAATGCGCCAAATGTAGCGCGTTTCATTGAAGGCTTCCTTCGCTCAAATGTATTTGACGTTCCAATTGTGAGGCAATTCTCGAAGAGTGTGTCACAAGAAACAGAGAGGCCCCACTGGTCTGGATCAGTTCCATCAGCAGTTTCATTACCTCAGAACTGGTCGTTTCGTCCAAGTTTCCAGTAGGTTCATCGGCAAGAAGGAGCTTTGGACGAACCGCCAGAGCCCTCCCAATGGCTACACGTTGCTGCTGTCCACCTGAAATCTGTTCTGGATAGCGGTCAACAAGATCTGAAAGGCCCAGACGCTGTGTTAGTGTGGAAATCCACTCCAAATCTAATCTACCGCCTAGTCTAGCATGTAGCGAAAGATTCTGCTCTACAGTGAGTGAAGGGATAAGGTTAAACTGCTGAAAAACCAGCGCAACCTCGGTTCGACGCATCATGGAACGCGCCTTGTCCGAAAGCCCGGTTAGGCTGGTTCCATCGATACTGATATCCCCACTATCGTAATGATCTAGGGCAGCGATTAGGTTTAACAGGGTGCTTTTCCCTGACCCACTTTCACCAGTTAGCGCAACGCTGGTCCCAGCCTTTAGTTCGACTGAAACATCGCAAAGCACTGCCCGTGTTTCAGGGGAGTCTGAATAACGTTTGCTAACACTTCGGACACTCAGCAGCATGACGCTATCATCTCCTAGTTGCCTACATCTGTACTAGATCTCAGTAAGTGAATACTTGATAGCAGAAACTGTCCAGAACAGTCTGGCGCGCTGATATTTTAGATTATACTTATTCCGTATCATTGCAGTAGGCGGATTTAAAAGGAATGAGGCATGGCGTTACATCAGCAGCTCTTGTGGGGAAGCCTTGTTCTAATTTTATGCTTGATTCTGGAAACCGCAATTTTACTATTGTGTGCCAAGGCACTAGCGCGGTTCTCCAGTAGGTTTAATGACTCGTTAAAGCCACGACACACAGCTTTTCTAATCTTCATCTCACTGTCGTTTGTTTTGTTTGCGCATACTCTGCAGGTTTGGATATGGTCTTCCGGATTTGTTCTGTCTGGCGCGCTGCCGGACTGGAACACTGCCGTATACTTCTCTTTGGTGACCTATACGACGTTGGGCTATGGGGATGTTGTTTTGGGCCCAGGGCTTCGGATATTCGCGGCTTTTTCAGCTGTTACAGGGCTACTTGGTTTTGGTATCAGTACAGCGTTTCTCGTCGGTGCTATTGGTAAGGTTTTTGCTGTAGATCAGACTGTAGATCAGACTGTTGATCGAGACAGTTAAAGAACAGGAGCGAAAAGCCTCGCAACTGGAGCAGCGAGACGGATTAGAAGTTTCTGCTGGTCTAGTCCCTCGATTATCTCAAATGCATGCGTAAAGTCGGTTTCAAGCATCCTTGAGACCTGTTGGGCTGCATTTCTGTCGAAGAAAAAAGCCATCGTTTCGAAATTCAACCGGAACGAACGATTGTCTAGGTTGGTAGTACCAATACCTGCGATGGACTCATCGATTAGAACGACCTTTTGATGCATGAATCCTTGATTGTAACGAAAAATCCTAACTCCTGCTGCGCGCAGGTCATCAAAGTAAGAATATGCAGCCAGCCAAGGCGCATAATGATCAATGTTGTCTGGCAACAGAATGCGAACATCTAGCCCTTTCAGTGCCGCGTGTTTAAGTGCTGAGAGGACGTCCAGATCAGGTACAAAATAGGGGGAAGTGATCCAAATTCTCTCCTTTGCCGCCGAGATGGCAGAGAAGAACATCATGGAACCAGTCTCAGTGGTGCTGTCTCCTGGGCCGGTTGCGATAATTAGTGCTGCGAAGTTCTGTTTTGATAGTTGTGCAGTCCAGTCCAGAAGGTCCAGCAAATGCTCCTCGGTTAGCCAATGCCAATCCTCTGCAAAAGACAATTGAAGTTGAAGTACCGCGGGTCCAGTAATTCGAACATTGGTGTCTCTCCAGGCACCAAAGCTAGGATCTTTTCCCAAATACTCGTCACCGACATTTAGCCCACCCGTAAACCCAACCTTTCCGTCTATAATGACTGTCTTTCTGTGATTTCGAAAGTTGAGGAGGAACCTGTGCTTTGGGCCGCGCCGTGTTCTGGGGTCCACTAAGTTAATCCCTGCTTCCTGAAGTCTGGCTGAATAGCTATGCGGCAGTGAATGACTTCCAACTGAGTCTGTAATGAACCAAACGGCCACTCCGCGTTCGGTTGCGGCAAGCATATGGTCCCTTAAACGTCTGCCTAAACCATCATCGCGCACAATATAAAATTGTACTAATACATAGTCTTCGGCAGCATCTATAGCGTTGAAAATACGACTAAAAGCATCCTTTCCGTTTATTAACAGCTCAAACCCGTTTCCACAACAAACTGGAAGTCCCGCTACGGCTTCAAAAGGGGCTGGATTAACCTGCAACGCTTCAGGATTAACTGCATAGTTATGAGAGAAATCCTTGATTCCCTGAACTGTGCGAGCTGATTGGCGTCTTGCGTCACGATAGCTTTTGAATCTGTGGTGACCAAAAAACATATAGGCGGGCAGGGCGATAACTGGGAGTGAGAGCAAGAAAACAACCCAACCCATTGCCCCCTGAGGAGTTCGGGCTGTTCGAGCTGCGCTGAGTGCAAAAAAACCAGCAGCAATCCACGTGGTTAAAACCATCAGAGTGCTAAGGGTGATCGACAGCATGTGTTTTGCCCCGGCTTTACAAACGTTTAGCAGCTGCATGATCCGAAAAAGCGAGATGTCGGATCATCTCAAAAGAATTAGAAGTTAACTAAAATCATGCCTTTGTCATAAAAATATTGCTACAAAATAATGACTTTTTCAGAAGTGCGAAAATCTATTGACGCGGAATTCCAAGGAAATGGATTGAATAATGCGGTTGCTTCTTAATGTAATTCTCGACTTATGTGGAGCAAACGGGTGTCAGACGGGATACTAGCTCGTGCCCGGCTCCCGAACAGTTAGACAGATTGGTGCTTTTTCTGATGCAGAAGCCACTTTACATATTGTTTCCTCGCGCTTTATTGGCTGCAGCGAAGCGGTTTCATCGCAAGCAAGGCTGGGTGCTAAGTAGCCATATTGCAATGTCCATGATGTTGGCACTATTCCCTTTTGTACTGTTTACTGTGGCCTTGGCCGGGGCGGTGGCAGGAATGCTGTCACAAGATGTGCAGCTAGAGGATATGGTTGACCTTGTTTTTGGTGCATGGCCACCCGCCGTTGCCGAACCAATTGTGAGCGAGCTTTACGCCGTCCTGGAGGCGTCTAATTCAAGGTTGATGACCTTGGGTGGTGTCTTTGCCCTGTACTTTGCTTCAAATGGCGTTGATGCAGTTCGCTTGGCTATGGTTCAGGCGTATCGCGATGACGACCCCCGTCCATTTTGGAAATGCCGATTATTATGCCTAGCTTTCGTAGTTCTCGGGGGGGGGGGCATCATGGCGACTGCATTTTTTGAATTTCTGCTACCCTTAAGTGCTCGTTATTTGGCAGATTTCTTTCCGCAGTTAACGGTTGGAATTGGCTGGGAGGGTGGTTTGAACGGGTTGTTGGTGGCGGCTGCCCCGCTGGTAGCGGTCTTGGCCTGCCACATCTGGTTGCCCGGGCACATACATAAAGTGCGTCACATTCTGCCAGGAGCGATCTTGACCGTAGTAATGTGGTGGGCGGCGAGTTGGGGGTTTTCTGTTTATGTAAGCGGGTTTGCACGATACTCTGCAACCTATGCCGGACTGGCTGGGGCAATGGCCGCGCTGATTTTCCTCTATCTTAACGCAGCGATCCTAATTTTGGGAGCTGAGTTCAACGGTGCATTAATCCAGGCTTTAGACCCAAAGAAACGCTAAGGTACGTCGTCGATATAGCGTCGTGGTCTGCTGAGTGAACTCGATAAGATTTCGCCAGAGGAAAAATGGCGAAATTGCCTCAATTCGGCCATCCCCTAGGCATAGTTGTTACCTACACTTTAACCATAAAGTGGACCATTTCTAGGATGGAAAGGGGATCTGATGACGCGGTTAAGTGCAAAAATTCGGCATTCGCAACTGTTTGAGCTGATACGCCAAAAGAATGTGGCAGATCAGGTTTCAGTCAGGCTTAGAGTATCCAAACGAAGTGAGGGTGAGCTAGGAGAGACCCTGATGTTTCGCGCATTGGCGGAGCGTTCCTTAAAGCAATCAGATGGTCGAAGAGCTTAACTCTCTCCCCTAAATCCCATGGCAACAACAAATTTCTCAGAACTGTCTGAGCGAGATGATGGGGGCTTCATGTACATAACCTTGGTGAACTTCTGCTTTAGAACCTTTTGCAATTCACCTTCAGCTCCCCCAGCCAGAACCTTAGCGACGAAAGTTCCTCCATTTTCGAGCACATCGAAAGCGAAGTAGGCCGCAGTCTCACAAAGTGAAATAATTCGAAGGTGGTCGGTTTGTTTATGGCCGCAGCTGGCTGCTGCCATATCCGACATGACAACATCTGCTTTGCCGCCCAGCCATTCTTTGACCTGCGTATCCGCTCCATCATCCATGAAATCAAGTTGATGTAGCTCAGCGCCGGCAAGGCTTTCCATTTCCTGCAGGTCAACACCCAGAATAGTACCGACTGCTTTGCCTTTTTTCTCGCCCAATGCATTTACGCGTTTTACCGCTACTTGGCACCAGCCACCTGGAGCGCAGCCAAGGTCAACGACGCGCGCACCAGGAACTAGAAAACGAAATTTATCGTCAACTTCCATGATCTTATAAGCCGCTCTTCCTCGGTAACCTTCTGCTTGGGCGCGTTTGACGTAGGGGTCATTTAACTGACGCTGCAGCCAGCGACTTGAGCTTAGCGTCCGACCACGTGCGGTCTTAACCTTGACCTTGAGATCGCGTTGACCACGACCTGATGTATTCTTGCCGGTTGGTGTTTTAGTCATCTCAATGGTCCATTTCTTTCCGTCAGGCGGCCAAGTTTTGAAAGCCCTGATGAGGTATAGGTCGATTTAGGCTAACGCGACACAAAGGAAAAGGGGTTTTACCCCTGTAAATGCGATTGCGCAGCCATCATGAGTGCCATGAACTCATACTCTTTACCAATGGTGTGCACAGTTATTTTGCAATGTTCGGCGGCAAAATATTCAAATGTCATTTTGGTTTCTAGGAACTTGAGAATGGCTTCATTATTGGTATCGAGTTCCAAATCGGGTGAAAGTACGGTGTGACTGTACACATTCACTGAACCAAATTTCACAATGAGAGTAAGCTGTTCGTCGTCAACATTAAACGTTGCAACCAAATCTTGGTGGGGAGCAAGCGCGAGCTTGCAGGCTGTTCCTAAAATGACTGCGATTGCACGAATGTTTTCTCTAGAGCTGACATCTCCTTTCGGTTCAAACTGTGTTCCTAGTTTCGCTAACTCAAACAGAAGATCGCTGGTTTTACGTCCGAGTTCGGTGAGTTGGTATAGCTTAGTTCCGTGCTTGCCGTCTTTTTTGTTGACCAGATTGTCCGCGGTCAAGGCACTGAGTCTATTTGCCAGAAGGTTTGCAGCGATGCCGGTACGGTCGATTGGGCAGGCGAGATTGTATGTTCGGCCTTTGGCCATGTGTGCCTCGCTCCTCGACTTTATAAAGTAAAGTTGCAGGTCCTAATAACAAAGTGAGCGAATGAGCTTTCAATAGTAATGTCTCGCTATACGACGTTGGTTGGTTGGGAGGCAGGTTGGGAGGAGAGCGACGCCACGAGGTGTGTTTGATTGGTCGCCTAACTGGGAATAGACCACGCCCTAGGCCAAAGGAATAGCTGAGTTCGTTGGAGAAATGAATGTCAGAAGATTGATTTTAAGAGATATCTGGTCGGACGCAGCTAGGTTTGGATCCGGGTCGACCCTTGCATCTAGGTAAACCCTTGCATGTTAGAATGGGCTATCGTCCAATACTCCAGCCGCGCTCATCTGTGCATAAAGAAGACCCTCGCGTAAGCCCCTGTCAGCAACGGATAAGCGGTCGGTTGGCCAACACCGGAGCAATGCTTGCAAAATTGCTGAGCCTGACATGATAAGAGCCTGACGGTCCTCTCCGATGCGAGGATCACGCCTTCGGCCTAATGGACCCAAATCAAGGTAGCCTCTTATAACTCGATCAATTTGATCACTGGTCATTCGAAGGCCATCTACTTTGGTTCTATCGTATCGCTTGAGGCCGAGGTGGGATGCAGCAACGGTTGTAACAGTGCCTGATGTCCCAACTATCTGAAACCCAGCGCGATCTTGTTGGTCTTTGTAAGGTGCGAATTCAGAAAGGTTTTCCTCAAAGAACCAACTCATGAGAGCAAACCGTGCTGCATCATCGTCGACGTCTATGAATTGGTCGCGTAACGTAGCAACACCCAATGGGACGGAAATCCAATCCACTACTTTTGCGTTCGGAAACAGGCTGTCGTTAGAATTGAATCCACTGTGCAACCGCATAATTGCGGCAGGCCGATCACGCCGAGGAACGGAAGAAATGTCGATCCACACCAGTTCAGTGGAGCCGCCGCCGATATCAACAACCAGCAGCTGCTCCGTTTGTGTTGACACCAACGGGGCACAAGAAATCACCGCCAACCGAGCTTCTTCTTCTGGCTGGATGATTTCTAGGGTCAGCCCGGTTTCACGTTTAACTTGGCGAATGAACTCACGGGAGTTCTTTGCTCTACGGCAGGCTTCGGTAGCCACCAGACGCATATGCGAAACCCGGTTTCTGCGAAGTTTCTGCTGACAAATCCGCAATGCTTGAATGGTGCGCGCCATCGAAGACCGAGACAAGCGTCCGGTCCGCTCCAATCCAGCGCCGAGCTGCACTGACTTGGAAAAGCTATCCACTACATGGAAGCCGCTACCCTTGGGTTGGGCAATCAGCATCCGGCAGCTATTTGTACCCAAATCCAACGCTGCATACAAAGCGTCGGGATTGGGGCGGGCTGGTACAGGAGGCTCGACCACCTTGGGGAACGCGCCGGTACCATTAGAACGCCTGGGCGCCATGTGTCACGCCCTCCGATTATCGTGTTACTTTGACCATAGGTGCGCGGGCGGGTGCGCGCAAGGTACTGTAAGAGCCTGCCGATAACTTGGCGCATTGGTTTCCCTATCAAACTCATAAACCAGATGAATATAATGACGATTCCGACCTGTGGCCTTTGCACAGGTAAAAATGTAATTTCCAAGTATTGAAAACGTCGCTCTGAACTCACGGTCTGTCGAAATCCGACTTACGCGCTGCCCATAGGCGCACTAAGACTGCAAGTAACAGAGTTATCTGAAGGGAAGTACGGCAATGCCTGAGGTTACTGTAGTCTACTGGCGCGATATACCGGCTCAGGTTATCGTAGGAAGAGGTCGCCGGGGCGCTAAACATCAGCTCGAGGAGCGGTTCGAACAAGCAATCGATCGCGCGGCCATGAAAGTAAATGCGAAAGACGCAGATGCTTATCTAGCAGAGTGGCGAAAGGCAGAACCGTATTCGATGGATGGGGATGCAGCAGATATTGTGGTCTCCGAAGCCAAGCGACTTGAGTCCGAGTATGATCAAAGCCGCCTTAAGATACTGATTCAAAACGACGGATGGGCCTAGGCTCGGCACGAATATGGGAGGTCTTTATGGCTTTGTTAAACTTCAAGAAACGTGATCTTGGCGGTGTTGAGCCTGCCAAGGCTCATGTTGAGGCATTTCTTCAGGGGTATTCGATTGAGGTAATGCCCCGAACAGCCGCTAAGATCGAAGATTTTCGTGATTTGCTGCCCGTCGGCACGCGTGTTTATATCGCTCATATTGATGGCACGCCAATTGAGGAAATGGTTTCGACCGCCAAGCGCCTGAATAACCAGGGTTTTCCGGTTATGCCACATTTCCCCGCACGAATTATCCAGGATAAGTCGACACTGGCGGATTGGGTTGAGCGCTATCAAGGCGAGGCCGACGTCAAGCAGGCCCTGCTGCTTGCAGGAGGAGTGAAAACACCGTTGGGTGATTTTGAAAGCTCAATGCAATTGTTGGAAACCGGATTGTTCGACAAGGCTGGGTTTACCCATTTGAATGTTGCGGGTCATCCCGAAGGGAACAAGGATATTGACCCCGATGGTTCCGATAAGAATGTCCTAGAAGCCCTTTTATGGAAACAAAAGTTTTCGGAACGTACAGACGCCAAGATGGCATTGGCGACCCAGTTCGCTTTTGAAGCGGATCCGATAATTGAATGGGCTGATGCTATTCGTGCTGCCGGGGTCGATATCCCTATCCACATCGGTATCGCAGGCCCTGCCAAACTTCAGACATTGATCAAGTTTGCTATCGCGTGTGGCGTTGGGCCCTCACTCAAAGTGCTGCAAAAACGTGCGATGGACGTTACCAAGCTGTTGCTGCCCTACGAGCCAACGGATGTGATCGAGAAGCTTGCTGCGCACAAGGTGGCCAATCCGGACTTTAACATTACAAATGTGCACTTTTTCCCTCTTGGCGGCATCAAGGCCAATGCCAACTGGGCTATTAAAAATGGCGGTGCTTCTGCAAAGCCAGTCAACTCCTAAGGATCAATAATGACCCGTACTGTTGTAGAATCTAAAACTAAAACCGCTGTTCTTGGCTTTGATGAACCGTTCTGCGTGATTGGTGAGCGGATCAATCCTACCGGCCGCAAAAAGCTGGCAGCCGAGCTGGAGGCTGGCGATTTCTCGACCGTTGAGAAAGACGCTGTAGCGCAGGTGTTGGCTGGGGCCAACATTCTCGATATTAATGCGGGTGTTGTCTATAACTCCAACCCAAACCCAAACGAGACTGAGCCGCCATTGATGGCCAAAATAGTTCGCATGGTTCAAGGTTTGGTCGACGTTCCGTTGTGCATTGACAGCTCGGTACCTGGTGCTCTAGAGGCCGGTTTGGCAGAGGCTGAAGGGCGCCCGCTACTGAACTCAGTCACGGGCGAGGAAGACCGTCTTGAGCTAGTGCTTCCGCTGGTGAAAAAATACAACGTGCCAGTTGTTGCAATTTCTAACGACGATACTGGCATCTCTGAAGATCCCGACGTTCGCTTTGCAGTCGCTAAAAAAATTGTCGAGCGGGCGGCTGATTTTGGGATCCCGGCCCACGATGTTGTTGTGGATCCCTTGGTTATGCCAATTGGTGCCATGGCTACTGCAGGACAGCAAGTGTTCGCCTTGGTGCGCCGTCTTCGGGATGAGTTGGGGGTTAATACCACATGTGGCGCCTCCAATGTTTCGTTTGGTTTGCCAAACCGCCACGGAATAAATAATGCATTTCTGCCGATGGCGATGGGTGCAGGAA
The DNA here is from genome assembly GCF_011813015.1 of Parasedimentitalea denitrificans. GTDB lineage: Bacteria > Pseudomonadota > Alphaproteobacteria > Rhodobacterales > Rhodobacteraceae > Parasedimentitalea > Parasedimentitalea denitrificans. The sequence goes on along the minus strand of NZ_QHLQ01000037.1, from coordinate 2,169 downwards.
TGACCAGTGCCATCATGAATCCGGTTGCGCTTCCGATTTCCCAAAAGAAAATCGCAGAGAAAAAAGCTGAGGTTGAAGCGGCCGGTATTGTTCTGCCTGCTGGCATGGACGATGAAGCGTTTGTATCGATGTTCGGAATGGGATCAACCAAGCCACGCGCGGGAAGCGAAATGACCGCCATTCGGGCGGCAAATTTGCTAACGAACAATGACCCACATGGAAGCGAGTGGATCAGCTCTAACAAGGCTCCATCGAAAGGTGGGGAAGAAGGCCGTGGCCGCCGCGGAGGTGGACGTCGCCGTCGCGGTTAATACGACCTGATAGTGGTATTCAGGGCTGTGCCTATTGCTGATAGCCTTGAATACTCTTTTACTTGAAAACACCAAACCAAATGTCTCCGGATAGCTCACTAGCGCTCTACGAAAGAATCTCATTGATTGTTTTAGAACTCCACTGCCTGATTAAGTACTTTGGGCCTGTAACGGTTTGATGCCGCTCCTTTGCTAGCATTTATTGCACCAAGGGCGATGGAGTATGGGACTGAGACGGACGGACGAATTCCGCCAAGGTGCGGATCACATTGACCACTGGGCTGACGCGTAAGCAGGTGGCGGATGATCTGGGTGTCGGGATGTCGACGCTGAACAAGTGGATCACGGCCCATCGAGTTACAGACGTGATTTCGAAAGAGGGCTTAGACCTCGCCAAGGAGAATGACCGACTTCGACGTGAAGTCCAGCTTCTCAAGAAGGAGAGGGAAATTCTAAAAAAGGCAACCCAGTTCTTCGCGGGTCTAATGCAATGAGATTTTGGTTCGTTGAAGAACACAGATCCGACTTTGCTGCCAATCGCTTGTGTGTGGTTGTTGGCGCCAGAACGCGTGGTCTACGGACATTCCGCAATCGTCCTGCCAGCCGTTGGCAACGATCTGATCTGGTCACTCTGGCGCACATCAAGGAGCAGTCCCGTCTCAGCTTGGACAGCTATGGCAGGCCACGGATGACCGAAGAATTGAAGGAAAACGGTCTGGATGTTGGGTATCGTCGTATTGGCAGGTTGATGCGCCAGAACGGCATTTCAGTTGTCAGAACGAGCAAACACAAGGTCACAACGGACAGTGACCACAAGTTCAATATGCGCCAAACCTTCTGGACCGCGACTGCGCAGCGGAACGTCCAAACCAAAAATGGGCTGGCGATATCGGTTATGTCTGGACCCGCGAGGGGTGGGTGTATCTGACGGTGATCCTAGATCTGCAATCCCGGCGCGTTATTGGCTGGGCAGTCTCAAACAGGATGAAGCGTGACCTTGTGATCCGGTATTGAATATGGCCATCGCGTTCGGGTCGCCGTCCAATGGTTGCCTGCACCATACGGATCGCGGCAGCCAATATTGTTCGCATGACTATCAGAAAATTCTGCGGCAGCATGGCTTCAAGGTATCGATGAGTGGCAAAGGTAATTGCTATGACAATGCAGCTGTTGAGACCTTTTTCAAAACCATCAAGGCAGAGCTGATCTGGCGTCGGTCACGGGAAACGCGGCGGGAGGCTGAGATGGCTATCTTTGATTACATCAACGGCTTCTACAACCCGCGCCGTAGGCACTCAGCACTGGGCTGGAAAAGTCCTGTCGCCTTCGAACGGAAGGCGGCTTAAACGAGCACTGGGACGACACTAAAGCGCGACAGGTCCAGTGATCCACCAATTCAGCGTCGACAAGCCAACACCAAGTGCATCCCCCCTGCTTTATAGGCTCGTAACATGCAGATTGAGATATCAAGGGGTAATTGACGAGCTAAAAGCAAAGTGAGTCGAATGCTGCAACTTGGACTCCCGTTGGATCATGACGGCTTTTGTGAGGCTTTATAGTGCATTGGGCTTTGTTGCACAAATCGGTTGATGGGATTCACTGTATGAATCCAGCGTGATAGTTGGGGTTCATGAGCAGGTGGACACCGACGACTTACAAGACCAGGAACTGGTCAGACTACAACCTAGCCCTAAAACAGCGCGGTTCGCTGTCGATCTGGTTTGATGCAGAGATGGCATGGGACGCGACGCCATCTGGCAGGAGGGGACGTCAGCAGTCTTATAATGATGCCGCGATACAAGCTTGTCTGACGATCAAAGTGCTGTTTGGTTTGCCCCTGAGGCAAACGACTGGGTTT
>NZ_QHLQ01000036.1 GCF_011813015.1 Parasedimentitalea denitrificans | reverse complement strand
CCAATCCAGGCCAAAGCCGCAGCGTGAAACAGAGGCGGGAACACATTGTCCCGTTATACGGACACGCGAAAACTTCGAGTTTTTCAACAACATTCGCAGGAAGCGAACTTTGCAAAGTCGGGGGCACCAGATAAATTGGATTGACAAGATCGGCCCAAAGCCGTCGTTTATGACTATTGCGGCGAAGGATAGGAATGGTTCTACATTATCCATTTGGCGAAAGTGATACGTTTGGTCGTGAAGGGCCAAAGTCGGCATTGGGCCGCCACCGAATCTGGAGGTGGCAGTTTCCGATACTTTCCTATTCAAAACAACACAACATCCTGCGCCACTTGTCAGTCTAAAGGTGCGTGCAGCTTGGTTTCTTTAGTGATTATTCCGCCGCGATTGCCAATTTCAATTGAGCCATAACGTTCTTTGAAGCACTCAGGCAGTGGTCGGTCGCCATCGACCGAAAGCCAGAGGCGCATGAGGTGACGTCGCTTACTGGGGTCAGGCCAGTCGAGAAAGCCTGTGCGATCATGCAGCTGTGAATGGTTGTAGACAAATTGCATGTCACCCGGTTCCAATTGCATCCCAAAACAAAGTGTTGGGTCATTGGCTAGTTCATCGAACATGTCTAGCGCTTCAACATGTTCAGTCGTAAGCGGCATAGCGCCGTCAAACCGTTGGGCGCTGTCGATGTATTGACGTTGGTAGAATACCGTCAATTGCCCCTTATGCCAATTCAAAACGGGTATTTCCATGAAGGGCCTGGCACCTTCTGGAATTTCACCCCGACGGTCAGTGGCGATTGGGTCAAAGAGCTTTGCCAGAAGATCTGGTCGCTCGGCCTTCATCCTATTGTAGATGGATACAGCGCTTACAAGTAACGACCGCCCCCCTTCCTTGGCTTCTCGCAGGCATAGTAAGCCGACGACATCAGCACTGTCCGTGTGAAAGGTTTGGCGTTCGCATGTCTGATAAATGCGGCTGTTGGGATCGTTGACATCACCACCAATATCGCGAACGTGCCCCAAAATATGACCTTGTGCATTTTGGGAACGCGCGCTTCCCAGATGGGCGCCAAGACCACAAAAAATGGTTGCAGCAAATTTCTGAGAGTACCCTACGATTGGCAGACCGCGCAGCACTTGGACGCCCGCTCCAGTCAACAGGATCTTACTCAATTCCCCAACATGAGTGGAAAATGTTGTGAGAGGAAAGGTTTCCTTAGAAATCTCTCCAACATCAAGCTCCAGTGCAAGAAAATGCCGAGCTGCGTTTTCAAGATCGGCAATGCCTTCTGGTTTTAGTTGATAAAGCCAGGCATCAGGATTGTCTGCCATGTCTTGTCCGATCCATGCAGCCGGCCCCGTAATACGCGTGGGAAGATCAGCTAGATCTTGAGAAAGCTGGTTTGGCATCGAGAACACTCCGATTAAGGATGAAAATTGTCAGTTCGGTCGTTTGTTTTACTTCCGCAGCGATGACATTGGTGGACGAACCAGTTTACGAATTGAGGTTTTCGCTGCGGAATGTTTCTCGGTAAATCACTGTAAGTCCAGATCAGTACACACTGCTCAAAATTCCTCTTGATAACCAAAGAGAGCAGGCAAACCTCCAGTATGCAACATGACAACCTTTTGCCCGGTTAGAATGTGACCGTTCTCAATCAGGTCCAACAAGCCAGCGAAAGTTTTTGCGGTGTAAACAGGATCGAGAAAAACCCCTTCGGTTCGTGCCATCAAACCTAACGCGTGTTGAGTGCTTAGACCCATCTTCCCATAACCGGGGGCCAACGCATTATCCCAGGCATGCACAGCATCCGAGGTCAGTTTTGGGTCAATGTCCAGCAATCTGGACAATTTGTGCAGCACTGTTTTTACCCGATGCTGCTGTTGTTGGTGATCACGACGCACACATATCCCGTGGACCGGGGCCGATTGACCTGACAAGCGCAACCCGGTCAAGAGCCCCGCGTGTGTTGCACCGCTGCCTGATGGAACAACGACAGCATCAAAATCATCCATCTGCTCACAGAGTTCCAATCCTGCGGCCACATATCCCAGGGCGCCGAGCGGCGGGTGGTCCAACCCCAGATGGATCACATATGGCTTTCTACCGTTGGCCTTGATCTGATCAGAGCGTGCATGAAGCGCGGCATCGGCCCCGGCTTCGTCTTCCCCCTCTGGATAGCTGATGTGCTCCGCCCCCAATATTTTGGCCAGCAGAACATTCCCAGACGTGTAATATGGCTCTCCCATACCCGCGACCCGCTCTTCCAACTGCAAAATGGCGCTCAGTCCCAATTTCGCCGCCGCTGCCGCCGCTGAACGTACATAGTTTGATTGCACCGCACCGGTGATAAGGACCGTATCAGCCCCCTTCGCCAACGCGTCGCCAAAGTAGAACTCAAGCTGACGGGTCTTATTGCCGCCAAACCCGAGGCCAGTAAGATCATCCCGCTTGAGCCACAAATCAATTTCAAGGCGCTCAGACATCCGGTCCAATCGGACCAAAGGCGTTTCACCATTCATGAGCGGTGCGCGTGGAAAGCGGGCCAGAATTTCGTCGTTTTGCATCATTATGCCTCTTGTCTAACTCACCAAATAGGCGCGCCGGAAAAGCGCGTAACAGGCCAGGATTGAGATGACCCGAATGGCATTTTTAATCAGGTGCTGAGGCAGCAGTGGGCCGACCACGCGGCCAAGAATGCTGCCCAACAGCGTGGCCGAGACGAAGGTCCAAACCCCGGGCGCCTGTGCAAAACCTCCCCCGTTCACCATGCTATGCAACAGCAGTGCAACACCATATGCGACCAGCGCTATGGGTTGGACTAATCTACGGGTATCATGAGCCGACCGACCGGTTGCGATCAGACCAAACACCATCAGAGGTCCGGGGGTTGCGGCCCAAACTGTGGATAAACCAGACAATCCGGAGATCGACGCAAAGCCACTTGTCCGGACCACCGAGCGAAGTGGGATCAGCGTTGTTAGAACACCAATCAGCAACAACATAGCGGTTAAGCCTAGTACGATTTGTTCTGACAAATAGGGATAAACAACCAACCCTAGTACCACGCCTAACAGACACCCCATAATCGCAGTCTTAATCGTCTTTTTCTCGGTTATCCAAATGCGCCAGTCAACGGCAACCGCTGACACCAGCGTATTCAGCATCAGCAGGACAGGAACTGCGACCGAAGTTCCCAGCAAAACCATCATGGGAGGGCCCGCAACAATGCTAAACCCAATCCCGACCCCAACCTGAAGCACGGCTCCCATGAATATTGCCAGCAGCAGTAATGTTATATCCAGGGGCAAAGGCGTTCCTTTCAGCAGGCAGTTACACCTTACATATCGCCAATCTCGATACTTAAAAAATCAAAAAGTTGCATCACTTGATGCGTTTCTGTTATCAATCCTCATGCGCCTTTCCGCCCGCCAGATTGAAATTTTCCAGATGGCCTATCGCCAGAAATCGACGCGTAAAGCAGCAGAAGCATTGCATATTTCGCAACCTGCGATCAGTCGGGCAGTCGCAGAACTTGAAACTGAAATTGGGGTAGCGCTGTTTGACCGGTCGGGACGTAAATTTGAACCGACCGCAGCGGCCCACAGCCTGCAAGAGGCGGCACTAAAACACTATCACGGGTTGGAAAGAGTCAGGGATGCTGCACGCCAAATTGCCTCAGGGATGGGTGGCCACCTGAGAGTAGCCGCGCTTCCCGTTGTGGCGGATACCCGGGTCGCCAGTGCGGCGGGTCGTCTCATGGCGCGACATCCAGCACTTAGGATTGATGTCGATGTGCTGAACGAAGACTCATGTCTCGCAGCACTAAGAGAAGGGCGTGTAGACTGCGTGGTCATTTCCTCGGACCCCGGAGATCCTAATCTGGCATGCATCCGGGCGGCAGATGTCATGCCAACTGCCATTTTACATTCGGATGACAAACTTTCTCATCTTGGTAAGATATCGTTGGCAGAACTGGCAAGCGTACCTCAAGTAATGCTGCCAACTCACAGTCCGTTCCGCCGCGCCGTCGAGCATATGTTTGATCAGGCCGGTGAACCCTTTCAGGTCATGGCGGAAGCAGGTACCCAATCCGCGCTGATCAGAATGGTGGCTCAGGGTGTAGGCCGGGCAATTGTAGATCAGGGGTCTTTGAACCTAGTTGCCGAACCCGAAGTAATCGGCGTGCCGCTGACCGTTGAACTGAAATGGCCAATTCGGATTGTAAGCCCCTCGGCATCAACCGGTGCGCCGGGCCTTCAGAAATTGGTTCGCGAACTGGCGGAATTTGATAGCATAATCAGGACCCGCTAATAGTGGCTGTATTGGTGTCAGTCGTGTGCAGGGTAGGTTTTGATTCACTCTTGGTCCTTGCACCATCGTGATCTGGTCCAACAGAAAAGCATGACGATGGAGCGACAGACCACCTTACGTTTCTCCATTTGGCCGCTCCCAAGCCTTCAGCTGAGTTTTCACCCAGTCTCTCCACCGGTCCACAAATTCCTCGGCCAAACAGGACAAGGGGCGCTGGTGCGGAGTGAGGATCGAGTAGCCAAACGGGACATCTGGCTTGAATGGCCGAAAGACGATGCGCGCCGCATCACCTTTGCTGCGCAGGTATGAATATGCGCTGAGCACATCAACGACGGCGCAAACCTGTCCGGCCTCGATAAAGGGAAACAGCGGCAGAAAATACTGCATGTCCACGCGGATTTTGAATTCCGTATCCATGGCAGCAAAGGCCGCCTGAGTGTTGGAAAACGTTGAATGAGTTGGTTGCAAAGCTCCCATCGGGTGACCATCCAGATCCTTGGCGGTGATAATTTTATGCGCGGCCAAGGGATGGTCGATGGGTAAGGCACACAAGCAATTGCAGGTCATGCTTTCATTGAGGAATAGACGGTCGGGTTCATCAAGAACCTCAAGGTCACAAAAACCCACGTCAAAGCCCTGAGCCGAGATCAGATTACGTACCTGAGGCGAACTTCGTGTGGCGACGGTGACATGTACTTCGGGACGATCTGCGATAAAGCGACTGATGAACTCAGGAAGCAGAAATGCCGACGGACCAGGCATGGCAACAATACGCAGATGCCCGGTTCGTCGATCACGGAGTGCCGTTAGATTCTGCTCCGCTGTGCTTATCCGGTCGAGCACTTCTTTGGCTTCGGAAAGAAGATAATGCGCCTCGGGCACGGGCACCAATCGCCGTCCTTCGCGCAGGAAAAGCGGCATGTCCAGATCCGTTTCCAGTGTTTTCAGTGAGGCGCTGATGGCCGGTTGGGTCCGGTGTAAATTGCGGGCGGCCTGACTGATCGAGCCGGATCTCATAATTTCCCTAAAGACTGTAAGCTGCTGCAAGTTCAAGAAAAGATTCCATACATAAAGAATATTTATGGATACCATAAAACTTTGAGTTTGTGTTTATCTAAATTGCCAACCACCCTTGGCCAATCGAAATTGCAACAAACGTTCCCGGCCAAAACGGGGCGCAGCACGATATCAGGGAGAATTTGACAATGGGCTTTATCAAGAAAATTACCGCAACGGCGCTGGCATGCAGCATGGTAACCGGGGTTGTACATGCACAAGACATGACCTTTTTCCGTATTGGCACCGGCGGGGCAGGCGGGACCTATTTCCCCATTGGTGGTATTATTGCCAATGCGATTTCCAACCCACCTGGCTCACGGGCCTGCGAAGAAGGCGGCAACTGCGGTGTGCCCGGCTTGGTGGCGATGGCGCAATCAACCAATGCCTCGGCGCATAATGTGAATGCGATCCAAACAGGTCAGATGGAGGCAGGCCTGTCCGGTGCCGCGACCCTGCATTTTGCCTATCACGGAACGGAAAAGTTTGAGGGCAACGCCAAGCCTGATCTGCGGGTGATTGCCAATCTTTATCCCGAGGATCTGCATCTGGTGCTGCCAGAGGGCCAGAACCTGAGCAATCTTGGTGATCTCAAAGGTCAGCGCGTCGGCATTGCACAGGCAGGGTCTGGCACCCAGATTGCAGTTGAACTGATCCTGGGGGATTACGGTATCAATCGCGACAATATCGATGAAGCCGAACTGAACAACAGTCAGTCCGCGGAACGTATTGCTGATGGCCAGCTGGATGCCTATTTCTATGCTGCTGGTACCCCAGTGGCCGCGATGATCCAACTGGACAACACCAAAGGGATGGAATTGCACAATTGGTCCGCCGAAGAGATCAAGATGGCAAATACTACGGTGCCTTACTACATTCCTTCGAAAATCCCCGCAGGCACTTACCAGGGTATAGATTACGACGTTAACACGGTTGCCGTGTCGGGTATGTTGGTGACCAATGCCAACCAGCCCGAAGAGCTGATCTATGAAATCACCAAGGCAATGTGGTCTGATACTGCCCGTAAGCTGCTGGACAATGGCCATCCTAAAGGTCGTGCAATCACGCTGGAGACCGCACTGGAAGGCGTCGAAGGCATTGGTGTTCCCCTGCACCCCGGGGCCGAGCGGTTCTATCGTGAAATGGGTATGATCAAATAATCAACCTCTCCCGACTGCGGCAGCGAAGAGGTTCTTTTCGCTGCCGCCTTTTGTTTGCCTGAACGTGGCATGGCTGCAGCCATTTTGTCTGCGCCGGCACAGGGCAATAGCATCCTGATTTTTGGAACCTCCTATGCCCGTCAATTCGCATCTCGATAATAAAACGCTGGAAGAGCTGGAAAAGAAGTACGATTCAGCGCTGAACACCCGTGACAATGGCCCTGTTCTGACCAGGGTGATTTACTGGGCAAGCATCGGCTTTGCGCTTTATCACCTGTGGACCGCAGGGTTCGGCACGCCGGTTGACCACGTTCATATGGGCGTTCACCTGTCGGGGTTGTTCCTGTTCATCTTTGTTGGCTTTCCACTGATCAAGTCAGCACGTGCCTTAGAATGGCGGGGTTCGCGAGTGCTGGCACCGGGAAATGTGCCACTATATGATTGGGCTCTGGCTGGCTTGGGCATTTCTGCTGCGCTTTTCCTGTGGCTTAGCTGGCGTGGGTTTAACGGCTTTGGATTTGACATTGCAGAGCAAGCGCTACGTCAGGGAAACCCATCGAGGCCTGATGTGTTCTTTGGCTCCATTCTGGTCCTAACCGTTTTAGAGATTGCCCGCCGTACAATCGGCTTTGTGCTGCCGCTTATTATCTTGGTCTTTATGGTCTACGCTTTGTTTGGCCCCTATATGCCGGCGCAAATTCTTAAGCATCCGGGCGTCAACTGGCAGCAGTTCGTCAACAATATGTACTTCCCGTCCGAGGGCATCTTTGGTGTCACGCTGTGGGTGGTTTCAACAGTAGTGTTTCACTTTGTGCTGTTCGGCGTGGTGGCGCAGCGCATGGGGCTGGGGCAGTTTTTTGTCGATAATGCGATGATCCTGGCCGGGCGCTATACCGGCGGACCGGCTAAGGTATCAGTCATATCGTCTGCCTTCTTTGGCACCATCTCGGGCAGCTCGATTGCCAATACGGTTTCTACCGGATCGCTGACCATCCCCAATATGAAGAAGATGGGCTATCCCGGCCACTTTGCCGGCGGTGTTGAGGCCGCAGCCTCGGCTGGAGGGCAGATCACGCCACCTATCATGGGCGCTGCGTCCTTCCTGATGGCTGAGTATCTTGAGGTGCCCTATACCACCATCGTGATCGCTGCCATTGTCCCGGCGCTGATGCACTATATCGGCGTGATGTCGATTGTGCATTTCACCGCTAAACGGTTGAGATTGCCCACCTATACACGAGATCAACTGCCCAATATGCTAGCCGTTTGGAAAGACGGCTGGTATACGATCATTCCACTGATCGCGCTGCTGTTGGTGCTGTTCTCTGGCTACTCCCCCAATATGGCCGCCTTTATCGGGCTGAACCTGTGTATTGTCGTGGGATTCTGTGGCATGGACCGTCCGCTGACCTTGCCTATTCCGCTCGCCTTACTGGGGTTCATCTTCTGGAAAGCATCGCCCTATTCTGGCGAGGGGTATTCCCCCGAGATGGCGGGAATGCTGGCGGCGCTGACCATCCTTGGCAGCCTGCATCGCAACAAAAGACAAAGCTTCCGGGACCTGTTTGATAGTTTTCACGTCGGTGTTCAATATGCGCTGGCGGTGGGGGCGGCCTCGGCTGCGGTTGGCATTGTTGTCGGCGTTATCAACACAACCGGAGTTGGGTTCCGCCTTGGTTTTATGGTGACTGGTGGTGCGGCAGATATGGCGGCGACGCTGGCCCCGCTGCTGGACTGGACCGGTCTTGAAACCTTTAGCCACAGTTCGATCCAGCAATTCCTGTCCCTGGTCCTGATCGCTATGGCCTGTATCCTGATGGGGGCTGGGCTGCCGACCACGGCGCTATATATCATGCTGGTGGCTGTCGCCACACCGGCCCTGAACCAACTGGGGGTGCCGCCGCTCGCCACCCATATGTTCGTTCTGTATTACGGTGTGATTTCTGAGATCACCCCGCCGGTCTGTGCCTCGGCCTATGCCGCTGCCGGTATCGCAGGCGCCAACCCGTTCCGAACTGGCATGAGCGCCTTTACCCTGGGGTTGGGGAAACTGATGGTGCCGATGGTGTTTGTCTATGCGCCGACAATGCTGATTGTGCTGCCCGAGTATTTTACCGTGCTCAGCTTCTTGCAGGTCAGTCTGACCTGTGCACTCGGTGTCTTTGCCATTGCCACGGCCGTGTCCGCTTACTTTCTGGCTCCATTACATGGCTTCTGGCGGCTCCTGATGGCAATTGGCGGGTTGATGATGGTGGCACCGAGCGGAGCTTCGGATCTCATCGCATTGGTCGTCATTGCCCCGGCTGTGTTGCAGCAACTGGCCAGCCTCCGTCAGGACCGGGTTGCCGCATGAGCCAGACCTCCAAGGATAAGGCTCTGGACGTCACGGTGCTGGGCGCGGGAATTGTCGGCATCTGTACGGCGCTGTCGCTGATTGAAAAGGGGCTGCGCGTACGGCTGGTAGACCGCGATGCCCCAGGTCAAGCAACCTCCTTTGGTAATGCGGGGATCATCTCGCCTTGGTCTGTGGTGCCGCAATCCATGCCTGGGCTGTGGAAACAGGTGCCGGGCATGCTGCTGGATCCCTTGGGACCGGTGGCGGTCAAACCGAGTTATCTGCCGCAGCTTGCCCACTGGGGGCTTCGGTTCATGCGCGAAGGAAGCAAATCACGCATTCCAGCGATTTCCGATGCTATGGAACTGTTGAACCACGATTGCGTGACTCTTTTCCGCCAACACCTAGCCGGAACTGGGCGCGAAGATTTGGTGCGTGATAGCCTCTATGTCCATGCCTTTCGCAATTCGGATTCGGCCAATCTGTCGGACATCGGCTATGTCATGCGCAGGGAAAAAGGTGCGCGGTTAGAAAGGATCGAAGCGGCAGATTTGCATGATCTTGAACCGGCCTTGAGCCCCGAGTTTCAAGCCGCAGTGCTTATTCATGATCAGGCGCGGGCACTGGCCCCGGGTGAGATCGGCACGGTACTGGCTGACAAATTCCGCACCTTGGGCGGAGAGATTCAGCGCCAAGAGGTCACGGCGATCCGACCCGAAGATGGTGGGTGGGCTTATGACACCGCAGAAGGCCCCTGCCGGTCGCACAAATTGGTCCTGGCGATGGGCGTCTGGTCGACAACATTGCTGAAACCACTGGGTATCCGCATTCCGATGCAAGCCGAGCGCGGTTATCATGTGTCGTTTCAGGATCCGGGTATCGCACTGAACCATTCGGTAATGGACATGGATATGAAATTTGTCGCGTCGTCGATGAATGACGGGCTGCGGGTTGCTGGTACCGCCGAATTTGCAGGCCTAGATGCGCCACCCAATCAAAAACGGCTGGATGGACTAATCCAGCTGACCCGATCCATGCTGCCGGGCCTGAACGAGAGCGACATTCAAACCTGGTCGGGCCAGCGGCCAAGTCTGCCTGATAGCCTGCCGTGTATTGGTGAAATCAATGGTTTTCCGGGGCTGATTGCTGCCTTTGGACATAGCCATTACGGCTTGATGATGGCGCCTAAAACCGGACGCATCGTGGCTGACCTTGTGGTTGAAACACCCGCCAATACCGATCTCTCGCCCTTTCGACCCAACCGATTCTAAAGGAGCACTCTCGTGACTTTTGACCCTGGTGGACAAAATATCTGCGGTATTTCCATTGGTGTTCTGTCGCTGGAAAGCTATTTCCCCAAACCTCCGGGTCATATCAAGAACCCCTCTAGCCTGCCGTTCACAACGACGTACGAAATCCTGCATGGGATCACCGTTCCCAAGCTATTGAACAGCCCGTCGCCTGACATGCTTGTACCCATTCTGGACGCGGCGCGCCGGCTCGATGCCCAAGGCGTGCTGGCAATTACCGGCTCTTGCGGTTTCCTCGCACTATTTCAGAGGGAAATCGCCGAGGCAGTCTCGATCCCTGTCTTTGTGTCCTCACTGTTGCAGGTGCCGATGGCTTACCAGATGACCCGGGCACCCGTTGGTGTGCTGACCGCGTCCGCTGCTGTTCTTACCGGCAGGCATATCGAGGGCGTCGGGGCACAGGGCATTCCGATTGTGGTGCAAGGTCTAGAGGATACAGAGGAATTTGCCTCAGTCATCCTAAGAAACGAAAGAGACGGGATGGATTTGGTCGAGGTCCAACGCGAAGTTCTAGCAGCTGGACGTCGATTGATTGAGCGCGCACCGGATGTTGGGGCGATTGTTCTGGAATGCACCGATTTGCCGCCCTACGCCCATGATCTTCAGCGGCAGCTGAAGCGCCCAATATTCGATCTGACCACTTTGGCGACCATGATGCATGACGTCGTATTGCGGAGGAGATACTTCGAGTTGTGAGTTGGGCTGACCACAGGGTGTCATGCTGTTCGATCCAAAGCCGCTTCTTCAAAGGTCTCTCACCCCGAAAGGCCGTTGTCGGTCGGTCTTTCGGGGTGATATGCGGCACTGAAGGGCAGGTAGTATCCTAAAGTCTCAATGTGGCGCAGCAGATTGAAGTAGTCTACCTCACCGTGATCCGTTCAGTCCCATATTTCATCTCCTTTGTTGCAATAAATGCTATCAAAGGAGCGGTATCAAACCGCGACGGGTCCAAAAAGGCTTTCCCTCAAGAACATCCTCAACCAGACGAATGGCCGCGAGGTGCAGATCAATGGTTTGCTCTGCAGGATGGCCGGCATGGAACTGCCATTGATACAAGATGCGATTACTTGCCCAGTACCAGTCGTGACCAAGCTTTTTCTCTGGAATCCCAACACCACCGGGATCTGCCCTCATTCCTTCGTGTGAACAGTCCCACTTTATTCAAACGGTCACGGTTACCTTGTTCAACCCGCTTGGCGCATCAGCATTTTCACCAAGATTGCGGGCTAGTTTTTCCACAAAACTGTAAAACCCGATAATCTGGACCAGTGGGTGCAGCAACGGGTGATCTACTGTTGGCACAGGCAGCTGATTTGGGCATCCAATATCAGGCGAAATTACAAAAGCGATGGCTTCGCGTTGGCCCATGGTCTGTATTACGGTTTGGATAGAAACTCGGGTCTCGTCCCGGCTGTCAAAAATCATACTGGCAAATCGATTGTCTGCCAAAACGACGGGTCCGTGCAGAAGTTCGGCAGCTGAAAAAACCTCGGCATGGATTCGACAGGTTTCCTTTAATTTCAACGCCGCTTCAGCAGCGACCGCAAAGCCCGGCCCGCGGCCAACGGTAAACGCAGATCCAGCACGGGCGAGGGACAGTTGCGCTTTGCTCCAGTCATTGTTCAAAGCTTTCTTGGCTGCATCGGGAAAACTGCGCAGGGCGGTTTCCAACGCCTTGTCGTTGGTAAACCCTGCCGCAAAGCCAAGGATGGCAAATAGGGTGTTGACGAAGGATTTTGTGGCGGCGACTGCTTTTTCCGGTCCGGCAAGAACATCCAGAACCGTGTCAGCTGATCTGCCAACGGGACTGTCAGAGACATTCAAAAACGCCAGTGTTTGTGCTCCACCTTGTTTCGCCGCCGCTTGCAACGCTACCAGATCGGGGCTGCCGCCTGATTGCGAGATTGTGAGGCAGATAAGATCCTGCAATTTCAATGGGGTTTTGTAGACCGAGGCAATGGATGGCCCAATAGAGGTCACCGGCAGACCTGTTCGAGTTTCCATCACATACTTGAAGAAAGTTGCAGCATGGTCAGATGTTCCGCGTGCGCAGGTTACAAACCCACGGGGGGGTGTCTGTGCAGCTTGTTGACCTGCCAGTAGATAGCTGTCCAAACCGTCTTGGATCTGTCGGTGCAGGACTTCAGGGATCTCAGACACTTCGCGTGCCATGATGGTGCCAATCATTTTCGTATCCATTTTAGGCAACCCCTGTGATCATCGAGACAATTTTGTTCTTGTCGGTTTTAGCTGTTTCTCGAATGCCAATCTGTTGACCACGACGCAGCACGCAAATTCGGTCGGATAGGCGGAACACCTGGTCCAGGCTGTGGCTTATGATCAGGATAGCGAGGTTCTTTTTCTTGAGGTTCTCGATCAGATCCTCGACCCGCGCGGTTTCCGCCACGCCAAGTGCAGCCGTCGGCTCGTCCAGCAGGATCAGTTTGCTGGCCCAATGGGTGGCACGAGCAATAGCGATCCCTTGTCGTTGACCTCCACTCAGCTGGCTGATGGTCGAACTTGCTGAGGGAATACGTACATCCAACTCGTCCACCAGCTCTTGTGACTCGCGACGCATGCGGTCTTTGTCCAGCAGGCCAAAGGGTGGTTTAGTCAACTCACGGCCCAGAAACATGTTCATAAATACCGGCTGCTGGTCTGCCAGGGCCAGATCCTGATAGACAACTTCGATGCCGTTGCTGCGTGCGGAGCTGGCGTCGCTGAAGGAGGCCTCTTCTCCATCCAGCTCAATGGAGCCTGAAGTTGGAGTATAGACCCCGGACACGATCTTGATCAGGGTGGATTTACCTGCACCGTTATCACCGACCAGCGCCACCACTTCACCTGCTTTCAAATCTAGCGAGAAGTCCTGAATGGCGACAACACCACCAAAGGCCTTGTGGATGTTGGTCAAGGACAACACGTTTTGTTCAGCAGTCATGACAAAGCCTTTTCTGGCCAGTCAACGGCCTGTCCAAAGATGTTTTCGATGGTGGTGACCTGTGGGTTTCCGCTGGAAACACCAGAAACCCCAACAACATTGGCGCGGGTGACAAAGGCCTGACCACGGAAACCAAAAACAACAGTGTCGCCGGTCTTGGGTTTCACATCCCCAGTTGCGTCGATCATGCCGTAATAGTCGATCGCTGAATAATCGGGGATCTCGACACTGGCCAGATCTTTGCGCGCACTGGTTGGTTGCGACGAAACAAGCGCCTTCACATCATATTTCGGGAACACCGGATCGACATAAAGTCCGCCACCAAAACAAAAAGCATTACCGCCGTGTTGGTGTGAAACCTCTGACAGGTACAAAACCGCTGGCTCCTCGGGCAGATCCTCGATCGCGTGCAGCGGTGTAGTGCCGTGCAGCGCGTTGCCGGGTTCACATTGGGTGGCGCCAGCCTCGGCAAGGGCAGGCAGAACCGCGGCCGAGTTGGTGCCCGGTGCATTGATTTCAATATCGGTACGTCCGGCGGCGGCAAGGGCAGCAGCAGCGCGTTTCAGAGTATCGAGATTGGGAGTTGGTTTGACGCTGCCGCTTTCCAGATCAAACAACAGGGCCGGGAAGGTGGTGATGCCTGCGAAACGCGCACCGTCCAGTGCGTCGATTTGATCGGCGACCTCACAGATATCTTCGGCTGAAAATCCGCCTTCGTGTCCGCGATAGAATGTATCGCCTTGGGTTTGAATGCGGGCCAGAATGTTCTGAACGCGACCAGCCTTGGCCGCTGCTTTCGCAGCTTCTTTTGCCTTATCGTGGCTAAACACGGTCCAATAGTCCGGCTGAAGCTGGCTGGCCGCAAAATCTGCGTTGCCGCTTGGAACCTGTACTAGGTGGCCAAGGTGGCCGGTTTTTAACCCGGCGCGATGGCAGGCTACGGCGCAATCCATGTCCACGGCAACTGATCGCGTTATGCCGCCACGGATCAAGGCCTGACAAAATCCAGAATGCCGGGCAACCTGTTTGGTCATGGCAAAAGTCTTGAGGCCTAGTTTGGTTGCGGTCTCAGAAAAGGTTTTGGCGTTGCGTTCGACAGTGTCGAGGTCAAGTACATAAGAATTTTCCGGGATCTTACCTTGTTGATGCAGCGCCATGGCAGCTTCGATAAAGGTGGGGTTGCGGCGCATGAGAGTGTCGAGAAACATTTTCTGCTCCTTTCTTAGCGGTTGCTGTCGCGCAGAGACAGGGCGACTGCGACGAGAATGATCAGGCCTCGAACGATCATCTGATCGGAGACCTTGAGGTTCATCAGGATCAGGCCGTTGTTGAGCATCCCCATCAAGAGCGAACCAAGAAGAGCGCCTATAACTGAACCTTTTCCGCCGTTTAGTGCCGTGCCACCTACGATTACCGCAGCGATTACGGTCATTAAATCACTTTCGCCCAGGGTGTATTTTGCGGCCTGAAGGCGCCCGGCATAGAGCAACCCGGCCAGTCCCGCGCAACCGCCGCAGATCATCATGACGTATAGACGCACACGTGGTACTTTAATGCCTGACACTTGTGCGGCGCGGGGATTGTCTCCTGTGGCCAGCACATGGGCACCAAATCGGGTATGGCGGTAAATCAGATGACCAACGGCGACGCCGATCACTGTCCAGATCACCAGTGAGGGGACCGAGAACAATTTGCCGGAGCCAAAGATACCAGTGAATGTGTCGTTCATCACCGGGATGGACCGCAGGTCGGTCATCGAGCGGGCGATACCAGCAAACAACCCCATGGTAGCCAAGGTGACCAGAAACGAAGGCAGTTTTAAATAGGCAATCAGGACACCGTTAAAGGCCCCGATGCCCATGCCAACGCCCAGACCTACGGCAACTCCAAGCGGTAGTGGGTAATCCTGAAGGATGACTGCACAGGACAATGCAGAGACCGCAACTATGGAACCGAAACTGAGATCAATTTCGCCCGCGGATAGTGCAAAGACCAATCCAACGGCCATGATTGTGGCGGGTGCTGTTTGCAGCACGATGTTTGTCAGATTTCGCTGGGTCAGAAACCCATCGTCATAGAGGGTGACTGCGAAGAACAGGAAAATGGCAAGGAAGCCGAAGTAGACAACCGCTTGCTGGAAATCCAATCCGTTCAGGCGTGAGGTGACGCGGGTCATGTCAGTCTTTCAGAGTCGGTGTTTGCAGGAACGAGGCGCGCGCACGCCCCTCGCGGAGAGAGTATGATCAGCGCAGGCGTTCCGGGGCTTCGGCCAATGCAAGTGTCGGGCCAGCTGGCAATACAGAAATGGCGGCCAGTTTAATAAACAGGTTCATTATTTACTTCCTCCAGATCCATTTGGTAAGCCGCTGGGCAGCGCGCCAACGCTGTAATTTTTGCCTTGTGGGAAACGGGGCAACCGCCCAGCAGAACGCGACTGTTTCTGCTGGGCAAGCTCTTAGTTTAATTGCTGGTGGTTAGGCTTGTTGGGGCGGCAATATGCAAGGATTGCATCCAGCCTTCGACCACGTTGTCGGCAGTGACAGTGACAGCAGGTGCCACAACAAATGGCGGCACGTCCTGGTCTAGCAGGTCCAGAACAGCGGCTGCGGCCATTGCGCGGCCCAGCTCATAAGCCTCATCGGCGATGATCGCTGCAACGTTGCCGCCACGTACCATGTCCAGTGCAACCGGTTCGGACAGATCCAGAGTTACGATCTTAGTGGTCTTGTTGCCATTTGCACGCAGCGCTGCCAGCACACCTTCGGCTGGACCAGCCCAAGTGACATAGATTCCGCCCAGATCTGGGTTGCGTAGCAGCATTGCGTTGGCAATCTCTTCTGCGCGGGCAGGGTCGGTGATGCCCTGTTCGGCCACGATCGAGATGTTCGGGTAGTCGTTTTCAATGGTTGTCTTAAACGCATTGTCACGCTGGTTGGTCACATAGTAGCTGGCATCGTGGTAGATCCAGCCGACGGTACCTTTGCCCCCCATTGATTTCGCCAGCGCATCTGCGGCCTGTTTGCCCATCTGGAACAGGTCATCGGTTACAATGGCAGCATAGTCGGCCGGGTGCTCATACCCAGACGGCAGGTTCGACAGGAACACCAGTTTGATGCCTTCAGCCTTGGCCTCTTCAAAGGCAGCAGCAGAGGTCACTGGGTCAAGTGGCAAGGACAAGATGATGCTGGGTTTTTTGACCAAAACGGTTTCAATGTCGCTGCGTTGTTTTGCGGCGTCAAATCCAGCGCTGGTGGTTGCAACAACTTTGATGTTTAGGCGTTCAAATTCGGCAGTCGCGCCAGCGGTAACGGCATTCACAAAATCTGATTGGTCGTGCCACAACAGGGCGGCAGTGTGGTTGCCTGCGCGCACGGCTTCGACATTGGCATCGGATACAGCGACAACATTGGATGGTGTAGCTGTTTCTCCTTGTGGTCCGGTTGTCTGTGCCAGCGCTGGCAGAGTTGCCAACGCGAAGGCTGCAGCCGATAGGCAGGTTTTTGTGATATATTTCATTGGGTTCCTCCTTGTTATTCTTCTTCGCCCGTCTCGGTGCCGCAGTAGGCAACCATAAACAGGGCAAATGAACGAACCGCAGCCAGGTATTCCTCGACATTGACGCGTTCATTGAAAGTGTGAGCGACACTGATGTCGCCGGGTGCGCAGTAGACAGTTGGGCAGCCTATTGCGTTCACCAGAAACGGGGCTTCGGACCAGTAGGGGGCGCCGCCAATTTGACCGCCCTGTGCGTGTTCTTGTTGAACACAGGTCGCCAAAAGACGTGCTGCGTCGTGATTGGGGTCAATTTCTACGGGTGATCCCCCCAAAGGGTGATCGCGTCCGGCAGGGTACTTTATTTCAACTGAAATTTCGTCGCTTAACTCAGCCGAGTTCACAGCATTTTCAAACTGGGCGACGGCTTGGTCCAGATCTTCGCCGGGGCGAAGTTTACGGATGACAGACAGGGCGCATTCGCCGGGAACGGCGATGTATCCGCCGCCCTTGATGTCTGTCACCAAAATGCCCGACGGACCGACAAAATCATGTGAAGGCCCAGCGGTGAGCTCTTCTTCGTGGCGCCAAAGGGCTGTCAGGATTTTGTGGGTCGCCTTTAAAGCATCCACACCATCCTGCGGGGTGCCAAAGTAGGCTGATTTGCCAGTCACTTTGACATCGGCGATGAAAAAGCCGATTTGCGCGGTGTAAACGTTTAGCTTGGTTGGCTCTACGTAGATCGCAAAGTCAGGGGTAGCGATTTCACCTTGTTTGACCCGCTGCACAAGATCTTTGGCGCCTGCGCTGACACCCATTCCGGGTTCACCGCTTTCTTCGTCACCGATAAAGGCAAATGAAATCTGCCCGCGCAGTTTGATATCGGCAGCATCCAGCAAGCGCAACGCGGCCAGTGAGGCGCAGATCCCGGCTTTGAGATCACATGCGCCGCGCCCCCAAATTTCACCGTCAACTTCGATTGCGCCGAATGGGTCCTCACGAGGTTGACCTTCCCATGCGTTCGACCAACCCTGTACGTTTACCGTATCTGTGTGACCGACAATCATAAGACTGGGTCCAGGTTCTGTGCCTTTTCGGTGGCCCCAGATATTGGGTCGGCCGGGCAGGAAGTCAGCCGTGTTTGGCTTTAGCCCGTTGGCGGTCATTACCTCTCTTAGCTGCTCGACAAAATTCGCTTCGTTGCCTGTAATGCTTTGTCTTCCAATCGCGGCTTGTAGCAGTTCAACATCTGCATTTTTGTCTTGAATATCCCTCAGTTTGTGATTGATCGTTTTGTCGCTCATGACACGTCCTCGAGGTAGGTTTTAACCTGAGGTGGAGGAACAACTATTTTTGCGCCTGGAAGGCCGCCCGAAAACAGCGCAATGTGTAGACGTGACAGAGCGACTGATGTGCCGCCAGCAAGAGCGGCATGATTGCCCAGAATAGAAGGCTCGACAGGAATGGAGCGGGGGAAGCAACGGTCAATCTCTGGTTTGATCAGGCTAACCAGCTCTTCTCGTGCGCCGATTGACCCGCCGATGATCACGCAAGCGGGGTCAATCACCGATGCAATTGCGGCGACGGCGCGGGCAACATAGCTGGCGACGGATTCCAGTACTTGTTTGGCATCTTGGTCACCCGCTAGTGCGGCTTCAAATACATCGGGGACGTTTTTGGCGGTGCCGGTCAATTCAAAGTAGTGACTGGTGATGGCTTGTGTTGCGGAAACCCGTTCCAGAGCGCCGGTGGTTTTGCTTTCTGCCTCAAACGGATCAGCGCCAAATGGTAGGAAACCTACCTCGCCGGCAGCGCCGGAAGCACCGCGTACCAATTTGCCGCCGATTACAATACCGGCACCAATGCCCGTACCAATCGAAAGATAGACCAGATCATCCTTGTCACCCTGATGGGTCATCCAGTGCTCGCCCAATGCCGCCAGATTGACGTCATTTTCAACCAGAACCTCAACGCCAAGCCGTTCGTGCAGCAGGGCAGGAAAGTTGATTGTGTCAATACCCTTGATATTTGGGGCCATCTTCACATGCCCGGTTATGGCCTCGGGCACACCCGGCACGCCGACAACTACAACCTGTATCTTGTCTTGATCAATGCTGTGGACGGTGGCTGTTTCAAGAATAAGGCGACCAATTTGATCAACCACCGCTTCGCCACCACTTTGTGTGGTGGGCTCCACCATTTCAGCGACAACTTTTCCGGTAAGGTCACACAGAGCGACGCGCACTTTGGTCCCGCCAAGATCGACACTGGCAACCAGCGCTGCCTCGGGAACGATTTCATAGACTACGGCGCGGCGGCCAACGTTGCCTTCAGTGCGCCCAACCGTTTGAACCCAACCGTCCTTCTCTAGCGACAACACGACTTCCGAAACGGTCTGCTTGGAAAGCCCTGTCATTTTGGCGACGCTGGCCCGGGATATTGGGCCATAGGTTGTGATGGCCTGAACAACTGAGCTGAGTGTCATTCGTCGCGAGAGGTTGGATTGGTCAAGCACAGCAGGCCCCTATTAGTTCGTCTAGCTACCGAACTAATAGGGGTGGTGCGATTATGTCAAACCTTTTCGCGCTTTTTTCTCTGTCTTTTTTGAGGGAGAAATACGCTTGTAGCGGCCGCGCTCAAGGACAAGCCACGGTAAATGTTATACCTTTCCTGGAGCGCGGGGAGCGGATATGGCGCGCACAAAGCGGAAATGACACGACTGTTTGAAGTCCTGATCAAGCAAGTCTAATCCACTTAGCTCCCAATCAAGCGTGCAAAATGGAGGCGTAGAGACGCCCTCGTCAGTCAGACTGACGATGACGAATATGAAATCCAAACCCGCAGACCCTCGTTATGAATGAGGGAGCTTCGGGGGGCAGGTCAGGACAAAGAGAGAAAACGCCTTCTTAACGCGCTCCAGCTTCTTAAGCTTTCTCGAAATCCTGCCCCAACCAGGCATTAGCGTGGCCACCAGCATGAAAACTTTATCGCCATTGCTGAGGGATGTCTGCGAATGATTTGGCTATCATTAAATTCTGTCTCCAGCACAAGTATTGCACGCCGGCCAGCGCTGTCACGACTATCCTTGTGAGGTTAGCCATCAGTCGTCATCCCGTCAGGCTGTCCAAACGAAGCCGAGAGCATCGAGCTTCTCTATACGTGTCCGTCGTCATATAAAATGGAACATCAGAGGGGCTTGACCATTGGAGGCTCTGGTTCGTTTGTGTGATTGATTATGCAGCCTGTTTTTGATGT
>NZ_QHLQ01000035.1 GCF_011813015.1 Parasedimentitalea denitrificans | reverse complement strand
TTTCTCATCGTCCACTCCTCAGTGGTTACTGATGAGCAACAAACCCTCTCTTAGCAAATACCGCTATTTGGACCCATAAGCGCTGACGTCAGACAATAAAATACTGGTTGCTCGTATTTTCTGCCAAGTAGTGGATCAACTTACGCTGCAAAATTGGGTGCAAGTGAATTTCCGGCTCTTCCATGCAAATCATGATTTCATCGTAGATCGTGCAGAAGGCAGCGATCAGGATGACCTCATGGATGCCTGTGCCAAGCGATGAAAGCGGGAGAACTTTGTTGTCAATGTGAACCAAAATATGGTTGCGGTCATGGGGGATCTCGATTTTAGCTTCAGGCTTGCCAGTGACTTCTGCAACGAAGGTGTTGATCTTGTCAAAAAGCTCACGGCGTTCGCGCTCATCGTGATCCGGACTTTGGAGTGCTGCAAGTTCGTCAATCAAACCTTCACCCGTAAGGTCACTAAGTTGCTTACCCTTCGGTCCGATTTGGCGTTTCGCAGGGATCAGTTGCCGATCAATGGTAGCAAGCTGAACGAGCTCTGCGAGACTTTCGATCACATCTTGGAGCCAGTCCTGGCGGCTGCCTCCAGACCATCCTGGTTTCAGAATTTGCCAAAGGGTTTTCAAGCAGTCTTGATCGAGACGACTTTTAAAAATGTGCCCTGATACTTTTTGCTCGAAAACAAATGGATTTTTGTCCTGAATGCGCTCTAGCCACAAGTGATCATCTTCTTCCAAAGCCGACAGTACTTTTCCGAGAGCGTGTTCAGCCGTCTGCCACACCGAAATTTGGTTTTCAGCGGTTCTGACTTTTTGTTCTACAACTTCCCTTAAATGGGAAGTAGGGATGCAGATCGACGTGGACATTTTTCCGGTCTCGGCCCCACGATACTGTTCCACGGATTCTATGTTCGGGTTATTAGTGCGGCCGGAATTTTGTACTGAAAACTGCTCATGTAAAAAATCTAGGATTATGGATTTTCCGGCATTGTTCCCACCTATGAATAAGTTCAGTGACGAAAGCGGAAAGATGCGCTGCTTTTCCGGACCAATACCTCGGTAAAATTGGATCGAAATGCCGTGTAAGAAAGTTTTCAACTAATTTTCCTATGTAAAAAATCACACTGGCCTAGGGGCCTCTATGCAACATCTGGTGCGCAAAATGTCTAGTGCCATTGATGTAGGAAGTCTTCAGATCACCGATCTCTCTGGTGTTTATCGACGGCCGATTGGGTTTCCTACGCGCGTGTCCGCCGGCCTCGACGAATTTCGGCGGCTGCCGCTTGAAGTGCAACGGAATAGAGTATGCCGACGCCCATGCAGATCCACAACCATGCGCGCATAACCAGCCACGTCAAACCCGCTCATACTTCCTGAGACAAGCCTGTTCAGATAGTTCTTGCCGCCAAGTTTTGGCAGACCTTCGTGCGCAGATAGATCTGTTGCAACGGTTATTGGAGAGGCCAAGTGATCCTTGGAAATTCGAACAACCAAGTTTTGCCAAATGTCTGCATGTACCGGATCGCCAAAATGCTCAGGCTTCAAAAAACTGGACACCTCATGAAACCGATCGTTCACAGCCAGGACAGCGCCCAAAACCTGCTGCTCTGGCTCGTGCGATAACAGGCCGCTGAAGCGCCCTAGATCTCCTGACTAACCTCACCCTACCCGAATTGCTTCAACCAGCGCCCAGCGGCTTCGATGAGCCTGTCGCCACTCATCGTTGAGGGTGGCGCCCTGCCGTTTTCCAACATGCGCCGCTGGCGGGCGGTAAGGTCAGCAAATTGATCGGATCCAGATGCACTGGCAATTTTGTCCCACTGGCAATCGTTCAACCATCCTTGCGGATATCTCGGTAAAGGCCGGAAATCACCAGGTTTGGCATTCGCCAGCCATGCCCCGTATCACTCCGCGGCTGCTATGATTGTATCCGACAGCTCTTTTGGACGGCCCTGGCCCAAGCTTTGCACGCGACAGGCTTTCCCATTTTTCTTGGCACACCCTCCAGAACCTCTCGAAACTTGCATCCAGCGTTTCGTTTTGCTGATCTGTTTCATTCGCTGCTTTGAAAAGATCATCAGCCCCCGCTGGGGGTATGGGGGTTTGTTTTATATCTGTAGGTTTACTATCTGGTAATGGTGAGCGATCTGGCACAACTGCAATTGCGATTTTTGACAAATGCAATGTGTCGGTTATCGCATACCATTTTGTCCGATCTCGCGCGTCCCGGTTGTAGTTTCCGGCCTCAATCATCTAGCTTGTTTCGAGCTTGTCTAGGGCGGTTCTGATTTGGCTTTTTGACACATATGGAAACAGCGTTTCAAATGCCTTCATACTGTTGTAAGTCCACACTTTTTCATCATAATGATGCTTCTCATTGGCGGCGTTCTTCTCGCACCAGAATTTGAAATTTTGATAGATCACGGCGGCATTGACACCGACCTGTTCAGCAACCGCCGATTCAAAGTTATGCCTGCTCATTTTGCCCCGTTTCTGAACATGCTTTCCAGGTCGCCATCTTCGCGAAGAATGCTGACCTCCTGGCGCACAGTTTCCAATTTTCATTTAAGAATTTCTGCGATGTCTTCGACGCCGAACCCAGCCTTCAGAAGCCGCCGAACGCGCCACTGCCAATCACTGTTTCGAAAGGCTTTGTGATCACACATTGAACAGCCCACCCATTGGCTTGAGTGATGGCTGTCGTAGGTTTTATTTTCGTGATGCTTTGTCTGGCGGGTTTCTGTTTCGCGCCAGACAATGCCAGTGCTGTTCCCGCTCTCATATCAGGAGGCCTCGGTGTCCTCTTTCTGATTGCGGCTGCAATTGATGGGGTAGTGTGATGGCCGGAGACCCCACCATGAGCCAAATCAGCCTGAATGGGTCCGTCAAATGGGCCGCAGCGCGCATTGGCTGGCCCCTAATCAGATTCAAGCAGAAGCGTGAAATCCTCGAAACCAACGGCTTTCCAAAAGTCGACCGGATCACGAATCTCTATGTCAAAGCCGACATTGATGCTTGGATAAACCGTCGGCGCCAGGTGGCAGACCAAATTCTGCACATCGGCGGCGCCCAAATCACAACAGAGGTGAACCTAGATGCGATTTAAGGATGCATTGTGGGACGGTTCAGACCCGCTCTATGCCCCAGGCATAAGTTGGAGCGGCAAGAACCCAGAGCGCAGGTATGCGCACTGGAAGTGCCCAAGAAAACTTGTGAAGGCTGGATACGCCATCACTAAAGTGAAGATCGAGCCCGCGGGCCATATAGGCGACGAACACCAGCGCGCGCGCGCCCTGATGTGCCGGGAGTTGACCCAAGAAGCAATTCGCTGGTCTGAAACCCATGACCAGCCTCGGGTAGACCCCGATACATGGATGTACCTGATTGCCCGGTACCGGACAGACGAATTTTCACCGTTTCAGGAGGTGAAGGCAAATACCAAAGTTGGCTATCTTGAACAGATGAAGAAGCTGGAAGAGGTAATTGGTCACACAAAAATCGCAGACTTGACCTATGAAGTCATCAAAACGATTCAGAAGGCCATGACGGATAAAGGCAGATCGGTCGCCTATATCCACCGCTTCTTCAACACGCTGCGGCGGGTAGCTCGCTACGGCAAGGCACTTGAAATCGAAGCGGCAAGAAAAGTGTCCGAAATTCTGGCGGAAATTCGCTTTCAGAACAGCGCAGCTCGGCAGGTCTTTCCAACCAGGGAACAGGTCTACAGGATCGTCGCCGCAGCCGACCTAGAGGGCATGGAGCACTATGCCCTTGGCATCATGATCCAGTACGAGTTTGCGCTGCGCGCCGTGGACGTTCGGGGACAATGGCTAGAAACAGACGAGACCGAAGGTGGCGTCATCCGTAACGGCAAGCGCTGGCAGGACGGATTGACTTGGGACATGTTCGACGCTGGGCTTACCACCATGACCAAATTGATTTCCAAAACGAGGAAGTCATTGCCTGAGCCTTATGAGTTCGACCTTACCGCCATTCCGGAGATCCAATCCCGACTTCTTCGCATCCGGCCCGACGGACGGATGGGGCCAGTGATTCTCGCACAAAGGAGCGGAGGCTTTCCCTACACTTCGAGCGGATGGTCTCAAGCCTGGGCAAGGCTACGTAAGCAGGAAGGGTTGCCTAAAGAGCTATGGATGATGGACTTACGAGCTGGAGCCATGACAGAGGCAAAATCTCTTGGGGCCAATCCATATGAGCTGCGCGATGCAGGTCAACACAAGGAAATGTCTACTACAGACAGGTACTCTCGGGGCAGAAGTCAAAGCGCAAATAACGTTGTTCGTCTTCGCAATACTGGGAAGTAGTTGGACGCAACATGAACAAACGTTCCAACTTTTGTTCCAACAATGTTCCAACTCGAAATTGGAAAAACGCTAAGTCATTGTTTTTGTGGTACCACCACCCCGGCTCGAACGGGGGACCTCCTGATCCACAATCAGGCGCTCTAACCTACTGAGCTATGGCGGCACTGAGGGCGATTTAGCCAACCCCTCGGGCAATTGCAAGGGGCTTAGAGCATAACACGCCAAGTTTGTTCGATCAAATTTACACCGTAGGAAAATACCGGTTTGGTTTCGGTCATCTGCCAGCCAAACGCCTTGTAGAGTGACCCACTGGAACGCCTGCTTTTATGGGTGTGCAGCACCATTTCGCGGTACCCGGCCTGCCGTGAAAATCCCATGCAGTCACGTAACAATCGCTGGCCCAACCCCTGCCCCCGGGCCTCTGGCGTCAAGAAAAACAGGCGTAACCGGGCGATTTCACTGTTTTCTTTGATACAGAAAATGCTGCCGACCCGCTGTGTATCCTTGGTGGCAACCCAGCCTTTTTCGCACATCGGATCATGGTCGCTGCAAAAATCATGCAGCACCCCGGCGATCAGCTGGCCATAGCTGGCATCAAAGCCTTCTTCACGAGAATACAAATCCTGGTGACGCGCGGCCAGCCAGTGCATGTCGCCTGCAACGAATCGGCGTAAACTCACATCAACCATGTGCTATCAAACACCGAACCCTGCTTGCGTTTCAATAGCACGCACGGTAGCACCTGCATTCAGCCATCAGATCTTCAGGAGTGCAAAATGGGTATCAACAGCGAACGCGATATCGAAGCAAACATGCAAATCGGCCCGACCGATACCGGCATGGTACGCCTGTTCGTCGAGGCCGACGGTGTTGAGATCCCAATGGATTTCGATCCAGAAGAAGCCGAAGAGATTGCCGAAGAGATCCGCGCCGCTGCGCAGGCCGCGCGATTGGTCAAGGGCTAGGTTGTTATCAGCCCCTATATGACCAAAACTTGAACGGCTAAAGACTTGCACCGCCGACCAGCGTTTCTAGTATCGCCTTCATGACAAAAGTAATTACTGGAAAATGCCTTTGTGGCGCAGTGTCATACACAGCGACAGGATCACCTGTTGTTGTCGCACGATGCCACTGTGAGGAATGCCGGCGCACTAGCGGTGCCGGACATAGCACTGGCGCAATGTTCCCAGTCTCTAAAGTCAGCTTGTCTGGTGACGTAGCACAGTACAGGTATACGTCTGCCAGTGGCTCTGAAGTGACCAAAGGCTTTTGCCCGAAATGCAGCAGCCCAATCTACGGTACGAACACCAAGACATCAGATCACATGACCTTCACGCTTGGCACGATGGACAACAGTGACGAGCTTGAAATCCAAGTTGTGGTTTTTGAGCGGGACAAACCCCATTGGGATCAGGTAGATGCGGATGTCATGAGTTTTGACACCCAACCTGAATGGGCACCGCCAGACTGACATTCTCCATCCCGCTGCTTGATCAAACCTCGACCGTCATGTTGCGGCTGAGGTTCTGAACGCCCTGATCGACAGAGCGTTCTTGCAGTTGGCTATTTGCGGCAGTTAGCAGAGATGCCTTTGCCAAATGCTCACAATATTCAACGGCGTGCATTACACGAATAGGGACATCGTGTTGAATGGTCTGTGATACTGCCGACCTAGATCACTCAATCGGCAGACCAAACGCTTCCCACTCTGGGAACCCATCACGAAGATAGTGGACGGACGTGTATCCCCAGGACACAGCCATTTCAGCAGCGGCGGCTGAGCGCAGGCATGAATGTCCGTTGCAGTAAAATACCACTGGTTCAGTTGTGGCGACATGTTCAGCCAGCGCTTCTTCAGTCAGCTCCGTTTTGGAGTCCAAATGAACAGCCCCCGCAATACGGCCATCTTCAACGTCAGAAGGCTTGCGGACATCAATAAACTGCGCACCATCGGCAAACAGATCAGCTGCGACTTCGATGGAGACTGTGCTGGCACCATCAACGCTGGCCGGTGAAGTTTCTGCCATGGCAATGTTTGCCACAAGAAGGGATGCGGTTACTAAGCTAGTTATGATTTTCATTCTGGTTCCTATCGACCTTGTGTCTGCTCGAACGGGCGGGAATGCGATTGCTAGCTTAAATTCCTGTAAACCTGACCTGTAAGATGTGTCGAAGTTGATCTTTCATACATGGCGGGCCGAGGCTTTCTGGCTCGTTCACGCGTCCTCAAGTACACAAAAAACAACAACATAGGCGCAGTGAACAGAGCCAGATGCGCGTCGCCTGACGTAAAAATTTGAAACTGTTTCTTGTGGAAGCTTATGCGCTGTTACCGACATTGATCTTACTCGCTGTCTCTACTCTCTCCAAACAGCTCGCCATCTTTGCCTACGCGCGGATCACGTAGGCTCAGCAGCCGTCGCGCAGCATCCCGCGCGAACTTTTGGGTCAATTTCTTACGGCGCGCCGGGGCCAGTTTGTCCTCATCTGGCATCCGAATAATCTCAGCGTCATATGCGTCGGCGATGATCAACCCCGTGCCATCTGGCAGTAACTCGGTCGGGAACTCCATGTCCACCGCCCAGAAATAGCGGTCGCACCACTCCAGGTAGCCCTGCCATTTCTGGTCGGTTTGAAAATCGGCGCGGCTGGATTTGCATTCGATTACCCACAGCTCCCCTTTGGGGCCAAGTGCAATCACATCCACTCGCAACCCGCGTGCGGGTACAAATTCTTCCAGCGAGGCATAGCCTAGGTTGCGCAGATAGCGCGCCACGCCACGGGCGAGTTTTTGTCCGGGTTGCAGGTCAGGTGTCATTTTCAAAATGTGAACAATACAGGAACAAAATGCAAGCGCAGATTAACCCTTGACGTGATACCAAAAGGTATCATAACAATTAAGACACCAAATGGTTTCATTTCGATCCGAGGCCCACCATGACCCAACTCACCTTTCGTGCGCTGGCCGACCCCACGCGACGCGACATTCTGCAAATGCTGACCACCCGCGACATGACCATTGCCGAGGTGTCAGACCAGTTCGACATCACCCGCCCTGCGGTCAAGAAGCATCTGACCATCTTGGCAGAGGGCAACCTGATCCAGGTCCGCACTCAAGGCCGCGAGCGGCTCAATTCTTTCAACCCCACCGGCATGGCGCCAGTTCTCGACTGGCTCAGCTTCTTTGACAGTTTCTGGGATGACCGTCTTGGCGCCCTGAAAACCCTTATTGAAAAGGAAATACAATGAGTGACCTGACCCTGAACAAATCTATTTACCTAAAGGCCGAGCCCGCCGTGGTTTGGGAGTATCTAACTGAGCCTGACAAACTGGCAAAATGGTTCCACGCCCCCAAGACACCGCTGAAGCAAGGCGAAGAGCTGTCAATGTATGGCACCGAAAGCGGTGACAAGCTGATCTGGGGAGAGGTCAAGATTGCCCAGCCGCCGGAATATCTGGAGTATACTTTCACCGTGAAACCGATGGGCGACGCGGTAAGTACGGTAAAGTGGACATTGTCCCCAGTGGCCGGTGGCACCCGCCTGTCGCTGGAACACTCAGGCTTGCCACGACACGCCGAGGCCTTTGATCTGATGCTGGCCCTAGACAAAGGCTGGGATGATCACATTTCCCGCATGCGCGCCTCTGTGCACGAAGTTACCGCCTGACCCCTTGTCGTAGCCCCCGCCAGCGCCTAAGTAGGGGCGTGGCGGGTTCTGCCCCTCTCGTGACAGGCTAGCATTCCAGTGGCCTTAAGCATTTCCAAGGGAGCTGGCTCTGTTTGGATCCTGGTCCAATTACCTGGCGCCCACCTGTACATACAGGTCCTCGGGAATCAAAAGCCTGACGGTTGAACTCTGGTGGTCCCGCCACACTTACATCTTAGCCCCGCACTTGCCCGGCTCCTGTAATGAACCAAACACCTGCAACAGTCATTCACAAGTTGAGTGAGATATCATCATATATCAATGGCTCAATGGCGGCTGCGACCTGTGGCATTCGCAAAAGAATGCAAAAATCGTTGCGTTTTGAGGTCCGCAAAATAGTGTGGCGGTGACACCCATCGCGACATGAGGTTCTAAATTGCCAGCGTTCGACTTATCAAGCCTTGATCAGACGCATGTGGAAATTGCCATTATTGGCGCTGGGATAAACGGTGCCAGCGCCGCACAGCACCTCAGCGCCGCCGGATATCGTGTAATGCTGGTAGATCAGGGTGACTTTGCCAACGGGGCAACCAGCCGGTCCAGTCGCCTGCTTCATTGTGGATTGCGGCACTTGGCAACGGGAACCAATTTCTGGCAATCCCTGCTCCGTCCTGACCGCCTGGCCAAGTCAATGAAGACAGTCCGCGACGATATGCTGGCGAGAGACGAAATTGTCCGTACAATTCCTGATCGTGTAAAACCGATCAACTTCTGCGTACCAATCTATAACGATGATCAATATTCCCCTTGGCAAATGGATGCTGCATTTGCAGCGTTGCGACTGACAAGCCCAAGAGGCGTGCCTCTGGACTACCGAAAATACAGCCAGAAAAACCAAGCCGAAGTGCCGGTTACCCCCTGGTTGCGCGATCCGCACAAACTGCGCAGTGTTGCGGTTTTTCGTGAGTACATCTTTGATTGGCCAGAGCGCATTGCGCTGGACGCAGTTTTTGATGCGCGGCGAATGGGAGCGATAGTCCGCAACTACACACGGGTTGTGGACCTGAAGCAACAGAATCAGGGTGCCCGCTGGCGTATGACCCTGCAAGCGGCCAATAAAGACGGTGGATCTGCCAGTGTCACTACAGATTTGGTTCTCAACCTTGCTGGCGCCTGGGTTGATGATCTTATTCAAAAAACGGGCTCCAATGCTCCGCCAAAATGTACCGGGATGAAGGGTGTTCACATTGCGTTGCGCCTGCCAGAGGAATTCAACGACTGGGGAGTGTTCACCTATAATAGCTTGGGCGAACCGCTTTACTGCTTACCGTTTCGCGGTGTTCACTACGTCGGTTTGACGCGCACGCCTTTTACCGGCGACATCGCAGGCGTTTCCGCATCTGATCAAGAAATCGAATGGATGATTGCTGAAACCAACCGCTGCCTACCAAAACTTGCCGTATCGAGACATGATATTTTGTATTCTTGGGCAGGCGTCAATCCATTGACGAGCGATCCAGAAGAGCCAATGGGAAGTCGCGAAATCAAGATTCATGATCTTGCCCGTGATGGTTTACCCGATTTTCTGACGCTAACTGGTGGACCTATCATGACCCACCGGCGTGTTGCGCGACAACTGGTCAAGTCGATCAGTGGCCGTCGGTCACCCGCCGGCACACCGCAATGCCCCGTCTATCAAGGCGTCCAGGTGGCATCCGATCAACGCGAGGTGGCCAGCATTCCAGCCACCGAGATTGAACGCTGCGTTCGGGAAGAGATGCCCGGCAGTCTAACGGACCTTCTAATGCGGAGGTTAGGTTTGGGGTGGGAGCCAGATCAGGGTATCGGACAAGCACGCTCAATCGCAGAAATTGCGGCGCCCTATTTGGGGTGGTCAACATCCCGAGTTGACGCCGAAATTCAAAGGTACCAGCTTCACTTGGAGAAAGCGCGCCGCAGACCAACTTCAGTGTAAACCACGTGTAAATCTACGGCGGAAATGAATTGACTTGCGGGATCAGCCAACCAATAAATGCTGCACTGCGGCAAAAAACGCCAATGCGTACTAGAGCTTTTCTCGCTAGATCTGCCTGAATTTCAGTAAAGATGAAGACCCTGTTCAAGAGGATAATCAGTGAACCCGCCCAAGTCTTTTTTTCGCGGTCCAATACATACGGAAGCCCGCATGTCGTTGGTCAAAACCTGCACTCTAATCCTCCCTGAATGTGAGGTGCAGACAACCACATTCAACATCAGCTATTCCGGTCTGGGTGTTGAGTTGCCGGACGACGATCAAGCCTTCAACTCAAAACTCTTAACAAAAGTTTCTGTCCAAGATATCGGCGTTTTCGACATCGCTGTTCGGTGGCAAAAGAATAGGAAATTGGGTCTAAGGTTTCTATCCAAAACGAGTGCTAGACCTGTTCTCAACGCGTATTTCAAGAAAATAGGCAGCTATCCGGTTTAGTCTGAATATCGGGGAAACTGGCCAACAGTGAACGGCGATTATCCCCACTCATAGGATTCGACAATGACCCACTTACTGCGGCGCAAGGCAGCGATCAGCTCTGCTTGCCGATCGTAAATGTGTGGCCCTACCGTTCCGGCGTTCAGCCTTTCTGCCAAGCATTCTTTGTCAAACGCCACGGCTTCATCAACAAACAATAGATAGGCGGATTTGTCGTCCATTGGATTACTGCAATCGACAGTTCGTTTCTCAAACTGGCTAAAGAACGCGCGACGATCCCACCACACTGGGAAATCAAGGATCTGACCAGTCTCAGCCGGGCGATCCACATGCAAATCAGGGTATAGATAAAGCCTTTCGGCGCGTGCTGGCACTGTCATCCCCTCCTGCCGAGTTGATTGATAGCCCCAATTGAATAGTGGTTTCCTTGCAATTTGTCCATGCGGAGCAAAATCAGCCGACGCATGCAAGGGGCAGCATTGGATGCAATAAACCGCGCTATCAGATTGAACAGCGCGGCTTCAAAATTCTGGATGCCGACTATCAGCGGCGGTGCATTGGGCCCTTGGGCTTTTCAACGGGCACCGGAATAGCCAGGAACTCTCGCGTGACCGGAGAGCCACCACGTGGGCCGCTGTCTTTTTCAGCCAATGCCATCACTGACCAACCAAACTGCACGCCGGCAAATACGATGCCATTCATGAACCACAGGATAAACAGCGCTAGCAACCCATCACTGTTGGTGCTGACCAGATGCCACAAGCCCATCACGTTAAACCACAACAGCATCGCGACGAAAGCCGCAGCAATCGCAAAACCAATGATCACGTTCCGGATGTAAAGCTGTATCAGTTTGGGCATCTATGGTGTCTCCTCTGTTACGCGCGCAGACTAACACTATCCCTGCCCTGTTCCAATGTTTTTGGGCGTTTCGACGGAATATGTCGCACTTCGCGTTATACTCCACAGGTCTACAGGCAATTTCTTGCTTAATCGTGTCAATAAAGAACACTCTGTGATGGCTGAACAGATTTAATTACCCGCACTGGCAGAACCGCCATGGCGCGGAAGGATTGAAAGAGAGATATTTTGTGAAACGAATTAGCCAGGTGCTCCTCCGATATCCCCGACTTATCCCTATTCTGATGACCATCGCCATTCTTGCCCTGCCCCTAGCCGTTTGGCGTGACGTCATGGCGATAACTGATCAAAGCATCCGCAGACAGACGACTGCGCTCGACTCGGTCATGAGCAATTTGCGGGGGTACTACTCAGACAATGTTATCAGCAGGCTGTCAGCGGACAATCCAACCGTCGCAAGCCATGACTATCACGCAATTGACGGTGCCATTCCAATCCCCGCTACTCTGGCGATCGAGCTGGGCGAGTTGATCAACGCGGATCAGGGCACCAGAGGCTTCAACGTTGAATACCGCTTTATTTCGGACTTTCCGTTTCCCGGCCGCGAACCAAACGAATTAACCGCCGGAGAAAACCGTGCCCTGAGCGAGTTCCGAAATGGGCACCCGGAAAACCGGATGTTCCTAAAGGCCGATGACAGCCCATGGGACCACGCCGTTTCGATGGTCACCCCGGTGATCATGCAAGACAGCTGCGTCGCCTGTCACAACAGCCACCCAGACAGTCCCAAAACAGATTGGCAAGAGGGGGATGTTCGTGGATTGCAGTCGTTCACTGTACGTCAGCCAATATTTTCAAACCTTATGACGTTCAAATACCTGATCCTCTACATGATCGCCGCTGGCACCTTTGGCATCCTGTTTTCACGCCACCAGTTGCGTGTTGCATCAAAACTAAAGACCCAAAGCGCCGAGTTGGCCGAGAACAATGATTTTCTGGCTGGCATTTCCATGAAGATCTCGCGCTATCTGTCGCCACAGGTCTACAAGTCGATCTTTTCGGGAGAGAAAGACGCCTCGATTTCCACCGAACGCAAAAAGCTGACTGTGTTCTTCTCGGATATCAAGGACTTCACCCAGACCACTGAAAGCCTGCAACCCGAAGAGCTGACGGAGCTGCTAAATTCCTATTTCACCGAGATGTCATTGATTGCCGAAAAGCACGGCGCCACCATCGACAAATTCATTGGTGATGCCATTGTTGCCTTCTTTGGCGACCCTGAAACCAAAGGCACCGCAGAAGACGCCCGCGCCTGTGTCCGTATGGCCCTAGAGATGCAAGAGCGTCTGGGGGAATTGGCTGGTGAGTGGCGGGCCAAAGGTATCGAGCATCCGTTTCGCGCCCGCATCGGCATTAACACCGGGTACTGTAACGTCGGCAACTTTGGCTCAGAACTGCGGATGGACTATACCATCATCGGCGCCGAGGCGAACTTGGCAGCCCGGCTAGAGGCCTCGGCCGAGCCCGGCGGTATCGTGATGAGCTATGAAACCTACGCCCATGTACGCGACATCGTGGAGGCCCGGCAGCTGCCGCCGGAAAGGTTCAAAGGAATTGCCCGTGAGGTTATCCCATATGCCGTGGAACCCGGCCGCAACCGCGCGCCGCTAAGCGAAACAACAGCTGATGGGCGCAGCATGACTGTTCACCTAGATCAGCTTGATGACGAGACGCGGGGTAAGTTGGAAAAGCTGCTGAAAGATCGGTTGTAGGCCCAACCGGACAACCACCTCCTCGCCTTTTTCCGGCATATGAAGCTCTCCCCTAAGCTGCGGAGAGCTTCTAATCGCGTTGTTTTAAACGGTATTCACTGTAGTTTCCACGTGAACATCCTGCTTCGCCTCGCCCTGCTTCCAAGTCTGATAGACCTTTCGGTAACCCTCTTCGAGGTGCCGGGTATATGCGGCGGTGTCATAGAGAGGTGCGGTTTTCAGATTTGACTGCAGGCGTGCCTTGACCTTTGCCAATGCCGATTTGTCGCTCGCAAGGTTGGTGATCATTTCCTCGTACTGCTGCGCAGTCTCGACAACCAAATCAGCCATATCCACCGCGTTCAAAAGGCTAGCGGCAACACGTGCGGCGAATTGCGATCCGACCTTGGTCACAACGGGAAGCCCGGACCACAGCGCATCACTTGCGGTCGTATGAGCGTTAACATTGAACGTATCCACAAAGATGTCGGCCAACCGGTGACGAGCAAGATGCACTTCCGAGGCAGCTCGGTCACAGAAAACCAACCGACTGTCATCGATGCCCCTGTCCCGCGCCGCTTTCTTGAGGTTCTCCTTGGCCCATTTATTGGTATCCAAAAGCCAAAGAACAGTATTTGGCACTGACGATAGCACGCGCATCCAAATATCAAATTCGGTTGGGGTAATTTTGTAGCTGGCGTTGAAACAGCACAGAACGACGGCGTCATCAGACAGACCGTAAGTCGCGCGCGTGACTTCCACCTGAGAGATTGCCCTTTTATCATCATTCGGCTGATAGCTGTCAGGAAGATAAATAAGGTTCTCAGAATAGTGTTCACGCTGTTCTGGGGGCACCACCACGGGGTCGGCGATCATGTAATCCATACATGACGTTGCCATCGTTCCCAGATAACCCAAGTAATTGATTTGTATCGGCGCAACCCCTGCATAGAACGGCCCTGTTCGGGCGTCTTGAGTGTAACCTTTTAGATCAATGGCAATATCCAAGTTATCTTGCCGCGCCCGCTCAACAATCTCGTCGTCAGACGCCATGTGGAGATCTACAAAATGTTCAGTGTTTTGAACCAACCTATCTAGATACTCGTTGGCTTTTGGCTCATTCAGGCAATACACAAAAATCTCAAAGTCGCTTTGATTATGGTGTTCAAAAACGCCGTTCAGCAAAAACAAAGTTGCGTGGTTTGATAGGTCACTGGAAAAGTAACCAATTCGAATTCGAGAGCTGTCCCCCGACCCGCTCAGATCCGTCCGTCTGGCATCTCCACTCTTTGCATATTTGGCTGAGCGGACCTTTTGACGCGCTGGGTTATCTTCGAACCCCAACAGCGGCCATGGCGCAACGGGATCTCCAGTGATGCCAATAGCTTCAGCAACCGTTTCGAATTCATCATAGGCCGACCATTCACACATCTGGGCCTGAAAATGCATTTTTTGGGTCTGAGCCGCATGCAGAGTGTTGTCAAACAACGTTGCTGCAGAGTAGGCCGCAACTGCCATGTCGTACTCACCAAGATACTGTTGGACATTAGCAAGGCATTCGTATGCCTTCGCTTTTCTGGAATCCAAGGCAATTGCCGCCAAACTGCTTTTAACCGCTGCATCATACTGTTTCGTTTGAAACTGCACCCAACTTAAATTTACCAGAGATGAAGCACATGTTGGATTGCTCGCAACAGACTGCTCCACATAAACCCGTGCCTTGTTCACATTTCCGATTTTGAGATAGGCGGTCCCTAAATCATACTTTGCAATTGACGATGAAGGATCCAAGCGAAGCGACGCTTCGAGAACCGCTATCGCAGATTCAAAGTCACCTAATTTTGCCAGGGTCTGCCCCAGAAAGCTAAGGGCTTTAGCATTTTCAGGTTCGAGCTTAAGGCTCTCCTGAATATCAGACATCGCAGATTGTAGATCCCCTGCTTTTTGGTGGGCACCCGCACGGGACCTAATAAGATCGGCATTGGGGGGTGACATTTCCATAGCTTTAGAAAAACACTCCACAGCTTCACTGTGTCTGCCTAGTTTGTCCAAAGCATTTCCCAAGTTGGAATGGGAACTAGACGCCCCAGGCTTTAACTTGACCGATTGCCTAAAAGACTTCTCTGCAAGTTCAAGCTGCCCGAGGGTTAAAGCAGACGCCCCACGGATAGTCCAAAGCTGCTCCGTACCTGGAAACAAGCACAACTGCTCATTCGCCTTGGTCAGTGCCAGTTGAAAGTTATCTTGATTATAACATTGCACAATGTCACGAAGTGAAAATTGCCCTGGAGCAGCAGTCAGCGCTCTTAAACGCGAGATCGCTTTTCTAGCGCGCACGTTTGCTGGAAATTGATCGAGCACATTGCCGTACAGGCCAAGCGCCTGGGCGGCATCTCCTTTTTCTCAAAAATCTTTGCTTCACGAAACGTACTTTCGACGGAACTTCCCATAAAATATGTCACTTTAAGTATGAATTTCTACTCATCCCGATTGAACGGAAATCTCGATATTTTCCGTATGCGATCAACGTGAGAATAAAGACAACACAACCCGTTAAAGGCGATACGGACTCAACCTAAACTCAACTTTCTTAACAAAGAATTTTCATTTTTCGAAAAATCCGACAAGGGCAGTAATAGACTGTTGGCAAACGATAACCTGCCCTAAGAGAAGCGCAGGCTGAATAGCTGAGTGGTCGTCAGGCCCCAAACAAAACAGGCCTCCCGAACATCGGAAGGCCTGCGTAGCTATCGATATATCTTGTTGTGCCTCAGAAGGCTTCGGGTTTGGCCTCATGTGCCATATGATCCAGCACTGCGTTGACGAATTTCGGCTCTTTGCCTTCCGGGAAGAAGGCCCGTGCAACGTCAACGTACTCGGTGATCACCACCTTTGGCGGAGTGTCAGACTGGGTCAGCTCGGCACCGGCCGCGCGGAACAACCCGCGCAGAGTAGGGTCGATCCGCGCAATCGGCCATTTGGCCACCAGAGCACGATCGGTCATCTGGTCAATCACCGCCTGATGGTTGACGGCATCTTCGACCAGCTTGCGGAACAGTGTGGCATTGCCTTCGGCCATTTCATCGCCGTCATAGAGCGCGCCAAAACGGTGATCCAGGAATTCAACAATCACCGCGTCAAAGGTCTGACCGCTGTGCTCCATCTGGAACAGTGCCTGCACCGCATATAACCGCGCGGCAGATTTCTTCTGACGTTTCTGGAGGCCCTTGTTCGGGGCACTACCTTTGCTGTCCGACGTGCTCATGCGTTTTTGGATCCGATGCTGGATTTGGCCAAGATGATATCCTCAGAGCGGGACTTAAAGCCGACGCCCTTGGTTTGGGCGCTCCACTTACGCCCGAGAGCAACAAGATGCAAGGCCGCCGCCGCAGCGCCACCGCCCTTATTCATCGCTGCCGGATCAGCACGCACCTCGGCCTGCTCGTAGTTTTCAACTGTCAGGATGCCATTGCCGATACACAGTCCTTGCAGCCCCATCAGCTGAATGGCGCGGCTGCTGTCGTTACACACGGTGTCATAGTGGGTTGTCTCGCCCCGGATGACACAGCCCAGCGCCACATAACCATCGAAATTCGATGTGTTTTCAGCGATGGCAATCGCTGTCGGCACTTCCAATGCACCTGGCACTTCGACCAGATCATAGCTGCCGCCAGCCGCTTCGATCTCGGCAATAGCGCCTGCAATCTGGTTGTCGGCGATATCCTTGTAGTACGGCGCAACCACGATCAGCAGCTTCACCGGTTTGGTGAACTCGGGTCGTGGCAGGGTGTAATGTGTTTCAGTGGCAGCCATATCAAACCTCGGTCAAAATTGGTCGCGTGCCGGTTATGGTCAGCCCATAGGCATCCAACCCCACATAACGCGTTTCAGGAGAATCGGTTAATAGAACCAGTTCATTCACCCCAAGCTTGGACAAGATCTGCGCGCCAAGGCCCGTTTGCTTGATGGTGCGCGGGCCTTCGTCTTCGGCGGCATACAGCGCATTCCGGGGTTGGCGGAACAAGCAGACCACGCCGCGGCCTTCGGCGGCGATCAGTTCCATTGCGCGCGGTAGTTCGTCAGGTGATTTTGGGCCCAATCCCAGGATATCCGATGCTTCGTGTACGGCATGTGTCCGGCACAGAACTGGTTCAGGCGTGGTGATATCGCCCTTGATCAGCACCACATGTTCGATGCCATGGGTCTGGTCGGTGAACAGGCGCATGTCCCATTCGCCACCAAACTCTGATTGGACTGTCTCTTGCGAGGTTTCGACCACCAGATTGTCATTGCGGGAACGATAGCTGATCAGGTCGGAAATCGTGCCAATTTTAATACCATGCTTCTTTGCATAGACAATCAGCTCGGGCAAATGGGCCATGGTCCCGTCGTCGTTCATGATCTCACAGATCACTGCCGACGGATAGCAACCGGCCAGACGGGCAACATCGCAGCCTGCCTCGGTATGGCCAGCCCGTACCAGCACCCCGCCATTGCGCGCACGCAGCGGGAACACGTGTCCCGGCGTGGCAATATCAGCGGCACCCTGATCCGGGTTGATTGCAGTGGCCACGGTCAGCGCCCGATCAGCGGCGGAAATCCCTGTAGTCACGCCCTCGCGGGCCTCGATCGAGGTGGTAAAGGCAGTCTCGTGGCGCGAGGAGTTGTGCATCGCCATCATCGACAGGCCCAGCTCTTCGATCCGTTCGGCTGGCAGGGTCAGACAGATCAATCCACGACCATGAGTGGCCATAAAGTTGATCGCCGCTGCATCAGCGTATTGGGCGGGAATGATCAGATCCCCCTCGTTTTCGCGATCTTCGTGATCAACCAGAATGAACATGCGGCCTTGGCGCGCATCTTCGATAATCTCTTCAATTGGGCTAATCGCAGCGCGCAGATCCGTTTCGACCGGACCGGGGGTTTCAAAGCTCATTGGGGCAGCCTTTCGATGGGCAGAAGTCTGAGACTCTTATGTACACAGGGCAGATAGTGCAGATGAGGGGCAAATGCCAGACCCGCCAACGGCATGGCGGGTGTAAAACGCGGCGTCGCACAGGCTCTGTGCGCAGGTCTGCTTTACTATTCTCATAGGGCAGCGCCCGACCCAGGTGGGTGCAAACGCACCCGCCTGGGGGGCTGGCGGGTGCTGCCCGGCGTTCCACCGGGGAATTGGATGCACGCGCACCAATTCCCCGGCAAGGCCCCTGCCCTGCCGGTTCTTAACACTGTTCGGATGTGTCATGTCGTCAGATTAAAATGGCGACGTCGCCAGAACGGAGGCGGACGGGAGGCATGGCCACCCGCGCGTGATCCTGATCAGATGCGCCCCGGCGCAACCCGGGGCCCTGTTTCCTATACCGGGGGTGATAGTCCCGGCTGTAATCGCGATTGGTGGGCACTTTGCCACACCCCAGTTAAACCCGTCTCAACTGGGCGTGCGCTCGGTCCGCAACGGTCAGTTACTCGATCCCGCTTAGAACGCTTTCCAGATCTGCAATCAGGTCATCGACATGTTCGACACCGACCGACAGTCGCAGCAGGTTGTCAGTCACACCTAGCTTCTGACGCCGTTCAGGCGGTAGAATAGCATGGGTCATGCTGGCAGGATGCTGCACAAGGCTTTCTACCCCACCCAGGCTGACCGCATAGGCAAACAAGCGCAGAGATTGCGCAATCTTGTCAGCACGCGCCTGCCCGCCGTCTACCTCCATCGAAATCATCGCCCCAAAGCTGCTCATCTGACGCTTGGCCAGCTCATGCTGCGGATGTGAGGCCAGACCAGGGTAGATCAGCTTGGAAATACCAAACCGGTCCTGGTTCTGCTCCAGAAATTCAGCAATGGCCTGCGCGTTGGACCCATGACGCTCCATCCGAAGCGGCAAGGTTTTGAGTGAACGCAACAAAGTGGAACAGGCAATCGGATCCATCACCGCCCCGGTTGAGTTTTGCAGAAAGCGGATTTTCTCGGCCACCTTGGGGTCAGTGTTCGGAGACACCGCAGCAACGCCCGCGAGCAGGTCGGAGTGGCCATTCAGGAACTTGGTGGCCGAATGCATCACGATGTCTACGCCCATTTCCAATGGACGTTGGCAATAGGGCGAGCAGAAGGTGTTGTCACACACAGTCAACGCACCAACGCGACGGGCTTGTTTGACGACAAATTCGATATCGACCACTTCGAGCAGCGGATTTGAAGGCGTCTCAAACCACAGCATAGCTGTGTCGGGCCGCACTGCCGCCTCTACCTCAGCAGGGTCTGCGAAATTGACAAAGGATACGTCCAGCCCGGCACTACGACTGCGCACCAATTCCAGCAACCGGTAGATACCACCGTAGACGTCATGGTGTGCAACCACATGGGCGCCGCTCTCCAGCAGCTCCAGAATAGTCGAGGCAGCCGAAAGGCCAGTTGGGCAGGCAATCGCTGTTACCGCCCCTTCCAGATCAGCAAGGCAAGCCTCAAGCACCTGACGGGTAGGATTGCCGGACCGGGAATACATGAACCCTTTGTTCTCACCGATTCCGTCCTGCACAAAAGTGCTGGCGGTATAGATCGGCGTCACCACTGCTCCGGTTAGCGGATCAGGTTCTTGCCCCGCATGAATAGCGCGGGTTTCAAATGCATCTCGGTTGCTGGATCGCTTGGTCAATTGGTTTCCCCTAAATAGTACCGTCGTGAGCGAGGGGCACTTGAGCACATGTCTCGGGGGCTGACAATGTGCGAGGGTTTGAAGTTGTTACGTTTATTTGACTGGTTGAGCTGAAGGAAGGAAGGCCCTGCAGCAAGTGAGACTAACGTCGATCCAAATCTCTATAAAATATCAGCGGAGAATAGTGTGCTAATGTTCATTACGCCCATTACTTCGTCTCCACTTACACTCCAGAAATAGCTGTACACATGCTTAAACAAACCACCGCTAAATTTCGGGTATTCGGCTTTGCGCGCATAAATCAACTCACATGAATCATCCGGGCGGCTTTGTTGCACAAATCGGTTGATGGGATTCACTGTATGAATCCAGCGTGATAGTTGGGGTTCATGAGCAGGTGGACACCGACGACTTACAAGA
>NZ_QHLQ01000034.1 GCF_011813015.1 Parasedimentitalea denitrificans | reverse complement strand
CCAATCCAGGCCAAAGCCGCAGCGTGAAACAGAGGCGGGAACACATTGTCCCGTTATACGGACACGCGAAAACTTCGAGTTTTTCAACAACATTAGCTGGAAGCCGACGTTGGACTTGTTTACCACCGACGGCGGCTCTGGTCCGTTCTTGACCTGGAAAGAGGTTTTAGATTTTTTTGATCAGTTCTACTGGCCAATGGAGGCGCACCTTGGCGGCCCATTTAAGTCGGACATTCCACATATTGTTCGCGCCAGGATTCAGTGAGATTAGATGAAACAACCCCGGCTCATCACCGGGTTTGATTTGCTTGACCCATCCCATACCGTCCTCATCTTCGCAAACGCAACGGTGGCCTATATCGTCAGACGGCACAACGTCATGGCCATTGCGTGTATAGAACAGAAGGTCTCCAGCGGAATAGACGGGTTCCATGCTGTCGCCCTCAATCTCGACCGCGACAATACCGCGCGGAGAAAGGCCGGGCGGGCATTCAATTTGAGGGCCATCGCCTTTTTCATAAGCGTCAAACACAGGGACCTGGGCGCCAGCGCCGACTTTACCTGCAATCGCAATTGTAGGGATACTGTCGGGCTGACCATCAGACCAACTCATAATCTCTTCTACGGTCATTTGTAGTGCTTGAGCTAGCTTGACAGCTGACGATAGTTTCGGAGATGCAGCCTTACCTCGCTTGAGGTCACGCACAAAGGATTGATGAAGCCCAGCTGCTTCTGAAAGCGGGGCATCTTTTAGATTGCGGGCTTCCATTACTTGTCGGAGGCCCTCCAGAAATTTTTCGCTTTCATCTAACATTGGGGAATTCTACCCAAATGCACAGACTGCAGATACTGGGAAGTTTACCCTTGCTTTTTCGGGTAAACTTACCCAGTGATGTGGCATGGAACAATTTCTCGATGATATCAAAACCTATGCGGATGCCGTAGGTCGCAGCCCTCAGCACATTTTGCGGCAAGCTGTGGGTGCTAGCTGGTCGCAATGGGCGGCTTGGGCGGATGGGCAGTCGAGCCCGACGCTGAATACCGTGGATAAGATCCGCAAATACATGGCTGACAACCCTGCGCCCGCCCCAATAGCGGAGGACGCCGCATGAGCCGCGCTCGGTTAACCCTGATTGTGAATAACGATGTGTCATGTTTACAAGATGCGCCTCGCGCCGGACAAAAGTCTTGGTCAAATAAGTTAGACCCCTATGCGTTAAAGACCAGTGCGGCGGTGCTTTGGTCAGGGTACTTTCGCACCCGATTCCACAGTCCGCGTGAGGTCGCCCTATTTTGTGATGTCAGTTTTCAAACCGCGTTGAACTGGTGGGGGGCCGTGACCGCGCC
Organism: Parasedimentitalea denitrificans; assembly: GCF_011813015.1. Classification (GTDB taxonomy): domain Bacteria; phylum Pseudomonadota; class Alphaproteobacteria; order Rhodobacterales; family Rhodobacteraceae; genus Parasedimentitalea; species Parasedimentitalea denitrificans. Next base: position 22,195 of record NZ_QHLQ01000034.1, on the reverse strand, counting down.
CGCCAGCCACATCGCTGTGCTGGTCATGCTAACCGACCCCGCGGCTCCGGCTTATTTCGCTGCTGAACTGGAGCAGGCGGCGTGAGCGACGTTTGTCCAGAAAACGGCCCAATGCCGGATCAGAACAGAATAGGCGGGGATGTCAAAGACACCCTATCGAGCAGATGCACCCAATTTGAGGGCGGGTGCGCCTATCCATTGCCCTCTAACCTCCCTGTTAAACTTGGGCGCGTGGCTGATGCCATGCGCCCCTTTTTCTGCGGGGTGGCCTATGCTGCGTGATAACCGAACAGAAAATGAAGGGCAGCCAGACTGGGCTGCGCTAGTTGCCCGCTGGGGTGGGGTGGCGTTGCTGCATACTGATGTTTCAATGGTCACACTGGCACTGCGCGCTGTGGGTAAGGTGGCTTACCTGGCGACACCGTATCATGACTATTGTGATGGTACTGCACTGGCTGCGGATCTTGCCGATGAATGGCGGCGCTCACTGATCGGGCTGGCAAAATTGCGGTGTTATTCACCGGCGGTCAATGCGCAGATCGTGACCGATTTCACAGGTGATGAGGCGCCAGTAAATCGGCCGCACGTCACGAGCGAGCTGCGGCTGGTCGAACTTGTAGTGGTGCCGCCGATGGCTGGGTGGGAGGCTTCACCAGAGGTCTGGCGCGTTGTGCGAACAGCCTTGGCCTTGAATTTGCCGGTTTATGTTCTGGCTGAACAGGCGGGGCGCTTGTGATGACCATTAAGATAACCCGTGAAGATGATCTGCTAGAGTTGGAAGTCCTGCACCTGCGAGAGAATAAGGGCTTGCAGGGCGGTGATGTAATGGCGCGGCTTGGGGTGACCCGAGGGTTTATCTCGGGCGTCCAGAGCAGGGTGCGTAAAGCGACTGCGGCCAACCCCTGCGAGTGCAAGCGCAAAGCCAACCGAGACTGTGGGATGCGCCAGCGTTGGTGGGCATCATGAGCGCCCATAACCTGAAAACCAAACGTGCCCATCCAAATGCACAGCGAGAGCAGTTTCAAGTGGCCCATGTGACGGTGGAGGTTAGCCGGAAGGCTGGCACCTTTGCCTTGATTGCGGGTGAGGCTCACCACTCTAAGGACCGCAGCCCGATGTTCACGGGCATTGTTGAGCCGGGCATGGGCACCGCGTTGCGCCGTTTGGCGCATGCGATCGATGAAATGGAAGCTGAGCAGAGTAAGAGGGCGCGCACATGAGCCAAATCAGTTCACCTGCTGACAACGCAAAGTGCCAGAAGATATTAAGGTCCCGCGTCACGTTGGTGGAAATTCAGGATATTGTTTGTGACCATTATGGGCTGCGGCGAGAAGACCTTATCGGTGCTGACCGCAAGCGCGTGTTCTCCTGGCCTCGGCAGATGGCGATGGCCATCTGTTGTGAATTCACCAAGTTGAGTCAGCCGGAAATCGGGCGGCGTTTTGGTGGCCGTGACCATTCGACGGTTATCCATGGCTGTAAGGCAGTGGAAACACGCCGAGCCAATATTCCCGAACATCAGGTGGATTATGAGAAAATCACCAGCGCTTTGGCTGGAATTACGCGGGCCGAGTTTTTTCGCCAAAAAACGATTCATGGCCAGTTCGCCAGTGTTCGCAACAGGGGAGGTAAGCCATGCATGCAGCCCATTTGACACCCGTTAATTCTGAAGACTTACCGGTCTATCCATTGTCTGCAGACGACCGGCTCGACAGCCACTATTTCATGGTCTGGGAACGCCGCCGTTGGCTCAATTCGGACATGCGCCTGAAAGGCACACCAGAGTGCCGCGCATTGTACTTTGATCTGACCAACATCGCTTATGATCATTCGCCAGTTGGCACTTTACCTGATGATCATGACGCCTTGGCAAAGATGCTGTTTGTCGATGCTTCCCACTTTAAGTCTCTGTGCGCGCTTGAATACGGGCCGCTCCACAAGTGGACGCGATGCCTGTGCGAGGGTGGCGAGATCCGGTTGATGCATCCGATGGTGCTAAAGTCTTTGACTGAGGCTGTGGCCCGGAAAGAAGACAATCGCGCCCGCAATGAGGCGGCTAACACTGCCAAGCGATTGCAGCGCCTGCGGATCACTGTGGCGGGCTATCAGGCTGACCTGTCCAAGAATGACGCAGCGGTGCGTTGGATGGACGAATGGCTGACCAAGGAAGGCTGCAGCTATCGAGGTGGTGAGTGGATCGAAAGGGCAATGCGCGCGTGGTCAAATCACATGTTTGATCTCAATCGAGTGCCTGGACGGGGTCCAGCGTGACTGTCCTGAACTGTCCGAAAGACACTTTAAGACAGTCTCGGACAGTCTTGGACTGTCCTGCACGACAGGGACAAAGACAGGAAAATAACAAGACAGCAGGACAGTTGGGCGACAGACCGGACGTCCTGCCTGTGGATAAGTTGCAATTGGCTGAGAAGAGCAGAGGGCAAGTGAAATGAATACTGAAGATCAAGCCGCAGGCGAAAAGCGGGTGCAAGATGTGCTGATTAAGCCTCTGTTGGATTTGGGGCTGGCCAAGCCCTCGACGCTGACTAAGGCTCGGTTTGACGATATGCTGAAAGAGCTGCGGCAGATGCTGGCCTATATGACGGCTGAAAATCTGGATCTGCTGCGCCAAGAGGTGGAGGTTCGGCCCGGTGGCAAAGATGGCGATCGCTTTCCAATTGCGCTGAAGATACGGAAGTGGGCGCGAGATATCCAACAGCCCGTTTCAGGACCGTCGCCGCTGATGATCGAAGTGTTTACCCACCAGCTGGGGCGAGATGCATTGGAAAAGGGCTGGGCGCCGGAATTGATGATCAATCTACGCGGGGCGCGTAAATGGCCGGGCCCCTTTACAGTTTCAGGGATTAAGGCCGCTGCCGATGACGCCATGCGCCGGTTGGAAGACATCGAGCTGCGTCTGTCGCGTAACGAAGAGATCCAGGAAGAGGACGCGATGTTTCGCAACAAGCGCCGCGCGGCAATTCAGAAATGCCAAGACATCGCTGATCAGTCGCAAGCGCGGGGTGCTGCTTGATGGGGGTTGAGGGTTTGAACGTGAGTGGCAAGATCAGCCCGGTGGCGATCAGAGCACCACGCACAGGAAGGCGCGAGATCGGTGTGTTGGAGTTGATTGAGTGGGCGTTTCAGCGTGAACATGCCAGTCTTGACTTCGATGAGATATCTCGCGAGGCAGGCGCGCGGCCCGGTGTCGATACTGTCTGGCACCTAATGGAAGGCAAGAGGCTCGGTTGTCGTGTCGATGGCGGCGGGCGATCGGATCCGCACCACGATGCCGACATAGTTGCCTCGGCCTTGGCGGTCTTGCCCGAAGTGTATGGCGGACGGCGAATGGCGTTGCAGATAGCTGAGCTGGCGCGCGCAGGGCAAAGACCTAATTGCATGATCGATGCAAAGCACAAGTGCGTTCCGCGTGAATGGAAGCAAAACCAGCACGGCTGGCATTCCGCTACTGAGCCGTGCGGATTCGTCGAAGTGCTTCGGCGCGGGCGAACACAGCGGATGGAAATGCGGTGCTGCCCGGTGACTTACGTTGATACGGCCCGCGATGTTGGTGCGGCGCGTCGGGGTTATCTTGCTTGGTTTGGAGCGTTGTTAGAGCTGCGCAACGTGTTTCAAACCCATTGTCACATGACATCGCATGTTGTCACCAATCGCATGCCGCCACGCGCGCCGTGGAAAAGTTCTTGACAAAAAACAGCACCCGTTGACATATTGCACTCAACCTAATTGCGCCCGGAGGCTTCCAGCCTTCCGGGCGTTTCTTGTTTGTGGGGTGCCGATGGGTAGACTGAAGGCAGTGCAGCCAAGGCTGGGCGCTGCTCCATCTCGGTTACGCCAAGCTCCTAGTACTGAGAAAGATCGCAACCTTCAGCGCCGGGCGGATCAGCCATGGCGTTCGTTGTACGGGTTGGCGCGCTGGCAAAAGCTGCGATATGCATGCCTTATGCGCGATGGCTGGAAGTGCCAGCAAACCGGCGTGGTGTTGATGGGCAAATACCCGGCGCCGACTAGCCCGGTTGGTGACCACATCATCCCGGCGCATGTGTTCTGGTTCGACGGCAGGCAGCATCTGTTCTGGGATCCAGACAACATCCAATCGGTTTCGAAAGCATATCACGACAGCGAGAAGCAGCGGCTCGAAAAGAGTGGCCGCTTCTGAGCCGCAACTGGCCTGAGCCTGTAACAAGGGAGGGGGTGGGTCAAAAGTCAGGGAAATCCCTTGGCGCTAGACCCGTCCTCCCCTCATTCGGAGTTTTTTTTCTTGGCGGAACAAGATTTTGACCTGTTTGGTGACCCGGTACGGCTACCGAACGGGAAGCGTGGGCGTCCTGCTCATGTGCCAAGTCAGAAAAATCGTAACAAAATCATAGTGTTGTTAGCTTTGGGGTGGGGCAATGAGCGCATTGCTGGTGCGATGCACATCAGTCAGCCAACGCTGAGACGGTATTATTTTTCAGAGCTGAAACGGCGTGACATTCAACGCGATCGGCTGGACGCTTGGCGGTTTGAGAAGATTGTTGACCAAGTCGAGAGTGGTAACGTTGGAGCCATGCGATTGTTGGACCAGATGATCGCCAAGAATGACCAGGTATTGACCGATGCCAAAATCCGAGCAGCCCAAAACGGCGAAAAGAAGACGGAGTACATCGGCAAGAAGGAAGTTGATCGCCAAGCGGCTGATTCAGCCGTGAAGGGGAATAGTCCCGGTTGGGAAGACGATCTGACACCCGGAAAATACAACTGATGGATCTTTCACCTGCCAACCAACCAGATCCGAACTGGTCGACCGCTGTTCTTGACTGGGAAGATCGGATTCGGTCGGGGCGTAGTCTGATCCCAGACTTGCCGTTGTATAACACTGTTGCCGAGAAAGCGTTGCGGATTTTCAAGCGGCTGCGGGTACCGGATCTAATTGGCACCCCGACTTATGGCGAGGTGTGCGAGGATTGGGTGTTTGACCTGGTCCGAGTGATCTTTGGATCATACGACCCAGATACAAAGCGCCGGATGCTGCGGGAGTTTTTCCTTCTGGTTCCCAAGAAGAACGGTAAATCGGCGATCGCTGCGGCCATCATCGTGACAGCGGCCATTTTGAATGAGCGACCAATGGCCGAATTGTTGCTGATCGCGCCTACACAAAAGATTTCGAACATCGCGTTTAAGCAGGCCAAGGGGATTATCGCCTTGGATGATGGACTGTCGGACATCTTCCGGGTCCAAGATCACAAGAAAGAAATCACTCATATCGTCACTGAGGCAGTGATTATGATCCTGTCTGCAGACGGTGATGTGGTGACGGGTTCTAAAGCGACTTACATCTTAGTGGATGAAACCCATGTTTTGGCTGGCAAGCCAAAGGCGGCAGAGATTTTCGTGGAGATCAGGGGTGGTCTGGCCTCGCGACCCGAAGGTTTCATGTTGCAGATTACAACGCAGTCGAAGAAGCCGCCCGTTGGTCAGTTCAAAGAAGAATTGGATATGGCCCGCGCGGTGCGAGACGGTGAAATCGATCTTCCAATGTTGGCGATACTGTACGAGCTGCCTCGCGACTTGTTCAAGGATAACGGTTGGCGCAAGGAAAGCACTTGGGGGATGGTCAATCCGAACCTCGATCGATCCGTCAGTCTAAACTATCTGCGTGATGAGCTGATCAAGGCCGATCGAAAGGGCGCGGATGCGTTGGCTCTGTTTGCGTCACAGCATTTGAATGTCGAAGTTGGCGAAGGTCTTAAGCAGGATCGATGGGTTGGTGGGCTGTATTGGTCGAATACCAAGATAGAAAATTTTGGTTTTGATGAGCTGCTGGATCGCAGTGAAGTGGTTGTTGCTGGCATTGATGGCGGTGGACTGGATGACCTTTTAGGTGCGGCCTTTGTTGGGCGCGAAAAGGTCACAAAAAACTGGCTGTCGTGGTGCAAGGGCTGGGCGCATCCGATCGTGTTTGAGCGACGTGCCAGCATTTCGGTTCAGTTGCAGGATTTTGCCAAGTCAGGTGATCTGACGATCTGTGAGTATCCAACTCAGGATGAAGACGAAGTTGCAGAGCTATTGCAGAGGGCCAATGAAACCGGCCTACTGCCCGACACTGCGGCTGTTGGGCTGGATCCAGAAGGCGTAGCAGCACTGATCGATGCGGCAATTACCGCTGGTTTGACCGATGAGCAATTATGTGCAGTTTCGCAGGGCTATCGATTAAACGGAGCAATCAAGGGTGCCGAGCGCAGGTTGCGCGCCCGGTCGCTGCTTCATGCGGATCAGCCAATGATGGATTGGTGCATTAGCAATGCCAAAACAGAACCGCGCGGCAATGCAGTCATTGTGACCAAGGCTGCATCGGGAACCGCAAAGATCGACCCGGTAATGGCTTTATTCAACGGCGTAACCCTTATGGCCCGAAACCCGCAACCGTCGACGCGGGCCAATCTTGATGACTTCCTTTCAAAACCGGTGATGGCATTATGATCCGACGAATTATCAAGGCCGCAGCGCGCGGTATTCGCAACGAATTATCCGCCGGCCAATCTGGCTGGGTCGATGCGGATTCTGCGACAAGTGTCGCTGCAGGTTATACGTCCACTTCCGGTAGTGTGGTCAATCCGGCCACTGCGATGACAGTTTCTGCGGCTTGGGACTGTGTCAAAAAGCACAGTCAGGCGATCGCAAGCCTGCCGATGGCGGTTTATGAACGCCAGTCTGACGGCGGCAAGAAGCGGATTGAGCCTGATTTAGCCGAGATTCTAACGGTTTCGCCGAACACTGGGCAGACTGCGGTGGACTATTGGGAGGGTATGTCGGCGCAGACTGCCCTGCGCGGCAACGGATATTCGGAGAAGCTGTTCATAGGGAAACGCGTCGTCGGGATGCGGCCCTTGTTTAATGTCACACCTGAGCGCCAGGCTGACGGGTCGTTCAGGTATTTGATCATCGATCGCGGGCGAAAATCCTACATGCCTGCTGACAAGGTGTTTCACATGCGCGGTTTTGGCTCCGGTGATGGGCTGGGGCTGTCAGCGATTAAGTACGGGGCCAACGCGATGGGAGCCGCACTGTCGGCTGATGAGGTGGCTGGTAAGACGTTCTCTGAAGGGTTGATGGCTAGCGGCGTGCTTCAGTCCGAACAGACATTGGACGACAAGCAGCGGGAACAGTTGCAGGATCTACTGCAAAAATACCGGGGGTCAAAGAATGTCGGCAAATTGCTGACGCTAGAGGCCGGTCTGTCTTACCAGCAGCTACAATTGAATCCCGAAGATGCCCAATTGCTGGAGACACGGCGTTTCAATGTTGAGGACGTTTGTCGCTGGTTTGGGGTGCCGCCTATTGTGATCGGCCATTCTGCCGAGGGGCAAACAATGTGGGGCAGTGGGGTCGAGGCAATCATGCTGTCCTGGCTGACCTTGGGGATCAATCCGCAATTGAAGAAACTCGAAGCGCAGATCCGCAAAGATCTGATCCCGATCGGGCGCCGTCGACGCTGGTTTGTTGAGTTCAATCGAGAGGCACTTTTGCAAATGGACAGTGCAGCCAAGGCTGAGTTTCTGAGCAAGATGGCTAGTTCAGCTACCATGACCGGAAATGAGCGTCGGGCAAAACTGAACCTGCCGCCACATGATGCGCCAGAAGCAGATCAGCTACTGGCACAGGGCGCGATGCTGCCCATTCAAGATCTTGGAAAGGGTGAACAATGACCAACCGCACAATGCCGATGGCACTGGCAAACCGCATGCCTGGGGTGAAATCCGATCTGACGCCAAAGGCCTTGCAGTCCTGGAACCCGGATTTGCAGCCTGCAGCCGAGGCTTTGGGGGACAATTCGATCACTATGCTTGGGACAATTGAGCCCAGTTATGGGGATGACACCGTCACGGCCAAACGTGTCTCTGCGGCGCTTCGCAAGATCGGCGCCGATAACCCGGTTGATATCTTCATCAACTCGCCCGGAGGCGATGTCTTTGAAGGGTTGGCGATCTATTCGATGCTGCTGGAACACAAAGGCAAGGTGACGGTTAAAGTCTTGGGCCTTGCGGCCTCGGCAGCGTCGATCGTAGCGATGGCCGCAGATGAGCTGCAAATCATGCGATCGGCGTTTTTGATGATCCACAATACATGGGTTTGCGCCTGCGGTGATAAGCACGCATTTCGTGAAGTGGCGAATTGGCTGGATCCGTTTGATAGCGCGCTTGCGGATATCTATCACGCCCGAACCGGGATCGAAAAACCAGACGTCACAACGATGTTGGACAAGGAAACATGGATCGGTGGAGCTGACGCGGTTGAGCGTGGGTTTGCAGATTCACTGTTGGGCGCTGAGCAGGTTTCTCAGGGCGTCGGGAATGCTTCCAATCTCAGCCCGGACGCCGCAAAAATCAAAGCAGATCTGCTGATGGCGCGGGGCAATGCACCGCGCTCGATGCGCCGCGAGTTACTGGCGGCACTGCAATCTGGCACGCCGAGCGCTGCCGAACCGGGTACGCCAAGCGCTGCCCAAAAACCACCAGTGGCCAAGGCGCTGCTGGATATCTTCCAAAACACATAACTGGAGAAACTCCATGAAAAAGTTGATGATGCCCGCCATTTGTATGGCGGCACTGGCCTCGGCGTGCCCTGTCCATGTAATGGGCGCCCCTATGAATGACGCGTCTGACGAAGCGATGCTGAAGCAGGTTCAGGGCTCGCTGGACAAGATCAACGGCGAAACCAAAACGGCTGCTGAAAATGCCCTGACAGAGGCTAAGAAAGCAGGCACTCTGAGCGCTGAAACCAAAGCTTCCGTTGATAAGTTGTTGACGGTGCAGAATACGCTAAATGACACGCTCAAAGCTTTGACTGACAAGGTCGAAGGCGTGGCCTCCGAACATCAGGAAATGGCGCAAGCCATTGCTGAAGGTGTTGGCCAAGGTGGATCTTCTGCGCCGATGTCCCTGGGGCAGGCAGTTCTTGCCGAAGGCGATGAAGGTATCAAAAATTTCCTTGCCAATGGTGCCAAGGGCAACCTGCGTATTGGTGTTTCCAATGCAATTACTTCGGCAGCGGGTTCAGGTGGTGGGCTAACCTATCACGAGGAAGAGCGATCGCCAGTGAACATGCCATACCGGCGGTTGCGCATTCGTGGTCTCGTTAGCCATGGTCGTACCGGATCGGATCTGGTGAAATATCGCAAACAGACCCTGCGTACCGATGCAACTGCGGCAATTGCCGAAACTGGTACTTATCCAGAGAGCGCATTTGGTTGGTCCAAGGCGCAGACCGAGGTCAAAAAGATTGGTGCAGTCACGAATATTTCCGAAGAAACCATGGCGGATGCCGATCAGTTGCAAAGCGAGATCGATACCGAGTTGCGTTTTGGTCTGGATCTAGAGACCGAAAAGCAAATCCTGGCAGGTGATGGTGTGGGGGAAAACCTGCTCGGTTTGATCCCGAGTGCGACAGCCTTTGTTGCAGCTTCTGGTCTGCCTGACGCTACGCGGCTTGATCGCTTGCGCTTGGCGGTTCTGCAGGTGGTGTTGGCGGACTATATCCCAACCCATTTTGTTATGAACCCAACGGATTGGGCAGGCATCGATTTGCTGAAGGATACTCAAGGCCGTTATATTTTCGGCCATCCGGGTTCGCAATCGACCCCGGCCCTGTGGGGCAAGGATGTCGTGGAAAGCAACAGCATGTCTGTTGGTGATTGGCTGACTGGTGATCTGCAGATGGCTGCAACGCTGTATGACCGTTCTGAAGCTGAAATTCTGATTTCATCTGAACATGGCACCAATTTCATCGAAGACATGCTGACGATGAAGGCCCGTAAGCGGATGGCGCTGGCCGTCAAGCGTCCTGCCGCGATGGTCAAAGGTAACTTCACCTTCGCCTAATTAGCGGGTGAAGTTTTTGAAACATGCCCGCGCGGGTCAATCTGCGCGGGTTTTCATTTGAAAATACGAGGCAAGCGATGTTTGTGAAGGTAAATGAAACCCGTCACACTAAAGTTGGCACCCTGCGCACCGGCACGATTTTGGATGTGGGCGAGTTTGGGCCGAAGGGGCGCGCGGTAATCGAGGCGCTGTTGGCGCAGGATGACCCGGCGGTGGTGAAACTGACCAAAGAGCAGGTCGAGGCCGAAAAAGATGCCGTTGTTTCGCTGGTTCCAGTCGACGACCCGGAAGACGAAACCAGCATTGATTTGGATGTTCTGGGTGATCTTCAGAAGACTTTGTCGGATGCAAAAAAACTGAACACGAAGCTTCAGGAAGATCTGGAACAGGCGATTTCTGCACGTGATGAAGGCGCTGAGAAAATCAAGTACCTGCAGGATGAGCGGACCAAGATCACCGCCGATCGGGATGGTTTGGCCGAGACTTCTGCCGAAGAAGCCAATCGCGCGGATGCCGCCGAAAATGAGGTCAAGACCCTGAAGGCGGATCTGGAAAAGGCCCAGAAGGCCTTGACCGACGCTATCGAGAAATCAGGCGGTGACAAAAAGTGACCCAGTTTCTCGTCGCAGATATCAAACCTCACCTGTCGGTGCCGAAGGATGACACCGATAATGACGGGATCATTCAGGGGTTCATTGCCGCAGCCGAGGCTTGGGTGGTGGTATATCTGCGGCGTGATCTGGACACAGAATTCCCCAACCGCTGGCCTGAGCCGGTTCGGCATGCCGTGCAGATGATAGTGGCCCTGTGGTTTCATAATCGCGAGGGTGTTTCCGAGGGTGGAATGACGTCGGAAGTGCCGTTCGGTGTAAAGGATATGCTGGCCCCATTCCGCGACATGGGGGCCTGATCATGCGCGGCGGGAAATACCTGGAGCAGGTACTAGTCGAGCGCAAAGAGGACACGGGCGCGCTGGATGGCTACGGAAACCCAGTGGGGCTGAACTGGGTGGAGTTCTCCAAACCGCGTGGCAATTTCCGTGAAACCGCTGGCAAAGACAAAATCGCGGCGGGGCGGCTAGAAGGTAAGGCTACCGGCACTCTGCGGATGCGCAGCTATTCAAAGCTTAGGACAGTAACCAGCGCCGACCGCGTCAAGATCCGGGGCCAATACTGGAAGATCGTCGGTGAGCCAATTCATACCGATGCCGGGTTGCAGGAAATAGAATTCACTCTAGAGCGCGGCGGCGTTGTGGAATGAAAATCGAAAGCAAAAAGCTGATCCGCCAAATGCGTAAGCTACCGGATGCACAGCGCGGGCATTTGATCAAAGCCATTGCCAAGTCTACCGAGGAAGGTGCCAGCGTGACGCGTGTCCTGGCGCCGGATGTCACTGGGGAAACCCGCGACAATATCACCACCCAGTACCGCAGCGGCGGAATGGTGGGCGAGGTGGTCGTGATTGATAGCGGTGCGCCAAGCGATGAAAAAGACAGGGCCTATTCGATCGAACATGGCCGCAAAGAAGGGGATCACGGCACCACCGAAGGCAATCACCACGTTCACCGTACCCGACAATACCTGGGCAAGCGGTTTAAGGGCCGGATCCGGCGCGCAATAAACAAAGCAGCAAAAGAGGTGGCTCGTGGCTGATGGATATGTGACCGCCACCCAAGCGGGAGTGCGCGCGACGTTGATTGCCGATCCTGATGTGGCGGCCCTAGTAGGCAGCCGCGTGGTGGATCAACCCCGCGAAAATATTGAATTTCCCTATATCCGCTTTGGCCAGATCGAATGGCGCGGCGATGACACTGATCACACACGGGGCGCCTTGGTTCAGGTGGGCCTGAAAATCCATTCCCGACCCAAGGCTGGCAAAGTCGAAGCCTTGCGCATCTGTGAGACTGTAGCGCAGGCCCTGCACCTGAAACCCGAGGCGATGACAGTTGAGGGTTTCAACGTGGTCGAGGTCGAGGTGCAGACCTGGTTCGTCAAGCGGGCCAGTGATGGTGTTAGTTATGAGGGCCACATGGCCCTGCAGGTGCAGCTAGACAGCTAAAATCGGGATTATATCCCTGTTTGTGACGTGCCATTTTGGCGCGTTTTTTTGTGCAATTCACAACTTTGGAGGTCCAGATATGGGCAAGCAAAACAGCCGCGGCTTTTTGATTAAGATTGGTGATGGTGCCGGTTCAGAGGTTTTCACAGCCTTTGCCGCCTTGACCGCGAAAAGCCTGAAAATCGGCAATGAGCGGGTGGACGTGACCACTGAGGGTATTGACCCAACTGCAGCGATCTGGCGCGAAACCATTGACGGCACCAAATCGGTGTCTGTGTCGGGCGATTACACCCTTGTGAAAGAGGTTCCAGAGGCCCGCCTAATGGAGGTTTCTATGTCCAAGGACGCGGTTGCTAACTTTGAAATCGTTGTTCCCAATGTTGGCACGTTTTCCGGGGCATTTTCAGTTGAGGCCGAGGTTTCCGGTGATGGCGCCGTTAAGGGGTCCATGACCATGGAAAGTACCGGACCCGTAACATTTGTTGCCGAGTCGTAAGTGGGTATCACTTCTGAAACGGAGGCACCACGCGGAGGCATAGTTGAGAAACTAGGTGGCGTGTGGTGCGTCATGGTCCTGGGTAACGCTGAGATTGAGCGCTACGAGGACAAGCATACAGGCATTTTCGAAACCTGGGATGGGTTCTATGGCCGCGCTGCCAAGCCAACCGCAAGGCAGGTGCGTGATTTGGTGGCCCTGGGGCTCGTGGGGCATGGCATGACCGGCGCTGCGGCGGATGCGCTGGTGGCGGAACTCGGGCCAGAGCATAACCCTCTTTTATATAAAGTTTCCCAAGGGTTGCTCGGCGTCGCGTTTATGCCGGATTCGGCCAGCCAGGGTGGCGATGAGCCCGCGCCACCAAGCGATATGACCGAGGACGATGATCCTGCAAAAAAGACCGATCCCGCGCCTGGAACGTGCGGGGAATAATTCGGGCTGCAGCGCCGCAGGGATACCGGCCAGATGAAGTGCGAGGGATGATCCCGCGCGACTGGCTGCTGTGTGTTCGCGGTCATGCGGATCAACGCAAATCGGCTGAACCTGGGGCCAATGCACCCAGTCAGGCTGAAGTAGAGGCATTGGTGAGGGACTACGGATGAGCGGCACCGATCTGGAAAAGCTGAATATCATTCTGGCGGCACGTGACCGTGAATTTACTAAGGCAATGGATCGCAATATTCGCCGTGTAGAACGGTTTGCAAAGCGATCGGAGCGGCACCTGAGCAATGTTAGTCGCAAGTTTGATGCCATGGGGTTTGCCGCCAAGCGATTTGCGCCACTGATGGCTGCGTTGGGGGCAGGGGCCATCATTGGCAAGCTGCGCCGCACTGCGGCATCGCTGGATGATATCGGCAAAACTGCCGATAAAATTGGCCTGACAACCGATGCCCTGCAAGAACTGCGATCGGTGGCGGAAAGTGCCGGCGTTTCTCAGTCGTCACTGGATAGTTCTATGGAGCGCTTCAACAAACGCCTGGGTGAGGCCACCATGGGCGGTGGCGCTGCCGCCAAGATGTTGAAGGCCTTGGACCTAGAGGCAGGGGATCTGGTTACTATGGGGCTGGATGACGCGTTGTCACAGGTTGCGGATAAGATCGCTGCAATTCCTGAACCGGCACAGCGTGCGGCAGCCGCTGCAGCGCTGTTTGGCCGCGAGGGTGTGGCAATGGTTAACCTGATGCGCGAGGGCAGCGCAGGCATGGAAACCATGCGCCAGGAAGCGCGGGATCTGGGCATTGTCATTGATGAAAGCCTTATCCGGGGTGCAGAGGAATCCCAAACCCAACTGGACCTGATGAGCCGGGTGATTTCATCGCAGTTGAACAGCGCGTTAATCGACATGGCCCCGCTGCTGGTGGGTGGCGCAACGGCGATCGCTGACTTTGTGCGCGGCATGGTGGCAGCCATCAACGCAACCAAGGCGTTTCTGAACCCGCAAAGCGATCTTGAGAAAGCCACGGAAAATCTAGTCGACGGTATGGCAGATGAGATCCGCCAAAGCCAGCTTCTGGAGGCTGCATTGGGCAAAGGCGCTAATATGAGCGTGGCGGTTGCTAAGACCAAATTGAGTGAGGCGCAGGCTAGGCACCAAAACGTTCAAGCAATCATTGCCGAACATCGGGCGCTGGCATTGGGTTCAAGCGAGTACCAAGATTTAACCGACACGATCCAGAGAACAACTGCCGACATTGAGGAAATGGAAAGTGTCCAGCAGCGCGCGTCTGATCTGGATATTCAACTGCCTGGTATGTCTGCAGATGATGCAACCCATGCCGCCAATATCGCCGCAGCCTATGGCCGGTTGATGGATGCTATGAACCAGCGCCATGCAATTGATTTGCAAAATGAAGGCCTGAACCAGCAGCTAGAGCGCACGGCTGAAAACATTACGACCCTGCAGACCGCTCTCGACAACGCCGAAGGGGGCGTGGTGTCAGTCGAGGGCACCTATGTCTCCCCTCTGGAAAACAGCCCGAAACAGGAAATCAGCCGCACGGGTAGCGCCGCACAGGTCGCTATTCCAGATCTGTCTGATTACGCCGAGGTGATGGCGCGGATCAATGGGGTGTTTGGCGACGTGAAAGGTAGCGGTGACGGCTATGCGGATACGTTGGCTAAGTTGCAGGTGCTGTATGACAGTGGCGCACTGTCTGCCGATCAATACGAGGCTGCCGTGGGCGCGGTTGGTGATCGGTTTCAGGATGCCAAGTCAAAATCAGAAAGCCTTCGATCATCCGCCATCAACACTTTATCCGCCATTACAACGCGGTCATCCACGGCAAGTGAAGCGTTGGCAAATCTGGCTGCAAACTGGGCGTCAATGTTTGCCAATGCTGCCTTTGGCGGACTGTTGAAAGACACAGGAATATTTGACGGATTGGGTGATCTGCTGAGTTTTGACGGCGGCGGCTATACTGGTGACGGCCCGAGATCTGGTGGCCTGGACGGAAAGGGTGGTCGCATGGCTGTGATCCACCCGCAAGAAAGCATCATTGACCACACCAAAGGGCAGGGAGGGCGTGCAGGTGGCAGCAACGGCTCTGTTCATGTTTCGGTTGGCGTCGATGAAGGTGGAAATCTAATCCCGATAATAAAAAGTGTGAGCGGCAATGTCGTAGCAAGCGCCGCGCCTGCCATTATGGCAACCCAAGACCGCAAGACTGCGCAGAACCTTCAGAACCATTTGGCGCGTCAGGGGTAATACATGCAGCGTGAAATCGTCACCATCCCGCCGAACTTTCTGCGGGTGCTAAATGTTGACTGGGATATTGATTGGCGAGGCCAGTCAGTCGGAGATGCGACTTCCGGCTCTTCAGCCACAGTCTACAACTCCTTTCCGCGCTGGGTGGGATCCCCGAAAGTGAGCTTGGTCCGAGATGAAATCACGCAGTGGCGGGCGATACGGGCGCAGGCGCAAGGGCGGGTTGGCATCTATCGAATGGAGATGGTTGATCCCCTCGGGTTTATCGCCCCTGATGTGAACCCGAATGGAGTTTCGTTTTCGGGCGGCGGGCTGTTCAACGGTGGATCTGGTTTTGCTTACACCCCGATTTGCCGAGCCGTGAATCCGGCAGGAGCGGGGGCAACAGAGATCAGGTTGGATGTTGCTGGGGAAGCAGCGCCTGTTGTGGGTCAAATCATGAGTCATGATGACTGGCCCTTTGTGGTGGTCTGGGCATCTCTGGTCTCCGGCAACGTTTATGACGTCGGTATTCAAATGCCGTTACGTGCAGATATTGCTGTAAATGATCTGATCAACTTGCGAGGGGTTGGGCGATTTGAGGCGGTCGATGAAAGTGCCGGCAACCCGGCCTATGACAGGCGGCGGGTCAGCTCAATCCAGCTGTCTTTTAGAGAAGTTCTTTCCCGATGAGCTTTTTCCCGGAAGGCTACGACCCCAGCGGAGCGATCCATGGGGCTCTTGACCTGTGCGAGATAGAAACGCCGGACGGCCCGGCCCGGTTCATCATTGGCACCGATGGTGTCTTTGTCGATGTGAATGGAAACCGTTGGTTTGGCACTCAGCTCGCCAGCGTGTCCAGTTTGGGCAGTGCCATGGAAGGCCAGGCGCCAGAGGGCAGTGTGACGCTGTCCTATTTTCAAGATCCAGATGCGGATGATCTGATCACACAGGTGCGTGACCTTGGCCTGACCTATGTTGAGGGGCGCCCTATCACCTTTCTGGTGCAGCCCATCAGTTCCATGGAGGAGTTCTACGCCCCCAAGGTGGCGCCGGTGCAGTGGATGCAGCGGACCATGCGCACCCTCGGGATCTCGGCCAGCGGGGCGCAGGATCGATCGATCTCACTTGGATTTGAAGCCTGGACAGAGAAACGTCGAGCCTCGCGCCGGATTGTTCTGAACACTGAAGGCCACGCTAAGCTGATCGGGGAGGTGAACCGATCGCTCGAATTTATGCCCACTACAGATTTTGAAGAAGAGAAGCTGTTCGGATGACCCCCCTTTATCAAGAGCTGCACCGATGGGCTGGGCAACCGTTCATCTGGGGCGAAAGTGATTGCATGCTGTGTCTGGCGGATTGGGTGCAGCGGGTGACGGGACGCGACCCGGCGGCGGCGCTGCGTGGGGTTTATGACAGTCGGGGATCGTGCCAGCGCGAAACCGGATTTCTGCGAAACCCTGTCGATGCAGTGGATGCTTGTTTGGCAACTATTGGCGGCTTGCCGCGAGTGGATACGCCCCAGCCCGGCGATATGGCCGTGTTGATGCTGTTAGATGGTGAGGGGCGGTTGTCCCCCTGTGGTGCGCTTTGGCTGGGATCGGCCTGGGGCTGCAAGGGTCCGGACGGGGTGACAACACTCAGCCCGCAGGCTGTCTCAAAAGTACTAGCAATTTGGGGTGTGGGTTATGAAGCGTAGCCTGCTGTTTGCGGCTTTGCTGGGTAGTACTATGCTGACGCCGCAGCGGGCAGAGGCTCTGCCTGTTGTTGGCTGGATTGCGGGTTCTTTGGGTGTTGCTGGTGGAACGGCGCTTGCTGCAACAGCCGCCTATGCAGCCGGTGCAGGTTTTGCCGGAACGATCATTGGCGGCTTTGTGGTCAAAACTGTAGTTGCGATCGGGCTGTCGGCCCTTGCGGCCCAATTGGCCCCGACGCCCTCTGTTCCAGCACCCGGTGCGCGGATGGTCAACTTTGCCCAGCCTGTGGCCTATGCGGAATGGGTCTATGGTCGAACGCGCAAGGGTGGACCGTTGGGCTTTACCGGCTTTGCAAACGACAAGCGCTACTATGTACCAATCCTTGCGGCGCACCCGATCGAGGGCATTGTGCAGCACTGGTTGGATGAGCGGATTGTAACGCTCACCAATGAAACAGACACAACGAAAAGCAACGTCGCGGAAAGCCCAATCTCAGGATATGGCCGGATCAACGTATTTACCGGCGACCCTGGTCAACTTGCAGATCCGGGCCTGTTCGCAGATTTTGCAGAGATAACCGCTGCCCATGATTTCAGAGGCTTGTCCGGGGCTGTTCTTTGGGCTGCGCGGCCACCTCAGTCGTCGTTTGCACAAATCTACCCATCTGGCGGGAAGTGGGCTTATGCCCCGGTGCTGGATGGCAAGAAAGATATTTACGATCCGCGTGATGGTCAGACTCGGTTCACATCAAACGCGGCGTTGGTTTTTGCCGATTGGGTCGTCAGTGTTTTGGGCCGGGATGTGGATTGGGCTGAAGTTGCCGATGAGGCTGACGCCTGCGATGTGGTGGCTCTGGACGGCGAGGGGATACCGCGCAAGCGCTGGGAAATTAATGGCACCCTCTCGGATGAGCAGGAGTTTGAAGCGCAGCGGGCACAGATGGCAGCGGCCTGTGACGCTTTTGTCTATGAACGGGCGGATGGCAAAGTTGGATTCACCGTTGGCCGCTGGATCGACCCAGAGTTGACGCTTGGCCCCGAGGACTTCTTGGCCTTGGAATTGATCGAGGGCCAATGGGGCGCTGATGCTCCGGATGAAGTGGCTGCCGTTTATACCGAGCCGGAGAACGGCTGGCGCGAAACGCCGAGTGGTACATGGGTGGAGCGTCAAGTTGCCAAGCCAGTGCGTGATGAGCCGCAGTTGTTCATGGTGACAAACCACAACCAGGCGTCACGCCTGAACAAGCGCCTGGCGCGCACCAAGCTGTCGCAATACCAGTTGCGTGGCACACTTCGCATGAAGGGATATGAAATCCTTGGCGGGCGTTCCGGTGGGCGGGCGCATCGGTTCGCGCGTGTTGTCCATCCGGAAATGGGCATTGATATCTATATCGAGGTTGGCGAGCTGGTGCGTGAGAGCGTCGGTGTTTTTTCGCTGACGGCTAATTCAGTGAAGCCTGAAGATTTTGCTTTTGACGCAGCGACAGAAGAGCCGCAGCGCCCAACCTATGACGGGGTGGTGAGTGACGCCAGTATTCCGGTTCCAAGCGGTCTTGCCGTGCCATCTGCCGCTAGTGGCGCTGCGACGGTCAATTGGGATGGGCAGAACGCGGCCTATGTGCAGGATCTGCAGTACCGGCTAACCGCAGTTTCATCCGCCTGGGTGCAAGTGTCTGTGGCCGAAGGGCAAAGCTCATTGCAGCTCTCAGTTTTGTCATCCGCTGCTGAGTATGAAATCCAAATTCGCAATCGAACCAACGGCCTCGGGGTTTCCGACTGGTCGTCATCTGTTTTGTTCACACCTTAGAGCAGGGAAATCCATGGTCGCACTTTCTCCAAAAACAATCATGACTGGCAACCCGCCGAGTGCGGCGTATGAGCCGAAGAAATCCGACATTGCGGACTGGATGCAGGAAATTGAAAGCATCGCGGTTGGCGGGGGGCTGGCTTATATCGATGGCTCCCTGGTTGATTTGCAAGCGCGTTCCGGTGCCGTCGATGGTCAGTTTTCCCTTGTGCTGACCACGGCTGAAGAGGCCGGTGTTTATGAACGAGTTGCTGGCATCTGGGTGAAGAATGCCGCAGTCCCTTCGCTATTCCTTGAAAGCACCGTTGCAGATCAGGCTGTTGCAAGTGCCGCTGCAGCGGCTCTGTCTGAGGGTGCCGCAGAAACGGCGCGTGGTTTGGCGGAGGGTTACAAGACGCAGGCTGAACTGGCGGCGTTGGTGGCTGGTGCCGCGATATTTGCGACTGATACAGATGGTCTTGCCGCAACCTCCGAGGGGGAGGTGTTTATCGTTCACTCGGGTTCAACAACGTCTGTCTATAAGAATGTTTCGGCGGCGGCTGTGTATCTTGGTGCGATGTTCGACAAGGCGGATTTGTTACAGTCTGCCAATAATCTGTCGGACGTGCCAAACAAGGCGGCAGCGCTGGCCACCTTGGGCGGGCTAGGTGCTTCGGCGCTGGACCCGCTCACCAAGCGATTGGACAATGACGCTGGCGTGGTTCTGCTGGGGGGCACCGGCGGGGCGTACACCTTGGTAGCTCAGAGCCCGATTGCCGGATATGCGGCGCTGCAATCGTTCACGTTCCGGGTTAATGAAACAAACGCAGCCGCTGTGACGCTGAATGTGGACGGCAGGGGCGCGCGAGCGGTCCAGAAGTACAACAGCTCTGGGAGCCGCGTTGCGCTTGCTGCGGGTGATTGGCGGTTAGGCCAGATCCACCGGGTAATTGATGACGGCACCCGGTACATCCTTGTGAGTCCGGTGATGAACCCTGCGACCCAAGCTCAAGCAGAGGCCGGGGTTAACGGCGAAACCTTCATGACGCCGGAAACTACAGCTCAAGCTATCGCTGCTCAATCCGATAACTTTGGGCCAGAGGAAGTTGGTTCCCCGTATCACGGAATCTACCCTTACGACGGTGTGACAGTAGGCGATGGGGCAACGGGCCTCCTCTATGATCACGCGGTGGACGGTAACGTTACAGTCGTCACGACACCTACCCTTGAGGCGGGCTATGTCTATTACGTGTATTTCCGGGGGGTCAGCTTCGGCGGAAGCGCTGACGCCCAGCGGGCACAAGTCCGAGGGTACAACGCCAGCAACGGTTTAGTTCTTACCCTTTCCAACTCGGGCAACAATGCCACGCACGCAAATGTGTATGACTACGACTTTCGGATTGACCTTCTAAAGTACCCGACGATCACTTACGCGCAGTTGATCTGGGCGCTTGGGGACTACTTTGATGCAGGGCGTCTCTACCTGTACAGGCAATTCGAACCTAACGCGGGAGCAGTATAATGGAAGCGCTGTATGAACTGGTGGTGTCTGATACGGGCGTTCGCTCACGGGTGGCTATGTCAGATGAAAAGATCATGGAAAATAACGCGCGCATTCAGGCAGCAACTTTGGCCCGCGCCACTCGCGATCTATCCCCCTCGGAGTTTGAATGGTTACTGGGGTACACAGAGCTAGACGACATATGGGATGCGATGATCGCCAGCCTGAAAGGTTCGACTGATGAGGCTGACAAGCGGACCCGCGCTGCGCTCAAGGCGCATCGACGCAAGTCGCTCTTCCGGTTTGCTACGACGCTTCAATTGGTCAGCGATTTCCGACCAATGGCCGCAACTATCAACCCCAACATTGACCTGAGCGACGCCGTGATTGAGGCCGCATGGGCAAAGGCCACGGAAGTAGCGGCATGAAGGTCGCTATCATCGAAACATCCCGCGATTGGGTGGGTTGGGCTTTGCTTGGGCTGGGCGTGAGCTTTCCGGCTCATCAATTCATCGGTGGGCTGTGTTTGGCCCTTGCTGCGGGCAGCATGATAGCCCGTCACCGGCGTTCAAATGCCAAGCATTGGGCCGTCATGGCGACCTCGGGTGTTGTCGCAACAATAGCAGTCATTGCCACGCAAGGCTGGGACCATTTTGGTGTGCTTCCCCAGCTTATTATGGCTCTTTCCGGCGCTTTATCCGGTTGGGGCATCAACATGGTCGTCAAAATGATGGACCGCTTTGAAAAGCGCAGCAGCGACATTGCAGACAAATTGGTCAGTCGAGTTTTAGGAAAAGATGGGGATTGAAATGGGCGATCTAAGCAAGAACTTCAGTCGGTCTGAATTCAAATGCAAATGCGGGGAGTGTGAACAGGTCGGACCAGACCCAAAGCTGATCCCAATTCTGCAGGATGTGCGAGACCATTTTGGGAAGCCGGTTACGGTCCATTCTGGTCACAGATGCCGGGCCTATAATGAGTCGGTTGGTGGTGTCGAGTTTTCACAGCATCCGCTTGGGACGGCTGGTGACTTTACCGTTGCGGGGGTCAGCCCTCGCAAAGTCCAAGACTATCTCCTTTCCAAATACCCCGACACCCTTGGTATTGGGCGTTACCGGGGGTTTACGCATGTTGATGTGCGGGAAGGAAAGGGCCGGTGGGATAAACGATGACCCGCTACGCGCTCATAGCGGCACTCTGTGGGCTGCTGGGGCTCGGAGGTTGGACCTCCTACCTGCTTTGGCGCAACTCAAACCTGAACACCAAGCTGGACGCGGCGCGGCAGACCATTGCAGTGCGTGACCAGCAGTTAGAGCAATCGCAAGAGGCTGGTCGCGTTCTCGACGCACACCTGCACCGGATGCGCGATGAACGGGAAAATCTCAACGCAGAATTCAACCGTCTTCGGCAAACGGAGGGATACCATGATCCGTTGTCTGATTTTATGCGCGATGCTTTTGACCGCATGTGAGCGACCTCCTATTTTTGTAGAGCCGGTGGTGTCCAAAGAATTGACCACCCCCTGCGCTGAGCCTGTGAAAGGTCCACCCAGCGAGGGTGCTTTTGTTGAGTACGCACTGGGCTGGAAAGGAACCGCCCTTTGCAATGCCGACAAGCTGGAAAGCATCGGGAAGCTGATCGGCCCTCAGTGATCTGAGCGCGGATCGCAAACCCAACCGGCCTGCCGCGCACCGGAACCTGCGCAGCACATCCAAAGGAAAACAGAATGCCTTTACTCTCTGACGCTGTATTAGACGCAGCATGTAACCATCTAAAAACAAACGGAACCATGCTGCACATTTGTTCGTCTGAGCCTGCGAACTTTGCTGCCATTGCCGCTGTTGAGTTGGCCTCGGCACCTGTCAGCCTGACCGGGCCTGCGGCAGGTGATGTGTCTGGTCGCAAAGTGACTATCCCGGCAATTACGGCTGACACAGTCGATGTTACCGGGAGCGCCACCCATTATGCGCTGTCTAATGGCGTAGACGAATTGTTTGCCACAAACACCCTGAAAGATCCCGGCACCGGCAATCCAACTTCTATCGCTCTGTCGGATGCCGGTAATTATAATTTCAACGCCATGGATCTCACAATTCC
>NZ_QHLQ01000033.1 GCF_011813015.1 Parasedimentitalea denitrificans | reverse complement strand
TTGGTCCTAACATCGCCACCAATCCCCCCACGCCAATAAGGAAATTGAATCAGTCATATACCCTCAAATCAACAAGAGTTTTTCAACAACATTCGCGGGAAGCGTACTTTGCAAAGTTAGGCCGGTCGGGCTCCCGGAACTGATGACAAAGACCCGTTGCGGATATCGATGTCGCTCCTGATGCTGGATAAAGCTCCCGCAAAGCGGTCCTTCTTGAATTAGAGTTTTTTGACTGTTGTGGATCGCTGTTAACCGTAACGAGTTTCCAAAACACATATCGTTGCATGCCAAGTTTCCACTATCGGATCAGAGGGAAAATGAAACGATGTCGCCTAAAGAACTGCCCCAATTTGCCAAGGAACAAATTCAACCCCGCCAAACCCAAGATCTTCACTTTTTGAGTGCCGACCGCTGGCGATGGCTATCAGCGCCTCGAAGATTTCCTCTCCCTTTTCGACAAGAGATACGCCTTCGGCGATGTCGCCGCAGTTGATATCCATGTCTTCGCTCATACGCATGAACATATCAGAATTGGTTGCAATTTTGAGGCCGGGCGCGGGCTTGTACCCCGAAACCGAACCGCGCCCGGTGGTAAAGGCGATCAAGGTGGCCCCAGACGCAACTTGCCCAGTGACAGAGCAGGGGTCGTAGCCAGGGCTGTCCATGAACACGAAGCCTTTGCTGGTCAGTGGTGCGCCGTACTCAAATACCCCGGACAAGGGCGCCTGTCCACTTTTGGCGACTGCGCCCAACGATTTCTCGAGGATCGTTGTGAGCCCGCCACGTTTGTTGCCGGGGCTTGGATTGTTGTCCATTTTCGATCCATGGCGCGCGCAGTAGTCTTCCCACCATGTCAGTTTATCCACCAGCGCTTGTCCCACTTCTGTGGAGACGGCGCGGCGGGTCAATAGGTGTTCAGCTCCGTAAATCTCGGATGTTTCTGACAGGATCGAGGTGCCGCCTTGCTGAATCAGAAGATCGGAGGCGACGCCAAGGGCCGGATTGGCGGTGAAACCAGAATAGCCATCTGACCCACCACATTGCATACCCAGCACCAGCTCTGATACCGGGGCGGGGGAGCGTCTTGCTTGGTTGGCAAAACCCGCGAGCGAGGTGAGATGTTTTAGACCCGCTTCTATGGTGCGCCGTGTGCCACCCATCTGCTGGATCGTCATGTAACGAAGCGCACCGTCTTGGGTAATCTTGCGATCACCTACCAATTCGGCCAGTTGCAGTACTTCGCAGCCCAGTCCTACCAATAAGATCCCGCCAAAATTCGGATGCCGCGCATACCCTGCAAGTGTCCGCAGCAGGAGGTCATAACCTTCACCTTGATTGGACATGCCACAGCCACTGCTATGTACGATGGGAACGATGCCATCCACATTGGGGAATTCATCCAGCAGGCCGGTCTTTTCCGCCGCTTCAGCAATGAAACGGGCGACAGAACCGGAACAGTTCACTGATGTCAGGACACCAATGTAGTTGCGTGTTCCAACACGCCCGCACTCGCGGTGGTAGCCCTCAAACGTGCGCAGTTGTTCGGGATCTGACAGGGGGTGGGCAGCGGAACCAAAGGCGTAATCCGCCACATGATCACTCATGCTCATATTGTGGCTGTGTACGTGAGAACCTGCCGCGATGTCGCAATCGGCCTTACCGATAATTTGGCCATAGCGAACAACATGATCCCCTTTGGCAATACCGGTCACGGCGACCTTGTGTGACCGAGGGATCGGTTCAATTGCAACGTCATCGCCTGCCGTAAGGGTTTGCAGAGTGATAGCAACGTTATCCGCATCGTTTAAAAGGAGTATTTTGGATGACATAAAGTTATTCCCGCAGCTGAACGATGACTTTGATCAGATCCGCGCGTTCCTCAGCCAAGCCGTTAAATTGGACGGCTAATTCATCCAGTGTGAGCACCGTGGAACACAGGGCTTCTGCATCAATCAAGTTGTCACGAAAGGCTGACATGACCCAATCAAAGTCGGCCTTTAATGCGTTGCGACTACCGATCAGGCGCATCTCGCGCTTGTGAAATTCCGGGTCGCTGAAGGTGATGTTGTCTTTGACCACACTGACCAGAACGTATGACCCGCCGTGGGCCACGGCCGGAAACCCAGCTTCGATTGCGCCGGCATGTCCGGTGGCATCAAACAAGACATCGTAACCTTCATCATCCGTCGCTTTGATTGCGGCCTCGATGCCTGTGTGGCCCATGTCGAAACCAAACTTCTCTGAAGCCATAGCCAAGCGTTCAGGGCTGAGATCCAGCAACGTGACGGTTGCACCCTTTAGGCGCGCAAACAAAGCCGTGCCTATACCAATGGGCCCTACGCCGGTTACCAGCACATTATCACCCTCGGACACGCCAGAACGTTGCACCGCGTGCGCACCGATGGCCAGAAACTCGACCATGGCTGCTTGGATCGCTGACAAACCGTCCGCGGCATAGAGGTTGCCCGCAGGTACGGCCAACTGGGGGATCAGACCACCATCGCGATGCACGCCCAAGACTTCGATGTTGTAGCAGCAATTGGGCTTGCCGCGCTTGCAGGCCCGGCACTCACCACATGTCAAATAGGGGTTCACCAGGATTAGATCACCAGCTGACCAACCTTCGCCATCACGTGCGACATGGCCGCTTAGTTCGTGACCAATGACCCGTGGATAGTTGAGAAACGGATGCTTCCCTTCGAGAATATGATAGTCAGTCCCGCACAGACCCACGGCGCAGATATCAACCAACACCCAGCCATCTGGAACCTCATTCACGACAGGGCGAGGTTCTATCGCAAATGTTCCGGGTTCGACGACTGTACCTGCTCGCATTGTATTGGTGCTCATTTGGATCCACCTCGCGGCGCCCAGCCATCTGGCAATGTGCCCTTGATGATGAGGCTCAGAATATCGTCTTTGTTCACGTCTTCGATGCGGAAGGTGCCGACATTGCGGCCCTTATTCATCACCATCACACGGTCACACAGGTCAAACACATCATGCATGTCGTGGCTGATCAGGAAGATGCCGATGCCTTCGTCCTTTAGGCGCAGCGTTAGATCGGCCACCATCGCCGTTTCCGATGGCCCGAGCGCTGCCGTCGGCTCGTCCATAATTAGAACTTTGGCTTGAAAGTAGATCGCGCGGGCAATGGCGATAACCTGTCTTTGGCCACCTGACAGCTTAGCCACAGGGTCTTTGAGATTCTTGAAATTGGGGTTCAGCTGGCGCAGTGCGTCTTGCGCCTCGGTATGCATGCGTGCTTCGTCGAGGTTTCCGAAACGGGTCTTCAGCTCGCGTCCGAGAAATAGGTTCTGCGCCGCATCCAGATGGTTGGCCAAAGCCAAAGTCTGATAGATTGTTTCGATACCGAATTTCTTGGCATCATGCGGAGATTTAAGATCAGCCTCTTGGCCGTTCACGTAGATCTCGCCGCCATTGGGTATCATCGCTCCGGACAGGATCTGCATGAGACAGGATTTTCCAGCCCCGTTGTGGCCCAATACACCGACGACCTCACCCGGATAAAGATCAACTGAGACACCTTCAACGGCATGAACACCGCCAAAATGTTTGTAGATCTCTGACATTTGCACCAGAGGGGGCTCTTGAGCGTTTGCGTCCAACATTTTTCGTCCTATCGGAATCTAGAGTTGGGTCAGCGAACGTCAGTTCGCTGACCCAGGCACAATCAGTACAAAACGTTCTGTGCGACTGGGGTATCGATGTTGTCTTTCGTGACCATCACAACACCAGTGTCGATGAAGTTGGTGATCTCGTTGCCAGCCAGCAGATCAGCGATGGCATTTACACCCAGCTCGCCCATCTGGAACGAACCCTGAACGGCAGTCGACAAAAGGGTTCCGCTTTTGACCATGTCCTGCAGGTCCGCGTTGCCGTCAAAACCGATGGCGGTCAGTTGGCCAGCTTTGCCTGCTTGCTCAATCGCGCGGCCCATGCCAATTGCTGTTGGCTCGTTTGCACCAAAGATACCAACCAGCTTGTTTGCAGCCAGAATATCTGTGGTTTGGTTCAGTGCGGTTGCCATTTGCGACTGCGAGTAGAACGGACCAACGATCTCGATATCCGAGCTTTCACCGATATGTTTTACAAAGCAGCCTACACGACCGATTTCCGAACCAACGCCAGCAACATATGACATTACAGCTACTTTGCCTGCGGTGCCGACAGAGTCGATCATCATCTGAGCAGCTTGCTCACCTGCTGCGCAGTTGTCGGTGGACAGGAAAGTCTGGTAGTACTTTTCGTTGCCTTCGGCCAGACCGCTATCAATGATTGCAACAGGGATGCCGCTTTCATATGCGCGCTTTACCACTGGGGCGAGTGCCTCTGGATCAGATGGCGCCAGGACGATGCCGGAAACGCCGCGGTTGATCGCGTTCTCGACCAGGGCGACCTGATCTGCGATCGCAGATTCAGCAGCTGGACCGTTGAACGTCATCGTATGGTCGCTGTGGCTTTCAATGGCAGCTGTCGCGCCTTTGTTGACGTTCTGCCAGAAGCTGGAGTTCGTCGTTTTTACGATCACGGCGATCTCGCCGGCCGATGCGACTGTAGCTGCCGTTGCTAGGATGCCTGTGGCTAGCGCTGTTGTCAGTAGTTTCTTCATGGTTTCCTCCCGTTAAAAACTAGTTCTTGGTGATTGAGTTTGGTTAGTTCCGGTTGCGGATTTGGTCGATGTAGACCGCGCCGATCACGACGATCCCGATGATGATTTGTTGAATGAAGGCAGAGGTGCCTGCCATGTTCAGGCCATTTCGCAACACGCCGATGATAAAGGCGCCGATCATGCTGCCAGAGATGCTGCCAACACCTCCCATCAGCGACGCACCACCAATGACCGAGGCCGCAATGGCATCAAGTTCGTACATCACACCTTCGTTGGGCTGCACTGTGACAAGGCGTGACATCAGTACCATTCCGGCAAGTCCCGCAAGAGCGCCCGACGCTGTGTAGGCCCAGATTTTTGTTCGGTCGACTTTTACACCGGAAAGGCGCGCAGCTTCTTCATTTGATCCGACTGAGAAGATGTGGCGGCCAATCTGACGGCGCTGCAACAAGAACCCGCCAATCAGTGCCATTACGACCAACAGGACTGCGGGATAAGGAATGCCTGGGAATATCACCTTGGGAAAACCATTGGCCTGCATTTCGACAATGCGGAAAAACGAGCCATTACCAAGTTGTCCAAAGGCCTCGCCAAGGCGGCTGATAGGGGCGGCACCTGTCAATTGCAGTGCTACTCCACGCGCAATCATCATCATGCCCAGTGTTGCTACAAACGGAGTAATGCGCAGTTTTGTTATTACAAGACCATTGATGAACCCGCAAAATGCACCGGCTATAATTCCGAAAGCCATAGCTGGCATGACTGGGAGGCCTGCCTTGATTGCCAGCCCGGTAACCACACCGGACAAGGCCAGAACAGAGCCGACGCTCAGGTCAATGCCGCCGGTGATAATTACCAATGTCATCCCAATGGCCAGCAGCCCGATAACGGAGGTTTGCAGAAGAACAGTCAAACCGTTATTCACCGAGAGAAAGGCCGGACTGGTAAAGGAGAAAGCCAGTATCAGCAGCAGCAGTGTCAGTAGAGCTGACAGTTTGTGCAGGCTTGATCCGGTCGGCAAGAACCGCAATTTAGTGTTGCCATTAGTGTTGGACATAGTCGTTCTTGCTCCCTAAAAGACATCAACTGTCTTTAATAATAATAAACATATTGGCGGGAAGCTGGTCCGTCAAATGTTTTTAATTTTTTTGAACATTTCAAAAAAAACAGGTATAACGAGCCAACCGAGAGAGGAATGATACGACCTATGGCAAGGACCAATACCCGCTTCGTTGAGGCATACAATGAACTCTTAAGCCTTTGTGATCAATTGGAAGTTGGGGCGTATTTGCCGTCTGAAAATGCGTTGGCCTCTCAGTTGGGCGTTAGTAGAACAGTGATCCGAAGTGCTCTGACACGGCTGGATGACTGCTCCATTATTGCGCTCGATGGGCGCGAAAAAATCCTAAGGCGTCATTCGACTGAGGATGATCGGTTGGAGGGGCCTCCCGTTTTGCTGGGAATCGAGGAACTGGAGAGCCGATTTCTTGACTGGGTTTTGCGCATGGATGTTCCGCCCGGTACCGTGCTGAATGTCGCGCAACTCTCTAAGGACTTTTCTGTGGCGACCCATACCTTGCAGGAGTTCTTCTCGTCACTCAGTCGTTTTGGTATTGTCGTGCGCAGGCCGCGCGGAGGTTGGGTGCTGCTAGGTTTCACCAAAAACTACGCGGTAGAATTGTCAGATTTTCGAACCGTCTTGGAATTGAATTCCGTACGCCATCTTGCAGCCCTTCCAATGGACCACGAGGTTTGGGCCCGTCTAGATAGTCTGGAGCAGGAGCATTTGGATCTGTTGCAGCGCATTGATAACGATTTCCATGATTTTTCACCACTCGATGAAAAGTTCCACGCTGTCATCAACAGCGTGGTCACAAACCGTTTTGTCAAAGAGTTTCAAAAAATCATTTCTCTCGTGTTCCACTACCACTTTCAGTGGAACAAAACCCACGAGCGCGAACGAAACGAAGATGCCATTCGTGAACATCTTGCGCTGATCGAGGCTCTGCGCAGTCGAGATGCAGATAAGGCTGAGGCGGCCGCGCGCCGCCATCTTGCCACCTCTAAGCAAACACTATTGTCCTCGCTTGAGACCAATAGCCACGCGACCTAAGTGGTGACAAAAGCCATTGCTGGGTCTGACAATTGTTTGTCGGCGGCATCAAGATTGCGTTGCAGCGAACTGACTTTACCAGTTCCCAGCAAGACAGAGCAGGCCGCGGGATGATGCAGTGCAAATTGCAATGATGCCTCTGCCAAGGTGAGGCCCACTGCTTTTGCGCTGTCCTGCAAGGCTGTCACCTTGTCTAATATTACTTGTGAGGCTGGTGCATAGTCAAACCAAGCCCCTGGTTTTGGCCCGGTTGCCAGAATTCCTGAATTGAAGATCCCGCCGAGCACCAAACTGGTGCCTTGTTGTGCACATAAGTCCAGCAACTCGGCTTCGGCTTCGCGGTCTAACAGGGTCAGTCGTCCAGCAAGCAGAATGACGTCTAATGGTGTTTGTTTCATCACGTCGATGCAGATTTGGCTTTCGTTCACGCCAAGCCCGATCGCCCCTATGCGCCCGGCTTGTTTTAGGTCCTGCAGTGCAGACATGCCTGATCCCAAAAGGTCTTCCAGATGGCGAGCGCCTTCGGTGGCGCCGTGGGTGTAGTCGCCGATGTCATGCACAAACACGATCTCAACGCGAGAGGTTCCCAGCCGTTCGCAACTGCTCTCAAAACTTTCTAGGATGCCGTCTGCTGAATAGTCGTAGCGAACTGCATTTGGCAAAGGTTGGACAAATCCGTCAGCTTCGGCCAATTGTGGGCCAGGTGACAAGACCCGCCCCACCTTGGTGGACAACACATAGTCGTCGCGTGGGATATCCTTGAAAAAGTTACCCATTCGTTGTTCTGACAAACCGCGCCCATAGTGGGGGGCCGTATCAAAATAGCGGATGCCGGCGGACCAGGCGTGTTGCAGGACATCGGTCACGTCGCTGTCACTAACGACATGACCAAGATTGCCAAGGCTGGCACCGCCCAACGATAGTGAAGTTACTGAGATATCGGTTTTGCCGACGCGGTTGGTCTTAGGAGGTATCATGCTGTTTCCTTATTGTAGGCCACAATCTCAGTGAGGATTGGCTTGATGGATGGGTCGCCTTGGGCCTTGGCCCAGTCCAGCATCGCAGCGATCCGGCGCATTACCTTTTGGCGGTGGTTTTGCGAAATATCCGCAATCCGATGGTCCAGAAATGGATTGGAAAACCGCTCTATTGTTGTGTCAACGTAAGGATCGAATTGATCCTCAAGCCCTGCCGCAACAAAGGCGGGCCTAACCTCGTTGTTCAGCACGTCTTTCAGGCTAGCCAGTTCGGTTGCATCCTGAACCAAGTTGCGGACAAGAATGTCTTGTGAACCACGTGCTCTCAGCCATCGATCAGCCAGAAACGTGTGACCAAGATTGAGGATGAATAGTTTTAACGCTTCGATTTCGCCCAATGACGGAACAATCTGCACCGAGGGATGATCGCAGGGCAAAGTTACTCCCGGCTGATCTTCTATCGCCCAAAGCGCATAGGGTTCAGCCACAGCCCCTGCAGGTTCGATTGGTTGCGACACAATCCTATCCACCAGTGAGTTCACCCAAATGACGTCACGGTCAAGATAGTTGCGGAACTCAACAGGGTCCTGTTCGGCCAACTGCATCACACGACGTTTCAGAACTGTTCCATTGTCTGCAATCAGCTCCATTGGCATGATCTGTATAGGTGCAGCCCCCGCCGCGAAACGCATGCGCAATAGTTGGGTCAGCTTGGCTGGATAGGACATGGCTTGGTCAAATTGCAAAGCTGAGTCTCTGGCATTGGACGCAAACCCAGCGTCTCCTGTGTTGGACAGAACAATCTGCGCTTCATTTACAAAGATACGTACGATCTGCACCCAGTCGCGCTCAGTCGACAGAGTGCGTGCGACGCTTTTAACGGCGATTGTTTCTTGTTGCCGCTGCCCATCTTTCAGGCCTTCGATCCGCACGGGATATGACCCTATCAATGCACCCAGACGCTTAGCTCGCGCTGGGTTGCCAGAGCTTTGCACCACGGTAATCGGCCCAACATCCTGACCGGCCTCCATCGCTTGAGACAGGAATAAATCGGCATGGGCTTGCAGAAACCGGCTGGTACCAAACTGGAGGATAGGGGTGGTTCGCACGAATTTTCCTTTCACAGGCGTCGACCGAGATCAGCACTTTACGTGAAATGTTTTTAATTATACAAAACAATTCGAGTCAAGTAGGCATGATGGGAACTTGAGATGGTCGAGCCTGTAAAAATCGATGCACACCAGCATTTTTGGCAAATTTCGCGTGGTGACTATGATTGGATGACAGACGATGTCGCGGACATCCGTCATGACATCCTTCCGCCAGACCTGTCGTCACTGATTGATCTTCACGGTATTACAGGAACAGTTGTGGTTCAGGCCGCAGCGACCGTGGCTGAAACAGAGTTTTTGCTTGGACTGGCGGAACAAACCAGTTTCATCAAAGGCGTTGTGGGTTGGGTCGATCTTGAGGATGCGGATGCGCCGCAGACTTTGGACCGGTTGATGCAATCCAATGAATTCAAGGGCGTGCGCCCGATGCTGCAAGACATCGAAGACACCAATTGGATTTCCCGGCCTAGGGTTATGGCCAATCTCGCAGCGCTGGCGGAACGAGGACTGCGGTTGGATGCTCTTGTTGTGCCACGCCACCTAAAAGTCTTGGCCCAGGTGGCAAAAGAACTGCCTGAACTTTCCATCGTCATCGATCATTGCGCCAAACCTGTGATTGCGGATGGGGCGAATGCTGGGGATGCCTGGCGCGATGGCATGGCCCGTTTGGCCGAACTTCCCAACCTTATGTGCAAAATCTCTGGCCTCGCCAATGAAGCAGGGCCTGGGTGGGGAACAGAGCAATTGCAGCCCGTTGTTGACCATGTCCTGCGCCAGTTTGGCGCTGACAGAGTCATGTGGGGCAGCGACTGGCCGGTTTTAAACCTCGTCGGTGATTACGATGTTTGGCGGGCAGTCTCAGCACAGCTGTTGCAAGGGTGTTCCGAACAAGATCGTGCGGCAATTTATGGTGGCACTGCTGTAAAGTTTTATGGATTGGAAATCGGCGAATGACTTATCACATTGTCTGTATCGGCGAACCATTGGCCGAAATCTCGCGCCAGGAATCCAAACTAAATGTCGGGTTTGGTGGTGATACTCTCAATACGGCAATCTACTGCGCGCGCGGAGTTCAGGGACAGGATGTGGCCGTTCACTATGTCACTGCGGTTGGCCAAGATGTGCTTTCCAACAGCGTGGTCGAATTGATGCAAGGCGAGGGCATTGGCACGGACTATGTCACCCGCGACCCACATCGCCAGATCGGAATCTATGCCATCCAAAATGATGAACAGGGCGAGCGCAGTTTTCATTATTGGCGCGATGCATCCGCCGCGCGTGAGATGTTCAAGACCGAGACTTCGCCGCATCTGGAGGCGATTAAAGCGGCTGATCTTGCCTATCTATCGGGCATCACACTGGCGATCCTGACGCAAGACGCGCGGGACCGCCTTTGGAACGCACTGGCAGAGCGCCGCAAGTCGGGACTCCAAGTTGCGTTTGACTCCAACTATCGGCCCAAGCTGTGGGAAACACCTGAGATCGCCCGTCGTGAAATCGCCCGGTTCTGGGAAATTTCAGATATCGCTTTGCCGTCAAAGGAAGATGAGGCGGACTTATTCAGCGACAGGGACAATGCGGCAATTATTGATCGCATCTTAGCCTCTGGCGCAAAAAACGGTGCCCTCAAATGCGGAGCTGATGGACCTGTACCATTGCCCCTATCGGCGGCCACCCAAGGCTTTGCAGCCGCCGAAACCGTTGTAGATACAACAGGTGCAGGTGACAGTTTCAATGGCGCGTATCTGGCTGCGATTGTTTGCAAGAAGACACACAATACGGCCTTGGCATCAGCACATGATCTGGCCTGCCGCGTAGTCGGTCATCAGGGCGCGATCTTGCCAAATACACAGCCTGTAACGCCGCAACGCATGGGCAGTGTAATCCGGCTCAAACCCGAACACCTTGATGAATACAAACGTCTTCATGCGAATGTCTGGCCAGGTGTCTTGCAGCGACTGCGTACGTCTAACTTCAGCAACTATTCGATTTATCTGAAACAACCAGAATGTCTGATGTTCGGGTATTTTGAATATACGGGCAGCGACTTTGCGGCTGATAACGCTGCCATCGCCGCCGATCCGATCACCAAAGATTGGTGGGCGGTCTGTGGCCCAATGCAAGAGCCGTTCGAGACACGCGCCGATGGCGAGTGGTGGGCAGAGATGGAAGAGGTGTTCCATCTGGACTAGCGTGCTGCCGCTCTGTCTGCGCGGCTGGTAGAATTCTCAGTATAGAAATGGATTTATGATGGCTCAACTTGAAGGACGACTTGTAGGCAAGACCGCACTGATCACGGCTGCCGGGCAAGGTATAGGCCGCGCCACAGCGGAGCTGTTTGCACAGCATGGGGCAACGGTAATCGCTACGGATGTGAACACTGCGTCTCTGGCGGAATTGGAGGCCGTCGATGGCGTGTCAGCCGTGAAGCTGGATGTCACTGACGTTCAGGCAGTCAAGGACGTGCTCGGCCAAGCGGGCCCGCTGGATATCCTGTTCAACTGCGCAGGCGTTGTGGCCAATGGCACGATCCTGGAATGTTCCAAAGAAGACTGGGATTTCAGTTTTAACCTGAACGTGACGGCCATGTTTCAAATGATCCAAACTGCACTGCCAGCAATGCTGGAAAATGGTGGCGGCTCGATCATCAACATGTCCTCCGTCGCGTCGTCGATCAAAGGCGTACCAAACCGTTTTGCCTATTGCGCCTCTAAGGCCGCGGTCATTGGTCTGACCAAATCTGTGGCTGCCGATTACATCAAACAGGGAATTCGGTGCAATGCGATCTGCCCAGGGACGGTTGATAGCCCCTCGATGCATGGACGGCTGCGCGCAACAGGAGACTACGAAAGTGCGCTTGCGGCTTTTATTGATCGCCAGCCTATGGGCCGCATTGGCGAAGCCGAAGAAATCGCATCATTGGCCTTGTATCTGGCAAGTGATGAAAGTGCGTTCACGACTGGTCAGGCACATGCCATTGATGGCGGTTGGTCGGTTTAACGAAAGGAATTTGGGAAGAGATGAAACTACTTCGTTTTGGAGACCGCGGCGCCGAACGCCCCGGCATGGTGGATGCGGATGGTACCATTCGGGACCTTTCGTCAGTGATTGAAGATGTCGCTGGAGATGCGCTGGGCGATGAACAGATTGCAAAGTTGCGCGCGATTGAGCCATCGACGCTGCCTATTGTTCCTGCGGAAACGCGGATCGGTGCCTGTGTGGGGCAGGTCGGGAAATTCATCTGCATCGGCCTGAACTATTCTGACCACGCCGCCGAAAGTGGCATGTCGTTGCCGGATGAACCCGTGGTGTTTTTCAAAGCAACCTCGGCCATCACCGGGCCAAATGACGATGTCGAAATCCCACGCGGGTCGGTCAAAACCGACTGGGAAGTTGAATTGGGAGTGGTCATCGGCAAGGCAGCAAAATACGTCAGCAAAGAGGACGCGTTGAAGCATGTCGCGGGTTATTGCGTTGTAAATGATCTGTCTGAACGTGACTTTCAATTGCACCGCTCTGGCCAGTGGGTAAAGGGCAAGTCCTGCGATACCTTTGGGCCAATCGGTCCTTGGCTGGTGACCCGCGACGAAGTGGAAGATCCGCAGAACCTGGACATGCATCTTGAAGTTAACGGACGTCGCTATCAGGACGGCTCTACCTCGACTATGCATTTCGACGTGGCGACGGTCATATCACATCTGTCCCAATTCATGAGCCTTCAGCCGGGCGACATTATTTCTACAGGAACCCCTCCGGGAGTTGGAATGGGACAGAAGCCTGAAACTTACTTAAAAGCGGGCGATCGCATGGCGCTGGGCATTACTGGCCTCGGCGAACAATCCCAAAATGTCAGGTCCAGTGAATAAAAAGGACGTAGGTACCTTTGTACGAGTTGGTCAGGCAATCCCGTGTTTCCAATGCGGGATTGCTATGGCTGGAGCCGGAGTGCCGTCCACTAGCGTCTGACTTTTACTAAAACATATTTTTCAGGCTCGAAGACGAAAGTAATGGCTTCCTACTCAACCTATATGACTTGCTGCATGTACCAGACTGTCAATAAGCGTTTAAAAGTGGCCCATGGAGAATACCCCACTGGGGCGTCGTCTTCGGGTTCGCACAAACAAGCGAAAGAGGTTGGTTCATATTCCAATCACGCCGACGCTTGCTAAGGTCATTGATGAGACCGAGCCCGGAAAATTGTTGATCCTAACTAATGTGTCAGGTGATCAACTAACGGAGCATCGTGCTTCTGATGGGCTGCGACAGTGGCGGGATAAGGCCAAACTGTCTCGAGATCTGCGGTTGCAAGATACGCGAGGTACTGCGGCGACCCGGCTTCTGTACGCAGGTTTGAGTTTGTCAGAGATTGCTAACCATATGGGGTGGTCAATCCGCCATGCCGCCAATGTGATCGAACATTACGCAAGAGTTTCACCGGACGAAACTGACTCTGTATTGATCAAGCTGTCGGCTGCCCTTAGGGGTGCATCATGAACAAAACTGTAAACGCTACTGTAAACGGAGGTACCAGTGCAGTGTCCGAAGCAACGCAAGTCACTGAAAATACTTGGAGGCGAGTACGAGAATCGAACTCGTGTACACGGATTTGCAATCCGTAGCTAAGTGACTGATTTTCCACGTTCCGGCGTTGAGAGAAGAGCAGGATAAAGCGGAAACAAAACAGGAATGTTGAGAAGCAATAGTCCAAGGTTATTTGTGTAATAGGGCGAGTTCAGGACATTCGCTGCCGCCAACTCCAACGGCAGCAATGCGCAGGTAGCGACCTTTGCAAAGTCAGTGTGGTACGCTAGGGCAACAGGTGCGACCGCCCCAAAGCCGACCTAGAGACCAATCGCGGCGAATGGCCCCTCCTCCTGCGATGCTCGTGTAAGCCCATGATGGGTTCTGGCCAAGGCTGCAAAGGTACTCGCAGTTACCGTTCCGGTTAACTTCTGGAAGTACATGCATTAACTTCTGCAATAGTTGTTGCACGAATCATTTTTATGCCACATGAATTGCAAAGAAGCTGCTGGAGGGCATTATGAAGGACGTAGATACCTCTCCGTTGAGTGAGGTCGTTAAGGCCTTTGACGGCAAGTTGACTGGATCAGATCGATCAATCTTGTCGGTTATTCTGAATGATCCAGAGCAATCCGTTTTCCTTTCGGCCACACAGCTGGCAGAAGAGGCGCAGGTGCATGCGTCCACTGTTGTCCGGCTTGCACGCAAGTTAGGTTTTCAAGGTTATCCCGAATTGCGCGACCGGCTGCGAACCGAGGTCAAACCGGGTGTGGCATTGAGCCAACGCAGCCAGCAACGAATGGTGTCCATTGAGCAAGGCTCAAACCTATCCGCCTTGATCGAAAGCGAAATTGAAGCACTGCACGCATTGCAAAAATCGATCTCGCAAACGCAAATCAACGCCGCCGCTGAACGCCTTGCCAACGCCAACACGATCCATATTGTCGGCCGCGGTGGGGCTGCGCCTTTGACAGTACACCTTGATCGTCGCCTACGCCGCAACGGGTATACTACCAACGTTGCCTTAAATATGCAGCGACGTGATTTGGCAGAAAAATTCATGGGGCTGCGCAAGGGCGACGCCGTTATCTTTTTTGCCTTCCAGGCGCCGGAATCGCTACCTGCTGGATATGCAGGGCTGATCGCACACACCGCACGAATTGGTGCGCATTCCATTCTCATTTGCGATTCAACCGGGCTGACAGCACGACCTCGCCCTGACATCACATTGATGGTCAATCGACCGGACGAGGGTGTTATGCAGCTTCGCACTGGCCCGATGGTTCTGTGTGAAGCTCTTGCAATGACATTGGCTCACAAGAACCCAGAACGCGCAGTTGATGGGCTTGAAGCCCTCGAAATTCTGCGCACCAACTTACTGAATGATAAGGACTGAGAATGAGCGACATTTCCGTTCCAGCCCACGGATTGCGATCCCGCCTGCACAGGAGTGCAACGGATCCCGTCAATATCCTGATGCTGCTACTGCTGGCGGTATTGGCCTACCTTGTGTTGTGGCCATTTATCCAACTTACAATTGAAACACTGACTTGGAGCCAAGGAGATCGCCGCCTATCGCGCGATGCAGTGCCAGGCGAGTTTACCTGGTTTCACTGGCTGCAGGCCACCACCGGGCCACTTTCGACCAAGGTTCTGTATGGGCCGCTGATCAACACGATGATTACCGGCATCGTGTCAACTATTCTCGCTCTCCTTGCTGGCGGTGTGTTGGCTTGGTGCGTCGTGCGATCAGACATGCCGGGCAAACGTTGGCTGCAACCAATCCTGACATTGCCTTATATCCTGCCGAGCTTCGCCATTGCTCTAGCTTGGGAAACTGTATTCCGCAGCCCAAAGGTGGGAGGACAGCCTGGATTGTTCGAAGCGCTTTTGGGGACTGCACCACCTGAGTGGTTATCTTATGGCGCGGTACCGATTTCTATTACACTCGCGATCCACTATTTCCCGTTTGCCTACCTATTGGTGGCCGGCGCGTTGGCCACAATTGACTCTCAAATGGAAGAAGGCGCGCTGATTTCTGGGGCAGGTCGGTTGATGATCCTGCGTCGGATCACTTTCCCAGTGGTAGCGCCCGCCTTTGCAGCTGCCTTTATCCTGACCTTTGGCAAGACCATTGGCCAATTTGCGCTTCCGTTCCTGTTGGGTGCGCCAACCCAATATCATACCGTCGCCACGATGGTGTATGCCAACTTGGCGTTAGGGCTGGATTCCATGGCGTTTGTGTTGGCCATCGTGCTGATTGCCATGTCATTGGTGGCAATCTGGTTCTCCAATCGCTTTGTCGGCAAAAAGTCGCGCCGATTTGAAACCATCAGTGGCAAAGGATTTCGTAGCCGCACAATCGCACTGGGAGCTTGGAGATGGCCGGTTTTCACCGCAGTAGCATTGTTCAGCTTCACCGTCGGTATTCTGCCTTTGATCCTGCTTGGCGTGCAGTCAGTGATGCTGATCGACGGGTTCTATGGGCTTGAAAACCTGACCAGCCATTTCTGGTTCGGCACCTCAAATCCCGAAATTGCGTTTGGTGAACCTGGCGTATTGCACAATGACATCATTTTGGGGGCCACATGGAACACGCTGAAACTGGCTTTCATCTCTGCTGTGATTGCCTCGGTAGTTGGCTTGGTGATTGCCTATATTTCAGTACGCCGCGCTGACAATCCGCTGGCCCGGGCTCTGGACCAGATTTCGTTCATTCCGTTCCTGTTCCCGACAATCGCCTTTGGCGCCATGTATCTGACTCTGTTTGCCGAGCCGGTTGGCCCGATCCCAGCGCTCTATGGCACATTTACCCTGCTGGTACTGATCTCGGTTGTGTCTCGTCTGCCCTATTCGGTGAAGACCGGCGTAACTGCGGTCACCCAGATCGGCAAAGAGCTGGAAGAGGCAGCCGAACTGGCAGGTGCAGGTTGGGGTATGCGGTTTCGCCGCATCATCATGCCGCTGGCCAGTTCGGGGGTCTTGTCAGGCATGATGGTCAGCTTTGTCGGAGTGATGCGGGAATTGTCGCTGATCATCCTACTGATCACACCATCAACACGGGTGCT
Source organism: Parasedimentitalea denitrificans (assembly GCF_011813015.1). Lineage (GTDB taxonomy): Bacteria > Pseudomonadota > Alphaproteobacteria > Rhodobacterales > Rhodobacteraceae > Parasedimentitalea > Parasedimentitalea denitrificans. Next base: position 10,352 of record NZ_QHLQ01000033.1, on the reverse strand, counting down.
GATGACCGTTGGCTTTGGCTATGCCGAAGAAGGTCTGTCCCAACTTTCAAACGCGCTGGTCTTGATCGTGGCCGTGCTGACAATCATCGGCGAGCTGATCTTGATGTGGATCGGCAAGGGCAAGATGGCGCGCCTGCGCGACAAGCAATCCTAAGGAGGAGCAGAAGACTATGGCTAAGATAACCGTTCGCAATCTGACCAAACGTTATGGGTCAGCAACTGCTCTGAACAATGTGTCACTTGAAATCGAATCTGGAGAGTTTTTGGTACTTCTTGGGCCTTCGGGTTGCGGAAAAACCACCCTCTTGCGCTGTCTTGCCGGTTTGGAAACCCCGGACGAAGGTGAGATCATTATAGGGGATCACGTAGTGTTTTCCTCCAAAAACAACACTATGGTGCCACCCGGAAAACGCAACCTTGGCATGGTGTTTCAAAGCTATGCGCTATGGCCACACATGAGCGTGCGGGACAATGTGAAATTTGGCCTTGATGTGCTTAAGACCCCAAAAGGTGTGGCCGACGAACGGCTTGACCAGGTACTGGACGATGTTGGGTTGGCACACTTGGATGGGCGCTACCCTTCGGAATTGTCCGGTGGGCAACAGCAACGCGTGGCCCTTGCCCGATTACTGGCTACACAACCGCCTGTGTTTTTGATGGATGAACCCTTATCCAACCTTGACGCACGGCTGCGCATGGACATGCGAGTTGAGTTGAAACGGTTCCAATCTGACACCGGAGCCACCACAGTTTATGTCACCCATGATCAAACCGAAGCCATGACCATGTCGACCCGCGTGGTGGTGATGAAGGATGGTGAAATCCAGCAAATTTCGCCCCCAGATCAGCTGTATCGTCAGCCGGAGAACACTTTTGTTGCTGACTTCATTGGCATGCCGCGGATCAATCTGGTCGAACTTGATACCGTTGATGGGCGCGGCACTTGTTTTTCAAACGGAGACATCCAGATCGAAACCGGATGGGCGCCAGGGGTGCAAAAGGTGATCATTGGTGCCCGCCCCGAAGACATCACCCTGTCGGCTGATCTCAATACACCGGGTGAAGACTACCAGATTTCAGCGGTGCTGCCCAATGGCCCGGAAACCATCATCCAACTGATGCGCGGACAAACCGTAATGATCGTCCGGGTGGGCCACGACACCGAGTTTGCAACCAACCAGACGGTCAAACTCTCGTTCAAACGTCAATCGCTCAACATCTACGACGCTCAAACCGGCGTTCTTGTCACGCCGCCTGACATAGAGGTGGCCAAGGCGGGCTGAGAAGGAATTCTGCGAAATTTTAGGGAGGAAAGTGAAATGACAACCAAAATAAATCTGAAGCTATTGGCCACGACGGCCGCATTGGGCCTGATGTTGGGCAACTTTGCCACAGCGGATGACGCCTGGCAAAAGTCAGCCGGTGTTGGTGCTTATGCGGGCGAAGCGCAAGACTGGGTCGCTATCGAGGCCGCAGCCCGCGAAGAAGGCCAGGTCGTGATTTATTCCGTGTCCTCACGGATTGCCAAGCTGGTTGATGGTTTCAAAGAAAAATATGGTATCGATATTATCGGCCATGACATGCCGTCCGACCTTCAAATCGAAAAGCTCCGCCGTGAAAACAATGCTGGGGTTCACGCGGTGGACGTCTTGTTCAACGCCGAAGCAGCACTTTTGCTTAACGAAGCCCTACCAGATGAGCTGGTGTGGAACTTCATTCCCGACGGAATGACCGATGATCTGGACACCGGTGAAACAGAGCCGTTCTTGATCCAACGCCACAGCAGCAGGGTGGTCTATTATAACACGGCTCTCAACCCCGGTGGCGCCCCAATTGACTCTCTTTGGGACTTGACCCGTGACGAATGGAAGGGCCGCACCTTGTTGCCCAGCCCTCTGGAAGACAGCCTATCCGCCAACTTCATTCAAACCGTGCTTCACAATGCAGAAGAAATGGCGGCGGCCTATGAACGAGAATTTGGTGAACCTATCACCTATTCAGAAGGCGTTCTGGAAGCGGTTGAAGACAACGCCACAATCACTGAGCCGGATGCCGGGATGGAGTGGCTATTCCGCTTCTTGGGCAACGAGCCTGTGTTTCAGGGGTCAACAACAAAAATCTTTAAAAACGTAGGTGACGTGCAGCAGGATAACCCACCGTTGGGCATTACAACTTTCTCAAAGATGCGCAAAAATAAAGAGGGGATTTATGCTGCCGCGCCGATTTACGACCTTGATCCAGTGTTTGGTGTCAGCTACCCAACCGCGTTGGTTATGGCCAACGAGGCCCCTCATCCCAACGCGGCCAAACTGCTCATTAGATACATGATGGAAGAAGACGGGTTCAAACCTTGGAACGAACCCGGAGACTATGCCGCGCGCAGCAGTATCGAAGCAACTCAGGTCGAAGACTTTAACCTGCCCAAATTCGACGATCTCAATTTGTGGCCAATCAACCCTGAAGAAATCTACTTCACCAAATACGGCTTCCTCGCGCTGTACTTGGCGCTTGGTTAAACCTGTTACGCTCCGGCTAAGAGAAGCTTTGCCGGAGCGTTTCCAATTCTTCTTCTAAATCTCTGGGTGACCGGAAAGGACTTTTTGTGAGTATCTCCACAATTCTATTTGACGCAGGCGATATCCTGTATAGTAAGCCACGCCGGAAGGCGGCTGTCACAAAGTTTCTCACGGATCGAGGCTATAGTGAGCCCATGGCCAAGGATCCGGTTGAGCGACAAATGCGGTTAAAGGCCCATGCTGGTGCGATCGGTGTTCGTGATTTCATGACTTGGCTGATGGGGCACTATGGCGTCACCGATCCGCAGGATGTTCAGGACGGCATCGAGCTGCTCCTTTCGCAGCAACGCGATGTGACGTTCTTCCCGGAGGTTGCCGAAACCCTACACACTTTGAAGCAGCGTGGCATAAAACTGGGGATCGTGACAAATACCTTCAACCCACCTGCAGAAAAGAACGAATGGTTCAAAACCATTGGAATTGATGGGATCTGGGATTCCTATGCAGATTCCTGCGAGTTGGGTGTGATCAAACCGGAACCCGGTATTTATTTGGCGGCTCTGAAACCAATCGGCGTAAAACCAGAAAACGCCATTTTTGTCGGTCATGCTCAGGTGGAAATCGACGGGGCGAAAAGGCTTGGACTAACAACAGTGCGCTTCAACGCCGATTCAGATTGCGTCTCCTCTGACTACGCGATCGACAAGTTCAGTGAGCTTCTCGATATCCCGAGCAAGATAGATGGAACTAAAAAAATGTCTTTGGCATAATAGTCGCTCCTAGATCATTCAGACAAAGCACCAACGAGAAATTGTTTAAGTTTCCACGACTGGCAGCTTCCCAAACACTGCCGTTTCCAAAGTAGGATGCCGACGGATGAAATCTGCCCATTCAACCAACGGTCTGGGAAAACTGATTTCCTAGTGCCGTCGGTCTCCGCTTCTGTGCATCTCTTACTGATCTAGGGTCTGCTAGACGCTTGTTCTGCGATAGTCGCCTAACGCGCTTGAGGGATCTTGATACAAGTCGCGGGGACGGGCTGATTTTGGCATTTTGTGCCCCTATTGGACAATCGTTTCTTCAAGCCCATTTGCAACACCTCTTAACCGATTTCCCCCAAGTAACTGGGGCTGCTGTCATGGCTAAGTGGCCCACCGCGCTGCGGCAAGGTCTTCCTTTCCGCACAGCGGTCGTTCGAGCAAATCACGGCGAACGGCCGTTCTCCGCCCTTTCCCGTTTCATACGCCCACCATGCTGCACTGCGCTCCAGTGTCACAGAAGGGCTGGAAACGGCCATTAGACGCGATCACCACTAACGGCGGCTATGCGGTTGGTTTGACCCGGTCAGGCAAGCCAGCAAGTACGATGAGGGCTGCAGAAAGGACTGAGGGGACAGTGTCCTTAAGGTCAAAGCGTTTGTTGAGCCCCCAATTCAACGCGCATCGAAGGGCTAAGCCGCCCGCATACAAGCAGTGGGAAGTAAGTAAACATCTATACATTTCCATGATGATTTTCTTGTTAGATACTTGAATTTACTCAGTTTATTCGCAATTGGAGGCGAGTGTCGCAAGAATATTGGCAATGCAATTTATATACATCCAATGCCTCTAGAACACTCGCCGCAATTACACTTGTTTCTTCTTGCCTTGCTCGCTCGTCAGGGGGTATTTAGTCAAGATGACAATCCTGAAAGTTGCAAATTCACATGAAGCTATCTAAAAATACCCTCGCTCCGCTGATGCTAGTTGTTGCACTTGCAGGCTGCGAAATCTCTCGTGGTGGAGCGGGCCAAATGACAAACGGTGAACCCATCATAGGTGAAATCTGGCAGAATAGTGCGCTGGAGGAGGGCATCTCTATTACAAGTGTCAATGGATGGCAGTGCACTGGCAAACTTACCAAAGCACAAAGTAGGGCCACAAACTCGGTAATTACAATTCCTCTCACATGCTCGGGCGACCTAACAGGCACTGCCTTGGTGGCTGTTGACAGGCCAAAAGCTGAGGTTGACATTAACTTCCGCCTCTCAAACGGAAAAGTTGGGCAATTGTCTGTTAGTTGACTTCTACAGGCAGAGGTTGGCCAGCTAGGTCGGTCATCGCCAACTCGAGCTAACCACTTCCACAACCTTCCTCGTCGGGGCAACCTCATGGGTGCCTGAGCAGGATAGGTAGACCTCTGATGAGATCGACCTGCTGACCTTCCCTAGAGACTGCTGACTAGAACTGGGATGTTTGAGTATATCAGAGACCCACGTCACCTGCCCGATACTCCGACCACCGCTAGAGGTTGAGGTCACCGGGGCGGTCGGATGCTGGAATGGGGAAGAAGTTGATTTGGAAATCAGGACAATAGGAGTTAGCAATCTCCTCAATCCCTATTTGGAAAGTAGCGACCGCCATGAAAATTGAAACCAACCAGATGAGCCAAACTCTCTCTTAGTTTAGGCCGCCTTTGGACCTTAGAATCCTGCCGACGTACATTACCAGCTCATGGGCGCTGCGATAGTTGTTGAAAACGGCGCAGAGCGCTGATCGGGCAAAACAGTCGCCAAGCGGCCGAAATCCTTTGTGCTGGAATTACGCCTTGCACCAACGGCAGCTTGCCTGCTGCCAGACAAGCACCCAAGGCGGGGAGGGGACCGGTCATTATTGCTAACTGTTCGAATACCCGGATGCCGATACACTTTTAGGCTTGGTATGGCGGTGGAGGCGTCAGCTAGGGGTTGAAGAAAACGCATTCAGGCGACTACCTTGGCTCAGTTCATCCTCTGGAGATATTGCATGCCGTTTACCAACATCCCCGATTTGACCGCTGACCGCGCCAAATATGTCAGCAAGGCCAAGGCCGAACTCAAGAGCCAGCTGAAGGACAACACGATTCTGAAGTTCTATTACTACGACGGTCTGTCAACAGGAGCTGGTAACGGACAGATGTTCCTGTTTGGCAAGGTGCCGCCAGCCGATCTGAAAATCCTGAAGGATAAATCGAAGACGCATGCCTTGGGAGAGTGCTTCCTGAAGGGGCAGGAGTTGAACATCATTCTGTCGAAAGGCCGCATCCAAAGCAAAAAACTCACCGCGCTGATGAAGGAGGTCAACCCTGCACTGTCGGCGGTGCTGGTCGATGGACTTGATCCCAACGCAACGTTGACTGGAGCGGCAGTTGCGGTGGACCCCGAGAAGGCGCAGGCCGAAAATGCTGCTGAGGAGGCACGCAAGCACTTTAGTCGCATCCCCAAGGGGCTCATGGGCGGCGGTGTCGATGCTCTGCGCGACCTCCGTGATAAGATTGGAGATCTGGCCGACGAAGATTCACCAGATTTACTGACGATCCGCAAGCACCTTGCGACGATGGAAAAGGCCGTGAGAAAGCTCTCCGATCCTTCGTCTTTGCCATCGCTTAGCGAGCGGAAAGAGGCCGCTGGAAAACTTCTGGCCAAGGCAAATGCGAGCTTCGATAGTTTGCCCGAGGAAATGTCGGGTCCGGGCATTCAGACGCTGAAGAATATTCTGGACAAGATTGAAGAATTGGCCAAGGCGGACGTGCCGAAAGTCGATATGATAGTAAAGCTCTCCGACGGGCTGCTAAAGGGCATTCAAAAGCTCACAGGCGACGCGCCGACAGATGGCGAAAAGTCCGAGGATCCGAGTCTCAAAGAGAAATCCGATCGTCTCTGGAACAAGGTCATGGAGCGGTTCGACCGGATTAAGGCGTTGATTACCGACGACGAGCGCGCGGAACTGCGCAAGATTTGGGGCCTGGCAGATAAGACGCGCGAGACTGGGAACAGCGCCAATGTCACTAAGGTTTTAGTGGCGCTCGACAAGAAGATCCTCGAATTTGCGAAGCTGGCGATGGCCGATAAGGAAAAGGCCAAAGCTGGCGCGACCCAGACTCCGGCGACCGGATCCGAGGCCGAACGGCTGACTGCTGTGATCGAGAAGAAGGTCGTGTGGGTGCGCAAAGCCGAGGGGCTAGTGACACAGGAGCGCGGGAAGTTGGAAAAGATCCGCTTCGCCATTCTGAAGACAAAGGAAAACGAAGGCGATCCCACTGCGCTACTGAAGGATTTTGACACCGCTGAAAAGCGTCTTGACAGCGTTCGTGAGGCGCTGACTGAGCAGCGGCGGCAACATAGCGAACTGCTTACACGTCTTGAAGCCGCCTCGGCGGTGGATCCAAACCTGAAACGGATTGCCGAGGCAGCCGAAGCGGATCTCACTAAACTTGATACTCTGTTCGACGACATTCCGATGGAAGCGGCCAAGGCGCAGATTCAGGAAACACTGGAAGAGATGGGTGCAGCGGTTGAGTGGCGTGAGAAGCGGTTGAAGGAAGAAATCCGCGATGGCAAGCACGGCATGGGCCGCCACGGCCCGCAGACAGGGCTGGAAGCGCAAGGCGTCCGCGCTGCGACGACCGAGGCCTATTACGACACCTCCGACTCAAACGCCGCAAAGCATAAGGTAAAGAACCGTGGCGGGGTGGCCCCCGACAGCACCTCTAACCCAGCGGGCACCGCGCAGCGCAGTGTCGAACGGAACCCGGACGGCAGCGCCAAGAACACTACTGTCAAATGGAACGCGATCGACATCACTTATGCCGAGGAAGACGGCAAGCGGGTGATCGTCGATGTTGATAAGACCGCGAAGAGCATCGTCGCCACCGCCTCGAACACCGGCGCCAGTCAAGTGGGCTCGATGTGGGCGACGCCGGTGCTGGAAAAGCGCGCCTTCGACATTTTCAATAAAATTGCGAAGGACGTGGAAAAATATCAGGAGTACAAGAAAAAGACTGGTACCGGCTATAACGACTTTAAATCACTCGAGATTACCCTCGGCATAAACGAGAGCGGCGGTGCTGGATGGGGTTATGCAGTGAAGAAGGTGGGCAAGAAGAGCGAGCACCTCGATGAACCCACTGCGAAGGGCTTCCTGCATGACTTCCAGGACGGCAATATCGGCCTCGACGAATTGTTCAAGAAACTTCAGGTCAAGATGATGGAGACTGACGATACCGGCAAGAACATGATCCAGGGTGCCACTGCGATCTTCCGGCGCTCTAACAAAACCGCCTCGTTCACTATGGTCACCATGTATCCCAACAACGACGAAGATCACCTCGAGTGGCGGCCGAACAAGGATTACACCGGTACCCTCGAGTTCAAAGGTCCGTCTCCGGTCGGTACCAAGACCTTCAACATGCTGTCGATGCCTTGAAGTCTGAACGCTAGGTCCCTCCGTCGCTTTGAATCAGGTTTTGCCCTTTTCCAGTGGAGCGTGACTGTGCTTACTCAGACCGGTTTATCGTCTCTCCCTTCGCGCCTGGCCAGAGCATACGCTCCTGCTTGGCGTGAACCCAATTGAAAGGGAGGCCGCTGGTTCGACGGCACAGATCCAAGGCCACTGTCTCAGAGACTGCAAGTACATGTCCCCACTTGCTAGGTCGTCTGTCGTCTGTTTTCGATGCTTCAGCTTTCCATACACGCATAGCGTGATTTTCAAAAATCTTGGTGAACAAATTGTTAAGAGGGGCGTGATGTTAACATTAAATGATGCACTTCAGGGCTTAGACCCAGCGTAGCCTGCAGCCATGTCCTGTGTTTGAAATCGGTAGCTAAGTGGCTGATATTCTATCATATCTGTGTTGAGGAAACGCGGGATAAAGCGGAAACAAATGAGGAAAGTTGCGAGACAGAGTGCCGCGATGGATGGCTGGCAATAGACCTTGGTCGGTAAAAACTAGGGCTAATCCAGTTTTCAGACAAACTAGTTCCCGATCAAACTTCACGTGCCGTTTGCGCCTAGTACAAATTCGGCTTTTTCTCCCATGCAACTTACCCAAGATTTTGCCGCGGCTGTTGCTTTGGCGTCTGCATTCAGGACAAAGAATGTCCGCGCGGAATAAGCCCTGAAACGTACAGCAAACGAGCAAGTTTCCAGTTGCTCAGACCAGTACAAGTTTTCCGCAGCGTGCCCTCCTTTGAAACGAGAGTTGTGATGGTAGATGATGGCCATTCGCCCCTCAGAAAGGCTCCTTGCTTCGTTTAATGGCAGCCGTTTCCAATTCTTTGACACGCCGATGTTGAACCGATCATTTTGGCATAGCCCATTGTCTGGATCGATGAATACCAAATCGCAGTTTTCCAGAGTAGTTCGAACACGGTCAAACCACTGTTCTCGCCAGACAGTCCTGTCTTCCAAACGACGACTTGAATAACTCAGACATTCGTCGGCAACAGCGATTGGTGAAATAATCTCTCTTTTTACAACTTCCCTCACATCCCTCCGACCACTTTGCACCAAGTGTTTTAAGCCGTCGAAGACATCGGCTGATCGCTCCCGCCAAACTTCCGGCTGGTTAAGGTACGCTGTGTGTTTTCCATCGTCATTGTGATTTTCATTTGGGTACAGATACCAAGCTACTCCCAGCTGCTTTTCTTTGGAAAGAGCGTTGAGGAGTGAGTACTTAGCTGTCTGACGTCAGCGCTTGTGGGTCCAAATAGGATAATTTGATAAGGTGTCCGTCGTCAGAGTTTTTGGAACCGAAAGCAGCCTGAACAAGTGAGAGTTTGGCTCATCTGGTTGGTTTGATTATGCAGCGTGTTTGCGGTGATGCAAGCGCCGCGCTTCGAGCGTCTTCTGCTTGATCCTTTCTCGTTGTTCCAGAATGGCTTTGTCACGGCCGAAGTAGACATCGGCTGGCGTGACGTTGTTCAGGCTCTCATGATAGCGTTGGTGGTTGTAATGGTCGACGAAGGCTTCGATCTGGCCCTCGAGATCACCCGGTAAAAAGTAGTTTTCCAGCAGAATCCGGTTCTTCAAGGTTTGATGCCAACGCTCAATTTTGCCCTGTGTCTGGGGATGATATGGTGCGCCCCTGCTGTGCTTCATTCCTTTGTCCTGCAACCATTCCGCCAGATCGCCGGAGACGTAACTTGACCCGTTGTCGCTCAGCAGACGCGGCTTGTGAACGACGTGAACCTGGTCGCAGCCGGAAACCTGCAAAGCCAGGTCCAAGGTATCCGTGACATCCTCAGCCCTCATATTGGTGCAAAGCTTCCACGAGATGATGTAGCGGCTGTAATCGTCCAGGATCGTGCTGAGATAGAACCAGCCCCAGCCGATGATCTTCAGATAAGTGAAGTCGGTTTGCCAGAGCTGGTTGATCGCCGTGGTTTTGTCTTTGAACTCGACAGCGGCTTTGATCACGATGAAGGCTGGGCTGGTGATCAGGTCGTGTGCTTTCAATATCCGATATGTCGAAGCCTCTGAGACAAAATAGCTTTCTTGATCGGTGAAGGTCACCGCCAACTCCCGTGGTGACAGCTCCGTCTCCTTCAGGGCCAGCTTAACTACCTTGCGCCGCACCTCGTCAGGGATGCGGTTCCAGACATGCTTTGGCTTGGGTGATTGATCCTGCAACCCTGTCTCACCACGTTGCAGATATCGGTCATACCAACGGTAGAATGTGGTGCGCGGAATGCCCAACTTGGCCAACGTCTGACGCGCTGACAGATGCGAGCCTTCAACCAGTCGGAGGATCTCCAGCTTCTCAGATGCGGAATACCTCATTCTTGGTCGCCCCCATCCCCTGTCATGCTTTTTTTGAGAAGGCGCAACTCCAGCGTTTGTTCCGCCACTACTTCCTTCAGGTCACGGGCTTCACGGCGCAGATCTTTGACTTCATCGGTCGTCGCAGCACGAGCCGTATCACCGGCTAACCGCCGTTCCCCGGCTTCCATGAAGTCCTTCGACCACTTGTAGTAAACGCCCTGCGAAATCCCTTCTCTGCGGCACAGTTCAGCAATGCTGTTCTCGCCACGCAGACCGT
>NZ_QHLQ01000032.1:483-29090 GCF_011813015.1 Parasedimentitalea denitrificans | reverse complement strand
CACAGGCAACGCGCCGCATAATCAAACCAACCAGATGAGCCAAACTCTCACTTAGTTTAGGCCGCCTTTGGACCCAAAAACTCTGCCGACGCACACTATCGACAATGCACAGCGCACAGGATCGTAGCGATACGTCTAATCCGGCAAAATATTCCATATTCTATCTCCCTTGCTCACAAGCCATCTTGTGATTTTAGCGGGAGCTCGACCTCAAAACACAGGGGCCCAATTACGCATGCTGTCAGCCCTTCTACAACATTCGTGCCGGATGCAGCATGACGTGCCTATGGGGCGCAAAGGGCAGATTGCAGACCCTCTCTGCTATTCGCAGGAGACCCAGCTATGACTACAAACAGCTCTATTTCTTTAAAATCAAATGAACGCCCCGAAACCAGAATGTACTATAAACATCAGCGGCTGTTTCGAGCTTTGCATAACCGTCAGCTAAGAAATGTTCTCGGCTGACGGTTTAGTTGCATCGTCAGAGTTCACTAGGAGCGCGAGTCGAGACGAGGCCCTTTCGTATGACTACTCAGCTGCTTGAGGAGTTGGAGCTGTCCAAGTATTAGCCACAAAAGCAACATCCAGGTCTGTTTCGGCGATGTGGTTGGTGTAGTTCGACAACGTCTTGAGAGCGGTGCCAAGAATTGCTTCCAAGATTGTTTGTTGCGTATAGCCCGCCGCCAGAAACGCTTCAATTTGCGTGTTGGAAAGCCAACCGCGGCTCTTGTTTAGTGCAATGGTAAATTGGCGTAACGCTTCCAATTTACTGTTAGCAATAGGTGTATTGTTTCGTAGTGCATTGATCACGTCATCTTTAACGCCTCCCATTTGAGAAAGAGTGGTGTGAGCTGCCATGCAGTATTCGCAGCCGTTTAGGCGATTATTCGTCATCAGAATGATTTGGCGTTCGGTTTCTGAGAGTTCGGATTTCCCAAAAACTCCTGTGAGGGTTGTGTAAGCTTCTAGTATAGTCGGCGCCTCAGCCATAGTGGCATAGAGATTTGGCACAAAACCATAGGCCTTGAGAGCGTTTTGAAGAATTGGCTTAGCTGCGGCTGGCGCCGAGTCCAAAGTGTGAGTGGTGAAAGTGGTCATATTCGCATCCGTTTTGAAATTTCGAGCCTTGGTAAAAGACAAAAGTAGTGCGCAACGGCTTTCTAAGCTTGAGAGCCGCCGCAGCTTACTCAGTCGATAAATCAGAGGTCGCTCACTGGCGAATGCACGATCTCTGGCCACTTGGCGTTTGCACCCTCGATCACCGCATCTTTATCTTCTAGGTATTTTGCAAAAATCGCGGCATTTACGAAAAGGTACAGTTTCCCGTCTGCGATGTCGGCATAACGAACATCACCGTCGAGCTTTTTGCCAACAAATACGCCAAAGGCACAAAAGCCGCCGAACTGGGGAAGGAAGTTCTCTGGATCGGCATCGAAACTCTTCTGAGCTTCGGTCGTGCCAAAGTAGTAGTCCACGCCGTCATGGCTAGATGTATAGGCCGCGTCGCCTGCAACTGGAGCGACAGCTTGGAACATCGAAACTGGGTCAACGCCATGCATCCCAAGAGGGTTTCCACTGAGGCTGAGACCATTCGAGACGTTGTACTCATCCGCGGCGAAAGCTGGGGAAGCTAGAGCAAGGGTTAATGCGACGGCTGAAGCGTTAAGAAACGATAAATTGTTCATGATTTTCTCTTTCATTGGTTGTTGAGGGCACGGCAACGCAAAGCCATTTCTGGCAACAAAAACACCGCCGTGCTGCTGGTAGGTTGTTGGCTTCAAGGAAGTTTTCTTTGGCTTGAAAAATACCCTTTATCAGGCTGACTTCGCGATCCGATCAACGGCCTCATCTGTCCACCAGAGACCGTTTGCGACCATGCGGAAATTGATCAGCGCAGCGAGGTAACCATCCCCTTCGGGCACTTTCGCACCGGCGGTTGCATCACGCACCACGGCAACTTCGTACCCCAGTTCCAGCAGGTCATAGAGATGAGCCTGTGTGCAAAGGTTTGCAGACATGCCTGCAAGGATGACCTTATCGATGCCGCGTTTGCGCAACTGGAGGTTCAGGTCATTTTGAGCAGGGCTATAGACCTTGTGCGGGGAACAGACGATGGTTTCGCCATCCTCGATGTACTTCTTGTATTGCGGCATCCAGTCAGCACCAGAACCCTCGAAATTGTCGACGTTGAGAGGCCCAAGACGATCAAACATGCCAATGGAATGCATGGTCGCTTCCAGTGTGCCTTCAAAATTCCACTTGTGGTCATGTGGGTAGTAGTAGTGAGGGGAGATGAACACTGGCATGCCCGCAGCTTTTGCAGCAACAAAAAGACGCTCGATGTTGTCCACGGTACCTTGTTCGGTCACGCTTTCGCCAACCACACCCCAAGTCACGCCATCTTCGGACAAAAAGTCGATCTGGGGATCAGTGACAACGAGTGCTGTCCGAGCTAGGTCAATATCCATGTCGATCTGTGGCAGGCCAGGAGATTTGGGATCTGCGTAATAGGCGCGAGCCTCATCGGTTGCGGCGATTGCGGCCCCACCTGTTACGGCAGCCGCACCTGCGGCAGCTGCACCGGCGGCACGTGTCATCAGGCGGCGGCGCGCCATATCGACCCGCTCGGGCGTAACATCGCAGCCGCAGCCGTTCTCGTGGTTATGATCGTGGTCATTCATAGTATAGTTCCTTCGCTTGAGTGGTAGCGACATGATTTGAAGTCATACCGCCGGGGTGATTTGGTAATGGCCTATGGTCGAGGCATGCCTCCGCCACCCCACCTGCGCCGGGCGCAATTGGACTGTAGGAAACAGTGATTTGGGGCGTGTGCGGCTCCTTTAAGACAAACGCCTGATTAAGACCGATGTCCGTTGGAGAAGTGCGTAGTTATGTCATGAGGGCCAAGGCCGTGTTGGAGCCCAAGGGGATGAACGATCCGCCTGGCATGATAATCAGCAGTGATAGCGCGCCAACAGCCAGTGCAGCAGCAACGGCAGCAATCAGCATGCCCGCCAATCCGGTTGTATCGTACAGACCTGTTTGGGGTGTCTTCCAAGGAGTAACGCCGTCATGATTGATAGACATTACTCGGGTCGTTGTGCTGCCCTTACTCATGGCAAACGCCTTTCTCTTTAGGAGAGAGGTTCTGGCAGCGCGTTTCATTGTCTCTCACTGCCCGTGCTCTCCGGTGATCTTGAGAAGACATTACGTCAGTTACAGGAAGCCAGTATTGGCCAATTCTGCCACGATCTTAACCAAACCTGCCATAGAGAGAAAATGTACGGATCAAACCGCTGAGAATTGCTGCCTGAACTGAGCTGGGGCCTTACCAACCCACCGTTTGAACGCACGCGAGAACGTGCTCTGCTCCGAAAAGCCGGTCAGAAAAGCAATCTCGGCAATTGAAACAGTGTCATCTCTGAGCAAACCCTGTGCAAGAGATAACTGAGCCTTCGCAAGCACGTCGCGAAAAGTTAGCCCTTCCTCTGCCAAGCGGCGATAAAGGGTGCGTTCGCTCATTCCCATGTCGCGGGCGATTTCAGCAGCCTGAGGCACGCCATTACTGAGCATCGGAGTCAGGTTATGCAAAAGTGTGTCGCTAAATGAGGGCGATTGATTGATTGATTTAATTTCAGCTTCGAGATGCCCGGTCAAATATTCCGAAACCGCTTTGTCACTGAGAAGGTTCGCCAAGTCTAGCATTTCTGGCTTCACAGCGATTGCATCCCGATCTGCATCGAATTTGACGGGACAGCCAAAATGCTCTGAATATCTTTCAGTCTCACACCGGCAAGAATGGCGAAACGATACATATTCGAGAACAAGGCCCGGCCCTACAAAACGATGCATATTACGGGCAAATCCGGCAAGAGCACATTCATTGCGAAGCTCAAGTGCCGCCCGATGCTGGGTCTGTCCTTGGAAAACCCAAAAAGCACGGTTTTCATGTTCATCGAGTTGGTAAACCGCTGTATCCGTAATAAGGCGAAAATATCGCTCTACACGTTGAAGCGATGCTCGCAATGTTGGGGCGGTTCTAATTGCTAGCCCAAGGACGCCAAGATCATCCGTTTGAATTGACGATGCATAAGCTTCGACGAGCGCAACTTCATCAGGCTGAGTTTCTCGGATCCAATCGATTAGATCAAAATAGTCTGTATCCACTATTTGACCATCGACTTCGCTTGATACGCGAAATACGACGCTGCCATCAGAAAGCAGCGCACCGTCATCTGTTAGCGTCATCCCGGCCGCTTTGGCCATTGCGCGGGCGAATGCACTGGTCACACTTGGCATATACAATATCACACATTAAAAATGTCGAATAAGACTACACGAGTAATAAATATGTTACTAGGTATCTCCCTCACATGGGAGACATATAAATGTCTTTTTATTTACAGATAGTTACAGTAATAAACTACCCTTGGCGGATTTCACCATAATAAAAACAACTTGAAGTTACCACCTGACAGGTAGATGCCAGCGCAACAGCAGCGCATTAACTCCAGGGTTAACCGCGGCTGTCGATGCATTGGATTTATGCGTTAGCGCCACTGAAATTGCGCCACCATTTTTGAAACGCCTGCCAACGGAAAAGAGACTGCGTATTTCAAAAGCAGAACCTAAATCGTTTTCAGTTTTCTTGTGGGTATAAATACCGGGCATCACACTGGTTTCAGCAAACCAGCGGTTCCCCAGCTCAACTACTCCCACCAAACCGGCCCCGAGATGCGCATCACCCGTGCCGAAAACTGAAATTGAGCCTCCCCAGCCAACTTTTAGTTTTTTTTGGCTGTAGAAAGGGGCAGTGTGATACTCTCCAGATATGATCGAGGTGTCTTTGGCTCGGTTGCTTGAAAAGTCAGCGAAACCGGAACCAAGCACCCATTCCTGCGAGTTTGCTGGTGAAATGAACACCAGAAATAGCACAAGCGTAAGAATTTCCTTCATGAATCTGTTGCCCTTGAATTAGTAGATTACGCTCTTCGGCTGAACATTTGTTCCACGAAGCCGAGATGGATAATCTTGGGATAATTCAGGTGGCAACGGCCGGTATTGGCTCAGCCTGCCAAGGGATCGGCCCTGTCTGCCAACTTTGTCGCAGCAGCTTCATTCATGAATGGTGAGTATTGGCTTGAGTGCGCCAAATACGTAACTTCAACTTCAAGAAACAACCGTTTTAGACAAGAAATGAGATTCATGTTTCCTCTGAAACGTTCTGAACCTCATTTATGGTTTATGCTGGGGTAAACCGTAAATTGAACTTGAAATGGTAATCTACTGTTTGTTGAACGCCGTTTAATTATTGCTTCTGCTTTTCGGTGAGGTCAATTACCGACTTTGTTGATGGCGTGCCGCGAAAATCGCGAGTTTTTCAACATGGCGTAATCATCATCCCACCGTTTGAAGCCACGGTAAGGTTGGGATCATACGTCATTTTGAGGAGCTAAGAGATGGAATATTTTGCGGGATTGGATGTCTCGATGGAAGAGACACACATATGCGTTTTGGGTCGCGAAGGGGCTTTGATCCGGGAAGGAAAGACTGTCACGCCCCCAAAGGCGATCAGCGTTTTTCCTGCCGGTGGGCCGGAGTGCAAAGGTGTGGTGTTTGAGACCGGACGAATGGCCCCGATGCTCTTTCACGGCCTCGTTGAACTTGGCATTTCTGTTCAATGCATTGAAAGCAGACAGGCCTATCAGGCTTTGAAGTCGTTGGCAGGGCACAAAACAGATCGCAATGATGCCCGCGGGTTGGCACATTTGGCGCGGACTGGATTCTATAAACCAACACATGTCAAATCGCTGTCCGCACATGCCGTCCGCTCGCTCATTGCTGCAAGGAAAAGGCTGGTCGGACAGCGTGTCACAATCGACAATCAGATCCGAGGGCTGGTCGTCGTATTTGGGGTGCGGCTGCCACGCGCATTGTCGCCAGCATTCAAAGACGCAGCCTTGGCAGTGAGTGACGGTGTGCCCAGCCTCCATGCCGCGTTGTGTGGGCTGTTCGCAGCACGCGAAGCCATACTGGCGGCCGTTGCGGCGATTGATGGCGACATCAAGAAGATGACCCGCAAATCCAAAGTCTGCCAGCGCCTGATGACGGTTCCATGTGTCGGTCCAATTACGGCATTAGCCTTTGCCGCAGCAATTGATGATCCGCGACGGTTCGGGAAGTCACGTGATGTAGGGGCGTTTCTCAGGCTGGTGCCACAACGGCATCAATCAGGTGAGATTAACTATACCGGCAGCATCTCGAAACGAGGCGATGTGAAAGTTCGGACGCTCGTGTACGAAGCCGCCAATGTTATGCTGACCAGATATGCAGCGCCGCTCAAGCTGAAATCATGGGCGCTGGCAATCGCCGCCCGGTCTACGATGCGAAAGGCGCGCGTGGCTTTAGCCCGGCGGCTGGCAATCATTCTTCACGCCATTTTGCGCGACCAAACCGACTTCAAAGCGACCTGAGAGCCAAAGCGCGAACCGAGGATACCTAACACCAGTTCCCGGAGGGAACGATGCCCGAGGGAGGGCGTAGGACACGGCGTGTATTCTGTAGCAGCGGCTTCAGCCAGATTGCGGTTTCAACCTTGCCGACCTACTTCCAGCCAACCCCATCATGAGCCAAGGAGCTCGAAGAGAACGAAGGCAACCTCAGACAGCGACAGCGCTCGGATAAATGCTTGACAGATTAGAGAACAGAATAAGCCCGAAGCGAACATTGGCATTTGGCACTTAGAGAAGAAGCCAACCCAAATTTCTCGCTACCATCCAGGCAGAAAGTTGTCCGTGAACCTACCTCTCAATGCTCTGTACAAGAATATCCGCGGTTACCTGCAATTCCTCTGGGGGGATTCCACCACGTACCATGACGCGAAGCCCGAAATACCCAGCTGTAAGCGATATTGCTGTTTCGCGGCGTAAGCTGACGTTTTTGTTGTAAACCGCCGAGGCCGTCAGCGCTTTATCAAATAATGCAGTGGTATCTTGGATGCCCACACATACTGTTTGCATGGTGGCGTGATCCTCACCCGCATGATCAATTGCAGCGTTGCAGATGAAGCAACCCAAGCGATCCCCGTCTCGAACAGGTGCAAGTATCGCGTCAAACATGTCGCGAAACCTGTCTCGTGCCGTTGTGGCCTGGAGAAACAACGTTGCCAGTTTGACAATGTCTTGGTCGCGGTAAAGAGCCAAAGACTGCTCATACATGGCGTCCTTGTTCCCGAATTCCCGGTAGAGCGATTGCTTTTTTAGACCCGTGGCACTTTCCAAATCCTGCATCGAAGTGCCGTGGTACCCCTTTTCCCAGAAGGTTTTCTGCAGGGCACGTAAGGCGACATCCGGGTTAAATTCCTTTGGCCTAGCCATTTGTTTCAGCTCCTCTCATGTATGTTACCGATCAGTCCATTATTATTATTGACCGAGCGGTCCGAAATGCCTAAATCAGTTTTCACCGGCAGGCAAGAGCCTGAGGGTGCATCCAATTTCAATCTTGTAGCTGATGCATGCATTCACATTCCTTCGCCTATTGGGGATGAAGACCGCATTCGGAGAAAACGTAACATGACCATTGCAACCGACTTCCCGCTCAAAGCAGATCACGGCATTAAAATTCAAGAACTGGCCACCAAAGGCCTCTTCGCGTCACTGATACTGGTGTTCCTGTGGTTTGGTGGCATGAAATTCACCGCCTATGAAGCTGGGGCAATCCGCGGGCTTATTGAAAACTCACCCTTCCTCGGCTGGCTCTATGCTGGGCTGTCGGAACAAGCCGTTTCCATTCTGTTTGGGCTTGCTGAACTGACCATTGCCGGCCTGCTGGCAGCCCGGTTCTTTGCTCCGAAGCTTGCGGTGTTTGGTGGCATCGGTGCAGTAATGACCTTCCTTGTCACGCTGAGCTTCTTCTTCTCGACACCCGGCGTCTTCATTCCAGAATCCGGCCCCCTGGCAATTTCAGTGGTCCCTGGACAGTTCATTCTGAAGGACGCTGTGTTGCTGTTCGCGTCGCTCTTTGCCTTGGGCAATGCCCTGGCAGCACAAGAGTAATTTCGCGGATCTACTAACGCGAACCATCCGAAACGTCGCGCATTCTGGGCAGCCCCTTATCACCAGTACAAGGATGCTGCCCGGACATCGCATCCAATTATCGGCTCAATTACGGAGTAACATGACATGACAAATAAACTTAGATACGGATTTGCTGCTATGCTCAGCGCTATTGTTCTAGCGGCCGGGATGATGTCGCCCCCGGCAGTTGCTCAGGACAAGGCCGGTTGGCAGCCGAAATGGACCGAAGACGGTCAACTGGTTCTACCCGGGGGCTATCGCAAATGGGTTTACCTAGGCTCGCCTCTGACCCCCAATGGCCTAAATGACGGTGAAGCAGGGTTTCCTGAATTCCACAACGTCTACATCCAGCCGGAAGCCTTTGCGATCTACGAGGAGACTGGTGAGTTTGCAGAAGGTACGATCCTGCTAAAGGAACTCCAGTTGGTAGCGGAACCTCAAGAGGACGACGGATCTCGCTACGAGGTTTCCGGCCGAGGCTACTTTCCGGGCGCCTACAATGGCATAGACATTGCGGTAAAGGATTCCAGTCGTTTTGCCGAAAGCCAGAACTGGGGCTACTTCAACTTTGGCCACCATGCCCCGCCATATGCCGAAACGGCAGCCGCGGCACCGACCAGTGCCTGTGCCCAATGCCATATCGATAACGCCGACCGCGATATGGTGTTTACCCGTTTCTATAGGCTTCTGAACTAGGCCGCCAACGCTAGCATAAGCGGTAAATGCGGGTGCATCTTACTAGGTGACGTGCCCACTTCTCCTGAAAAATACTCGTCAAATATCGTGCTAACTCAAGATCGATCAAAGATAAGAGGCAAACCAAATGACACAGAAATTCGACATCATTATCATCGGTGGCGGCAACGCAGGGTTTGGCGTCTCTGCTGTTGCTCATGACGCAGGCAAGTCGATTGCCTTCATCGAAGAACGCGATTTTGGCGGGACCTGCCCAAACCGAGGTTGCACACCAAAGAAGGTATTGGTGGCGGCAGCACATGCGTTGCACGAAATCGAAACTGCAAACGCCCATTGCATCGAGGTGGGAAAACCAAAGCTGGACTGGTCGGCTTTGATCCGCCGAGAGAAAGCCATGATCGATTTCATTCCAGACGCCATGGGGGATCTGGCAGCTAAACGAGGCACCGTGTTTCGCGGCCGTGGTGCCTTTACCGGCCCCAATTCGGTTGAGGTTAACGGGCAGGAACTGACGGCCGACAGCATCGTAATCGCCACAGGGTCTCGCCCGCGTCAATTGCCAATTCCCGGCGCGGAATACATGATCACCTCGGACGAGGTATTGTCGGATGAAAACCAGCCGAAGGAGGTTGTATTCATCGGAGGCGGCGTTATCGCCATGGAGTTCAGCCATGTATATGCGCGCGCAGGCACCAAAGTGACCATACTGGAGGCTATGCCGCAGCTGCTGCCCCGTATGGATGTCGATACGGTGAATGTCATCAAGGCTGAAAGCGAACGCCTGGGCATTGTTATCCATACGGGCGTCAAAGTCGAAGAGATCACCAAGGACGGCGAGACCCTGAGCGTGAAATACTCAATCAACGATCAGGATCATGTCGTAGCTGTCGATCGTATCGTAAACGGAGCGGGCCGAATTGCCAACACCGATGGTCTGAACCTCGACGTTGCGGGCATCGAACATGATGGCATTGCGATCAAGGTTGATGAAATAATGCGATCAGTGTCCAACCCTTCGATCTGGGTCGCTGGTGATGCGTTGGTCAATACGCCGCAACTATCCCCCGTCGCCACACACGAGGGACGCCTGATCGGCAAGGCCATCGTATCCGGATCTGGCCAGAGCGCTGATTTCTCAGGCCTGCCAAGCTGCGTTTACACCGTTCCAGCAATCAGCACCGTTGGCCTGACCGAGGCCGAGGCGCACAGTAAAGGCATAGATTTCAGAGTCTCCAAGAACGATATGACCGGATGGTTCTCGGGCAAATCATACGCTGAATCCGCCGCCTGGGCGAAAGTGCTGATTGATAACGAAACTGATCAGTTCCTGGGCGCTCATATGGTTGGTCACCAAGGGGAGGATCTAATCCATCTTTTTGCGATGGCCATGCAGCACAAAATAACCGCCGCAGAATTCCAAGCCAGCCACTTTGCCTTTCCGACATTCTCGTCCGACGCAAAGAACCTCTTTTAGGGACAATGGGCGGTGAGGCTTACCGGTTACTTCGAACCTAAAATTTTTGGCGCTAGTTTTTCTGGGACGCCGACCCCGAGTGCTAGGATTAACTAAAGTGCTTTTCGAAGCGCTAAAACATGGCACTTCCCCAGTCTTGGGGTGGTGCTGTCAAACCGTAGAAGGCAGAGCAATATATAATGAACTCTCTTGAAAAAATCAGTTTTGGCGGCGGCTGCCATTGGTGTACCGAAGCAGTTTTCCAGGCATTGTCCGGCGTGCGTAACGTACGGCAAGGTTTTATCCGCTCAACTTCGCCGGATGACAGCTGGTCAGAGGCAGTGGAGGTCGACTTTAGTCCGGAAGAAATCTCCCTATCTGACCTGCTAACCGTGCATCTGGCGACCCATGCCAGCACGTCCAGGCACAGTATGCGCGACAAATACCGAAGCGCAATCTACACAATCTCACCCGAACAAAGTGCGATGGTCACAACAGAACTCGATAGGATCAGCGCCGCAACAGACAACGAATTTGTTACACGCGTGCTCCCTCACCATGGGTTCAAATTCTCGGAAACCAGGTTCCACAACTACTATGCTACAGACCCTGAACGGCCATTTTGCCGGACTTACATCGACTCGAAGATGGCAAAGCTGCAAACACAGTTCAGCCGGATAATGAAAGCATGAGCCTGATCTAACTTTCAGAAAATGGGCGGATTAATGCATAAGTATGCAGCTTGAGGCCTGCGTATACCCTGACGATAAAAGTTGTGATGAGGACGTCCTCTGCTGCAACTTGACCACTCATTGGGTTCGTAGCTAAGGGTCACCTCCGGCCTACTAAGCGATAGTCCGTGAACGCGATGGGTCACTCCAGACCTTTCGGCTGCCCTTCCTTCTAAGACTTTGCAAAGTCCGTTTCCTGCGCATTGCCGCCGTTGGAACTGACCGCAGCGAAGGTCAGGCCCTCCCCCTTAATGGCGAAATGTGCGTGGTGTAGCATTCGGAGCACTCACCTCTTCCATCACAGTCAAGAACGGCAATCACGTCCTGCGGCCGATCGCGCCAGACATCTCCTCGGCCAATGGAGCCAAGTAAATCCGATATGTCGTTCCGCACGCCCACCCTCCCCTACCACGCCCACACTTGATCTGGTTTTCTGTATCGCAGAGCCCCGGTGACGGAAGAAGTTTGAGAAATTGCTTCGATGGAAAGCTAACTGCTAGGTCACTTCATTGAGGCAGCTTTCGGAGCCTTCTGAGCCCAAACTCTGACTTTCTAACATCAAAATCTGTTTCTCGAACGATCGATACCCTATTACCAATAATTTTGTTTGTTGATCGCAGGTTCTCGTCATTGCAGAACGTCTGGGCGCAGAACAAGCGCAGATTGAAAAGGATAGTTTTCATTGCCGAAAAACCTCACAGGTGACCAGGACAAAACCGTCGTAATGCTGAACGATGTCTACCCATGCCCCCCAAATCCAATGGTGCCTCCACTCGGTTTGATTAAAGCCATCGCAGCCTCCATGGAAGATTTGGATCCCATTGGCCCCCAATACCTACGCGTTGACCTGCTAACGCGTTTTGAAAAAGCCGCTTTTGACGGTCATCGCCTCAAATCAATCGTGGACAATAACCCGGTAACTTGGCTGGAAACTACAGATGCGCTCAGTCAGGCAATCTTGCGGCACCTGCCTTGTGGCGACTTTTTTCTGGACAATGCTTGGGCACATTTGCAGGTTTTTTGGGATTGGATGAGTAAACGCACGAGCGTACAGACGCTCGGTCATAAGCTGGGTGAAGATGAACTCGCGGAGAAAGGTTGGGTGTATCTTCGAAAGAACATGCGCATCGAATATTTGGATCCCAGAGGCACTACTTATGACTACGCGGACCTAGGCCGGGAATGGGCAGCCTTTTTTCTCGAGCTTGAGAGGATCAGAGGCAGGATCTCACAACTCTGCCTCAGGGCTTTGGCTGAAGGCCGGGTGCTGGCGATCAAAGAAACATCTCTCGGTGGCCAGTTAATGCTTCCGGACGACTGGCGCGCGGTCACCAGTGTTCCGAGGAAAAGTGATCCGCTTCGATTTGTTCTGACTTGTGACCTGCCGGAAAGCTGGCTCTACGCCAATCTTGGCCCGCGAGGAAAGGAAGAACGTCGGAAGAAAACAGAGGCTCTTAGATGGCTGAACGGTCTCTATCAGCAGGTCCTGCCCACCGGCAAAAAGGCCACCAAGGAAGATGTTTTCCTTCAGTTGTTAAAGCGGTTTGAGATAAGGGGTACCGAATTACAGAAAGAGATCTGGAAAGAGGCCCAGATTGACGGATGGAGAAAGGGTGGTTCGCCTGGCATGAAAAAGAAGTACCACTTTGATAATGAGGGATAAACAATCGAACCAAAGGGGGTTATCGTGTCTCCCCTGCCTATTCCCAAGAGGTGTTCTCCACGAGCTTTGGTGACAGTCAAAGCAACACGAGGTGGCACCATGAAGCAGTATGAAACAGACAGGCTCCTATCCCGGGCAGATGTAGAAGAAATCTTTGGGATCTCAAAGCGGTATCTGGAGATTGCAGCGCAGCGCAAAGATGGCCCGTGCATGATCAAGATTGGCCGGTCAGTGCGCTACCGCGTTGGTGACATTCGCCAATGGATCGAACAATGTGCGGTGGCGGCCACTGCAGGTCAAGGTGCAGGATCATGACCAAGCGCCAGCCATTGGACCTGATGCAGA
This sequence comes from Parasedimentitalea denitrificans, assembly GCF_011813015.1. GTDB lineage: Bacteria > Pseudomonadota > Alphaproteobacteria > Rhodobacterales > Rhodobacteraceae > Parasedimentitalea > Parasedimentitalea denitrificans. Next base: position 16,127 of record NZ_QHLQ01000032.1, on the reverse strand, counting down.
AATGGCTAACCCATCAGTATTGGGTACGCCAGAAGCCAGCTTTGACGCGCTCAGCTATTATTGTGCTTTCAAGGCTGCTGGATCGCCAGAACACGAAAACAGGCCGTTGCGACCCGTCGGTCATTCGCATCGTTGAAGAAACCGGTATGTGCGAACGTAGTGTGCGGGGCGCCTTCAAAGAACTGGAAACCCGCGGGGCATTGAAGCGGTACCGGGTCAATCGGCGGTCTCGAAATCAGTTCATGATCTTCTCTGTGGCCGAGTTGGATTTGCATCGAGACTTCGTGAAGCAAAACGTACAGCGCGGCGCGCCTGCAAGCCTGCAGTCTGTTGCCGCTCCCTATGCAACCAATTGCCGCTCCAACCTGCAACCGGCTGCACCCGAAACTATAAAAGAAACTATAAAGAAAAAGGGAAATGCCGAGAAAACGAGAGTGGATAAGTCGGCATCTTGCGGCAACACTGATCGCCGGGTGACAATCGAGTTCAGCCTTGGGGAGTTTGAACAAAGGATAGCGAAAGTGTTCGAGCGGGAAGGCTATGGCTACGAAGGGTTGTTGACACTTCCAGCAGCTGAGATGGAAACGGTCTTTGGGAAATTGCGCAGTGGCAGCATCTCTTTCAACCAGGCCGCTGGGAAGATGCTTGATCGGTACAGGGTGGAGCAGGATCGACTGTCAGCAGCAAAGTCTGAAAGCGGTTTGGGTCCTTCCCGGGCCCCTCCCGCATGCGGGTAATTCACACCCCATGCCCGCCAAGTGTTTTAAGTTCGATGAGTGGTGAGGTTAGGGTTGTTGTTGTTACATCGCTGCGCGTCAGCGGAGAACTGATGTTTCTAAAGCGCTGGTCAAGCAGTTGTTGTTAGGCATAGTTCAGCAAGCTGATGCGATTTGGGGAGGCGACGGATGCTGCAAGATAGTCACGGAGAGGCAAATTCTTCTTGTTAATCGCACGGATCAGCACCTCCCATGTCGTGGAGACCGGCCGAAAAGCCTGCAAATTTGCACCGACCGGCGAGAGATTGGCACAACTTGTGCCCTGCCTTAACGCAATAGACCCGCTGCCTACCGTGGCTGGGAATATCCGAAGCTCTGTGTATAACCATCAGCCCATACCGCTGAAACGGGTCATCTGTTGAACTGTTCCGGGTAAAGAATAGCGGACTGATTGCGGGCAGCACCTCAATCCCTGATGCATCGTCCCGTCTTTTCGAAATTGCGGATGGCCACCTGCCCCATCGAGCATCCCGACGCCTACTAGGCAATGCACTGGATCAATGGATGTGGCGAGCCTGTTGACCGTTACTAACACCCTCTCCTGCTTCGTTGTCGTATGTGCTAATCAGAGGAATATAATCGAGGACATGATTAATGAGCGATAAACAGTTGAAGATGGATCCAAGCTTAAATGTCTTGGGCGAAGAACTTAAACCCTGCTCTACATCTCCGGTAACAGGATTTTTTCGCGATGGCTGCTGTAATACCGGGGGTGCCGATACGGGGAAGCACACTGTTTGCTGCATAATGACCAAAGAGTTCTTGGCCTTTTCAAAGTATATAGGAAACGACCTTTCAACGCCTCGACCAGAATTCCATTTCGCCGGATTGAAAGAGGGAGATCGGTGGTGTCTGTGCGTGGATCGATGGCTGCAAGCACATCAAGAAGATGCAGCGCCGCATATCGTTCTTGAAAGCACCCATAAGAACACCCTTGAGACTGTTCCGCTAGGGGTCCTCAAGAGGAAAGCCGTAGATATCAACTGAGGTTGGCGGCTTACCTCTGGCCCATATTCAAAAAACTACCCACCACGCGCAACCCGCCGTTCTTGCCGCTTGCATGAGGAACACCAATCACGCTCGGGGCGGCCATCATACATCTGCATATATCCATCACACTCAGGGTCGGAGCAGGCGTTGCGGAAGTTCACACGAAACCAGTGACGAAACCGATGCCAAAGCCTGAGAGCTGTTTTTTTCATTTCTACGATCCCCCTAATCCGAGACGACTCCCCAGCCTGGTTCAGGCAACCCCTGCAAATGGAATGATTGCAGCAGAAACAAACCCACAGGAGAACCTTCACATTCTTGGTATGACGAACAAAAGTCCGCTCGGCTCATCTATATCAACTCTCGACATACCTTGCCCACATGCGCGTGCAAGAACCTCAGAAAGAACTTTCCGGGCTACTTATCTTTCCCTCTAGTGGCCAATCTCTCAGGCTTAACTTTCGTCTTTTAGAACCTCCAGTGACTGTAGCGACGGTTGATTTGAGTACAGAGCGGGGCGAGAGCTTATTAGATTGATCGAAGGCTAGGAAATTAGGGCTAGAAAACGGTCTTACCCCGCGAGGACCGCGGTCGACAACGACACACCGCTATCAATCCGGAGAGTTGGACCTTAGCGGCCGTATTTCACGTAGGGGTAGCGCTCAACGTGTACCCGGCAAAAGGGACAGGTTCGGGGCGGTCCGTCAAATTTCAGTTTATTGGATCTGACTATTTGTATGTCTGAGAATGGGGAAATCGCAGGGGTCAGGGGCGGACATTGCCATCCAGCAAACTAAATGCTTGTTTGATTTGGAAAGAACTTCTCCACTGGAGTCATCATCCTGACGAAGCCATCTCGAATAAATTACTCACCTCAGAACAATTGAAGAATTGAATTTCTCCATTATGCCTAAAATTATTCCCGATCCAAGTCACGATGACGGCCCAAAGCTGTTGAGTTATTGGCGTGCCAGCATTTCCGACAGAATGTTCGGCAAAGGACGGTTCAGGATGAGTGAGATAAGGCGCCATGCACGCCTCAGCGAAAACGCAATAGTAACGGGTCGTCTTCCTCCGCGCCAAACTCAAATCCTTTTCAAGGACCAAGACGAAGCTGAAGGCTTTGTTCCTATCCGGCTGTGGCCACGTGTCTATACACGCCAAGTAAGTCATGGGACAGCAAGGCAAGATGGATTGCCGGATGCACTGGCACCGCTGGTTTCCGAAGCCGTTCTAACCCGTGGAGGCTATATCCTTCCAGGGCGTACCCTCGTCCCCCGTGATTTGTTGGAACCTTTGACATCTGGAGCGTTGTCGATTGGAACGACAGAGGCGCAGGATAGGTTTCTTTCAAACGGTGGCTTTGGGGAAGAACACTCAATCAGCGCTCACGCCGAAGGATGGGCCCGATACCTAAAATTCTGCGATGAACTTCTCGCAGAAGTTTGTGGCGACCAGCTCGATTCCGACGGCAATTTCAAGGAACGCACCCCAGGTTTCTTTGAAATCGCTGACGGTGCCTCAGCGATGGTTAAGGGTATTCTTTCGCTCTATGATGACTTGGCGCAGGAAGACGACATTCCGGCACTTATGCGCAGTTACGCCCGCATCAAACCGCGTCCTTTATCGTCCTCGCTTCCTCGGCCGTATGCCTTGTCTGACCGGTTGGGGCACTCAAACGATGTATTTCCGACTGCACAAAACCAAAGGGACGTTCTTGCCCACATGGCGAAGGCGAAACATGGAGAGATCACTGCTGTCAACGGCCCGCCTGGAACAGGCAAAACGACGATGCTCCTTTCCGCAATAGCTGGGCTTTGGGTGAAAGCCGCCGCAGAGGAGAGTGAACCGCCGGTTATTGTTGCCGCTTCGGCCAACAACCAAGCAGTGACGAACATCATTGATGCGTTTGAAAAAGACTACGCTACAGGCACAGGTGCTTTTGCAGGTCGATGGCTGCCGGGAATCAAGAGCTTCGGTCTGTTTTTGTCTTCTTTCGCGCGTGAAAAAGAGGCTTCCAAGCGCTACCAAACAGAAACGTTCATCAAGAAATTGGAGACAGAAACATACGTGTCTCAAGCGCAATCTACGTACTTATCAAAGGCCCAGAAAGCCTTTGATGACGAGAGCCTTGCGAGTGTGGAACAGGTAACGAAACGTCTGCATGATCGCATCAAAACGAGCATCGCACTGATGGAAAAACTCGATACCGACTATGCCGAAAACTTGAGAACACAAGCAGCAGTTACTGCCGAGTTGGGGACCGATCCTGCAAGTGCTGTAGCAGGGCGGGAAAACCGTCTGGTATCGGCCCAAAAATGCTTGTCAGACGCAGACAAGCTTGCACACCAATGGGACAGTCACGTAGCCCGGGAATCAGCACTTTTAGCGTTTTTCTCGTTCTTTCCGTCTGTCGCTCGCAAACGTCTGGCCGCCGCACGAGCGGTCATTCGGGAGTCTGGCTTTGATGATCTCGCCGATCAACTGGAGCATGTTGCGTCTGTCAGCACCAAGGTCCGGGATCATAGATCAAACGCCAAATCCGAAGTGGCCACGGCCTCGAAATCAGTGAAACACGCAGTGAAACTGATTGGGTTTGCAAAGGCCGCCGTTGATCATTGGGATAAAGTGACCAAAGAACTTTCCTCCGAATTGATCGGTGCAGAGATCGACGTTATCGACAGTTTCGCTGACTGCCAGATCCGCTTTCCGTTGTTTCTTCTCGCTACCCATTACTGGGAGGGGCGGTGGCTCATGGAAATGGAAAAAGTCCTTCCTGATATTGAAAGGGAGCAGAAGCGCACCGGGAAAAAGACAGTTATTCCTCGTTGGCACCGTCGCATGATGCTGACCCCCTGCGCAGTTGCGACGTTTGCAACATTACCCAGTAAGATGATCTGTAAAGCAAAGAAGGGTAACGCGTTCGTTGACAATTACCTGTATGATTTCATCGACCTGTTGATTATTGACGAAGCAGGACAAGTTCTTCCAGAAATTGCAGCGCCCTCACTGGCCTTGGCGAAACAGGCGCTGGTTGTTGGAGACACCCGGCAGATCGAGCCTATTTCAAACATTCCTAAAGCGATTGATCTCGGTAATCTGGAAAAATTCGACATTATGCCGGAAGATATGGATGAAACTGCTTTGACGGAATTTCTATCTTCCGGGTTTCTTTCGCATACTGGGAGCGCCATGGCCTGTGCCCAGAATTCCTGTCGCTACCAACCCTATCCGGACCTTGATCGCGGGCTGTATCTTTTTGAGCATCGCCGCTGTTTTGACGAGATCATCGCATTCAGCAATGCGCTTTGTTACAGAGGGCACTTGCAGCCAAAACGGGGCCAGGCCAACGGCCTTGATCTCCCGCCTATGGGGTACCTTCATATTGATGGCGCGGCATTTTCTGCCGGAGGCAGCCGCTTTAATCCGACAGAAGCACGCACGATTACCGCCTGGCTTGTTGCTCACCGTGAACGGCTTGAGACGCAATACGGACAAAAGATTGAAGACTTACTCGCCATCGTCACGCCCTTTGGGCGGCAGGCTCAAGAGCTGAAGCAAGCCTGCGCAGCCGCCGGTATCCGTACTATGGGTGCCGGTGCCATGACTATTGGTACTGTGCATTCACTTCAGGGGGCTGAGCGTTCTGTAGTCATTTTTTCCCCTGCTTACGCCAAAGGAGCAGATGGTACGTTTATCGATAGCTCTACATCCATGCTGAATGTTGCTGTTTCTCGTGCCAAGGATAATTTCCTCGTCTTCGGCGACATGGACCTATTTTCTTTGGCGTCCAGTGACTCTCCACGCGGGCTGCTTGGCACATTCCTGTTTGCCAAGTCGGAAAACGCCCTCGAATTCGACGTCCAACCGCGCGAAGACCTCGAAAGAAGGGCAGCTGAGGTAAGGATGCTTCGCGACGCCGATGACCATGATGTATTCCTGCGAGATGTTCTCTCAAATGCTCGGAAAACCGTCGAGATTGTCAGCCCCTGGACAATCAAGCGCACAATGGAAAAGAACGGATTTCTATCGCTGTTGCAGGAGGCTGCATCGCGTGGTGTAAAAATTGACGTTTACGCCGATCCGGTTCTGAACGCCAAAATCAACGACGACGGTGTGAGTCAATTTTCCGAAGCGGAAGCAGCCCTCATTGCGATAGGCGTATCGTTTCACCCCATTAGCCAACTGCACAGCAAAATTGTTACTGCCGACGAGGATATTTTCTGCATTGGTTCGTATAATTGGTTAAGCGCCGATCGCGTTGGGAGGTATGCCCGCCACGAGACCTCGCTGGTCTACAGTGGTGACCAAATGGCCAACGAAATCGAGCGTTTCCGTGAAAATCTCGGATTACGCAACCCATCGAGATCCACACCAGCTTTAGCAAATTAGCCCTGTGCTTGCCCCAACCGAAAACAAGCGCCCAAGTGATCCAAACAAACAAAATGGGTTGCCTGGCACTTTGAAATGCGTCTTGGCGCCAATCAGCTTCGGAACCGGGTTGAGATACGCAACAACTGGCAGGATGTGCGCGACGTCATTGGAGACGCCTTCACAGACGCGCTAGGCTGTATCCATTACAAGGATCCTCACAACAGACTGCAATCGCGCCTGCTGGCCGGGTCCTGGACTCTGGCAGCAACTTAAAGCCGCGATCGGCAATGATCTTCTGCTAAACTGCGCCGGGGTTTTTACCTCGCGATGTGATTAAGGCCAATCGAGCAGCCAAAATGCGGGAACTGGATGCGCAGCCTGTCGGTCTATTCGTCACCAGTGAGGCGATTTCCGAGGTAACTGCCAAAGAGTTCACCGACTTTATGGAAAACCACGTTGCAGCGTTTGAGCGTCATCGCTCCAATCCGCACCCCCAGTTACAAAGTCAGCGACCTTAGTGCGCAACTGGCGGCAGTACGTGCACACATGGGGCTGACAATACTTCCCTGTTTTATCGGCGATGCCGACCGCACACTGACCCGGGCCCAAGGATGTGAAACAGAGCATTACGGAAAGTTATGGATACTGACACATGGCGATACCCGTATTAGCAAACGTATACGTGTGTTTAGTAATTTCATTAAGCAACGTATCAAGTTGCATAGCGAGTTGTTAGTGGGTGGCGCACTGTCAGAGCGTTCTGTCCAATTGCCACTATTGGTGCATAGTTGCACCATCATGGCGCATAATCCAACACTGTTAGTGCGGAAAAGCACCCCCATTTGAAGTCAATCGAATGGAGGAAACGCATGTCTGAAATATCAATCCAATTTACGCCAGAGGGACGGTTCGAGCTGGCATTTGCCAGTGTTATCGAAGGCAAGGAAACGCAGCTATTTGCCGAATATTTCCCCGCTGTTGGCCCAATCCTCGGAGAATATGGTGGCAAGCCAGCAGCGTCATTTGTGGTACTGAAAAGTTGGACCACCCAACCCCGGCCCACCATAGGCGCACTGTTTCAATGGCCCAGTATTTCGGCCTACCACTCGTTTCATCAGGACAAACGCTTTCTTGATATTAAGGGCCTGCGTGACGACGCCTTAGCACACCTGTCAAACGGACACTTCTTTGGCGTGGATATCGCGACAACCGTCACGTTTGATACGGATGAAAGTTATGCTGCCTTATTGGTACCAAAGAATTTTGAGGTGCCCAGTGCCCTAATGACGCTCCCATTGGCGGCAAACAGTACCAAACAACGATACGCTAACCACAGCCTTGTGATCATAAATTGGGAAGAAGCCGCTGACGTCCTTGGTTCCATAATGGCCAACTCTGGTGAGATCTACAAATTCAAGTTCAACCCACCAAAGCCCGCATAAGGGGGAGCGATGACTGTTCGAAATCTAACTGTTGCTCCGGTAAAGGGGGCAATCAGAAACCCGGCCAACCCCGATCACTTTATGGTGGTTCAATCGGTAGGGACAAATGTTTTAGTACACATAAATGGGAGGCTGGTCGCACAGACCGGCAGCGCTCTCTGCGTGATTGAAATCGGAAATCTCGCCTATGAACCCCGGTTCTATATCCCCACTGACGATATCAAGATCGAGCTGAGTAGAACCAGTAAATCCACTCACTGCCCACTAAAGGGTGAGGCGTTCTACGTTGCGCTTGACGCTGTCGAGGTTGGCTGGGGATATGACACTTTTGACTTTGCCAATGTGCTGCAAGGCTACGTGTCGTTCAACGTATCCAACATGCAGATCACCCAAATTAGCTGATCAAGTTTAATCATCACTCAGGAGGCCACATGGCTCAGATTACCAAAGAAAAAACCGTAAATGCTCCGCTGTCCGAGGTTTGGAAAAGCTGGGATGCCTATGCTGACGTTCACACATTCCACCCCGGTGTTGAAAACTCATATCTGCTGGAGGGAAGCAAGGCGACAGGCAACGGGGCAAAGCGCCGCTGTGACTTTGTAGGGGGGAAGAACCATATTCTGGAAGAGATTGTAGCTTATGAACCTGAGAAGAAGCTCACGATCAAAATCTATGATGGCAACGTGCCGCTCAAAGTTGCTTATGTCACCTTTGCGTTTCAGGCTCTTGGTCCCTCACAGACAAAGATCACAGTATCGGCCGATTTTTCGATGAAAATGGGGCTGCTGGGTAAACTGATCTCTCCGATCATGCGTAAACAGTTAGGGGCAGGCCTGGGAATCTTGCTGGATGGAAATGCCGAAATGATGGACAGGCAAGCCGCCTAATCTGCGACTTCAATCAATTATGGCTGGCACCCAGTGCCAGCCTCTTTTTTGTATACCGGATATTTGTTACATGCCCGTTTCAGACTATTTTGGTGTAAGAACGGCGACTCCAAACAACTGCTTAGGATCAGTCCAGATTTGATCTGCTTCCCAGCCGTTCTCGCAGGCTAGTTGCTCAAGCTGCCCTGGTGTGTACTTGTGCGAGTTTTCTGTGTGAATACTCTCACCCACAGCAAAGCTTATCTCTTCTCCAAAGATCTGGATGACCTGTGCCCGTAAGCTTACGAGATGCATCTCGACCCGACTTCTGGCGTCATTCCAACGGGCCTCATGCTTGAACCCATCGAGATTGAAATTTGCTCCAAGCTCGCGGTTGATCCGAGTTAAAAGGTTCATGTTAAATGCCGCAGTCACCCCGCTGGTGTCATCATACGCCCGGATCAGCGTGTCGGTGTCCTTGACCAGATCCACCCCAACCACAAATGCCACCACATCGGAAATCTGTCGCATTTGTGCCAGCAGGTCGGCGGCATCGCCAATTTGGAAATTGCCGATGGTTGAGCCAGGGAAGAACAGGATCTTGCGGGCATCACCCAACTCCGCAGGGAGCGGAATTTCACCAGTGAAGTCCCCTACAATCGGAATGACATTTAGCGCCCCGTACTCATCGGCAACATGACGTGCAGAGGCGTAGAGATGGTCTTTGGATATATCAACGGGGACATAGCTGTGTAGGTTCGGTAGGGTGTTCAACAAGGCACGCGTCTTGGTGCTGGAGCCGCTGCCAAGCTCGACAAGAGCTGTGTTGCCACTGACATAGTGCTGCAGCTCTGCGGCGTGCTTGCGCAATATCCCCAACTCGGTACGGGTCGGGTAGTATTCATCCAACTGGGTGATCGTGTCGAATAATTGAGAGCCGCGTGCGTCGTATAGCCACTTGCTCTCGATGGTTTTCTGCCGGGCCCGTAGTCCTGCCATTATAGATTGGGTAAAGGATGTGGCGGCCTCGGTCTGAAAGCTCTCTGAGGGTGGGGCAACTGTCATATTTGGGTCCTTGTCTCAAACGTCATCTGCAAGCCGAAGGCCAAGCATCTGCCAGCGCTGGTGCGGGTAAAAGAAGGTGCGGTAACTGGATCGCATCTGGTCGATAGGCGTCGCGCAGGAGCCGCCGCGCAGAACAAACTGGTTGCACATGAACTTGCCGTTGTATTCGCCCACTGCCCCCTTGGGTGCGCGAAACCCCGGATAGGGTGTGAACGGGCTTTGCGTCCATTCCCAGACATCGCCCCACAGCTGTGGGTCATTGGGGTGTTGTGATGCGACCGGGCGGTGGTTGCCGGTCTCCAGAAAATTTCCCTTGATCGGATATTCTCTGGCGATAACTTCCCATTCCGCTTCGGTTGGCAAGCGCTGACCTGACCAGCGCGCAAAGGCATCGGCCTCGTAGTAACTGACATGAACAACTGGTGCGTTCAGATCAACGGGCTGCGGGCCGCGAAGTGTGTAGCTCCACCACTGATCATCCTGTTGCCACCAATACAGGGGGGCATCCCAGTCCTCGCGTTGTTTGCAGGCCCAGGCATCAGACAACCAGTGTTCTGCCGATTGGTAGCCGCCTGCTTGCATAAACTCGATCCAGTCACCGTTGGTCACCAGACGCGAGGCCAGCCGAAAGGGGCGCAGATAGGTTTTGTGACGGGGGCCTTCGCAGTCATATGCAAACCCGTTTCCGTCGTGCCCTATTTCAAGCAGCCCGCCGCCGTGTTCAATCCAATCCAACGGAGCGGCCTTGGCAACTGGCGCTGGGGTAGGTTCGCGATAGGCCGGCAGCAGCGGATTATGTGACAAGGCATGCAGCAGGTCTGTCACCAGTAGTTCCTGATGCTGCATTTCGTGATGACACCCCAAGATCGCCAGTTCGAGAACATCGCCGGTGTCTGTGCGATCCTGGTGAAGCAGCGCCTGCATTGCGGCGTCAACATGGAACCGGTACGCAAGAACTGCATCGACGTCGGGCCGGGAAATCAAGCCGCGGTTAGAGCGGGTGTGGCGCGGCCCCATTTTCACGTAGTATGAGTTGAACAAAAACGCGAACCGATCATCCGGGCTTTGATAGTCAGCTTGGTATTCTTTCAGGATGAACTGTTCAAAGAACCAACTAGTGTGTGCCAGATGCCATTTTGCCGGGCTGGCATCCTCCATCGACTGCAGCCCCATATCTTCGGGTGAAAGGCCTTCAACAAGGTCCAAAGATCGTGTTCGAACGGTTTCGTAATATGCTCCGATCTCTTTTTCGGACGCAGTGTCTTGTTCTGAGTGTCTTAAAGCATTTTCTGTCGGCACAAATACCGTTCCTTTCCAATATCATCAGGCTCTCCGGCATGTGCATTGTGGCCAGCCGGAAGGTTACTAAGCGTTTTAGCCGTATGGCTTAGATCAAAGGCGTCGCAACCAATCTGCCAACCCACGGCCAATCAAATGCGGGTGATCCTCTTGCAAAAAGTGGGTGCCTGGCCCGACGAAACGGGTTTCAAGGTTTGTCACATGGGCTGTAAGGTAATCGACCACAGGCTGCGGCATCAGCGCGCCGGGTTCTGCGTAGAACAACAGTTTTGGGATCTCGCTCGACATCAGCCAGGCACCATTTTGGGTTACCGCATCTGTTGTCGCTTGCGGCTCACCACCAATTGGAATTTCACGCGGCCATTGCAGCGTCGGCAGGCGGCTTTCTTCGGTTGCATATGGCGCGCGATAGATCTCCATTTCGGCTTCGCTAAGGCCGCGCACGACCCCCATTTCCGCAAGCACTTTCTCGACAAAGAAATTGCCTTTCAGAACCATCTCCTCGCCCACTCCCGGCGTACGCAGGGTTTTGAACAGCTCACCCGCCAACGGTCCCATTGCCTCGTAACTTGGGGCTGGCATTGCGGGGGGTACAATTGCTTCCATAAATGCCATTGCGGAGACGTTGCCAGAATTAAGCCGCGCATAGCGCATCCCCAGCGCCGAACCCCAGTCATGGATCACCAGAATGATGTCCTTCAAGCCCAGTGCTTTGATGAGTCCGTCCAGATATGTGGCGTGTTCTTCAAAGGTATAACCTATGTTGGGCTTACCGCTGTCGCCCATGCCGATTAGATCGGGTGCAATCGCGCGATATCCATCGGTGACATAGGGGATGATATTGCGCCACAGGTACGACGATGTTGGGTTACCGTGCAAAAACAGCACCGGCTGACCTTCACCTTCGTCTACATAGGCCATCTCTGAACCCTCAACTGAAATACTCTTCTTGGTGAAGGGGAAATCAGAGGAAATAGCCAAGCCATAGGGCTTGGTTTCATCGGCACTAACTGATTGCGCCGCGCCTCCAACAACGGCCAGAGTTGATGCTGAAATTGCTGACTTTAATAGCGTTCTACGGCTAGGTCCCGTGGGTTTAATCTTGAACATGATGTACTCCGATGTTGGCAGTGCGTGTTAATTTGAAGGCCTGTAGGCCACCAGCTTGCGACGTTTTTGGGTTGTGGGTTGTCACCTATAGGTGCAAATTTCAGATTTAACCGTTGAATTTTGCGCCCTACCGGTGCATAGACGCACCAATGAATGATTGGGATGATCTCCGCTTTTTCCTGGCTGTCGCACGCAAAGGCTCTATCCGGGGCGCTGCGGGACTGCTGGGGGTGAACCACTCCACAGTCTCAAGGCGTATTGACGCGTTTGAGAAAAAGCTGGGAACGCGGCTGTTTGAACGTTTGCCTTCGGGGTATTTGATCACCCAAGCAGGCGAAGAAATGAGCCGTTCTGCCGCTAAAATTGAAGCCGAATTTGATACAATTGGACGCCAGGTCACGGGACGCGATACCCAGTTAGACGGCGTTTTAAAAGTCAGCCTTCACAACTCGCTAGCAGATAAATTGCTGATGCCACTGTTCGTGGAGTTCCAGCGTAATTATCCGGAAATTGAACTTGATTTTGACATCGATCATTCAATGGCCGACCTGTCTCGACGCGAGGCGGATGTTGCCATTCGCATTTCCAATGACCCGCCTGACAGTTTGGTTGGGCGCAGGGTGGTTCGTTACGCAACTTCGACCTATGCATCGCTGGAATACCTAGAGCGGACCCGAAACCTTGAGGACCGAAAGGCCCTGGCGTGGATTGGTTGGTACGACCCAGTTCCTGATCCTCAATGGATACGCGACAGCCAGTACCCAGACGTTTCAGCCCGCAATCACATCTGCCACCCATTGACACAGCTGGCGGCAGCCAAGGCCGGTATGGGCTTGGCGATGTTGCCATGTTTTATGGCCGACACCGAGCCAGATTTGCGCCGCGTTCCAAACGCCTCGATAAACCCCAGCCGGGATGTCTGGGTGCTCACGCATGAAGATTTACGCCACACCGCACGTGTTCGCCATTTTACAGACTTTATGGTCAAGGGAATATTGGCGGAAAAAGATCTGCTCGAAGGTAAGTGTCCTCACGAACCGTGTTCCTAGGCTGATATCTTGTGACAGGTTGTTGGCGACACGGATCAAGTACAGACGGACTGCGATCTAAGTATCTACTATGGTGGCATGTCAGTGCAAACCGGCACTTGTCACACGATATTCCGAGGCCGGATCATGGCGTTGGGCAGCCCACGGTTTGCCTAGAAGCACAAAATCAGAAACGTTGATGATTTTGCCCCCCCTCCAATTTACCTGAATATCGCGGAAACCGAATGGACCGATTGGTAGGATTGGTGCTGCGTATTGGCCTGTAGCGGACCGCTAAGAAATGCACATGGGGTCAACATCTATGTGATTGCACTGCAGGCAGCCCAAGATTCTCCAAATTATCGGTCAATATCGGAGCTGGAACACAATGCTTTAAACGAATTTAGTTGTACTCAGAGGCTACGAGCTTCACGTCCTCCAAGAAGTGCTCGTACTTGGTGAATACTGTCTCAAAGTTCCCAGGTACGCCGTTGGAACTCGCATGATAAGTCGATCCAAGGCCTCCCTTGATTACGCCAATTAAGTAATTTTGCTCGCCATAATTGGCCTCTTCATTTTCAACGTCGATCCCCATGACAATTACCGCCCCGCCAGATGCTCCTCCGTAGGTGAAGGCCTGTGCATGGCCACCAAAAACCGTATTTGAAGCACCTATCAAGATTTCATCTTCGACATAGGTCAGAACTTTGCCACTATCGCCGATTTCTTTGTCAGTTGAGTAACCTGCAACAATGATTTGAGTATTATTCTTATAATTCACGGCCAGAGCGTCAAAGTCTTCTTCCCACTCGTAATCTAAGATCAACGGCTGCACATCAGAGTTCGAAATATTCTGTTCCAGCAGCAAAATAGCGTAATCGAGGTCGAAGTTGTAATACTCAGGAATAATCTCAGCAGACAGCTTTATGTTTTTGCCTGCTTTTGTAGTAGTCTCCCAGGTCATGGAGCCGTTTTTCAGGCAATGGGCTGACGAAATGACCACTCTGGAAGGTCTGTCAGACCTCAAGCCGATCAACGTGCCGGAACAACCAAATTGTTTTCCGCTTTCATCATCAATTTCCAATCGCCCCACGGCGTCCAGTACAGCCGGAGAAGTCGTGGATTTCCTTACTCTTTTGTCGTTTTCATGAGTGAATTCGCTGCCCGGGACAGCGCTGTTTTGCTCGCTTGATGAGTGAAGTATGACTTGGTGAACTTCTGCGGTCTGAATGTGCGTAAAGGAGGTGCCGACCACTACTGATTTCGAGGCTGCGTCACCGATAAGACCATGAGGCATTTCCGAAAATGCACTGTTTGAAAAGCCAAATACTAAGACTGTCGAAAGCAGAGTTTTTGCAGTTTTCAATCAACAGCCCCTTAACCGATTGTCCTCATAGAATGAGGGTGTTGGTGAATTTTAGATTTGTCGGCGGTGTTGTGACAAGTGTTTTGTGTCTATTTGCCAGGCGGAACGCAGACCATGCTGCGAAGCGGATTCTGGCATCGCCGCTTCGCCTTAGTATAGTCGACTCGATCTATTGCCTGATAAGCCAAGTTGACCATTTCTCGACAGTCAAAATTCCGCACTACTGCCGTTGATGCCAACCGCATCGAGTGCCCGCTGTCCGCCGATCCTGCTTCAGACGGCCCCCATGCTGCACTGCGCACCAATGTCGTAAAAGGGCTGGAACCGACCATTAGACGCGATCACCATTAACGGCAGCTAAGCGTATAAATCACCTTTGCAAAGTAGGACCGCCAAGCGTGTTTGGTCGACAGGACCGGCCTATTGCTGACCTTGGTGTGCTTTGCATCCAATGACTGCTCCCATCTCAAAGAAGGCCTGGCCACTGTCCCGGAATGGCGGGAAGACTGGCTGGGAGATGCTATTAATTGAAGGGAACCTAACGGCAGGAAAAATTAGCCTCAGGCCCTGCGTCACACCCAGCATTGCCGGTTCCTGACGACCTTGTTGTAGTCGCCCGGCGATTCTGTGTCTCACGAACAAGACCGTCTGAAATAGACTGCCATTGAGCCGGAGTGCATGACAAATAGTTATCAACATTACAACGGGTTGGTGGCGCTGGCCTATAATTGGTAGGTGTCGAGCGTGATTGTGAACTGGACCCTCCGCTGTAGTAAGCGCTTCGCGGATAACCGTTGATTGTTGCAGGTTCGCAGGCGGCCAAGCTCAGTGTGATCATTCCAAATACTAGATTTTTCTTCATAGAGGTATCCTTTGACTCGATGTCTAATATGGGACCATCGCCCATTCGGCATTTACTGCGTGCCTTTGGAGCGGCAGTCGTAACAGTCGATATTTGTTAAGTAGGCCGCCTTCTCCCGCCGGTATTGCAATCCCGCATTCTTTTCCAGCACTTCACGCCTCAAACGTCGACTTTAAGTGGAGCATGCAGAACGAACCGTCATAATGCATTTGCACTATGCGTCTTCATTTAGTGAAATTTTTCACGTTGGCGGATTTTCACCCCTTGCTTAGAAGATCGCCTTTGAATCCGGAAAACGCCATCGCCATCAGCCGAGAGATATCGCTTTGCTTTCGCGCCCCCATCTTTTGCAGCAGGGCTTGAGTTTGAGCTCTGACGGTGTTGCGGCTCAAACTGTTCGCGTCTGCATACTCATTAGCGCTCATGCCTATCGCCAGCGCTGATGCAAGTTTGGCCTCGGCGGGGG
>NZ_QHLQ01000032.1:0-473 GCF_011813015.1 Parasedimentitalea denitrificans | reverse complement strand
CCGCTTGCTCAAAAAAAGCATGTTCGACGGTGGGGACGACCACGAATGAGGTATCCTGCATCTGAGAAGCTTGAGATCATTCGGTTGGTCGAAGGATGTCCGTCGTCATATAAAATGGGGCATCAGAGCGGATTGAGCTTTGGAGGCTCTGGTTCGTTAGTGTGATTGATTATGCGGCTTGTTTTTGGTGTTGCAAGCGGCGGTTTTGGATTGTCAGTTTCTTGATCTTTGCCCTTTCTCTGATGATGGCTTTGTCGCGCCCAAAATAGACGTCTGCCGGTGTGACGTTGTTCAGGCTCTCGTGGTAGCGTTCGTTGTTGTAGTAATCGACGAACGCCCCGATCTGGCGCTCGAGATCACCGGGCAGATAGTAGTTCTCCAGTAGAACCCGGTTCTTCATCGTTTGATGCCAGCGCTCAATTTTGCCCTGAGTTTGTGGATGGAACGGTGCGCCGCGAACGTGATCCATTTTC
>NZ_QHLQ01000031.1 GCF_011813015.1 Parasedimentitalea denitrificans | reverse complement strand
TTCTCATCGTCCACTCCTCAGTGGTTACTGATGAGCAACAAACCCTCTCTTAGCAAATACCGCTATTTGGACCCATAAGCGCTGACGTCAGACACCTTGTCCGTGGTGGCAATCAGGGCGACATGATCAAGGATAGCTGGATGGCGGAAAGCCGTCTACTGGCGCTGCGTTGGCCTAAGAGCTGGCCGTGGACAAATCAGCGCCCGTTGCCTCACTACGACGCGACAGGAGCCGTTCTCAGTCGGAATGAGGCCTAATGCTGCTCTGGGCAAAGCTGGGCCTGATCGTCGCCCTTGTCCTGGGGGCGGCATGGTTCGCGCGAGACTACACGCTCACCAAGGCTGAAAACCGTGAACTGGCCGCGCGCAATGAGCAATCCGCAGAAGTCACAACCATGCTTGGCAAGGCCATCGAAACCCAACGTCAACGGGCCGAGGCTTACCGCCAAGCCTATGAGGAATTGGCCAATGTCCAAGATGACAACACCTGCCGCAGCCCTGCTATCTCTCGTGCTTTTGACATCCTGCGAAGGAAGCGCGGTTCACCCTAACAAGATCCCGCCTGAGATCCTGAACCCGGCTCCTAAGCCAGCGCTTCCACCAGTCGGCGCCAGCAACTCTCAGATGGCCAGATACATTCTTGCCACCGAGGAATGGATGGATGGGGCCATCAGCCAGATTGGAACACTCGCCAAGATCATTTGCACTTTCACCCGGCAGAAATGCCCGGCGGATATGTCCCAAGGAACACTGGCGCTAGGGGATGCGGTGAAATGAAAACTCGCAAACTAGCTCAAGGGTTGTCCAGAGAGCGGACCGTCGGCCGTGCCTCTAAAATGTCGCCAAGGCAGCTGACCACAGTTCTGAGGCAATGTGGCTATTCCAGAAAAACGGCCTTCGCTGCCGCAAATGTTTTCAACGATGTAGTCGAAGCCTTGCGCTTGGGTAAGTTCCCTCCGCCTCGGACCAACGATGAAGCTCTGGAGGCTATAAGGAAGATCAAAAGGATTGCTGACAAACTCATTTGACCGGCCAGTCGCGCGCCGGACCCCTGCGCGGCCAACCTCGGAGGTTTTCCATGAAACTTATCCTTGTATCCGCCTTGGCGGTTTGCATCGCCGTGCCTGCAAAGGCCCAACAAAATCGCAAATGCGCTCCGCGTGCAGCCGTTGTCGATCGTCTGGCCAGCACCTATGGGGAAAGCCGCCGGAGTATTGGACTGGGTGAACGAGGAATGGTGATTAAGACTTTCGCCAGCCCCGAAACTGGAACCTGGACAATCACTGTGACCACTCCCAACGGGCTGACCTGTTTGGTGGCCTCGGGGCAGGGGTGGGAAGAGCTGGCAGAAGCGCTGCCGAATACAGACGACGCCTGAATTTCTGGCGTACGTCCACGTACACTGAAGTACCTTGGTCGGGAAATCCTGCAGCATATTCCCCTTTTTTTATGGCATTTCCGATCTAGGCTTGAACTGTAAACAGCATATTTTTGGAGTGCCTTTTCAAATTTCAAACTTGGGGTCAATCATGTCAGATGTGCTTGAAAAACAGATGAAGAACGAAGAATCTTCAGTTTCAAAGGAGATTTCCAAGGTAGTCACCGCGGCGTTGAACTCAAAAGATACGATTTCCAAGGCTGACGATATCAATGGCGGGTGTGGTGGGTGGCCGTATGCCCCGACCAAGGAAATGCTCAAAATGTATGGCAAAGTCTCGGAAGCCGCTTGGAAAAAGCTAAAGCCCGGTTACAAGAATTTTGATGTTACAATCAACGTCAACTCCCCCTCAAACAAACCGCCTTTTGCCAAGGCAGAAGCGATCTTTGATGGCGAATGGAAGGGCGGGAAAAGCATGATGGTGTCGCCAGGCGACACGATCCTCAGCATGGCCAAAAAGGTCTATGGTTATGAGAGCTACGCCGATCAGGTGTTTGAGGAAAATACCAAAGCACTTGGAAAATCCTGCCGGATATTGCCCGCAGGATTCGGGCTGAGTTTCCCGAAAATTTGGGTGCCCAACTGGAAGAAAGACCCAAAAGTCTGCGTACATCCAATTGTCAAGAAAAAGGCAGTAAAGGTCAAACTTCCAAGTGCGCAAGTATCAGCGGACATCTCCAAAAAATCCGCTGCAACACTCGTTTTTCCTGGTGTCATTGTCGTCGTCGATCTGGAAGGCAAAGCGGAATTCACGGCTCAGAAGAAAGGCGAATTGGACGCATCCTTTTCTTTGAAGGCCAACGAAGCCGAAATCAAGAAAGCACTTGGACCACTCGAAGCTGGCTACAAGATAACTGGCAGCGGTACTTCGTCCGGGTCATTGTCGTTGAAGGTCATCAATACCAAACTCGGAGGTCTGAATGTATCCGGGAACCTTAAGCTTCTTGAAGGGGCATTTGAACTGGAGTTCGCTAGTCAAACGGTTTCTTTTGTCGAAAAAGACATAACCTACTCAGGAACTGTTAAACTGACCGCGAAAATCCAAATCAAACCAAACCCGCGTAAAAAAGCACCTAAGAAAGCGCCTAAAAGGGCACCTGCAAAAGCGCCAGCACGTTCCCCGTCGGTCAGTATAGACGCAAAGGACGTTGCCGTGGGTGTTATCGTTGTTGGAGCCGTTGTGACTGTTGGATGGGCAGTGGGCTTGGCCGCTGCTGGAGGTGCGCTCATATTCGCAGCGTCTTAACGTTCGACCGGTTTGCCTGCGGGGCTGAGTAAAGCACTCTTAGTAGGGCCGTTGCAACAAGGGCAGCAACGGCCCGACGGTCAGGATTTCGAAGAGCGTCATGGGCGTTATATAGGGGCGACCCTCTCAAGAACCAAATGCAGCAGAGCCCCGGCCAGTTGGTCGGGGCCTTTTTTGTTGGATGGCCTTGAAACGTGGTCTGGGCATGCGATGGCCCACCGCCTCAGGCTGATCCAACCAAGCTGGTGGTAATCGTGCAAACTATCGAGCGTGACGCAGGAAGACGCGCGCTGGGGTGGTTGGGGGCCTCGGGGCAGGGGTGGGAAGAGCTGACCGAGGCGCTTCCGCCAGACGGTGATCCCACCTGACGGGGGGCACCCCCTAGTGTTGGGTGACAGCATGTTTGCGGCCTCGGTGCGCCGTGCGGAATTCGGCTCTAAGGGCGTATTCTGTTGAAAAACTCTTCTTGATTTGGGGGCCCTTCACTGATTCAATTTGCTTGTGAATGCAGGGGGATTGACGATGTTGGGACCTAAGCAAGAAGCGCAAGTCGCACTCTTCTACGAGTTTTCTCTCGACAACCATGTGCCTCAAGATCACCTGCTGCGCTCGATTGACCGGTTTGTGGATCTGAGCAGCATTCGAGCCCACCTTGCAGAATTTTACAGCCACACTGGCCGTCCTTCGATTGATCCAGAAGTGCTGATCCGCATGCTGTTGGTTGGGTATTGTCTTGGCATCAGGTCCGAGCGCAGGCTTTGCGAGGAGGTGCATCTCAACCTTGCTTATCGCTGGTTCTGCCGCCTTGATCTTGCGGACCCAGTACCCAACCATTCGACCTTTTCCAAGAACCGGCATGGTCGTTTTCGCGATAGCGATCTGCTGCGTCATCTATTCGAGACGACCGTGGCGCGTTGCATTGCGGACGGTCTCGTTGGCGGGCAACGCTTTGCGGCAGATGCCAGCCTGATCGAGGCGGACGCCAACAAACAGAACTCTACCCCAAAGGCAGACTTGGACACCGCAGCGATCAAGCCAGATGACGCCCCACGCTCTGTACGCGAATATCTCGACGTTCTTGATGATGCAGCATTTGGTGCGGCATCCGATGTTGAGCCCGAGTTCACATCCCATTCCGATCCCGCCAGTCAGTGGACTGCAGCCCGCAAAGGCCCCGCATTCTTCGCCTATTCTACGAACTACCTGATCGACACTGACTACAGTGTCATCGTCGACGTCGAGGCCTCAAGATCTATCCGACAAGCTGAAGTGGGGGCTGTGCGCTCGATGCTGGATCGGGTTAAAGACACGTTCGATCTGCATCCAGAACGCATCATCGCAGACACCGCTTATGGCTCGGGACCAATGCTCGGTTGGCTTGTCGACCGCAAGATCGCACCGCATATCCCGGTGATTGATAAAGCGGGGCGCACTGACGGGACCTGGAGCCGATCTGACTTCCAGTGGGACGCCGAGAACGACCAATATGTTTGCCCAGAGGGGCAATCACTCAAACAGTTCCGCCGAAATTACTCTGATCCCAACCGAGGCCCAGACGGCAAAGGTGTCGCCAAATATCGCGCATTAAAAATGACGTGTCAGGCATGCCCATCCAAAGCAAAATGCTGCCCCAACGCCGCCTTCCGCTCCATCACGCGCGAAGAACACGAAGACGCCCGTCAGGTCGCCCGCGACATTGCCAAAACCAAACAATACGTCATCTCAATGCGGCTCAGAAAGAAGGTGGAAATGCTCTTTGCCCACCTCAAACGCATTCTTGGGTTGGGGCGGCTCCGATTACGTGGACCATGCGGCGCAAATGACGAATTCCTTCTCGCCGCAACCGCCCAAAACCTCCGTAAACTGGCCAAGATCTTTCCTGCACCGCAGCAAGCGGGCAAAGCATGATAAGAAAGGCGCTCGCGCGACGTTCAGTCCCTTATTTTCTGCGCCAGCAACACGGTGTTTTTCCACAGAATCGGCAGTTTGCAGCCGCTCGCTGCGCCCTGCACAAACGGCAGCTAAGCGCAGATTGCGACATTTGCAAAATTTAGGCGCAACTTCAAAGTCGCCATTTAGGAGGCATGATATGTAAGTCGCACTGAGCCCATTGGCGCCTAGTTTGGGTGTTACGAGCAGACCAGAACGCTCGCAATTATTCTCGGCCGATCGTCTTCAGATTTGATTAGGAGTGATCCAATATGTTAAATTGTGTAGGAATAGATCTGACGCCGGACAACTAGGCATATGTTCTTGTGTGCAAAGGAAGTAATGAGTGGAACGATCTGGAATGAAAGACCTTTACGCCATATTGGACGCTGTGGGTATGGCCGTCATCATTTTGGAGATCGGCGACGATGGGGCTCCCCGGTATATCGCCATGAACAAGCGCTCTCGAGAAATTACCAAGATACCCGAGCAAGGCTGGTTCGGCAAAACGGCTTTGGAGATATTCGGCGGTTCCACCGGCGAGCGGGCGCTCGCCTTACATATGGACTTGGCGCGTACTGCACAGGAAACCACCTACGAAATTAATTTGCCAGCAGTTAACAAAACCCGACACATTCGAACGACCATGACCCCCATATTCGACGCAGCAGGGAAATTGACCCACCTTGTAGGCTCGTCGGCGGATATAACCTCGGAGCGTGAACGCGATGCTGCTTTAGAACTCACCAAGATTGCCAAGGAAAAGGCAGAGGAAGCGAGCCAGGCTAAGGAAAGGTTTCTGGCCAACATAAGCCATGAGATCCGAACACCGATGAATGGCATCCTTGGGATTTGCGAGTTGTTGAAAGAAACCGATCTGGATCATGAGCAGTCTCTATTCGCCAGTACGATATTCAATTCTGCCAATGCGTTGCTTGAAATAGTCAATGACGTTCTGGATTTTTCTCAGATCACGGCGGATAAGGTCTCGCTTCACTATGAGCCTTTTTCATTGCGCGACCTCATTGACGAAATCGCGATGCTTCTTTCAGCCAAAGCAGCCTACAAGCACTTGGATTTTCGCGTCGATTACCCCGAAGAAATCCCATCAGAGTTCATAGGTGACGCCAACAAGGTCCGTCAGATCCTGTTGAACTTGATTGGAAACGCGGTGAAATTTACCGAGAAAGGATATGTATCGGTCGCGGTTTCCTATGATCAGGGAGCATCATCGGGACCTCTGCAGTTTGAGATTTCAGACACTGGATGCGGAATTGAGCAGGGTCATCTACGTTCCGTTTTCGCGGCCTTTGAGCAAGCCGATGGTTCTCCAAAAAGGCGATCAGAAGGGACAGGCCTTGGCCTTGCGATCACACAAGCCCTTGTTGAGCGGATGGGCGGAGAGGTCTCTGTCAAATCTCTTCCCGGTCAGGGCGCTACCTTTATCGTGCAGCTTGACCTTGCGCCACAGGCTGCGAACGGGTGGCCACCTGAAACAGCGGTGGCGGAGGTTCCGCCAAGTAAGCGAGAAGCGGGTGGAACCAAAGAATCCGCTGCTCCTGCGGAAACAGCGCTGACACAGCTGCGCGGCATGAAGGTCCTTGTGGCTGAGGACAATAAGACTAACCAACTGGTCGTGGGGAAAATGCTCAAAAAATCCGGTGTAGACGTCTGCTTTGCCATGAATGGCTCCCTTGCGTTCGAGGCGTATCAAAACTCAGTATACGACTTGATACTGATGGATCTTTCCATGCCAGTTATGGGGGGGGTAGAAGCAACGCTAAAGATCAGGAAACACGAGCAAGACACCGGGCGCTCGCAATGTAGAATTATTGCTCTTACGGCGAACGCGCAGAAAAGCGATGCATTAGCTTGCAGTGAGGCAGGAATGAATGGTTTCTTGACAAAGCCGTTTCGGAAAACCGAGCTCTGGGCTTGTCTCAACGCCCTTGATTGAGGTGTCACTATTCTCAGCATTTCTCCAAAATGCTTAGCGAAGTGAGTGCAATCACACGACCAGGTTACGAGGCCCTTGTCTACTTTTCATGTTCAGAAATTTGTGAAAACCTGCCATTTCTGGACGCCTATAGTGAACGTTCGGCCAAATACTGGTAGGCTCTTCATAGTGACCCGTACTGAACGTCCGGTTTTAAAGTGTTCAGTTTCGGCACCAGGTCCGCTTTGGGCTAGAACGGGTCATTAGACGAGTTTTGCACGAAGGTCCAGTAAGGGCCGTTCGCTACATTTGTGGGCGAGTGAAGTGCCTCAATTGCTGCATCATGCACATTTCGGCACTAGGGGCAGAGAGCCGGCTTTGGCTACGATCTGCACACAAGAATTTCTGGTGATTTCATCAAATTTTCTATTTCCTCTGTCAGTCTGAGTATTGAAGATCATGAACGGCTGGTTTGCTGGTCAGCTTTGATCCGTGCTGCGAGAAGAAAGATTAGAGCAGCGAGCCAAAGTATTTCTGCAATGTTCCAAGTCATCATAGATGGCCGGAATTCTGCCAGAGGTCTGCCAAGGACCACTACCATGGCCATCGCCGAAAAAAGGAAGATCAGTGACCGGTGCAAAGTCGAGGACACATGGCGTTGAAGAACAAGAGCAAGCGCTGCCGTCAGAACCAGCGCGACTCCTACAGAAATAATTTTGATGGAGATCCAACCGATGACATAGATGGCGAGGCTCATACAAAATGCTGGCAGTAGGCCTAGTCCGAAAAGGACCGGCAGCGTAGTACGGCGTAACAAGCCTGGCACGGCTACTAGCAACATGACTGCAGCCATGGTCCAACCCAGCAACCCATCACTTAGGTAGAAGAGTTGATCATCTCGATCGTACCCTTGATCAACTTTAATAGGAAACGACCCGAGTTGTGGATTAGTAGTTGGTTCTGCTAGTCCCGATAACGTCAGCATATTTTCAGATCCAGGCACTGGTTGCATGGTACCTTTTCTTGGCCAGGGCGGAGCAAGCTGGTCTGGATCACGCGACACAAATGGGGCAGAGGCCCGGTCGGGGAGCACCCACTTTGCATGAGTACTCCACCAACCGGTGTGGATACTGTCTGGAGGTGGGGCTTTGGGAAAATCAGGTGACGCCCAGTCGGTATAGAGCGTCAATTCCCGGTGGTGCCCGTGCAAATTCAAATAGATGTCGCTCGTCCCCAGCAATGTAAGTTCCAAGACGATCGAACCAAATGATCTTGGATCGCCCACACGTGCGTAAAAACGCCGGTCGGTCACAAAAGTTGGTTTCTCGGATAGTCTATAACGCACCCCATCAATTTCAATAATGATGGGTTCAGGTGTGGCTGGCGAAGAACGCAGTGAAATGAATAGTTGTGCCTGATCCCATTGCGGACGTTCGTCTGGAGCGAGTTGATTGAGTGCAGCTTCAAAGTCATATGTAACGGTTGATAATAGCTCCAACCGGCGATAGGGAACGGCAAAACTGCCTTCTAGGAAACGCTTAGCCAGCAAAGAAATGCTGACTTCCTGTCGACTTGGTTGGATCACTAACGGCGGCCCAAATTCGCTACCACGAGTAACTGGAACCAACAGTGACGGGCCCGGGGAAACATCTAGAATGTACCCTACAATGTCCGTTGCAGTGGAATGAGCGCGAACATAGGCTCTTCCCCGAGTATCCACGACATATTCCCCAAGCACGATCAACGGGGCAATGCAGAGAGCCGTCAAAATAAGGCCAACAGCTAATCGAAATACGGCTGACCGGAGTCTACGTATAGTAAGCTTTTTTGAGCCAACATTCCCCATGTAGAACGCCGTCCTTTCGGAATTTTCTGCAGCTTTTCGCTCAGATAAATCCTTTCGGGCACGTTGGGCTGATTTATCTGACATTCCCCAAGTAGAGCGACAGAAGGCAATGTCACGCTATGGGCGGCGATATTGCGGTCTGGATTAAACGTTTTTGACGTCGGCGACTTTAGTCAAATAGGGTTCCCGTATCGGCTTTCCCGGCCCGCTTACTTCCGATTTCCAAAAACGGGTATTCAGAACACCGAGGCAGCATCAGCTCTAAAGGAGTCGCCGTCATTTTAGTAAATAGTAAAGGAGGGCAAGGAGTGTGCTGGAAACGCTACTGGGCTTTGTTCTAGTCTGTAGTTGTCCAGCAAGGGAGACTGGCTTCAATCCTCAAACGGTGACATCCCCATCGCCAAAGCGGAAATACTAGGTGCTGATCAGGCTGTCTTTGACTTCAACCGTACCAGCGGAATTCGAGCCGATGGAGTAGGTTCGAATCCCAGTCTAGCCATCAAACGATTACTGGTAAAAACGCCGGGGAACAGAACGGGACCGAAACATGAATGTTGAGAAACGTGTCGAGAGCGTTTTTCTTGGTGTTTGGGAATGTCGTGTAAGTGTTTGATTTTAAATGGAGGCGAGTACGAGAATCGAACTCGTGTACACGGATTTGCAATCCAGAAAGAACGGTCGCAAAAACAACGGCTTATGGGTGCAAAACATCCCCTGACAAAAAGTGAACAAAAAGCGAAAGTTTCAACGCTGTTTGCGTGCCAGAATGCTCACAAAATCGTTTCTAAACTTGGGACAATTCGATGAGTTGGGCGGTTGCAAACGAATGCGCAGAGCGTCGCTTTGGCAGTGCCGCGCGCAAACAGATCATCATGTTTCTTGCAGACAAAGCGAGCGATGACGGCTCGGGCATCTGGTGTTCCAAGGGGACGATCCAGCGCCACACAGAGCTCAGCGAGAGCACGGTGAAGCGCACCATCATCGACTTCCTGCGGGAAGGCATTTTGATCGAGACAGGGCGGCGGCACTGCAAGAACGGCTACACGGTCATTTACCGTATCGTTCTGGAGCGCGTGGCCGCGCTCGAACCGACGGCTGAACCCGACATAGACACGGGGGTCACTGTGAACCCCGTCCAGCCTGAACCCGGTACGGGGTCCACGGTGAACGGGGTACGGGGTTCACGGTGGACCCCAAACCACCCTAAAACCATCCATAAACCACCTACGCGCAGGCGCGAGGCGGAGGAGGAGGTTGAAGATCTTGAAGCTGAGAAGATCTTAGCGGCCTTTCCCGAAGACAGGATCCGAGACCGGCGAACTACCCTACGTCTGATTTCAGCGGCTGTGAAAGCCGGGGTGAATCCCGATGACCTTCTGCAAGCGGTCAAAGCCTATGCGAAGGAAAGCGAAGGCTACACGCGCAGCAAGGTCTGTTTCTCGGACAATTGGTTCAAGATGCGCCGATGGGAGAAGGGGCTTGCCCGGGTACAGGCGGATCGCGAGAAGGCGCGGGAGGCCGAAGCCAAAGGCCGTGCGAGCCTCGCCGAGTGGATCTACGAGCGCCATCCCCTGTGCCGCCACATCACGAACCGCCAGATCGAGGATTTGATCGCGTCAAAGCTGGTGACGCCCGAACAGGTTCGTGCTGCGGGGCTGCAGGCATGAGTGCGGCTCAATTGTTACGCCATGGCGTAAAAAATAGATATTTACGTTGCAGCGTAATTTTTTTTAATTTACGCTGTGCCGTAAAAGGAGCCACGTCATGGACCTCACAGCACGAACGGCCGAGCAGATCGGCGAGGCACTTCGCCGGACGCGCAAAGCGCGCGGCTGGACCCAAAGCGATATCAGCGCGCGCACGAATTTGCGCGTCGCGACGATTTCGTCGCTCGAGAATGGCGACGCGGGAACCAAACTCGCCACAGTGCTCGCTGTCATGGCGGCACTTGGGCTTGAGTTCCGATTGGTGGAGCGCGGTGGCTCGCTTGAGATTGAGGATATCTTCTGATGGCCCCCAAAAAAACAAACCGGCGCGGGCGTAGCGGCACGATGCAAGTGCTTCTGAACGGACGGTTGGTGGGGGCTTTGCGTCTCGCGGGTTCGGGCGCGATCAGCTTTATCTATGATCCGGAATGGTTGGCATGGGAACATGCCATGCCCATCTCGCTTTCGCTGCCTTTGCGTGAAGAGGCACACCAGGGCGGCTCTGTCATTGCCTGCCTGGAAAACCTGCTGCCGGACAATCAGGCGATACGAGAACGCGTTGCTGCACGGGTGCGTGCGGGCGGCACGGACGCGTGGCACATGCTGGAGAAGATCGGCCGCGATTGTGTGGGGGCCTTGCAGTTTGTTTCGGGTGAGATCCCCGAGGTTGGCGCACTCGAAGGAGAGCCCGTTTCCGAGGCACAGATTGCGGATATGTTGCGCAGCCTCGCAAGTGCCCCTCTTGGAATGGAAGAGGAAGACGACTTTCGCATTTCGATCGCAGGGGCGCAGGAGAAAACAGCGCTGCTGCGCCATGAGGGCGTGTGGATCCGTCCGTCGGGGCTCACCCCAACAACCCATATCCTCAAGACGCAGCTTGGCGTTCTGCCCGCAGGGATCGATTTGTCTGACAGCGTCGAGAACGAGTATTTCTGCATGAGTTTTTGCCGTGCCATGGGCATGGATGTGGCTGAAGTCGAGATTGCCGACTTCGAGGACGTGCGGAGCCTTGTTGTGACCCGGTTCGATCGGCGTTGGACCAAGGATGGTCGCTTGATCCGCCTCCCGCAGGAAGACTTTTGCCAAGCGCTCTCAGTCCCGCCCAGCCAGAAATACCAAATGGATGGCGGGCCGGGGACCACCGAAGGTATCGGATTGCTGGCCGGTAGTGATGACCCCGAGGCAGATCAACGCGCTTTCTTCCGCGCGCAGGTGCTATTTTGGCTCTTGGGGGCGACAGACGGGCACGCCAAAAATTTCAGCATCTCTTTACGCCCTGGCGGCTTCCGCATGACACCGCTCTATGACGTTTTGAGCGCTCAGAAAGCCGTGGATGACGGTCAAATCCGCCAGAACCGGATGCGCCTCGCGATGGCCGTCGACGGACACTACCGGATCAACGAGGTGGTGCCGCGTCATTTCCTGCAGGCTGCGAAGGCGGCAGGTTTTGGTGTGGCGCTGGCGGAAGAGGTCTTGTCGGGCGTCGCGTCTGAGCTTGAACCCGCCTTGGGCAAGACACTCGCAGACCTGCCGGATGGATTTCCACAGCCATTGGCAGATGCCATTGCTGCTGGCATACGACGTCGGGCGATTGCCTTTCATGCCGTATGATCCGCAGATCATATTTCCGTTTTATGATCCATGGGTCATATTGAGTGGCAGGTCGCGTTCATGCAGCAACACGTATTTAGGTTCGGAGAACGCCGCGAGTGTTAGATATCAGAGGCCACACATCTATTTAATGTCGCGAGTTTCGATGTGATGGGCGGCAATGCAGTCATTAAGAATATTTGTAGCGAATGACTGCCTCGAGCCCATAGGAGAAGTGTCAGATTTGTGCAGCGAGCGCGCGCAGCACGACGAATGCCGCAAGCGCGTAAACTCCGCCACCGCCGTGCGGCAAGGAAACCAGCCATTCCCGCCAAGCCTAGCGAGCCTTCGATGGCCAGGCCCAAGTCTTGGACGCAACAGGCATTTGCCCGCACCGCTTGTGCTCACTTAGAAAGGTTCTGCGCAATAGTACGGATTTGTTGATCCACAGTCTGAGAGGTTGGTTCAACTGGGCTGTTTCAGGAAAATTGCCAAATCCATCACATTGGTGCCGGTTGGTCCAGTAATGACCGCATCTCCGGTTCGGGAAAGGTATTCACCTGAATCAGCGCGTTTCTGGGCTTTCTCTGCGCCCGGCATTTTCTTGAATGTCACCCCGTCCAGAAAGGCACCTGCCGCGTGTGTGGGCCCGTCGGTTCCATCGGTGCCTGCGACCAGCCCAACGATGTCATTTCGGCCTATGATGTACCGAGCGAGCTCCAGCGCGAGTGCCTGGTTGCGACCGCCCCGGCCGGGATTCCTTGGGAGAACAACCGTCGGCTCGCCGCCATAGACGTACAAACCCTCTGGCCCTCCCATGATCTCTTGAGCGATCCGAGCTGCGACCTCAAGCACGTCCGCGTACATGTTCTCTTGGTTGGTGATCGTTTTGATTCCGAGTGAATTTGCGGCTTGCATTATTGCGTCGCGAGCCACGGCGTTCGAGGCGACAACGCTGCATTTATAAGGAAAACCGGTGCGCTCGGGCGGTGCGCCAATCCCGGAACCGATAACCGAGATACTGCCCCCAGCGACGTCCGAAATGGCAAGGACATCGACTTGTTGGCCCTTGAACGACGCCAACAACCCACCTCCCTTGATTGCTGAAATGGCCTGCCGCCGCTTGTTCACTTCACCGATGTCCATACCTTCAGCCAGGGCGGTTTCCGTCAAGGCCACTAGATCGGCGCGACCAACCCCTGGCCGCAGATGTTCGACAAGCGACGATGCGCCACCTGAAACAAGCATCAGCAAATGACTTCCGGTCGGGCAACCGGCCACGAAGCTGCGTAACCCCTCACCTGCATCTAACGACGTTTGGTCGGGTATGGGGTGGCTCGTTTCGAACGCCTCGACGTGATTGCCGAACGCGCGGTTTTCCAGATGGTCGGTCTTGGTGACGAGATAGGTGGGTATCGTGTTGCGCCAGTCATCTGGCAGACCGTCAAGCATGGCTGCGGCCGCTTTTCCAACAGCAATGATGTGCGTCGGCCGTCTTACTTCGTGGTCCGACACCCAATTCCGCACGCTGATATCACCCTTCACAGAAGATACGGCTTTGCGGAAAAGGTGCAAAAGGGTTTCTCTTTGAGCGGTTGTCATATCAAATTTGCCTGTTGTGCGTCTAACTGGAAAGCCCTTGGGCAAATCGTATTGCATTTTCCTGATAGTGAAGCGCGCTTTGGTGAAGACCTTCGATCTGCTCCTTGCTCAATTCCCGTTTGACACGCGCGGGAGACCCGACAACCAAAGAATTGTCCGGAATGACTGTCTTCTCTGTAACGAGCGCGCCGGCTCCAATCAGGCAGTTTCTGCCAATCACCGCGCCATTCAGAACAGTGGCCCCCATACCAATTAGCGTGCCGTCGCTGATCGTGCAGCCATGGACAATTGCGCTGTGTCCTATTGTACAATTCCGCCCAATCGTTAGCGGAAACCCAGGGTCGGAATGCAAAACGCAGTTGTCCTGAATATTGCTTCCTTCGCCGATCCGCATCAGGTCATTGTCACCGCGGATGACGACCCCGAACCAGACGCTTGCCTTTTCCGCGATTTCGACATTCCCGATGATACTTGCGTTTGGGGCCACAAAGACGTCGTCCGCAATTTTTGGTGTTTCACCTTCGAACGTGTAAATCATTCCGTTTCCTAGTCATTTGATTGGTCTTAGGTCGAGCGGCCACTGACACGTCCAACCCAGCGCGTCCCCTACATCTGGGCGTAGGTTTGCCAGGGCGCGAATTCTGCTTCGCCGACATTTAACTCTTCGGAACGGGTCTTGGTACCGGAGGCTGTTTCCAAGATGGCTTCGAAAATCCGTTGGCCCGCCTCGGGCACGGTTTCACTGCCTTCTGCAATTGCCCCGCAGTTCAGATCCATATCGTCCTGCATCCGGGCGTACATTGCGGAATTTGAGGCAATTTTGATCGACGGCACTGGCTTGTTGCCGTAACAGGATCCACGCCCTGTCGTGAAACAGATCATGTTGCAACCAGAGGCAACTTCACCGGTGATCGAGACTGGATCGTAACCAGGGCCGTCGACAAAAACTAATCCTTTGGCGGTGATCTTTTCGCCATATTTGTAGACGCCGTTCAACTTCGTCGACCCCGCCTTTGCCACAGCGCCAAGCGATTTTTCCAAGATGGTTGTCAGACCGCCCGCCTTATTTCCCGGTGTTGGATTGTTGTTCATTTCCGAACCGTGTTTTGCGGCATACTCTTCCCACCACTCCAAAAGATCAACCAGCTGTTGGCCAACTTCCGGAGAGGCAGCGCGATCCGTCAGCAAATGCTCGGCACCATAGATTTCGGGGGTTTCGGACAGGGCAGCGGTTCCACCGTTTTTGACCAGAAGATCGACGGCATGCCCGAGCGCCGGATTGGCTGTGATCCCGGAATACCCATCCGACCCACCGCACTGCAGGGCAACGCTTAGATGAGAAGCATCCACGGTTTCTCGCTTTGCTTTTACGGCCTCTTCCAGGGCCGTCTCAAGCCACAGCAATCCCTTTTCAACCGATTTGCGCGTGCCACCAGCGCTTTGCAGCGTGTAATACTGAAAACTCTTGTCTTGCGGCCTGCCATAGGCTTCCAACATCAATGGGATTTGGTTGGCTTCACACCCAAGGCCCAGCATTAGGACCGAGGCAAAGTTTGGATGTGTTGCATAACCCCAGATCGCGCTCTGCAATTTGCGGAAGGCTTCATCATCAGTGCCGATACAGCAACCAGCCCCATGCACAATCGGGACAATCCCGTCGACACCAGGAAACTGATCCAGAAGCCCCGAACGCTCGGCTTCACGGGCCAGATGTTTGGCTGCCGAGGCAGAGCAATTCACCGACGTGACGATGCCGACATAGTTACGGGTCCCCACGTTCCCGTCCGCCCTGCGATATCCTTGGAACGTCGCCCTTTCGGACGCTGGTACAAAGTGCGTGTCCTGCGCCTTGCTTCCGTATGTTTGGGAACGTTGAAATTGGGCCATCGCAACGTTGTGAACGTGAACATGTTCCCCAGGTTTGATGTCCTTTGTTGCGATACCAATAACACCTCCGTATTTGATGATTTCTTGTCCGGACGCGATCTCTGTCAAAGCAACTTTGTGACCCGATGCGATGGCGCTTTGTGCGACAAAACCAAGTGAAGCGAATTGGCGGCCAGGCTCAATTTTTTGCAGGGCGACAGCGATATTGTCATTGTCGCTCAGAATAAGGAGGGGGTTTTGAGACATTGGTTTTCCGTTTGTGTTTGGTTGTTTTCAGGCAAATATCTGGGTCTGAAGCTCTATGGTTTAGACGCTTCAACACCGACTTGTTTCTTATGGCGCAACAAGGCCATCAGTTTTCTATCCCTGGCTATTTGCGCTTCGGGAATTTCAGCGACAGGCGTTCGCTTTGACATTTTCGCTTCGAGTTTCTCATTCGCGATACTGGCCCAGTCGACGTCATCGTAAGGGCCAATACCGAAGCCCCGGTACATTTCCCCGTATCGCGCAACGTAATCGGAAACGCCCCCCGGGGCGTTTAGGTGAATGGTCTGCATCGGCCCCATGATGGACCAACGCAACCCGAGCCCATCGCAAATCGCTTTATCCAGATCTTCAGGCGACACGATGCCTCTGCCCACAAGTCTGAACGCCTCTTCCAGAAGCGCGCCTTGCAGACGGTTCACGACAAACCCGTCGATCTCCTCGCTCAACACGATGGTTTCACGCCCGCATTTGATCATCAGCTCGTTCACCATCGAAATGGCATTTTGGTCTGTCCAGGGCGTAGGGACAATTTCAACGGCCGGATGCAGGTGGGGTGGATTGATGGGATGTACGACAAAGCAACGATGCCTGCCTGGGATATGTTCGCAATAGCGCGAAGCGGAAATCCCAGATGTTGAACTTCCGATGGGCACATCTTTGGCTGCAAGCGCATCCAGCGCCTGTGTGAGCTCTCTTTTGATGTCGACGATTTCTGGCCCATTTTCCTGAACGTAAATGGCTCCGTCCAATGCGTCTTCTAGACGAGAGGCTATCGTGATGCGCTTAAGAACATTTGGCGCATCCGAGGGCTCGATCAGGTCAAACTCTGCGAGGTCGTCGATGCGGTTTTCCATTGCTTTCAAGGCGCGCTCTGCAGCTTCCTGCGAAGCGTCATACAGTGCAACTTCGAAACCGGCCTGAGCAAACACAGCTGCCCAACCTTGTCCAATCAATCCGGTACCCACTACGGCAATTTTGTTCATTTTTCTTCTTCCTTGGTGTGACCAAAATCTGGTTTCAGAAGGTGTTCAGAAAGCCACCTGATCGCCGCCTTTGAGGCCGAGAATGTCGCGCGCCTCATCCGGGGTCGCGATTTGCATGCCCAGATTTTCGATAATAGAGCGCACTTTTTTGACTTGAACGGCGCTGGATTTTGCAAGCTCACCCCGTCCAGCCCATAGGCTGTCTTCCAACCCGACGCGCACATTGCCGCCCAGGGTTGCCGACTGAGTTGCGATCCGAAACTGGTTTGCGCCTGCGCCCAGAACGGACCAGCGATAATCGTCACCGAACAGTCGGTCCGCCGTGCGTTTCATGTGCAGGACATCTTCGTGGTGGGGTCCGATACCGCCCAGCAATCCAAATACGGACTGAACGAAGAAGGGCGCTTTGACCAAGCCGCGATCGGCAAAATGCGCCAGATTGTAGAGATGCGAAGTGTCGTAGCACTCAAACTCAAACCGTGTCCCGTTGCCGTAACAGGTCTCCAGCACATACTCGATGTCTTTAAAGGAATTGCGGAAGACCAGATCTTTGGACCCTTCGAGGTGCTCCCGCTCCCAGTCAAATTTGAATTCCTTGAACCGGTTGAGCATCGGGTAGAGTCCGAAATTCATTGACCCCATATTCAAAGAAGCGAGTTCCGGCTGATAGGTCGCCGCAGGCGCGGTGCGTTCTTCAACGCTCATGTAAGGGCTACCGCCAGTGGTAATGTTAACCACGGCATTTGTGCTCTGCTTGATCTGCGGCAAAAACGCAGCAAATCCTTCAGGACTTTGGTCGGGCCGTCCGTCTGGATGACGGGCATGCAAATGCAGGATCGCTGCGCCTGCCTCGGCAGCAGCCAAGGAGTCTTTGATGATCTCTTCCGGTGTCACAGGCAGATGCGGTGACATCGACGGTGTGTGAATGGCACCCGTTACAGCACAGGTGATGATAACCTTACCCGCGTTTTTTTTGTCTTTACTCATCTTAATTTTCCAATTGAGTTCAAAGCGTTTCCACGTTTCCGTCGACGGCAAGGGATTGCCCCGACAAGTTGGCGCCGGCATCCGAGATCAGGAATGCAACGGTCGCGGCGACGTCGTCAGGGGTCACCATCCGGCGCATGGAAATGTTCTTGAGGTAGTCGTCCCTCATTGCGGTATGACTGACACCCGCCGCATCAGCGCGATCGCGGATCACCTTTTCCATTCTGGGCCCTTCGACGATCCCGGGCAGAATGGCATTGACCCGGATGTTGTCAGGACCCAGCTCTTTGGCGAGGCTTTGCGTCAGGCCGATAACGCCAAACTTGGCCGCCGAATATGGGGTGCGAAAGGCATATCCATGTTTGGCGGCAGCCGATGCCATGTTGACCAGCGCGCCGCCGCCAGCCGCCTTGATCATCGGTATGGCCCGGCGGGCAGACAGAAACTGACCCGTCAGGCAAATGTCGATACAGCGCCGCCAATCATCGGGCGAGAGGTCTTCGAGATTGCCGGTTGGCCCGGCAATCCCAGCGTTGTTCACAAGCGCATCCAGCCCACCAAAGGTGTCTTGCACCGTGTCAAAGAAGGTATCCACCGCTATTTCGTCGGACACATCTGCCTCGAGGGCGACGCATCCTTCAAGCACGGCACTGGCCCTGCGTAGAGCGTCGGTATCCACATCGCAAATCGCGATTTTAACCCCTTGTGCGTGCAGCAAGCGGGCAATGCTGAATCCAATCCCGCTTGCGCCAGCCGTGATCACAACTTTCTTGCCTTTCAGACCCGGCAAGTGAAAGCCCGCAAGCAACGAGGGTGATTTTGAGGAATGATCAGTCATGTTTTTTCCACTAGTTTCCGAACACCGCATCCGGGACCCAGAGCACGAGGCTCGGCCAGATGATCAACAAAGCAAGGCCAGCCAGTTGCAGCGCAACAAACGGAATGATGCCGCGATAGATGATGCCGATGGATATTTCGGGCGGAGCCACGCCTTTGACGTAGAACAGTGAATACCCAAAAGGGGGCGTCAGGAAGCTGGTCTGCAAGTTGACGGCCACGAGCATGGCAAACCAGAGCAACTGTTGATCACGCGAAATCCCAAGCCCGAAGTCCAGCCCCGCTACGATAGGTGCAAAGAGCGGCAATACGATAAAGCTGATCTCCACCCACTCCAGGAAGAAGCCCATGATGAAAATCATCAGCAACAAGATACCCAGAGTCCCGTAAGCCCCTAGATCGAAAAACAGAATGGCGTTTTCGATCATCTTGTCGCCCTTGAGGCCCTTGAACACCATCCCAAAGATCGTGGCACCTATCAGCACACCCAGGATCATGGCAGAGGTGTTGCCGGTTTCACGGACGCAAGTGGACATAGTTTGAAAGGTCAGCTTGCGATTGATCGCAGCCAAGATCATGGCGCAGATCGCACCCAGCCCTGCGGCTTCGGTTGGGGTGGCCGTGCCTGTGGCAATCGAGCCCAAAACCGTCAGGATAAGAACGAGCGGTGCGAACAGGTCGCGCAAGAGCGCCAGTGCCAAAGAACCCTCAGCAGGAATTTGTGTCGAAACAGGAGCGTCATTTGGTTTCGTCAACGCGACGAAGATGATGTAGGCGATATAAAGCCCACCCAATAGGAAACCCGGAACAATTGCCCCAAGGAACAATTCGCCGACCGATATCTGCAGAATATCACCAACCAGAACCAACATGATCGAGGGCGGGATCAGGATACCCAGCGTACCCGAAGCTGCGATCGTGCCAACAGCCAGCTCTGGCTTATACTTTTCGCGCAGCATGATCGGCAAAGCCAGGGTGCTGAGCATGACCACCGACGCGCCGACGATACCTGTGCTGGCCGCCATGATGATGCCCAGCAGGGCAACGGAAATGGCAAG
Organism: Parasedimentitalea denitrificans; assembly: GCF_011813015.1. GTDB lineage: Bacteria > Pseudomonadota > Alphaproteobacteria > Rhodobacterales > Rhodobacteraceae > Parasedimentitalea > Parasedimentitalea denitrificans. Next base: position 10,489 of record NZ_QHLQ01000031.1, on the reverse strand, counting down.
CCCGCCGCGTTTACGTCCCAAGGCGCGCTCAAGTGAATAGAGCAGGTTTTGTGCGAGTCCGGACTTGTCGAGCATCGCGCCCATGAAGACGAACAAAGGTACTGCAAGAAGGAGCCAGTTTTCGATGACGCCAGCGTAGATGCGCGAGACGCCAATTTTTAGGAATGCAAAGGGCAGCCCACCGATGAAGGCAAACAGAATTCCGATGCCGCCAAGAACAAAGGCAACAGGATAGCCGCTGAAAATTCCCAAAAGCAGACATACGACCATCGTCAGGGGAATGATGTGTTCAATCATGGGTTTTCCCCTTCCCGAACAAGATACGTAGTTTTTGAATAGTCAGACCGGCGCCGGCAATCAGCATCAACCCAAAGCCAATCGGAACGAATGCCTTCACGACAAATCGGTCATACAGTCCGTCATAGTCCGACCCTTCTCCCATGTTGAAAGACCGCACCGTAAAGTCATATCCGTGGAGAACGACAATGTAACAAAGGGGTGCAAGCAGGACAAAAAAACCCATGATTTCAATGATGTTTTTTGTCTTCTCGCGAAAGTGCTGGCGCAGGAAATCGACGCGCACGTGCCGGTCACTGACGACCGCCCCGGCCATCGTGAGCATCAGCATGATCCCAAACAGGTGCCATTGCAGATCGCCGATGCTTGCGAGTGTCAGCTTTGACCCAAATAGGAAAACGTCATTTTCCCATCGAACGATTGTGCCGACCTTAGCCGCCGACAGTGTCACTCCGATCAATACGAGAACGAGGATGGGAACGATGAGCCAAGCCGCGGCCTGGCCTATCCATACGATCCCGCGAAGGACCGTATGGACAGGGCCGGTACCACGATTTGGATCACTCGGCGGAGTGTCCATATCGTGTGCCATGCTGGCTTACTCGGCAGGGATTGTTTGAAGGCCAGTCCAGCGACCCGAAGAGGCCACGAAAGCTTTCATCGAGTGGTACGCCTCGCCATAAAGCGCATCCTTCTCGGCTTCGGCATTCAGCACACGCTCCGTCGCGACCCGCAGTTCTGCCAGAACTTCATCCGGGAAGGATTTGACGATCGTACCGCCCTCTTCGAACACCTCAATCTGAGGCGTTTGTGCAGCAGGAGCGTATTGCAGCGTCCAGGCCAGGCTGACCTGACAGGCCGCTTCATACATCGCCTGCTCACCTGCACTCATGCCATTCCACACGTCCATGTTGATCATCAAAACGTCGACACTGCCTGGCTGGTGCCAGCCTGGATAGTATTGGAACTTTGCAATCTGATTGAAGCCGAAGTCTTTGTCGATGATCGGCAAAGAAAACTCTGTCGCGTCGATCCGACCGCGCTCAAGAGCGAGATAGATTTCACTGGCTGGCAGGTATTGTGCAGAGGCCCCGAATTCGTTGAGCACACGTGCACCAACACCGGCCATGCGCATCTTTAGACCGCTGAAATCTTCGATCGAGTTGATCTCTTTGTTGAACCAGCCACCAGGCTCAGGCGCGGTAATGTGGCAAGCCAGTACTTTGACATTCAGGTCGTCAAACCCACGCTGAACAATTTCAAGGCCGCCACCTACGTGCAACCAAGCTGCCAGGGCTTCGGGTCCCGCACCAAATGGCGTTGCACCGATCTGAGCAACGGGCACTTTGCCGCCCCACTGGCCCAGAAAGCTCCACCCGGCCGGAATGGCGCCTGAGCTTACGTTTTCAAGGATTTCGCCTGCAGGGACCAATTCTCCGGAACCATAGAGTTGCAAACCAACGTCGCCACCACTCATGTTCCGCAGAGACTCATCCATCAGCTTGGCGCTGTCGGCCAAGAACGTCAGGTCCTTGGGAATGCTCATATGGACATCAAGGATATCGGCCGAAGCGGAAGACGCGCCAAAGGCCAGAGAACTGGCAACCAAGGTCGCGGCAATTTTCGAATATTTCACTGTATTCCTCCCGTGACTGTGCCCGCCATGAACGTCCCTCGTGGCCTGTTCGTCGGGCACGCTTATTTATTATTGATGATTGATCAAAAATCAATAAATATTTCGAGCTTGACTTTACTGTTTAATTTCAGCCAGTTGCGTGACTATTGACTGTTTGGGAAGTTCTGACACAGCCATAGAATCAAAGAATTCAAGGCGGCGAGGGACGCTCACAGGCTGGGATCAGAGCCCGCTCTGAAACTGGACAGCATAGGTGAGGATCTCGGCCCAGTTAACCTGCTGTAGCTTTCAGCGAGAACGGCCTTTCGAAAACAAGGTTCTCACAAGAACCTCATAGGCGTCAGAAATATCCAGAACAAGCTCCTGCGTGGCAGTTGCTTCGTCACCTTCCCGGATAGCTCGTACTATTTTCCGGTGATGGATGTTGGAAACCTTGTACTGATTTTCCCGTTCCAACTGATACAAATGCGGGCTGACGCGCAACCAGAGTGTGTTGATGATATCGATCAGTACCGGAGAGTTCGATTGTCGGTATATCCGCAAATGAAACTCGTAGTTTGCTTTGACATAGCTCTGCACATCGCCGGATCGCTCCGTGGTCTCCAGACGCTTTAACAGTTTCTCAAGGTCCGCGACAAAAATATCATCCCGGTTTGCCAAAGCCCATTTGACAGCCAGCGCCTCTACTTCCAGACGCACATCGCGCAGGTCTGTCAGTTCTTCATATCCCAGTCTCGGCACGCCCAGAGAACGGCCCGAAACATTGGCCACAACACCAATCGCTTGGAGCCGCGTCAGCGCCTCACGCACAGGCATGGCGCTCACACCGAAGGCTTCGGCGACACGCGCAACATGAATCGCCTGGCCTGGTGTGAACTCACCTTCGCGCAACAGCGTGCACAACCGATCGTAGACCTGGTCGTGTAACTTATCTTTCTGAATCGGTTTGGAGTTCTTGAGCATGTTTTATCTATTCGCACAAACTCGACGTGAAAATCCACCGCTCTTTGGGTAATCCTCAAAAAACCAAGTTCGAGTTGGAGGATTTCGTTTTCCTCAAACACTTGCCTAGACCGCCGTTCACTGCCAGAAGTTGAAACCTCGAAATGAGCCTGGGGTTTTTCTGGAGTTCCATTGGGCACGGATTTCTTCTAAAGAACCCCTGCTTCTGAATGACTGGAAACGGGAAATCCGCTGTAGCGAGAGAAACCTCACGCCGCGGCTGCGAAGGTTTTCTGCGCTAGCAATGGCTGTACGAGCAAAAGGCGGTTTAGTCCCGCACTCCAGACCTTGCTTGGTTTTCGATGAACGGCAGCGATGTGGAGATAGTGTTGAAGAAGTTTGTATTTTGGTTTTCTGATTGCCCGCGAAGGTCGGGCAGCCACCTCAAAGTCTCGCACATGCGCTTTCGCTGGGAGTTGGAGCCGTAAGGACGGCTCAGGGCAAAAATTTCAAATATCCGTGTTTGAAATTCGCATATAGTTTCGAGAATTCGGCTAAGTGCTTGATTTTGTTTGGAGGCGAGTACCGGAATCGAACCGGTGTACACGGATTTGCAATCCAGAAAGAGCGCAAGCAAAAACAACGGCTTAAGGGTGCAAAATACCCCCTGACAAAAAGTGAACAAAAAGCGAAAGTTTCAAAGCCAAATTCACTGGTTCAAAACGAAAAAGGCCCCGTCACAGCGGCAACTGTGAACCGGGGCCAAATAGAAAAAGCCTGTCAGCTTTCGCACCATATTAGCATGGGCCAGCGGCGCACCGCAAACGCTCAGTCGGCTTTTTCGCAACCTCTGACTGGTGAGGTGATCCAATGAGCTGGCGCATCGCAAACGAATGCGCCGAGCGCCGCTTTGGCAGCGCCGCACGCAAGCAGATCATCATGTTCCTGGCCGACAAGGCGAGCGATGACGGTTCGGGCATCTGGTGTTCCAAAGGGACGATCCAGCGCCACACAGAGCTCAGCGAAAGCACGGTGAAGCGCACCATCATCGACTTCCTGCGTGAAGGCATCTTGATCGAGACAGGGCGGCGGCAGTGCAAGAACGGCTACACCGTCATTTACCGCATCGTTCTGGAACGCGTGGCCGCGCTCGAGCCCACGGCTGAGCCCGACATTGAGACGGGGGTCACTGTGAACCCCGTCCAGCCTGAACCCGGTACCGGGTCCACGGTGAACGGGGTACGGGGTTCACGGTGGACCCCAAACCATCCTAAAACCATCCATAAACCACCTACGCGCAGGCGCGGGGCGGAGGAGGTTGAAGATCTTGAAGCTGAGAAGATCTTAGCGGCCTATCCCGAAGACAGGATCCGAGACCGACGAACTACGTTGCGCCTGATCGCAGCCGCCGTGAAGGCCGGGGTAAAGCCCGATGACTTGCAGCAGGCGGTCAAAGCCTATGCGAAGGAAACCGAGGGCTATACACGCAGCAAGGTCTGTTTCTCGGACAATTGGTTCAGGATGCGCCGATGGGAGAAGGGACTGGTCCAAATACAGGCGGACCGGGAGAAGGCGCGAGAGGCCGAAGCCAAAGGTCGCGCTAGCCTCGCCGAGTGGATCCGTGAACGCCACCCCCTTTGCCGCCACATTACAAACCGGCAGATTGAGGGCTTGATCGCGTCAAAGCTGGTGACGCCCGAGCAGGTGCGCGCTGCGGGGCTGCAGGCATAAGTGCGGCTCGATTGTTACGCCATGGCGTAAAAAGTAGATATTTACGTTGTAGCGTAATTTGTTTTAATTTACGCTGTGCCGTAAAAGGAGCCACATCATGGACCTCACAGCACGAACGGCCGAGAAGATCGGCGAGGCACTTCGCCGGACGCGCAAAGCGCGCGGCTGGACCCAAAGCGACATCAGCGCGCGTACGAATTTGCGCGTCGCGACGATTTCGTCGCTCGAGAATGGCGACGCGGGAGCCAAGCTCGCCACAGTGCTTGCTGTCATGGCGGCACTTGGGCTTGAGTTCCGATTGGTGGAACGCGGTGGCTCGCTTGAGATTGAGGATATCTTCTGATGGCCAAACATGGGCGTAGCGGCACGATGCAAGTGCTTCTGAACGGACGGTTGGTGGGGGCTTTGCGTCTCGCTGGTTCAGGCGCGATCAGCTTTACCTATGATCCGGAATGGTTGGCATGGGAGCACGCCATGCCCATCTCGCTTTCGCTGCCTTTGCGTGAAGAGGCACACCAGGGCGGCCCTGTTATAGCCTACTTGGAAAACCTGCTGCCGGACAATCAGGCGATACGTGAGCGCGTTGCCGCTCGGGTGCGTGCAGGCGGCACGGATGCGTGGCACATGCTGGAGAAGATCGGGCGCGATTGCGTAGGGGCGTTGCAGTTCGTCTCGGGTGAGGTCCCCGAGGTTGGCCCACTGGAGGGAGAGCCCGTAACTGAGGCGCAGATTGCTGATATGCTGCGCAACCTCGCGAGCGCTCCGCTGGGCTTAGACGAGGAAGACGACTTCCGCATTTCGATCGCTGGGGCGCAGGAGAAAACAGCGCTGCTGCGCCACGAGGGAACGTGGATCCGTCCATCGGGGCTTACCCCCACAACCCATATCCTCAAGACCCAACTCGGCGTTCTGCCCGCTGGGATCGATTTGTCCGACAGCGTTGAGAACGAGTATTTCTGCATGAGCTTTTGCCGTGCCATGGGCATGGATGTCGCGGTGGTCGAGGTTGCTGATTTTGAAGACGTGCGCAGCCTTGTTGTGACGCGGTTCGATCGGCGTTGGACCAAGGATGGCCGCTTGATCCGCCTCCCGCAGGAAGACTTTTGCCAAGCGCTCTCAGTCCCGCCCAGTCAGAAATACCAAATGGACGGCGGGCCGGGAATCACCGAAGGGATCGGGTTGCTGAAGGGCAGTGATGACCCCGAAGCAGATCAGCGCACCTTCTTCCGCGCGCAGGTGCTTTTTTGGCTTTTGGGGGCGACCGACGGCCATGCCAAGAATTTCAGCATCGCATTGCGCCCTGGCGGTTTCCTTATGACCCCGCTTTATGACGTGCTGAGCGCACAAAAAGCCGTGGATGACGGTCAAATCCGCCAGAACCGGATGCGCCTCGCGATGGCCGTTGACGGACACTACCGGATCAACGAGGTGGTGCCCCGCCATTTCCTGCAGGCTGCGAAGGCGGCAGGCTTTGGTGTGGCGCTGGCGGAAGAGGTCATGTCGAACGTCGCGACAGAGCTTGAACCCGCCCTGGACAAGACACTTGCCGACCTGCCGGATGGGTTTCCACAGCCATTGGCGGGAGCCATTTTTGCTGGAGTGCGACGTCGGGCGGCTGCCTTTCATGCCGTATGATCCGCAGATCATATTTCAGCTTTATGATCGGTAGATCATATTGACTGCGAGCAATCTGCAGGCCCAGTACAGGAGTTGCAGCGTTCCAGACCAGCTTTGACGGGGCAGGTCACAGAGATTGACGGCCAAACTCAGATCCTCAACGCCGTGTTTCTGATTGCTGAACATAAGCGGGCAGCCGTGCCAGACGCGGGGCAAGTCCCGCTTCAACAAGAAAATTCCCCTGCGCCAACGCATTCCTCGCGAGGCAATTTTCCCGCTGACATCCCCTTGGTGCCCGCTTTGGCCATGTTCATCGAAACACTCAAAGTGAGGATTGAAAATTGGCTACGCAAACTCTGAAACTGAACGTCAAATCCGGCGAAAAAGACGGCAAGAACTTCTGGGACCGCTGCGGTGTCCTCTTCGTCAACACCGACGACAGCGGCAACATCACGTCGATCAACGTCAAACACAGCATGTTCCCCGACGTCGAAATGGTCGCCTTCCCGCGCCGCGATGAAGATCCAGTCACCGAATGAATGCGGTGCCGGGGCGGGTAGCCCGCCCCGGATAACCCCGAAGTTAGGTGTGGATCGCTGCCAATTGGACTTCCACAAGCATCCGATGTCGCTGCAGTTGCAGTGCAACTCCTCAGACCGGACTTTCGCTGCAAGTGCAAATCCGGCAGTTGGGGGAACTGGTGCTTTGCGGACAAAACGGACTTTCGGCACAAAGGATCAGAGGTCTGGTTCTGGCACAATCGAGACATTTTTCGAGCGACATGTATGCGAAAATTCGGCATTCTTTCCATGTAAAATGGCGAAAATATCAGACGGGCTTTCAAGAATGGAAACGCATAATGCGCCGCCCATCATGAGGGTCCGTAAGATGAGTGACGCCGACGCCGAAAGTGTCTCGTAAACGTTCGACGCTCAAAACTTCTTCGGGGGGACCAATCGCGACAAGATTTCCTTGATCCAGAACCCCAACACTGTCGCAGTCCATCGCCTGATTGAGGTCGTGAATCGCGACAACCGTTGTGACTGTCAGCTTCGAGACCAGCGCCAGGATGGAAAGTTGATGATGCACGTCCAAGTGGTTGGTAGGTTCGTCCAACAAAAGGAGACCCGGCTTTTGAACCAAAGCCCGTGCAATATGTGTCCTTTGCCGTTCACCGCCGGATAGTGTCGCCCATTGACGATCCGCGAAGTGATCCATGCCCACGTCCTTCAGTGCCTGGGCCACAAGGGCATCATCGGCATCCCCCCAAGGATGTCGAAGTGACAGCCATGGCGTGCGGCCTAGTTCAACCGCGTCCCGCACTGTGATCCGCTCCGAGGTATCGGCTTGCTGTTCAACGAAGGCGATGCGCTGCGCGACTTCGCGTCTAGACAGTTCGGCGAGAGGCCTGTTTTTCAAAAAGACGTGTCCAGACGTTGGTTTTAGAATGCCTGAAAGGAGGCGCAGTAAAGTGGACTTCCCCGATCCATTGGGGCCAACCAACCCCAAAACCTTGCCTGGTTCAACTTCCAGAGAAACGCTATTGAGAATGGAATGGCGGCGGGTGGACCACCCAAGTTCTGTTGCGGTGAGTTTCATCTCTGACCCGCCCCCCGTATAAGGATCAAGGCAAAGCCAGGTGCACCAATAAGGGCGGTGACTACGCCAATTGGCAGAACTTGGCCCGGAATGATCGTGCGAGACAGAATATCAGCCACCACGAGGAAAACCGCGCCGCTCAGGGCCGAGGCAGGAATAAGCCGCGCATGGCGCACTCCCACCACTAGCCGTGCGGCGTGGGGAATGACCAGCCCGACAAAGCCGATGGACCCAACCATACTGACAATTACGGCGGTCAAAAGAGCCGAGGTTCCGATCAAAACCATCTGCAACCGGCGCACCGGAATACCCAGCGAGGCAGCCGATTCTGCACCAAATGTGAAGGCATCCAAAGACCGGGCATGCAGCGCGCAGATGGTAACCCCCGCCATGGCTATGGGCGCGCCAAGCAGCACGTCATGCCAGCGTGCGCCGCTGAGGTTGCCAAGTAGCCAAAATAGAATTCCCCGCGCCTGATCCGCATTGGCGGATTTTGTGATAATGAAAGTGGTCAGCGCATTGAAAAGCTGCGACCCGGCAATCCCTGCCAGAACAATCTGTGCGGCACCATGCCCGCTCATTCCGCCGCCTGCAGCGCGGGCTAGGAGCGCAACCAGTCCAAAAGCCAAAATAGCCCCGGCAAATGCCCCCATCGATAAGGACACCACACCGGCACCAAATCCTGCAATGGTGACCGCCACTGCACCTGTTGAAGCCCCCGCTGAAATGCCCATGATATATGGGTCGGCCAGCGCATTTCGCAGCAACGCTTGCAACACCACGCCCGACACCGCAAGGCTGGCCCCACAGCAGGCCGCAACCACGGCGCGGGTCAGACGGTAATTCCAGATAATCCCTTCGTCGATCGGATCCAGCGGGTAATCCGCCACCAACAATTTGTTAGCCAACGTCTGCAGGACCGTCATCGGAGGGATAGGGGTCTCGCCGATGCTGGCACCGGCAAGAATGGCCACCGCCAGCATCCCGAAGGACGTCAACCATCGCAAAGCGCGGGTGCTGACCATCTGTCTGGCGGCGGCTCGGATCATTGAGCCAGACCGAAGTTTTCCAGCGCCTCTGCTAGGGTTTCGATCCCTTCGACAGTTCGCAGAGTGGCATCCATCGCATGGGCATCCATGATCACGATGCGACCTGCTTTGACGGCGTCCATTTGGCTGGCAACCGGGTCATTGCGCAGGAACTCAAGCTTGGCCTGCACATCATCAGCAGGGAAGCGGCGCCGCTTCATCTCGGCCAGAACGATAATGCTGGGGTTGGCTCGAGCAATGGTTTCCCAACCAACAACCGGCCATTCTTCATCGGATTCCACGACATTGCGGATGCCTAGCTTGTCCATCATGTAACCCGGCGCACCTTTTTGGCCTGCAACATACGGGTCGATATCCATCTGAGCACTGGAGAACCAGAATACAGCCGAGGCGTCTTGGATGTTCAGCTCTTCGGCACGCTCGATGGCTGCAGCTTCGCGCTCTTTCAACTCGGCCACAAAAGCAGCGCCCTTGTCGGCAACGTCAAAGATCTCTGCCAGCTCGGCCACGCCTTGATGAATGACGCTGGTGTCAAACAAAGAGGTCCGCGTTCCGTCCGATCCCACAGTATTGTCCTTACCGACGCAATCAGCAGGCATAATGTAGGTGGGGATGTTCAGCTCGTGAAACTGTTCGCGCGTTGCCACAATACCTTCTGGTCCCACGTGCCATTCATACTGAACGGCCACCACCTCGGGGCGTTTTTGAACCACGCTTTCAAAGCTTGGATCGTTGTCTGCAAGGCGTTCAATGCCAGCATTGATGTCTTTATAGGCTTCTGGAACATCGGTGAACCAAACCGAGGTGCCCTGGACAGTCTCGGCCAAGTCCAGCGCAAAGAGTACTTCTGTTGCGGCCTGACCCACGCTCACACTACGCGACGGCGCATGGTCAAAGGTCACGCCAAGACCGCAGTTTTCAACGGTCAGTGGGTATTTGGTCGCATCGGCCATTGCGGCGGAAGCAGACAGGCAGCAGACCGCCAGGGCCAGTCCATTTTGGTTGAGTTTCATGTATGGAATCTCCGATCAGGTTTAGATTGATGATCGGGAGTTCTGGCCGGTTGAAAGCAACCCAGCCCATGCGCAGCTGCGCACGTTGTGGCATAACACCACTATCGGCAATGGTCATTCACATCCCTTCCCCAGACACCCCGTCCAGTGTTGCGTTACGCGTCGGCAGGTCTCCTGACTGACGGGTCAACACCTTGTCCGACCTTCCCGGGCGCAATACCCAGTGGCATATTCGGACGCGGCTCGCCGCCTACAGTTGCGGGGGCAGTTTCGGTTCACGGCTGTGAGGCCGTGGCGAATTCCCTGTTAGTTCCATGTGGAAACCGACATTTCGGCCCTACCTTTGCCGCGAACACGGGTCAAGAGAATTTTGCTCGGATCCTTCGATTAGGTCGGCTGCAAATAACCTGACCATCTCAGCAAAGCCGCCATTCGCTACATCGCAGAAAAATTGCAAAGCGGGCTCAAAGCAGTCGTTCGCCTCAAAGTCGATCAAGGTCGGCTTTGGGCCAATGTTGTTGAAAAACTCGAAGTTTTCGCGTGTCCGTATAACGGGACAATGTGTTCCCGCCTCTGTTTCACGCTGCGGCTTTGGCCTGGATTGG
>NZ_QHLQ01000030.1 GCF_011813015.1 Parasedimentitalea denitrificans | reverse complement strand
TTACTGCACTTGGCATCCCCAAGACAGAGGCGATAGGCTAAATCCGTCCGGTGTCAGGGGAGGTCCGACCTCAACCCTATTTGTGCAACAAAGCCGCCCAATTCGACAGGTGGAATTTGATCGCTGTGTTCGGTACACATAGCCCTGAACCCTCAGCCAATCAGCGACGGCTTAGCCTGCTCATCAGGTACCTGCACACGAAACAGAGAATGGCCGCTATTCGCCCTTTCCACACCGGCAGATCGATTAATTTGGTTGCGGACACTCGGCCCATCTAACCATGGGAACTATGCCCCTAGTGCCCGACCAGATACCCTAACTTCCAAGATTGCGCAAAAATCTGCCCTCTCGTAAATTTTCCCCACTTTTCGTTAAAACTCGTGTTATAACTTGCCCCAAACCCACTAGAGGTCAGAGCATGAGCAGCAGTCCAGTCCTAGATGAATCCCTCCGTCAAGCTATTGTAGCCAAGCCCGATGCGGTGCTTGACGATCAAACCGCCATGAACGCATTGGTCGCGGCCAATGAGCGCGCCATGGGCGCCAATATCGTTGATTTACGCGGTATTGCCATGGAACGGATGGAGGCGCGGCTGGACCGGCTAGAGGACACGCATCGCTCTGTCATTGCAGCGGCCTATGACAATCTGGCCGGCACCAATCAAATTCATCGTGCGATTCTTGCGCTGATGGATCCAACCAACTTTGAGGATTTCCTGCAAAACCTGCGCGGTGATATCGCTGAAATTCTGCGGCTTGAGGCGGTGACGTTGGTGCTGGAAACAGTGCAGGATGACAGTAATCCTGCCGTAAAGCGCATGGGCGAAGTTTTAAACGTCGTCGAACCCGGCTATATTGATGACTACATCAGCCAGGGCCGTGGCGGCGTCAACCGACAGGTTACTCTGCGACAGATCCAAGGTGGATCACCGCAGATCTATGGCGACAAGGCCGACTGGATCCGCTCTGAGGCATGCCTGAAGTTGGATCTGGGAAATGGCCGCCTGCCCGGCCTGCTGGTGCTTGGCGCCGAGGATCCGCATCAATTCACTCCGCAGCATGGCACTGATCTGCTGACGTTCTTTGGCGACGTATTCGAACGGTCGATGCGTCACTGGCTGTCTTGAGTCTGATCTCACCTGACTGCCGGGATGCCCTGCAAAACTGGCTAGACAACCAAAGTGCGTTGAACGGTGCTGCTGACAATACTCTCGTCGCTTATCGCGGTGACGTGGCAGAGTTCCTGTCGTTCATGACGCTACATTTCGGCAGCCCTCAGGGGTTGGGTGCGCTGCAAACCATCACAGTCAGCGATATGCGCGCATGGATGGCCGAGACCCGAAATTCGGGCACCGGTGCGCGGTCACTGGCGCGCAAACTATCGGCAGTCAAAAGCTTTTATCGCTGGCTGGCCGAACGCGAAGGGTTTGAACCCAGCGCGGTTCTGATGGCCCGCGCCCCCAAATTTCAGAAAAAACTACCACGCCCGCTGGCTGCCGATGCTGCCAAGGCGGTTTTGGATACGGTGGAACACCAGTCTCAATCCGATTGGGTCTCGGCGCGGGATGTGGCGGTGGTGACGCTGCTCTATGGCTGCGGGCTGCGCATCTCCGAGGCGCTGGGGCTGCAGGGCAAGGATGCACCGATTTCAGCCGTGCTACGGATCACCGGTAAAGGCGGCAAGGAACGTGTTGTTCCGGTCATCAAAGCAGCACGCGATGCTGTTGATCGCTATCTGTCCCTCTGCCCTCACCCGCAAGAAAACGACGGGCCGTTATTTCGTGGTGTCCGTGGCGGCGCGCTAAATCCACGACTGATCCAAGGGGTTATGGCCAAGACACGCGCGCAGCTGGGTCTGCCAGCCACCGCGACCCCCCATGCGCTGCGCCACAGCTTTGCCACTCATCTGCTTGAGGCAGGCGGAGATCTTCGGTCAATTCAAGAACTTTTGGGGCATGCCTCGCTGTCGACGACCCAAGCCTATACCGCCGTCGACACCGCACATTTGATGGACGTTTACAACCGCGCCCACCCCAAGGCCTGATCCCGTCACGGGCTTGTGTAGCCAAATACGATGACGATCTGCCGGATCCCGCTAGTTTTGTGAAGCTAAGTCGGTGATTGCAACTCAACGGGAGCCCGCGCCATGAACAGCCTAGTGATATTTGCGGTTCTAATAGCTGTCGCCATCATCGCCGGCACAACCGCTCAGGCGCAGGATTGTCAGGTCTCTGTCACCGATCCCTTTGATCTGACTGAAAGTGATATCGCCCGCATCTACGACTGCATTGGCGATAGAATGGTCGCAGCCTATAGCAAAGGTGGTGACACGGTGGCCAAAAACTATCGCGGCTGGACCGTCACAGCCACCCGCCATGTTGTAGACGGGACCCACGGCAACGGCCTACTACTGACCTACGCCAACGACATTGCGGCTGAACAATACCTTAAATTCGCCGAACAAGGCGTAGTGATGCCAGTGGGCTCGCAACTGGCCAAGGAAAGCATCAGGATCAACGCCACGAAAAATGCAGCCGAGGTTGGGCCACTGACTTTAATGACCAAGCTCGAGACCGGGGCATCGCCAGAGACCGGTGACTGGCTCTATGGCGGTATTCAACCCAATGGGGACCCGATGAGGTTTCAGCAGGCTTCTTGCCACGACTGCCACAAGATCTGGGAGGGTCAGGATTATCTGGGCTACCCGATTGAGGAAGTCCGCATCGGCAACTAGACGCAGCTTTGGACCATGCCAAACAATCGACGGATCAGGCGTGTAACCGCCGGATTTGGAACCGTAACGATACAATGGAAATTGGCTGACCTGATAGCTGGCCCCTTGCAGGCTGGGGGGAAATTCGGCATCACAGTCAAATGACTCCTCAACTCCGCGCCCTTTCCGTCCATTTATTCACCGCAACCGGCGCTGTAATTGCCATGTTGGCGATGCTGGCCGCTGTCGATGAAAAGTGGGACTTGATGTTCCTGTGGCTGGTGGTGGCCTTTGCAGTGGACGGTGTTGATGGGCCCTTGGCGCGAAAATATCACGTCAAACGCTATGCGCCTGAGTTCGACGGCGTGCTGCTGGATCTGATCATCGATTATCTAACTTACGTGTTTATCCCCGCCTTTGCGCTGTTCAATTCGGGGCTAATGGCGGGTTGGACCGGATGGTTTGCAATCATCGTGATCACCTTTGCCAGTGCTATGTATTTCGCAGATACGCGGATGAAGACCAAAGACAACTCGTTTTCGGGCTTTCCCGGCTGCTGGAACATGGTTGTGCTGGTAATTTTTGCTCTGCAACCCAGCCACTGGACCAGCCTGGCACTGGTCACTCTCGTGTCGGTGAGCATGTTTCTACCACTGAAATTTGTTCATCCAGTTCGCACCGAACGTTGGCGGCTGCTGACACTGCCCATGGCTTTGGGCTGGACCTTCTTTGCCGGTTGGGCCGCTTGGGTGGATTTTCATCCGCAAAGCTGGGCGCATTGGGGTTTGGTTGTGACCTCGGTTTACCTGCTGTTCGTGGGCGTTGCTCAGCAGATTATTCCGGTTCAGCGTAAGCTACAGCGCAGCTAATCTATTCGCCCGGTCGTCAGACGGGGCAGCGCCCGACCGTCCCCACGGGAGGGCGCTTTCGCACCCACCCAGGGTCAGGCGCTGCCCTCGACATCTTACAACCGCGTCAGCACCACACCACCGACAATCAACACCGTAGCAACAGCCTTAGCGCGGTCAAACCGCTCGCGGAACACCACAACACCAATCATCACCGCAAACAGAATCGAGGTTTCGCGCAGCGCGGTGACCAGCGCAATCGGTGCCTGCGTCATCGCCCAGACCGCAATCCAATAGGCGCCAAGCGAGGCACCACCCGCCATACAACCGCGCAACCAATCGCGACGTCTGGCAGTGAGCACCGCCCTACCCCGACTTAACAGCCCCCACGACCCAAAGATGATCCCGTCAATCAGGAACATCCAAGCGACAAACACCGTCGCATCGCCCGCCGCCCGTGCGCCCAAGCCATCGATCAGAGAGTAACAAGCCGTCATCAATGCCGAGGCAAAGGCAAACCGCAGCATGTGCTGGCTCTCGCCATTGCTGAACACGCCCCGTGCCATTGCGATGATGCCGGTGCCCAGCGCAGCAATCCCTAGATACTCCAGTATCGCCAACTCATCAGACAGAAAGAACACGCCAACTAAGGCCACCAGCATCGGCGCCAGCCCACGGGCGATAGGGTAGACCCGGCTGAGATCACCATGCTCATAGGCCGAAGTCAGGAAAAACTTGTACAGCGAATGCACCAGCCCAGACGCCAACAACCACAACCAGACCTGCCCACTGGGTAGCGGCAGAACCAGTGTCATCATCAGACCAATTGCACCCTGCGACGTTGACATGATGAACATCGCTTGAAACTTGTCACCGCCGGTTTTGACCAGCGCGTTCCAACCCGCATGCAGAAAGGCCGCGAACAAGACCGCCAGGAAAATCGTCGCGCTCATGCAGTCCTCAAATCAGTAACCCAGCGGCGCCTTCGTGCTTCAGCAGCTCTACTTTGGTCTCAACACCGCCATCGCCGGAAAAGCCACCCAGCCCATTGGCCCCCAAGACCCTGTGACAGGGGATAATCACTGGGATCGGATTGGCCCCACAGGCATTGCCCACAGGCTGCGCTGCGCCACCCAGATCACGGGCGATATCACCATAAGTCCGAGTTTTGCCAAACGGGATCGCCGACATGGCATCACAGACGGCACGCTGAAAATCTGAACCGTCGACATGAAGGGGCAAATCAAAATCCTGCAGTTCACCGGCAAAATACGCCCTTAGTTGGTCACAGGCCTGATCCAATAATGCCGTCCCCTCATCACCATCCGCAGACCAGCGAAGACGCACAATGGCGCCGTCTTGCTCTTCGACAGAGAGCGTTCCGACAGGTGTATCTAGTGAAGCAAAGGGCATGGGCGCACCCTCATCCATTCCTAACGGCAGTACAAGACCCACAATCGTTAAGCTGAATGTTAACGGTTACGCCGACCAACCCGATATGGCCGCACCCCACGCGCCCCGCGCGTTAACCTTTATTACGATTACGCCCCACTTTTGTTAAAATTCAACTAAACATTAGGAATGATTTGAAACCAAGGTGGCACAAATGATCGCGGCAATCTCTCCCAGCATCAGCTTTTACACCCCAGCTCAGCAGCCTCCAAAGGCTGAGTTGGTTCAAGCTGATGTTGTTGCCAAGGCCGAAGAGGCCAAGATCATCACCCGTGAAACCGCTGAAGCCAAGACCGCGCAGGATTCCCTCCAGATGTACCTGCAAACAAAGTATGTTGGTCCGGCGCGTTCAACCGCACGGATGGCCGCGCTTGGCAACGGTTACGAACAGGCGCTGCAGGCCCATTACACCGGCCCTGCCCGCGAGATGGCCCGCCAAGTCGCGCTGGGTGCCGAACTTGGCGCCTCTAAAGCTCAGGCGGAAGTTCAGGACATGTTGTCGGGCACCCACGCAGGCCCAAAGCCTGCCAGCGCCATTGCCGCTGATGAATATCGTCAGGCCATGAAGGCGATGCACTAGTTACGGCATTATTGCTGAAATTAGGTTGTTCAGTACGCGCAGTTCGTAAACACATCCATCTCTCACCGTAAATTACGTTCTGCATGGCAGGGTTTTCTCTGCACGATTACGGGGCCTTACAAATTTCATAAAAATTTTTCGTAAACGGTTGGACGGACACCCGGCCGTTTCAGCCGCTTTTTAAGGAGTTTCGCCCAATATGCAGTCATAGCTCACTCAGAGCACCCTGTTATTGGAGAAACACCATGCATTCTGTCTCGGCAGTCGGCGGTCTGGGCCAGACCCACAAAATGGCGATGCAAAACCATCAACCCGGTCCACCGGATCACGCCAAACAGCCGGGCCCCCCGGATCATGCCAAGGCCTGGGGCTGGCGCGCTCAG
The DNA here is from genome assembly GCF_011813015.1 of Parasedimentitalea denitrificans. Classification (GTDB taxonomy): domain Bacteria; phylum Pseudomonadota; class Alphaproteobacteria; order Rhodobacterales; family Rhodobacteraceae; genus Parasedimentitalea; species Parasedimentitalea denitrificans. The sequence goes on along the minus strand of NZ_QHLQ01000030.1, from coordinate 26,348 downwards.
CAACCGCAAGAGCCAACCACTGGCGACACCACACCGGTGACTGACACACCTGTAGTTGATCCAACTGCGCCGACAGGTATTTCCAGCCTGCTAAGCGGTGCATTTGGTGAGATCAGCATCAATATCGCCAGTGTGAATGGCGAGTTTGAGATCGAAGTCGAAATGGAAGACGGCGAGCTGAGCGTTGAAATCGAGACTAACGGTCCCGGTGGTGAAATCGACATCGAATTCGTGATGGGCGAACATGGCGGTATCAAGGTCACGTTCGAACAGGACGATGCCGGTGAGATCACGCTGAACGCAGCAAATGTGGTTGCCGAAGATCCGCCAATCACTGTTGAAACCACCCCCATGGCATCTGTGGCCCCGGCAGTTGAACCCAGCACCGACGCCGATATGGAATCGCTGATTGTTGGCCTGATTTCGGGTGAGACAGCCACATCAGACGTGAATGCCAGCGCCGAGTATAACGAAGTGCAGGCCTTGTTCGGCCAAGGCTAAATGAAAACGCCCCGGCCAAAAGCCGAGGCGTCATGATCATCTGATCAAACAGGCTGCCCCATTGGGGCAGCTTTGTTGTTTTTGGGCTTAGCCCAGCGCCTCGTCACAGCGACCGCAAACATCGCCGTGGCTGTGCTGACCAACGTCTGGCAGAATCTTCCAGCACCGCTGGCATTTCTCGCCTTCGGCTTTTTCAAACACAACCGAGATGCCGTCGACTTCAGGCATGCGGAAGGCTTCGGCCGGGGCTGGGTCACCGCTGAGCACCACATCGGATGTGATGCAGATGTCGGCAAAGTTGACCGACGCCAGTGCAGCACGGACTTCATCATCACGCACATGCACCACTGGCGATGCTTCGAGCGACGCACCGATCACCTTGTCGGTCCGCTGGATTTCCAGCGCCGAGGTCACCACACGGCGAGCTTGACGGATACCGGACCATTTGGCGGCCAGCGGTTCGTTCAGCCAGTCACCCGGGGTGTCGGGCATATCGGTCAGGTGGATCGAGCTGTCATCGCCTGGGAAACGTTCCAGCCAGACTTCCTCCATGGTGAAGACCAGGATTGGCGCCAGCCAGCGGGTGATGCGGTGGAACAGCAGATCCAGAACGGTGCGCGCGGCACGGGCGTTCAGTGTGTCACCGTCGCAGTACAACGCGTCCTTACGCACATCAAAGTAGAACGACGACAGATCAACCGTGGCAAAGTTAAACACAGCTGACAGCACCCCCTGGAAATCAAACGACTGGTAGCCAGTACGCACTTTGTGATCCAGTTCGGCCATACGGTGCAGCACCCACTGCTCCAGTTCGGGCATATCCTCGGGTGCAACGCGCTGATCTTCCGAGAAGTCGCCAAGCGAACCGAGCATATAACGCATGGTGTTGCGCAGGCGGCGATAACTGTCGGCGGTGCCTTTCAGGATTTCCGGGCCGATCCGCTGGTCAGCGGTGTAATCGGTCTGGGCCACCCAAAGGCGTAGGATGTCAGCGCCGTATTGCTTGACCACGGTTTCCGGCACGATGGTGTTGCCCAGCGATTTGGACATCTTCATGCCCTTGGCATCCAGCGTGAAGCCGTGGGTTACAACATTACGGTACGGCGCGCGGCCCTTGGTGCCACAGGCCTGCAACAAGGATGAGTGGAACCAACCACGGTGCTGGTCGGTGCCTTCCATGTAGACATCGGCGATGCCGTCCTTGGTGCCATCTTCGCGGTCGCGCAGCACAAATGCGTGGGTCGAACCAGAGTCGAACCAGACGTCGAGCACGTCAAACACCTGCTCCCACTCATCCGCGTTGTAGTCATCACCAAGGAAACGTTCCTTGGCACCGTCCATATACCAAGCGTCTGCACCTTCAGCCTCAAACGCGGCAACAACGCGGGCGTTCACGGCGTCGTCGCGCAGCAGGAAGCCCTCGTCCGTTGGCAACAGACCCTTTTTGATAAAACAGGTCAGCGGAACACCCCAGGCGCGCTGGCGCGACAAAACCCAGTCAGGGCGGGTTTCGATCATCGCGTGCAGACGGTTGCGGCCCTTGGCCGGGGTCCATTTGACCAGTTCGTCGATCGAGGTCAGGGCACGGTCGCGGATGGTTTTGCCGTAAGTGTCTTGATCGTCACCGATTTCACGATCCACGGCAGCAAACCACTGCGGCGTGTTGCGATAGATGATCGGAGCCTTGGAACGCCACGAGTGTGGATAGCTGTGCTTGATCTTGCCGCGTGCCATTAGCCCGCCAACCTCGACCAGTTTGTCGATGATCTTCTTGTTGGCATCACCCTCGCCACCCTTGCGGTTCAGGATATAGGTGCCACCAAAGAACGGCAGTTCAGCGCGGAAACCTCCGTCGTCCATGACGTTATAGGTGATCATCTGCTCTAGCATGCCCAGATCACGATAGAGTTCGAATTCTTCCATACCGTGGGATGGGGCACAGTGCACAAAACCTGTACCTTCGGTGTCGGTCACAAAAGGCGCGGCGCGGAAGTCGCGCAAGCCGTCCCACTCACCGTTGGAGCCTTCGGCACCATGCAGCGGGTGCTTTAGGCCTACACCTTCGAGGTCTTCAACAGGTACATCTGCAACGCGGGTGAACTGATCTTCACCCAAGCGGGCGCGCTTCATCACTTCGGCGGCCAGATTGTCGGCCAAGATGTATTTTTCGCCAGCCGCAACCCAGGATTCTTCGGGTGTACCGGTGACTTCGTACAGGCCATAGGCAATGTCCTGTCCAAAGACGACCGCCTTGTTCGATGGAATTGTCCACGGGGTGGTTGTCCAGATCACCACCTGAGCGCCGGAAAGCTTGTGGTCTTCATTGGCCACTTTGAACTTCACCCAGATGGTAAAACTCTCTTTGTCGTGGTATTCGACTTCGGCCTCAGCCAATGCGGTTTTTTCAACCGGGGACCACATCACGGGTTTTGAGCCCTGATACAGAGTGCCGTTCATCAGGAACTTTTGGAATTCACCAGCAATCACCGCCTCGGCGTGGTAGGCCATGGTCAGATATGGATCGTCCCAGTTGCCAGTGATGCCCAAGCGCTTGAACTCTTCGCGCTGGATGTCCACCCAGCCCTCGGCAAACTTGCGGCATTCCTGACGGAAGTCGACGATATCGACATCGTCTTTGTTCTTGCCCTTCTTACGGTACTTTTCCTCGATTTTCCATTCGATCGGCAGCCCGTGGCAATCCCAGCCCGGCACATAGCGCGCGTCATAACCCATCATCTGGTGCGAGCGCACGATCATGTCTTTGATGGTTTTGTTCAGCGCGTGACCGATGTGCAGGTGGCCGTTGGCGTATGGAGGGCCATCGTGCAGCGTGAACGGCTCACGACCTTCTTTTTCGCGCAGGCGATCATAGACGCCAATCTTGGCCCAACGCTCCAGCCACTGGGGCTCGCGCTTGGGCAGGCCAGCGCGCATTGGGAAATCGGTTTTGGGCAGGTTCAGCGTGGATTTGTAGTCAGGTGTTTCAGGCGTGTCGGCGCACATGGGTGGCGTCCTTATCGATGGTCTGTTCGGAATGTCGAAGCGATCGGTGCGAGGTCTCAAACACCTTGGCCCGGCGTCTCATGGATCAGAGAGCCGGGGATATAATTCGAATAATGGCTGCGGCGGAGAACACGGGGCCGACCATCCTTGGATTATGAGCGTTTCGCGACATGAGATGCTATCGACGATACTTTCAGCTGTAATTCACCCAGCAGATACCCCACGTCGACTGGGAAGTCTAGCGACTGACAGTGCCGAGTGGATCTGCCGCGGTTTTGAGCTTTCACATGAAGAACAGGCCACACCTGAACGGGTATTTCGCGCCGCTGTCGGTGGGTTGAAATGCCAGCCGTCCGCCGACCTTGGAAAGGTCTGCCTGGGCTCAACCACGCACCACTGGTGCATCGAGACGGCTGACAAATTGATGCCACAACATCCTGACGGTGATGTCAGGGTACCATGACCCAATACCGGTTCTGCCGTTCACCAGCCTCACCATAAGATGGCGACGACAAGACCGAAGAGCCCGCGTTTGGTACCAAAGCTATAGATCTCAGCCGGAGACCGTTCCTTATCCAAAGTCAAGCGCCACAAGAAAAGCACGTGGGTACGGATCATTTGATAATTTTGCCAAACCGATCACGAATTCGAGAGTGCATTTAACGAAAGTCAAGGACCGCGAGTGGGAATCCTACTCAACTCTGACCTGCCTCACCAGCAAACGGAGAGTGATCATGTCGCTTGGAATCACCTATACTAAAGCCCGTCGGACACTTGGAGTCGGCTTTGCATTGCTGCTCGGCTCCACTGCCGCGCCCGTACTTGCGGAAGGCCCTACTCTGAGTCAGGAAGCCTTTGACGCATCGAAGCAGCTGTATTTTGAACAATGCGCTGGTTGTCACGGTGTGCTACGCAAAGGCGCCACCGGTAAAAACCTTGAGCCGGTTGTAAAAACAACCAAAGCCGATGGCACCGTCGTTGAAGGCGGTACATTGAAGCTGGGTCAGGAACGTCTTGAAAAAATCATCGCCTGGGGAACCGAAGGCGGGATGAACAACTTTTCGGACATCATGACCGAAGACCAGATCCGGGATATGGCAACCTATATCCAAATGGATCCGCCAAAACCGCCAGAAATGTCGCTGGCGCAGATGGAAGCCACCCGCAAGATCTATGTGGAAGAAGCTGACTACCCAACCGAGCCGCTACACGGCCGCAACTGGGAAAACTTCTTTGTCGTTATCGAACGTGACGCTGGTAAAGTGGCCGTCATCGACGGCGACACCAAAGAAGTTCTGGTTCACATCCCGACCGGCTACGCCGTTCACGTGATCAAAGCATCCGAGCACCACTCGATTTCTGAGCCTGAGAACCCCGGCCGTTTCTGGTACACAATGGGTCGTGACGGCAAGATGACCAAGATCGACCTCTGGCAGACACCAGACAAGATGTTGGTTTCGGAAGTCAAAGTTGCCTATGACGCACGCGACGTAGCCGTATCCGGCGACGGCAAGTACATCATTGGTGGAGCGTACTGGCCTCCACACTTCGTGATCTCAGACGCTGTCACAATGGAACCGCTGAAAGTTGTTTCGACACGCGGCGTGAACACCGAAGGTGACTATGTAGAAGAAGCCCGCGTGGCCGCGATCTACACCACACCGCACGAGCCAACATGGCTGGTGGCTGTGAAGGAACTGGGCCAGATGTGGCAGGTCGACTATTCTGACCTGGACAACCTGCGGATCGACAAGATCGACACCTCGCGCTTCCTGCACGATGGGTTCTTTGATCCAACAGGTCGTTACTTCCAGATCGCCGCAAACGCGTCGAACCAGATGGTTGTTGTTGATGCCAAAGAGCGCAAGCTTGAAGCGATCATCGACACTGCCGCACTGCCGCACCCTGGCCCTGGCGCCAACTGGATCGACCCGAACTGTGGTCCTGTAGCCGGTACAACTCACCTTGGTGTTGGTACTGTTACAGTCTGGGGCAACGATCCTGAAGGTCACCCTGATCAAGCTTGGAAAACCTGCTACGAAGTCGAAACTGACGGTGCTGGCCTGTTCATCCGGACACACCCGAATTCTGACTACTACTGGGCTGACCAAACTAAGCACCCAGAGCCAGAAATTCAGCAATCGGTTCAGGTAATCTCGAAAGAGACTGGTGAGATTGTGAAAACAATCCAGGTCACTGACACTCCAGGTACCGCAGCTGTACACTTTGAGTTCAACGCAGATGGTACTGAAGTTTGGGTTTCCAAATGGAACATGTCTGACTCGCTTGAGCCAAATGGTGAGATCGTAATCTACGACGCAAAAACTCTTGAAGAGATTGGCCGCGTCAAAGGTCTTTACGCTCCGACTGGTAAGTTCAACGTGTTCAACCGCTCGAACCACGTCACATAACGTGAACTGACACTCCACAAAGGGGCGGGCCCAGCGCCCGCCCCTTTTTTGCATCAGCGTCCGAGACGACCACGGCAATTGGCACCTAACCAATCTGCATACCCGCTCTCCCTCTGCTCCATGCAACTTTAGCCAACCCGGCCCAGTTTGGGGCCAATCAATAATAGCCAAGACGGAGCCTGGACATGACCCAGACCAGCGAAGCTGAACCGAAAAAGCCTATCTGGCGGCGATATTTCCTGTGGGGAATGCCGGTGGCTGGGATCACGGCAGTTTTCATAGCCGGCATTGTATTCTGGGGCGGGTTCAACACCGCCATGGAAGCCACAAACACTATGCCATTTTGTATCTCCTGCCACGAAATGAAGGACAACGTATACGCCGAGTACCAAGGCACCATCCACGACGTGAACCGATCTGGCGTCGGTGCAGTCTGTTCAGACTGTCACGTGCCCAAGGACTGGACCCACAAGATGATCCGCAAGATCAAGGCGTCCAAAGAGCTGTGGGGCAAGCTGACCGGTAGTATCAGCACACCTGAGAAGTTCGAAACCCACAGATTGTCGCTTGCGATGAACGAATGGGAACGGATGAAGGCGACGGATTCGGTTGAATGCCGTAACTGTCACGACTTTGGGTCGATGATGCCCGAATTCCAGAAACCTCGCGCCCGTCAGCAACACTTGAACGCGATGGAAGTGGGGCAGACCTGTATTGACTGCCACAAGGGCATTGCACACAAGAACGTACGCGACCGTGCCTCTGACGAATACCTCGAAGCACTAGAAGCGCCAAACCCGGCATTCATCCGCGAAGTACCGCAGATCTATCTCGACAGTCTGGCCTATATCGAAGGGGTAGAAGCCGAGGAAGCCGCTGCTGCACGGGCAGCCGAAACTGCCAATCGCGAAGCCGTGCAGGCTCAGATTGCCTCGGCCGTTGAAGCCGCCGTTGCCGAAGAGCGGGCTGCCGCTGCTGGCGAAGTCACTGAAGCCGCTGCCGGTGAAACCGTTGGTGCCGACGTCGACTGGACCACTGTGGCAAGTACTGATCTGACCATGTTCTATCCTGGTCAAGCCTCGTTTGAGTGGGTCCAAAACGGCAAGCAGCATGGTGGCGCACGTCCGCTGACCAAAGGTGGCGACCAGTGCACAACCTGTCACGCTGCCGAGTTGGAAGCCATTGGCACCAAGATCGTTGCAGGCGGTGGTGGTAAGAACGATGAGCTGGAGCCAACCCCAATTCCGGGTAAGCGCGGCATCATCAACGCCACAGTCCAGGCTGCTCATGATGCCGACAATCTCTATGTTCGCATGCAATGGCCGGATGCACCTCACGCCCCTGCCCCGTTTGTTGATGGCGGCAAGATGGATCCTGAAAACCAGATCAAGGTCGCCATGATGATCTCTGGCGCAGGGATCGAAATGGGTGATCAGGTGGGTTGCTGGTCAAGCTGCCACGCCGACAACGCCTATATGCCATTTGCCCCCGATGCTGATGGGATTGCCGCCAGCGGTGACGTGGCTTCGCGTCTGGAAGCGACAGGCATGGTCACCAAGTACCTGACAGAAAGCCGGACAAAGGTTGAGGTCAAAGGACGTCGTGGCAAACCACAGGGCGGCTGGGATCAGCTGAGATCCGAGGAAGAGATCGAACAGTATCTCGCCGATGGCACCTTTCTGGATCTGATGCGCGTCTATGCTGATGGTAGCGGCTCCAATGGTTACTTGATGGATCGCCGGGTTGAAAACGGTGGTGAGTTTGCCTCGCAGGCAACACTCTCGGCCGGTATGTGGACCGTGGTCTTCTCGCGGCCACTGAACTCGGACACACCGGGAGATGTACCGCTGGAACCCGGCAAGACCTACACCGTCGGGTTTGCTATCCACGATGACTATTCCGATGCGCGGTTCCACCACGTAACGCTGGACACCAGCCTAGCGCTGGATAACCCCGAGGCGATAGTCAACGTGGTTGGTCAGTAAAAACTAAAGCGGCGGCCGGTTGTTCCGGCCGCCGTTCATCCTTCATCGGGGTTTTAATATGCGAACGCCTTCTATTCTGGCTATTGCCCTGCTGTCGCTTGCGGCTGCATCTTCCGTTCATGCAGCAGGTAAAGACCCGGCTGCCATCTGTGCCGAGGCCGAGGAACGTTATGTTGCGCTCACAGGTCAACCCTCGTCCGAAGCTGACGGCGTGGTTGTGGTGACTATGTACAAATACAATTTCTGCCCCGCCCAGATCACCGTTCAGGTGGGCACCACCGTGCGTTGGGTCAATGTCGACAAACGCACCAGTCACAGCGTCCTGTCGCCTGCGGCTGGCATGCCCGAATCTGATCGCGCCTTTCCTGACGAAAGCGTCGAGTTCACATTTCTGACGCCGGGTGATCAGGACTATCTATGTGGTCCGCATTGGGAAACCCGCGACATGATCGGCATGGTTACGGTCAAAGAATAGACCAGACCCAGGATCGTTATTTCGCAAAACAAATGCGCCTTAGCTTTAGTCAAGGAAAGCAACGCTGCCCGACGGCATGCTGCTCTCATGAAACGCCAGGATCTTCAGCACAGTTTTCACCATCAGGTGCTGCCCAGCAGTGACCACGCGTGCGCGCTGTGTGTCGGAGGTTCTGCCAAGGCAACCATTGGAGCATGCGAGAATCACCATGAACGGTAAAGTTTCCCTTATAGGTGCCGGACCCGGCGATCCCGACCTGCTGACGCTGCGCGCACTGAAAATGATCCAGTCCGCAGATGTCGTTGTTTATGACCGTCTTGTCTCGGACGACATCATGGCATTGTGCCCCAAAGAGGTCGAGCTGATCCCGGTTGGCAAATGCCCCCGCAACCACCCCGTGCCGCAAGATCGCATCAACGAGATCCTGTTTGAACAAGCCCAGATGGGCCGATCTGTTGCGCGGCTCAAGGGTGGTGATCCGATGATCTTTGGACGCGGCTCCGAAGAGGCGCTGTACTTGATGGATCGCGGGATCGAAGTTGTCTACGCCCCCGGAATCACTGCTGCGCAGGGCGCATCCTGTTCCACCGGCGTACCGCTGACCCATCGCGGCATTGCAACCAGCGTACAATATGTGACTGGCCACCGTCAGGCAGACAAGGTGCTGGACCTCGACTGGAAGAGCCTGGCCGACCCTGAAACAACGCTTGTGGTCTACATGGGTGTCGCCAACATCGGGCAGATCGCCGTTGGCCTAATGACGGAAGGCCTGCCCGCCAGCACCCCAGTTATGGCAATTTCCAAAGCCACTTCGGCCGAGGAAGAGCGTATGACCTCAACGCTGGGAGAAATCGCTCAAGATGCTCGTGAAGCCGAGCTAAAGCCCCCAACACTGTTCATCATCGGCCAGGTGGTTTCGCTTTATACGGATCGTCACGATGAGAGTATCGTCGAACAGGCAAAGGCCCATGGCTAGCGTCATTCCCAATGTCACAGCAAAATTCGGGCTAGGTCGAGGCTTGGCCTGGGTGCTGGGAACCGCATTGGTGGTGTTATCTCCAACCCTCGCCTCTGCCGACCCGGTTGACCCAGCTGCCCTACAACGGTTCGTCCATCAGGACTGCGGTTCATGCCACGGCATGACGCTAATGGGTGGCCTCGGCCCAGAGATCACCCCCGAGGCGATGCAGTTCTATGACCGCGACGTTCTGACCACGGTGATCCTTGACGGGATCCCGGACACCCCCATGCCCCCCTGGCGTCCCTTGCTCAGCCCACAAGAGGCCGAGTGGATTGCCGATTACCTCCTAACCGGAGAAATGAAATGAAAAAACTCCTCGCCGTCGCCCTCCTCCTCGCCTCGACTGCCAGCGCCGAAACTGTTGCCACCGGTGACATGGGCGTTGTTATCGAACGCGCCACAGGCTCTGTCCTGCTGGTGGATCAATCCGACCGCGCCGCACTGGCCCGGATCGAAGGTTTTGGCGACCTGAGTCATGCCAGTCTGGTCTATTCACCCGACGAACGCTTTGCCTATGTCTTTGGCCGCGATGGCGGATTGACCAAGCTGGACATCACCACCCGCCAGATCGTAGGCCGCGTGATGCAGTCTGGTAATGCCATCGGTGGGGCGATCTCGGACGACGGCAAACTGGTCGCAGTGTCAAACTACGAGCCCGGTGGCGTGCGTGTCTTTGACGCCGACACGCTAGAGATGGTTTTGGACATTCCTACCGGCGGCAAGACCATCGGTCTGGTAGATGCTCCGGGTCGACGGTTTGTGTTCACCGTCTGGGACACAGGCGAAACATGGATTGCTGACTTGGCGGAAGCCGAGCCCAAGATCACCCGCATCCCCGACATGGGCGACCGCCCCTATGACGCGCTGATCACAGCCAATGGTCGCACCTACATTACCGGACTGTTTGGCGAGGACGGCATGACCGCGCTGGATCTGTGGGCCGAAAACCCCGAACCCATCCGCGTGCTACCAAAATATGGTCGCGGACAAGAGGAAATGCCGGTCTACAAGATGCCCCACCTTGAAGGCTGGGCGCTGACCGGTGACGAATTTGTACTGCCAGCCGTCGGCCACCACGAAGTTCTTTGGGTGGACGCTGACACATTGGAAGAAACTGCTCGAACAAAAACCCATGGTCAGCCGATCTTTGCCATGGCGCGCCCCGATGGGCGGCAAGTCTGGGTCAACTTCGCCCACCCGTTGAATGACACCATCCAAGTGATCGACAGCGTTTCCAAGGAAATCATCCATCAGTTCCAACCCGGCCCAGCCGTGCTGCATATGGAGTTCACCGCGCGTGGGCACGAGGTCTGGCTGAGTGTTCGCGATGCTGGAAAAATCATGATCTATGACACCCGCACCTTTGAAAAACTGCGCGAAATTGATGCCGAGAGCCCCTCGGGGATATTTTTCACCGCGCGTGCCCACCGGACAGGGTTGTAGGTCATGCAAGGTATTGCCTGCCCCATTGACCGCCGCCTGCTGGATGACTGGCAACGTGATTTTCCGATCACCCCGCGCCCGTTTGAATCCTTGGCCAGTGATCTTGGGATATCTGTTGATGTTGTCCTCTCGCGCTTGAATGCCATGCAGGCTGCCGGCCGAGTAAGTCGCCTTGGCGCCACCATTGCGCCCAACGCCATCTCGGCCAGCACTTTGGCCGCTGTAGCTGCGCCGCCGGAGCGTTTGGAAGAAGTAGCTGCTATCATTGGTGCCCAGGCTGGAGTGAACCACAACTATCAACGCGAAGACGACTGGAACCTGTGGTTCGTGGCCACTGGCCCAGATCGTGCAGATGTGGATGCCTCGCTGAAGCAGATACAAGACGCCACCGGGCTGCGGGTTTTGGACCTGCGCCTGATGCGTCCCTTTAATGTCGATCTGGGGTTCCGGATGGATGGTCCGCGCCAGTTGGTTGCCCCCCGGCCCGTTGATCGCAGCGTCTTGCAGGATAGTGACCGAGAGTTACTGCAGATCCTGGCCAGAGGTATGCCAATCACACCGCGCCCTTATTGGGATCTTGCGACCAATCTTGGCCGATCTGAGTCCGAGGTGTTGGATCGGATCGAAACGTTACACGACGCAGGCATCATCTCGCGACTTGGGGTGATTGTACGCCACCGGGCGCTGGGTTGGTCCGCCAATGCGATGGTAGTTTGGGACCTCGCCGAGCACCAAGTGCAAGCCGCCGGTCAGGCGCTAGCAGCACTGGAAGGTGTGACGCTCGCCTATGAACGCCGCCCCGTGCCGGACGTCTGGCCCTACCGCCTATACAACATGGTGCACGCCCGCACCCGGTCGGCAGCGCAAAAGGTCATTGATGCGGCGACAGCCCTGCCAGAACTGGCAGATGCCAAGCACAAGGTGCTGTTTTCTACCCGTTGTTTCAAACAGACCGGCGCGCTGATCTCGCGCGCCAAAGGAAAGGCTGCGTGATGTTGGACGACACCGACCGACTGCTGATCAACAGGCTGCAAGACGACCTGCCGATGTCCACTAACCCCTTTGCCGAAGTTGGCGAAGAACTGGGCCTGTCCGAGGCCGATGTTATCTCTCGTATCGAGGCGATGAAAGACTCTGGCGCGATCACCCGCTTTGGGCCGTTTTTCGACGTCGCGGCCATGGGCGGAGCGTTCTGTCTGTGTGCAATTGCAGTTCCCGCCGATCAATTCGAGCGCGTCATGACCGAAGTCAATGATTTCCCCGAAGTGGCGCACAATTATGAACGCGATCACACACTGAACATGTGGTTCGTGCTGGCCACAGAAACGCCCGAGGGCATCGCGGAGACAGCCGAACGGATCGAGGAGAAGACAGGGCTGAAGGTGCTGTGTTTTCCGAAACTGCAGGAATTTTTTATCGGCTTCCGGGTGAAGGCATGAGCGTCGAAACAAAGATATCAGATCGCGAGATCATCGCCGCACTTCAGGGAGGTCTGCCAATCGTAGCAGCACCCTACACCGAAGTTGCTGACAAACTTGGTATGTCCGAAACGGATCTGGTTACGCAAATTGCAGCCATGAAAGACAGCGGTGCAATCCGCCGTATCGCGGCTGCACCTAACCACTACAAGCTGGGAATGGTCGCTAATGGCATGACCGTTTGGGACGTTGAGGACGCTCAGGTGGCCGAACTTGGCGCAAAGATCGGCGCCCTGCCCTTTGTCACCCACTGCTATGAGCGGCCCCGCGCCCGAGATCAGGGCTGGCCCTATAACCTTTTTGCTATGGTCCACGGGGACAGTCCTGACGAGGTCGAAGCCAAGCGCGCTGAAATTGCCGCGATTCTTGGTGATGCCTGTCACGGTCACGACATCCTCTATTCCAAGCGTATTCTGAAAAAAACGGGGCTGCGGCTCCGCAAACGGGGGTAATCCCATGTTTCGCATGTCCGAGTACATGACCCAACTGACCAATCCGACACCCGTGCGCAAGCGACGTGGTGAAGGAATGGTCAAACCGGTGGTGATCTGGAACCTGACACGTCGCTGCAATCTGAAATGTCGCCACTGCTATACCGTTTCAGCGGATGTCGATTTTCCGGGCGAACTGAGCCAGGAACAGGCGATGGAAACGCTTGAGGATCTGGGGCGTTTCAAAGTGCCCGCGCTGATCCTGTCGGGTGGCGAACCGCTGGACTGCAAATACCTGACACCGTTGGCCAAACGCGCACGTGAGCTGGTTCGGGTTCTGGCGCTATCAACCAATGGCACCAAGATCCACGGCGATACCGCAGACCAGATTGCCGATATCGGCTATAACTACGTCGGCATCTCGATCGATGGCATCGGTGAAACAAATGACTGGTTCCGAGGCGTCGATGGCGCCTTTGACCAAGCTGTGCGCGGTGTGCGTGCGCTGAAAAAGCGCGGGGTCAAGGTTGGACTGCGGTTCTGTCTGACAGAAGGCACCCAGCACAATCTGCCCGATCTGCTGCAACTGTGCGACGACGAGGGCGTGGACAAGTTCTATCTGTCGCACCTTGTCTACACCGGTCGGGGTGACAAGAACCGTGGCGAAGACGCCCACCACCAACGCACCCGTGCAGGCATGGATATGCTGATCGAACGCGCCTGGGACGGGTTGAACGGCAAACGCACGCCGCTGGATGTTGTGACTGGCAATAACGATGCTGATGCCGGCTATTTCCTTGATTGGGTCGGCCGCAATTTCAGCGCAGAACAAACCGCCCATGTCCGTGACCATCTGGTGGCTTGGGGGGGCAACTCGTCGGGCCTTGGCGTCGCCAACATCGACTTCCTAGGCAAAGTTCACCCCGACACCTATTGGTCAGACTACACCGTCGGCAACGTCAAACAGACCCCGTTCACCGAGCTCTGGACTGGTGAGGACGAGATGCTGAAAACCCTGCGCACCCGCCCCCGCCCACTAGAGGGACGCTGTGGTGCCTGCAAGATCAAGAATGTCTGCGGCGGCAACACCCGCATCCGCGCCCTGCAACTGACGGGCAACCCCTGGGCCGAGGATCCGGCCTGCTATCTGAGCAACAACGAAATTGGCGTCGACACCTCCGATACTCGGCTGGAAGTCACTCCGTTCAAAGGAAAAAGCCATGACCCAGCACATCGGTTCTTTGGATAATAAGACTATGAAAACCCTGACAAAGAAAACAACCTGGGGCGCTGCCCTCTCCGCGCTGATGCTGATTGGCAGCCCAGTTCTTGCCGATCCGGAAGCACTGTACCAAGAGAACTGTGCCAGCTGTCACGGTGAAAACCGTCTTGGCGGCACCGGCCCAGCGCTGATCCCTGAAACGCTCAAACGTATGCGTGGGCCAAAGGTGGCCAATGTTATTACAGAAGGTCGCACAGCAACCCAAATGCCGGCGTTTGCCGAGGATATGACTGCCGACCAAATCACTGAACTTGCCGCTTGGCTGAAGACCCCGCTGGATGAGCTCCCGGCCTGGGGCGAGGAACAGATCAACGCCAGCCGCGAAATGAACCCGGACTATGTTCAGGTAGACGCGCCTGTCTGGTCGTCCGACCCAATGAATATCACGCTGGCCGTAGAAACTGGCGACCACCATGTCAGCGTACTGGACGGCGACACATTCGACGTGCTCGACCGTTTTCCAACCCCATTTGCCGTGCATGGCGGACCCAAGTTCGATCCCAAGGGCCGTTTTGTATTCATCATGTCGCGCGACGGCTGGGTTCAGAAATATGACATCTACGCGCTGAAAGAGGTGGGCCGGGTGCGTGCCGGGCTGAACAGCCGCAACATCGCGATGAGCGCAGATGGCAAATGGCTGGCCGTGGCCAACTATCTGCCCAACACGCTGACTATTCTATCCACCGAAGACCTGACCGTTGCCACCGTGCGTGAGGTCAAAGGCAAGGATGGCACCCCAAGCCGCGTTTCCGCCGTGTATCAGGCCCCACCACGCGAAAGCTTTGTTCTGGCGCTGAAAGACGTGCCGGAAATCTGGGAAATCTTCTATGGCAAGAACCCGCCCCAGTTTGGCTTTGCCCATGACTGGCGCACCGAAGGGCTGGCCCATACCGACATCCCATTCCCGCTGCGCAAGATCACCACGCCAGACTACTTGGACGATTTCTTCTTTGACCAAACATATGAATACGTCATGGGCGCCTCGCGCAGTGGTGAAGGCGGTCAGGTGATTGATCTGGTCATTGGCCAGAAAGTTGCCGATCTGGACCTGCCCGGCATGCCGCACCTTGGTTCGGGCATCACATGGAAGTATGGCGACACAACCGTCATGGCGACGCCACACCTGAAGGACGGCACCATTTCGGTGATCGACATGAAGACCTGGGAAACCGTGAAGCGGATCGAGACCATGGGCCCCGGTTTCTTCATGCGCAGCCACGAAAACTCGCGCTATGTCTGGGCCGATGTGTTCTTTGGCCCGAACCGGGACAAAATGCATGTGATCGACAAAGAGACACTTGAGATCATCAAGACCCTAGCGCCAGTACCCGGTGCCACCGTCGCCCACGTAGAGTTCACCAAGGACGGAAAATATGCGTTGGTTTCGGTCTGGGAAGATGACGGCGAGGTGCTGGTCTATGACGCCGAGACACTGGAAATCGTCAAACGCCTGTCCATGCGAAAACCTTCGGGGAAATACAATGTCTGGAATAAAATTACATTCTCAGAAGGCACTAGTCACTGATGACGACATGGTCAGCGCCCCTCGCGAGGCGCTGATTGTTGCCCACGGTCAGCCGGGCGATTTCAACCCACCCGAGGTGGAACTGGCACGACTGGCTGTGCAGGTGCAGGAACGGATGACAGGCTGGCGCATCCAGTCGGCCACAATGGCCTGCCCCGGCACGCTGGACACTGCCGCAAAGGATATGTCGCCCGGTGCACTGGTCTATCCCTTGTTCATGACCGAGGGGTGGTTTGTTCAACAGGCTCTTCCTGAACGGCTGGCGGCTTACCAATTGCAATTTTTGCCCCCATTCGGAACTGACCCAGAGCTTCCGACCCTTGCAGCCTTGGCGATCCGGCGAGAGATTGCACTGCGTGGCTGGACACCAGAGCTTACCCACATTGTGGTGGCGGCACATGGATCAAGGCGCAGCCCACAGGCCGCGGGTGCCGTGCAGCAATTTACGACTGCGCTTTCAAGCATTCTCCCCTGTCCTGCCATTCAAGCCGGTTTTCTGGACCAGGATCCATCCATTGCACGAGTCGCGACCAATTTGGGACGGCAAGCCCTGTGCCTGCCATTCTTTGCCCGCGATGGCGATCATATCAGCAAGGACATTCCCGACGCACTTACCGAGGCGCGGTTCAAAGGGGTCTTGCTGCCAGTTCTGGGGCAACAGCCCCTGGTTCCCGACCTAATCGCCCGCACGCTAGAAACCGCTTACACTGCAAAGATCCCCGCATGAGCACCACAGCGGACAAGCGGTCCCGTTCTTCTGTTCCTTGGTCCAGTTTTTGGCCCGGTTTCTGGAAAGCCCCGCATCGGCCGCTGATGCTCTGTAGTGTGATGGCAGCGCTGGTTGGGCCACTGTTGGCGGGAACTGATCCCCAGCTGCATGCCCGCCTATTGGTGTTCGGCTTTGCCGGGGCCGCAATTGGCGCCTATCTTTTGACCGTGTTGCCCGGCTGGACAAAGGTACGTGCTACGCCTGCACGTCTTGGTCTGCTCGTTGCCCTGTGGCTTTGGGGGCGTCTTATGCCCGGACCGGCTGAGGCGCTTTATTTCATTGGCCTGTCTTTCACGCTTGCCCCACCTATTCTGCGCGCTGGTCTTTATGGTCGGCTCTGGGCACCATTAGCCCCGTTGCTGCTGGCGCTGGCGACTTTGCGTCCTGATTTGCCTGTTGAAAGTACACCGCTACTGCTGGCTGCGCTGGTTGCCACCGTTGGGGCCCGCGCCTTACCCGCCTTTCTGGCCAGTGCAACAGGCCACCCCCAACCGCCAGATAACCTGGCACTCTACCTTTCGGCGCCACTTCTTATCCTTGGCGCTATTGCTCTGCCGCACCCGGCTTGGCTAGTGCTCGCCGCCCTTATCTTGTTGGGTCAAATGCTCCGCTGGCCGCTGATTGCGCCACCGCTGGGCACGATGCTATTGCCCCCGTGGCTCTGGCTCATGGCTGCGCTTCTTTTGATGGCCACCTCTGATGGGAACCCGTCCCATGCGCTCCATATGATGACCATCGGGGCCATTGGTGGCATGATCCATGCCTTTATTTCTCGAATTTTTGCGCGGCGAGGCGCAGCCACACTCATCGCCCAACCCGCCAGCCTGATCGCCGCTGCAACGCTGCACGCAGCGGCGCTGGCCCGGCTACTGGACGCTGTATCGTTGGCCCTCGTGTTCTGGGTAATTTGTTGGGGGATTACCCTTGCCCAGCTCATCATTCATTGTCGGCAACAACCACAGGTCCCAGTCTTTATCGGGTCACGAAAAAAGCAGACCAAATGAAAATCGGCGCGCCTTATGCGGGACGCGCCGATCTATTCAAATGTATTGCCTTGAACGCTTGACCTTATTGTGCGGCAATCGGCCGTCGGGCAATCTTGCAGCGCTCCCAGAGTGCGCCAAGTGCCTCTACCAAGTGGTCGATATCCTCGGCCGAATGCACCGGGCTGGGTGTGATCCGAAGACGTTCAGTTCCCTTGGGCACAGTTGGGTAGTTGATAGGCTGGATATAGATGCCGAATTCGTCCAACAGAGTGTCCGAGATAAACTTGCACTTCACGGGGTCGCCAACCATTACCGGAATAATGTGGCTTGGGTTCGGCAAATGTTCGATCCCTAGGGTGTCCAACCGGGCACGGACATCTGCCACACGCTCCTTTTGCACATCGCGTTCAGTCTGGGACTGCTTCAAATGCCGTACCGATGCTGCCGCTCCGGCCGCCACTGCTGGGGGCAAGGCGGTTGTAAAGATGAAGCCACTGGCAAAACTGCGCACAAAATCACACAGAGCAGCGCTGGCCGCAATGTAACCGCCAACCACACCAAAGGCTTTGCCCAAGGTGCCCTCAATCACGGTCAGCCGGTCCATCAATCCTTCGCGTTCAGCAATACCACCACCGCGCGGACCGTAGAGGCCAACTGCGTGCACCTCGTCCAGATAAGTCATGGCGCCGAATTCATCTGCAATGTCACAGATCTCTTTGATCGGGGCGATGTCACCATCCATCGAATAGACGGACTCAAAAGCGATCATCTTAGGTGCGTTCGCTGGTGCTGCTGCAAGTTTGGCCCGCAGGTCGTCGATGTCGTTGTGTTTCCAAATCACCTTTTCCGCGCGGGAATGGCGCACGCCTTCGATCATGCTGGCGTGGTTTAGAGCATCAGAAAAGACAATCAATCCCGGTATCTTGGCTGCCAAGGTCCCAATCGCAGCCCAGTTCGAGACGTAGCCAGAGGTGAACAACAGAGCCGCCTCTTTGCCGTGCAGATCCGCGAGTTCCTGTTCAAGCAGCACATGCGCATGGGTGGTGCCTGAGATATTCCGGGTTCCCCCTGCCCCAGCACCGGAACGGTCAAGCGCGTCGTGCATCGCTTCCAGAACATCGGGGTGCTGCCCCATGCAAAGATAGTCGTTCGAGCACCAGATCTTCACCTCGCGCTTGGTTTCACCATCGGTCTGACCCGCCTGAGGGAATTCGCCCCGGCGACGTTCCAGATCAATAAAGACCCGATAGTTCCCCTCGTCCTTCAAATCTTGCAGGCGATCTTCAAAGTAGCGTTCGAAATCCATGTTCTGGCCTCCGGTGGCTGAATGTTAATTGTCCAGTTTGACTAGGATCATGGTGAGGGTTGCCAGACGAATCCATGACTATGGTCAAGGTTTGCGGCAATCGAGGAACAAATTGCCGCAACACACAATAATCAAGAGTGCAGGCTATGACTGCATTTCGTCATCAATTTTACGAAGGCCTCGCCTTAGGCAGGGCCGGAAACCGAGGGGATCCCAAACTGTGGCTCATGAGCATTACAAGGCAATCGCACGCAATTCACTGCTTATCCGTTCACTGCCCGAACAACACATAGAGACCCTGTTGTCCCATGCTAATTTTCGCCACTACGAACGTGGTGAAAACGTGTTTCTACAAGACGAGGAAGCCACCGCGATCCATGTTGTGATCGACGGATGGGTGAAACTATTCCGCGTAGCGCCCAACGGTGCCGAAGCAGTTGTGAGCGTCTTTACCCGTGGCGGCAGCTTTGGCGAGGCTGTGGCCCTGAGGGGCACGAATTATCCGGTGTCTGCCGAGGCAGTAACGGCCGCCGAGGTGATGCATATCCCGTCGTCTCTGTTGATATCGTTGATGAAAGAAGACCCGCAAATCGGCCTTTCGATCCTTGCCTCGACCTTTATGCATCTGCACTCGCTTGTTGAACAGCTAGAGCAGCTGAAAGCGCAAACCGGAGCGCAACGAGTGGCTGAGTTCCTGCTGACCCTATGCCAGTGCGACTGCGGCCCAAGTGAAGTCATACTGCCCTATGACAAAGTGCTGATTGCAGGACGCCTTGGCATGAAGCCAGAAAGCCTAAGCCGCGCCTTTGCACGTCTAAAAACTGCCGGGGTGAAAATCAAAAAGAATCACGCCGCAATTGAAGACGTTAGACGCCTTCGCGAATACACCGAGGACGACCCAGCCGACGCATGGAGCAAGGCCTGAGACGGATTATAGCAAACTGTTATTTCGTCCAAATTTCAGATATCCCCCCGTTATCGCGATTGAGAACAGTCAAGTTGCCAGACTACCAATCGCAAAGCCCCTAGGTGCCGACAACAAGTTGGCAGGCACCAACTCATATCACTCGGGGCGGCACATGGACCACATAGGGCTGTAGGCTTTCAACGAAAGTTTCGACAAAATCCAACGACAACAATGACCTGCTGCCAGAGGCGGGTCTTAGAATAGACAGCCAATGAACAATCTCTGGCTCGAAGGGGCGTATTTCCATGCCTAATGACTTGAATTGCTCAGCGTCAATTGCGCTGACGACAGACACCCCCTGCCCCTCAGCCACCATGATGCAGGCAGTAGAGAACTGGCGGACCTCGACCCATGAGTTCAGCAAAACACCGTAGTCAGAAAATGATTGCGACAAACTGGTGAAGAATGGGCTGCCTTTGCGAGTGTGAATGATTTTCTCATCGACAAGATCCAGCGGCGAGACGCGATCCAATTCCGCCAGACGGTGGCCTCGCGGGAAAATGCACACTGTCTTGACTGCAATATCTGTGTGCTCGACGGCTGGATGTCCAGAAAACCCATCGGTGATCCCGCAATCATATTGCTCGCCAATGATCCATTCCAGAATACGCTCGGGCCGGTCAGGCTCTAGTGTCAGGTTCACGCCCGGGCGTTCCCGGAGAAAACTGGCGAGCAGCTGCGGTAGATGGGAACTCGCAAATCCTGGCAGACAAGCAATGCGTAAATGCCCTGCTTTTCGGTCTGTCAGATCCCGATTCAGTTCTTCAAGGTGACGCAAACTATCAAACACGCGACCGACCTCGGACAGCAAGTAACGGGCCTCGCTGGTGGGAATCAACGTACCCGATTCCCGACGAAAAAGCTCAATCGCCACTGAATTGGAAAAGTCTGACAACAGGCGACTTGTGGCGGGTTGTGAAATCCCTAGGGATTTCGCGGCTCGGGTGACTGATCCCGTTTGCGCGACGGCTTGGAACGCCTCGAGCTGTCTCAACTTAAACTTCAATGACTTAGCACTCATCTTTGGAATTACTTCCGGCTCGACATAACATTTCATTATAAGATTTGTCAAAAAACTTTCACTTGCATTATGGTCCGTTCTGCTCATTCTTGCCTCATCTAATTAACGGGGAGACGAAAATGTCTGTGAAATCACTTCTCTGCACGTCCGCGCTTTTGACTGCGACAATGTCCACAGCCTTTGCTGAAACTGAGGTTCAGTGGTGGCACGCTATGGGTGGCGCCAACGGTGAGCGGGTCAACAAAATCGCTGAAGATTTTAATGCGACCCAGAGCGACTACAAGGTCGTGCCGGTCTACAAAGGTAACTATACCGAAACCATGACCGCAGCGATTGCGGCCTTCCGTGCCAAAGAGCACCCGCAACTGGTGCAGGTCTTTGAAGTCGGCACAGCAACCATGATGGCAGCCGAGGGCGCTATCTACCCTGTCGAACAGCTGATGAAGGATGCAGGCGAGCCGTTTGATGGCGACGCATTCCTGCCTGCTGTTGTGTCCTATTACGAAACCCCCGAAGGGGAATTGCTGTCGATGCCGTTCAACAGCTCCACTCCGGTTCTGTGGTACAACAAGGATGCGCTGGACGCGGCTGGTGCATCGGTTCCGACAACTTGGGACGATGTACAGGTCACCGCTCAGAAGTTGGTCGACAACGGAATGGACTGCGGCGTTTCCTTTGGTTGGCAATCCTGGGTCATGGTCGAGAACTTCTCTGCCTGGCATAACATTGGTCTGGGCTCCAAGGAAAACGGCTTTGCCGGTTTCGACACCGAGTTCACCTTTAACAACGAAGCTGTTGCAACGCGCCTAGATGGCATTGCGGAAATGTCCAAGGGCAACCTGTTCAAATACGGCGGTCGTCGTGGTGACAGCCTGCCAATGTTTACCAACGGCGAATGCGGCATGTGGATGAACTCTTCTGCATACTACGGTTCGATCAAATCTCAGGCCGAGTTTAACTTTGGTCAGGCCATGCTGCCGCTGGATACTGCGGTTGCAGACGCGCCTCAGAACTCCATCATCGGCGGTGCCACTCTTTGGGTTCTGGGTGGACATGAAGAAGAAGAGTACAAAGGAACCGCGCAGTTCTTGAGCTACCTTTCATCCGCTGAGGTGCAAGCTTGGTGGCACCAGGAAACTGGTTATGTGCCGATCACAACGGCTGCATATGAATTGTCCAAAGAGCAAGGGTTCTATGAAGCGAACCCAGGCACCGATACAGCAATCCAGCAGCTGAGCCTGAACACTCCGACACCTAACAGCCGGGGCCTGCGTTTCGGTAACTTTGTGCAGGTACGTGACGTGATCAACGAAGAACTGGAAGCAATCTGGAGCGGTGACAAGACCGCAACTGATGCTCTGGACGCAGCCGTTGAACGCGGTAACGCACTGCTGCGCAAGTTCGAGCGTTCGGCAAACTAAGCCTTAGGCAACAATTGGTCATGCCGCCCATCCCGGGCGGCATGATGTCGTTTAATATCGGGGCACTCAATGCTGAAACGCGTCCATTTTCCGTCTTCGCCGCTGCCGTATCTTTTGGTTGCGCCGCAGCTGGCGATCACGCTGATTTTCTTTATCTGGCCAGCCAGTCAGGCCATGTACCAATCATTCTTGGTTGAAGACCCGTTCGGTCTTGGATCTGAGTTCGTCTGGTTTGAGAATTTTGAACTCCTGTGGGGGGATCAGCATTATTTGGATGCGTTCCTACGTACTGCAGTCTTCTCTGTTCTTGTTGCGGCCCTATCGATGGGATCTGCGCTGCTCCTTGCAGGTTTTGCCCAGCGGGTAGTCCGTGGAGCCATGTTCTATCGGACCATGCTGATCTGGCCCTATGCGGTAGCTCCTGTTCTGGCCGGCGCGCTGTGGGTATTCATGTTCAACCCAACCTTGGGGATCTTTCCGTATTTCCTTGATTTCGTGGGCATTGACTGGAACCACTATCTGAACGGTGGACAGGCCATGTCATTGGTGATCCTAGCCGCAGCATGGAAACAGGTTGCCTATAACTTTCTGTTTTACCTTGCTGCGATGCAGTCGATCCCAAACAGCGTGATCGAAGCCGCCGCAATCGACGGGGCCGGACCTGGGCGACGCTTCTGGACCATCATTTTTCCGCTGATTTCACCTACCACGTTCTTCTTGCTGGTGATCAACATGGTCTACGCCTTTTTCGAGACCTTCGGCATCATCCATGCGGTGACGCAAGGCGGGCCAGGCTCATCTACCACCATCCTTGTTTATAAGGTGTTCAACGACGGCTTTGTGGGCCTGGACCTTGGCGGATCGGCGGCTCAGTCCGTTGTGCTAATGGCGCTGGTTATTGTCATGACCGTCGTTCAGTTTCGCTACGTTGAAAGAAAGGTGGAATACTGATGATTGAAAATCGCCCCTTCACGTCATTCCTGTCTCACCTCATCCTAATTCTGGGTGTCATTGCCATTGCACTGCCGATCTGGATCACCTTTGTTGCGGCAACACATAACGAACTCCGCATGAACCAAACCCCGCTCCCCCTGTGGCCGGGAACCTACCTGTGGGAGAACCTGCAAAAGACCTTGTTTGGCAAGGGACTGAGTGGGTCTGAAACCGCGCCAGTCTGGATGATGCTCCTAAACAGCCTTGCTATGGCGATGATGATTTCAGTGGGCAAGATTGCAATTTCTTTGCTGTCTGCCTTTGCCATCGTCTATTTCAAGTTCCCGTTCCGCATGACCTGTTTCTGGATGATCTTCATCACCCTGATGCTGCCTGTCGAAGTGCGAATTCTTCCAACGTTTGAAGTGGTTGCCAATCTTGGCCTGCTCAACAGCTACTGGGGCTTGTCGATCCCGCTGATTGCCTCGGCCACTGCGACCTTCATGTTCCGGCAGGTGTTCTTGACCGTGCCAGATGAACTGCTTGAAAGCGCCCGTATCGACGGTGCAGGCCCAATGCGGTTCTTCTGGGACATCCTGCTGCCGCTTTCGCGCACCAACATCGCAGCGCTGTTTGTGATCCTCTTTATCTTTGGCTGGAACCAATACCTTTGGCCGCTGCTGATCACCACGGACACGTCAATGACCACAATTGTCATGTCGATCAAACAGATGCTGGAAGCCGCGGAGCAAAGCCCGCAATGGAATATCATCATGACGACCGCGCTATTGGCGATGGTACCGCCAATCTTTGTCGTCATCTCGATGCAAAAGCTCTTTGTGCAGGGCTTGACGGAAACCGATAAATAGGACGCCCTAAATGGCTGAAATACAACTTACAGATCTGACCAAATCCTACGGCCCGACAGAAGTGCTGCACCACGTAGAAGGCGACATCAAGGATGGCGAATTCATCGTCATCGTTGGTCCGTCTGGCTGTGGCAAGTCGACACTTTTGCGCATGGTGGCGGGCCTTGAATCCGTGACCTCGGGCGAAATACGTATCGGCGACCGTCGTGTAAACGAGCTGGAGCCTTCTGCCCGCGATATCGCCATGGTGTTCCAGAACTACGCGCTCTACCCTCACATGAGCGTGCGAGAAAATATGGCCTATGGGCTGAAGATCCGGAAACTCCCCAAGGGTGAGATAAACAGGCGGGTGGAAGAAGCCGCCGACATTCTTGAGATTCACCAGTATCTGGACCGCAAACCGCGCCAGCTGTCCGGTGGCCAGCGCCAGCGGGTAGCCATGGGCCGGGCCATTGTGCGTGATCCTCAGGTGTTTCTGTTCGACGAACCCCTTTCCAATCTGGACGCCAAGCTGCGCGTGCAAATGCGGCTGGAAATTCGCAAGCTGCAACAACGGCTTGGGGTGACGTCGATCTATGTGACCCATGATCAGGTCGAAGCTATGACGCTTGGTGACCGTCTGATGGTCCTGAATGGCGGATATGTTGAGCAATTCGGCACGCCAATTGAGCTGTATGACAGGCCTGCATCCGTGTTCGTAGCCGGTTTCATCGGTAGTCCTGCGATGAACCTACTCCCAGCCGAGGCCCACTCAGACGGGATTGTTTTGCCAACAGGCGTAAAGCTTGCAGGCGCACAGACACAAAGCGGATCAGTTCTGCTCGGCGTACGGCCAGAACATCTGGTCCCAGACCAAGACGGACCAATTGCCATTGATGTCGATATGGTGGAACAGCTAGGCGCGAACTCCCTGCTTCATGGCACGCTCAGCGGAACAGACCACGCGATGGTCGCATCGATCCCAGGCCATGTCGCCACAGCAAACGGTACACAACAACGGTTCTCTGCTGCGCCAGAGGTACTGCATCTGTTCAGCCCGGAAACTCAAAAACGATTGGACGCATAGTGCAATACCCTCAGCTTGAGGCTTTTTCCGCTAAGGAAGGAGTCATTCGCGTCATCGGGCACCGGGGCGCTCGCGGGATCATGCCGGAAAACACCATGGAAGGGTTCGCATTTACCCTGGCCTGTGGGGTTCGCCTGCTGGAATTTGACGTTGTCATGACAAAAGACAACGTACCTGTGATCACCCATAATCACCACCTCACTCGGTCAATCGTCCGCGACGGTAATGACGACTGGCTGCCCGGCGAAGAGCCCAAGGTCTCTGATCTGGACTGGGCTGATCTTGCTCAGCTGGACGTTGGCGGGCTGGATGGTGACAGCGAATACGGGCTGCGGTTTCCCGATCAGGCCTTTCTTTGCGACGTCCGAATACCCAAGCTAAGCGATCTATGTCGGCTGATAACCCAGCCCGAATACGAAGACGTACATATGATGCTGGAAATCAAATCGGACCCGGACAAGCTACAGGACGCGGCTGCGCGTTCTGCAATCGTCACAGCCGTGGCCAATGAAGTACGTTCCTTTGGGCTGTCAGAGCGAACGCTGATGCACAGCTTTGATTGGAACCTGCTGGCAGAGTGCAAACGCATAGCGCCTGAGATGCCGACCTCATTCCTGACCCAACTGCCAGACAACGCAGCTGATGCCGGTGAAGACCATGCCATCACGGCCTGCCCCGATCTGACAACCGGGACTGTAATCGCACCCGAACTCGTCGCCCAAGCCGGAGGCTCCCTGTGGTGCCCCTATTTCCAGGACGTCACAGCAGAGGCAGTCGCCAGAGCACAAGACCTGGGGTTAAGAGTCGCGGTCTGGACAGTGAACGAAGTGGAAGAGATCGACCAGATGATCGGCCTCGGCGTTGACGCCATCGTCTCGGACTACCCCGGCCGCGTCCAACGGCGACTGCTGGCCCATGGGTTCGGCTGGTCAGCGCGTACAGCGGTTGTTGGAACACTTAAAGCCTCCACTTGATCTGAGTGACCGGAACCAAAGCCAAGTTTGACGGTTTGAGATGCATCTTGGTTCCAAACAGCTTCGCAACCGGTTTGAGATGCGCGTCACCGATGATGTGCATGACATCCTTCACAGAGGCATTGGGCCGTATGCGCTATTGCACCTTCACAACCGTGCTCGCCGGCCGGTTCATGTACTCTGGCGGCAGTTTGAGGACGTGGTCTGCAATGACCTGCTGCAAAATTGTGCCGGAGTTCTACCAAGCGACGTCATTGAAGCGAACCTAGCCGCTAAGATGCGGGACTTGGACGCACTGCTTGTCGGGATATTCATCACCCGCGCGGCAATATCTGGCGTATCAGGCGATGATTTTGACGACTTCATGGACAACCACGCGGAAGCTCTGTGCGTCGGCAGAGTTTTTGGGTCCAAAGGCGGCCTAAACTAAGTGAGAGTTTGGCTCATCTGGTTGGTTTGATTATGCGGCGCGTTGCCTGTG
>NZ_QHLQ01000003.1 GCF_011813015.1 Parasedimentitalea denitrificans | reverse complement strand
TCCACGTCCACGTCCACGTCCACGTCCACGTCCACGTCCACGTCCACGTCCACGTCCACGTCCACGTCCACGTCCACGTCCACGTCCACGTCCACGTTTATTTGGGATTTACTAGTCGTTGACTGCGCTAAAAACAGAAAAACCTCTGGTTGGGATCCCAACCAGAGGTCAAAATTTTAACAGGGTCGTGGAGTGGCTATGGGTAATAGCTACGAACCAAGGAGCTGGCGATCAGGGTCCAACCGTCGGCGACCACGAAGAATGCCAGTTTAAACGGAAGCGACACCACGGCAGGGGGGACCATCATCATCCCCATCGACATCAAAATTGCCGCGACTACCAAATCAATGATGAGAAATGGCAGGAAAACCAAAAAGCCAATTTGGAAGGCTCTCGAGATTTCCGAAAGCAGAAAGCTGGGGATCAGAACGGATAATGGAGCGTCTGGGGTTGGATCAATGCCTTCAGTTCCGGGGCGCAGATCTGACATTGCATAGAACGTATCCGCATCCAATCGGGCAGCCATAAAGGCGCGAAACGGCTCAAGTGCACGGGTCATCGCCTCTTCTACACCTAACTGCTCTTCGATTAGGGGGCTGATGCCATGGGTCCATGCGTCGTTGAACACTGGTTCCATTACAAAATAGGTTAGAAACATCGCCAAGCTGATGATCAGCATGTTGGGCGGTGCCTGCTGCATCCCCATACCCTGCCGCACAATCGAAAGAACCGTTACAAGAAACGGAAAGCAAGTGATCATAATGGCCAGGCCAGGGGCCAGGCTAAGCACGGTAAGCAATAGAATGAGCTGAATGGATCGAGCGGAAATCGATCCATTGTCAGCCAGGGACAGGTTTAGTTCCTGAGCCTGTGCGACCTGCGGCATCGCCAGCAGCGTAACCGCTGCCAGCGCCAAGAAAATGAAAGATCTTTGGATCATCCGAGCCCGCTTTGTAGATCTGCAATTTCTGTCAATCGAACGGCCAGTTGTCCGGCTTGATCGCCTTCCAGTTCTTCCAATTGACCGCGGGCCACCAGGCGGTCACCGACATATAGGTCAACTGGATCCTCAACACGCTTGTCCAATGTCAGGACAGCGTTTTCGCCGAGGTTCACCAGATCACGGATCAAGGGCCGGGCTTTTCCAACGGAAACCACGACTTCGACGGGAACTGAATTAAACGGGTTGCCGGAGTCAGCAGTTTTCATCTTGAGATCGGCGTTATCATCCATAGTTGGCATCCTCTTTAACTTGGTAGGAGAAGGCATCAACCGACTCGCGGATTGAGTCGAGCAATGCCCCACTGTTGATTTCACGTTCTAGGTCGCCAACGCACAGGTAAGCCTGACCTGGGGCCAGATCGTTGTTTTCACGTACTTTGATGTCGACAGAAAAGTTCTGCGTGAGAGCTGATCGCACGCCGCCGGCTTCACCTGCTGCAACTGTAATTACCAGTGGCTGATCCGTTTGGCCCTTTGCCATGTCAGTCAATTGATCGACGATGTGATGACCGAAACTTGCCGCCATTGCATCGGGTAAGATGGCACTGGTCAAAACTTTGAACATTGGATCAAGCGATTCGATGAGCTGGCTTTGCGCCTCGTGAAAGGTAAAGCTCATGTCCTCAAGCGAGTTCGCCAGAGTTGCAGAAACCTTGCTCGTTTCCTGGTCATGAGCTTTGACCGAATCGTCCCATCCAGCTGAATACCCGTTCTCAAAGGAAACCAGTTTCTGTTCTTCTAGCAGTTCATCTGAAACCGTCGCGACGGGTTCAACTTTTCCTGCATTCCCAAAATCTTCTAGTAGGTGAGCAATAGTCATCAGGCTTTCTCCTCGCTCTCTTCAAGCCAGCCACGCAGAATTTCGACTGTTTCTTCTTGGCGGTCCCCGATCATTGAACGAAGCCGGTCGACTGGATCGTCGGAGCCGCCACCAAGAGCAGGAAGCCCACCCATGTCGCCGAGGCCACTCATATCACCCATGCCACCCATGTCGCCGATGCCAGCCATAGCTCCAAAGTTGTCATCGATTTCGCCGGTTAGGGGGGCCATCTCCATGCCTTCACCCATATTTGGGTTGCTCATAAAGTCGCCGGATCCCAGTTGGGGTAGATCTGACATCATGTCCGGAGCCTCAATGGCATTTTGTGGTGCTTTGTTAGCGAAGATTGGGCGGACTACGAATAGTCCGAGAATCAGGCTGACAATTGCCAAGGCTGCAAGTTGGATTAGTGCCATTGCATCGAAGAAGACGTTATCCATCATTGAGTTGGAGACGACGGTTCCCTGCGGTTCGATTGTAGGCAATTCCATCGACTTCAGGGTAATGACATCGCCACGTTCTTCGTTGAAACCAACAGCAGCCGAGATCAGCTCCTTCATTGCCGACAGTTCTTCCTCGGTACGAGGGGTGAATTCAGCAGTTCCCGAAGAATCTGCAGATGAAAGTCCATTCACCAGTACCGCAATCGTGAGGCGTCTGATGGCGCCAGGACCACGTGTGACCTGCATTTCGGTTTCCGAAATCTCGTAGTTAACGCGTTCCCGGGTCGAAGTCGTGTTAGCTTTGGATCCATCACCCGAGGCAGCATCACCATCCGGAATGTTTGAAGCCACAGTGACTTCACCCGATTGGTTGCTCGACGAATCGGCGCGTTCTTCTACATCGGTGCTAATGGCGACGCGGCTTTCCGGATCAATGCGCTTTTCACGGATCGTTTCGGTTTCGGTGACGATGTCGACACTAACCTCAACAACAGCATTTCCCTGACCAACACGTGCCTCAACCAAGCGAACAACCCGATCGCGAATCGATTGTGTGCGATCATCGATGCCCGTGCCTGTGGAGCCTGTTGCCTCAGGAGAGCCAATCAACGCGCCATTGGCGTCGATCACTGCAACATTTTCGACCGAAAGACCGGTAACTGCTGACGCAATAAGGAAGCGAACAGCGTTGGCCTGGGCCGGAGAAATAGGTGAACCTACTGGAATCAGAGAGACTGATGCCGTTGGTTCAACGCTCCGCTGAAAGGGATTCGATCCAGTGTTGGCAATGTGGACCCTAGCCTGAGATATATAAGGACTAGCGACAACAGTACGGGCCAACTCACCTTCTTTTGCGCGCCAGTAGGCGGCGTCAAACATTTGAGAAGTTGTGCCAAAACCACTGAGCGAATCGAGCAGTTCATATCCGCGGCTGCCATTTGCGGGTAAACCTTCACCTGCAAGGGTCATCCGCAGTTCGTCGCGTTGTTCCACGGGCACATAAATGGACCCGCCTCGCACTTCGTACTCGGTACCACGCTGTTCCAGCGATTGTACCACTTGACCTGCCGAGGCACTGTCGAGCCCGGCATAGAGTAATTTCATTGTGGGCGTATTCGCCACACGGGACATTGCAAGCACGCTAAGAATCATAATGACCGTGGAACCCACGATGATCAGACGCTTGCGCGTATCCAAACCTGCCCAGACATTCTTGATCTGCTGCACCTTAACCTCCGTCGCACCGACATTCTGATCGGCTTGCAACTGTTTTGACGTATCGGCCTTAACATTCGGTTAGCCACTATGAGGTTATGAAGAGATTGTACGACGTTTTAGGAATAGCCATGACAGACGCTGTAGCGAACGTAGAAGATACGCCGGCGAAGCCGAGCAAAATGCCACTGATCATAGGGTTAGTGCTGGCGATTGCTGGTGGGGGCGGTGGTTTTTATGCCGTCCAGGCTGGCCTGCTTCCATTTGGAAAGCAGGCAGAATCGGATTTGGTGCAAGCGGACCACGCTGAACTGACCGGTGTAGACAATCATGAGTCGGCGGAAGACATCGCCAACCTTGCTTTCATTGAAATGGACCCTCTGGTGATAACGCTGCGTAAAGCAGGCGGTTTGAAGCACTTGCGGTTCCGCGCGCAGCTTGAGGTCGATGTGGCCCATCAGGTTGAAGTCGAAAGAGTTCTGCCGCGTGTTGTCGATGTACTGAATAGCTACCTCAGAGCTTTGGAAATATCGGATCTGGTTGATCCTATGGCGCTTCCAAAACTGCGGGCGCAGATGCTGCGACGGATCAACATTGCTACCGGACAGGGGCGTGTTCGGGATTTGTTGATCATGGATTTTGTATTAAACTAGGAGACCGGGATGGAAATGATTGCAGATATCCTGCTTGTTGCAGGGGCCCTTGGGTCTGGATTGTATTGCTTCGTGCTGGCACGGCGGCTGAATCGGTTTAACGACCTGGAAAAGGGTGTTGGGGGTGCGGTTGCCGTGCTGTCGGCCCAGGTTGATGACCTTAACAAATCTCTGGTGGCAGCCCGTGCGATGTCTGATGGCTCTACTAAGTCATTGGAAGCACTGACTGGCCGTGCTGAAACAGTCGCTCAGAGATTGGAATTGATGATGGCTTCGATGCACGATTTGCCTGCTGAAGTCACTAAAAGCCCGCAGGCCAATGAAGAGAACGACGCCTTGGCAGAAGCTCTGGCATCGCCAGCTAAATCGGAAAAGGTTTCGTTGGATGAGCCGGAAAAAGCATCTTCGGGTTTGATGTTTGTTCGTCATAACCGTAACCAAAGTCGGGTTGCCTGATGACCAAAGCAAATAAATCCAAGAATGCACGTCGGACTCGTGTTGGCACTTTGTTCATGTTGTCGGTTCTGTTGCTTGGTTCAGCTGCATTGCGTCTTGGCTTTGAAGCTGGTCCAGCAATTGCCCGCGAAGTTGCTAGCCTTCCAGAGGCCGAAACACACAGTAATGATGACGTGAAGCACAGCGAATCGATACCATCGTCGGCTGAATTGCAGCACATGTTAGTTGCGTTCCAGCAGCGCGAAGACGCTCTGGCTGCACGCGAAGCTGAGATCGAAGATCGGATGAAAGCGATGGAGATTGCAGATCAGGCGATCACCCAGAAACTTGCGGCACTTCAGTCAGCTGAGGCCAACCTGGAAGCAACGTTATCTTTGGCTGATGGTGCGACCGAATCGGACCTGACTCGTCTGACGGCGGTTTATGAGCAGATGAAGCCAAAAGAATCAGCTCCGTTGTTTGAGGAAATGGATCCAGGTTTTGCTGCTGGCTTTCTTGCTCGGATGAAACCCGAAGCGGCAGCTGGAATCATGGCCGGTCTTAGCCCTCAGGCGGCTTATACAATCAGTGTTGTTCTGGCAGGGCGTAACAGCTCGGTACCAAAAGAGTGATTCCTGTTTCGAAGCTTAGGAAGTTTTAATCCGACTCACCTAGGCTGATTAAAGATAAAGAAATTCGGAGAGCCCTTATGATCGGCATTCTTGGTATTACAATGATTTTCGTGATGGTGTTCGGTGGCTATCTTGCCGCCGGCGGCAAAATGGGAATCATCCTGAAAGCCATGCCATTTGAATTGATGATGATCGGCGGCGCCGGAGTAGGTGCCTTTATGATCAGCAATGATATGGCAGGCATTAAACATACGCTGAAAGACATGGGAAAAGTTTTCAAAGGCCCCAAGTGGAAGCCGGAAGACTATCGTGACTTGCTTTGCCTGTTGTTCGGGTTGATTCGGATCGCACGCGCCAATCCGGTTGAGGTGGAGCAGCACATCGAAGACCCGGAAAACTCGACAGTCTTTGGCAAGTACCCAAGGATTCTGGCCGATAAAGAAGCCGTGAACCTGATTTGCGACACTATGCGTTCGGCTTCGATGAACTATGACGACCCACATCAGGTCGAAGAAGTTCTCGAAAAGCGCATTGAGGCTAACCAGCACCATGCTCTTCATTCCAGCCACGCGCTGCAGACACTGGCCGATGGTCTGCCCGCCTTGGGAATTGTTGCGGCGGTTCTGGGTATCATTAAGACAATGGGCTCTATCGATCAGCCACCTGAAATTCTGGGTAAAATGATTGGTGGCGCGCTTGTTGGTACTTTCCTTGGGGTGTTCCTGGCATACGGTCTCGTTGGTCCATTTGCCGCCAAGGTTAAAGCGGTGACTGAGGAAGACGCGCACTTCCATCAGTTGATTCGCGAAGTTCTGGTCGCCAATCTTCACAATCACGCTGCAGCGATCTGCATTGAAGTCGGACGTCAGAATACTCCGTCGCATATCCGTCCTGGGTTTTCTGAACTGGAAGAAGCCCTGAAATCTGTGAAACAGGAAGCCGCATGATCCGTCAGGCAGTTGCATTATCGGTCGCACTTTTGGCGGCCGCTCCGGCTCAGGCCGAGACCATTGTCGCCCGCTCGGGCGAGCATGATGGGTTTTCTCGTCTAGTTATGCGGTTGCCTGAAAATGCAAAGTGGTCGCTAACCCGGGCCGGTAAAACGGCAACTTTGAAAATTAACCGTCCTGGGGCAGTTATTGATACGTCCCAGGTGTTTAACCGAATTCCACGCACTCGCTTGCAGTCATTGCAACAGAGCGGAGCAGGAAACCCACTTCGGATTCAGCTTGGATGTGATTGCGAAATCAAATCCTATGTCCAAAAAGATGGCTATCTGGTCATCGATATTCGGGATGGTAAGGCTGGACAAACTTACTCAACATTCAGTGGTGTATTGCCCCTGGGTCTTCCATCAGGCGGATCTGGTTATCGGTTCAATCTGTCTCCACAACAAATTCAAGAATCGCCAATGGAGCTGGATCTGGCTGCAGCGTTTGCGGGGCGTTCGGCTGCGATGGGGGGAATTCCTCAATCGGTTCATCTACAGCCTGTAGAGGCGCCCGAACCAGAACCACAGCCAGAAGTCATTTTGCCCGGCCCGTTGGCAGATTTGCGCCAAGCGGAAGAGCCGGAGCAGCGGGAGATAGCTCTGCCGTCGGTGGATCTACTATTGGATATGGATGAAACTGCGCGTGCGGCAGCGGTCAACGCGTCCGAGCAGCGTCTATTGCAGCAAATCGGGCGAGCGACCAATCAAGGCCTGTTGGATCTGGTCGTGACTGAGGTCACTGACGAGAATGCTCCGAACATAGTTACGCCGCTTGATACACAAGACCGACCAATGAACCCATTGGACCACCTGTCTGTGACCACAGCAGTGGATCGGGAAATGGGGATGATGCCGCAGCTGGCGCCAGATGTTGATACGCCGAAACACTGTAGCCGATCTTCGGAATTGGCCGTTTACAATTGGGGTGGCGAGTCATCTTTTGCAGATCAGGTCGGGCCACTCCGTGCAGCTCTATTTAAGGAGTTTGATCGGGTAGACTTGGACACTGTTCTGACTTTGGCCAGGACCTATCTCTATTTTGGGTTTGGTGCAGAGGCCCGTACTATGCTGGATATGTTGCCAACTGGCGATGCTCGTGGGGATAAACTGTCGGCCATGGCTGTTCTGATGGACGGTGGACAATTGTCAGCTACGCATCCTTTTGCCGGGCAACAGTCCTGTGATAGTGACGCGGCTTTTTGGGCTGCCCTTGCTGATGGTACTTTGAAAAGAAATGCCAACACCGAGGCGATTCAGCAAACGCTGGCGCGTATGCCTGTGCATTTGCGTGTTCACCTGGGGCCCGAAATCAGCACATTGTTCGCCGACTCTGGTGATCAACACATGGCCTCTGCAGCTTTGCGCTCTGTTGATCGAACCGGCGTTGAGGACGTTCCAGATATCAATTTGGCGCAGGCGGCAATCGCCGATATGGCCGGGGACACAGAAACTGTGGCCGAAGAATTGAAGGAAGAGCTGGCGGAACGCACCGAAAATGCTCCACGAGCGCTGATAGAACTGATTAAGCTTAGCTACAAAGAGCGTAAGGCGCTTTCTCCTGATCTTCCTGAACTGGTTGCATCTTATGAGCTGGAGATTCGCGATAGCGAATTGGGAGCTGAGCTTCGTCAGGCAGAAGTTATGGCTCTGTCGTTGACCGGTAGTTTCACCGAGGCCTTTGCTGCGCTTAACGATCTACCAGATCAAGATGGCCCAATTGCCTATGCTGATGCTGTTGAGCCGGTTATGACACTTCTGACCGAACGTGCAAACGACGTAACATTTTTGCAATACGCGCTCATCTTTGCTGAGGACGCAACTGCGGCAGAAGCAGTACCTGTGGCTGATGTCATGGCACGTCGCTTGTTGGATCTCGGTTTCGCGCAGCAGGCTCAATCCTTGTTGATGAAAATGGCTCTGGAGCCAAAAGATGAAGCGCGTCGGTTGATGATGGCCGAGGCCGCCTTGGGTATGGATTTGCCTCACAGGGCATTGGTGGAATTAATGGGGCTGGATGGCCCTGCAGCTAACAAACTTCGGGCTCAAGCCCTGTGGCAGAATGGGGAATTTGGCCGAGCTGGCGAGTATCTACTGGCAGAACAAGAAGTTGACGCTGCAGCGCGCGGGTTCTGGCATTCCGAAAACCTAGAGGCAATAACGCCCGGCGATGATGGGCAATTCAGCCAGGTTGCAGATGTTACTGCTCAGCTGGATGCGCAAGTCCAGGGGCCTGAGGACATGTCACCATTGGCGCATGCGCGTGCTTTGGTTGAAAGCAGCGTAGGGACACGCACTCAAATTGAGGCTTTGCTGCAAGGTGTTGCTCCTGTCGACGATGGCGAAGAGTAATACAACGGTTCAGTTATCCATAGGACCTGATCTACAACATTGAGCACGCAGCGGCCGCCCAACACGGGCGGCCTTTTGCGTTCCGCGATAACTCTTTGTCAATCCTCTGGGCCTACCTTAGGGGAGGGAAAACCCAAATCTGGAATAGGCAGAATGCCGAATAAAAACAAAGAATTGTGCTGCAGAACGTCCGTAATGCGTTGCGTGTTTCCTGAATTAAAGGGAATCACCGCCGCAATTTTCTGCGTGGCGATGCTATTTGGGGCGTTACCTATGGGCAGTGCCCATGCATCCGCAAAGCAACACGTGGCCGCGCTGTGTGATATGGCAGCGCAACGTGCGGCGCGGGATTCTGGCGTGCCACTGGATGTTTTACGTACAATTACCAGAACCGAAACGGGACGCGGCGGTAAACAGGGCCTGCAGCCTTGGCCTTGGACTGTGAACATGGAGGGCGCTGGTAAGTGGTTTGAAAACGAAGATGAGGCGCGTGCCTACGTCTTTTCTCATTTCAAACGCGGCGCCCGCAGTTTTGATGTTGGTTGCTTCCAGATAAATTTCAAATGGCACGGATCTGAATTCGACTCGATTGATCAGATGTTCGACCCGGTTGCGAATGCGCAATACGCTGCCAAGTTCCTCAAGAAATTATACGCTGAAATGGGCGATTGGTCCAAGGCCGCCGGGGCTTACCACTCCCGCACTCCGACCTATGCAAACCGTTACACCGCACGCTTCGATCGAATTCGTGCCGATTTGTCACCTGCAACAACGGTAGCAGCTCTGCCAGGCCGAACCCGCCGTCGCAATTCATCTGATGGGCCGCTTCCACTGGCCAGTCTTCACACGCCGTCACCGCTGATTTCGCAAGGTTCTGTTTCCATGGGGTCGTTAGTCCCTATGGCCGGTTCCGTTGCATCGTCACGTGCCCTGATAATGATTGAATGAGAGCTCATCAAAGTGCCTAATCTATCAACAAAAGAGCTGTTCAGCCCGACCATATTGCTAGCGCTTGCGCTGATGGCGATCATTGTAATGATGATCTTGCCTGTGCCTGCCTGGATCCTTGATGTTGGGCTCGCCGCCTCGTTTGGTTTGGCGATCCTAATCTTTACGATCACTCTGTTTATCGAGCGGCCGCTGGAATTTTCCGCTTTTCCAACGGTTCTGCTCGCTTCATTGATGCTGCGACTGTCGTTGAACGTATCATCGACCAAGCTGATCATTGGCCAGGGTCATACAGGGACTGACGCGGCTGGTAACGTGATTCAGGGATTTGCGCAGTTCGTCATGGGCGGCAGCGTATTCTTGGGCTTGGTGGTGTTTGGCGTCCTGTTGATCGTCAACTTTATGGTCATCAACAAGGGTGCAACCCGCATGGCCGAGGTCGGCGCCCGTTTTGCCTTGGATGCGATGCCGGGCAAGCAGATGGCAATCGACGCGGATTTGTCCTCGGGTGCGATTGACCACGCCGGCGCCAAAGAGCGACGTGAGCGGGAACAGCAGGAAACCACATTCTACGGGTCCCTCGACGGTGCGTCGAAGTTCGTAAAAGGCGATGCTGTTGCCGGTTTGCTGATTACCATGATGAACTTGCTCATGGGATTGGCCATGGGTGTTCTGGTTCAGGGTATGCCTATTGGCGCGGCGTTTGAAACCTATGCCATTTTGACTGTTGGTGATGGTCTGGTTTCACAGATCCCATCGGTAATCATTTCGATCGCTGCAGCCCTGTTGCTGGCCCGCGGTGGAAACCAGGGTACAACTGACGTTGCGATTGGTGATCAGCTGGGCAGGCATCCTGCAGCATTGGCAACTGTCTCCATCTTGATGTGCCTGTTTGCCTTGGTGCCGGGGCTGCCTTTTGTCCCCTTTATGATCGGAGGCTTAGTTCTTGGCTTCATAGCATATCAGATGCACAAAAAGATCGCTGCAGAGGCAGAGGCCGAAATTGAAGAGCAGATCGAAGAAGGCACAGAAGCCGTAGCTGCGAAGCCATTGGGTGACATTCTGGATCTGGATGATGTGCACCTGGAGTTTGCGCCGGATCTGGTTGGTATGGTGCTGGATGCGGGAACAGGTCTGGATACCCGAATTGCCAACATGCGGACCCATGTGGCGGGTGTCTTTGGCTTGATTCTACCTGAAATTCGACTGACGGATGAGCCTGAGCTGCAAACAGGAACTTACCTGATCAAGGTGCAAGGGGTTGAACAGGCCCGTGGTACTTTGCATCCGGATATGGTGCTGGCGCTGATGCCAGACTCACATGAGTCCCTTCCCAGTGGCACAGATGTGACTGAGCCAGTCTATGGTGCGCCAGCACGATGGATTTCGACGACACACCAGGAAGACGCCGCGCTGATTGGTGCTACAATCGTTTCCCCACCGGAAATTCTGGCGACACACCTGCTCGAGGTAATGAAGCAGAACTTCTCTAGACTGCTGACCTTGAAGTCACTGCGCCGTCTGTTGAACGAGATGACACAATTGTCTGATACGTTCCGGTCCGAGGCCAACAAAAAGCTTTTGGATGAACTGATCCCGGACAAAGTGCCAATCGATACGTTGCATGCGGTTCTTCGTCTATTGCTGGATGAGAAAGTTTCAATCCGGAATATGCCATTGATCCTAGAGGCCATTGCTGAGGCCCGGATGCAAAGCACTCAGCCAGAGATGATCTGCGAACTTGTTCGCCAGCGTCTTGGTTTCCAGCTGGTTGCCGAAATGAAACGTGAAGACGGAACCATCCCGTTGGTTCAGCTGGCTCCGGAGTGGGAAGATAAATTCTCGACCTACCAGATAGACACTCAGAATGGTGGGATGGATATCGCCTTGCCACCGGATCTCTTTAATCAACTGGCTGAGGGGCTGTCTGATAGGCTGAATATGATTTCCGAACAGGGAATATTCCCTGCAGTGGTCACATCGACCCGCCGCCGCCGTTACCTGCGCACAATCCTAAAGGCGCGAGGTATTGCAAACCCAGTGCTATCCTTTGAGGAAATCGGATTGGATGCCCGTCCGGCACTGGTAGGAATGGTCGCCGCATGACGCCGTTTCTGTCGGCCGAACTTGTAGCGCTCTTGGGGGCTGGGTTCTGGCAAGGGGCCATTGTGTTCCTGCGTGTTTCGGCTGTCACCGCGATGCTCCCCGGGTTCGGAGAGCAGTATGTGTCGACACGTATCAAACTGGCGATTGCGCTGGCGTTCACGTTTATCGTGGCGCCAGCCTTGCCCGTTTTCCCACAACCTGACAGCCTGATGCACTATGCCAAATTTGTGGTGACAGAATCGATCATCGGTTTGGCGCTTGGGGCCAGTATTCGGTTCTTTGTTCATGTTCTTCAGACAACCGGGTCAATGGCGGCGCAAGCGACATCTTTGTCCCAGGTTCTTGGTGGTATTGGGTCAGAACCGATGCCTGCCATTGGTGCAGTTTTGCTGATCAGCGGCTTGGCCCTGGCAATGATGATGGGGTTACACGTCCGCGTTGCCGAGTTTTTGATCTACTCCTACCAGATGTTCCCAGCCGGGGAGTTCCCAGACGGTAGCGGGTTGTCTGAATGGGGTGTCTATCGAGTTTCAAGCGCCTTTTCGTTGGCGTTTACCTTGGCCGCACCATTTCTGATTGCGTCGGTGCTGTACAATCTGACCCTTGGTGTCATCAACCGAGCCATGCCGTCACTGATGGTTGCTTTCGTTGGTGCGCCGGTGATTACGTTTGGTGGATTGTTCATTCTCATGGTTGCCAGCCCAATGATCCTAAAGGTCTGGAGCGAGGCCTTGATGACGTTCTTTGCTGATCCCGGAGGTGGGATGCCATGAGCGGACAGGACGATGATACAGACAAGTCATTTGACCCGACGCCGGAAAAACTAAAAAAGGCGCGGGAAAAAGGTGAAGTTGCTAAATCCACTGATCTCTCGGTGGCTGCTGCTTATGCCGGTTTAGTCGTTGCCTTCTACGCCTTTGGCGCCGGTTCTGTTCGGTCACTTGGATCGGCCTTGATGATGTTTCTGGATCAACCTGATCGTTTGGCACAGTTGTTTTTTGAAGGCCCGGCTGCCGCTCCGACCGGCGGGTTGATGTCTGCAGTCAGTAGCGCCGTTCTGCCGTGGTTCTTCATACCTTTTGCTTTGGTGCTCTTATCAATAATCGGCCAAAAGGCTCTTGTATTTGCGCCCAGCAAACTAGCGATGAAGCTGTCGCGCATTTCTGTCATTTCCAATGCCAAGAATAAATTTGGGCGCGCCGGGCTTTTTGAGTTCGGCAAAAGTTTTGCCAAGCTGGTGCTCTATTCGGTGTGCCTTGGGTTCTATATGAACCTGCGCCTGCCAGAGATGATTGCCTCCTCCGCGACCAGCGCCTTTACAGTGGTCGCTTTGTTGGCTCAGTTGGGGATGGAATTTCTGTTTATTGCGCTGGTTATATCGCTTGGAATCGGTGTGATTGATGCCGGTTTCCAACATGCTGAACATCACCGCAAAAATATGATGTCGCGCAAAGAAATCCAGGATGAGACGAAGGAGTCCGAAGGGGATCCTGAAATGAAGGGCAAGCGACGTCAACGCGCGATGGAAATCTCTATGAATTCGATGATTGCCGAGGTTCCTAAGGCTGATGTTATTATCGTTAACCCAACCCACTATGCGGTTGCGCTGCAGTGGGGTCGTGAACGTGGAACTGCTCCGACCTGTGTTGCCAAAGGGGTCGATGACGTTGCGGCAGTAATCCGCCAGATTGCGAATGAACATGCAATTCCAATTCACAGCGATCCGCCAACGGCGCGGGCTTTGCATGCAACGATCGAGGTCGGTGATGAGATCTTGGAAGAACATTACGCACCGGTGGCTGCAGCTATTCGGTTCGCAGAAAAAATACGACAGCGCGCTAAAGGACAGGTCTGATGAATCAGAAAAAACTGGATCAAATGGCGGCCGTTACCGAAGCACAGTACTTGCGTGAGCATGCCAAGATCAAACCGATCCTGGATGAGGACGCCGCTTTGCGTGGGAAAATCGCCAAGCTTGATGCCCAGATAAAGGAAACACGCCAACAAGCTGAAAATGACCATGCCATGCGTGCGCTGGGCGCTGATTTGTTATGGCAAGGCTGGCACAGCCGGACGCGTCGGCAGCTCAACATCGAGCTCGCTCAAGTTACGGCGCGCAAGCTCAAGGCAATGGACCAGGTCCGCAAGGCATTTGGCCGTAAACATGCGGTTCAGACTATGGCAGATGATGAGCGCAAGCGCCAGAAGCTGGAGCGTATCAAGAAGCTTGAGGCACAACTGCTTGGGCATGCTTGATTGTAAGCTGTAGTTTCTATGACTGAAGCTCACGCGTAACTTAGCAAGACTGCGCAGTCAGTGTTCAAAATAAAAGGGCCAAACCTAATAGGTTTGGCCCTTTTTCGTTCGTTAGCGCCGTTTGGTGAAAGTCAGACGTCCTGGCGGGATATATCCAGGATCAAGACGTCCTTAATGTCTGTGCCAATTTCTCTCTGTGCTGCCTCACGTAGGGCCGTGCGCAGTGGTCGCATGACGTCCGACCGGGTAAAGGCGCCGCGGAACCCACCCATATTGGCGTGATCGAACAGAACCTGCAAAAGTGTGTCTCGCAGTTTTGGCTCCAAGGCATAAATCTGATCACTCATTCCATCAACGGCCTCTAGGCTCAGCGACATAACGACCAAGGCTGACAATTCATCGCGCTCGACCACAGGCACAACAAACTGATTGGCCAGTTTTACATATATGTACTGTGGGGCCTCGCCTTCGGCGTGAGCCTCTTCCTCCGCAGGAGGAGCTTGGTGAGCTTCTCCTGCGATGGCTTCGTGTACCTCAGGTTCGGGTGCCAGCATTATGCCAGCACCAATGCCGCCGCCGGTGCCGATGATGAGTAGGATTACGGGCAGTAGTTTTGATAACATGGGAACCCTCAGAATGGCAGGACGACATCAAGCAACTGCTGGCCATAGCGCGGCTGTTGCACATCGGAGATTTGCCCACGACCACCGTAGGAAACACGGGCCGAAGCAATTTTATCGTAGGTGATTTCGTTCTGTCGGCTAATGTCTTCGGGCCGCACAAATCCGGATACCAGCAGTTCGCGCATTTCAAAGTTTACCCGCAGTTCCTGAGATCCATTGATCGCCAGAACACCGTTTGGCAGAACATCGACAATGGTTGCCGCGACCCGCAAGGTCAATTTTTCGTTCCGTTTGACCGATCCCTTGCCTGTTGTGCTGCTGCTGCTGCCCAGTTCGACTGCGGTCGCCATGGATGCCCCATCAGGCAAATGTTCGTCGATGCGCTGTGGAACGCCCAGCAGGTTGGAAACGCCCATTGATTCGTCACCCGAACGGGAACGAGACGTACCGTTTGAGATTTCGGCTTTTTCGTCAATTTCAATGACGACAGTTAGGATGTCGCCTTTGCGAACAGCGCGGCGGTCGCCCAAAAGGGACTGTCTCTCACCGCTCCAAAGCGATGAGCTGTCGACCGTGCGCTGGGGCTGGGTACTGTTCGGCAGGCCCTGCCAAAGCATTGCCACGTGTTCGGGGGTTTCATTGGCAGGTGTAAAGCTGGGCTCTTTGCCGATATGGTCCATGCGCCCACAGGCACTTAGCAAAGCCAATCCCAATACTGCCATTCTGGCCAGTGTCAATTTCTTGTGCATTATCTTACCTCAATAGAACCGTCAGCGCCAATGCGCCCGGATAGTGTGCTGCGAGACGACAAATTCATTGCTCGAATGATGTCGCCTTCTGAACCGCGGCCCAAGGAACGGCCTTCGGTTGAAATTAATAGTCCGCCACGGCGAAATTTGAGCACCACCAAATCGTTACGCTCAACAATTGCTGGCGGGCCAACGTCGCCAGGGCGAATGGGGCGTCCGGCGTAAAGCGATACTCTGGCTTCTTGGCCTATCAACTCGGCCGGATCTGAAAAGGCCCCCGCAATATCTACCGACTTGTAAGCCAGATCTTCGGCATGGATGATTTGTTTGGCCCTGATTGTGCGCACAGGCACCAAGGTGTCTGCCCAACCGGATTGAGCCATCAGAACCATCAAGAATGTGAGGACCAGTTTCATTAGCGCACCTGCGTTGTTGCGCTCATCATCTGGTCGACTGCCGAGATGACTTTGGCGTTCATTTCATAGCCGCGCTGGGCTTCGATCAGTTCGGTGACTTCGCGTACTGCATCAACCGAGCTGGCCTCGATGTAGCCTTGGCGCAATGATCCCAAGCCATCTTCTCCGGGTGTGGAAACCACTGGTGCACCTGATGCTTCTGTTTCGGTGAACAGGTTGTTGCCGCGTGCCTCAAGTCCCTTTGGGTTAGCAAAGCCTGACAGGGTTAACTGACCTAGCAGCTGACCTTCGGCGGCGTCATCAAAATAGGCATAGACTTCGCCTTCGCCATTGATCGAAATGCTGCGTGCGTCTGACGGGATGGTGATATCGGGGGAAACAGCCAATCCGTCAGAGGTGACGATCAAACCCTCGGCCGACCGCTTCAGTGAACCGTCACGCGTAAAGGCCGGCTCACCCGACGCCAGCGTCACTTCTAGGTAACCTTTGCCGTCAATTGCTACATCAAGATCGTTGCCGGTTTGTGTCAGCGCACCCTGAGCGAGATGGACTGAGATCGCGGAAGGACGCACACCCAAACCAACCTGAACACCAGTTGGCAGCACAGTACCATCCGAGGAGTTAACGGTGCCTGCACGGGAAACCTGCTGATAGTGGAGATCGGCAAATTCCGCACGGCGCGCGTTGTAGGCGGTCGTATTCATGTTGGCGAGGTTGTTCGAAATGGTTTCGACGCGCATTTGCTGTGCGCTCATTCCGGTGGCTGCAATCTTTAGGGCACGCATCGGGATTCTCCTTCGATTCGTATTACTTAATTAGGTTTTTGATGGCGTTGCGGATGCGCTGGTCTTCGGTTTCAAGGAAACTTTGACCCATTTCATAAGAGCGCTGGATTTCGATCATCCGGGCCATCTGGGAAATTGCGTTGACGTTGGATCCTTCGACAAACCCTTGCAGGATTTGTGCCTGATCAGTCTCTTCGATGTCGCCATCTACTCGGAACATCACCCCATCTTCGCGCACCATGGTGTGTGATTCGGTTGGCATGAATAGTCCGATCTGGCCCAGTGGAGTGCCATCCGCGCTGATTGTGCCATCTGCAGAGATGCTAATGGTTTCGGCATCGCCGGGAACGAAGACCGGTGAATCACCGCCATCCAGAACCCGATATCCATCAGCTGTGACCAGATCACCATCAGCATTTGGCGAGAAGGCACCAGCCCGTGTAAGGCGTTCGCCCATCGGGGTTTCGACCTTGAAATAACCATCACCTTCGATAGCGAGGTCAAAGGTGCCGTTGGTTTTGGTCAGTGCGCCTTGTTCTGTCGATGTATTGCGGATGTTGGCCCGCGCCATCGACAATGACGATTGTTCAGGCCCTGACTGGATGTATTCTGAAAAAATCAGACCTTCCTGCCGATAGCCGGTTGTGGCCGAGTTGGCGATGTTGTTCGCCACGACCTGCATTTCGCGCATCAGGCCTGATTGACGGGATAGTGTAGCGTAACCTGCGGTTTCCATTAGGAGGCTCCAATAATCAGAGGAATGATGTGGCCATGAAAAAAGGCCAGCATCGTTTGTGTCATGAAGCCCATGGTCATCCAAAAGACGACCACGATGGCAGCCAGTTTAGGCACAAAGGTCAGGGTCATTTCCTGGACCGAAGTTAGGGCCTGAAACAGACCGATGCTCAGCCCGACAACCAGCGCAACGGTCAGGATTGGAGTCGACGATATAACGGCGGTCCACATTGCCTGGCGCAGAGTGTCGTAGAATTGCCCTTCGCTCATCATGGCTTAGACCGGCATCCGTAGGATTTCTTGGTAGGCCTCTACGACCTTGTTCCGAACGGTCACGGCTGTTTCAACAGCCAGTTCTGTTTGGGCCAGTGCCTGAACCAACGCATGCGGGTCTGCACCACCTGTCATGGCAGCAACAGATGTTTGCTCACTTTGTTGCAGGGTTGCAGTAAAGTCCTGAAAACTATTCTTCAGAAGCGCGCCGGCATCATTGCCTGCGTGCTCGGGGTCGATTTTGGTCGCTGGGCGTGCTGCTGCATAGCCACTGGCGGCGGAAAGACTGCGAATATCCATTCTGGATCTCCTCTGGTTCTAGTTATCTGCGTAGTAATTCCATCAAAGAGGCGGACATTTGCCGCGTTTGATCGAACATTTTTAGGTTAGCTTCGTAGCTGCGCTGGGCCTCGCGGGCGTCAGCGATCTCGATCATCAGATCGACGTTTGACCCTTCGTAGTGACCACTTTGGTCAGCCATTGGATGCGACGGGTCATACACCTGTGTAAGATCTGTGCGGTCCAGATGGACCCGACCGACCCTAACTGCTTCAACGTCGCTATTCATGTCGCGCACGGATTCAAATGGGACTGTCTTACGACGATATCCAGGTGTATCCGCATTCGAGATGTTTTCGGAAACGTGACGCAGACGGTTGGCCTGAGCTTTCAGGCCACTCGACGATGCGGTCAATGCGT
The DNA here is from genome assembly GCF_011813015.1 of Parasedimentitalea denitrificans. Classification (GTDB taxonomy): domain Bacteria; phylum Pseudomonadota; class Alphaproteobacteria; order Rhodobacterales; family Rhodobacteraceae; genus Parasedimentitalea; species Parasedimentitalea denitrificans. Next base: position 249,370 of record NZ_QHLQ01000003.1, on the reverse strand, counting down.
TGGAAAATTCACTCATTATTCGAAACCTCCTTAGTTGCGACCGAGACTGGTGCGCAGAATGTTCATGGAAGATTTGTAGATCGCGAGAGCCTTGTCATGCTGACGCTTTACCTCGACCCCTTTTAGGATTTCGGATTCTATCGAAACTGAGTTATCATTGGGGTCATTACCGGCTTCCGTTGTGCTGACAGTCCAGTCCGTTCCCTGACCGGAGGAACCGTTCAGGTGATTGCTTCGGCTGGCGCGCATTTCACCCGGCTGGGTGTTGTCGTCAAATACTTCGGAAAATGGTTTGATGTCTTTGGCGTGATAGCCAGGCGTATCGGCATTTGCGATATTCTGAGACACCAATGCCTGACGTGTCCCGGCATGGGTCGCCATAGCATTTGCTAGTGTAAAGACATTCAGCTTTGTGAACATCGGGGCTTCTCCCTCGATTGATTTCAACCAAGACTTAACCCTGATTCCTTTAGAAATTGTTTTCAGAAACACGTTGGAGAACCCACAATGACCGCTGACCTGAATGCACTGACCCAGGAAATAGCCAGTAAACGGCTTAGTACACCGGTAGGCAGGGTGACCGGAATTACCGGTGGTGTTATTGAAATTTCAGGCTTGGGGAACACCGCGCGCATCGGAGACCGTTTGGTTTTGAAACGCCAGGATGGTGATGAGCTGTCTGGTGAAGTGATGATGATTAATATGAATTATGTCAGTATGTTACCTGACACTGCACCAAATCGTGTGGCGATCAAGGATCCGGTTTTACTGTATCCGACACCAGAATTTGCCCCTGATGACAGGTGGATTGGCAGGGTGATTGACCCTTTCGGTGCACCACTAGATGGAAACCCGATGCTACGCGGCGGAGCTTCCCGAGACCTGATGGCGCCGCCTCCGCGGGCGGCTGAACGCAAACCTTTGGGAGCTCGTCTTCCGACTGGTATGTCGGTGCTAAATACGATTCTCCCGATTGTTTGTGGGCAGCGAGTCGGTCTCTTTGCAGGTTCTGGGGTTGGTAAATCGACTCTGTTGGCGCAGTTGGCGCAAAATATGGACGCTGATGTTGTCGTAATGGCGCTGATCGGTGAACGTGGTCGTGAAGTGAAGCACTTTGTTGACCATGTGTTGGGCCCAGAGGGAATGAAGCGCTCTGTTGTTGTGGCCGCAACGTCAGATCAGTCCGCTTTAGTGCGGCGACGCTGCGCATGGTCGGCCATGGCTGTGGCTGAACATTTTCGGGACCAAGGGAAAAATGTTCTGTTTCTGGCTGACTCGGTAACTCGATTTGCAGAAGCCCATCGCGAAATTGCGGTAGCGTCAGGAGAGGCACCAGCCCTTCGTGGCTACCCCCCGTCAGTGACACCTCTGATTACGGGTCTGTGTGAACGTGCGGGCCCAGGGGCAGAAGGGCAGGGCGATATAACTGCGGTGTTCAGTGTCTTGGTTGCGGGATCGGACATGGACGAGCCAATTGCAGATATTCTGCGCGGGGTTCTGGATGGTCACATTGTGTTGAATCGAGAGATTGCCGAGCGTGGACGTTTCCCAGCCATTGATGTCTCTCGGTCAGTTTCACGTAGTTTGCCTGCTGCAGCTACGCCTGAAGAGAATGAAATCATTTCCGACGTACGCAAGTATCTTGGCACCTATGAACAATCCGAAGTGATGATCCGGGCGGGCCTATATTCCGAAGGCAGTGACGTAACTCTGGACCAGGCAGTGCGGATCTGGCCAGAATTGGACAGTTTCTTTGGGAAAAATGATCCAGAAGGAATTCAGAACAGCTTCAACCGTCTGAATTTGATGCTGCGTCGTGCTGGTAAAGCTCGGTAACGAAAGCTCTGGCTTTAAATTTACATAACGCAGCAAAATAGCGCGGTTCGGGTCATACCCGCCGCGCCATTTTTCAAAAGACCTGAGTGTTAGGACTGCAACAACATAAGAGCAGTTGCGCCTGCGGATTGTGATGCTTCAAAACTGGTAAGCTGTTCACGTGCCAAGTAGGTAATGACCAGCTTCTCCATCAGCTCAGGATCGGCAAAGTCAGCGACGTCTTCAGTTCCAAACACTGATGAAGCGCGGTCTTTGAATGTTTCCAGCTGCTGGTCTAGATCGATCTGAGACAAGCTCTCCGGAAGGCCCAGTGCGATTTCGAACATTTCACGAAGAGCGGACTGACCCATCACGTTGAACCACTTGGTGTCGACACTGGATTCTTCTCCGGCAACATTGACCAGTTCGCGCTGACCATACAGGGCAACACGCATCGATGCCTCTTGCTCGCCAACGGCTTCCTCAAAGGACTGAACCTTGTTAGTGAAAACCAGATCGGCCATTTCCTGAGCAGACCCGGTTTTGACGGTGTCGCCAGGGCCAAATCCAAAAGCGTTGCTGAACTGCACATAGCGGTCGTCGCCCAGCTTGTTAGCCAAAGCGTCGTCGGCGGCAGTTCCGTCCGTTAGGATCTTTTCCAGATAAGCCTTTTTGTAGATATCTTCGCCCAGCCCAAAAGCGTCCAGCGCAACCGTTAGTAAGCGCGTATCGGACAAAAGGTCCTCGGCTGATTTTACATTGCCGATATTCTCCACAAAGTAGTCCGTCTCGCGTTGCAAGACGGCATCCTTGGTGAATGTTTCGAACTGTTTGTCGTACGTTGCCTGAAGGAAGTTCCAGCCAACGATGCCATTCGACGGGATGATCGGTTGATAGGTCATGATGCGCGCACCGCCATCAACCGATCTTCACGCTGCAGGAGTGTGCGCAGCGCTTTTAGGCATCGGTAGTGGTTGTTCTGGATCACGGCCTCGGTTGCCTCTGCCAAGGAGGCCCGGCTGTCGGGGTCGGTGAACACCTGGCTCAGATCCTCGATCCGGCGCAACATTGGCAGTCGATCTTCTTGGGCATCGATGTCGCCAGTCAGGACCAATTGTGCAGCATAACAGACACGACGCACCGGAGTGTTGGCTTCCTCGGGGTGGATCGCATCACGCAGGCGCAAAATGTTGGCGTCAGGTGTTACGATCGACAACCGACTGCGGCGATCACCGTTCTCAATGACCGCGCCGTTGACCAGAACACGTTCTTTGGGGGCGAGTTTTAGGACTAGTCCACTCATATCATGGGGCTCCGCTTCGTAGGCCACGCATGATGGCCGTGTTGATTTCAACCAGAGGTGCTACGCTGGCCTCGCGGGCTAGGACCTTGCTGGTGTGTTGTCGCGTGAACTCAGTCAGATAGGCGATGTGATCCTTCAACTCCGCAGGGAGTTCGTTGCTGGGGCTGGCAACATCGGCCATGAAGATGGTCCACAGCTTTCGATTGTCAGTCAGGGCGGCTACCAGAGTATTGAACCCGTCGGGTCCCTTTTTCGCAGCAGCAACCAGCCGGTGAGTAATGCGCGCGATGGCGTCGTACTCAAGGTTCTTTGGGGTGCGTGTCGGGGCTTTTACCGCCGAGTAAGCTTGTTTCGCATGTCTGAGTGCGTTCACGTGAGTTCCTTACGTACTAATCTTCAGATTCTCTGAGACGGAAATCCGGGGCATGTGGGCGCCCCGGATCATAGTTGTTAGCGGAACAGCTGCATCAGTGCTTCTGGTGCGCCATTGGCGATCGACAGCGATTGTACGGCCAGCTGCTGCTGTGTCTGCAGAGCCTTTAGTCGAGCCGAAGCTTCTTCCATGTCGGTATCGGTCATCGAGCTGACACCCAATTTCATGGAGTCGGTCAGCTTAGAGACAAACTCGCCCTGGTCCTTCAGGCGGGCACTGTCGGCACCCAGTGCGGCGGCACCGTTAATGGCAGTGGACAGGAAGGCCTCGATTTCGGTCAGGGCAGAGGCAGCGTCGCTGGAATCTGTGATGACTGTCAGGTTTGCTCCCAAGTCAATGTTGCTGACAAAATCAAGAGCATTGATAGTGATCGGAGTACCTGTTGGAGTACCGGTTGCACCAACACGGTCAAGCGAGGCAAGAACGCTCAGGCTGGTGGCTGAGCCGTCAATGGTATCCATCAGCAAGTTAGCGCCGTTGAACTGGGCTGCGGCAATGATCGAAGCAACCTGATCACTTTTCTTTGCGATATCGGTTTGAATTTTGCCGTGATCAACGTTCTCGGACTGAGCGGAAACGATCAGCTCTTTGATTTCTGTCAGTTTTTCTACGATTTGTTCCGCGCCAGCAGATGCAACAGCAACAGTTGCCTCACCCACTGCCAAGCTTTCAGAGATTGCCTCAAAGCCTGCGATGTCAGATTCCATGGTTTTCGAAATCGCCCAAACAGCCGCGTTATCACTGGCGGAGCCAACACGCTTACCTGTCGAAATCTCATTTTGAGCATCGGTCAGGTTATTGTTAACAGCCGAAAGTGTCTGCAGCGCAACCATTGCGCCATTGTTTGTCAGAATGCTGGTCATAGCATGTTTCCTTTAACTTTGAGGCGCTTTAGCCCCATCTAATGCCGCCCCCAAATGGGGCTCTTTTTTGACGTCGTTCTGACTATTGCGTTTGGCCTCTTGGCTTTCGCGCCATCTCGTATCTGAGATGCAAGGAGACATTGGCCCACTAGATGCTAAAGGAATGCTAATTCCAGAATTCGCTTATTTAGAATTTTCTCTAAATTGCGAGGGTTACGCGCGCTTCTCTAGGCTGATACTTCCGCGTGTGCTGTAACGTGTCTTGCGACCGGATTGGTCGTAAACATCCAGTCCTTTGCGAACACGACGCAGTTCGGCCATGCGAGCAGACACTGCACGAATTCCTTCCATGGCGCTGTCCAGCAGTACTTGGTTTCGCGATACCTTGTCGTGAACTTGGGTCAGTGATGCACGTTCCAGATCTGTAATTGCGTTCAGATCGCTGATGAGCGATTCTTTCTTTGTCATCAGGCCACCCAATTTAGTTAGGTCACCTTTGACTAGGGCCTGACGTTCTTGGTCTAGGATGGTATCTAGCTTGTCGATCAGGGTTTGTGGGTTCAGGTTAGTCATTTTGAGCCTCCTTCAATGAGTGGTACAGTGATTCGGCCAGGCCGATTCCGCCTGCCTGGGCCATTTGCTCCGCCTGTGCGCGGATTAAGAATGTGGAAAACTGGTCTTCACCTGAGCCCCCACCGAACGATTCGCGGCTTTCACCCAAACCGGCAGATTTCAGCATTTCTGCAAGAAATGTTGCCTCTAGCTGGGTTGCGGCCTTGCGAAGTGGGTCTTGTTGTGGGGGCGATGCCTGATGCGACATGCGCATAGAAAGCGGTATTGATGGCGTCAGGTCAGTCATTGGATTCTCCAGATGAATAATCTCGAATTGCTTCGATTTTTCTTAGACTGCGCCATAACCGGTTAAAATTACCGTAACCGGTTGCATGTACTAAGGACGTGTCGAGATAGAATGTCCGGAACAAAATGTTACAAAATATTCATTCAGAATCGTCTTTTGACGCGGTCAAAAGTTCGAACAAGCCCAAGGCTGCCCCGAACGAGGCTGCTAACAAGGGCACGTCTTTCCAAAGCCACTATTCTGCGGCTGATAAGCATGAATCTGCTGTCAGTGATGCGAAACAGGTCGCCAATACGGATGCCGCGGATGACGCTCAAGCAACACCATCTAATGATGTGTCGGATCAATCCACATCGCAGGATACTGAGGTAGATCAGGATCGATCAGCGAATCAGGAAGAGGATGCGCTTGCACCTGAAGCCGCTCATGTCGATATTTTGCCAGTTCAACAGAACCGCCCCAAAGCTGCTGCTATTTCCCAAGGGGGAGTAAAGGATGCGGAAACTGACATTTCTTTGGGCACCAACAAAAATGCGGAAGTGGCTAAGTCGCACCCAGAATCCTCTGCCCGTCAGGCCAGCGAGAGCGAAAAAGCTGAACAGCCGATACACCGTAGTGTTGCGGAATTGCGAATGGCCGGCTTGCAGCAAGGTGCAGATCACCAACAAGCGAAAACAGCCTCTGCCAACCAGGCAGCTCAGGTCGTAGGGCAAGGTACAGGGCAATCGCCGCTGGTGGAAACACCCGTGCCAAATGAAAACGCCGAGGCTGGGCTGAAAGTGGGTGCTGCAATTGCCAGCACACAATCGAGCACTCAAGGATCAGCTCCGACTATGCCAGAGTCGTTGCAGCGAGTTGTAGCCGCCTCGCAAGCAGGGCAGGCAGTTCCGGTTGCGACACCGGCATCTAAGCCGGTAAAGACTGGGGCGAATGCTCAAACGGCCCAGCAAGTAATTGAGCAAGCTCTTAACGCAGCTGGTCAGGAAGCAGAGCCAGAGCTGGATCCCAGAGCGATTCGCCGAGGAACCGAGGTCACGCCAAACAGCCCGCCGACGGTGACGGTGCCGACACCGAATAATACCGTCCAGATCAATCCGGCAATGCAGGCTGTGGCACAGGGTGCAGCGGTCAACGCAGATGCGATGGCGGATTCGGCCGGGGCCGCAGTCCTGTTGGACCCAATAGGGTTTGAGCCTGCTGGATTGTCACAACTTCTGACTGAAGCCGTAATGAGCCCAGGAACCACTCACCGCCCTGAAACACCGCGTTTGGTAGCTGCACAGATGGCCGAGGCGCTGGCAACCAAGGGTGAGCGCAACATCGATATCGCGCTTAGCCCAGAGGAACTGGGTCGGGTGAAAATGCGGGTTAGTACAACTGATACCTCTGTGGTCGTCGCGATCACAACAGAGCGCCCTGAGACAAATGAACTGATGCGTCGCCACATCAATGAACTGTCGGAAGAATTCCGCCGCATGGGGTTCGAAGATATCTCCTTTGAATTCAGTGGCGAGGGGATGTCCGGGGATGCAAGCGAACAGGACGAATCACAGAGTAATGGGTCCTCTGGGGCACAAAGCAACGGTCAAAGCGCTGATAACGTGCAGGAACCTGAACAACAGAACCTTCGTCTGGGTGAAACCGGACTGGATATGAGGATTTAAGTCTATGACCACAGCAGTTAACTCCGCCGCTTCAGTGGCAACACCTACACGGGCACCCGCAAAAACCGCTGAACAGTCGGATTATGAAACCTTTCTCAAAATGCTGACCGCGCAAGCAAAATACCAAGACCCGCTTGAGCCGCTCGATTCGTCGGAATACGCATCGCAGCTGGCGCAATTCTCGATGGTGGAAAAGCAGACCGAAAACAATGACATCCTGACCACGATGGCCCAGCAAATGGGCTTGGCAAACATGGCTGCGATGTCTGGGTGGGTTGGAATGGAAGCCCGTGCTGCTGCGCCGGCTCACTTTGATGGATCAACCCCAATTACCGTTGCGCCCAATCCAGCGGCTGCTTCGGATACTGTTCAACTGGTGGTCAGCAATTCCAGTGGCGCCGAGGTGCAGCGCATCACATTGCCTGTTTCCGCCGAAGCCTATGAATGGGACGGGTTGGACGATGACGGTGCAGCCTTTGCCAGTGGAACCTATTCGTTTGAGGTGGAAAGCATCGCAAATGGAGAGGTGTTGCTGAAAGATACTGCCGAAGTTTATGCCAATGTCACCGAAACCCAGATGCAAGGCTCTGATGTGGTCTTGATTCTTGAAGGTGGGTCAGCAATTTTGGCTTCATCGGTGACCGCGCTACGTTCTTCGGACAGCTAAGACAGAATTCGGCGTACTCCGTGACTTGTCGCCCCTCGCTGATCGAGGGGCCGTTATGCGGAGACGACCTTGTGGCCTATGACTTTTGAATTTGAGGCCGAACTGTTTGCCGATGTCGCGTCGCGGGGATTGGTTGCCGACATCCCTGAACGAATGGCAGGGGGGCGGTCCAATCACGTTTGGCGCGCAGGCCAGACCGTAATCAAAGCATATCAGCGTTCAAGCGAGAACCCATTGTTTGCCAATGATTCTATGCGTGAACAGACAAGCCTGAAGGCACTAGCCGGAACAGGCATGGCACCTCATTTTCTGGCCGCAGGATCCGTGAACGGCAGCGATTGGCTGGCTTATAGTCATATTGAGGGCGCCGTCTGGAAGAAAGACACGCGTCACGTAGCGCAGCTGCTGGGGCGATTACACGATCATATAGGTTTTGACGGCTTGCCCAAGGGGCGTAACGGCAGTGTTGAACTTGCCGATCAAACCCTTGAGATATTGGAACAATGCAACACACCAAACCCACTGCTGGGGTTAGCCCCAATGGGGCAGGTTGCTGCAATTGAAAACCCAGTGTTGATCCACGGCGATCCGGTTCCCGGAAACATAGTGGAACATGACGGCACGCTGACCTTGATTGACTGGCAATGCCCACAGCTGGGGGACCCAGCCGAAGATCTGGCCCTGTTTCTGTCTCCGGCGATGCAATTGTTGTACCGGGGAAAGCCACTAACGCAGGATGAGGAAAACGCTTTCCTAAACGCCTACCCGGACCGAGCGGTTGTGGCGCGGTTGCAGGCGTTGAAACCTTGGTTTCATTGGCGAATGGCGGCCTATTGTTTTTGGAGATCCGAACAGGGCAGCAGCCGTGACCACGATGCGATGGTGTTGGAATTGGCTGCTCTTCAGTCCATCAACCCAAGCGCGGCATAGGCTGGCGGCAACAGCAAACGCCGGAAACGGCCAAGCGGAAATCGTGGTATAGATTGCATGGCGGGCGAATATGGCAGGTCAGGGGTCTTTCCCAGCGCCAGATCGCTTAACAATCGCCCGGAATAGGTTCCCATAGCGACGCCATTTCCGTGGTAGCACATGCCGGCGAACATGCCTGTCGTATCGGGTATGGGGCCAACATAGGGCACCAGATTCCGTGACAGACAGACCATTCCCGACCAGCAATGCGTTGTTTCGACGTCGGCCCAAGCAGGGAATATACGGTCGAAATCCTGCCGTAGTTTGCGGCGAATCGATTTTTCAGACGCGGCTGAGGATAAAAGACCCCCTCGCATGCCGAACAGGAAACGGCGGTCAGGCATCAGGCGGAAATAATGCAACAGGTTCCTGCTGTCATAGGCCATCTGGTCGCTGAACCAGCCTTGTTTTTGCAATTCATCTTCGCTGAGAACACGCGTGACCATGGCCGTGGACTGAGTAGGCAGGTAACGCCCTGCCAGCCAGGGTGGTAAATCCTCGGACGAATAGCCATTGGTCGCGATTATCACCTTAGTGACCCGCAATGTTCCAGCGGGGGTGGAAATCTCATGTTTTCCGTTCCGCTGCGTGATGCGGGTTGCGCGGCTGCGTTGAAATAGTTGAGCACCGGCCGACTGTGCTGCACGTGACATTCCAAACAGGTACTTGCGCGGGTTCAGGCCAAAGCCGACAGGGGTGGTCAATGCACCGTGAAAAGGGCCGTTCAACCCGTGTTCGGCAAGCTGCGCAGGCTCTAGCAGATCGACCTTGTTACCTGCCTTGGCCATATTTTCGGCTTCGGTGCGTAACCGCTGCATAGCGCGCGGTGAATGCGCCAGCTGGGTTTCGCCGCGCGAATGAGTGTCAGCGTCGATTTCAAATTTATAGAGCAGTTCACGCACCAAATTGACGGCAGCGACTTCCCCGGCCTCATAGGTCTCGGTGGCCTGCGCGCCGAACTTTCGTCGCATGGCCGCACTGCTTAGCTTTGATCCGCCTAAACAGCAGAAACCGCCATTGCGACCTGATGCGCCCCAGCCGGGCGATTCGGCTTCTAGAACCGCGACACTTACGCCGCCTTGCGCCAGATGCAGGGCTGCGGACAAACCTGTGAAACCGCCACCGACAACAGCGACATCGGCGTCCACAGCACCATTTAGGACCGGCCAATCCGGTTCTGCTATGGTCTCGTCCCACCAACAATTGTCGCGTGGGCCGGGACCATAGGCAAATTCCGAGTAGATTCGCCGCATTAGTTGCGCACCGCTTCCTGTTCTTCCCGTTTCTGTCGGACCATTTTATGTTTGCTAATCAAAGATGTCGTGATCACACCGATGGTCACAATTGCAATCATGATGGTCGACAGTGCGTTGATTTCGGGGCTGACCCCCAGTCTGACTGCTGAGAAAATCTTGATCGGCAGGGTGGTTGCTGATGGTCCGGTGGTAAAGGATGCAATCACCAGATCGTCCAGCGACAGGGTAAAGGCCAGTAACCAACCGGAAATCACCGCCGGGGCGATAATTGGCAAAGTCACCAACCGGAACGCTTGCGGCGCAGAACAACCCAGATCCAATGCGGCCTCTTCCAAGGATCGGTCAAAGGTGACCAGCCGAGAAGACACCACAACCGAGACATAACACATCGAAAAAGTGCTGTGGGCCAATACGATGGTTAGCACGCCACGATCCAACCCGATGCCGATGAACAGCAACAGCAGCGACAGGCCGGTGATGACTTCGGGCATCACAAGTGGCGCATAGATCATGCCGGAAAACAGGGTGCGCCCCCTAAAGCGACCTCCGCGAACCATGACATAGGCGGCCATGGTTCCCAGAACCGTGGCGATCGTAGACGAGAATACCGCAACCTTGATCGTAACCCATGCGGCATTCAGAAAGGCCTCGTTCTGCATCAGCTCGCCATACCACTTGGTCGAGAACCCCGCCCAAACAGTGACCAGCTTACTTTCGTTGAAGCTGAAGATGATCAGGATGATCATCGGGATATAGAGAAACGCAAATCCCAACGTTAGGGACACAACGTTGAACCAACTGGTTCTATTCATTGTTCAGCCTCCTGTTCTTTTTGCTGGTTCCGCTGGAACAGTACGATTGGAATAACCAGGATGAGCAGCAGGATCACGGCCACTGCACTGGCGACTGGCCAGTCACGGTTAGAGAAAAACTCTTCCCACAGGACTTTGCCGATCATCAGCGAGTTTGATCCGCCCAGCAGAGATGGGATCACAAATTCACCAAGCGCCGGGATGAAGACTAGGAAACAACCGGCGATGATACCTGTTTTCGAGAGTGGGATTGTCACGAGCCAGAATGCGCTAAGGCGTGAACAGCCCAGATCCTCGGCAGCCTCGATTAGCGATTCGTCCAGCCGTTCCAGCGCTGAATAGATCGGCAGAATCATGAAGGGTAGGTAGGTGTAGACAATGCCGATATAAACGGCGGTATTGGTGTTGAGGATGGTCAGCGGAGTGTCGATGACGCCGGTCCACAACAGTAACTGGTTCAAATAGCCCTCGTTACTAAGGATACCCATCCACGCGTAAACCCGGATCAGGAAAGAGGTCCAGAAAGGCAGGATGACTAACATCATCAGGGTCGGGCGCCATTCCGGTGCCGAACGGGCCATACCGTATGCGATTGGGTAGCCGACCAGCAGCGTCAACAGAGTTGAGATCGTGGCGATTTTGAAAGAACTTAGATAGGCTTTCCAGTACAGATCATCCTCGGTCAGGAAGACGAAATTTTCAAAATCCAACTGGCTGAAATAGGCTCCGATTCCTTCATCCCAGCTGAATTTGGGAACATAGGGCGGAATCGCCAGCGCTGTGTCTGAAAGCGATATCTTCACAACGATGGCAAAGGGCACCAGGAACAGCAGTAGCAGCCAGGTGTAAGGGGTGGCGATCAGGAAAAAACGGCGCATCAGCTGGCCAACAAAACGCCGGCCGTGGCGGTCCATGACAGCCAGACAGTGTCTTCCCAAGTGTAGCTACGTCGCGAAATCCGCCGGGTATTTGCAGCCTGCGCCTTTATAACGACGCCTGTTGGCAACTCGACGTGATAGGTTGAGATGTTGCCGAGGTAGGCGATGTCTAGGACTTTTCCCTGCACTGCATTTGCAGCCTCTTCAGGTTTGTCCGCCGAGATCGCAATTTTTTCGGGGCGAATAGCCAAATGGCATTTTTGACCGTCTGAAAACGGCTGGTTGGAGCTGGCCGTTAGAGGAGCCTGCCCATCAGCCCAAGCGACGGAATAGCTATCCTCTCCATTGGCTGTTGTGGTGCCTTGGATAATATTCACGTCGCCAATAAAATCAGCGACATACACTGAATTTGGTGTTTCATAGATCCGATCCGGCGTGGCCACCTGAATGATCTTACCGTGGTCCATCACCGCCACCCGGCTGGCAACCGTCATGGCCTCTTCCTGATCGTGGGTCACGATCACAAATGTGGTGCCGGTTTTTTCCTGAATATCCATCAGTTCAAACTGGGTTTCCTGGCGCAGCTTTTTGTCGAGCGCACCTAGCGGTTCGTCCAGCAACAGTAGTTTTGGTGCCTTGGCCAAGGATCGAGCCAGAGCCACGCGTTGGCGCTGGCCGCCAGAAATCTGATGTGGTTTGCGTTTGGCGAATTTCTCTAGCCGGGTCAGCCGCAGCATTTCTTCGACACGGTTGTTGATGTCGGGCTTGGGCATGCCTTCGCGCTTCAGGCCAAAGGCGATATTTTCCCAGATCGAAAGATGTGGGAACAGCGCATAGGATTGGAACATCATGTTGGTCGCCCGCTTGTTCGGCGGAACCGGGACGATATCCTGACCGGCCAGCATAATGTTGCCTTCGGTCGGCGTTTCGAACCCGGCCAGCATGCGCATCAGAGTGGTTTTCCCACATCCTGACGGACCTAAAAGCGCGTAGAACTCACGCTCGTAGATATCAATGGTCAGATTGTCGATGGCGACAAAGGAGCCAAACCGTTTGGTGACGTTCTGGAAATGGATCAGCGGTTTTTCCTGCGGATCGTCCCAGGGTTCGAATTCAACAGTAGTCAAGCCAGGTCCCTTCCAGCGCGCGCAAAACTCTGCGCATTATTTGGTGCGTTTAGTGCAATGGGGCGCAAGAGCGCCCCATCGTATCTTGTCATCCGAATTAGATGCCGGATTTGATCTTGGTCCACAGACGGGTGACTTTGCGCTGTACTTTCACAGGGTAGGGGCGGGTGGTGTACAGGTTCTGCAGGGTCGCTTCGTCTGGGTAAATGGCTGGATCACCGATCACGTCTTCTTCCAGCATTGGCTGGCTCGCCTTGTTGCCGTTGGCGTAATAGACATAGTTCGATGCAGCAGCCATGTTACCTGCGTCCATGATAAAGTTCAGGAACTTATGCGCAGCTTCGGGGTTTGGCGCGTCAACCGGAATGGCCATTTGGTCAAACCACATCAGCGCACCTTCGCTGGGGGCGTTATAGGCAATCTCTACGCCATTCTCGGCTTCGTCAGCGCGATCACGGGCTTGCAGAATGTCACCGGACCAGCCGATTGCTACGCAAATGTCGCCGTTCGCCAGTGCGTTGATGTATTCCGAGCTGTGGAATTTTTGCACGTACGGGCGAACGGCTGACAAAACGGGTTCAGCCTTGGCGATCACGTCGGGGTCCTGGCTGTCAGGGTCTTCGCCGATATAGGCCAGAGCCGCCGGAATGATTTCAGCCGGAGCGTCTAGGAAATGCACACCACAGGCGGCCAGTTTTTCCATATTTGCCGGGTCAAATACCAATGCCAACGATCCAATCGGAGCGTCATCGCCCAAGGCTTCGGCGACCTTGGCGGTATTGATGCCAATGCCGGTGGTGCCCCACATGTAGTTAATCGAATGGGCGTTGTCAGGGTCGTACTGGGCTGTGCGTTTTTCAATCACGTCCCACATGTTACCGGTGTTTGACAGTTTGCCCTTATCCAGCGGTTGGAATGCACCAGCCATGATCTGACGCTGCAAGAACGTGCCGGATGGAACAACAACATCGTAGCCCGAGCCGCCGGCCAGCATTTTGGTTTCCAAAACTTCGTTGCTGTCGAACACATCGTAGATCAGCTTGATGCCGGTTTCTTCTTCGAACTTGGTCAGCAACTCTTCGTCGATATAATCGGACCAGTTGTATACGCGGACTTCTTCGGCCATTGCAGCTGCACTGCTGAGTGCGACAATAGCGGTGAGCATCATCGTTTTAAGTGTCATTAGTATCTCCCTGTGCGAACCGGTGTCGGGCCCGGCTGACAGGATTTGATCAAGTTTTGCCTCTTTGGGCAATAGTGTTTATGCTATCTTTGTGGCTGACGTTACCAACGTCGGTCGAAAAACAGGAGGAATGGGTGACGTGACGACCACCAAAAATACGAACCATCCGGTGTCGGAAAATGGGGCAAAGGCCCCAGCGCATGAGACTGTTTATCAAACGTTGCGAGGGCAAATTCTGTTTGGTGAATTGGCTCCGGGACAGGCCGTGACAATCCAAGGTTTGACCGAGGCCTTGAACGTTGGCATGACGCCGGTGCGCGAAGCGATCCGTCGACTGATTTCGGATGGGGCATTGGTCTTTCAGGGAAACCGACGCGTGTCTGTTCCGGTGCTACATTCAAAAGATCTTGATGAGCTAACTTATGCAAGAAAAACAATAGAATGCGAGTTGGCAAAGCGTGCAACCATGCGTGTTTCAGCTGACGATATTACGACCCTAGTCCAGATAGATGATGCCTTGGATAGGGCAATTTCTGCCGGGGATGTGGCTGACTATTTAGCCCAAAATTACGCCTTCCACACCACACTCTATCAACACGCTGAAGCGCCAATATTAACGGATTTGGCGGACAGGTTATGGCTGCGGTTTGGGCCATCTCTTCGGGTGGTTTGTGGTCGCTTTGGAACACAGAGCTTTCCCGATCGCCACAAGGACATCCTTAATGCCCTGCGAAAGGCCGATCCGGAATTTGCCGCGCTGGCGATGGAACGGGACGTAACGCAGGGAATGGAACAGGTGAGTATGGGTTTGGTTACGGATAACTGATTCGATTGACACCAGAGAATTTGATCATATTCTTGGGGCAACCCTCTGAATCAGGAGTTCTCCTATGAGCGCGATCACTAATCATCTGCCTACTGCCGAGTTGCAGGCTTTAGATGCAGCCCACCACATGCATCCTTTTACCACCAACGATGAGTTGGCGGAAAAAGGTGCCCGTATCATCACGCGTGCCGATGGCATTTATCTGACCGATAGCGAAGGGAATGAAATCCTGGACGCAATGGCAGGCCTGTGGTGCGTCAACATCGGCTATGGCCGCGATGAAATTGCAGAGGTTGCTGCGCGCCAGATGCGAGAGCTTCCTTATTACAACACCTTCTTCATGACATCTCATGTGCCCGTCATCGCGCTGGCCAAAAAGATTTCTGAGCTGGCCCCAGGTGATTTGAACCACGTGTTCTTTGCTGGCTCAGGATCCGAGGCTAACGATACAAACATCCGCATGGTCCGCCATTACTGGGCGGAAAAAGGCAAGCCGAACAAGTCGGTGATTATCAGCCGCCATAACGCATACCATGGCTCTTCGGTGGGTAGTGGGTCTTTGGGTGGAATGAGCGGAATGCATGCTCAGGGTGGTCTGCCGATCCCTGACATTCACCACATCGAACAGCCTCACTGGTGGGCCGAGGGTGGTGACATGGACCCCGAAGAATTCGGCGTTCAGCGCGCGAAAGAGCTGGAGAAGGCGATTCTGGAGCTGGGTGAAGACCGTGTTGCTGCCTTTATCGCTGAACCTGTGCAGGGTGCCGGCGGGGTCATTGTACCACCAGCCAGCTATTGGCCGGAAATTCAACGTATCTGCGACAATTATGAAATCCTGCTGATCGCGGACGAAGTGATTTGTGGCTTTGGTCGTACCGGCAATTGGTTTGGCAGTGAAACCATGGGTATTCGCCCTGATATCATGACCATCGCCAAAGGGCTTAGCTCGGGTTATGCGCCGATTGGTGGTTCAGTCGTCAGCGACGAAATCGCATCAGTCATTGGCGGTAGCGAGTTTAACCACGGCTATACTTACTCGGGCCATCCGGTTGCTGCCGCCGTCGCGCTGGAAAACCTCCGTATCCTGGAAGAAGAGAACGTTATCACGCAGGTGCGCGACGTAACGGGCCCTTATCTAAAGGAGCAGTGGGAATCTTTGGTAGATCATCCGCTGGTAGGAGAGGCCAAGATCGTTGGCATGATGGGG
This sequence comes from Parasedimentitalea denitrificans, assembly GCF_011813015.1. Classification (GTDB taxonomy): domain Bacteria; phylum Pseudomonadota; class Alphaproteobacteria; order Rhodobacterales; family Rhodobacteraceae; genus Parasedimentitalea; species Parasedimentitalea denitrificans. The sequence goes on along the minus strand of NZ_QHLQ01000003.1, from coordinate 233,508 downwards.
TCCATTGCATTGGTGCCCAATAAAAACAGCAGGGCTCCGTTCTCTGAAGCTGGAACAGCTGGTTTCATCTGCCGCGAGCGTTGCTTTGCCAATAATCTGGTAATGCGCCACGTGGGCGACCGGATGATAATTTCACCACCGCTGGTGATCACGACTGAGGAAATCGATGTCCTCATTTCACGTGCGCGCTTGGCTCTGGATGAATGCTATGCCGAGTTGCAAAAGCGAGAGCTACTGAACGTTGATTAATCGACGCCGCAAAGCTGGCTGCCGAAAGGCAGTTTTAGTGAATATTTTTTTACCCCTGTTCGCTTTGCGGATGGGGGTTATTTTTTGAAATTCGTGCGAATATAGATCAATGTCGAATTCGCTTGCCAAAACCGCCGCATTGCCCGCATCATCTGTCGTTAAATAGCCGATCATACGCCCGAAAGGGCCTAGAATAATATTCGGATCAAACGGTTGCATACTATCGCTTAGGTATGTTTACATGAAACGGTTACAAGTGCAGAGCCAATCTGCCGGACCTAAAAAACCAGGGAGCTTGTTTTGGCTGATGTGTCAAACGGTGACGCGTTCGTAGAATTCGAACGTGTTCAAAAAAGTTATGACGGCGAAAACCTCGTTGTCAAAGACCTTAACCTTTCCATGCCCAAGGGCGAGTTCCTTACGATGCTCGGCCCCTCAGGATCCGGAAAAACCACCTGTTTGATGATGCTCGCGGGTTTTGAAACCGCAACTCATGGCGATATTCGTCTTGGCGGCACATCTATCAACAACATCCCTCCGCACAAACGCGGCATCGGCATGGTGTTCCAGAACTACGCGCTATTTCCACATATGACGATTGCTGAAAACCTCAGCTTTCCTCTGGAAGTACGCAAGATGGGCAAATCCGATCGCGAAGCAAAAGTGATGCGGGCGCTGGATATGGTAGAGATGGGGGCCTTTGGTGGTCGCCGTCCTGCACAATTGTCCGGTGGTCAGCAGCAGCGAATTGCCCTTGCGCGTGCGTTGGTGTTTGAACCTGAATTGGTGCTGATGGACGAACCTCTTGGCGCGCTTGACAAACAGCTGCGCGAAAAGATGCAGTTCGAAATCACCCACCTTGCACACCGGTTGGGTATTACCGTGGTCTACGTGACCCACGATCAAACCGAAGCCCTGACAATGTCTGACCGCGTTGCTGTGTTCGACGATGGCCGCATTCAGCAGCTGGCACCACCAGACAAACTGTACGAAGAGCCGCAGAACAGTTTCGTTGCGCAGTTCATTGGTGAAAACAACACACTCGAAGGTGTGGTCAAAGAAATCAGCAATGGGGTTGCCTTGGTTCAGCTGGACGACGGGGGCCTGATCGATGCTAAGCCGATCAATGTTTCCAAAGCCGGCGAACGGACCCGTGTTTCGATCCGACCCGAGCGCGTTGAATACAACAAAGATCGGATGCCAGAAGGTGCTCATACGCTAAAGGCGGAAGTGCTAGAGTTCATTTACATGGGCGACATTTTCCGCACTCGTTTGCGGGTCGCTGGCAAGGACGACTTCTTTGTCAAAACACGTAACGCCCCTGATCAGGTTCGCCTGAAGCCCGGCCAAGAAATCGAAATTGGCTGGCTGGCCGAAGATTGCCGGGCACTGGACGCTTGATTCAATACCTGGCTAGAACCCCCGGCGCTCAAAGACCGGGGGCATTGAAAGAACGAATAAATCCAACAAGGAGAGAGTACTTATGAAACTCACCAAACTGTCTGCTCTGGTAGCCACAACAGCAATGTGCGCACCTATGGCGATGGCCCAAGATATGGCCAACGAAATGACCATCGTGTCATGGGGTGGTTCTTATTCTGCATCACAGAAAAACGCGTACCACGACCCCTATACTGCCAAAACTGGCGTTAAAATCATCAACGACGAAAGCTCGGCTGAAGCTGTTGCCAAAATTCGTGCGATGAACGAAGCGGGCAACGTAACTTGGGACGTTGTTGACGTGGTTGCATCTGACGCAATGCGTCTTTGCGACGAAGGTCTGGCCGAAGAAATCGACCACGACGCCGTTCTGGCCGCTGCACCTGATGGAACTTCAGCTTCCGAAGATTTCGGCAATCTGATCGTGTCCGAGTGCTTTGTACCTCAGATCGTGTACTCGACCACATTCGGTTACCGTACCGACTTGGTTGGTGACACAGCACCAACTTCTGTTTGTGACATCTTCGACCTCGAAGCATATCCCGGCAAACGTTCGCTGCAAAAGCGCCCTATCGACAACATGGAGTGGGCTCTGTACTGCGACGGTGTAGCCAAAGAAGACATCTATGATGTTCTGGGTACCGCCGAAGGTGTTGCACAAGGTCTGGCCAAGCTTGACACTATCAAGGACCAGGTTGTCTGGTGGACTGCTGGCGCAGAAACCCCACAGCTGCTGGCTGACGGCGAAGTTGTCATGGGTTCGACCTTTAACGGTCGCCTGTTCTCGGCAATTGCTGAGCAGAACCAGCCTATTGGTATGCTGTGGGACATGCAGTCGTTCGATCTGGACGGTTGGATCATTCCAGCAGGCCTGAGCCCCGAGCGCAAAGCCCGTGCTCTGGACTATCTGAACTTTGCAACAGACACTCAGCGTCTGGCTGACCAGGCCAAGTACATCTCGTACGGTCCTGCTCGGGCCTCTTCGGCTCCATTGGTTGGTAAGCACGCGGAACTGGGCATTGAAATGGCCCCACACATGCCAACAGATCCAGCAAACGCAACCAACGTCCACACCTATGACTACGAATGGTGGGCAGATAACCGTGACGATCTGGATGCAAAATTCCAGGCGTGGTTGGCCAAGTAATTCTGGCTTAAGCTGATATTGGGTCAGGGCCTGCTCTCCTTGTGGCAGGCCCTGACTCCACCAAAAAACACCCGACGGGGACTCCAGACATGAGCGATACAACCCAGTCCGGCCCGGTGCTGGCGGCTGATGGCACACCGCTAAAGCGCAGCTTGGCCCGTGCTCTTCGGATGCAAAAAATCCGAGCTTTGATGCTAGTTGCGCCACTGCTTCTATTTGTTTTGATTACATTTATTCTCCCTATCGGTGACATGTTGTTCCGATCGGTAGAGAACCAGATTGTCTCAGACACGTTGCCGCGTACTGTTGTGGCATTAAGAGAATGGGACGCGAATAGCGGCGAAGCGCCGGATGAGGCGGTTTACGCAGCATTGGCAGAAGATCTCAAAATCGCTGCCGCAGCAAAGCTACACACCCGCGTTGGGTCGCGTCTAAACTACGAGAAACCGGGGATTTCCTCGATGTTCCGCAAGGCTGGCCGCAAGGTCAAAAAGTGGGATGTCGAAAACGGAGGCCCGTTCAAAGAGCAGTTCATCGCGATTCATGAGGGTTGGGGTGATCCCGATGCTTGGCGAACCATTCAAACCTATTCGCCGAACTTTACCAATGGCTACTTCCTGAACGCGGCAGACCTACAAAAAGGTGCCGAGGGTGCTGAATGGCGTCCCGAGGATGAGCAGATCTATTGGGTTCTCTTCAAGCGTACGATGTTCATGTCGATGGTCATCACCATCAGCTGTATTATTCTGGCTTATCCAGTTGCTTGGATCCTGGCCAACCTGCCAGCTCGTAGCGCGAATATGCTGATGATCCTGGTGCTTTTGCCTTTCTGGACATCGCTGCTGGTACGGACATCCGCATGGAAAGTCATGCTGCAGCAGCAGGGGGTCATCAATGAAACCCTTGTTTGGCTGGGGCTGGTAGCAGATGAGTCCCGCCTCGTTATGATCAACAACCAGTTTGGTACCATCGTGGCCATGACACACATTCTACTGCCGTTCATGATCCTTCCGATGTACTCGGTGATGCAGACGATCCAGCCAACTTACCTACGGGCGGCAAAATCACTTGGCGCCACCAACTGGACAGCGTTCTGGCGGGTCTATTTCCCGCAGTCTGTACCGGGTATTGGCGCGGGTTCGATTCTCGTGTTCATCCTGTCAATCGGTTACTACATCACCCCGGAACTGGTCGGCGGCACCAAAGGTGTCTTCATCTCCAACCGGATTGCTTTCCACATCTCGTCCTCGCTCAACTGGGGTCTGGCAGCTGCGCTTGGCGCGATTCTGCTGGCGGTCGTGCTGGTCCTGTACTGGGCCTATGACAAGATTGTGGGCATCGACAACGTGAAGCTGGGATAAAACAGATGGCTCTTACACCTGTAGAAAATCAAACACCCGGTTTTGTAGCAGCGGTCGCCGCTGCATCCGGGGCCTTTTTTGGGCTATTCGTCGGTACCTCACAGGGCTCGGGCCTTATGGGGATCGTGATCGGTGCAGCGTTGCTGGCCGTTCTTGGGTTTGTCTTCACCAGCATGACGGACAAGGAAAAACCGATCCGGTGGGCACTTCTTGCTGTCTTTATCGTGATTGGCTTTGTCCTTGCCGGATTGCCAGCAGCTGTTGTTGGCGGTCTGTTCGGCTGGTTCGCTGGCTGGTTTATCTTCTGGCTCGCCACCTCACGGTACCGTTCCCGTCTGGCTCCTTACCTGACATCTGGCCAGGTCTTGTGGCACTTCACTTTCCGTGTGATCTGCGGTGCGATCTTTGTGTTCCTGATCACTCCGATCCTTGTGGTTATGCCGCTAAGTTTCAACTCGCAGGACTTCTTTACGTTCACGCCTGAGATGCTGCGGTTTGATCCCGAAGGGTATTCGCTCAAGCACTATCGCGACTTTTTCAGCAACCAGGATTGGCAAAACGCGCTGTGGAATTCGGTTCGGATTGCGCCGATGGCAACACTGCTGTCAGTAAGCTTTGGTACACTTGCCGCGATCGGCCTCAGCCAACCACATGTTCCGTTCCGTCGGGCTATCATGGCGATCCTGATCTCGCCGATGATTGTGCCGCTGATCATTTCAGCTGCTGGCATGTACTTCTTCTACAGCCGTCTAGGTCTGCAGGGAACTTACTTTGGGGTGGTTCTGGCTCACGCTGTGCTGGGTATTCCGTTTGTGATCATCACTGTGACAGCCACGCTTGTGGGCTTTGACCGCTCGCTGACACGCGCCGCTGCGAATATGGGCGCAGATCCTGTCACCACATTCTTCAGAATTCAGATGCCACTGATTCTGCCGGGTGTGATTTCGGGTGGTCTGTTTGCCTTCATCACCTCGTTTGACGAAGTGGTTGTGGTGCTGTTTGTTGGGTCAGCTGGGCAGAAAACACTGCCATGGCAGATGTTCATTGGCCTGCGCGAGCAAATCTCGCCAACCATCCTGGCAGTGGCAACAATCTTGGTGGCGATTTCGATTGCACTGCTGGCTACGCTTGAATTGCTGCGGCGTCGTTCAGAACGCCTGCGCGGCATGTCGCCAAGCTAAGAACGAAATCATCAAGACTAAAAAAGGCCCCTGCAAGCGCGGGGGCCTTTTCAATTGAGTGACGCAAAACCGCGCTGCTTTGCCAAGCCAATCAAATAGCTGGCCCCCTTCCTGCTATCGCAATTTCTTCAACAGACTAAGCGAGGGATGCCCATCCGGGACCAAACCATTTGCAACTTGATAGGCACGAACCGCCGCGATTGTATTGGGGCCAACTCTCCCATCCACACCTTGCGTGTTAAATCCTTGTTGCGTCAGCCGTTTCTGCAGCTCCTGGCGTTCGGCAAAACTAAGGTCCCGGTCGTTACGTGGCCATGGGTGCTGGATCGGCTTCCCGCCTTTGATCCTGTCGCTCAGGTGCCCCACGCCAATCACATAGGCATCAGCGGCGTTATAACGTTCAATCACCTGAAAATTCTTGAAAACCATAAAGGCGGCGCCATTTCCGCCCGCAGGCAGTAAAATTGAGCCGGACCCGTAATTGGGCACGGGCCGTCCGTTGATACCCTTAACTCCCAGCGCGGACCATTGCGCCGGGCTCTTCTTGATCTTCCGACTGGCCAACCCATAGTTGAAACCGCGTGGCAGCTTCACTTCAACACCCCAGGGCTGTCCTTTGACCCAGCCAAACCGTGCCAGATAGGCCGCGGTGGAGGCCAAGGCATCGCTGGGGTTGTCGGACCAGATGTCGCGTTTTCCGTCACCGGTGAAATCCACCGCATATGCCAGATATGATGTCGGGATGAACTGAGTGTGCCCCATCGCACCGGCCCAGCTTCCGGTCATTTTGCGAGGTGGGACATCTCCAGCTTGCAAGATCTTCAGGGCGGCAATCAACTGGCTTTCAAAAAAACGACCGCGCCGACCGTCAAACGCCAGGGTCGAAAGCGATCGTATGACATCCATGTCTCCACGGTAGGTCCCGTATGAACTCTCCATGCCCCAGACAGCCACAACCACCTCTTTGTCGACGCCATAGGTTGCCTCAATCTGCTGCAAACGACGACGCTGGGCACGCAGGGCTTTCTTGCCATTCTTGATCCGCTTGTCGGAAACGGCGGTATCAAGATAGTCCCAAATCGACTTGGTAAACTCTGATTGGTTTCGGTCACGACGAATAACCTCGGGGTCGTAGGTTACTGATCGAAAGGCACGGTCTAGGGTTCGGTGGGTAATTCCTTGTGCCACCGCACGCTTTCGAAATCCTTTGATCCAATTCTGAAAGTCCCGGTTTGCTGCCACAGTTTGTGGAGCAATGGCCGTTGCGACAACAGGTCTTGCGGTAGGGCGTAATGCGGTCACAGCAGCTGTTTGATAATTGCCGGAATCAGTAGCCACTCCGTCAGGCCGACCTTCTGGTCGCAAAGACATCGCCGGGGCGGCAACGGACTGGGTCGCCACCAGACAAGCCATAACACTGGCCAAAACCAAAACGCGCATTCTGCACCTCATTTTTATTCTGCTCGAAACCAATGTACCCGGTTAGGAGCGATGGCAAAAGTGCTCAGTCATTTGGCTCGCGGGGTTCCGCCGTTTCATGTGGGTAAGCCCCGTACGGTTTATCCTCTCTCTGGGCCCGAATTTTAACCAAAGCGTCGCGCAGCATTGCTACACGATGAGGCCGGAAGCTTTGTTTAGTAACCTGAAGCTCTGACATACGGTCCAGGCGAAAGATCCGCACGTCCTGTCGAAGCAGGCACCAGGCGATCAGCACGGTTGAGAGGTCAAAGTAAACCAATCCCAGTGGTTTGACCTGCCGAGTCGTCGTCGCCCCCTTGGCGTCGGTATAGCCGAACGACACTTCCATCTCATCCCAAGTAGCCTCTCTCAGGTCAGCAACCTGAATGCTGGGCGGCTCCGGTCGTTTGAACCGATGGGCGGCCAGAACGGCGTGGCGCAGCCGGTGCGATTGGCGGGGGGGCAATCGGCCCTGTAATTTACGCAGCGCCTCACCTGCTGCATCCGCCAGATCGGGATCGCCAATCTGTTGCACTTCGCGTAGCCCCAGAACCAGTGCCTCTAGCTCGGTATCCTGAAACCCCATGGGTGGCAGGGCGTTGTCTTCGATGAGGGTAAACCCATATCCAGCTTCACCGTCAATGATCGCCCCCATTTCCCGCAATGTGGCAATGTCGCGGTGAATGCTACGCCCCGACACGCCAAGTTCCTCTCCCAAACCTGCTGCGGTCTTTGGGCCGGGGCCCTGGCGCAGGGCTTGCATCAATTGAAATAGGCGAAGCGTTCTAGACATATCTCACCGTATCTACCCCTAATGACAAAAATTGTCATTAGGGGCGGACTACAAGGAGTCAAGTTTCAAACACAGGATATGACAGATGTTGACCTTGCTTACTTATCCTCGTCACGGCGATGTATTCAGCCTTAGCCCTTTCTGCGTCAAAGCGGGGTTGTTGCTGACATACGCCGGTCAGGCGTTTCAGCGCGAAGATCTGAACGATCCACGCAAAATGCCCCATCGCAAATTACCGGTGCTGCGCACACCCGGTGGACTAGTGCCAGACAGTGACAACATTCGCCGCCACCTTGAAGCGAATGGAACGGATTTTGACCCCGGTCTTTCATCGCGTGACAAGGCCCACGCACAGGCACTGATCCGTATGGCCGAGGATACGCTGTATTTCCATGTGGTGCGGGATCGTTGGGTGAACGAGGAGGTCTGGCCGACTATTCGTGACAACTATTTCGGATCAATTCCCGCCTTGATCCGCCGCCCCGTTACAGGATCCATCCGGAAATCAGTTCGCTCTGGTCTGGATTTTCAGGGTACGGGGCGTTTCAACGACAGTGAACGCACGGGCCGGTTGGAGCAGGATCTACAGGCGGTGACGGATTTGCTGAAGGATAGCCCCTTTTTGATGGGGGCACAGATCACCAGTGCGGACTTTAGCGTTGCCTCTATGTTGCAGGCGATGCGCTCGACCATGGTGAAAACCAATCTGGTAAGACGCATTAGTGACGATCCGGTGCTAAGTGGCTATATTGATCGGGTATTCAAAGAGGCCGTTCCCCTGTCATGAAGTATTCCTTCTCCAGCGCAAAGATCGAGGAAGCCTTTGACCTCAAGGATGTAGACGCCCGGCTTGGGCTTCTGACCCTTCGGGAATTGATCTTTGACACTGCTGCCGAAAATCCTGCCGTTGGCCGGGTAGAGGAGGCCTTGCGCTGGGGGCAGCCCGCATATTTGACATCCGACAGTAAAAGCGGATCAACCTTGCGGTTGGGTGTGCCCAAAGGGGCGAAGTTTGCGATGTTCGTTCATTGCCAAAGCCGCCTGATCCCCGAGTATCTAATGACATTTCCGGCTTGGGATCGCGTCGAAGGTACGCGGGCGGTGTTATTTGATCACCCTGACGAGGTTGAGCCCATACGTCACGGATGGCTGATCAAACGGGCGCTGACCTATCACATCCGCGAGGCGATTGCTGGGTAAGTAAGGGTGCGTGCGCTTGCCCGCACCCTACGCCATTAGCGCTTTTTGCGAACAACCTTGCGCTTGATCTTGTCAGATTTGCGCTTGGCCTTGGCCTGCTTTCGCTTCCCACCAGAGCGACCCGCCGGGCTGCGGCTACCGCCACGGGGCAGGGGCTTGTCATCAATTGTCAGCAGTTCCAGCTGTAACCCGCCGGTTACCGGTGTCGCCTCGGTCAGGCGCACAGTGACCTGCTGGCCAATCGCAATGATCAACCCTGTGTCCGACCCCATCAGAGTTCCGGCTTCACCGTCAAAGTGAAAGAATTCTCGCCCAAGAGACCGGACAGGGACCAACCCGTCAGCGCCAGTTTCATCCAGTTTCACAAAGGCACCAAAACGAGCGATGCCGTTGATACGGCCGGTAAATTCATTGCCGACTCGTTCTGACAGAAATGCCGCAAGATAGCGATCCGTGGTGTCCCGTTCGGCCATCATCGACCGACGCTCGGTGTCGGAAATATGGGTGGCGGTTTGTTCCAGCTTTTCGATCTCGGCCGGGTCCAGCCCGTCCTTGCCCCAGCCGTGCGATGTAACCAGCGCCCGGTGCACGATCAGGTCGGCATACCGGCGGATCGGCGAGGTAAAGTGGGCGTAGTTGCGAAGCGCCAGACCAAAGTGGCCAAAATTCTCGATGCCATAATAGGCCTGCGTCATCGAACGCAGGGTCGAGATGTTGATCAGCTCGGCCTCGTCGGTGCCAGCGGCTGCATTCAACAGGGCATTCAGATGCCGGGTCTGCAGCACCTGACCCTTGGCCAGTGTCAGCCCGGCGGCAGATGCGGTTTCGCGCAGCGAATCCAGCTTCTCCGGCGACGGTTCCTCGTGAACACGGAACAATTGCGGCGCGCGTTTGGCGATCAGCGTTTCAGCAGCGGCGACATTGGCCAGCACCATGAATTCTTCGATCAGGCGATGCGCGTCCAGACGTTCCCGGAAATTGACAGAACGGACCGTGCCGTTGTCGTCCAGAATGATCCTCCGCTCGGGCAGGTCCAGTTCCAACGGTTGCCGGGCGGCACGGGCGGTTTTGAGGGCGCCGTAGGCAGCGTACAGCGGCTTGATCACATCGTCGAGCAACGGCCCGGTGCGATCATTCGGTGCGCCATCCATTGCGTCTTGGACTTCGGCATAGTGCAGCGAGGCGGCGGACCGCATCAGGGCGCGTTCAAAGCGGTGCCCGATCTTGTTGCCCTCGGCATCCAACTGCATACGCACAGCGATACACGGGCGCGGTACGCCTTCGTGCAGCGAACACAGGTCGCCCGAAAGCCTGTCGGGTAGCATCGGCACAACGCGGTCAGGGAAATAGCTAGAGTTACCGCGCTTGCGGGCCTCGCGGTCCAGCGCGGTGCCGGGGCGCACGTATGCGGCAACATCTGCGATTGCGACCCAAACTACATGGCCACCGGGGTTCTTGGGGTCGTCATCGGCATGGGCATAGCAGGCGTCGTCGTGGTCGCGTGCATCTGACGGGTCGATGGTGATCAGCGGCATGTCACGCAGATCTGTTCGCCCCTTCAGCTCCATAGGTTTGGCCTTGTCGGCCTCCTCAACCGCAGCATCGGGGAAACTGTCAGGAATGCCGTGCTGATGAATAGCGATCAAAGACACCGCCTTGGGAGCGGATGGATCGCCCAAGCGTTCAACGATACGGGCGCGGGGCAGACCCATACGGCCCTTGGGGCCTGCCTGCTCGGCCTCAACCAGCTCGCCATCACGCGCACCGTGGGTAGCGTCCTCGGCGACCATCCACTCAGATGCGGCTGACTTGTCGATGGGAACGATGCGGCCACCTTCAGACCGTTTGCGAAAGATACCCAGCAACCGTTTTGGGTTGGTGCCGATGCGGCGGATCAGCCGGGCCTCATAATTATGGTCATCCTCGTGCACCACGGTCAGGCGGGCTAGAATACGGTCGCCCTGTCCCAGCGCTGGATCGCTGGCACGTGGTAGCACCAGCACAATGGGTTCGACGCCTTCACCGTGCCACTCTAGCGGCTGCGCGAACAGATCACCGTTGTCGTCCGGCGCTTTGACTAGCAGTACAGATACCGGCGGCAACCGATCCGGATCGCCATAGCTCTTCTTGCGCTTTTGCAGGTGGCCCTCGGCCTCCAGCTCTTTCAGCAGGCGCTTCAGATCAATGCGGTCAGATCCTTTGATACCAAAGGCCTTGGCAATGTCGCGTTTCGAGGTGAGGGTCGGGTTAGCTGAGATCCAGTCGAGGATTTCTGCCTTAGAAGGTATACGGCTCATAATCCCCGCCTAACATGGCCAGCGGCCAAGGTCATTGGGAAAAATTCGGTCGGGATCTCTGCAGATCGGCGGCCGTGTCAACGTCGCTCAGCTCGTCCGTTAGGGCGGTACGGTAATCTGGCAGGGCCGCCATGCTGTCGCTTAACGCATGTTCGCTGGACCATCGGACATTGGCAAACATGTCACGCGGCTGGCGTTGTGGGTGTTTCAACCCGACAAGCCAATATCCACCATCGGTGGCTGGTCCAAACGCTGCGTCGTGATCCCCAAGCGCGGCAAAGGCGCGGGCGATATGGGTGCGTGTGATGTCGGGAATATCCGCACCGATCAGGCAGGCCGGACCGGGCGCCGCAGCCCCCAACATCCGCGCCATGCGCTGGCCCAGATCCCCGCGCCCTTGTGGAATGCGTGGCAGGTCGGCAGGCCAGACACGCGCAGTCACCGCATTATCCGGCGCCACCGCCAATACAATTTGCCATCGTGGATCCCGTAACCGCCGGATCAGTCGCGTGGATTGATGGCGAAACCACCAGGCTGCCCCAACCATACCCAGATCCCGCCCCAGTCTGGTTTTCACCCGTCCCGGCCGCGGCAGCTTTAGCATGATGATCAGGGTGGGCTTCACTATAGCGCCAGCACCATGTCGCGGTGTTCAATGCCAGCATCCAGATAGATCGGCCCATACACCGAAAACCCCAGCTTTTCATAGAACCCCAAGGCATGCAGCTGAGCACCCAGCTTGGCCTTAGTGATGCCGGGTTTGTCCTTGGCCAGTTGCACGGCGGCTCTGATCAGGTCAGCGCCCAACCCGGTTCCACGGGCTGATTTCAATACGCAAACCCGGCCAATTTTGGCAAACTCGTCCTGATAAACAACGCGCGCAGTTCCCACAGGCACATCGTTGTCCGTGGCCAATAAATGCGCAGCGACGGGGTCCAGCTCGTCCCATTCCTCTTCAACAGGCACGCCTTGCTCGCCAACAAAAACCTGATGTCGCAACGCGTAACAGGCCTCGTGGTTGTCGATCACTGAGATCGAATAGCTCATTTGAAATAGTCCGCCAGAATACGACCATAGATCGCCTTGAGCTGGTGGATCTGTGCGACCTCAACCCGTTCGTCCACTTGGTGCATGGTGCGGCCAACAAGGCCGAATTCTACGACTGGGCAGTGGCTTTTTACAAACCGAGCGTCTGAGGTTCCGCCAGTGGTCGACAGCTCAGGCTTTACACCACAAACAGCCTCGACCGATGCGGAAACCAGATCCGACAATGGGCCGGGTGCCGTGATGAAACTCTCGCCAGAAATCTTTATTTTGACGTCGATTTCCAGACCAAACTCAGCAGCAACCTTGGCAGATTTGTCACGTAGCCATTGGCTAAGGTCGGCACCGGTATGGGCGTCATTAAACCGGATATTCACCGTTGCATTTGCCATGGCAGGGATAACGTTAGTAGCACTATTGCCAGTGTCGATGGTGACAACCGCCAGTGTCGAGGCGTCAAAATGCTCAGTGCCCTGATCCAACTCGTGACTGGCCAGCTGATCCATCAACCGTACCATCGCGTTCAGCGGATTGTTGGCACGATGTGGGTAGGCCGAATGCCCCTGAACGCCGGTAACATTGAACCAAGCCGACATTGAACCACGACGACCGATCTTGATCATCTCGCCCATAGTGTCGGGGCAGGTGGGTTCGCCGACCAAACAGGCCGCCATCTGTTCCCCTTCGGCGTCCATGTAATCCAACAGTGCTGTGGTCCCATCCACCGACTCGCCTTCTTCATCCCCGGTGATGGTCAGGATGATGGAGCCATTGGGCGGCGTGTCGCGGACGAAATCAATGGCAGCCGCTGCAAAGGCGGCAACCCCGGATTTCATGTCCGTTGCGCCGCGGCCGTACATGAACCCGTCTTTTTCCTCGGCCCCAAACGGCGGCATGGTCCAGGCGGCCTCATCCCCCAGTGGCACCACGTCGGTGTGGCCGTTGAACCCAAATGTCTGTGCGTGTCCCTTGTCGCCCCAGCGGGCAAACAGATTGCTGACTTCGCCGCGATCTACACGGGTACAGGTGAACCCACCCTCGGTCAGCAGCTTTTCCAGCAAAACCAGCGCGCCACCCTCAACCGGGGTAACCGAGGCGCAGCGGATTAAGTCGGCGGTCAGGCGGGCGGGGTCGATTGAAGGCATCAGTAGGCTCCGGAAAATGTGGGTTGCTTCGGCGTAGCGTGGTTTCAAGGGCGGTGCAATTCTGGTGTTTTCCGGCAGGCATCGAAAATGTGGCGCAAAAGCAGCGCCATGGCGTGAATTATCAAGTTCGGATGACAGGGGGAGGATTCGCGTGTTAAGGAAATATTAACAAATAACCCGAGGCAGGGCATCCGAGCACAGTGGTCACCGTAATAGCGGGACCTCAGTATCAACCACCGTCAACAGGCGGGGTCCGTGTAAAACGACGGGGGAAAACCCTCGCGTTGGATGTGTTGTCTCATTGAGGAATGGGGCAGAGACATGGTTGCAGGATCAGAGCTTACTTATAAGACGAATGCCAGTGCCATTCAGATGGCAGACGCAATTTTCGGCGATGGCGTCACAGTCGTCAGCGCCAGCTATACTGGGGACAGCAGGTCCTCGGCGATCTATTCAAATGGCGATAGCATTGCCCCTGGTGCCACTCCCGGTGACACCGGAGTAATTTTGTCCACTGGCCGGGCAAAGGAATATACGAACCGATCTGGACAGGCGAACCAGGACGACAACCAATCCCGAGACTCCAGCGGTGAGAATAACAATTCCGATTTCAATGCCGCCGCCGGGACCAACACCTACGATGCCTCATATCTAGACGTCACTTTTATTCCCGACTCCGGGATAATGACGATGCAGTTCATCTTTTCGTCCGAAGAATACCCCGAGTTTCAGAACTCCGTCTATCAGGATTTTGTAGGCGTTTGGATCAATGGAGAACAGGTCGACCTGGTTGTTGGCAATGGTGACGCCGACCCTGGCAACGTGAACGCCACCAACAATGAAAACCTGTTTCTGGATAACTCGGGCAGTGCCTATAACACCGAGATGGACGGGCTGACGGTCACCATGACGCTGACCATGAACGTCACTCCGGGGGTCGAAAACACGATCCGGATCGGCATCGCCGATGTTTCGGACAGCCAGTATGACAGTAACCTGTTGATCGCCGGGGATTCGGTGCAAACCAGTTTGGTGGCGATGGAAGATTCCACCAACCTTTACCCAACGGGCAGCAAAACCATCGATGTGTTGGCCAACGATATTGATAGTTCCGGCGGCGTTTTGACCATAACGCATGTGAATGGTGTCGGGGTTTCGGCAGGTTCCATCGTGACGCTGAACACAGGTCAGACAGTTCTATTGAATGCTGATGGAACACTGACACTGACCGGTGACGGCGATGTCGAGAATTTCAACTTCACTTACACAGCGTCTAACGGGTCGAATTCTGACACCGGTTTTGTCAACGCCAGCTCGATCCCTTGTTTCGTTGCCGGATCAATGATCCGCACGCCTTACGGGGAACTGCCGGTCGAAAATCTACAGCCCGGTGACTTGGTTATGACACGTGATGACGGAGCGCAGCCCATCCGTTGGGTTGGTGCTCGCTTGGTCGAGGCAGAAGGCGACTTTGCCCCCATTCACATCCGCGCGGGAACCTTTGGGGCGCACCGTGATTTGCAGGTTTCGCCCCAGCACCGTGTTCTTGTGCGTGATAGCTTGGCCGAACTGCTGTTTGGCGAGGCAGAAGTTCTGGTCGCCGCCAAAGATCTACTGAATGATCGCTCGGTCACCCGTTGCCCCGGTGGCGAGGTTACCTATGTGCATCTGATGTTTGACCGCCATCAGGTGATTTTCTCTGAGGGCTTGGAGACCGAGAGCTTCTTGCCGGGCCCGCAGACGACCAATCTATTGGAGCAGCCCGTGGTCGACGAGATCTGCACGTTGTTTCCTGAATTGGATCCAGCCACAGGTGATGGATACGGTGGCGCAGCTCGACCTACGCTGAAGTCATACGAAGCAAAGCTGTTGTCAGCAACGCAGGCAGCCTGACCCGATGGCTTGGCTGGCAGTGTCCTCCTCACATTCTAATTCAAACGAAAGTGAAGCGGATATGATCCGCGAATTTCAGGATGCCAGTCCAGATGCTCTAATGATCCAGGGCTCCTTGGTTGTTGAAATGAGGTTGCCAAATACGCTGCGACCAGAGCCGTTGGTCCTGTTTGCGCAAGATGGGGACTGGCCTGTGAAACTGGCGCTTAGGGCGGTTCCGGGCGGTGGTTTGAACCTGGTGTTGGAGCAGTCAGGCACACTTGGGCACTGGACCCTGAACCCTACCGAAGCGGGTCGAACCGATGTGTTGCGGCTGACATATTCGTGGGATGCACCACGGCGCTGGGGGCGTTTGGCGCTAGAGCGCGCGGATGGTGGTCAGGCGCAGATTATCGATCTTAAGGAACCGCGCCCATGGCGTCTGGCGGATCTGAAGGCGCTGCTGCAGCACGGCCCATTTCGTTTCGTGTCGACGGACGTGCAGTATCTGGCGCTGTCGGATCAGATAGAGCCGGTTGGCCCTATGCCGTCTCTGACCGAAAATACACCGATTGCGACACCGCAGGGGTACCGGCCGTTGGCAAGCCTTCAGCGGGGGGATCTGGTGCTGACAAGCGATGGGGCAACGGTTCCGGTTTTGCATGTTTTGAAACGTGAAATGCCGACAGTTGGCACGTTCCAACCCATTCGGCTGCGGGCACCCTATTTCGGGTTGCTACAGGATATCGACGTCGCTTCGTCGCAGCGGTTGGTGCTGTCCGGGTCAGAGGTTGAGTACCTGTTTGGCCAGCAATCAGTATTGGTGCCAGCCTGTCATTTGCTTGCCACCCATACAGCCTATCGCCCCAAAATCGACAAGCCGACGATGACTTATATGCAATTGCTCTTGCCCGACCATGACGCGCCGCTGGCGGGTGGTGCCGTGGTAGAAAGCCTGTTTATCGGTCGCCTGCGTAGAGATAAGATGCGGTTGGCAGCAAGCCTGTTGTCAGGGCTGGACAGATCAAGTCTGCCTGAACATGGCCAATCAAAGTACCCAGTGTTGCGGTCCTTTGATGCAACAGTTTTGGCAGAACGTCGAATTGCCTAATTATTGTGCACTTGCGCGACAGGCGTGTTCGGCATAAAAACGCTGATCTGGAAGATTATGATCTGATTGGCTCTTCGTTGCGAACTTTTGTTACTCTTTTCATTCTGCTTTTGGCTTGGGCTCAGACCCTAACTGCGCAGACTCTCTCCGTTGCCACAGTCACTCGGCCTCCGTTTTCATTTACTGAAAATGGCCGCGATACGGGGTTCTCTATCGAGCTGCTGGGGGAACTGACTGACCGATTGGGGTGGGAGTACGAGGTCAACCGAGTTGACGCATTCTCCGACATGCTTGGGCAGGTTCAGGGTGGCGAGGCTGACTTGGCGATTGCCAATATATCAATCACTGCCGCTCGTGAAATTGATATGGATTTCAGTCAGCCGATTTTTGAAAGCGGCTTGCAGATGATGGTTCATGTCGATGACTTGCAATCGCCATCACTGCTAAAGGCGGTTCTGTCTTGGGACTTGTTGGCGGCCATTGGCATAGCCTTTGTGCTATTGGCTGGCGGCGGTATGTTGATGTGGACATTCGAACGCCGTGCTCAGCCTTATTTTGATCGCCCGTTGAAAGAGGCTTGGTTCCCGTCGTTCTGGTGGGCACTGAACCTTGTTGTGAACGGCGGCTTCGAAGAACGTGTGCCGCGCACGCCGATTGGTCGAATGTTTGGCGTCGTGTTGGTGGTGTCGTCGCTGTTTGTGGTTTCCGTATTCGTCGCAAAAATCACTGCAGTCATGACCGTTGATGCGATCACCGGGTCGGTGAATTCAATCAATGATCTGTATGGCAAACGCGTTGGTACCATCAAAGGGTCAACAGCAGCTGGGTTTCTCGACCGGCGCGAGATTGAGTATCGCGACTATAATGGGCTGACGGATTTGATCGACGCATTTGAGACGGGCAACATCCGGGTTGTCGTGTTTGACGCACCAATTCTGAGTTACTACGCTACCCACGAAGGCGCCCGCTTTGGCCGCACCGTCGGATCCGTGTTTCTAAAGGAAAACTACGGAATCATCTTCCCCGAAGGGTCGCCACGTGTGGAAGAGGTCAATCGAACTCTGCTAGCCCTGCGTGAAGACGGAACCTACGATGCGATGTATCGTCGTTGGTTTGGTGCGCGCGACTAGGCTGGTTAAGGCGCTTAGTGAACTGTGGGTTCTTCATCGCCAAAGAACGGCGTCATCTGGGCTACAATCACCGAGTTTTCTTCCAGCGCACGTTGCATTAGACCACGTTCTTCGGCCTCGATTTCGTGACCTTCGGCTTCGCGATCGGCCAATGTGCCGTATCCAGTGACATCCAGCGGCGCAGTGTCTGCCTGCTTTAGGATCGCCACTGTCTCGCGCACGGCTTCGGCCTCATCAATGCCCGAGGCAAAAATCATCAACGCAGCGCCGGTGGCACCTTTGGGCAGGCCATCACCCTCTTTGCGGCCGATCTGGACGACAAGAGTGTAAACCTGCTGGCGGGATGTTTTCTTCTTTTCCATATCGCTGCCATACCCCCGCTTCAGGGCAAGGGTCAACCAAATGGCCGGAATGAATCTCGTAAAGGCACCGTAAAAATTATCCTTTTTGAAAGTCCTAGGGGCTAGCTGACACAAAAGTCTAAACTAGGAACGCGTTGTGACTATAGCTTCAGAACTGCCTATTGATACCTCTGCCACAGCAACAGACATGGCAAATGCCATGTTCGGCAATGGCATTACCATTGTCAGCGCCAGCTATAGCGGTAGTTCCACTGCTTCCGGCATCTACACCGACGGTGACCAAACAGCACCGGAGCTAACCCCATCTGATACCGGGGTGATCCTCTCCACCGGACAGGCCGCGGACATCACCAACAGCAGCGGTGACGTGAATACCTCGGCGTCCACCACAACCGAGCATGGCACCAGTGGCGATAGCGATCTCACCGCGCTTGCAGGCCAGCAAACCTATGACGCCGCAGTGTTCGAGGCGACTTTTGTGCCCGACGGATCAACCCTGACGATGCAGATCACCTTCTCGTCCGAGGAGTATCTGGAATACGTAGATAAGGGTTTCAACGATGTTGTTGGTGTCTGGGTCAACGGCGTGCAGGCTGAATTGACAGTTGGCGAAGGCGACATTTCGATCGACAACATCAACGACGGTTCAAACCAGAACCTCTATGTCGATAACGCGGACACGGACGATAACTATAATACCGAAATGGACGGGTTCACCGTCACGCTGACACTCAAGGCAACTGTGATCCCGGGCGAGGAAAATACCATCAAGATCGGCATCGCCGATGCAGGTGATGCCATATACGATTCCAACTTGTTGATCGCTGGTGACTCGGTGCAGACCGCGCTGGTTGCGACGGATGACGTAGTGACGATCGATGGTCAAGGTTCGGCAAACCTTGATGTTTTGGGCAATGATATCCATGCCGAAGGCTCTACCTTGACGGTCACTCATATCAACGGTCAACCCGTCACAGCCGGCGACACCGTGACGCTGGCGACCGGTGAATATGTGACTCTGAATGCCGATGGAACGTTTACACTCGACAACGATGAGGAAGAAACAAACACGTTTTCCTATACCGTCGAAGATGACCTGGGAAACACCGATGTCGGCTTTGTTGAGGTCAGCACCGTCCCTTGCTTTGTGGCTGGCACTTTGATCGACACTATTTCAGGGCCCGTTGCAGTAGAGGATCTGGAACGGGGGATTATGGTTGAAACTCGTGACCATGGACCACAGCCGCTCCGCTGGATTGGGCGCAGTCAACGTCGTGCCACGGGGGGAAATGCACCAGTTGTATTTGCACCCGGCGCGCTGGGCGACCATACCCGCATCGCACTGTCGCCAAACCACCGTGTTCTGATCACATCTGAACGGGCTGAGCTGCTTTTTGGTCAATCCGAAGTGCTGATCAAGGCCAAGCATCTGGTCAACGATCACTCCATCCGTGTGCAGGCAGATGGTGAACTTGTGACTTATGTCCATCTGTTGTTCGACCAGCATGAAATCGTCAGCGGCAATGGGCTCGAAAGCGAAAGCTATCATCCCGGAGCCGAAACTCTTGATGCCTTTGATCCAGAAACCCGCGCGGAAGTTCTGGACCTTATGGACGATTGGCAAAACTATGGACCATCAGCGCGCCCAAGCCTGAAATCCCACGAAAGCAAACTGGTGTTGAAGTCCTAAGTTCGGGGTGTTGCGTGGGTAGCGTACGGTAGGTTCACCCGATTTTCGAACTTCCCTGTTAGTTTACTCGGCAATCGCGATTACCGCCGGGACTGACAATCCCTGCACAGGTTCAGGGCTCTCGGTGGAACGGGGGCGCTATCGAAGTGCACTTACGCACGGGGGATAAAGTCCCCGTCCGCTGCCGTTTTTGGTGGTACCACCGCTAGTAATACAAACTGCCAAGTGGCAGCAAATCATAGGGTTATTCCGACTGGGTAAAGGCTTCGACGGCGCTTTCATCGGCGCCGAGTCAATAGCGCGTGCTCATCCGGTATCCGGGATGGAATGTCATCCTGACAAAGGTCACAGGTTGCTGTTGAAACCAGGTGGTGCGCTCCATCTGGAACAGCGGCGTGTTTGTCGTGCAGGTCAGGAATTCCGCCAGCTGATCACTGGCTGCCACGGCGGAAAACGCAATCTCGGCATTGGAAAATGGCACCTCTGCCAGCAGCCATTCGTTTGGACCAACGCTTTCAAAATCGGCCTCAACCACCTCGGGCACCGCCGCAATGTTTATCCAGCGTTCCTCAAACTGAAGCGGCCGGTTGTCGGCATAATGCATGCAATGCAGATGCAAAACCTGCGCGTCGGCTGGCAAACTCAACTGTGACGATAACCAGGCCGGCGCGGTGATCTGCTGCCGTTTGACCAGCGCATAGCGATAGGTGGCGTTCATCTCTTCGACCTGCTTGCGCATCACCGCGATGTCCAGCTTGGCTTGCTTTACCGGTGTCACGGCAACCCGAGTACCACTTTTGCGTTTGCGATCTATGATGCCACGCTCGGCCAGCTCTCGTAGTGCCCGGTTCACCGTGGCGCGAGCACAGCCAAACTCGGCCGCCAGCTCCAGCTCGGTTGGCAGCAACGCCCCCTGCGGCCAGACCCTATCCTCGATCCGTTGCAACACCTCGTCGCGGACTTCTTGGAAGCCGGTTCTTTTTTGCTCTGACACGGGGTGCTCCACGGCTAGTATTAGCTCAGACTTAATTGCATTATGTCTGCATTAAATTGTGATTGCAAAGGAAACTCGATGCGCTTCTCGGTGGATGAAATTGCTCCGGCACCATGGAAAAATGGCCGCGGCACAACGCGAGAGTTAGCTCAGCGATCCGAACAGGGGCAAATGGTCTGGCGGCTCAGCTTTGCCGACATTGCTCAAGATGGTGCATTTTCGACCTTCCCGGGTTTATCGCGTATTCACACGATTGCAACAGGACACGGCTTGAAACTGAGTGGAACCAACAGTGAATACGTGGCGAAACCGCTTAAACCCGTTGAATTCGATGGTGGCCTGATACTGAACGCAACATTGACCGACGGTCCGTGTCAGGCTTTCAACGTGATCTTTAATCCGCAACTCACTCAGGCGCAGGCCAGTATTGTTGAAGGGGAATCGATAGGGCTGGAGGGCGGAGAGAAGGTTTTGTTTGTCCTAGCAGGCCAGTTGGACATGGGGTCACAAGGCGTATTTGGGGTGCAGCAAGGACTGGTTCTAGATGCCCCCGCCACCGGTGTATTGTCCGATGACGGGGTGGTTCTCGTGATCCAATTTACACCGATCTAGAGCGCCGACAGCAAGCTGCTGACTGCCTCTTTGTAGTTCGCCACGATGCTGTCCCGCGCAACGTGCTGTCCATCCTGAACCTGATGACGCCCAGCTGACCACAGGTCAGTAACCGTTTCATCCCCAGCGGTAAAGCACAGCCCGTCCAGAATCTGATCATCACGCAATGCGCATAGGGCTGGAACATCGCTGTCAATCGCTACCAAATCAGCCAACGCACCAACCTCGATCCGCCCCGCATCGCGACCCAGTGCCTGTGCGCCACCCTTGGCTGCGCCCAGATACAGCGCCTCGCCAACTGGCCCTTCGCCGGGAATAATCACATTGCGGCTCAGGTCGCGCAGTCGCTGCGAATACTCCAGTGTTCGCAGTTCCTCGGGCAGCGAGATCCGAACGTTGGAATCCGACCCAATCCCAAAGGACCCACCATGGGCCAGATACTCAACGCCGTTGAATGGCCCATCGCCCAAGTTCGCCTCGGTAATCGGGCAGAGGCCGGCAATAGCGCCAGACTTGGCCATGTCGCGGGTCTCGTTGCTGGTCATGTGGGTGGCGTGGATCAGGCACCAGTTTTGATCTACCGGTGCGTTCTGCAGCAACCACTCGACAGGACGGGCACCCAGCCAGGCCTGAACATCGGCGACTTCTTTGGGCTGTTCCGAGATGTGGATATGCACCGGATTGCCCGCCTGAATACCCAACACCTTATCCAGATCCTCGGGGCAGGTGGCGCGCAGGCTGTGGGGGGCGATGCCAACCTTGGCGTCTTGGGGCAGGGTGCTTGCCGCAACCTCGCGCGCCTGCGCAACCAGTTCGCTGAACTGATCCACCGAATTTCCAAACCGCAATTGCCCGCCATTCAGTTCAGTTCGACCAGCGCCGCCATAGCTATACAACACCGGCAGATGGGTCAGGCCAATCCCGGTTTCTGCAGCGGCGGCAAACACCCGCTGGCTCAGCTCGCTGACCGCATCATAGCGCTGTCCGCCGGGCTGGTGGTGGACATAGTGGAACTCCCCCACGGATGCATATCCCGCCTCTTGCATCTCCATAAACACCAGCGCAGCAATGGCTTGATACTGCTCTGGGGTGATGTGATCGACAAACTGATACATCAGCGTGCGCCAGGTCCAGAAACTGTCCCGTCCCGCCGCGCGCACCTCGGTCATCCCGGCCATGGCGCGTTGGAAACCGTGCGAGTGCAGATTGCCTAGCGAGGGCAGCAGGGTATCGACCAGAACATCCCCGGCCTCAGCCGCTGCATTGGCTGACAGCGCGGTAATCCGCCCGCCGTCATGGCTCAGCCGCAGATCGTGGACCCAGCCGGAATGGGTATAGGCGCGCTTGGCGAATATTGTCTGCATCTGACCCTCTTATGTATAGACATAATAACTTTAATCCCATACCTTTCCCGCATCAAGAGATTTGCGAGGGTGCAATGACGCAAACATCTAACTACGTTCTGAAAAACGCCAAATTGGCCACCATGATCCCCGAATCAGGCCCCTATGGTCTGATCACGGCAGGTGCTGTGGTGGTGTTGGACGGCACTATTCAGTGGGTTGGGCCAGAATCAGATCTGCCCGCGAGTTATGCCAAGTGGGAAGCCCGCGATCTGGACGGTCGTCTTGTCACCCCGGCGCTGATCGACTGCCACACCCATGTGGTGTTTGGCGGTGATCGCGCGATGGAGTTTGAGATGCGTCTGAACGGTGCGTCCTATGAGGAAGTCGCCCGTGCGGGCGGTGGCATTGTCTCAACCGTTTCGGCCACCCGCGCCGCCTCGCTAGATGAACTGGTTGCCACGGCGCTGCCACGTCTTGATGCGCTGATTGCCGAGGGCACCACAGTGGTTGAGGTGAAATCAGGCTACGGGCTGGACCGTGAAACCGAGCTGAACATGCTGCGCGCCGCCCGTCGACTGGGCGAGCTGCGCCCTGTTCAGATCAAGACCACTTTCCTGGGCGCCCATGCCACCCCAGCCGAGTACAAGGGCAGGGATGACGCCTATATTGAAGAAGTCTGCAACCCAACCCTGCACGCCGCCCATGCCGAGGGGCTGGTGGATGCGGTGGATGGCTTCTGCGAAGGCATCGCCTTTATGCCCGATCAGATCGAACGGGTGTTCAAGGTGGCGCAGGAGCTGGGCATCCCGGTCAAACTCCACGCCGAACAGCTGAGCCATCAGGGAGGCACATTGCTGGCTGCGAAATACGGCGCGCTGTCCGTGGATCACGTGGAATACGCCACCGAAGACGACGCCAAGGCCATGGCCCAGTCAGGCTCGGTTGCTGTTATCCTGCCCGGCGCTTTTTACACCATCCGCGAGGTCCAGGCCCCGCCGATTGAGCATTTCCGCAAGCACGGCGTACCCATGGCGCTGGCCACCGACTGCAATCCCGGCTCTTCGCCCATGACCTCGTTATTGTTGACGATGAACATGGGCTGCACCCTGTTCCGCATGACACCCGAGGAAGCATTGGTCGGCGTCACCCGTAACGCTGCACAGGCGCTGGGCCTGACCGATGTGGGCCAAATCGCCCCCGGCATGCGCGCGGATCTGGCGGTTTGGAATGTAAAATCTCCGGGTGAACTGGCCTATCGCATCGGCTTCAACCCGCTTCACTCACGTATCTATCAAGGTGAACTATGATCTCACTTCTTCCCGGCGCGGTGACTTTGGCCACGCTCAACGATGTCTTTCGAAACCTGACCCCGGCGCAGCTGGATGACAGCGCCCGCCCGGGTGTCGAGGCCGCCGCCGAAATGGTCGCCCAAGCTGCTGCTGGGGACGAGGCTGTATATGGGATCAACACTGGCTTTGGCAAACTCGCCAGCAAAAAGATCGCCCCCAAAGACACCGCCACCCTGCAGCGCAACTTGATCCTGTCGCATTGCTGTGGCGTGGGCGAGGCCCTGCCTGAAGACAAAACCCGCCTGATGATGACGCTGAAACTGCTGTCGCTGGGGCGTGGGGCATCGGGCGTGCGTTGGCTGGTGATCGACCAGATCCAGCAGATGCTGGCCCATGGCGTGATCCCGGTGATTCCATCGCAGGGCTCGGTTGGCGCATCGGGTGATCTGGCCCCGCTGGCCCATATGGCCGCCGCAATGATTGGCGCGGGAGAGGCCACATTTGATGGCCGGCGCATGTCCAGCGCCGAGGCGTTGAAAAAGGCCAGGTTAGAGCCGATTGTGCTGGGCCCTAAAGAGGGTCTGGGCCTGATCAACGGCACCCAGTTTTCCACCGCCTGTGCGCTGGCTGGCCTGTTTGACGCCTGGCGCATGGCCGAGGCCTCGATGGTGATTGCCTCGCTGACAACTGACGCCATCATGGGATCAACCGCGCCGTTGCTGGCTGACATTCACTCCCTGCGCGGTCACGCTGGGCAGATCGACGTGGCACGTGAAATGCGGGGTATCATGGAAGGGTCGGAAATTCGCGAAAGTCATCGCGAAGACGACACTCGTGTGCAGGATCCATACTGCATCCGCTGTCAGCCACAGGTGGTTGGCGCGGCGCTGGACGTGCTACGCATGGCCGCCAAAACACTGGAAATCGAGGCCAACGCTGTCACCGACAATCCGCTGGTTCTGGTGAACGAAGGCCGTATCGTATCAGGCGGCAACTTCCACGCCGAATACGTTGGCTTTGCCGCCGATCAGATCGCGCTGGCTGTGGCCGAGATTGGTGCCATTGCCCAACGCCGCGTGGCGCTGATGGTGGACCCAACGCTTAGCTATGATCTGCCGCCGTTCCTGACGCCTGATCCCGGCCTGAACTCGGGCTTTATGATTGCCGAAGTCACAACCGCCGCATTGATGAGCGAGAACAAGCACCTTGCCAACCCCTGTGTGACCGACAGCACGCCGACATCCGCCAACCAAGAGGACCACGTGTCCATGGCCGCGCATGGTGCGCTGCGCCTGACCAAGATGAACGCAAACCTGTCGGTGATTCTGGGGGTCGAGATGCTGTGCTCGGCGCAGGGGGTTGAGGCCCGTGCGCCATTGGCAACCTCGACCAAGCTGCAAGACGTGATCGCCATGCTGCGGGGCCAGGTGCCAACGCTAGGCGAGGATCGTTATTTGGCACCCGAGATCGAAATCGCCAGCCAGATGGTGCGCGACGGGCAGGTGGCCACGGCCGCCGGGCTAGAGGTGGCGAAATGATCGAAGTCACACAGGGCAATAGCCCACTGGTGCTGGGTCTGCCCCACACCGGTACCGATGTTCCCCCCGAGGTTTGGGAGACCCTGAACGAAACCGGTCGTGCGCTGGCTGATACCGATTGGCATATTCATACCCTGTATGATGGCGTGGTTGAGGACGTCACCACGGTCCGCACGCCGATCCACCGCTATGTGATCGACGTAAACCGCGACCCGGCAGGGGTGAGCCTCTATCCCGGTCAGAACACCACCACCCTGTGCCCGCTCACGGACTTTGACGGGCAGGGGATCTATCGTGATGGCGCTGAACCGGACGAGGCTGAAATCATCCGCCGCCGTGATTCCTATCACGCGCCTTACCACGCTGCGCTGATGGCTGAGCTGGAACGGGTAAAGGCAATCCATGGCTTTGCGATCCTTTATGATAGCCACTCGATCCGCGGTGACATTCCATTCCTGTTCGATGGCCGCCTTCCAGATTTCAACGTGGGCACCAACCTTGGTGCAACTTGTGATCCGGGAATCGAGGCGATGACAGTAGCCCATTGCTCGGCTGCCGAAGGCTATACCTCGGTCCTGAATGGCCGCTTCAAGGGCGGCTGGACCACCCGTCATTATGGCCGCCCGGCTGATGGCCTGCATGCGATCCAGATGGAACTGGCGCAGGCGACGTACTGTCAGGAAAGCGCCCCGTGGACCTATCAACCCGAGCGCGCAGAGGCTTTGCGCGCCCATCTCACCCGAATTTTGACTGATCTTCAGACATGGAGGCCCGCAGCATGAGCGATCCCCGCAAGAACACCCGCGACATCTATCCACCCACCGGTACCGAGATCACCGCCAAGTCCTGGCTGACCGAAGCGCCGCTGCGGATGCTGATGAACAACCTGCACCCAGACGTGGCCGAAAACCCGCATGAGCTGGTGGTGTACGGTGGCATTGGCCGCGCCGCTCGGACCTGGCAAGACTTTGACATGATTGTCGAAAGCCTGCGCAATCTGGAAGAAGACGAAACCTTGATGGTGCAGTCGGGCAAGCCGGTTGGCGTGTTCCAGACCCACAAGGATGCGCCACGTGTCTTGATTGCCAACTCGAATCTGGTGCCGCACTGGGCCAATTGGGATCACTTTAACGAGCTCGATAAAAAGGGCCTGATGATGTACGGACAGATGACCGCTGGCTCGTGGATCTATATCGGAACACAGGGCATTGTTCAGGGCACCTATGAAACCTTTGCCGAAGCCGGGCGCCAGCACTACGGCGGTGATCTGACTGGCAAATGGATTCTGACCGGTGGTCTGGGCGGCATGGGAGGCGCGCAACCTTTGGCGGCTGTGTTTGCCGGGGCCTGCTGTCTGGCCGTTGAGTGTAACCCCGACAGTATCGATTTTCGCCTGCGCACCAAATACTTGGATGAAAAGGCTGAAACCCTGGACGAAGCACTGGAGATGATCGAGCGTTGGACCGCTGCGGGTGAGGCTAAATCGGTTGGCCTGCTGGGCAACGCTGCGGACATTTTCCCCGAACTGCAGCGCCGTGCCGAAGCGGGTGATATCCGCCCCGATATCGTGACCGACCAAACCTCGGCCCATGATCCGGTGAATGGCTATCTGCCGCAAAACTGGACCATGGCCCAGTGGAAGGACATGCGCGAAAAAGACCCTAAAGCTGTGGAAAAAGCCGCCCGTGCATCCATGAAGGTGCAGGTTGAAGCAATGTGCCAGTTCCACGCCATGGGTGTGCCCACGGTGGACTACGGCAATAACATCCGCCAGATGGCACTGGAGGAAGGGCTGGGGAACGCATTCGACTTCCCTGGTTTTGTGCCGGCCTATATCCGCCCGCTGTTCTGTCGTGGCATTGGCCCCTTCCGCTGGGCGGCGCTGTCAGGCGATCCCGAGGATATCCGCAAGACCGACGCCAAGATGAAAGAGCTGTTCCCAGACAATAAAGACCTGCACCGCTGGCTGGACATGGCGCAAGAGCGCATTGCCTTCCAAGGTCTGCCAGCGCGGATTTGCTGGATTGGTCTGGGTGATCGCCACAAGGCTGGTCTCGCATTCAACGAAATGGTTCGTAACGGCGAACTATCCGCGCCGGTCGTGATTGGTCGTGACCACCTTGATTCTGGCTCGGTTGCCTCACCCAACCGTGAAACCGAGGCGATGAAAGATGGGTCGGACGCTGTGTCTGACTGGCCGCTGCTCAACGCGCTATTGAATACTGCTTCAGGCGCGACTTGGGTGTCGCTGCACCATGGCGGTGGTGTTGGAATGGGCTTTTCTCAGCACTCAGGTGTGGTGATTTGTTGCGATGGTTCCGAGGACGCCGACCGCCGCGTTGGTCGCGTGCTGTGGAATGATCCGGCTACCGGTGTCATGCGTCATGCAGATGCAGGGTACGACATTGCCAAGGACTGTGCCCGGGAGCACGGTTTGAACCTGCCGGGCATCCTGTAAGCTGGCAAGAAGCTAATCTACCAAAAGAAAACGCGCCTCTAGAGGCGCGTTTTTTGTATTCAGGCTTCGCGAGATGTTAGTCGCGCAGAAGCTCGTTGATTCCTGTTTTGGAACGGGTCTTGGCGTCAACACGCTTCACAATCACCGCGCAGTACAGGCTGACGCCGTTCTTGGATGGCATGGATCCTGACACGACAACTGAATAGGGTGGCACTTCGCCGTACATGACTTCGCCTGTATCGCGGTCGACGATCTTGGTCGACTGGCCGATGTAAACGCCCATGCCAAGAACCGCGCCTTCGCGTATGATGCAGCCTTCGACGACTTCGGAGCGCGCACCGATGAAGCAATTGTCCTCGATAATAGTTGGGCCTGCCTGCATAGGCTCCAGTACGCCGCCGATGCCAACGCCGCCGGACAGGTGCACGTTTTTACCGATCTGTGCACAAGAGCCAACGGTGGCCCAGGTGTCGACCATGGTGCCTTCGTCCACATAGGCGCCGAGGTTTACAAAGGATGGCATCAGCACCACGCCGGGGGCAACAAAGGCGGATTTGCGAACGATGGCATTGGGTACCGAACGAAAGCCAGCGGCTTTGTATTCGGCTTCTCCCCAGTCAGAAAATTTGCTGTCGACTTTATCCCACCAGCTGGAGCCCTGCGGGCCGCCGGATTGAAGTTCCATGTCTTTGATGCGGAAGCCTAGAAGTACGGCCTTTTTGGCCCACTGGTTCACATGCCAGTCGCCGCTGTCCAGTTTTTCAGCAACGCGTAGTTTGCCGCTGTCGAGGGCATTCAGTGTGGCCTCAATCGCGTCGCGTTGCTCACCCTTGGTGGCGGGTGAGATGGTGTCGCGCGCCTCCCAGGCGGCCTCGATCGCGGTTTCCAGCTGGGCGTTGGACATGTTGTAAGCTCCGAAAACAAAATGGTTCGGGCTTTCATAGCGGCAATTTTTGGTCAGGTCATCGACGGATTTAGGCGAATGTACCGTTATCGACCTTAATTTCCTCGAAACTCTGCGATTCCTGCAAGTCGGACACGTCGGGCAATGATTTGAGTATGTCGCGAAGCGTTTTCTCTATGTAGTTCTGTGGTGCAAGCTTGTTGCGGCCCAGCAGTTTATCAACGGGGCTTCTATTGTGCTTTACAGCGATAAGAACCTTGCTGGGCGAGGTCTTTCTCTCGATCTGCTGGCCAATATGGTAGGTGGTTCCGTTCTTCACAACACAAAGTTGAGTGGAGTTGTTCGTTTGAGGCAGAAAATTGCAGATGAAACCTGCCTGAGTTAGACCTTTATTGAGGGAGTCGATTAGCGTTCGCTCACCTTCTGGGTGAGAGTCGAAAAATTCCGTGACCGTGAAGTTAAAGTAATACACCGTTAGTCGCCTCAAAATGACATGCAGTTACAATCACTAACGGTATTGTCATAATTAAGGCAACGAAAAACCTTATCGCACGCGTCGAAGGTGACGGCGGAGAATTTCGCAGGCGGTTGCGGCGTCGCGGCGGACCATGGCTTGGACAACTGCTGCGTGATCTTTGTCTGTGCGGCGGCTCCATCGGTGCTGCCAATTGGCGAATAAATGACGGGCAGAGGCAATGTGAAGATCGTCAATCGCGGAGAGTAGTCTGGGCATTGCACAGGGGGTTAAAATTACCCGATGAAACCTGCGATTTAGCTTTTCCCAAGTCACCATGTCATCAGCATCATCACAGGCAATACGGGCTGTCTCGGCCGCGTCCAGGTCTTGCTGGGTTAGGTTTGCGACTGCATGGGTGAGTGCGAGGATCTCAAGCGAGATACGCATTTCGATGACTTCGTGGATCTCGTCAGGGTCCTGCGCGGTGACCCGTGTTCCACGCCTGGGAATCGACTGTGCCAAGCCGTGTGCCTCTAGCCGCAGTAGGGCTTCGCGTACCGGCACGTGGCTGGTTTCAAACTCACGTGCGATATGGTCCTGACGCAGTTTTTCTCCGGCAGGTAGGTCGCCCGCGACGATGCGCTCGCTAAGGTTGTGGTAGATGAAATCGGCAATTCTGGCTGTCATAGATTATAGATAAAATTCTAACCAGCTGCCTGCAAGCGCTATCCTAAGGGATCGGGGGCTATATTTCCGCCACAAATCAGGACCGCGATTCGTTCACCCTCGGCTGGTTGGTAAGCTCCTGACATCAGGGCAGCTAATGCGGTTGCCCCTGCGGGCTCGACTAGAATTCGGTGCTGCATCCACAGGGCTTTTTGGGCCGAGGTGATCGCAGTGTCAGTAACAGTGATAGAGGTGGTGTTTTGCGACTTGGCCAGATCGAAACAGATGTTGCCGATGCGTTTGGCGCCTAGCGCGTTTGCTGCAACGCCTGAAACCTCGACATCGACAGGGTGCTGGTCTTGAAGGGCGGCGTTCAGGGCGCAGGATGTTTCAGGTTCAATGGCGACAATCTTCTTGCTTCCGTCAAACCAGGCCAGTGCGCCCGAGATCAACCCACCGCCGCCGACGGCAATAAGTAAGGTGTCGGCTTGCAAGCCCTGTTCTTGCCACTCGGCAAAACAGGTGCCTTGCCCTGCGACCGTGGCGTGGGCGTCATAGGCGTGCACCTGCATGGCGCCGGTTTCGGCTTCGTATTGTTGGGCCAGCTCAAGCGCATTGGAATATGCGCCGGGGACCACTTGCAGGTCAGCGCCCGAGTTATTGATCAGTGCAATTTTGGCAGGGCCGGCCATTTCCGGAACGTAGATCCGTGCGCGATGCCCTAGTTTGTGCGCCGCATATCCCACTGCTGCCCCGTGGTTGCCACCAGAGGCCGCCACCAACCCGGCAGCGGGCACATCTTGGCTAAGTAGCGTGTTAAACGCACCGCGTGCCTTGAAACTACCGGTGTGCTGCATGTGCTCTAGTTTCAGCTCAATCGGGTAGTTCAGGCCAAATCCCTGGACCTGCAGCGTAGGCGTGATCTGGATGTGGCCGTTTATCCGTTCAGCGGCCGTCTTAATGTCACTTTTCCAACCCATCTTACGTGCCTTTGCCTAGTGTTGCGGCGGTTGACCTTATAGGCTGAAAGAAAACAAGCAAGCAGGATCCCATTATGAAAGACGACCGCCATAGCCGTTTTCGCGATGCCCATTCCGATCGGGATCAGGCTGAACATGTGCCCTCGACCCCGCAAAGCGATTCTCCGGCGTATCGGCTGGCCTTTGCGGATGAGGATTTTCTGTGCCGCGATGAGCTGCGTCCGGTCCGGCTGCAACTGGAGCTGCTGAAGCCACAGATGTTGTTGGACGAGCGCGGCATTGAAAGCACGATCGTGATGTTTGGTGGTGCGCGTATTCCCGATCCGGTGAAAAAGGATCAGGCGCGGACCCAGACGCTGGCGGATCTGTCCGAATTTTATGACGAGGCGCGCGAGTTCGCCAAGTTGATGACCGAGAAATCGATTGAAACTGGCGGACGCGAGAACGTCATTGTGACTGGGGGCGGTCCCGGTGTGATGGAGGCTGGTAATCGTGGGGCGTTGGATGCTGGAGGCGCATCCATTGGATTGAGCATTGTGCTGCCGCATGAACAGGCGCCGAATGAATTTGTGACGCCTGACCTGAGCTTCAACTTTCACTATTTTGCCATCCGCAAGATGCATTTCCTGATGCGGGCGCGGGCGATCTGTGTGTTCCCCGGTGGCTTTGGCACCATGGACGAGCTGTTTGAAAGCCTGACGCTGATCCAGACCGGCCGTATGGAACGGGTGCCGTTCCTGCTGTTTGGCAAGGAGTTCTGGGAAAAGGTGATCAATTGGGACGCGCTGGCGGATGCTGGCACAATTTCGGATCAGGATCTGGATCTGTTCCGCTTTGTTGATACTGCGCAAGAGGCGATGGAGCTCATTGATAACTGGGAGCCCGCACCGCCGCGCGACAATCTTCCCGGGCGGGAGAAATAATCCGCCCCAAATCTATTCTGCAATCAAAGGTCTGTGTTGGTATCAGGCCATGTCTGCTGGCAGAACACCCAGTTCAACACCTTGGGTCAAGCTGGTCAGCACCTGTGCGCCGCTCACATCTTTGATTGCATAGCCATAGCCTTTGAGGCGGAATTTCCACTCACGTGCGCTCAGTGCTTTTGCTTTTTCGTCACGTACTAGGGCCAGTACGCCGTCTTCGATCATGCTGCCGCCGATATCTGCCTGTGCCATTTTCAGTTCTCCTATTTTTGATTGTTCTCAGGTTGGAAACTGATTGTTCAGAGTGGCGGAAATTTACCGGAATTGAGGAAAGTTTGAGGCAAATAAGGCGGGCCGCCTTGAGTGTGAAGGAAGTGTTTAAGATGGCAGAGCGCTATCGCTCCGCACTCATCTTGCAAAACTGAGGGGATCGCCCGACCTTGGGGAGGTGCAAAGCGCCTTCCCGGGGGAAAGGTCAGGCGCTGCCCGGCGTTGCCGCCGGGCGAAACAAGGGTGAAAACCTGTTCAGCAATTAAGAGAGTGCTTAGTTCTAGGACGAAATCCCAGCCTCGGCCTCAATCTGCTTGCGGCTTTTACGGGAGCGTTCGGTGGCCGACTTCAATTGACCACAGGCCGCCATGATGTCTTCGCCACGGGGGCGACGAATGGGCGAGGCATAGCCGGCATCGTGGATGATGTCGGCAAAGGTGTGGATGCGGTTGTTCGAGCTACGCTTGTATGGCGCACCGGGCCATTCGTTGAACGGGATCAGGTTGATCTTGGCCGGGATGCCTTTGATCAGCTTGACCAGACGGTGCGCATCTTCTTTGCTGTCGTTCACACGATCCAGCATCACATACTCAAAAGTGATGCGTTCGGAATTTGACAGACGCGGGTAAGCGCGCAGCGCCTCGAGTAGGGCCTCAATGTTCCACTTTTTGTTGATCGGCACCAGCTTGTCGCGCACCTCGTCGGTGGTGGCGTGGAACGACACCGCCAACAGGCAGCCGATCTCATCCGCCGTGCGAATGATCTCGGGAACGATACCAGAGGTGGACAGGGTGATGCGGCGACGGCTGAGCTGGATACCTTCTGGATCCATTGCGATCTTCATCGCGTCACGGACGTTTTCAAAGTTGTACAGCGGTTCGCCCATACCCATCAGGACGATGTTCGACAGCAGCCGGGTACGATCATCTGACCGTGTGCCGGGCACAGGCCATTCGTCCAGATCGTCGCGTGCCATCATCACTTGGCCGATGATTTCTGCCGAGGTCAGGTTGCGCACCAGTTTCTGGGTGCCGGTGTGGCAGAACGAACAAGTCAGGGTGCAGCCAACCTGAGAGGAGATGCAGAGAGTGCCGCGGTCGGTTTCGGGGATATAGACCACCTCTACCTCGTGACCGCCGGCGATACGCACCAGATACTTGCGGGTGCCGTCTTCGGATACCTGCTTGGTAATCATCTCGGGGATTTCGATGACGCAGTGTTCGGCAAGATCTGCCCGCAGCGCCTTGGACAGGTTAGTCATGTCGGCAAAGTCGCGTTTGCCCCACTGGTAGATCCACTGCCAGATCTGACCAACCCGCATCTTGGCCTGCTTTTCTTTGGTGCCCAGCTGGATCAACGTCTCTCGCAGTTGTTCACGAGTCTGGCCGACAAGATTGATCTTACCGCCCTCGGGCAGCTTGCGGGGAATGGTAACTACGTCTTGGGTGATCGGTGCGTCGACGGTCATGGCAGGGACTCGGTGCTATTAGGGCAGATGCGGCTCTATATAGGAGTTTGCGCCAAGATCAAAAGATTTCGGGCGATATCGTTACCATCGCGCCGATTTGAGAACGCGAGAGTGAAACCGGCTTTGTAGAAAAAACAAAGTTCCGGAACCTTGCGATGCCGGAACTTATCAATGTCATGTTCAGTGGTTTACTTGGTGCAGCGCTTGTCGGCGTCTTCGATAGCTGCGGTAAAGCCCAGCAGAGAGAAGGTGTCTTGCGTTTGGGTGCCGCGGGCTGATCGGGCGGTCAAAATCGCTTTTGCTCCACGCTTCATCGCGGTGATGATTTTGGTGTCGTCAGCTGCGGTTGCAGGCCAGGCCCACTCGCCTTCGGTGAACAGTTCAAATTCGGACTCGCCGACTTTCATGTTTACTGTGGATCCCGGAGCAAATGGATAGCCACCGGTAAAGGTCAGCTGGCCATTGGCACCGCCGTCAGGACGGAAGAAAACAAACAGCTGAATTTCGCTGCGACGTACGGCGACAACGCGGCCATCGCGCGTGTTGACCGACTCTTTTGGGGCGGAAACGCCCCAGCATTCAACGGGGTCATTCCCCTGAAAAACACTCCAGTCCACGTTGGCGGCAACGCGGTTGGTGCTTTGGGATTGTTGTGCATATGCAGTAGTGGCGGCCATGCCTGCTAGGCACAGGCTTATAACTGCATGGGCAAATTTCGATGCCATTTGTCCCGACTCCAAGACTGTCATAACCTCAATAACGCCAGGGTGCCTGCAGTGTTAGCCACTGTCTAGGTCTGTGTCCCTCGCATGTTGACACAAGCATACTAACGTCATTAGCACCACTGGTGAAAGTGCGATTGGCAGGAAATCGCCAAGAAAAAGGTCTAATATCATGACAAAACCGGTTCCGATGGCCGAAATCTGGCGCGGCCAGTTACTTGAGAGCCTTCACCTAGGGCATGCTGTTGTCTGTGACGACAGTGGTCAGGTGGTCCGCAGTTGGGGTGATCCCGATGCGGTGATCTACCCGCGTAGCTCGGCCAAGATGATCCAGGCGTTGCCTCTGATCACATCTGGTGCAGCTGAAAAGTTTGGCCTGACAAGTGGGCAGCTAGCCTTGGCCTGTGCCTCGCATAATGGTGCCGAGATCCACACAAGCCGGGTGAACGCGTGGCTGTCGCAACTGGGTTTGACCGACAGTGATTTTCGCTGTGGCCCGCAATTGCCCAGCGATATCCCGGCACGTAACGGGTTGATCAAGACAGACACCAGCCCATGCCAGGTTCACAATAACTGCTCCGGTAAACACGCCGGTTTCCTGACCTTAGCGCAGCATATGGGGGCTGGTCCTGAGTATGTTGAGGTCGACCACCCGGTGCAGCAGGCCTGCCTGTCCGCGTTTGAGGAAACCACAGGGCAGGATAGCCCTTGTTACGGTATCGATGGCTGTTCAGCGCCGAACTTTGCTACCACGGTAACGGGTCTGGCCCGTTCGATGGCTTGGTTTGCTTCGGCGGCAGATCGGTCTGACCGTTCTTCCGGAGCGGCCCTGCAATTGGTTGCCGCAATGACCTCGCACCCTGATCTGGTGGCCGGTGAAACCCGTGCTTGTACCAATCTGATGCGTGCCATGGGAGGCAAGGTCGCGATTAAGACTGGGGCTGAGGCGGTGTTCATTGCCATCATTCCAGAAAAGCGTTTGGGCGTTGCATTGAAGATCACCGATGGTGCGACCCGTGCCAGTGAATGCGCGATTGCGGCAATCCTGGTGTCATTGGGGGTCTTGGATGCCAACCACCCGGAAACACTGAAGTATATGAACACGCCTATCCTGAGCCGACGTGGCATCGAAGCCGGTGTTGTGCGGCCAGCGGCTGAGCTGTTGTTTTAATTCTGTTTGGCCCGGCCGATAGGCCGGGCCGCGCCTGACCTTGGGAAAGGCGCGGCTTGTGCAGTTTGTGGCGAACTACATTTCCAGTATTTCAGCCACTTCGACTGAACCGCTGGCTTCGGTCACCATCGGGCAGCCCTTGGCCATTTCTGTGGCCGCTGCGATATCGGCAGCTTCGACAACAGTATACCCAGACAGCGGGTTAGAACCGCCATCGTCGGCAATGCCATCCGCGCTCACTGTTTTGGACATCCCCACAGGGGCACCCGGAACGATCAGGGCGTCACCCATCGACCCCATCCAGCTTTTCCAGGCATCCATGACCTTGGCGCCTTCTTCGGGTGTGTCGGGTTTCTTGCCGCCGTGGTAGGCGAAAATGAATTGAGCCATGTCGAAGTTCCTTTGCTGAATTGGGTTTAGAAAAAGTACTTTGTCGTTAGGTGATATTTGCTGCCAACTTGCGCAGCGACGAGGTCCAGCCCTGTTCATGGCGGGCGCTGATGTCGTCGTCACCCAGCTCGCGGTGATCAATGACCAGTCGTGCGCCAGAATCATTGGCAACCACGGTAAAGGTCACATGGCTTTCACTATCGCGCTGATCGTTTTCATCATGCCAACCCCATGTGAAACCAACGGATGTTGGCGCGTCCACGTGGGTCACATGACCTGAGACCTTGAACTGCTGGCCTTCGCCGTTTCGCATGATCGAAAACCATGGACCTGTGCGGCTGAAATCTAGTTCGTGCACAGGCACATCCATGCCTTCGGGCCCCCACCATTTCAGCAATTTTTCCGGTGTACTAATCCACTTAAACAATCGATCTGGGGTGACTGAAAAGTCGCGTTCCAACCTTAGGTCGGTCATGTATCGTCCTCCATCATCGCAGCTTCGAGCCGGTCCAGACTGCTTTCCCAGAACTCGCGCTTTGATTTGGTCCATGTTGCAATTAGTTGCAGTCCCTCGGGGCGGGCGGAATACAGCCGCTTTGTACCCTCGGCACGTTGCTGGATCAGGCCAGCCTCGCGCAGGACTTTTAAATGCCGTGAAATGGCTGGTGCTGTGATGCCCGAGCCACGTACCAGATCGCCTGCCGGCAATTCGCCGTGGTCCATCAGCTGTTCCACAATCGACATACGGGTTTCATCAGACAGTGCTGAAAATGATTTTAATAGCGGTGTCATAGATTGATGATTAACCTAATTGTTAATTAGTGCAAGCGTTAAAAATGAGGGCACCCGACAAAATGGGTGCCCTCGAGGATCAGATCATATCCCACAGCAGTTTTAGCGCCAGCGAGACCGAGGTAACCACCAGCAGTGGCTTGATGATCCGCGCGCCTTTGTTCTGCGCAACTTTGGCACCCAGGGCTGCACCGCCGATTTGGGCAATGCCCATAGCAATGCCAGTAAACCACCAAGGGGTCGCGACCAGTGAAAAGGCCAGCAGGGCGCCGGCATTAGAAGCAAAGTTCAACAGCTTGGTGTGCGCGGTCGCCTTTAGAATGCCGTAGCCAGCCATCGTCACAAAGGCGAGCATGTAGAAGCTGCCAGCACCCGGCCCCAACAGCCCGTCATAGGCGCCGCACAGGGGGACCATCGTTGCCGCAAAGACTAGCGGTGTCATGCGGCGGTGGCGGTCAAGATCGCCAAGGCCCTTTTTGGTGGCAAAGAATACCGCGATCCCGATCAGCAGGAATGGCAGGATCATTCTGATCCACCCAGTTGGCAAAACCGTGACCAGCAAGGCACCAGCGATAGAGGCCGCAAAGGCGATTAGGGCTGATGGAGCCTGCTCTCGCAGGTTAACGTGACCGCCACGTGCATAGGCAAGGGCAGCGGTTCCGGCACCGAACAGCCCCTGAATTTTGTTGGTTGCCAGTGCCGTAATCGGGTTTGCTCCGGTCAAGAGCAATATCGGCACTGTTATTAGTCCACCACCGCCGGCGACGGCGTCCATGAACCCGGCGACAAATCCCGCTGCCAGCAATAGCAGCAGGGTCTCAAAACCCACTTCGAGCATAGTCTTTAACCTTTGAATTCGTCGTGGCTGTAGCCCTGCACATACAGCAGGGCAGTCAGGTCGCCGTGGTTGATGCGGATGTCACATTCGGCCGCGACCGATGGTTTGGCGTGCAGGGCAACACCGGCCCCGGCGCGTTTCAGCATACCCAGATCATTGGCTCCGTCGCCTACTGCCATGACGTCGGTTTCGGAAATGCCCAGCTTGGCGGTGATCTGTTCCAGTGCCTCGACTTTGGCCTCGCGACCCAGAATCGGAAGCGATGGCTTCCCGGTCAGCTTGCCGTCCTCGACCAGCAGGGTATTGGCGCGGTTTTCGTCAAAACCCAGTTCCGCCGCGACCTTGGCTGTAAAGGCTGTGAATCCGCCCGAAACCAGCGCGGCATAGGCGCCGTCAGCTTTCATCGTTGCCAGCAGGGCAGGGCCACCGGGCATCAGAGTGATGCGTTCGTCCAGCACCTTGGCAATGACGGCTTCGGGCAGGTCTTTGAGCAGGCCGACCCGTTCGGTCAGGGCGCCGTTGAAATCCAGCTCGCCATTCATAGCGCGGGCGGTGATGTTTTTGACCCGCGCGCCGACGCCGGCCTCTTCGGCCAATTCGTCAATGCATTCCTGCTGGATCATGGTGCTGTCCATGTCGGCCAGCAGCATCTTCTTGCGGCGACCCTCGGCCAGTTGGATGACCAGATCAATGCCCATGTTTTGCAAGTCGGCCCAGACCTCCCACTGGTTGTCGGGCAAGGTGTCCAGTGGGAACTCGGCTGCCTCATCCGGGGAGAGCCACGCTGCATCTCCGCCGCCCCATGCATTGCGCAGTGAATCGACAAGTGCCGGATCCAGAGAGGGATTGGTTGGGTTGCAAAGTAGGGTAACGAAATACATTCGTGGGCTCCGTTTGGTATCGGCAGTTGAGTGTCTATTACCGGGAGAGGGCGCGGGGAACCAGCCCAAGACTGGTGGTGGGTCGTGAGAGACTGAGGGCAGTGCCTGACCGAGGTGGGTGTGAAAGCACCCGCCGTGGGGGCGGGCGGGTGCTGCCCGACGTTCCGCCGGGCGATGAACTCAGGTATTTGAGTTAGAGGTCGCCCCGTTCCGACATCATCACCGCGATGAAGCGGGTGTTTGGGATCTCGGCCAAGATGATCATTACCATTGCCGTCAACGGCACCGCGAGAATCGCACCCATCATTCCCCACAGCGCGGTCCAGATCGCTAGTGACAGCAGCACGGTGAAAGGGCTGAGGTTGACCGAGCGGCCAAGGAATTTGGGTTCGATGTAATAACCAACGGCAATCTGCGGGATCATCAATGTGACCAGTGCGACTGCGGCGTGGCCGAACGATGCAAACTGGATCAGGCTGACCGTGACCGGAAATACCACCGCAATGACCGAGCCAATATAGGGAATGTAGTTCAGCAGCCCGATGATAATGGCCCAGAATGCCGGGTGGCTAATCCCCAGCATGATCAGAATGGCGTAAGATACAAACGCCAAGATGATATTGACCAGCGTCTTGGCGGCCAGATAGCTGCCGATCTTCTCGTTGATCTGGCGCGCGATTTCCAAGGTATGGGTGGCTTGCTCGGGGTTGCCCATTGCCCGTTGGGTTTTGTTTGGCAGGCTATCCAGTTCGGCTAGGATGAAAACAGCATATAATGCGGCGGCTACAATAACGGACCCGCCGTTTGAGATTGTCGCAACAGCGGCCGGCATCAGCGTCGTGGCATCAAGCAAATCGAGAATGCGTTCGCCAAAGTTGGCCCATTGAGGGGTTTCTTTCACGCCAAGAAAGTCGAGAAACCGCAGCTGTAGCGCATCAAAGTTTTCGGTGTATTGGGGCAGGGCGGCGGAAATTGAGGCGGCATTGGTCGTGATGAACGAGGCCAACAGCAAGAAGGCGGCCGTTATGGCCAGCAGGACTAACAATCGACGCCAAATGCGAGGCAACCGGCCAATCACCGGGATGCTTACCATGGCATCGGCTGCCGTAGTCAGGATGTAGACTGCGATGATTCCAACCAAAACGGGCAGCATGATGGATTGCCCAACGATCAGCAGCCAGCCAACCATGATCATCAGCGCGACCGAATAGGTCACCATTGCCAGTCTGCTCATCTATCAACACCTGATTCCAAATCTTAAGCGCTAGTAAATACACAGCGGGGTCTGTGGGCAATGTGTCGCGGAAAGTTTCCGATCGTAGTCATTGCCTGTCGCAATTGCGCGATAAATCGACGTTATCGTCACGTTTCCCCATTGCGTGCCGCGTTGCGGCACTTTAATTCCGGCGGTGGGACACCCTTCCCCAACGAAGGGCATTTATCTGTAAGGATAGCATCAATGGCTACTCAGCAACCGGCTACGCGGCCGGCCAATCCGCGTTTTTCTTCGGGCCCCTGTGCCAAACCCCCTACATTCGAATTGTCCAAACTGGCCGATGCCCCATTGGGTCGCAGCCACCGCGCAGCTGTTGGCAAAGCCAAGCTGAAGGATGCCATCGAAGGCACCCGCGAGATTTTGGGCATCCCCGCTGATTACCGTATCGGTATCGTCCCTGCGTCGGACACCGGTGCTGTTGAAATGGCCCTGTGGTCGCTGCTGGGTGAGCGCAAGGTTGAGATGCTCGCCTGGGAAAGTTTTGGTGCCGGCTGGATCACCGATGTAGTCAAGCAGCTGAAGATCGAGGCTGAGGCCAAGACAGCAGACTATGGTCAGATCGTCGATCTGGCATCGGTCGATTTTGCCAATGATGTTGTCTTTACCTGGAACGGCACCACCTCGGGTGTGCGGGTTCCTAACGGTGACTGGATTGCCGATAACCGCGATGGTCTGACCATCTGTGATGCGACATCCGCAGCATTTGCGATGGATCTGCCTTGGGACAAACTGGATGTGACCACATTCAGCTGGCAGAAGGTTCTGGGTGGCGAAGCGGCCCACGGTGTGATCGTGCTGAGCCCACGCGCTGTTGAGCGTCTGGAGAGCTACACCCCGGCATGGCCGCTGCCCAAGATTTTCCGCCTGACCAAAGGTGGCAAGCTGATCGAAGGTATCTTTACTGGTGCGACCATCAACACCCCATCGATGCTGGCGGTTGAGGACTACCTGTTCGCACTGGACTGGGCGCGTTCGGTTGGTGGCCTGAAAGGCATGATTGCGCGGGCTGATGCTAATGCGCAGGCTGTGTTTGATTTCTGCGCTGCCAACGACTGGATCGCCAATCTGGCCGAGGATGACGCGACACGGTCGAACACATCCGTGTGTCTGAAGTTCACCGATGATCGTATTCAGGATGGTGCTGCCTTTGCCAAGGCTGTCGCCAAACGCCTGGAAGTCGAAGATATCGCGCTGGATATCGGTGCGTATCGCGATGCGCCTGCTGGTCTGCGGATCTGGTGTGGTGGCACGGTCGAAACCTCAGGCATTCAGGCGATGCTGCCTTGGTTGGCTTGGGCGTTCGAAGCCGAAATCGCAGCCCAAAAAACTTAATTGTCTTGCCCGGCCGATAGGTCGGGCAGCGCCCAACCGCCCCCACGGGCGGGCGCTTTGCACCCTCCCTCGGTCGTTCGCTGCCCTAGCCGCATTTCCGACCCCCGATAAAAGGACCCAAAACCATGGCTCCCAAAGTACTCGTATCCGACAAACTCTCTGAGACCGCAGTTCAGATCTTCCGTGATCGCGGCATCGACGTTGATTTCATGCCTGACCTGGGCAAAGACAAAGACAAACTGGCGGAAGTGATTGGCCAATACGATGGTCTGGCAATTCGCTCTGCCACCCGCGTCACGCCAACCATTCTAGAAGCAGCGACCAACCTGAAAGTGATCGCACGTGCTGGTATCGGCACCGACAACATCGACAAAGAAGCCGCGTCGAAAAAGGGCGTGATCGTGATGAACACGCCGTTTGGCAACATGATCACCACCGCCGAGCACGCCATTGCGATGATGTTCGCCGTGGCGCGTCAGATCCCCGAGGCGAGCGCCTCGACTCATGACGGCAAATGGGAAAAGTCCAAGTTCATGGGCACCGAGCTGACCAACAAGACACTGGGTGTCATTGGTGCTGGTAACATTGGTGGTATCGTCTGTGACCGCGCGCATGGTTTGAAAATGAAGGTTGTCGCCTATGACCCGTATCTGGGCCAAGAAAAGGCCGACCAGATGGGCGTTGAAAAGGTTGAATTGGACGAGCTTCTGGCCCGCGCTGACTTTATCACTCTGCACGTTCCGCTGACCGACCAGA
Source organism: Parasedimentitalea denitrificans (assembly GCF_011813015.1). Taxonomy (GTDB): domain Bacteria; phylum Pseudomonadota; class Alphaproteobacteria; order Rhodobacterales; family Rhodobacteraceae; genus Parasedimentitalea; species Parasedimentitalea denitrificans. The sequence continues at coordinate 191,965 of NZ_QHLQ01000003.1, read as the reverse complement.
CCCGCAACGTGTTGTCGCGTGAAAACTTGGAGAAGACCAAGAAAGGTGTTCGCATCATCAACTGTGCCCGTGGTGGTTTGGTTGACGAAGAAGCCCTGGCTGAGCTGCTGAAATCCGGTCACGTTGCCGGTGCTGCATTCGATGTGTTTGCCGAAGAACCAGCCAAGGAAAACGCTCTGTTTAACCTGCCCAACGTAGTCTGCACCCCGCACCTGGGCGCGGCAACTACCGAAGCACAGGAAAACGTTGCCCTGCAAGTGGCCGAGCAGATGTCGAACTATCTGCTGACTGGTGCTGTTGAAAACGCGCTGAACATGCCGTCGGTTACTGCCGAAGAAGCCAAGATCATGGGGCCATGGATCCACCTGGCCGACCACCTGGGCAGCTTTACTGGTCAGATGACAGACGAGCCGATCAAGGCGATCAACATCCTGTATGATGGTGTTGCATCCGAAATGAATCTGGCGGCGCTGAACTGTGCGGTTGTGGCGGGCATCATGAAACGTGCCAACCCAGACGTGAACATGGTCTCAGCTCCGGTTGTGGCCAAGGAACGCGGCGTTCAGATCTCGACCACCAATCAAGACAAGTCCGGCTCGTTCGATGGCTACATCAAAGTGACCGTTGTCACTGACAAGCGTGAGCGTTCGGTTGCGGGAACTGTGTTCAGCGACGGCAAGCCTCGGTTCATCCAGATCAAGGGTATCAACATCGATGCCGAAGTTGGTTCGCACATGCTGTACACCACCAACGAAGATGTGCCGGGCATCATCGGTACTCTGGGTCAGACCATGGGTGAGCACGGCGTCAACATCGCTAACTTTACCTTGGGCCGCGCAGAGGCTGGTGGTGAGGCGATCGCGCTTCTGTATGTGGATGGTGAGGTTCCTGCAGAGGCCCGCGCTAAACTGGCTGAGACAGGGCACTTTACCCAGATCAAACCGCTGGAGTTTGATGTCGCTTAAGCATTTAGGTTGATCGAAAGAACTTTAGGGAACTGCCGTAGCGGCGGTTCCCTTTTTTTGTGGCCGTGGGCCTTGTAGTTCCCTCGATGTCCTGTTGCTATGACACCAATTGCAAAACGCATTGGCGCTAAGAACAGGTGATAGATATGTATTCGAAAATGTCGGATGATAGTGAAAAGCAGGACGATGCTCCGGCAGCGGGCAAGGTTGACGCTCTGTTTTTCAAAAGCCGTAATGTGATTGTCACAGGTGAGATCAACGACAAGCTGGCGCAGAAAACCGTCGCACACCTGCTTGCCTTGGCCGAAGAGAGTGACGATCCAATCAATATGTTCATCTCGTCGCCCGGTGGTCACGTTGAAAGTGGCGATATGGTGCATGACGTTATCCGGTTTATTAAACCCAAGGTCCGCACCATTGGCACTGGTTGGGTGGCGAGTGCAGGCGCACTGATCTACGTCGGCGCGAAGAAAGAGAACCGCTATTGCCTGCCAAACACCCGTTTCCTGTTGCACCAACCTTCCGGTGGGATTGGCGGTCAGGCGACTGACATGATGATTCAGGCCGAACAGATCCGCATTATGCGTGAGCGTTTTGACGTCTTGTTCGCCGAGGCAACAGGTCAGACTGCTGAAAAGATCGCAGCTGATACCGCTCGAGATTTCTGGCTGACAGCACCCGAAGCGATTGAGTATGGGCTAGCGGGCAAGATCATCCAGAGTGCCGACGAACTGGGTTGATCAATACCTCTGGGGTTAGGTTCGTCGCGACGACGTCGCAACAATCACTGCAAACACCAGCATGGATGCGAGTGATAGAACCGACCCCAGCTTGGCCAGTGTCTCGCCGCGTTCGGTGATGGCCATGACAATGCCGGGGGCCACTACAACCAAACCGCTGATGGCCAACGCGGCGTGAACCTTGGCCATCACGGTTTGGGCGGCCGTTGGGATTAAATGATAGTAGATAGCAAAGATCGACATGCTGACCCACCCCAACAGGTTTAGATGAGCATGAGCAGGCGAAAGTGTGTGATCGCCTGTAGCGGACATCTGAATACCCCAGACCATTCCGAGTAGTACCGATGTAACCCCGGCAAGCATGAACAGTTGCGATAGTCCTTTCATGGGTCTCTCCTGATTTTCTGCCACATGCAGTTTGTGAGGTGAGGTATCGCGATGTCAGTGGCTGTCGACTTAAAACCGTTGTCTGTTCGTATTTACGGACCAATTATGCTGGTCATTTTTGCCTTCTAATGTGGTTGGGGCACAACCAAACCTTATAAAATCAGGACTAGATTTTTAGCTTTCTTGATTCGTATCCTTGGTTGGCTGCGCAAGACATGCTCGGGTGCCAAAAGCGTCTACATTATTAAGGTCGGGCTAATTTGGCTGCTCAACGGAGAGATTCGTGTCGCCATTTTGCAATAATGGCCGAATAACGTACTTTTCCGCAAATTATATAACTATCTAAAGTATAGGTGTGCTATCCTTTAGCGTGGCTGGAGGTCTTTTTAAAGAGTTATCTGGTATGCACCTACTTGTGAAAACAATGGGATTTCGTGCCCTCCAGCCACTGCTATTCTGCCGCTAAATTCTGGTGACGGTTAAGTGGTCCAATCCAGCACCACCTTGCCGCTTTGCCCGGATTTCATCGCTGCGAAGCCTTGTTCAAACTCGTCCACAGCGAACCGGTGAGTGATCACCTTGCTCACATCTAGCCCGTTTTGCAGCATGGCAATCATCTTGTACCAAGTCTCAAAGATCTCACGTCCATAGACGCCTTTGATGGTGATTGCCTTGAATACGATGCGACTCCAATCAACAGGTGATTTACCCGGAGGAATGCCGAGCAGGGCGATGTGGCCGCCCATCACCAAGGCTTCGACCATCTGATCCATCGCGGCTTGGTTGCCGGACATTTCTAGCCCAACATCAAACCCTTGGGTCATGCCCAGTTCGGCAATGACATCGTTGAGGTCTTCCTTGGCGACATTTACCGGACGGACGTTTGCGACCTTTTCAGCCAGCGCCAATCGGTCGGGGTTCACGTCGGTGATCGCTACATGACGCGCGCCTACATGCCGTGCCACCGCAGCGGCCATGATACCAATGGGGCCAGCGCCGGTGATCAGCACGTCCTCTCCCACCAGATCAAAACTCAGCGCGGTGTGGACGGCATTGCCAAGCGGGTCCAGAATGGCGCCGATGTCGTCTGACACCTCATCAGGCAGCGGCACCACGTTGAACGCAGGCAGGCGCAGGTACTGGGCAAAGGCCCCCTGTTCATTCACGCCGATGCCACGGGTTTCCGGGTCCAGGTGGAACTTGCCAGCGCGGGACTGACGTGAGTGGTGGCCGATCAGGTGGCCTTCACCACTGCACCGCTGGCCAATTTGCAGATCGGTGACATTGCGGCCCAGTTCGACAATCTCACCGGCGAATTCATGACCGGTGATCAGCGGCGTGGGTACGGTCTTTCCTGCCCATTCATCCCAGTTCCAGATATGCACATCGGTGCCGCAGATGCCGGTTTTGTTGATCTTGATCAGCACATCGTCGGGGCCGATTTCCGGCACCGGCGCGCGGGTCATCCAAAGCCCTTCCTTGGGATGGGTCTTTTCCAGCGCCTTCATGGTGTTTGGCTTGCTCATTTGATGATCCCCAAATCCTTGCCCACCTTACCGAACGCCGCTAGCGCACCTTCCAGTTCCTCGCGTGTCAGCGCCGCGTTCATTTGGGTGCGGATACGGGCCTGGCCGCGTGGCACCACAGGGAAGAAGAAGCCAGACACATAGACGCCTTCGTCAAACAGCCGGGTGGCCATGTCCTGCGCCAGCTGAGCCTCGCCCAGCATGACCGGAACGATTGGGTGTTCACCCGGCAGCAGGTCAAAACCTAGCTCTTCCAAGCCGGCGCGCCAGAATTTGGTGTTCTCAAACAGCTTGGCGGGCAGCTCGGCGCCTTCTTCAACCAGCCGGATGGCCTCTAGGCCAGCAGCAACAATAGATGGCGGCAGCGAATTGGAGAACAAATAGGGCCGCGCCCGCTGCCGCAGCAGGTCGATCACTGGCTGCGGCCCGGCGATATAACCGCCGATGGCTCCCCCAAGTGCTTTGCCCAATGTTCCGGTCACGATGTCCACATCGATCCCAAAGTGGTCCGGCGTACCAGCGCCGTTTGGCCCCATGAACCCGGTGGCGTGACAGTCATCGACCATCAGAATCGCATCGTATTTGTCTGCCAATGCGCGGATTTCCGGTAGTTTGGCCAGATAACCATCCATCGAGAACACACCGTCGGTGGCGATCATGATGTGGCGGGCACCGTCCTCGCGCGCCTGTTTCAGCCAGGCCTCAAGATCGTTCATGTCGCTGTTGAGATAGCGATAGCGTTTCGCCTTGCACAACCGGATGCCATCGATGATCGAGGCGTGGTTCAAGCTGTCAGAGATGATTGCATCCTCAGGCCCCAGCAGGGGTTCAAACAACCCGCCGTTGGCGTCGAAACAGGCGGCAAACAGAATGGCGTCATCTTTGTTCAGGAACTTGGCGAGACGTTGTTCCAGCTCGCGGTGAATATCCTGGGTGCCGCAGATAAAGCGGACCGAGGCCATGCCGAACCCCTTGTCATCCATCACACCGCGCGCGGCAGCGATCAGGTCGGGGTGATCGGCCAGACCCAGATAGTTGTTGGCACAGAGGTTGATGACTTGCTGTTCACCCACCGTAATTTCGCCGCCCTGAGGCGAGGTGATCATTCGCTCCCGTTTATACAATCCATCAGACTCGATCTGGTCTAGCGTGTTCGAAATGTCAGTCAGAAATGCAGTGGTCATGGGGCGAACTCCTTATCCTCGGAATCGCATCTACCATAACGGAATTGATTCCCAAATAGGAGAATTCATTATTTCGGAAAAAAATCCGTGAAACTGGAATAACTGGACTGCACCTTGATCATACGGCGCGTTGCGGCAAGGGTTGTTTCATTCTTCAAGGACAATCCATATGACCCAAGACACCGCGTTGACCCGTTTTCAACAGGACCTTTCAGCCGCAACAACAGCCGAGCAAGCCTATGGTTCGTTGGATGTGCTGACCCAAGAACTGATAGGGGTAAAACTGTTTACCGTGACAGCGATCGACATGGAGGCAGAGCTTGCGCGGCGCGCCTATACCAGCGATCCGCAAAGCTATCCGGTATCGGGCACCAAGCCGATTGTTCGCAACAGCTGGTTTGCCATCGTGCATGACCAACAGGAGTGCTTTGTTGCCAACAAGCTGGAGGAGTTTTCCGCGCTGTATCCCGACTATGAATTGATCGATTCACTGGGCTGCCAGGCGGCGATGAATCTGCCCATAGTGATTGGCGGAACGCTGGTTGCGACGGTGAACTTGCTGGATGCCGAAGGGCAATACACCGAGGAACGGGTGCAGATCGCCAAGGAGCATTTGTTGTTGGCCTCGGTGGCTGCGTTTTGTGTAGCACAGCGGTTTACTGGCTAGGCCTGCGCCCGGTGAAACACCGGGCGGCGCCCGACTTTCCCAGATGGGCGTTGTCATTTTGAACAAAAGCAAACAATTGAGGCCCTCGATCATAGATTGACATGATAATGGAGGCGGAACATAACGGGAACAGAACCACATCACACAAACCAAAGGGCAGTCACATGCAAGAGAAAGCCACCACTTCCCACGATTTCGATTTTGAAGTTGGCGAATGGCGGGTGCACCATCGTCGTCTAAAAGAGCGGTTATCTGGATGTACCGATTGGGAAGAGTTCAACGGCAGTTCGGAAACCCGCTTGGTGCTTGGTGGCAATGGCAACGTAGAAGACAACGTGCTTGATTTTCCAAGCGGTGCTTATCGCGCAATGGCTATCCGCGCCTTTGATGTATCTAGTCAGACTTGGGCTATTTGGTGGCTTTCCGCGAATGACCCTCACCAGTTAGATGTACCTGTTATTGGCAAGTTTGAAGACGGCGTTGGATCATTCTTTGCCGAGGACTTGCATAACGGGCAGCCGGTTACCGTAAGATTTCTGTGGCTGCGAACCGATACAGAGTCGCCGAGATGGGAGCAGGCGATGTCATGTGATGGTGGCGCAACCTGGGAAACAAACTGGACTATGGAATTTGAGCGCGCTTAACGGCGTTGAATAACAAACCATAAGACTGCTCAGTTGCACTCAGGCATTCTTCACAATCAAAAACACGCGCGCTGGGCCATTTGGTGCGGTGATCGAATGGTCCACGTCTGCGGCATAGCGAGCGGTGTCGCCGGCCCTTAGTTGGTTGCGGGCGTTGCCGGATGTGACGGTGATGTCGCCCTCTAGCGCAGTGAGCTGTTCCAGAGTGCCGCGGGTGTGCGGTTGGCTGATCAGCGCGCCGCCTTTGTCGAACCGGATATCATAAACCTCGTGTCCGCCTGCCTCTTCCGGCGGCGACAGGATGCGGATGCGGCAGCCGTGGCCCATGTTTTCGATCTTGGGCACGTCGTCAGACCGCAAAATGTCGATTCTGTCTTGGGTATCTTTGGCGTCCAGCAGGCCGGCGAAATCCACCTGCAGGGCGCGGGTCAGGTTCCACAGGGTGGCAATGGTGGGCGAGCTTTCACCGCGTTCAATTTGGCTGACCATCGAGCGGGACACGCCCGATAGATTTGCCACGGCCTCAAGGCTTAGGCCTTGTGCACGGCGCGCCTCTTTCAGGCGAGAGGGGAGCAGTGTCAGGATATCGTCTGTATTTTCCGTCATAGCGGAGTCCTGCGCGCTGAGATTGGTTTTGTCAATGACGGGACGTTTGGGCAGACAGAGGGATGCTGCACCTGCATAGTGGCCGAGAACATGAGATGGGAGAGAGATCATGACTGATATCGTCATTCTGGACGGCGCACGGACAGCCATTGGTGGCTTTGGTGGGTCATTGGCGAACACAGCGCCGATTGATTTGGCCACCACGGTCAGCAAGGCCGCGATGGAGCGGTCAGGCGTGGCGCCGGAGCAGATTGGGAGTGTGGTGTTCGGCCATGTGATCAACACTGAACCGCGCGATATGTATCTGAGCCGGGTTGCGGCGATGCAGGCGGGTGTGCCCAATGGAACGCCGGCGATGAACGTGAACCGGCTGTGCGGATCTGGTGTGCAAGCGGTTGTTTCTGCGATGCAAAGCCTGATGCTGGGTGACGCTGAGTTCGCCTTGGCCGGTGGTGCCGAGAACATGTCACGCAGCCCGTTCATCATGCAGCAGCAGCGCTGGGGTGCCAAGATGGGCGATGTGAAGTCGCTCGACATGATGCTGGGCGCGCTGAACTGTCCGTTTGGCACTGGTCATATGGGCGTCACGGCGGAAAATGTTGCGGATGAACATGATATCACCCGCGAGCAGATGGATGAATTTGCCCTGCTCAGCCAGACTCGTGCTTCAGCTGCGATTGAGGCCGGGCATTTCGCCAGCCAGATCACACCGGTTGAAGTGAAGGTGAAACGGGACATGGTGCCGTTTGAGGTGGACGAACACCCCACATCCAGCAGCCTGGAAAAACTGGCTGGGTTGCGGGCGGTATTCCAGAAAGATGGACGCGTAACTGCAGGTAACGCCAGCGGAATTAACGATGGAGCTGCGGCGATGGTTCTTGCTACTGCTGATGCTGCCGAGGCCGCGGGGCTGAAACCCAAGGCGCGAATTCTGGGCTATGCGCATGCGGGTGTACGCCCCGAAGTGATGGGAATTGGGCCAGTGCCTGCAGTGCAGAATCTGCTGGCTAAGACTGGTCTGTCGGCCGCGGATTTTGATGTGATTGAAAGCAACGAAGCCTTTGCCTCACAGGCTTTGGCGGTGAGCAAAGAGCTGGGTCTGGATCCGGCCAAGGTGAACCCTAATGGCGGTGCAATTGCGTTGGGCCATCCGGTAGGGGCAACCGGGGCGATCATCACATTGAAGGCGCTGTATGAGCTGGAGCGGATCGGTGGATCCAAGGCTTTGATTACTATGTGTATTGGCGGCGGTCAGGGTATTGCACTGGCGATTGAGCGGCTTTGATCTGAGAGCGGGGAGGGGGCTGTCTGCCCCCTCTTGGCCAAGGCCAATTCACCCCCGAGGATATTTATGGCCAGATGAAGCTTGCGCGAGATCAGACGATATAGCTGATGGCTGCGAACAGGCCTGCGCCGAGGATTGCGCCTGTGAGGGCGGGAGCAAGCCATGAGGTGTTTGGCCCTGCTTGATCGCCGACAGGTTTGGATTGCGCGATCAGGGCGGATTCGACCAGGGCCGGTAGGCGGGGGCCGAAGCGGGCCATGACTTGGGCGGTGGATAGCAGGTCCTTGACCACTGCGCGGGGGCCGATGGATTTTTTGATATAGTCGGCAACCACCGGATGCGCGGTTTCCCAGATGTTGATATGGGGATCCAGCGAGCGGGCGACGCCTTCGACCACCACCATGGTGCGTTGCAGCAGAATCAGCTCGGTGCGGGTTTCCATGCCGAAACGCTCGGTTACCTCGAACAGATAGTTGAGTAGGCGGCCCATGGAGATATGGCTGGCGTCCATGCCAAAGATCGGCTCGCCCACGGCGCGCAGGGCGCGGGCAAATTCATCCACGTCTTGGTGGGCGGGGACATAACCGGCCTCAAAATGGACCTCGGCGACGCGTTTGTAGTCGCGGCTGATGAAGCCAAACAGGATTTCGGCGTAGACCCGGCGGGTGTATTCATCAATGTGGCCCATGATGCCAAAGTCATAGGCGATGATGTCACCATTGGCGGCGACCTTCAGGTTGCCCTGATGCATGTCGGCGTGAAAGTAGCCGTCGCGCAGGGCGTGGCGCAGGAATAGGCTGAGCACGCGGTTGCCGAGCACGCGGCGATCATGGCCTGCGGCGTCGAGCGCGGCGTTGTCACCCAGTGCGGTGCCGTCGGCCCAGTCCAGCGTCATCACGCGGCGGGCGGAATAATTCCACTGGATCGAGGGCAGCTGGAAACCTTCGTCCTTTTCCGTGTTGGCGGCAAATTCCGAGGCGGAGGCGCTTTCCAACCGCAGGTCAAGCTCGGCCTGCACAACGCCATCAAAATGTCCGATCACGTCCATTGGTTTCAAGCGACGGGCGCTAGGGGCGAACAGATCGACGATGCGGGCGGCAAAGTAGAAGGCGTCGACGTCCTTGTTAAAGGCGCGCTCAATTCCGGGGCGCAGAACTTTGACTGCGACCTCTTTTCCGGTTTCAGCCAAACGGGCGCGGTGGACCTGTGCGATCGAAGCGGCGGCGATGGGCTCGCTGAATTCAGAGAAGATCTCGTCCAATGGGCGGCCCAACTCGCGCTCGACCTCGGCCATGGCTTCGGCCCGTGAAAACGGCGGCAGTTTGTCCTGAAGGACGCGCAGAGTTTGCGCCAAATCTTCGCCCACCAGATCGGGGCGGGTTGAGAGCATTTGACCAAACTTGATATAGGCAGGCCCCAGCGCGGTGAGCGCGCGGGTTAGGGGCGGCATATCGGGGTCGCCCTTGTAGCCAAGCCACTTGAAGGGCCAACCAAGGGTGTGGGCCAGAATGCGTAGGGCCTTGGGGGCCTCGAATGCGTCCAGAACCACGCTCATGGCGCCGGTGCGTTCCAGTGTGGCGCCTGTTCGGATCAGGCGGATGATGTTGTGAGGGCCGCGCATCAGTTAGATTTTCCATCCAGAGTGAAGGGCAGCGATTCCTAAGCTTAAGTTGCGGTACTTGGCGTTTTCAAATCCGGCTTTGCGCACCATGCTTAGGAAAGTGTCCTGATCGGGGAAGTTACGGATCGATTCGACCAGATACTGGTAGCTGTCATAATCGTCTGCGATCAGTTGCCCCATGCGCGGAATCACGTTGAAGGAATAAAGGTCATAGGCCTTTTGCAAGGCCGGGTTGGGCAATTGGCTGAATTCCAGCACCATAAGGCGGCCACCGGGTTTTAGTACGCGGTAGGCTTCGTTCAGGGCCTCTTGCGGGCGGGTGACGTTCCGGATGCCGAAGGAGATGGTATAGACATCAAAAGTGTTGTCCTTGAACGGCAGGGCCATGGCATCGCCAGTGACCCAGTCCAGACTGTCGGACATCTGGTCGGCCTCGGCACGGGTGCGCCCAGCCTCTAGCATCGGTGTCGTGATATCTAGAACGGTTGCGTGGCCGTGGCCTGCGCGTTTCAGGAAGCGGTAAGAGATGTCACCGGTGCCGCCAGCTACATCCAACAGTCGTTGACCGGGGCGCGGGGCGAGCCAATCCATCATCGCGTCTTTCCACACTCGGTGGATACCGACGCTCATCACATCGTTCATGATGTCGTACTTGGACGCAACCGAGTTAAAGACGCCCTGCACGCGGCCGACTTTTTCGTCTTCGCGGACGGTTTCGAACCCAAAGTGGGTGGTGTTCTGCGATGTGTCTGACATGGGACTGCCGTTTTTGAAATTTCGACCCTGTTATAAGGTGCTGACAGGGAGGTACAATGCGGCCGTTTGGTTTGGGAGCAAAGAGATGCCGGAATTACCCGAGGTTGAAACCGTAATGCGTGGGCTTGCACCCGCGATGGAGGGGGCGGTGATCGCAAATGCGCAGGTCAACCGGCCGGATCTGCGTTGGCCGTTTCCAGAGCGGATGGCCGAGCGGTTGACCGGGGCGCGGGTGAATGCGCTGCGGCGGCGGTCAAAGTATATTCTGGCAGAACTGGATAGCGGTGAGTCCCTTCTGGTTCACCTTGGCATGTCGGGACGGATGACGGTATCGGGCGATCCGCTGGGGCAGTTTGTACACGATCACCCGGCAAAGCAGAAACATGACCATGTGGTGTTCGACATGGATAATGGCGCGCGCATTACATTTAATGACCCGCGTCGGTTTGGGGCGATGGACTTGTTGGACACGGCGACGGCGGATCAGCACAAGTTGCTGTCGGTTTTGGGGCCGGAACCGCTTGGGAATGACTTTCAAGAGGACTACCTGATTCAGGCTTTTGAGGGGCGGAATACGCCGGTGAAGTCGGCGTTGCTGGATCAGGGAATCATCGCAGGGTTGGGTAATATCTACGTCTGCGAGGTATTGTTTCGATCAAAGGTGTCGCCACGTCGCAAAGCCGGACAAATTTCTGCGAGCCGAGTTGCGGGTCTTGTTCCGGTTGTCCGGCAGGTTCTGGCCGACGCAATTGACGCAGGGGGATCTTCGTTGAAAGATTTTAGGCAAGCCGATGGAAATCTTGGATATTTTCAGCATAGCTTTGATGTGTATGGCCGTGAGGGTGAACCCTGCAAAGGGGCCAGTTGTAGCGGTATAATAGGTCGAATCACTCAGTCCGGACGCTCAACCTTCTATTGTGGCAAGTGCCAAAGATAGCTTGAACGAGATATCCTGCGTGGTAAGGAATCGTTCCTAACGGAATTATGAAAGTTCAAAGTATGGCTTATGAGACGATCAACGTCGAAGTGCAGGATCACGTTTCGCTTATCAAACTGAACCGGCCTGATGCGTTGAACGCGCTCAACAGCGTTTTGCTGCAGGAATTGAGCAAGGCCCTGGAAGAGGCCGACGCCAACGACAAGGTTCGTTGCATCGTTCTTACCGGGTCTGAGAAGGCCTTTGCTGCGGGCGCTGACATCAAAGAGATGTCAGAGATGAGCTTTGTTGATGTGTTTAGCACCAACCTATTTGCCGAGATCAACGACCGGTTCGATTCTGTTCGCAAGCCGGTTATCGCTGCGGTGAGTGGTTATGCGCTGGGCGGTGGATGCGAGATCGCAATGATGTGCGATTTCATCATTGCGTCTGAAACGGCGAAGTTCGGTCAGCCGGAGATTAACTTGGGCGTTATAGCCGGGATGGGTGGCAGTCAGCGACTGACTCGGTTTGTTGGTAAGTCGAAATCCATGGACATGAACCTGACGGGTCGCTTCATGGGAGCTGAAGAAGCTGAACGTGCGGGTTTGGTTTCGCGCGTGGTGCCGGCCAAGAAGCTAATCGATGAAGCAATGGGCGCAGCGCAGAAAATTGCTGAGAAGTCATCGCTGTCTGCAGCCGCAGTCAAAGAAGCAGTGAACCGCAGTTACGAGCTGCCGCTGAGCGAAGGCATGTTGTTTGAACGCCGGGTGTTCCACTCGATGTTTGCGACTGAAGACCAGAAAGAGGGCATGGCTGCATTTCTTGAAAAGCGTGAAGCTCAGTTCCGCGACAAGTAAGCGAGCCACATGCGAGAAACAGGAGCAGGCCCAGGTGGCCTGCTTTTTAGTTTTTGGGGCGAGCCAAGACTCACCTTGCCAAAGAGGTGAATTTTGCGTAGGTCAGCCCGGATAAATGCGCGTGCAGCCCGCTTAGGCTAGAATCACACCGGTGGATCGATCCGGGTTGGCTGACATTGCGCGTCAGAAATACAAACCCGAGAGTAAGGTCCAATACCATGGCTAATACACCACAAGCAAAAAAGCGCGCCCGTCAGAACGAGAAGCGCTTTGCTATCAACAAAGCCCGTCGTTCGCGCATCCGCACCTTCCTGCGTACTGTTGAAGAAGCTATCGAGTCGGGCGACAAAGAAGCAGCGACTGCTGCTCTGCGCGCTGCTCAGCCAGAACTGATGCGTGGCGTCACCAAAGGCGTTTACCACAAGAACACTGCGTCGCGTAAAGTTTCGCGTCTGTCTGCACGTGTTAAATCGCTGGGCTGATTCTCTGAATTCTGGCCCTGCTGCCAACAATTACTAAACGTCAAAGGCGCTGCAATTTGCAGCGCCTTTGCTTTTTTGTCACGCTCTTAGATCTGCCAATAGGCCAAGAGAGATTCTTTATCCACAATCACCGAGTCAACATCATAGTTTCATTGATGGAGGCGGCTCTATGTTGTTACCAATAGTCCAGCGATTCATTCGCTGGGGGGACTAGGCTGCTCGCGAATTTCCTGATGGGCATCGGGAATTCTTTCGTGACTTTAGTTCAGATGCGCAGTGTGTTTTGGCTGCGCTGATTGAATGCAACTGCCCCGGGTTTTCCCGGGTAGCAGCCCTGTCGCATTGTGTGTGCGTAATGTTAACTAAATTCATGTTGTTGCATGGATGCTTTTTGCTTTGCGAGTGTCAAAGAAACAGTTCCGGAGGGAACGGCCTAGTTCAGTTTAACTCTGGCCTATGCATGGGACGGTTGTGTTGTTTTGACATTGGTAAACAGATTTGGGCGAGTGTGGGCTTGGTAAGGCTATTAATTCGGGACGTATGAGGCGCGTAATGACACAAGATAAATGGAGCCAACTGAGGCAGCGGTTGCTCAAAACGGTCGGGCAAAATAATTATACTACGTGGATTGAACCACTAGAATTCGATGAGTTGGAGAAAGGGGTGGCGATATTCCACGTCCCAACCAATTTCATGGGAAATTACGTTAGTCAGAACTTTGCAGATTTGATTCTGCATGAATTCAACCTGTCCGGAGAATCGGTTCAGCGTTTGTCATTCAAAGTTGCTGCAAATTCTCCGGTCCGTCCGGCGCGTGCTCCAGAGCGTGAAGAAGAACCCTTTGTGGAGCTAAACACTGAACCGGCTGAACTGGTCGATTCGTCGCCGCGCTCAGCTGGTGCAACCAGTGCGGCTGCGGATAAAATGGAAACGTTGCAAGCTGCGCCGCTTGATCCACGGTTCACATTCGACAGCTTTGTGGTTGGTAAGCCCAACGAGTTGGCCCACGCAGCAGCCCGTCGGGTCGCTGAAGGCGGCCCAGTCACGTTTAATCCGCTGGTCCTTTATGGTGGTGTTGGACTGGGTAAGACACACCTGATGCATGCGATCGCCTGGGAACTGACCGCCCGGAAGCCTGATCTGAATGTGCTGTATCTGTCAGCAGAGCAGTTCATGTATCGGTTCGTTCAGGCCTTGCGCGAACGCCGGATGATGGATTTCAAACATCTGTTCCGCTCTGTCGACGTGCTGATGGTGGATGACGTGCAGTTCATCGCCGGCAAAGGCTCGACTCAGGAAGAGTTCTTTCACACCTTCAACGCGCTGGTGGATCAGAACAAACAGATCATCATCTCGGCCGACCGTGCGCCAGGCGAAATCAAGGATCTGGAAGATCGCGTGAAGTCGCGTCTGCAGTGCGGTCTGGTGGTTGATCTGCACCCAACAGACTATGAACTGCGTCTGGGCATCCTGCAAACCAAGGTGCGTCAGTATGGGGCCACCTATCCGGGTCTTCAGATTGCTGACGGTGTTCTGGAATTCCTGGCTCACCGCATTTCGACCAATGTGCGTGTGCTGGAAGGGGCTTTGACTCGTCTGTTCGCATTTGCATCGCTGGTTGGGCGTGAGATTGATATGGATCTGACGCAGGATTGTCTGGCTGACGTTCTGCGCGCATCTGAGCGGAAGATCACGGTTGAGGAAATTCAGCGTAAAGTGTCCGACTACTACAATATCCGTATGTCTGACATCATTGGTCCGAAACGGTTGCGGTCGTTTGCACGTCCGCGTCAGGTGGCGATGTACCTGTCCAAGCAGCTGACCAGCCGCTCGCTGCCAGAAATTGGCCGCCGGTTCGGTGGCCGTGACCACACGACAGTGATGCATGGTGTCAAACGTATCGAAGAGTTGAAGCAAACTGATGGTCAGATTGCTGAAGACGTCGAAATGCTGCGCCGCGCACTGGAAGCGTAAATTGCGTTGATTTGACGGCCCCGGAGATCTCCGGGGCCGTTTTTTTAGGCCGTAACGCAACGATTAGGCTGCAATGCACCATCATCGGCGTTGCGCCCCTTGACGGGCCGGGCATTCCATTGAACAAATTCATGAAAAGCCTTGTGCTGGTTGGGTAAAACGTTATTTTGCCCTTCCCGGCCATTCGAAGGGGATTGAGGGAATGAAGATCAGTATCGAACGTGGTGCCCTGCTGAAGGCAGTATCCCAGGCTCAGTCTGTTGTGGAACGTCGCAACACCATCCCGATTCTTGCCAATGTGTTGATCGAGGCTGAAGGTGAGCAGGTGCAGTTCCGCGCCACCGATCTGGATATCGAAGTCGTCGACAAAGCGCTTGCCCAAGTGGAACGCGCTGGTGCCACCACCGTGGCCGCTACGACTTTGCACGAGATTGTCCGCAAGTTGCCTGATGGCGCTCTGGTTACTTTGAACGCTGATGCGGCGACTGGCCGATTGACGGTTGAAGCTGGTCGGTCGAATTTCTCGCTGGCGACGCTGCCGCGTGAGGACTTCCCGGTGATGGCCTCGTCTGAGTATCAATCTAATTTCACGGCTCCGGCTGGAATGCTGCGTCGGCTGTTTGACAAGTCGAAATTCGCGATTTCGACTGAAGAGACCCGGTACTATCTGAACGGTGTATACATGCACACGTCGGATGGTGCGGACGGTAAAGTTCTGCGCTGTGTTGCCACCGATGGACACCGCTTGGCGCGCATTGATGCGGATCTGCCTGCTGGTGCTATGGAAATGCCGGGCGTTATTGTTCCACGCAAAACCGTGGGTGAGCTGCGCAAGCTGCTGGACGATGATGAGATGGAAATTGCGGTTTCGGTGAGCGAAACCAAAGTGCGCTTTGCCACGCCTGACATCACGCTGACCTCAAAAGTGATCGACGGGACGTTCCCTGATTACACACGGGTTATTCCGCAGGGTAACACCCGTCGTCTGGAAGTGGACGCCAAGGAATTTGCCCAAGCGGTGGATCGTGTGGCGACAGTGTCTTCCGAGCGTTCGCGGGCGGTGAAGCTACAATTGGATGAAGACCGGTTGGTCCTGTCGGTCAATGCGCCTGACAGCGGTGCGGCCGAAGAAGAACTGGCTGTGGCCTATAACGATGAACGGCTGGAGATTGGTTTCAACGCCAAGTACCTGCTGGAAATTGCCAATCAGGTGGATCGCGAAAACGCGGTGTTCATGTTCAACTCTTCGGGTGATCCGACGTTGATGCGCGAAGGCAATGATCAAAGCGCCGTATACGTCGTGATGCCGATGCGGGTTTGATCGCCTGACGGCGATGCCTTCGGCAGAGGTATTTTTAACAAGAAGAAATGAGGCCGGGCGATGTTGGCTCTGACCGCGTTGACCCTGTCTTACTTTCGTTCGCATAAGCGGGCGGAGCTGAAGCTGGATGGGCGCCCGGTGGCGTTGTTTGGGGCCAATGGGGCCGGTAAGACCAATATTCTGGAAGCGGTATCGTTGTTTTCGCCGGGGCGTGGTTTGCGCCGGGCAGGGGCAGCGGATATGGCACGCCGAGCCGAGGATGTCGGCTGGAAGTTGACCGGGCAGTTGCAGGCGGCCAACCAGATTTACGAGATTGATATCTGGTCTGAAGGTGGTGCTGCGCGGCAGATCCGCATTGATGGCAAGGCAGCCAATCAGATTGCATTGGGTAAGATCAGTCGTGTGGTCTGGTTGATTCCGGCGATGGACCGGTTGTGGATTGAGGCCGCTGAGGGGCGGCGGCGATTTTTGGATCGCATCGTGCTGAGCTTTGACCCGAGCCATGCCGAGGCCTCGCTGACCTATGAAAAATCCATGCGTGAGCGGAACCGGTTGTTGAAGGAACAAGTGCGGGATCCGGCGTGGTATCGGGTGCTGGAAGGGCAAATGGCCGAGGCGGGTAATCGGGTACATCAGGCGCGGATGTCGGCGATTGAAAGCTTGCAGGTCGCGCAGGCTGACGCCGAGACTGCGTTTCCCGCAGCGGAACTGGAATTGATTCAAAGCGAAGGGTCGATGCCTGGTAGCGAGGATGATCTTCGCGAAGCCTTGGCCGAGAGCCGGTTTCGCGACTTGGCAGCGGGGCGCACCCTGGTTGGGCCGCATCGTAGTGATTTGATTGGAACCTATGTGGCCAAGGGGGTGGCGGCCAAGGAGTGCTCAACCGGTGAGCAGAAGGCGCTGTTGGTGTCGTTAATTTTGGCAAATGCCCGTGCCTTGGCGCAGCGAGATGGTGCACCTCCGATGTTGTTGCTAGACGAAGTTGCCGCGCATTTGGACGCGGATCGTTGTGCAGCCTTGTATGATGAGATTTGCGGATTGGGAGCGCAGGCCTGGATGACTGGAACTGGACCGGAGATGTTCGCAGCCCTTGGTGATCGCGCGCAGATATTGGAAGTCACTGAGGATGGTGGTCTGTCGCAGGTGCGGCAGGCATGAGCGTTTCTGTTTGGGACTTGGTGCTGTACACTGGGGCGCTGTTTATCCTGTTCTTGACGCCTGGCCCGGTGTGGCTGGCCTTGGCGGCGCGGTCGCTGTCGAATGGGTTTCACGGCGCATGGCCGTTAGCCCTGGGGGTTGCCTGCGGCGACATCTTGTGGCCGCTGGTGGCGGTCGCGGGCATGTCGTGGCTGGTATCCGAGGTCGAAGGCGTGATGACGCTGCTGCGCTGGGTGGCCTGCGGAATGTTTGTTGTCATGGGCGTACTGTTGATCAGGCATGCGGGCGACAAGATGCAGGAAAACAAGGCTTTAACCCGACCCGGGGTCTGGGCTGGCTTTCTGGCTGGTGTGGCCGTGATTTTAGGTAACCCAAAAGCGATCTTGTTTTACATGGGCGTATTGCCCGGATTCTTTGATCTGTCGGGGCTGACCTGGAAAGATGTGACGGCGATTGTGGTTTTGTCGTTCATGGTGCCACTGGTGGGGAACTTGGTGTTGGCCGGGTTTATCCATCACGTACGCCAGTACATTTCATCGTCTGATAGTCTAAAGCGGATCAACACTGTTTCAGGTGGTTTGCTGATCTGCGTAGGGCTGGCGATTCCGTTTCTTTAAGTCTTGGGTGCCAGCCAGCTGTGCAGAAACGGTTGCAGGGATGTGGCGGGCGAGTCGTCGTTGGTGTGCTCTATGCAGAACCAAAGCGCCAGCACGTGGTAGAGGAAAGCTTGAATGCCTTCGGATAGTAGTTCGGCGGGTGAATCATTTCGCACCTCACCGGTGTGTTGCAGCTGGGCCAGCCATCCGGCGAAAAGAGTGACTTGGCGTACAAGTCCTGCTGTTACCACTTCGTCGATCTCGGCCCCAGTTGAGCCTGAGTAGCGAAGCAATAGTTCGAAGATCACTCGATCGGTTGCGATGAAAGAGAGCAGGGGGGACAGGCGATCAATGACCTCGTTGATGTTGTTGGGCTGGCCCTGTGCCTCCATCTGGTCCAGCTGAGTCATGACTTCAGCGCCGATAAGGACCGCAAGCAGGCCATCCTTGTCTTTGAAATGGGAGAACAGAGTGCCCTTGGCTACGCCTGCTTGGTCTACAACATCCTCAACCCGAAGGCCGGAATAGCCCTGAACGGCTACAATTTCCTGTGCAACTTCGATTAATTTTGCGCGTGTTTTCAAGCGTCTTTGTTGTGGGGCACGAGTATTCACGGAAGCGTTACCATTTTAAAATTGACCGCGGTCAATTTATCTCCATATAAAAATGACCGTAGTCACTTTTGCCAAATTGGAGCCCCATATGCCAAGCCAGAAAATTCTGATCCTGAGCGGTCACCCCGGTGAGTCCTCGCTGTCAAAGTCTCTTTGCCAAGCCTATAGCGGTGCAGCCGAAGCGCAAGGTCATGACGTGCGTTTTCATGACCTGTCAAAAATGAAATTTGACATGGACTACGGTCAGAGCGGGTATGAGAACTCAAAGCCGTTGGAACCGGATCTGGACGCATTTTTGAGCGATCTGGAATGGGCGAACCATGTTGTGATGGCGACCCCTTTGTGGTGGGGGAGTATTCCAGCCAAGTTGAAGGGGGTGTTTGATCGGGCATTGTTGCCGGGGCGGACATTTGACACGCGCAATGTCAGTTTCATGGGTTTGCCAAGGCCGATGTTGAAGGGCAAAACCGCGCGTGTCTTGCTGACTTCGGATACGCCATCAATATTCTTACGGTTGTTCTATGGTAATGCGGTGAAGAAAACCATCAGCCGTCAAATACTGGGTTTTGTCGGAATTACACCAACGCGCTTTACCTCGTTTGCGCCAGCAACGGATGCAAATGAGGCAAAGGTAAGCAAGTGGATAAATCAGGCGGCAGGCTTAGGTGCGAAAGCAACTTGATTTTGCCTATTAAAATCGGGCGATTTGCGTGACAACCCTGCTCGGATTCCGTATAAATTCCCAAAGTTTAAGAGGAAGACACGAATGTCCGGAACCGAGCAAGCCCCCGCAGAATATGGCGCGGATTCCATTAAAGTTCTCAAGGGCTTGGAAGCGGTCCGAAAACGGCCCGGTATGTACATCGGTGACACGGATGATGGCTCGGGTCTGCACCACATGGTTTATGAGGTGGTCGATAACGGTATCGATGAAGCACTGGCCAACCATGCGGACCACGTTCGGGTCAAAATTCACGCCGATAGCTCTGTTTCTGTCTTTGATAACGGTCGCGGAATTCCGGTAGACATTCACGCCGAGGAAGGCGTGTCAGCGGCCGAGGTCATCATGACCCAGCTGCACGCAGGCGGTAAATTCGACAGCAATTCGTACAAAGTGTCCGGCGGTTTGCACGGTGTGGGTGTGTCGGTAGTGAACGCGCTATCCGATTGGTTGGAACTGCGGATCTGGCGCAATGGCAAAGAACACGTTGCCCGGTTTGAACGTGGCGATACAGCCGAGCATCTGAAAGTTGTCGGTGAATGTGGTGATGAGACCGGCACCGAAGTCCGGTTCATGGCGTCGACCGATACGTTCAGCAACTTGGAATACTCGTTTGAAACACTAGAAAAGCGTCTGCGCGAACTGGCGTTCCTGAACTCGGGTGTGAAGATCATTTTGATTGATGAACGTCCGGCTGAGCGGCTGGAATCTGAGCTGTATTACGACGGCGGCGTCAACGAGTTCGTCAAATACCTGGATCGCCACAAGACATCCGTCATGGAAGCGCCGATCTATATCAAGGGTGAGCGCGACGACATTGGTGTTGAAGTCGCGATGTGGTGGAATGACAGTTACCATGAAACGGTGCTGCCCTTTACCAACAACATCCCCCAGCGCGATGGCGGCGCCCACGTGGCCGGTTTCCGTGGTGCGTTGACCCGGACCATTAACAATTATGCCCAGTCCAGCGGCATCGCAAAGCGTGAGAAGGTTAGCTTTACCGGGGATGATGCGCGCGAGGGTTTGACCTGCGTATTGTCGGTGAAAGTGCCAGATCCGAAATTCTCTTCCCAGACCAAGGACAAGCTGGTCAGTTCCGAGGTGCGTCCGGCGGTTGAAGGAATGATGAACGAAAAACTGGCCGAGTGGTTTGAAGAAAACCCCAATGTGGCCAAACAGATCGTTGGCAAGATCATCGAAGCCGCCCATGCACGCGAGGCTGCCCGGAAAGCCCGTGAATTGACACGTCGTAAGACAGCGATGGATGTAAACTTCCTTGCCGGTAAGTTGAAAGACTGTTCCGAGAAAGACCCGTCCAAAACCGAAGTCTTCCTGGTGGAGGGTGACTCTGCTGGTGGTTCCGCGCAGACAGGTCGTGACCGCCAGACACAGGCGATTTTGCCACTGAAGGGTAAAATTCTGAACGTTGAGCGCGCCCGGTTCGACCGGATGCTGGGCAGCCAAGAGATCGGCAACCTGGTGATGGCACTGGGCACCGGCATTGGCCGGGACGAATTTAACATCGACAAACTGCGCTACCACAAGATCGTCATCATGACTGATGCGGACGTTGATGGTGCGCACATCCGAACCTTGCTGCTGACTTTCTTCTTCCGGCAGATGCCCGAGTTGATCGAGGGGGGCTATCTCTATATTGCGCAGCCGCCGCTGTATAAGGTCAGCCGTGGTAAGTCCGAACGCTACCTGAAAGATCAGGCTGAGATGGATAACTATCTGGTCAACCAAGGTGTCGAGGGCGCTGTGCTAAGGCTGGGGTCTGGCGAGGAACTTGCCGGGCAGGATCTGACTCGGGTTGTTGATGATGCGCGTAAGCTGAAACGGGTTCTGGACGCGTTTCCCACCCATTACCCGCGCCATATTCTAGAGCAAGCGGCGGTGGCAGGTGGCTTTGTGCCCGGTGCTGTTGATTCCGACTTGCAGGGCGTGGCCGACAAGGTCGCAGCACGGTTGAACCAGATTGCGCTGGAATACGAACAAGGTTGGCAAGGGCGCATCACTCAGGATCACGGTATTCGACTGGCCCGTATCCTGCGCGGTGTTGAGGAAGTGCGGACTTTGGACGGACCGATGCTTCGTTCGGGCGAAGCGCGTAAGGCGGGTAGCTTTACCCAGGGCCTGCAAGAGATTTATGCCGACACAGCAACATTGATCCGCCGTGATCGTAACCAGGCTATTCACGGCCCGCTGGGGCTGCTTAGGGCGATTCTGGACGAGGGTGAAAAGGGCCTGTCACTGCAGCGCTACAAGGGATTGGGCGAGATGAATCCGGATCAGCTGTGGGAAACTACCTTGGACCCGGACGCACGTACCTTGTTGCAGGTACGGGTGGATGATCTGGTCGAGGCCGATGACCTGTTCACCAAACTGATGGGCGATGTGGTCGAGCCACGCCGAGAGTTCATTCAGAAAAACGCGCTGAGCGTGGAAAATCTGGACTTCTGATTTTGTAGGTGCGGGTATAGCTTTGCACTCTGACGTGGACGCCTGGAGAGCAAGAGTCTTAGCACGTCCAAGACTATTGGAAGTAGCAAGTGCAGTGATCGTGAGATAAAGTGGGAAGCTGTCATTCGGTGCAATCTGCACCAATGTCGGCTGTGCGGACGAAGTTGCCGTTCGTTGCGCTTGTTCGAGCGAACGCTTTAGTGCACGCAGGATCGACGTCAACTCTATCGAGGTATTGCACAGGCGGTCTGCACATACGAAGATGCAATCATGGCTACCGAACTAGCGTTCTCCATCGCTGCGCTGACCGTTCCGGCGAGACGGCACATACGGGTGTTTCAGGTGCACCAGTTTCTCGATCGTTTTGCGATGGGTTTGACGGTTGCCGTCGTAGCGCTGGCGTTAACCGACCGGGGCATGGACCTCTTTCAAATCTCGCTTCTCTTCGGGGTTTACTCGCTCACGACCATGGCGATGGAGCTGCCTTTCGGCGGCTTGGCAGACAGTATCGGACGCAAGCCGGTCTTTCTGACAGCAGTCGTCGCCAGTTTGGTTTCGCTCGCGCTCTTTCTCTCAACCAGCGATTTCTATGTTCTCGCACTTTCTTTTGCGTTCATCGGTTTTGGACGTGCGCTTAGGTCAGGGACGCTTGATGCGTGGTTTGTCGAAACGTTCAAGGCAGCCGCGCCGAATGTAGACGTTCAACCCGCGCTGGCCAAAGCGCAATGGGCCAATGCCATGGGCTTGGCGCTGGGGGCTGTTTTAGGAGGGCTTCTGCCTGATCGTTTAGGCTCGGTCGCGCAAAGCATCGGTTTCAGCATCTATGATGTATCCTATGCAGCAAGCTTTGGTGTGATGCTGGGCGTGTTTGTTTTCACGATGTTGGCCATTGTCGAAAAACCACGCCTCAAGAGCCCCGCTGCACTCAGACAGGGCTTTGCAAGCGTGCCAACGGTGGTCAAAAACGCAGGTTTTCTTGCCCTGAAACATCCCGCACTATCAATCCTATTGGCTACGCTGGCGTTTTTCTTGATGGCAACCAACCCGGTCGAGGTGATCTGGCCAACCCACGCAAAACCAATGTTGGATGAGGGCTACGCAAATACCGTCATTGGCGCACTGACCGCTACCTACTTCTTTTCCATCGCTTTCGGCGCATCTCTGTCTCCGTACGTCAGTAAGATTTTCAAGCGACAGCACGCAATGACGCTTGCGGCGGTTTTTGCCTGCCTAGCAGGTGTTCAAATCGCATTGGCATTACAGAATAGTATCCTCGGTTTTGTGACCGTCTTCATACTGTATTCTGTGTTCCTTGGTGTCAGCGAGACACCTGCCAGCAGCATTCTGCATCGTTGCGTAGATGACCGTCAGCGGTCGACCATGCTGTCTTTGCGATCGCTGATACAACAGTTGGGGGCCGCATTGGGTTTGGTGATCGCCGGAACTGTCGCCGAGATTTACTCCACGCCTATCGCATGGATTGTCGGTGCGGTGTTTCTTTTCATTGCTGTGATACTGTCCTTGGTTTTGGTCAAACAACTGGCCGTAGAACGCCGGTAGCAGACATTCGTGCGCCGTGCAGCATCGGGCAATCTGGGCTCTGAGCGGACCTTTGCTGCGCAGAGCGCCATGGTCGGCATTGAGCCGTTTGCTTCATTAGGAAGTGTCGAAGGGTGACTTTAGCTCCGCCGACCACGAACGGTCACAATACCTGGAAAACTCGTGAAAGTTGTAGTGCGCAAGTCATACTCGACCCCACATTTTATCTACTCGTTGAAAAGACAAAGGGCCGCCCGATTGGGTGGCTCTTGTTTGTTAGTGGTTCCCACCGATGTGGGTCTCACCACGCCTTCGCGCCAACTGGATCTGTTTTTGTCGCTCGCGGAAGCGCATCTTGTCTTTTTCTGAAGTTTCATCAAAGCACTGGTGGCAGGACACACCCAGCTCGTAGTTGGGATGCTTGGTGTCTTCAGGCAAAATAGGGCGGCGGCAGCCGTGGCAGAGTTGGTGCGGTCCAACTTTGAGACCATGGCCAACCGAAACGCGGTTGTCGAAGACATAACATTCGCCCTGCCATGTGCTGTCTTCGGCTCGCGTTTCCTCCAGATAGCGCAGGATGCCCCCCTTGAGGTGATAAACGTCATCGACGCCCTGACCGATCAGGAAGTTGGTCGATTTCTCGCAACGGATCCCACCGGTGCAGAACATCGCGACCTTCTTGTTGTGAAAACGGTCTTTGTTTTCTTCCCACCAGGCGGGGAACTCACCGAATGACTCGGTCTTTGGGTCGATCGCGCCCTCGAATGTGCCGATGCCTACTTCGTAGTCATTGCGGGTGTCGATTACGACGACATCGTCAGATTGGATCAGCTCGTTCCAGTCCTGCGGTTCAACATAGTGGCCGACGTGTGCTTTTGGATCGATATTGGGTTGCCCCATTGTAACGATCTCTTTTTTCAGCCGAACCTTCATCTTACCAAATGGAGGCTCTTCGCTGGTTGCCTCTTTCCACTCCAAGTCAGAGCACCCGGGTAGGGACTTGATATGGGCCAGTACTGCATCAATCCCAGAGCGAGGCCCGGCGATGGTGCCGTTGATCCCTTCGCGCGCCAAAAGCAAAGTACCTTTGACCTGTTGTGCAAGGCATAAGTCCAGCAGTGCAGGCTTTATGGCCGCAGTGTCTGGGAACTGGGTGAAGTGGTAGAGGGCGCAGATAACATACATACAGCAGCGAATAGTTCGGAGAAGCCCCGATTTCAAGGCACACATTGACCTGCGAACTGCCTATGCTTAGGCCAAAGAGTACAAAAGCAGGAGAATGAAATGACCAAAGCCTTGATTGTTATCGACGTTCAAAATGACTTTTGCCCCGGTGGAGCGCTGGCAGTGCCCGGCGGCGATGAAATCGTACCATCCATTAACGATATGATGGGCGATTTTGACGCGGTGATTCTCACACAGGACTGGCACCCCCAAGGACACTCGTCATTTGCGTCATCTCATGCGGGAAAAGCCCCGTTTGACACCACCGTAATGCCCTATGGTGCACAGGTCTTGTGGCCGGACCATTGTGTTCAAGGAACCGAGGGCGCGGCATTTCATTCTAAACTGCGCACAGATGCGGATATGATTATCCGCAAGGGGTATCGCAGCCAAATTGACAGCTACTCGGCCTTTTTTGAAAACGATCAGACGACGCCGACCGGACTGCAGGGTTACCTAAACGAACGCGGTATCAATGACTTAACTCTTGTTGGGCTGGCTACAGATTTCTGTGTTGCGTTTTCTGCGATTGACGCTGCGAGGCTTGGTTTCAAGGTTCAGGTTGATCTGACGTCTTGCCGCGCCATTGATATGGACGGTTCATTGGATACAGCGCTGGGAAACATGAAGAATGCCGGGGTGACGTTCAACCAGCTTTGAATGGGAAATGTTAACATCATGCCTGTAGATAAGTCGTGAAGTGGCAAAAAACAGGCAATGACGATGGCTGATCTGGGGGGTGCATCCTGGGGGGCGTCGACCGATTATCATCGGATCTACAACCCAACGAACTTACTGTTAAGGTATGCAAAAGGTAGGACGCGGCACTTTTCTAAGCGCCAGCTCTTTACCCTTGCGACCAGTGTTGTCCTCTGGTTCATGGCTTCCCCGAGCCTGGCGATGTTCGCAATGTCGCTTGTTTTCTTGGGCGACTTTGCGGACTACCTGTTTTTGCGATCAATTCCGCGCCTTTTGGATCGCGGTTATTCATATCGCAGACTGTCTATTCTTAGCGGAATTACCGCGGGGGTTCAGGCCTTATCCTCAGCCATATATGTGTGGGCGGCATGGTATGCACAGCACGACAATGCCGAGCCACTCTTTGGATTGGGGCTGCTAATATCTGCGACGATCAATGGCGGAATGGCCCTGCCGTATAACCGAACTGCCGGCATAACGCGCTTAGTCATTTATGGGCTGACACCTTTAGCTATTATGGCCAGTGAAAGTCTGGGTGGGTATGAGGTTGGAACACATACACACATAAACATGGCTGGGTTAGCCATGCTCTATGTGATGATGATATGGGTTCTGCATTTTATGGTTGGATCCTATCATCGCACCCGGCGGCATATTAAAGATCAGTCTGAGCAGCGTCAGCAATTGGAGGTTTCCAACGCTCTTTTGCAAGAACAACAAGAGCAGGCGATGCGTCTGGCCTTGGTTGCGCAACATGCAAATGACAGTGTGTTTCTGATTGATCGTGAGGATAAGATTTCATGGGTGAACGACTCGTTCACCCGGATCACTGGCTATTCATTTTCAGAGGCAGTTGGGCGTACGCCCTGTGAGCTATTGGGAAATGGTGACGAAGTTTCTGAGGCAGTCAAAAAGCTGCTGGACTGCCGGGCCAAGGGGCTTCCGTTCCAAGTCGAGATTGAAAGCCGCTGCAAGGACGGTTCACTGATCTGGATTGAGACCAATCAGGTTCCGGTGCGGGGGTACAATGGTGAGGTTGAAACCGTTGTCGCGGTCGAGCGTGACGTTACGGCCGCCCACCTTCATGCACAAGAGATGGAAGAGGCACGGATTGCCGCCGAGGAAGGTGAGCGGACCAAGGCTGATTTCCTTGCAACGATGAGCCATGAAATCCGGACACCGATGAATGGTGTAATCGGTATGGCGCAATTGCTTGAAGGTACAACTCTGGATGCTGATCAGAAGCTATATACGGGCACAATTCTAAGCTCTGCTAAAACACTCTTGTCTCTTATCAATGATGTTTTGGATCTTTCAAAACTGGACGCCAACAAGGTTTCATTTTCGCGAGTTAACTTTGACCTCCTCCAAAGCTTTGAGGAGACGCTTCACTTGTTGCGACCTCAGGCGCGGGAAAAAGGGCTGGAACTGATTCTAGATGTTCCGGAGGAGTTCTCTAGGAAAGTTCACGGCGATGATCGAAGAATTCGTCAAATCCTGCTGAACCTTTTGGGCAATGCAATCAAGTTCACCGAAGCCGGTGAGGTCAGGGTGGCGTTGGACGCCAAGTCCAATGGGGGCGGTCTTGCCCTGACGTTTTCAGTTACGGACACCGGAATTGGTATTCCAGAGAGTAAGCTCGACAGCATTTTTGAGAATTTCTCACAGGCTGATGCAGCTACAACTCGCAAGTATGGTGGCACTGGTCTTGGCCTGACGATTTCGCGGAAGCTGGCCAAGGCCATGGGGGGCGTTATCTCTGTGACCTCAGAAGTCGGGGTGGGAACCTGCCTGACAGTCTTGCTTGAACTGGAGCATTGGAAAGTCTCGGATGAAACAGATCTGAGCGCTGAGGTTTCGAATGCTTCAACGTCCTCCGTTCCTTCTGGAATGCGGGTTCTCGTGGCGGAAGATAACAAGGTCAATCGATTGGTCATTCGCAAGTTCTTACGTGATTCCCCAGTTAAGCTGGAATTCGCAAGAAATGGTAGCGAAGCAGTTGAAATGGTTAAGGATTCTAAGCCGGATCTGGTGTTTATGGATATGTCGATGCCAGTGATGAACGGCATTGAGGCGACGCGTATCATTCGTAAATGCGAAGGCGCCCAGCCGGTGATTGTTGCCTTGACGGCTAACGCTTTTGACAGTGATCGCGACGCCTGTCTTGAGGCCGGGATGGACGAGTTTTTGAGTAAGCCGCTGAACCGCAGTGATCTACTGGCAGTCCTGCAACGATATGGCGCAGCGAGCTAGATGACCTCAAGCGGCTGATTTTCTTGATCCTCCCGCCACTGTGTCCTATCAGTCGGTGAACCAACGAATGAGGTCGCCGGTGGATATTGCAACCCGGGTCTATAATCATAAGTGGAAAATTGATCCGATCGTACGGTCGTTGATCGATACTGATTTCTACAAACTGCTGATGTGCCAGTCTGTGTTCCGCAATAAGCCGGATACTCAGGTGTCATTTTCGCTGATTAATCGCTCGATCAAGGTGCCGTTGGCCGACTTGATCGACGAGGGCGAGTTGCGCGAGCAGTTGGATCACATCCGGACGCTTACCCTGTCACGTGGCGAAAGCACATGGCTGCGCGGGAATACGTTTTATGGCAAACGCCAGATGTTCCGGCCGGATTTCATGGAATGGTTCGAAGGCCTGCGGCTGCCGCCCTATCACCTGGAGCGCAAAGGTGACCAGTATGAGCTGACGTTTGAGGGCAGCTGGCCCGAAGTCATGCTATGGGAAATCCCAGCACTGGCCGTTCTCATGGAACTGCGCAGCCGTGCGGTTCTGAACAGGCTGGATCGGTTTGAAATACAGGTTCTGTATGCCCGTGCCATGACCAAGGTCTGGGAAAAAATCGAACGGTTGCGCAAGATTGATGGTTTGAGCATTGCCGATTTTGGCACCCGTCGCCGTCATTCGTTCCTGTGGCAGGACTGGTGTGTGCAAGCGATGAGCGAGGGGCTAGGCGATAAGTTTACCGGCACTTCGAACTGTAAAATCGCTATGCGTCGCGAGCTTGAAGCGATTGGAACCAATGCGCATGAACTGCCGATGGTTTACTCGGCACTTGCCAATAGTGATCAGGAACTTGCCCAAGCACCTTATGATGTACTGTCGGATTGGCGGGATGAGCATGAGGGCAACCTGCGTATCATTCTGCCTGACACTTACGGCACCAAAGGTTTCCTGGATCACGCGCCGGACTGGTTGAACCAATGGACTGGCATTCGCATCGACAGCGGTGATCCAGCAACCGCCGCTGAGATTGCGATCAACTGGTGGAAAGAGCGTGGCGAAGACCCAAGCCAGAAGCGGGTTATCTTCTCTGATGGTCTGGACGTTGAAAAAATCATTGAGCTGCACGCCAAATTTTCCGACCGGGTCAATGTGTCCTTTGGTTGGGGTACGTTGCTGACCAATGATTTCCGTGGCTTGGTTCCGAACGATGGTTTGGCGCCGTTCTCACTGGTGTGCAAAGCTGTGTCTGCCAATGGCCGCCCGACCGTGAAATTGTCGGATAACCCGGTCAAGGCAATGGGTCCTAAGGACGAAATCGAGCGTTACAAACGAGTGTTTGGCGTCGGTGAGCAAGAGCGGGTGCGGGTGATCGTGTAATCACCCGCTTACGTCGTCACGCTATCGTAAATTGTTTCGCGCGCGAAACATTACGGCAGAATTTATGACCTACCCATGGTGTGCTGCGACGGTTTTCAGTTGTGAAAATCCGTACAGTGCTTCGAACCCCTTTTCGCGGCCATGACCCGATTTTCCGACCCCGCCAAAGGGCAATTCAACACCACCGCCAGCGCCGTAGTTGTTGAGAAACACCTGACCGGCGCGCAGTTTTTTGGCCAACCTCATTTGTCGTGCTCCGTCACGGCTCCAGACGCTGGCGACTAGGCCGTAGTCGGTAGAGTTTGCGATTTCCACGGCTTCTTCTTCGGTATCAAAGGGGATGATGACCTGAACCGGGCCAAAGATTTCATCGCGGGCCAATGGGTGATCAGCTGGAACATCGGCAAACAGGGTCGGGCGAACATAGGCACCTTCCTTCGGTGTGCCGTCCACGATCTTGCCTTGCGCGGCCATGGTTAGATCCGAACCCTTTGCCAGAAAGCTTTCAACGATGTCTTTTTGCCGGGTTGAGATTAGTGGACCCAACCGAAGATCTTCGGTTGCTGCGCCAACGGTCAGTTCACCGTAGGCCGTGCTCATCCGGGTGACGATTTCGTCGTACACACCGCGTTGGACCAGAATACGAGATGAGGCTGAACAGGTCTGACCTGCGTTTTGAATGCCGGCATTGACCAGAAACGGCAAAGAGGCATCCAGATCAGCATCGTCAAACACTAGCTGAGGGGACTTCCCTCCCAGTTCTAGCGTCACAGGCACCACGTTTTTGCCTGCCGCCTGTTGAACCAACGCGCCAGTCGCAACCGATCCAGTGAACGAGATATGGTGAATGCCCGGATGTGAAGACAGCGCTGCACCTGCCTCGGCACCTAGACCCGGAACGATATTCAATGCGCCCGCCGGTAATCCGGCCTCTTGCGCGATATGGGCGAATGCCAGGGCCGTTAGGCAGGCTTCCTCTGCTGGTTTCAATACGGCTGCATTGCCCATTGCCAGGGCCGCGCCAACAGACCGACCGATGATCTGCATCGGGTAGTTCCATGGCACGATGTGGCCGGTTACTCCGTGTGGTTCACGCAGTGTGTAGACGGTGTATCCATCCAAATAAGGGATGGTCTCGCCATGCACCTTGTCTGCTGCGCCGCCGTAGAATTCCATGTAACGGGCCAATGCGACCGCATCGGCGCGGGCCTGGGTCAGTGGTTTGCCGACATCCATCGCCTCTAACGCGGCAAGATCGTCGACGCGTTCCAGAACCAGTTGGCCAATCTTGGTTAGAATACGCCCGCGCTCTAGCGCGGTCATGCGGCCCCAGTCCCCATTCAGTGCCTTATCGGCGGCTTGAACCGCGGCATCGATGTCCGTCTGACCACCACGCGCGATCTGGCAGATGTCATTTCCGTCCGATGGGTTCACCAGCGACAAGGTTTCACCACTGGCGGCTGGGATCCACTGACCGCCTATCAGGCAGGTTGAGGGGTCAAACCAAAGGGATTGCACGTTAGTCATTGTTAGGTCCTGCTATGTCGAAGGTGTAACTTTTGCTTTGGTGTTCCGTGTATGGGGCGCCTTCGCGTAGTTCGCGGACGCCGGGCATACCGCTAAGGCAGGTGCCCCAAAAAGCAGCGGCTTGTTTTGAGTGGGCAGATAGCCCCATGCGCCAGCGACCAGGGAACTCTTGCAACAGAGTTTGCGCCGCCTCGTAGCCGAACCCCCGGCGCCGGTGCTTGGTGAAAATGGCAAATTCAGACAGCTCGCGGCGGTCATCTGGCAGGTTCAGGACAATCGCAAATCCTATGCGGGCATCTGCATTCTTGATCCAGAATGCAGTCACGTCCTTGCGGTGCAGAGCCTGATCTGCGCGTTCGTCCGGATTGATGCCTGCCTTGGGGGCGATTTCACCGAAATAGGGCGCGAGAGCCGCCGCCAGAAAGGCTCGCTCTCGCGGGAGGATGAGGGTTAGAGTCAGGCTCATGCGACAATAGTTTCTTTGGTTAGTTCCGGTAGTTTCGGTGCAGCGGCCAGTAGTGATTGGGTGTAGGGGTGTTGCGGAGTAGAGAACACGGTCTCTGTGTCACCCTGTTCAACGATTTCACCCGCCTTCATCACCAAAACCCGATCCGTGATCGTGCGCACCACGTTCAGGTCGTGGCTAATGAACAGGTAGGTCAGAGAGTAGGCCTTGCACAGGTCTGCTAGCAAATCGAGTATTTGGGCGCGTACCGAGACATCCAGAGCCGAGACCGCCTCGTCGAACAGGATTAGTTCGGGCTTGGTGATTAGGGCACGGGCAATGGCGATGCGTTGACGTTGTCCACCAGAGAACTGGTGGATGTATTTGTGAGCGTCATCGGGGGATAGACCGACGGCAGTCAGGGTTTCGGCAATCAGATCAGAGCGGGCGTTACCCTTGGGTGGATGATCCAGCAGGTGGAAGGGTTCGGTGATCAACCGGTCGACCCGGTGGCGGGGATTGAAGCTGCCGAAAGGATCCTGAAACACCACCTGCATTTTACGGCGGAGGTCTCTTGCTTGGTGGGTGGTAACCGGCTGACCTGCTAGGATGATTTCACCAGCCTGCAATGGCTCCAGCCCCAAAATGGCCCGTGTTAGGGTCGATTTTCCGCACCCGGACTCGCCTACCAACCCTAGTCTCTCCCCTTGGTTCAGGGTGAAGTTCACGCCTTTGACGGCGCGGAAATATCCGGGTTGGCCAAACAGAGAGGTTCTCGGCAGGCGGTAATCTCGCACTGCGTCCTTGATTTCTAGCAGTGGTTTGGGGGCCGGCGCGGCCGGTAGTGTGACTTGGTGACTTGAGGCCGCAAAGAGCATCCGCGTATAGGGGTGCTGCATGTTTTGCAGCAGGTGCTGGGTTGGCCCGGATTCCACGACCTTGCCGTGCCGCATGACGACAATCTTGTCGGCCAGATCGGCAACCACCGCCAGATCGTGGGTGATGATCAGCAGGCCCATGCCATAGTCCTGCACCAGATCCTTTAGCAGGGTAAGGATCTGCGCCTGCGTTGTCACATCCAGTGCCGTGGTGGGTTCGTCCGCGATCAGAAGTTTTGGGCGCAGGGCGATGGCCATGGCGATGACCACCCGCTGGCGTTGGCCACCGGATAATTCGTGTGGATAGCGGCTGAGTGGGAAACGGTCGGCGGGCAGGCCAACACGTTCCAGCATCTCCTGTGCGTGTTGGCGGGCTTTGGCTGGAGGCATGGCCTTGTGGATCAGGATGGTCTCCATCACTTGATCACCGATGGTCTTGACCGGGTTCAGGGCGGTCATTGGTTCCTGAAATACCATCCCGATAGATGCCCCGCGCAGAGCGCACATCTGCGCCTCGCTCTGGGTTAGCAGGTCGGAGCCGCTTAGCGCGATCGTGCCAGTGCACTGGGCCATGTCGGGCAGCAGCTGCATCACCGCAAGTGAGGTCATGGATTTGCCTGAGCCGCTTTCGCCGGTCACTGCAACGATCTCACCCGGTTCAACGGACAGCGAGACATCGCGCAAGATCTGGGTGTCTTTGATCGACAAGGATAGGTTTTGGATATCCAGCAGGCTCATGTCCGGGCCACCCGTAGTTTTGGGTCCAGATAGTCGCGCAAGCCATCCCCCATCAGGTTCAGGCCCAAAACTGTGACGATGATCGCAGAGCCCGGTATCAGGGCAAGGTGTGGCGCAAAGCTGACCATGGTTTGCGCATCAGCGAGCATACGTCCCCAGCTGGGGGTGGGTGGCTGTGCGCCCAGGCCGACATATGACAGACCGGCTTCGGCCAGAATACCAAGGCTGAACTGAATGGTGCCCTGTACGATCAGGAGGTTGGCGATGTTGGGCAGGATGTGCTCGGCCGATATTCGAGCGGTGCCTTTGCCGGCCACGCGGGCAGCCATGATGAATTCACGCTGCCACAGCGACAGGGCTGCGCCGCGGCTGATGCGGGCAAAGACGGGGATGTTGAAGATGCCGATGGCGATGATGGCGTTGATGGCGCCAGCGCCGAAGATGGCGGTGATCAGGATGGCGATCACCAGTGATGGAAAGGCAAAGACCAGATCATTGCCGCGCATGATCAGCTCGTCCAGCCAACCGCCATTACGGGCTGCGGCGGTCAGGCCCAGTGGTACGCCAATGGAGATGCCGATGCCAACGGCCACCAGTGCCACTGCGATTGAGGTGCGCGCTCCAACCATGATCATCGAGAAGATGTCGCGGCCAAAGTGGTCGGTGCCCAGCCAGTGGATCAGGTTAGGCGTTTGCAGCTTGGCCGGGATGTTCATCGCGGCGTGGTCAAAGGGTGTCCAGACGAAGGATACCAGCGCAGCCAGCAACACCAGTGAGGATAGGGTTGCGCCTATGATTAGGTTGCGGGTCATGAGGTGCAGTCCCAGAAAATGTGCTGAGGACTGTGCCCGAGTCTGGGTGGGTGCGAAGCGCCCTCCCATGGGGAGGGTCGGGCGCAGTCCGGCGTTGCCGGACTAAAATGATTTATTCTCATGTCCGGCTCCTTAGCCGTGGATCAACGGCGGCATAGGCCAGATCGACCAGGAAATTCACCATGATCACGGAAAAGACCAAAAGCATCACCACCGATTCCACGACGATCAGGTCACGGGCAGAGATTGCCTGAAACACCAGCCGTCCCAAGCCGGGCAGATAGAACACCTGTTCGATGATGATCGCTCCGGCCAGCAAAAATGAGAACTGCAACCCGATGATAGTCAGCACCGGGATCAGCGCATTTCGTACACCATGCCGCCACAGCGCTTGACGTTTGCTTAGTCCCTTGGCGCGAGCGGTGCGCATGAAGTCCTCGCCCAGAATATCCAACAGGGCCGATCGCATAACACGTGCCAGAATAGCTGCCTGCGGAAGGGCTAGCGAGATCGCGGGGAGGGTCAGAGAGTGCAGGCCTGTCCATAAACCACTGTCCCAACCGACAAAGCCCCCAGCGTTGAACCAGCGCAGGTTGATGGCAAAGATCAGTACCAGCATCATGGCAAACCAGAAGTTTGGCACCGCAACACCTAACTGGGTTGCGCCCATGACTGCCATGTCACCACCCTTGCCGCGACGCGCAGCGGCGTAGATGCCAGCCGGAAAGGCAATCAGGGTTGAGAGGGTCAGGGCGTAAAGCGCGAGGGGCAGTGACACCCAGAGCCGGTCGGCAATCATTTCGGCCACCGGTGTGCGATAGGTATAGGAGGTGCCAAAATCACCCCGTATGATCCCGCTAACCCATTCAATGTAGCGGGCAAATTTTGACTGATCCAATCCCAGCTCAGCCCGCAGAGCGGCGACTGTATCGGGCTGGGCATTGATGCCCAGCATGAACGACGCGGGGTCGCCCGGCGCCACCTCGATCACAAAGAAAATCACCAGCGAGGCGACGGCCAGACTGACGATCAAAGAGAGGAGGCGTTTGAGTGAATAGCGTATCATTGCTGTCACGTTAGGAGCGGGATCTTCGCGGGTCTAGTGGGGGAGTTGCAAAATTCGTAAGAGTACTAACGATTTTTTGCCTGTGTTTAGAGGCTGTCTTGATTGTGTGCGGGATGCGCTCTGAAATGCAAAAAGGCCCCGTTGCCGGGGCCTTTAATAGGTTGTGATTTGTTATTCAGCCCAGCTGACAGAAGTTAGGTCAGTGGCTTGAGTTGGTGCATTGGTCCAGAGGCCCTGAACGCCGGCTTTGGCGACGCTGAGTTGGGCAAGTTGGAACAGGTAGCCATTGACGTAGTCGTCCGCGATGATTTTTTGGGCTTCTTGCATCATCTCGATCCGCTTGCCCGGATCGGTGGTGGCATTCAAGCCGGTCATCAGCTCTTGGAAGCCCTTGTTGTCATACTGGAAGTAGTATTCGGGGCGGGCGTAGATGCCGATATCCATTGGCTCGGTGTGGCTGACGATGGTCAGGCCAAAATCCTTGCCGCGGAATACGGTTTCCAGCCACTGGGCCCATTCAACGTTGATGATTTCAGCCTTGATGCCAACCTCGGCCAGTTGCGCGGCAATAATTTCACCACCACGACGGGCATAGGATGGGGGCGGCAGGTGCAGTGTGGTGCTGAAGCCTTCAGCCATTCCTGCTTCGGCTAGCAGCGACTTAGCTTTTTCCGGATCATAGGCAGAGTTGGCCGTCAAATCGACATAGGCCGGGTTGTGTGGGGCAAAGTGGCTGCCGATTGGCGTGCCATAGCCGAACATCGCGCCATCTACGATGGCTTGACGGTTGATCGCATGGGCCACGGCCTTGCGCACACGGACGTCGTCAAATGGTGGCTGCATGTTATTGGTCGACAGGATCGTCTCGCCTTCGGTGGAACCCACGAGCACTTGGAAACGTGGATCAGCTTCGAACTGAGGGATGTTTTCTGGGGCCGGGAAGCTAATGAATGCGTCAATGTCCTCGGCCATCATCGCGGCAAAGGCTGCGGTTGGATCGCTGATGAATTTGAAGTTGGCGCTGCTGAGCACAGCGGGGGTGCCCCAGTAACTATCGTTGCGGGCCAGCTCGATCTTGTCGCCCTGTACCCAGTTGGCGAACTTGAAAGCACCAGTGCCGATGGGGTTGGTTTTGATATCGTCGATGCTCTCGGGTGCTACGATAACCGCGTCGCCCCAGGCCATGTTGAACAGGAAGTTGCCGTTTGGCTCGCTTAGCGTGACCTTGACGGTTTGTGGGTTGACTACCGAAACATCAATGATGCCTGCAAACAAGGCCTTTTGTGCGTTGGTGCTGTCTTCGGCGCGGGCGCGGTCGAGGCTGAATTTTACGTCCTCGGCGTCCATCGTGGTGCCGTCATGGAAGGTGACGCCGGAGTGTAGGCTGAATGTATAGGTTAGGCCATCATCCGAAATTTCCCAGCTTGCGGCCAGGCCGGGAACCACGGCTCCATCACCCATGAAACGGGTAAGACCTTCGAACACGTTTGAATATAGGACCGAGTCGATGGCACCGGCCGCTGCGCTGGTTGGATCTAGGTGTGGAGGCTCCAATTGCATGGCTACGATGATAGAATCTTTGGCTGATGCTGCACCGGCTGCCAGTGCGAGTGCGGAACTTGCCGCAAGTACTAGTGATTTGAATGACATAATCAATCTCCCCATCTGGTTGTTTGCGCCCCAAAGCACAGGCACCTTAACAAGAGTGTTCCCGCTTTGCGTTACGTAATCAAGACCATGAGGACATTTCGCACACTGGAAGCACGTGGCGTAAATTGCTATGCGTGCGCAACGCGAACAGATTGCAGGACTATCATGAGTGCCACTGCCAAAAAGACGGCCCCCAGTGCCGAGGATATTCGCGCCCTGAAGGGTACAACTCCAATTGTTAGCCTGACCGCTTATACCACGCCGATGGCGCGGTTTATGGATGAGCACTGTGACTTTGTTCTGGTGGGGGACAGTGTCGGAATGGTGCTGCACGGCCTGACCTCGACCTTGGGCGTGACAATGGAAATGATGATCATGCACGGCCAAGCGGTGGCCCGCGGGCTTCAACGTGCGATGATGGTTATCGACATGCCATTTGGATCCTACGAGGAGAGCCCTCAGCAGGCGTTTCGCAATGCCGCACGGCTGATGGCTGAAACCGGTGCTGGTGCGGTCAAGTTGGAGGGCGGTGTCGAGATGGCCGAGACCATCCGATTTTTGGTGACTCGTGGAATTCCTGTTATGGCGCATATCGGACTGACACCGCAGTCGGTCAACACGTTGGGCGGTTACAAGGTGCAGGGCAGGGATGATCAGGCCGATACAGTGCTGGCTGATGCTCGTGCTGTGGCGAATGCTGGAGCATTTTCAGTGGTGCTGGAAAAGGTACCGCAGAGCCTAGCCGACAAGATCACAGCAGACATTGCGATTCCGACGATTGGTATTGGTGCTTCGGCCGGATGTGACGGGCAGATATTGGTTGTCGATGATATGCTTGGGTTCTTTACCGCGTTCAAGGCCAAGTTTGTAAAGCGGTACGCAGATCTAGGACATGATGCCGAGGCGGCGATTGCCGCCTACGCTGCCGAAGTTCGAGCGCGGGCTTTTCCGGCTGCCGAACATGTCTTTGCGGATCAAGCCCCAAGTAAGAGTAACAAGAAATGACTGCCCCTATTATTCGCCGTCTAAGCGATCTGCGCGCGAAACATGCGGATTGGATTCGTGCCGGGGAGCGGGTGGCTGTGGTGCCGACCATGGGCGCGCTGCATGCGGGCCATTTGTCGTTGGTCGAGGCAGCCTGCGCTGCTTGTGATCGGGTGATCGTCACCATCTTTGTCAATCCGCGGCAGTTCAACAATGCGTCCGATCTGGCCAGCTATCCCCGGACAGAACATGACGATGCAGAAAAGCTGTCGGATTGTGATGTCGATGTGATCTATGTGCCCGATGGGGATCAAATTTACCCTGATGGCTATTCCACCAATGTATCCGTCAGCGGAGTGACCGATGGGTTAGAGGGTGAATTTCGGCCCGGGCATTTTGATGGTGTGGCAACCGTGGTGGCCAAGCTGTTCTTGCAAACCGGTGCGCATCAGGCGTTTTTCGGGCAGAAGGATTTTCAGCAGTTGATGGTGGTCCGGCGTATGGCGCGGGATCTGGACATCCCGATCGAGGTGATCGGCTGTGAAACCGTACGCGAGCCTTCGGGGCTGGCGATGTCGTCGCGCAATTTGCGGCTTTCAGCTGAAGGATTGGAACGGGCGTCCAAGCTTTACCCGATCATGCAGCAGGTGGCTGACCGATTGGCTGGAGGAGAGAGCTTTGCCCCGTTGGCAGATGAGGCACGGGTTAAGCTAGAGCAGGCCGGGTTCAACGATATCGAGTATTTTGATTTGCGGTGTGAGGACCGTTTGCAAATTCTGGAGCGTCCGACCAAGCCAGCTAGATTGTTGGTTGCGGCGTGGATGGATGGCATTCGGTTGCTGGATAATATCAGGGTCAGCCAACTAAGTGATTAGTAGGGGCTGGTAGCGATAGCATTTTTGCGGCTAGTGTCTGCCCTGACACATTAATAAGGGGCGGATATGACCTATATTCTGGCAATCGATCAAGGCACCACTTCTACCCGGGCAATCCTGTTCGATGATCAGATGCAGGTTGCGGGTACGGCTCAGCAAGAGTTTGAGCAGCATTTCCCGCAGGCGGGTTGGGTTGAGCATGATCCCGAGGACCTGTGGAACACCACGGTCGATACCTGTCGGCAGGTGATCGGTGAGCTTGACATCACGGCGGCGGATATCGCCGGGATTGGCATAACCAACCAGCGTGAAACCACCGTTGTATGGGACCGGGAGACCGGTAAGTCGATCCACAATGCCATTGTTTGGCAGGACCGTCGTACCACCTCGATCTGCGAGGCCCTGCGTGAGGCAGGGCATGAGCCGATGATCAGCCATAAAACGGGGTTGCTGCTGGACCCGTATTTCTCGGGTACCAAGGTGAGCTGGATTTTGGATCAGGTGCCGGGTAGTCGCGAGCGCGCCGCCAATGGTGAATTGCTGTTTGGTACAGTGGACAGCTTTCTGATTTGGCGACTGACGGGTGGTGCGGCGCATGTGACGGATGCGACAAATGCGGCGCGGACGTTGATGTATGATATTCGCCAAGGCGAATGGAGTGCCGAGATTTGCGAATTGCTGAATGTGCCCATGGCGATGCTGCCTGAGGTTAAAGACAGTGCTGCCGACTTTGGTGTGACGCAGGCGGATATCCTGGGTGGTGAAGTTCCGATTTTGGGAGTTGCCGGAGATCAGCAGGCGGCAACCATCGGTCAAGCCTGTTTCGAACCGGGCATGATGAAATCGACCTATGGCACGGGGTGTTTTGCGCTGTTGAACACGGGCGATGCGCCGGTGGCGTCAAAGAACCGGATGCTGACCACCATTGCATATCAATTGGATGGCAAGCCAACCTATGCGCTGGAAGGTTCAATTTTCATCGCGGGCGCTGCGGTGCAGTGGCTGCGCGACGGTATGGGAATGATCGACAATGCGGCGCAGACCGGAGAGTTGGCCCCCAATGCCGACCCCGGTCAGGATGTGCTGTTGGTGCCTGCCTTTACCGGTTTGGGTGCGCCCTATTGGGAGCCGGATAGCCGAGGCGCTGTTTTTGGCATCACTCGCAATACTGGCCCTGCTGAAGTGGCTCGGGCGGCGTTGCAGAGTGTGGGCTATCAGACCCGTGATCTGTGGGAAGCCATGCGAGCAGATTGGGAAGGCGACACCCATGTGACACTGCGTGTCGACGGCGGCATGAGCGCTAGCGACTGGACGATGCAGAGCCTGTCAGATCTGCTGGGTGCCGCTGTTGACCGTCCTGTCATGCAGGAAACTACGGCGCTGGGCGCGGCTTGGCTGGCTGGCATGCGGGCGGGGATTTATCCCGACCAAGCTGGGTTTGCCGAAACATGGGCGCTGGACCGGGAATTCAAACCGCAGTTGGATGCAGAAGCCCGAGAGGTTGCCTATGCGCGGTGGAAACGCGCGGTGCAAGCGGTGATTGGGGTCTGAAGCGGAGGGCTCCCGCACCCGCAGGATGTTCGGCTATGCCGGAACACCTTTGGCGGCTTTGGGCATGGCGCCGCGCTAACGCGCGGCGCGGTTCCGTTTGATTAGACGTGCGCACCACCAGCAATGATGCTGGGCTTGGCGTTCAGGGTTTCGATTGAGAACCCTGCCAGTGCCTTGTATTTTTCAGCATGGGCAGCGAGATCAGCAACCGGGATGATGCTGTCGATATCATCAAAGTCGCCACCACATAGATCTTCGACCCGTTGCAACACACCATCGGGACCGTTGCCGGAGCGGTTGGCCAAGCCAACACCGGTGGCAACAGGGCGGATTTCGTCCTCGAAGGCTTGCAAGGCTGCGGCTGTGACACCGTGTTGCAGGATACGGGCGCCAATCACGCGGGCATCAATGATCGCCTGTCCGGCACCGTTGGAACCAACAGGATAAGTCGGGTGCGCAGCATCACCCATCAGGGTCATATTGCCAAAGGTCCATTGATCCAGCGGATCGCGGTCAACCATTGGATACTCATAGACAACTTCAGCACCCTTGATCAGCGCGGGCACGTCGATCCAGTCGAACTGCCAGTCAGCAAAGTCAGGCAGGAAATCGTTGATGTCAGCGGCTCGGTTCCAGTCTTCTTTCTTCCATGGTGAGGACGGATCGAAGCTTTTCTCTGCAATCCAGTTGAGTGTGGCGATGCCGTTTTCATCTGGTTTGGAGATAGGATAGGCAACCAGTCGGACGTGATCGTGGCCGATCATGACCATGGCTGCACCGCCCAGCATTGCCTTGGTGCGAGTTGTTGCGCGCCACAGAATTCGGCCATTCCAGACCGGGGCACCCTCGCTCGGTGCGATCTGTGCCCGCAAGGCCGAATGAATGCCATCGGCAGCAATAACCAGATCGCCGTCAATGCGGCGACCATCGGCCAACAGCAGGGTCGCGCCTGTCTCAGTGTTTTCAAAACTGCTGGCACGGGCACCTGTGGTAATGCAGCCGGGGCCCGCACGTTCTAGCAACACGCGATAGAGCATCATCTGCAATTCGCCCCGGTGCACCGAATACTGAGGCCAGGAGTATCCTGCCCAGGTGCCGCGTGGCTCTTCCCAGATGGTTTTGCCCAGCTTGGAATAGAAGCCGTATTGCTGTGTCTTGACGCCGATGGCATCCAGTTCGTCGGCAAGATCCAGATCCAAAAGCTCTCGTACGGCGTTGGGCTGAAGGTTGATGCCCACGCCCATCGGTTTGATTTCAGCCGTAGCCTCGTAAATGTGAAACGGGACGCCAATTTGGTGCAGGGTGAGACCCAGCGTCAGCCCGGCAATGCCACCACCTGCAATAAGAATAGTCATTAAGTATACCTCCCAAAATTTGGCACCAAGGATGCACTTGGGAAGGTCGTTGAGCAAGAGAGCATTAATACCGAGAGGCTTGGATCAGGACTTGGATGCAATAATCAAGTCGGCGCCAAAAATGATGTCGGCATAGTCTTGCAGATATATCTTTAGCCAAGGGGTAAAGCGTTCTGGGTAGCGGGCTACTTCTGCCAGCAGGTCGTGGTAATTGACCCAGCGTGTATCCATGACCTCATCCGGGTTCACCGCCAGCTCGAGCGGTCGGTGTACATGGGCCAGAAAGACGTCAACGATCTCGTGTTCGATCAGACCATTGCCGACGTCTGCACGATATTCCAAGTTGTGGCGAAACTCGGGGTAAAGGCCGGTAATACCCAGCTCTTGCTCCATTCGGCGTACTG
This sequence comes from Parasedimentitalea denitrificans, assembly GCF_011813015.1. Classification (GTDB taxonomy): domain Bacteria; phylum Pseudomonadota; class Alphaproteobacteria; order Rhodobacterales; family Rhodobacteraceae; genus Parasedimentitalea; species Parasedimentitalea denitrificans. The sequence goes on along the minus strand of NZ_QHLQ01000003.1, from coordinate 151,110 downwards.
CGCAGTCTGATGGTTTTTCGTCCCACATGGGGTGGGTGCAGCAGGTGTTCGCCCACAGGCCCGGGGTGTGGTATTTGCCCAGTGCCCTGCGCTGCATGAGGATATCTAGACCTTTGACGACAAACACTGAAACCGCCTTGTGTTTCAGGCCCTTTTCGTGGGCAAGAAGCTTGTCGGTTGGGGTCAGGGTGCCGTCCACCCAAGCTGGGATCAAAGTGTTCATTCCAGGTCCGCGATTGTTACAGGTCAGGATTCGTCCAGATCAGGCCGTATCCACGCCAATCGCTAGTGTCTGGCGGGCCAAAAAGCAATGGAGCGAAAGGCCGCGCCTGATGGCTGCGGCCTTTCATAGTTTTCAAAGAAGGCGAAGATTAGTTGCTGACGGGCTCTTCGGCGGCTTCTTCTGTTTCTTCAGCGACGGGGGCCGGGCTAACGCTGGCAAGGAAGGCATAGATGTCTTCGCCGCCCTTTTTCAGCTTAAAGGACATTTTGGACTTGGCTTTACCGTTACCGGTTGCTTCTCTCAGGTACGCCTTTGGGTCGGTGACAAAGGCAGTAAAGGATTCTTCGTTCCAGACCAGACCACCTTCACCTGCGGCAACAATGTCTTTGCCGTATTTGAAGCCCTCAGCAGAACCGGCAGCGCGGCCTGGAAGGCCCCAGAGGTTTGGACCAGTTTTGCCGCCCTTAACGATAGCCTCGCCTGCGGCGTCGATCACGCTGTGGCAGGCCTTGCATTTTTTGAAGGCTTTTTCGCCCTTGGCAATATCGCCTTCGGCAAAGGCTGGAACTGCGAGTAGGCTGATGAACGCTGTTGCGACGAATAGTTTCATATATTTGCTCCGGTTTTGTGGCTGTTTGCAATACGAGCCCTGGCGGCAAGATAGTCAACTGATGCAGAGCCAAGTTTGATCTATGTCAGCTAAAAAACGCTCAGTTGGTCAAATTAATTGTTTTTCCAGCAAGGCAAAAGGTCGCCGGGGGCCGGTTTAGCATGAAAAACAGCCCGAGCAATGGCGCGGCTTAGGCAAATGGCTGCGGCATGGCCAATGAGACCTGGATCAGATTCGGCACTGGTGTTGGCTTGGTCGCCAGTACTGACGGCAAATACCAGATCGCCGTCCCAAGGGGTGTGGGCCGGTACTGTTGCGCGACTAATGCCGTCATGGGCTGTGGTTGCCAGACGTTGGCATTGTGTCTTGGTGAGGGGGGCATCAGTGGCCACGATTGCAATTGTGGTATTTCCCCGCTCGTCACGCAGGGGCAGGTTGGCTGCTTGTTCCAGCATACGCTGTTTCTTGCGGCTGTCCGGAAGCGTGACTAGGCCGCCGGTGGGATCGGGGCCGATGCCACCGAACTCATCACCGACTTCAAAAGGAGCGGCCCAGAAGTGCCGGTCACCGGGGGTTGTGACACTGCCCAGAGGGTTGGCCGCGACCAAAGCGCCGACGGTTGTTCCGTCGTCTAATACCAACGAGGCAGAACCTAATCCGCCCTTTAGCATCGCGGTCAGTGCACCAGTGCCTGCCCCGACTGAGCCGATGTCAAAATCCGTACCGGCGTTGTCGTATGCTGCGCGGCCCAGTGCTTGGTATGGGTTTTCTGTCCAGTCTTTATCGCCACCGTTTAGCAGGTCAAACAGAATGGCACCGGGGACCAATGGGATTATTGCTGGCCCAAGTTTGAAACCACGGCCAGCGGCACGGAGGCCGTCTACAACGCCCGAACAGGCGTCCAGCCCGTAGGCGGATCCACCCGATAGCACCAGGGCATCAATTTCGCCGGCTGACCGGTCTGCGGCGAGCAGATCCGTTTCGCGGGTGCCGGGGGCACCGCCCATCACATGCACGGATGCGGCAAAGGGCTGGTCTGAGGTCAAGACAGTTACGCCGGATTTAAGGGTGTCGTCCTGCGCATTGCCAACTTTCAGTCCGGAGACATCAGTGATCAGGTTCTTGGGGCCGGGCTTCATGCTTTAAATCCTGGGCTTAGGAGCAGCGGTTGCGGAATTACCGGTACCCGAGTTGGGTTCACCTTTTGGCTCGATTAGCAGGACTTTGCACTCATTCTCAGCGCGCGGACGGTGCGACACGCCTTTGGGGACGATGTAGATTTCGCCTGCGCGCACGGTTTCTGGTTCGCGACTCTCGATATCCATCACCATTTCCCCCTCGAGAACGAGAAAGAAATCGTCGGTGTCGCGGTGACTGTGATAGGGGTATTCGCCCTGAAACTTCACCACCATGATGTCGTTGTCATTGTAGTCGGCGACAACCTTGGGGTCCCAGTGGGTTGAAAATAGGGCTAGTTTTTCGACGAGATTTACGCGGCTCATATGCAGCGGCCCCCGTCGACTTCCATGGCGACCCCGGTCACCATGCTGGCCTCGTCCGAGCATAGGAAGCAAGCGGCGTTGCCCATGTCCTCGGGTGTGGAAAAGCGGCCGATTGGGATGGTGGAGATAAATTGGGCGCGCTTTTCTGGGGTGTCTTCGCCCATAAAGGATTTCAGCAGTGGGGTTTCGCCGGCAACCGGGTTGATTGCGTTTACGCGAATACCCTGGGGGGCCAATTCTACCGCCATCGCTTTGGTTGCAGTAATCATCCAGCCCTTAGAAGCATTGTACCAGTTCAGATTGGGTCGTGGGCTTACGCCGGCGGTTGAGGCGACGTTGAGGATGGCGCCGGATTGGCGGGATTTCATGTGGGGAACTAAGGCGCGGGCTGTTAGATAGACCGACTTCATATTCACGTTGAACACACGGTCAAAGTCGTCCTCGCTGACCTCATCCAAGGGGGTTGGCAGGTGGGTGACGCCGGCATTGTTGATTAAGATGTCGACGTGGCCAAAATCCGTGATGGCGGCCTGTGCCATCTCGTCTACTGATGCAGAGTTTCCCACGTCCACGGTGTGCGCAATGGCAGCGTCACCGCAGTCGGCAGCCATGGAACTTGCGGCATCACCGTTGATATCGGCGATCATGACGCGGGCGCCTTCGGCCAGAAATTTCCGAACAATCCCAGCACCAAATCCCGATGCGCCGCCTGTTACGATCGCTGTTTTCCCACTTAGCCGCATTGTCTTCTCCCTGTTTACTTGGCGGCAGGGTAGCAGCGTTGTGGCCGGGTGCAATCGGTGCCTTAGTCGTCGCCGATTTTACCCCGCGTCGTTTTCAATGCACTGCGTTGTTTTTTGGCGGTAATGCGGCGTTGAACGGATCCGCGTGTAGGTTTGGTTGCTATCCGACGTTTTGGTGCGACGAGTGCTTTGCGGATCAGCTCGGCAAGCCGTTCGCGCACCAGATCCCGGTTTCGTTGCTGCGATCGGGTTTCATCGCAGTACATGACAATGGCGCCCTCTTTGGTCCAGCGGCGTCCGGCCAGACGTCTGAGGCGGTTTTTCACCGGCCCGGTCAGGGCTGGGCTGCGGTCAGCCTCAAACCGAAGCTCGACTGCGGTGGAGACCTTATTGACGTTCTGTCCGCCCGGACCAGAGGCGCGAACGAATTGCTCGGACAACTCCCAGTCTTGTAACGCGATGGCGTCGTTGATGCGCAACATGGGTCGTGTCCTTGGGTCTGTTAGAATCGAACGGTCTGGACGATTTGGTATCTGATTATCCCAAAGGGGTCATATCAATCAGTTTATAAAATATCAAAAGGGCTGACCGAAGCGTAACGGACAGCCCTTCTTGAGTTTCGGAGGTGCGCCGGTTAGGCGATTACCAATTCAGTTTCTGCAAGTGCCAAGGACTGCCCTAGCACTGAGTCTCCCGAACTGTTCCGACACCAAACTCCAAGTTCCCAATAGACATAGAGTACCTCCTTTCATTTGTTACGCATGGCCCGAGCCTGCCACAAAAAAAGAGGATGTCAAAACAAAATCATGTGGTGCTAGGGGATAACTTACCCACGATGATGCGGAAGGGTACCAGCGCAAGTAGCGCAAGCGATAGCTTAACCAGCCAGTCTGCACAGGCCAATGAGACCCATAGTGGGGCCATTGGGCCAAAGCCGAGGAGGGGGAGATTTTCGCCTGCCCAAGAAACATCATTGCTGGGTTCCAGCCAGATCAGGGCTGCGGAAAACGCGACTGTGAAGAATATCGCCGTGTCAACGAATGAGCCTACCAGCGTTGATGCCAGTGGCGCGCGCCACCAAACACCTTTGCGCAGGGCAGAGAAGATTGAGATGTCCAGCATTTGTGCAGTGAGGAAGGCGAGACCAGAGCCAAGAGCAATACGGAGGGTAACCAGAGGACCAAATTCGCCCATGATCTGAGTGCCGATCAGCGAGCAGATGACACCGACAACAAAGCCGACAAGCACGACTTTGCGGGCCGGTCCCTTACCATAAACGCGGTTCATTACGTCCGTCACCAGAAAGGCAAATGGATAGGTGAAGGCACCCCAGGTCAGCCATTGGCCGAACAGGAATTGAACCAGGATATTGGAGGCCACAACGATTGCGGCCATGGCAATAATGCCGGGGATGTGTGTGCGTGTCATTTGGTTTTGAGTCCGTTTTTACAAGGTAGCGGCAACTTGATGTGCGATTTGTGCAAGCAGCTTGGTCTCCTAGTGGAGACTTGTTGGTTTGGCAAGTGTATTGCCCAGGGCCAGGTGCTGAGTGGCCAACTTGCAAGTGGCCGTTGACAGGCCCAAGACTGATTTGATGTTGCTATGTGTTTAGTCCGGTAGAGCGTATTCAACCAACTCGGTGCGTTGTAACGCTATGAAGTTGTCGTCGGAAACCATTGTGGCACGAAGCTGACCGTTTTGATCACGCCAGACAGACAATCCTTCTAGGTTATCGTGATTGCCGGCGGAGGTTTGCAGCAGTGTTTGTTCGTTTGTGGCGCTATCCTGCGTGAAATCCCACCGGCGCAGGCGGCTGCTGAAACCAAAGAAACCATAGTCGCGCTCTAGAAGGTAGAACCGACCGTCTGGGCCAATGTCGGCACTTACTGGATAAAAATCACCCTTCGGCGGCAGGCTAAACGGTATCGACCAGCGCTGGCCATTCCACTGCCAGACCGGGATCTGGCCATTTTGGGTGAACGCGCGTTCTGGCACGGTATAGAGATGTCCACGTGCGTCACTGGCTAAAGATTCCAAGGCTTTGTTGCGCGGTAATGTCCGGAAAGCCTGAGGCCGGGGTAGTACCTCGGCGCGGCTGCTTGCGTCGCGATGACGGACGACCCGAGAGATGCCTTCGAACGAAACATAGATGTTGCCATCAGGTGTAATGGCGAGTCCTTCGCTGTCACTTATCGGACCCCTTAGTATCTTGCCGGTCGACGCCCGTAACTGATGCACTGAGGTTATGTCGATACCGGATATCTGCCCTTGATCACGGCGGATCTGCGCAGTGGCTAGGGTGGCGCTATCGCTGAGGATCGTCATTGCCGCGCCATCCGCGCTGATCGAAAGTGCGGAAAGGCCTCCGAACCAATCATCGCTCACGCGCCAAGTGTAGCTGCCCAAGTATGCTGCCGCGTTAATCGCCTTGGGGCGGCTGGCGGCATGCGCCACGATCCCTAAGGTAGCAGTTACTATCAGGGCAAGCGTTAGTTTGACTGCAGTACTGAGGCGCATTGTTGTGGCAGGTCCGCTAAGGTGTATTCACGACGGGGTTTAGGTTTCGGTGCGTTAGGATCAACCGGTTTTGGTGGCGGAGGGTTCAGGATATCGTTGACCCATTTTTGTGCATCAGCACAGCCATCGCCGGCAGGGGGGGCGGCCTGGTTCGCGCAGCCACGGGCGCCCTTGGGGCATTTCAAGCGGACATGGAAATGATAATGGTGGCCCCACCATGGGCGAATTTTCCGCAACCAGCGACGGTCTCCGGTTTCGTCGTTGCACATCTGGACCTTGGCGCCGGGAAACACAAAGATCCTTGCGACCCGTTTGTCTTTGGCTGCGGCGCGTAAAATGGCGTGGTGTTGTGGTGTCCATTTAGAGTTCACAAAGGCACCTTTGTTGCGGCGCATCGAAATGGACGAGATATTTTCCCGGGTGTTGGCAGATAGGTTTAGCCGGTCCGGTGGTAACATCCAGATATCAATATCAAGGCCTACCTGATGACTACGGTGACCAGACAGCATAGGCCCGCCGCGAGGTTGGCTGATGTCGCCGATGTACAGTCCCTCCCAGCCGCGTTGTTTGGCAGCAAAACGACTGAGTTTTTCTATGTAGTCGATGGTCTCGGGATGGCCCCAGTTACGATTGCGTGACAGCCGCATGGCCTGCCAGGTTGGGCCGGTTTCTGGTAGCTGTACCGCGCCGGCTACGCATCCCTTGGCGTAAGACCCAAAAGGTGCAGGTTGCTGTCTAGAACCGGTTGGTTTGGCGCCGAACAGTTGCTTGGCTGCGGTTTCCGCGCTTGCCGGATTGGATACACAAATAGCTATAAACAAACTGGCAAGTAGGCGTTTCACTCCTGATCTCCTTCGGCACGGACCCATATCAGTAGAATCAGTCCAATAAGAAACAGGACGACTACTGGTGATATGCCCAAGCGTGCGCTGCCGGTGACGGTTGTGGCAACCCCTATCAACATTGGGGCCAGAAACGCGGTGGCGCGGCCGGATAAACCGTATAGTCCAAAGCTCTCAGTTGGGTATTCTGGGTTGGTATGGCGTACCATTAGGCTACGGCTGGTGGCCTGCAGGATTCCGCCGAAGCCGCCGATCAGGACACCGCAGCCAAAGAAAATCATGTCCGGTAGGGTCGATCCCTCGGCCAATGGGAAACCAAACAGCTGTTCGCGCGACATGCCGACAACGGTGATGCAGACCATTGTCAGAATAATAATCGAGACAACAATCACTGGCTTGGGCCCAAAACGTCGATCCGCGTGGCCGCCGAACCAGCAGAACAAAGCCGATGAAATCGCCGCGACGATGCCAAATATGCCGATCGAAGTGATCTCCCACCCCAGCACCAATCGAGCGTAAACGCCACCAAACCCATATAGTCCGTTCAGAGCGTCGCGATAAAGCATGGAGGAGCCTAGGTAGCTGGCTAGGCTGAGCCGGTTACGCAGGTTGGCAATGGAGCGCACGACAAGTCGGATTGCATCACCAAAACTGCCGCGTTGGCCGGTGCTTTTTCCATCTCTGACCCAAAGGAAATATGGGACCATGAAAACAGCGAACCAGATTGCGGTGATTGGGCCAACTGCGCGGGTGCCTTCTTTGGCGTCGGCATTTAGGCCAAACGCAGGGTCTAGGCCAATCAGGGTCTTTCCATTGCCTTGTTCAACAAACAGCAGCAGCAGGATGAACAGCGCGATGACACCGCCAAGATAGCCAAAGGCGAAACCCGAGCCCGAAATTTTACCAACATCATCCTTGTCGCATAGGGAAGGGAGCTGCGAGTTTACAAAGATCAGCGCGAATTCGGCACCGATAAAGCCGATGCCAAAGCTGACCAACATCCACCACAGGTTTGATCCCTCGGGGTCCATGAACCACAGCCCGCCGGCGCCAAGCACGTACACGATTGAAAAGGCCGTGATCCAGGGGATGCGCCGCCCTGAGATATCTGCCAAGGCACCAAGAAAAGGCCCGCCAAAGCCGATGATCAAGCCTGTGACTGTCAGACACAGCGACCAGATGCTTTGTGCTTGGGCCTTGGCTGCTTCGTCAGCCAGCCCCTGACCCATAAAGAAATCTGCGGCGACTGCGGCAAAGAATGGGCCAAATACAAAGGTGACCAGCAATGTGTGATAAGGCTGACTGGCCCAATCAAAGAAATACCAACCCCAAATGCGCTTGCGCTTTGAAATCACTTGCATACCCGTCCCCTAAATATTCTTTAGGTGGTATGGCAGGCGCTAGCATGCCTATGCAAGCTTATCCTGCATGGGCGGCCAGGGGCGCGTGGCATCCGCTGTGCACCAGGCTTTGATCCAGTCGGGCATAGGTGGGGGCGTTAAGTCGGTGTGACCCATTTCTGCAATGGCCTTGGCGGGAGGGATAATTCCGGTCTTTCCGGTCACTGCGGATCGAAACATCACATGGCTGGCACACTCGCCATTTTTCTTCCACATCGACTGTTCCAGATAGATGAATTTATCATCCCAGGTCACGGCGCGGCTGCGCATTTCGAACCGTTCAAAGCCGCGGATGCGGCGGCGAAAGCGAACAGTGCTGCCCGCCATGGTCATACCCCAGCGGTGTTTGGAGATGGCAGAGATCAGCCCGACCCGCTGTGCGTTCATGGTGCGGCCCAGATCATAGAGCGTCATGGCACGTCCGTTGTTCAGCTCTAGCCAGATATCCAAATCCCAGGGCCAGCAGATGTGATGCGACACATGGGTGTCGGTCAACCCAAGCGGCGGCATACGACGGGCAAGGAACATATCCTTGATCAGGCGAACAATCGGGAACATGGGTAAGACCTTTGTAATCTGTGCCTGTCATGACCCATGCAAAGACAACGTCAACCACAACCTAGCGGAAGGCTTGCGCTTTGCTGTGTGGCTGCTTACCTCTGTGCCCGATCCAAAGAAGGAAATATGATGCTATCGCTGTTCCAAATTCTGATGCTTATTCTCGACATCGTCTGGTTCTTCATTATCGCGCACGTGATCATGAGCTGGCTGATCAATTTCCAGGTGTTGAACCTGCATCAGCAGCTTGTTGGGCAGATCTGGTATTTCCTGAACCGTATTCTTGAACCTGTGTACGGCCCGGTGCGCCGCATTCTGCCAAATATGCAGGGTATTGATCTGGCGCCTCTGGTGGTGCTGATCGGTGTCTATGCGGCGCGGATTATTCTGGCTAACAATATCTCTGCATTCTACTGACTGGATACCTGGGTGACAGGTCCTACAGTGAGTATTTAAGAGCAAAAAGAAGCAGGGGCCATGTGGCCCTTGCTGTGCGATTCTGCTTGTGAGATTGTGGGAACAGCCGAGCAATACCTATCCCATAAGAGGCCCTTCGCACATGACAGCCCTGCCAGGCGCCTCACCGCTATTACGCGACGTATTTGGTTTTGATGCCTTCCGCCCCGGGCAGGAAGAGATTGTCGATGCCGTAACCGCAGGTGAAAACGTGTTGGCGATTATGCCAACCGGTGGTGGGAAATCATTGTGCTTTCAACTGCCTGCATTGATCCGTGAGGGGGTGACGGTTGTGATTTCGCCTCTCATCGCCTTGATGCGGGATCAGGTGCGCGGATTGCAAGAGGCTGGCGTTGCCGCTGGGGCGCTGACATCTGGTAATACTCAAGAAGAGACAGACGCGGTCTGGGAAGCGCTGGAAGCCGGGCGGTTGAAACTGTTGTACATGGCGCCGGAACGCCTGGCTTCGGGTGCTGCAATGGGCATGTTGCGGCGGATTGGAGTCAGCATGATCGCGGTGGACGAGGCGCATTGCGTTAGCCAGTGGGGCCATGATTTCCGTCCCGATTATTTGCGCATTGGTGAATTGCGGCAAGCGTTGGATGTTCCCTTGGCAGCCTTTACCGCCACGGCGGATGCTGAAACCCGTGATGAGATCGTTCAGAAACTGTTCGAGGGTGAGCCGCCGCGTTCGTTCTTGCGGGGCTTCGATCGACCCAACATCCACCTTGCATTTGCGGCAAAGAATGGCCCCCGGCAGCAGATCCTTTCCTTTGCGGCAGCTCGCAAGGGGCAGTCTGGCATTGTCTATTGCGGTACCCGTGCAAAGACCGAAGCCTTGGCCAAGGCTATGCGCGACGATGGGCATGTGGCCTGTCACTACCATGGTGGCATGCAGGCTGAGGATCGGCGCTTGGTGGAAACACGATTTGCCCGCGAAGATGGCTTGATTGTGGTGGCGACGGTCGCCTTTGGTATGGGAATTGATAAGCCGGATATTCGATGGGTTGCCCATGCTGATCTGCCCAAGAGTATCGAGTCCTATTACCAAGAGATTGGCCGTGCTGGCCGTGATGGCGCGCCGGCAGAGACGATGACGTTGTTTGGCTCGGATGACATCAGATTGCGGCGGAGCCAGATCGACGAAGGCTTGGCGCCGCCCGAGCGTCGTGCTGCGGATCACGCCCGGCTGAATTCACTTCTGGGGCTGGCCGAAGCCCTGTACTGTCGCCGCAAGAACCTGTTGGGGTATTTTGGCGAAGAGGCAGAACCCTGTGGTCATTGCGATCTATGTGATACGCCTGCTAATGTGTTTGACGGCACAACAGCGGTGCGCAAGGCGCTATCTGCCATTCTACGGACCGAGGAGTGGTTTGGGTCAGGTCACTTGATCGACATACTGGTCGGGAACGAGACCGATAAGGTTCGCGCCCGACGCCATGATCAGCTGTCGGTTTATGGCTGCGGTGGCGAGTATGACAAACGACAATGGCAGGTAGTGTTTCGTCAGATGATGGGGCATGACCTGGTGCGTCCTAACCCCGAACGCCACGGTGCGTTGCAGATGACCGCGGCGGCGCTGCCGGTGCTGAAGGGGGAGGCCGAAATCTCTCTGCGCAAGGATTCGATCAAAACAGCAAGCCGCCGCCCTGCGGTCAAGGCACTGGTATCTGAAGAAGATGCTCCGCTGTTGTCGGCGTTAAAGGCCAAGCGGCGAGCTTTGGCCGAGGCGCAGAAAGTGCCGGCTTATGTGATTTTCCCCGACCGCACCTTGATAGAAATGGCGGAAAGCCGTCCCAGTGATCTGGATGCGATGGCGCATGTTGGTGGAGTGGGTGCGAAGAAGCTGGAGCGCTATGGTGATCTGTTTCTGGAGGTTATTAATGGCGCAGCCGAAGAGGTTCACCCAGCAAGGCGCAAATTGGCAGGGCGATCTGCGGGAACGTTGTATGATGCGCTGTTAGAGGCGCAGAGCCAGTTAGCTCGTGGAGAAGGCGGTACTGAGAAACCGCTTAGCTGCTCTGCCAGCCAGTTAGCAAAGGTCGCGCAGTTGCGGTCGAGTGATGAGGCGGGACTTGTTCGGCTGCTCGGCGATAAACGCGCAGAGAGATTTGCAGCCGCGTTTCTGGACGTGCTGCGGTCTGAAGGCTAGACAAGTCAGAATTCAAATAAGGGGGCAGGGATGCTAGTAGCCATCTCACCAGCTAAGCGGCTGGATTGGACAGAACGCGATGTCGCGGTAACACAACCTGATTTTCAGGAAGATGCTATTCGTTTGGCGAAAACAGCGCGTAACCTGACACTTGGCGATCTGAAAAAGCTGATGTCCCTGAGCGACGATCTGGCCAGGTTGAACCGAGATAGGTTCCGTGAGTTTTCTGATGAACCCGACGCTAATGTGACCCGACCGGCTGCGCTGGCTTTTGCGGGTGACACTTACCAGGGGCTCGAAGCTGGGACGTTGGATGAGGATGAGATGGTCTGGGCGCAGGATCATCTGCGCATTCTGTCAGGGTTATATGGTGTGTTGCGGCCGCTGGATGCGATCCAGGCTTATCGGTTGGAGATGGGCAGTCGGCTTAAAACCAGACGTGGAAAGAACCTTTATGACTATTGGCGTGACCAGCTTAGCAAGTCACTGAATGCTCAGGCCGAAGCCGTTGGGAGCCAAGTGTTAGTGAATTGCGCCAGTCTGGAGTATTTTGGTGCGGTGGCCCCCAAAGCGTTGAAGCTGAGGGTCATTACACCGGTGTTTATGGAAGACAAAGGCGGCACGCCGAAAGTGGTGAGTTTTTTTGCCAAACGCGCCCGCGGTGCTATGGCCCGTTTTATCATCCAAAATCGAGTAGGTGATCCCGAGGCATTGAAGGATTTTGACACCGGCGGATATGAATATCAGGCAAAGATGTCGACAGCAGACACGCCAGTGTTCTTACGCCCTTATGCCAGCTAGGCCTGATTAAACGAGACTATGGCTGAACCGATTGGGTTTCGCTTGGGACGTGTTGTTCGATTTGTTCGTGAATGACGGCTTTGCGCAAGGGTTTGGTCAGGTAGAAATCCAGACCTGCGGCCAGAATGCCCTCGGCGTCGCCATTCATGGCATGCGCCGTCAACGCGACAATCGGGATACGGCGACCGGAGTCTTTCTCGATTTTTCGGATCTCGGATGTGGCCTCTTTGCCGTCCATTTTGGGCATGGAAATATCCATAAAGATCAGGTCTGGGGAAAAGTCGCTATAGGCTTCGACCGCCTCTAACCCGTTGTTGGCAAAGCGGATGTCGATATTCAGGTCTTTGACCATCTTGCGGAACACCAATTGATTGGTCTTGTTGTCCTCGGCGGCCAGAATCCGCATCAAGCGCGGAGCGCTGTTTTCTGGAGCTTCTTCAGCGACGTCAGGCATAACTACCGCTTGGGCAGATGCCGTACATTCTGCTGTCTCAGCAACGGGCAAAGAAGTGCTCGTCTGCTCCAGTGTTTGGGAGCTGGACTGCGCAGGCTGTTCACTTGCTGAAGCCGATGGGTCGCTTTCTGAGGTTTCGACTGGTGGGACGGGAAATGGCTTTCTATTCGGGATCATGGTTCCCATAGCAGCCAGTTTGGCAAACAGATTTTTCCGGAGCACAGGTTTCTGCAATACGCCCTGCACTAGGTCTTTGTTGGCATTGTCTCGAGCAAAGTTTGAGTTCGAGCTAAGCAAAAGGAAAGGCACTTCCGGCCAGTTCCCTTGGCGAATGGCAGCGGCCAACTGCACCCCATCCATGCCCGTCATGTGGTGATCACTGATCACCAAATCGATAGTCCCGTCCATCATGTACAATGCCTCGGCGCCCGAGCCTGCGATTGTGACTTTCGCTCCAAGCATTTGCATCTGCTTTTGCAGGATCGAACAGTTCATGGGCAAGTCATCAACAATCAGAACATGGCGCAGATTCTCCGGCAGTTCAGCAGCTTCGGGCTGAGCATCGTCCGCCATTGGCAACGGCACACGGAAGCCAAAGCAGGATCCTACGCCCTCTTCGCTGTCGACCCAGACAGACCCGCCCATCAATTCGATCAGACGTTTGGAAATTGCCAGCCCTAGGCCGGTTCCTTCAAATTCGCGGTTGGTTTCGTCTTCGACCTGATTGAACTCACCAAAGATGTGCTGAATCTTTTCCTCGGGAATTCCAATTCCTGTGTCTTCAATGGCGACATGAATTGCGCAGGTGGAACCGTCAGAGCCCGGCACACCGGTGACAGTCAATGCGACGTGGCCCGTTTTGGTGAACTTTACCGCATTGCCAACCAGATTTGTCAGGACCTGACGAATACGACCGGGGTCGCCCATGAACTGCGTTGGCAGGAACAGGTCGTAGTCCACTACCAGCGCTAAGCCTTTGTCGCGTGCGGTAGGTTGCAAAAGCATTACAACCTCATGGATGCAGCGTTCCATATCAAAGGCTTCGCTGTGCAGCACCAATTTGTCGGCTTCGATTTTGGAATAGTCGAGCACGTCGTTGATGATGACCAGTAGTGCTTCGCCTGAGTTTTTGATGGTGTCAGCGTAGAGCCGCTGTTCATCGCTCAGGTTGGTATCGTTCAGCAGTTCCGCCATGCCGACAACCCCGTTCATGGGGGTGCGGATTTCATGGGACATGTTTGCTAGGAATGCGGATTTGGCGCGGTTGGCGGCTTCGGCCCTCTCTCGGGATGTGCGCAGTTCTTCTTCATACTGAACGGTTGACGTAATATCCAAGGCAAGGCTAACAACGTCGCCCCCATGACCACGTTGGTCGATCAGTTTGATGTAGTTATTATTCCACAACCGGATAACCACCGGTTCTGGTGTCGGAGAGACCCAGCGATCTGTCATCATTTCGCGCCAGGCATCAGCGCTTAGGTTGCCGGGGTTTACCAAACCCTCGTCCGTTAAAATTTGCAGGATGCGCACATAGGAAATGCCCGGAGTGACTTCCTCTAGTCCCTCAAAAGTATTCAGGTAGGCTGTGTTTGCACCGATCAGTTTGCTGTCCGCGCCAAAGAACGCAAAGCCATCCTGAATGGTTTGGATAGAGTGCCACAATCGGCGTTCCGCGACTTCGATTTTTTCGTTTGCCACGTGGAGGTCGGATTTGACCTTCTCATTCTCGCCCCGGACGGTTGCAACTTCATCTTTAAATGTCGCGACTTCGGCCTGCGTGGCGCCAATTTGCTTGGTCAGCGCAAGGGCGTGGCGTCCCAGTTTACGATTGGCAGCTGAAAGCTCCGCCTGCTTCAACTCAAGCAGGCGCTCTGCGGCCAAGCGGGCGCGCCGCTCGAGAGCTAGTTTATCAGCGATAGGCATCCCTATGGGCTCCAGCGGCGGCGATACGGGTGATCAAACACACATGACCAATTTAAAACGCGAAATAGTAGTTATGCCTTGCTACGTCGTCGGCCTTGCCATGTGGTTAATCGCGTGACAGCCTGAGTCCAAATTTGGAGGGTGTCATGTTTAGTGTGCTAAAAAGTTTTGTTTCTTTTATTTTCATTATCTTGACGGTGAATTCTGCAGTTTTGGCCGACTCGCCAGTTCCGTCTTTTCGGTTTGTTGCAACAAAAGACGTCGACTTCTATGGCTCTGATTTACAATCGATTTTTGATACTGACCTGCAAAGTTGTGTGCGAACCTGCGCCAGTCAGGATAACTGCGCTGGTTTTTCTTTTAATTCGCGGTCGAATTCCTGTTTTCCTAAGAGTGCTATTGGAAAATCAACCCCTTATGCGGGCGCTTTCTCGGCGCAGAAGGTCCCAACATCCGTATCGATTCGCACAATTGGAGAGGAACGCGCGGCTGAATTACCCTTCCTTAAGCCGGCTGATTTGACCCGTGCCCGCGATCTAGCCCGCGAGACCGGCTTGCGCCATCCGGCGGGTCGCTATGATCTGGATCAGGCTCTCGAAGCCGCCCATGCCCGAGCCCAAGAGGGCAATAATACAGCGGCAATGCGCTGGATGGGGGCCGCGGTTTCACTGGGTGACCAACCGGAGCATTGGATCGAATACGCTGACAATCTATTGCGTCTGTCTGGAGCGGATTCCTCTCAAGAACGTAAGTTCCGAGAACGTGCTTTGTCTGCAGCCTTGAATGGCTTTTTGCGCAGCGAACACCGCGGCACTAGAGCCACAGCATTGGTAACTGCCGCCAAAGCGTTGGAAGAATTAGGTCGTGGTCGCGACATGTTGCCAGTTTTGCGTTTGGCTGAGGACATACAACCACGGCGGACAACAGCCGAGATGTTGGATAGTGCGATTGGCAAGTACGGGTTCCGGGTCAAAGACAGTACCATCGAAAGCGATAGCGCCGCGCCTCGAATTTGTATTGAATTCACCGAGACACTAGTCAAATCCGGTGTGAATTATGGTGATTACCTGAAATTGCCGGACAGCCGCATGGTGGCTGAACCTAACGGCCGACAGCTGTGTATTGACGGTGCTGAACATGGCGAGGGTTACCGCGTGACCCTGCGCCGTGGGTTGCCAGCGGCCAATGGCGAGACCCTGTATCGTGATATCGAGTTAAACCATTACGTGCGCGACCGGTCCGCTTCGGTCCGCTTTCCCGGCCGTTCTTATGTGCTGCCAAAATCTGATTTGGCGGCCTTGCCGATTGAGACGGTCAATCTGACAGAGGTAGAGCTGCGCCTGCGACGTGTCAGTGACCGCAACCTGCTGCGAGCGCTGCAAGAGGGAATGTTCGGACGCCCGCTGTCACAATGGCAGGATGAGTATTTCGCGGGAGAAATAGCGCAAGAAGTCTGGACTGGGTCCGCAGAAGTGCAAAGTGACTTGAACCGTGACATGACAACGCGGCTGCCCTTGGCCGAGGCGATAGCTGGTCAGCCAGTCGGTATTTACGCGTTAAGCGCCAAAATTCCGGGGGCGGATCCTTATGATAATCCAGCGGCTACGCAATGGTTTGTATTGTCTGATCTGGGAATTAGTTCGATGTCGGGCGCTGATGGGCTGCATGTGCAGGTCAATGGGTTGTCTGATGCCATGGCCAAATCTGGGGTCGAGGTTACGCTAGTGTCGCGCGCAAACGCGGTGCTGGGAACGGTGATTACGGATGACAGCGGTTATGCCAGCTTTGCGCCTGGATTGTCGCGGGGGCGTGGCGCTGCAGCTCCGGCCATGATTCTGGCGCAGAACGGCGAGACGGATTTTGGGTTTCTGTCGCTGACGGATCCGGGGTTTGATCTGTCTGACCGGGGCGTCGAAGGGCGGCCGGCACCGGGGCCGGTAGATGTTTTCCTGACCACAGACCGTGGGGCGTACCGAGCGGGCGAGGTTATGAACGTGACCGCCCTGACCCGGGACAGCAAGGCACAGGCGATTGAGGGCTTACCGTTGATCGCAATTCTGTCTCGCCCAGACGGGGTGGAATACAGCCGCCACATCTCGGACGGTGGCCAGATGGGCGGGCATGTCTTTGCCCTGCCTGTTGGGCTTTCGGCACCGCGTGGTACCTGGCGTTTGGATATCAAAAGTGACCCCAAGGCGCCGGCGCTGGCCAGCCGTCAGATACTGGTCGAGGATTTTCTACCAGAGAGGATCGACTATACTCAGGAATTACCGACTGCGGGCCTGCGCCCCGGTGACAATGCTCCGCTGACGATTGAAGCGCGGTACCTGTTTGGTGCTCCGGGGGCGGGGTTGACGATCGAAGGCGATGTCAGTCTGCGCGCGGCTACATCTGTTGATGGCTGGAGTGGCTATAAATTCGGCCGTTACGACGGCCGCAGTACTACTCAACGTAGTTATTTTGACGGCGATAAAACCGATGCTCAAGGTTTGTCTACCGTCTGGATTGACGTTCCCACAGGTGCAGCCAAGGGAAAGCCGATGACAGCAACCGTCACTACGCGTGTGGCAGATGGATCGGCCCGCCCGGTTGAACGCCGCCTGACAGTCCCCGTGCGCCCAGATGCTCCGGTGATCGGGATCAAGCCGATGTTCGACGATGTTGTGGGCGAGGGGAGTGAGGCGGCGTTCAGTGTGATTGGCCTAAACCCCGATCTGCAAGTGATGCCGATGCAGGTAAAGTGGACCCTAAACCGGGTTCGCACGCATTATCAGTGGTATCAGCTATACGGTAACTGGAACTGGGAACCGACCACTCGCCGTACCCGTATCGCGACGGGCGAGGCCTCACTGACCAGCGAGCCGCTTGTTGTGTCGCAGCCGGTTGACTGGGGTCGCTACGAGTTGGTGATTGAGCGGCTGGATGGTGATGAACATGTCTCGGCTGCCTTGGACTTTTACGCTGGTTGGTACGCGCCTGCGGATGGGGCCTCGACCCCGGACAAGCTGGAACTTTCTCTGGATCGAGAGGCTTACCAGCCCGGTGATACGGCCAAACTGCGTATTGTGCCGCGCGCCGCTGGGACAGCCCTGATCTCGGTTATGTCGAACGAGCTGATCGAACGCCACGCGGTCGAAGTGCCAGCTGGTGAAACGGTCATTCCTTTGACCGTGACCGAGGACTGGGGCAGTGGTGCCTATGTCAGCGCCATGGTGATTAAGCCAATGGAGGGCGCTACGGACAAGACGCCGGCCCGTGCGCTTGGGTTGGCACACGTTAGTATTGAACAACCTGGCCAGCAGCTTAGCGTCTCTGTGGATGTGCCAGAAGTGGCCCGACCACGAGGCACGGAAACCGCTACGATCCACGTTGATGGTGCCACCGCCGGGGATGATGTTTGGGTGAGTGTGGCCGCTGTGGATCTTGGTATCCTGAACCTGACGGGGTTCAAAAGCCCGGATCCCTCGGCGCATTATTACGGTCAGCGCCGACTGGGGATGGAACTACGTGACGTCTATGGTCGCCTGATTGATGGCCAGAGCGGAGCTCTTGGGCAGGTTCGTTCAGGCGGGGATGCAGACACGGGGATGCGGATGCAATCGCCACCGCCGACACAGGATCTGATGTCGGTGTTCTCGGGGCCGTTGAGGGTTGGCGCCGATGGTACGGTTGATTTCCCAATGGAGCTGCCAGCGTTTAACGGCACTGTCAGACTGATGGTTGTAGCTTGGTCTGGGCGTGCTGTGGGGCAGGCGGAACAGGATATGCTGGTGCGTGATCCGGTGGTTGTTACGGCCACAGTTCCACGGTTCCTGGCGCCGGGTGATACTAGCCGTATGCTGTTGGAAATCGTTCATGCCGATGGCCCAAGTGGCGAGATGGCCTTGTCTGCACGGACATTGGGCGCAGGGTTGCAGTTGGGCGAACTGCCTAGCTCGGTCACTCTCACCCATCAGGGCAAAGCAACGCTGGAACTCGCAGTTTCGGCGCTTGAAGTGGGCGATCCGGAAATTGAGCTGACTTTGACCACGCCCAATGGACAGGACTTGGTGCAACAGTTACGCCTGTCAGTGCGGGCGAATGATCCGGTCGTTTCGCAAACCCGGCGGTTCTCGCTTGGGTCTGGGGATAGTTTCCGTTTTAGCGAAGATGTCTTTGCCAACCTCCGCGCTGGAACAGGCCGCGCGGTGTTGTCGGCGGGGCCCTTGGCCAAGTTCGATGTGCCGGGTTTGCTCAGTTCGCTAGATCAATACCCCTATGGCTGCACTGAACAGGTGACATCCAAGGCGATGCCGCTGTTGTATCTGTCCTCGGTCGCACAGGCTTCGGGGTTGGGCAACGGACCAGCGGTACAGATGCGCGTGCAGGACGCCATTGCCAAGGTTCTGACACGGCAGGCCAGTAACGGTGCCTTTGGTCTGTGGCGGGCTGAAAGTGGCCAGTTCTGGTTGGATGCCTATGCCAGCGATTTCCTGAGCCGGGCGCGGGCGCAGGGGTATACGGTGCCGGATCAGGCATTCCGTCAGGCGATGGACAACCTGCGCAATCGGGTGAACTATGCGGCTGATTTTGATCACGGTGGCCGGGCCCTATCCTATGCGTTGTTGGTTCTGGCGCGTGAAGGCGCCGCTGCGATGGGTGACTTGCGTTACTATGTCGACGTCAAAGGGGATGCTTTTGATTCGCCACTTGCTGCTGCCCAGCTTGGGGCAGCGCTGGCTGCCTATGGTGACCAGACACGGGCAGATCAGATGTTCAAACGCGCGGCGGTGATGATGGGCAAGATCAAGCCCGAAGGCTCGTTGTGGCGTGCAGATTTTGGCACGCCCTTGCGCGATGCGGCTGGGGTTCTGGCTCTTGCGGTAGAAGCAGGGAGTACAGCGGTTAATCAGGATAGCCTGAGCAACCGTATCGTCCGTGTTAGTGGCCAGCGTTCAACGCAAGAGGCTGCGTGGACGTTGATGGCAGCACAGGCACTGATCGATACGCCCGAGGATTCGGGGCTGTTGGTTGATGGCAAACCGATGGCAGGTGCCTTTGTACAGGTACTGGAAAGTGACGCTGCTGGTAAGGTGATTGATATCTCTGTCGCCTCTGGTCGCAGCACGGATATCACCCTGACCACGCTGGGTGTGCCCGAGGTCGCACCCGAGGCGGGGGGCACTGGGTTTACCATCGAGCGAGAGTATTACGCGCTGGATGGCACGCCGATTGAGCGCAGTGAGTTTGCTGTGGGCGAACGGTTTGTCACCGTGTTGCGCATCTCTCCACATGAGAAGCTGGGTGCGCGGCTGATGGTGAATGATCCACTGCCGGCAGGGATCGAGATCGATAATCCCAACCTGTTGCGGTCCGGCGATCTGCGTGAGCTGAGTTGGTTGGAGTTGGCTCAGGCGGAACATGCCGAATTCCGTTCGGATCGGTTCCTGGCGGCGGTCAATCTACGTGGCTCTAAAAAGGTGACATTGGGTTATATCGCCCGTGCGGTGACACCTGGTAGTTTCCACCACCCGGCGGCCTCGGTCGAGGATATGTACCGCCCAGCCTACCGGGCCCGCACAGCGACTGGCCGCGTTACAGTCCGGTGAAACCTGAGACGAAAAATACTAAGGATAGCGCCGGACCGGGAAGGGGCTGGAAATGGCGGGTTGTGGCTATGGTCGTCACGCTGGTTGTGCTCCCGTTCGTAGGAAACCGGGCATTCAACTCTTGGGTGGATCGCACCGAACTGCCTGTAACGCTTGCGGAGACTTCTACCGAGGTCCGCGACCGTAATGGCGTATTACTGCGCGCCTATCCGGTTGGGACGGGCATCTGGCGGTTGGCGGTACATCCTGATCAGGTGGACCCGGATTATCTGTCGATGCTGGTACGTTACGAGGATAAGCGGTTTTGGACCCATTCGGGTGTAGACCCGTGGGCCTTTGTACGCGCAGTTGGACAAGCCGTGTGGAACGGTCGAGCGGTGTCGGGCGGATCAACCCTGACGATGCAGATTGCGCGGTTGTTAGAGGATGGCAGCACCGGGCGTTGGCGGGGTAAGCTGCGTCAGGCCCGGTTGGCACTGGCGCTGGAACGGAGGCTGAGCAAGCAACAGATCCTGGCTCTCTACCTGACTCATGCGCCCTTTGGTGGAAACCTAGAAGGCATCCGTGCAGCCACGTTGGCGTGGTTCGGCAAAGAGCCGAGACGGCTGACCGCCTCGGAATCGGCGCTATTGGTGGCCCTGCCGCAATCCCCCGAGCGCCGTCGCCCTGACCGTGCGCCCGGCATCGCCCGTGTTGCCCGAGACAGAGTACTTACCCGCATGGGACGGCATGGTGTGATTGATGCCGACGAGATGCAGATGGCGCAGGCAGAAACTGTTCCACATAGGATGGTTCCCTTTGCCCAGTTGGCGCCTCATCTCGCCGACAGGATGAGAGCGACGGCCCCTGAAACGCAGCGATTTGATTTGACCATTGATGCGGGAGTACAGGCCCGGATGGAGGATTTGCTGCGGGATGCAACCCGGCAACATGGTGCGCGGCTGTCGGCTGCGATGGTGGTTGCGGACCACCAAACCGGAGAGGTGATCGCCTCGGTCGGATCACCCGGTTATCGCGACACAGAGCGGTTGGGGTTTGTTGACATGACGCAGGCGCTTCGATCGCCGGGATCAACGCTTAAACCACTGATCTATGGGCTGGCCTTTGATGAGGGGCTGGTTCACCCGGAAACGCTGATCCATGACGGGCCGGTAAACTTTGACGGCTACGCCCCGCAGAATTTTGACGGTGAATTTCGCGGCGATGTCCGAGTGCGTGAGGCGCTGCAGCTGTCGCTGAATATCCCTGTGGTCAAGTTGACGAATGAGCTGGGTGCGCCACGGACCATGTCGGCCCTGCGCCGCGCTGGGGCTGCTCCGAAGCTTCCCGGCGGCACGCCAGGGTTGGCCATCGCGCTGGGTGGCGTTGGTATTTCGCTGCAGGATTTGGTGCAGTTGTATGTCGGGCTAGCCGCCGACGGGCAGGGGCCGGACCTGTCGCTGCAGTTGGATGATACCGAGGCCGAACAGGGGCGGTTGATTTCGGATGTAGCAGCTTGGCAATTGATGGATATACTGCGCGGGTTGGCGCCCCCACAAGGCGCACGAGCTGGGGTTCTGGCCTATAAGACCGGAACATCCTACGGCCACCGTGATGCCTGGGCGTTGGGCTGGGATGGTCGCCATGTGATTGGCATCTGGATGGGTCGCGCGGATGGTACGCCGGTGCCCGGAGTATTTGGTGGTAGTCTGGCTGCACCGGTGTTGTTTGAGGCCTTTGGTCGCCTGAAACCAGATTTTGAACCACTGCCGCCTCCGCCTGCAGCCACTTTGATTGTTAGCTCTGCTCAATTGCCGCAACCCCTGCGCAGGTTTCGTTCGCGCGACGCGGCGTTTGAGGAACCCAGCGATGCTCCTC
This sequence comes from Parasedimentitalea denitrificans, assembly GCF_011813015.1. Classification (GTDB taxonomy): domain Bacteria; phylum Pseudomonadota; class Alphaproteobacteria; order Rhodobacterales; family Rhodobacteraceae; genus Parasedimentitalea; species Parasedimentitalea denitrificans. The sequence goes on along the minus strand of NZ_QHLQ01000003.1, from coordinate 129,484 downwards.
GACTGCTGTTTCCACCGGATGGTGCCCGCTTGACATTGCAGGATGCCCCGCTGACCCTGAAACTGCGCGGCGGCGCGACCCCATTTTTGGTTCTCGCCAATGGGCTGCCCGTTACACAAGGACAGCATCTACGAGAGTTCGAAATTCCCAATCCGGGACGTGGTTTTTCGGCGCTGCTAGTGGTCGACGGAGAGGGCCGGTCAACCCGCGCTTCTGTCCGAGTCGATTAAGGTTCAATTGTTTAATCAAGGCCTCCCGTTGGGAGGTCAACGACGAGGGGAGCAAATGAGCTCTGTATTATTGGTATGAACGATCAGCGGCGTCCTTCTCGGATCCAGCCAACCGTGATGAAAAAACTGACCAGCAGCAATACCAGCCATGGCGGTAGTAATTGGGATTGGACTACTGACAGGGTTTCATAGGCATTTTTGGGTGTCAGCCCTATCCAACCTCGACCTGCGGCTGGGCGTCCTTCTCGGACGTTTCTTAGAACGGGCACGCCGCTTTGTAGGTTTAGCAGCCCACCCCGAGTGGGTTTGATGACTGGCCGCAATATGTCTGCTGTGGCAATGGTTTCCTCAAACTCTCGGGGAGCCGAGGGGCCAAGACCGATGACGGCGGACTGGTCACCTTCGGTCAGGCGGTACAGGCCGATCTCGGGGCCATCGTACTGTGTTTCCCATTGCCCCGGACCTGTTTCAGCCAGATCCAGATCGACGGCGCTGCCATCGGGCTGGGTTACCGTGACCTTCCCGACCGAGTCATCCAGTGTGCGACGCAGGATACGCATCCGCTGGCCGGTTGCCTCGGCCCAAAGAGCCTGTTCTTCCAGCTCTGGCTCTTTCATCATCCAATGGGCCAACCGTCGCAGCAGTTCCAGTTGCGGGCCGCCGCCTTCATAGCCGCGGCTCCATAGCCAAGCGTGATCAGAAGCCAGTAATGCCACACGACCCTCGCCAACCCGGTTCAGCACCAGCAGCGGGCGGTCCTCTAGGCCGGACATCAGGGTATGACCCTGAGGGCGGTCGACTTCGATTTGGCGTAGCCAGCGCCCCCAGATCTGAGGGTCACCCAGATCGGCTGTGACTGGGTGTCGTTGCCCAAGGTCAGTGACGACTGGTTGATACGGATCCTCGATCACCCGAGCAGTTGGGCGTGCCGGTAGCACCGTAGAGAGAGGAGAGCGGTAGATACTGTCGGCCGTAGCAAAATCGGGTCCAGCCGCAACAAGGACAGCGCCGCCTTTGGTTACATAGTCGGACACATTATCCAGATAGATTGCAGGCAAAATACCGCGCCGTTGGTAGCGGTCAAAGATGATCAGGTCGAAATCGTCGATCTTTTCCAAAAACAGCTCACGCGTGGGAAAGGCGATTAACGACAGCTCGTCCACTGGCACGCCGTCTTGTTTTTCTGGTGGGCGCAGGATGGTGAAGTGGACCAAATCCACCGCGCTGTCGGATTTCAGCAAATTGCGCCAAGTGCGGCTGCCGGGGTGAGGCTCGCCTGAGACCAGCAACACCCGCAATCGATCACGCACACCGTTGATCTGAACCAGCGCGGTGTTGTTGCGATCTGTTAGTTCGCCTTGCTCGGTTGGGACGACGAACTGGATCACATTGCGCCCGCCGTGCGGCAGCGTTAGCGGGAGGTCAACGTCGGTACCGATTGGGATGGTGAACCGCTGCGGCGTGCCTCCGTCGATTGATATCTCCAGAGGGGCGAGCGGGCTGTTGTCTTGGGGCGCTCCTTGGTCTTCAATACGCAGTCTCAGGGTTATGGGTTCACCGATTATGGCGAAACCCGGGGCGTTCCGTACAATCAAGCGGCGATCCCAATCGGTGTCTTTTCCAGTCATCAGCAGGTGCAAGGGGGCAGGCAGGTCCGGTGTGTTCTGTGTGTCGTGAATTTGACCATCCGACAGAGCGATAATGCCTGCGATCCGGGCGCGTGGTTCTTCGGCCAATGCATCGGAAATGGCACCCATCAATTGCGAGCCGCTGTCGCCGTCGCCATCCGCAAGCGTAATCCAGCGCGCCTGGGTGTTAGGGCGATTTGCAAGTTGGTCGGCTAGAACACTTTTGGCCTCATCCAATTGGGTCGCGCGGTCTGAGAGCTGGTTGCTGGCGGTTTCATCCGATACCACCAGAACGATGTCGCTCAGCGGTGACCTATCTTCGACCTGATAAACCGGCCCGGTAAGGGCGCCAATCAGCCCCAGCGCGGCGAGACCTCGTAAGGCCCATCCTGACAGCCCACGCCAAAGGGCTGCGCCAATGCTGATAAGCGACAGAGCCGAAAGCCCCCAGATCAACGACCATGGCACCAGCGGGTCAAATAGAATTACTTGTATCATTGGCCCAACCTGTCCAGCAACGCAGGCACGTGGACCTGATCGGATTTATAATTACCGGTCAGCACATGCATCACCAGGTTGACCCCAAACCGATGGGCCAGCTCGCGTTGGCGTTCACCAGCAAATCCACGCCCTACTGGCAAAAGGGGGCGCCCATTTTGGTCGACGGCCCAGGCCGCTCCCCAGTCGTTGCCGCCGATCACAACCGGCGTTACCCCATCATTGAGATTTCGAAACGGCATGCCTTCTATCTGTTCTGCATCTGCAGGTGCGGCTTCGACCCAGACCTCGCCGCGTTGATGTCGACCAGGGAAATCTTGCAGCAGGTAAAATGTGCGCGTCAGTACATGGTCGGCGGGCAGGGGTTCCAGTGGGGGGATATCCAAAGACCGGGCCAGTTGTTGCAGTTTTCTGGCGTTTGCGCTGCTGGCACCTGATCCAACCAGATTGGCATCGCGGGTGTCGAACACGATCATGCCCCCAGTGCGCAGATAGGCGTTTAGTCTGGAATAGGCCTCTGCCGAAGGGCGCGGTTGGTCTGGGGTGATGGGCCAATAGAGCAGCGGATAAAACGCCAGTTCATCGCGCTCCAGATCTACTCCCACGGGAACAGATGGTTCGATTGAGGTGCGAAACAGTAGCGTGTTGGACAGCCCGCGCAGCCCGTTAAAGGCGATGGTATCGACTTGCTCATCTCCGGTCAGAACATGGGCCAGCGCCAGCTCAGAGCTGAGGCCAAGGAGGTCAGCGCTTTGTTGCGCCTGAGCGTGGTGGGCAGGTAGGCCCAGCCAGCCCGTGGTCGCAAGACCCAGCAATAAGGCGGCGGTGCGGGACAGGTGCAGCAGCCCCGACACTGCGAGCGAGGCGGCGACGTCCAGTGCCAGCAGAACCAGTGCTAAGCTGATCAAAATACCACCTAGCGCACGTTCGGGGACTACAGCTGCGCTTATCACCGACACATCGTTGGGCCAGATTGCTGATTGCAACTGATCGTCCACGCGCAGTACGTTTCGCGCCAGTTTGCGGCTGCCACTGTCATACAGGCCGGGCCGTAAATCAGGACCAGTGGGGGCTGACACCAGTTTTGGACCATCAACGCCGCCCAGAGTGCCGGCTTCGCTAAGACGGCCAAACCCGTCAAGAACATTGATTGGCGTCCAGACTGTGCCCTCTAGTTCATCCTCGCGGGGGGGCTTGGCAGTAGTTGAGACCGCAAGCCGTTCCAACATTTCGACAAAGAGTCCGGACAGGGGCAGGTTGGACCATTCTGCATTGGCGGTAACATGAAACAGCACAACCTGCCCTTGACCCAGTGCTTTGCGCGTGACCAGCGGGGTGCCATCGCCCAATTCGGCGATGACCCGGTCCGCCAGACTTGGGTCTGGTTGTGCCACAACTTGCGAACTGACCGTTACCTCTTGGGGGATGGTCAGGCCAAAAAACGGAGTGTCTTGCTGAAACTGAGCTAGGGTCTTGGGCTCGCCCCAGCTCATCGCGCCGCCAAGGCTGCGGCCTCCACTGCGCAACCGGACGGGCATCAATGGATGTTCTTCGTTGCGAGAAATATCACTGGCGGCAAGGCGCGGGCCGGCAAAGCGCAACAGCATTCCACCTTTTTCGACCCACTCGATCAGTTGTTCTTCTTCGTCTTGGGCAAGTCGGGCCACATCCGCAAGAATGATGACATCCGGATTGGCGGGTAAAAGATCGCCCAACCCACCCTCGAATAACTCCGCAGTTGGTTGCAGGGCTTGGCGCAGGTAGTGGACCGGTGACAGGAGAACCAGGCCTTCGTTGTCGGTCTGTGATGAGATTAGCGCCACCTCGCGGCGACGCAGGCTGTCATCGGTCAGGGCAACGGCCCCGGCTGAGCGTATCCGCTGAAGTTCAAACCGAGAGATCCGGGCGCGCAGTTCCGATGGAAGGATCAGCTTTGCGCTGGCTTTGTCGTCGTCAATTGCAAAGTCAACAGTGGCCGAGGCAAGTGTCCGCATGGTTCCACCGGGGTCTACACCCTGTGCTAGCACGATTACCTGTTGCTCTAGGCCAAGGTTGCTGCGAATGATCGATAGTTCAATCGCACCGTCAACAAATTGAGCTGGCAACAGCCCCAATCTGTTGGCCGCGGTCTGGAACACTTGTACATCTCCGCGCGAACCTAGCACTGACGTCAGTTGGTCCCTTTCTGGATATTCCAACCCATCGGAAAACCACAGAGTGTCAAATCCGGCGTCGACCGTAGCTATGTGATTGATTGAGGCGGCAATCAGATCCGGGTTGGGCTGCCATGGCTGGGGCGACAAACCGGCAACGCGTTTGCGCCAGACATCAGCTGATTGAAATTGCAAAGGCTCGGGCGCGGTCAGGCGGAGCATCGCAATTGTACGCTCGGCGCGACCTGCTTCGTTCAGTTTCGCGGTGATCTGTTCACTGGTCTTCCTCCAGTCGTCAGCTCCAGCCCAACTGGCATCCAGAACCACCAGTAGCGGGCCGCTGCCTTCGGTGGTGGCGGGTGCCGGGTTCAGAACTGGCCCTGACAGACCGATGATCGCAGCAGCAACAGCCAACATTCGCAACAGTAGCAGCCACCATGGGGTTCTGTCAGACAGGCTTTCGTCGTCGGCGAGTCCCAACAACAAGGTGACAGCAGGAAATACGCGACGCACTGGTGCAGGAGGAACCGCACGTAGCAGCAGCCATAGGATTGGCAGTGCCAACAGGCCCAGTAGTAGCCAGGGTGTGGTGAAACCGATGCCAGCCAGCATTGTCATTATTCGGTTCTTTCTAGTGCGTGATACAACCACAACAGCGCGGCCTGTGCGCTGTCTCCGGTGTGATGCAGGCCCATGCGCCAGCCAGTGGCCCGGCACAAGTTTTCCAAAGCATCACGCCGCTCTGCCAGTCGATCAAGATAGCGATCGCGCAGGGCCGAGGCCTTGAGTGTTTCATGCCGTAGCCCGCCACTGACGCTTTCGAACAGGGTACGGCCGGAAAAGGGAAAACCTTCTTCGCTGGGATCGAGAACCTGTAGCAGAATACCGCGAAGCCCTCGGTCGGCAGCCTTACTAAGCGCCAGTTGCAGTTCTTCAAACGGGCCAAGGAAATCAGAAATGAACAGCCCGCGCGCATGGGGGATCATGGCGTGGTGCTCTGGCGGAGCATAGTCCGCCTCGTCCTCAATGCAGAGGGCCTCGGCCATGCGCAGAATTTGCATGTTGCCACTGCGCGGTGGCAGGGTTGTCCCCGTCAGACCAACGCGTTCACCACCACGGACCATCAGGATCGACGCCGCCAATGCCAATTTGCGGGCACGGTCAATTTTTAGCGGCAAGTCAGGCGTTGAGGCAAAGCGCATCGACCCGCCTTGGTCCACCCAGACATGCACGGTTTGGGCAATTTGCCACTCACGTTCGCGGATGAACTGCTGATCTCCGCGTGCAGAGCGGCGGTGGTCGATCAGGTTGCGGCTATCGCCGGGTTGGGCGGGGCGGTATTGCCAAAAATCATCTCCCATTCCCGCACGCCTGCGGCCGTGCTCGCCCAGCAAGACAGAACCAGCCAATTGTTCGGCTTGAACCAACAGGGGCGGCAGGCTCCCGGCTTCAATCTCGGCACGGTGCCGTAGCTCTATCGCTTGGGAGATGGCAGGGGCGCTCACGCGGCGGCCTTGGTCCGAGTGAGTTCAGTCGCGGTGTCGGCAATCAGATCCGTTAGACTATCCCCACGTGCCCGGGCCGCAAAGTTCAGCGCCATACGGTGGCTAAGCACCGGTTGCGCCATATCAATCACGTCCTCGGCGCTGGGCACAAGATGGCCCTGCAACAGCGCCCGTGCCCGAACCGCCAGCATCAATGCCTGTGCAGCGCGAGGGCCGGGGCCCCAGGCCACAGTTTGCGCGACTTGATCGGAAATACCGGGTTCATCTGGGCGGAACGCACGCACCAGATCCAAGATCAGTTCCATCACAGATTCCCCAACCGGCATCCGACGCAACAGGGTTTGTGCTGCGATCAATTCCTCCCCCGTGAAGACCTGAGCGGCCTTGCTGTCCACTGTCCCAGTCGTGGCCAGCAGAATATCGCGTTCGGTGTCCCGTGTTGGGTATTTGACATCGATCTTAAGCAAGAAACGGTCCAGCTGCGCCTCGGGCAACGGATAGGTGCCCTCTTGTTCAATCGGGTTCTGGGTCGCGAGCACATGGAACGGAGCGCCAAGTGGGCGGTCTTCACCGGCGACTGTCACTGTATGTTCCTGCATCGCCTGCAACAGCGCAGACTGAGTACGTGGGCTGGCGCGGTTGATTTCATCCGCCATCAACAACTGGCAAAATACCGGCCCCGGCACGAACCGGAACGAGCGATGGCCGTCAGCGTCGGTATCCAGCACCTCGGAGCCAAGAATGTCGGCGGGCATCAGGTCAGGTGTAAATTGGATCCGGTTGCCATCGAGCCCCATCACGGTGGCAAGCGTTTCGACCAGCAGCGTCTTGCCCAGCCCCGGCAAGCCAATAAGCAATCCGTGGCCGCCACACAGCAAAGTCGACAGCGCAAGGTCCACGACACGCTCCTGACCAATGAACTGCCGGGTGATCGAGTCCCGTGCCTGTTGCAGCTTTTGTTGCAGTGCCTCGATTTCAATCAGCAGGTCGTCGGGTTCGGACATGACATTCCCCTTATCGCGAATATATACTGGTACTCTATCGTGCTGGAGGGAAATGGCAAAAGCAATGAATAGACAAAAAGACGTGAGCCCATCCGCCGAAGGGATCGCTGCCTCGGTAAAAGCGGCCAAGAAAGGCGGAATGCCGCCAGTGCACCTGTGGAATCCACCGTTTTGTGGTGACCTGGATATGCGGATCGCCCGAGATGGCACATGGTTCTATTTGGGAACGCCCATTGGTCGTTTTGAATTGGTCAAACTCTTCTCGTCGATTCTTAAGCGCGAGGAAGGTAAGTACTTCCTAGTCACTCCGGTTGAAAAAGTCGGCATTACCGTTGATGACGCGCCCTTCGTTGCGGTGGATTTTGACGCCACGGGCAACGGGGATGAGCAGGTTCTCAGTTTTTCTACCCATGTTGGGGATACTGCTGTTGCCGGGCCAAATCATCCCATTCGTGTCGTGCGTGACCCACAAACAGGTGAGCCATCCCCCTATGTCCTGATCCGCGCCGATCTGGAGGCGCTGATTGATCGCAAAAGCTTTTATCGATTGGTTGAGCTTGGCGCGCATCACGAGGGCTGGTTCGGATTGTGGTCGTCAGGACAGTTTTTTCCGGTGATCCCATCACAGGAATTAGATGGCACGTGATTTGACTGCAGTAAGTTGCGCGCAATTTGAACGAATAAATGCGCCACAATTGGATCAAGTTGTGGCAATAATTAACCAGCTCTGGTCTCGCCCGTGAGGTTGACCAAATTTAACCGGAGACGCACTTGATGCCCAAGTTTGCAGCCAATATTTCGTTGTTGTTTTCTGAGTTGCCGTATCTTGATCGGTTTCAGGCCGCTGCAGATGCCGGGTTTGAAGCAGTTGAGATTCTGTACCCTTATGAAACCGCAGCCAAGGAAACCCAACGCGCTCTGATGAGCAATGGTCTGGAATTATTGCTAATCAACGCTCCGCCACCGAACTACACCGGCGGCGAACCGGGGTATGCCGCTGTTCCAGGGGGCGAGGACCGTTTTCAGCGCGATATCCGTAGGGCGCTACGTTATGCAGATGTGTTGCGCCCGGGAATGATTCACGTGATGGCTGGGTATGAAAAAGGTGCTGAAGCGCAACAGACCTACATTCGCAATCTACAGTGGGCAGCGGACAGGGCGCCTAAGCAGAAATTTACCATCGAGCCGCTTAATGGTGGTGATCAGCCGGGGTATTTTCTGGATGATTACAATCTGGCGGTTGAGATTCTGGAAGCTGTGGATCGGCCCAATGTGGGACTGCAATTTGATGCCTATCACGCCCAGATGATTCACGGTGATGCTGCGCAGGTTTGGGATAGTTTTTCGACCCATGCGACGCATATCCAAATTGGCGCAGCCCCTGCACGCAGCGAACCGGGTACTGGCTCAATGGACTTTAACGCCTTGTTCAACGCCTTTGATGACAGCGGTTATGCCGGTTGGGTCAGCGCGGAATACACGCCCTCAACTAAACGTACCGAAGATAGCCTGGGCTGGATGTCGTAACGGAATGAACGATGGGTGTGCACGCATGCACTGGTATTCTCATTCCGAATCCTGCATGTATTGCCGAGCACGTATTTGCAGAAGGCTACCTTGATGCTTCCAGCCCGTTTTGCGCCCATCCTTTTTGGGCTAATTCTCTCCGGTATCATGTCCGGTATTGTTACATTCGTTGTTGCGATAAAAAACTTCGGTTTCGACGCGCAAACATTTGATGCGTGGATCTCATCTTGGAGTTTTAGCTGGCCGATTGCTTTTGCCGTGGTTTTGGTCGTCGCACCATTGGTCCGGCGATTGGTGGCCAAGCTGGTTCGCCAGCCCATCGAACCCTGATCAAGGCAGGCAAGGCTGCGACTTTCATCTGCCAGCCTGCTAGCGTAGCGCGCATTTGAGGCCGTTGTTTGCATCAATTTCTTGGCGCGGGAACCAGATTTCCTTGCCTTCAAGTCTGGCGACAAAACCACCATTGGCCCAAGCCCAAGTTCCGCTGCCTAGCACCTTGGAATAGGCATCGCAGTCGCGCCCTAGATACAATGTTTCGGTACCTGTAATAACCTGGGTCATTGCTCCGCTGCCAGTAAAACGAGCGACCGGGTAAAGCGATTCCAGCACCACTCCGTCCGCGTTCAGTTTTGCGCTGTATTGGTGACCTTCTTGCGAAACATAGATCCAGCCTTCTTGACTGGCTGCTACATTTGGCAGGGCTATGGCAACGGAAAGTATGGCTATTTGGATGAAGCGTTTCATGATGTATACAGCTCCGTGCAGGCTCTCCAACAGTTTAGAGTGTCCATCAACAATCAGGTTGTGGCAAGAGGCTTGCAATACCAACGATGGTCTCCCGCCCGTCATCGACCTCCTGCCGGAGGTGCACTGCCAGTTGGGCGTGGCATGAAACGCTCCGAGGGAGCGCTTCATGTGGTCTGGGTGCAACCCGCGCCGCGCATGGCGCGGCGCTATGCCCAAGACTGGCCGAGTTAACTGGCGGAGCCAGTTAACTTTACAGGCGCGGGAGGGCTTGGTTTCCGGTGTTGCGGTTAGCTTAGTGGGCCTCGGCCCAATTGGCACCACGACCGGCATCCACGATCAGCTTTACATCCAAATACACTGCCGGATCCGCGGCGTTTTCCATTACTGATTTCGCGGTGGCGATGGTGTCCTCAACAGCATCCTCAGGCACTTCGAACAGCAGTTCATCGTGCACTTGTAGCAACATCCGCGCAGGCAGATGGGCGATGGCGTCCGGCATCCGGATCATGGCGCGGCGGATCACATCTGCGGCAGTACCTTGGATCGGCGCGTTGATCGCGGCGCGTTTTGCAAAACCGGCGCGGGGGCCTTTGGCGGCAATCTCGGGCGTGTGGATTTTGCGGCCAAACAGGGTCTGCACATAGCCGTGTTCCTTGGCGAACTCGACCGTTGTGTCCATGTATTTGCGGATGCCGGGGAAGCGTTCGAAATAACGGTCAATAAAGCCCTGCGCTTCGGCCCTTGGAATACGCAGGTTGCGGGCCAGACCAAAGCCAGAAATTCCGTAGATAACACCAAAGTTGATGCCTTTGGCTTGTCGGCGGATGTCAGGTGTCATTTCGTCCAGTGGCACATTGAACATTTCCGAAGCGGTCATGGCGTGAATGTCGATGCCATCCGCAAAGGCTTGTTTCAACGTATCGATGCCCGCGATATGGGCCAGAATGCGTAATTCGATCTGGCTGTAGTCGAGCGACAGTAGCACGTTGCCTTCTTCGGGAACAAAGGCCTCGCGGATCCGGCGCCCCTCTTCAGAACGCACCGGAATGTTCTGTAGGTTCGGATCGGAGGAGGCCATGCGGCCGGTATTGGCGCCGGTCTGAATGTACGATGTATGCACGCGACCTGTGTCGGCGTTGATGTGGTCTTGCAACGCGTCGGTATAGGTCGACTTCAGCTTGGACAGCTGCCGCCAGTCCAGCACCCGTGCGGGCAGGTCATGTTCGGTGGCCAAATCCTCAAGGATATCAGCGCCGGTGGCATAGGCGCCGGTCTTGCCCTTCTTGCCGCCGGGTAGCTCTAGCTTGCCAAACAGGATTTCGCCTAGCTGTTTGGGTGAGCCGACGTTGAAAGTTTCCCCGGCCAACTCATAAATTTCAGCCTCAAGCCCCGCCATTTTCTGGGCAAAGGCATTGGACATGCGGCTGAGCGTGTCGCGGTCAACCTTGATGCCGTCCATTTCCATCTTGGTCAGAACCGGAACAAGCGGACGTTCCAGTGTTTCATAGACGGCGGTGACTTTTTCCTGATGCAGTTGCGGCTTGAACAGCTGCCACAGACGTAGTGTGATATCCGCATCCTCGGCTGCATATGGCACCGCGTCACTGACCGGAACCTTGTCAAAGGTGATCGCGGATTTACCAGTGCCCAGCAAGGGTTTGATCGGGATCGGAGTGTGATCCAGATAGCGCTCTGACAGGGTGTCCATGCCATGATTATGCTTACCGCCGTTCAGCGCATAGGACATTAGCATAGTGTCATCAATCGGCGCCACAGCAATGCCTTGGCGAGCGAAAATCTTGGCGTCGTATTTCATGTTCTGGCCGATTTTCATGATCGCCGGATCTTGCAGAACTGGTTTCAGCATCTCTAACGCCTGCGCTACCGGCATTTGCCCTTCGGCCAGATCATCGGTGCCAAACAGGTCATCTGCTGCGGCAGCCCGATGGGTCAGCGGGATATAGCAGGCCTGACCTGGTTCAACGCAGAGCGAGATGCCAACAAGATCAACCACCATTGAATCGAGGCCTGTGGTTTCAGTATCCACGGCCACCCAGCCACGCTGATGGATTTGGTCGATCCAGGGCTGCAACTCTTCGGTGTTGGTCACGCAAGTGTATGCGTCACTATCAAACGGAACCGCTTCTGGTGCTGCAACTTCGGCTGTCTGTGGCGATGCCTCGGGGATGACCGGAGCCTCTTGGCCCAGTTGATCCGCCATCCGTTTGGTCAGAGTACGGAACTCCATTTCCGCGAGGAAACCCAACAGAACGTCCGGCTCAGGATCCTTGAATTCCAGATCTTCGATGGTGAAGTCCAACTCCATGTTGCAGTCTAGTTGCACCAGAGTCTTGGACATCTCAATCTGCTCGCGCTTGTCGATTAGGGTCTGGCGGCGTTTGGGCTGTTTGATCTCTTCAGCGCGGTCCAGCAGCTCTTCAAGTGAGCCATATTCGTTGATCAACAGTGCGGCGGTCTTGATGCCGATACCCGGCGCACCGGGCACGTTATCGACGCTATCACCGGCCAGTGCCTGCACATCTACCACACGTTCTGGGCCAACACCGAATTTTTCGACCACTCCGTCACTGTCGATGCGCTTGTTCTTCATCGCGTCCAGCATTTCCACGCCGCCACCGACCAGTTGCATCAGATCTTTGTCCGAGCTGATAATGGTACAGCGTCCACCGGCGTCGCGCGCCTGACAGGCCAGCGTCGCCATGATGTCGTCGGCTTCAAACCCTTCGACCTCTTTGCAGGCGATGTTGAACGCCCGAGTGGCATCGCGGGTCAGCGGAAACTGCGGGCGCAGATCTTCGGGGGCAGGGGGGCGGTTGGCCTTATAGAGATCATACAGGTCGTTGCGGAATGTCTTGCCCGAGTGGTCAAAAATCACCGCCACGTGGGTTGGTGCATCTGGGCCAGTGTTGCCCTCGACATAGCGCTGCAGCATGTTGCAGAACCCCGCAACCGCGCCAATCGGGAGCCCATCGGATTTACGCGTCAGCGGAGGCAGCGCGTGATAGGCGCGAAAGATAAAGGCCGAGCCGTCGATCAGATGCAGATGGCATCCCTTGCCAAAAGTTCCGTCCATATCTACTGCTCCTCGGATCGCGTTTTCGAAGGAATACATCGCATGAATGTTCTTCACCTGCCAGCCGTTGTTTGTGCCATTGTTCTGGCAACAACCACCGCCCGGGCCGAAACCTATGGTGCTCCGAATTGCCCCATGAGTTCTGACAAATTCCACTGCCAGCGCGTTTTCGCATGTATCAGTACCGAAACAGATCGTTGGTTTGTGGGCACAGTAATTGGTATCAAAGACAGCACTATCAGTGGCAATCTGAACGACGGTACGATTTGCACAGGTACGATACCGGGCGATGACGATTTTACGAGGGTCGCGACCTTATCCTGCGCCGATGGTCTTGAGGCTGAGATCGTTGTAATGGATCCCGTTAAGGGGGCAATTGGTTTTCCCAATGGCATGGGCGATACTGTTAATGGTGGGATTGTTCACTGGGCATCCGGATACGCAGTCCAAGATCATATTGATGTTCAGACCGGGCAGTTGCTGATGGACGATCCTTGTTCGCATTGACAAGTGCTTTAGTCGGGTTTTCCTGCCTCAATCGCTGGCGGTCCTCTTGGTTGTCCATTAGGACTCTGCGAGGCAGAGAATTTATGGGGTAAGAGCTGCGATGACACAGGATGCGATCCGGATTGAAGGTTTGTTCAAAACCTACAAGGGTGCCAAGGGACAACCTGAGAAGCAGGCGCTCAAAGGGATCGATCTGAGCATTCCACGCGGATCTGTGTTTGGTTTGCTCGGGCCCAATGGTGCGGGCAAATCGACTCTGATCAATATTCTGGCGGGTCTGGTGCTTAAAACCTCGGGCAAGGTGTCGATCTGGGGCTTTGATCAGGATACTAACCCGCGCCAGTCGCGTGCGTCGATCGGGGTTATGCCGCAGGAATTGAATCTGGACCCATTCTTTTCCCCACGTGGGGCACTTGAGGTGCAGGCAGGACTATACGGTGTCCCCAAGTCTGAACGTCGCAGTGATGAGATTTTGCGTATGGTCGGGTTAGAGGACAAGGCCGAGGCCTATGCCCGCACCCTGTCGGGCGGCATGCAGCGGCGGCTGTTGCTGGGTAAGGCACTGGTGCATCGTCCGAATATTCTGGTGTTGGATGAACCCACTGCTGGTGTTGATATTGAGCTGCGCCAGATGCTGTGGACCAACATCCGCAAGCTGAACGAACAGGGTATGACTATCATCCTGACCACTCACTATCTGGAAGAAGCCGAAGAGATGTGCGACGAGATCGCTATCATCAATTCGGGCGAGGTAGTGGTGCGTGATAGTACCAAGAACCTGCTCGGGCGGCTGGATGCCAAAACGATGGTTGTTCATCCCGACGCAGCGGTTGAAACCTTGCCTCAGGGTGATGGAATTGAGTCCGAGTTGCGCAGTGATGGTGCCGTGCTACTGCGGTACCGCGTTGGTGCAACCAGTGCCGAACAGGTGTTGGCTGCGGTCCACGAGGCCGGGATCACCATCCGTGATGTAAAGACCGAAGAGGCCGATCTGGAAGACGTGTTCTTGTCTCTGACCTCGTCCCAGTAACGCTTATGTCTACGAATATGTGGCCTGCGTAAGAAGGTTAGCAGGTTTTGGGTGTCCCACAGCAGGCCACGACATCCTGATGGTTTTTGCAGCAGTCGTTGATTAGATAGCCGATCATTCCGCCCATGGCGTCAAAATCGACTCGGTAGATGATATGGCGTGACTGACGCTCGGCTGTGACCAGTCCTGCCTTAGCAAGGGTCGACAGGTGAAATGATGCTCTGGACGAAGCAGCATCAACGGCCTCGCCGATTTCTCCGGCCGAGGCTCCATCGCTGCCTTTTGTGACCAGAAACCTGAGAATGCGTAGCCGCGTTTCCTGAGCTAGGGCGCCCAGGGCTTCGATGACTTGGCTTTCATTCATATTTCAACCCTCGTTGAGATGTTTATTGACTCTCCTATATTTCAATAATACTTGAGATATTGAAATATAGGAGAGGATTACACGATGGCTCAGGAACTGACAACATTGAACGGCATACTGGATGTGCTTGAATCGCAAGCCTCAGACGGGTCGCTGGTGTTCGAAACAGCCGAGGGTGAAATTGGCGGCGGCTATCACGTGACCGAGCTAAAACAGGTTTCGATCAAAAGTATTGATTGCGGCGGCAATATTGATGACTGGCGGGAAACGCATGTGCAGTTGTTAGATGGGCAGAACGGGCAGCCCATGAGCACCAAAAAGTTTGCCGCAATCGCCAATCGGAGCATGATTGAAATCCGTAACCTAGGCACTGTGCCTCTGTTCTTTGAGTTCGCAGTTAAGAACAAAGGGCTCCGTCGGTATCAGGTTGCATCGCTGACATCTGGCGACGATCAGATCAGGTTATTTCTGAGTGAAGGCCGGGCCACGTGCAAACCTGCCTCGGCGGGCGAACTGGCTGCCAATTCCACAGCCTGTTGTGGCGCGGGGAATGTGCAAACGGCCTGTTGTGCCTAGGTAGAAAAGAAACCTTGGCCCGTTCCTCTTGGTGGGCCAAGGTTGTAACCGTTGGTCGAGGTGAGTGCCTTGGCCAGTTCAGTCAATCTGATGGAACATCCTTGGCAAACGCTGTATGTCCTATCCCCGATCTATCCGAGCCTGATAGCAATTGTTGCGGGAGGATCGGATGTGCACATAGTCCACCCGCTCATCTTCTAGAATTTCTTCGGCCTGTTGCATCATTCGATCTTTATCGATGACTACTCCGGTGCCATAGACGATGCGATCATCGTGACTGTAGCCTTTGATCAGATAGTCAGGCGACTGGGTAAAGACCTCAGGAATTTGATCGCCTTGGTGTTGCTCGCAGGTGTCCGCGCAGAGAAAGATTGGCCCGGTTTCTGCATAGGGCTGTGCCTCCGGGAACGGCCGGTGGGCGAGGATCAGCATCCCGGCACCTTTGGGAATGTATTTCAGGCAATGACGGCAGGGATTTCCGCCACCATCCGAGACTGCGTGTTCAGGGGGTTGGCCGTGTGCATCTTGCCTACCATTTTGCAGGGCGCGGACAATGTCGGTGGGTAGGGCGGTGATTTTGGTCATGTGATGTCTCCGTTTGTTGCTGAAGTACTGCCAGAGTTCTGGCATCCTGATCGACCCGTATCCTGCGCATTTGAACGAAGGGCTCCCGCCCGTTGTCGCCGCTGTCTGTGGCTCCGCCCGTTGGGCGTGGCACCGTGCCTGCGGCCCGGTGCGAGTGAATGCACGAGGGGACTCGAAGTGAGAACAAAACGAGAATACTGTATCGAGTATGTTTGCCGAATTTGCGAATCTTTCTAACTTTACCTTCCTCACCGGGGCGTCTCACCCGGAGGAGTATGTTCAGCGTGCATTGGTGCTGGGCATTCCGGCGCTGGCAATTGCGGATGAGAATTCGGTTAGCGGTATCGTCCGTGCCCATACCGAGGCGCGGGACATCGCGCGTCGAGTACGTGAGCGGTTGGCTTGGGATAAGGACAATGACCCGATTGGGCCGCCTTGTCCGGATGGCGCTGCCCGGCCTGACAGCTTTCCGATCTATGACGTGCCGCGCCTGATCCCGGCGGCCAAGCTGGTGGTCACTGATGCGCCACCTGTGATCGTCTTGCCCGAAACCCGTGTGGGATGGGGCAATCTATGTCGGCTGATCTCACGGGGGCGGCTGAGAGCAGACAAGGGGGGTTGCATCCTGCATTTGTGTGATCTGTTGGAGTTTGCCGAGGATCTTCACCTACTGTTGGTGCCACAGCCGCAACGGGGGCAGGGCGGTGCGGGCGGGTGGTTGCCGCATATAAATGGCCTGACGCGCCGCTTTGGTAGGCGGATGCATATGTTGATGGCCCCGGCATACGATGGCACTGACGGTGTGCGGTTTGCACAGGTTGCAACTTGGGCTGGCGAACTGGGTGTTCCCACGTTGGCCAGTGCTGCGCCGCGGATGCATCACGGCGCGCGGCGGCGGTTGGCGGATGTGCTAAGCGCGATCCGGCTGCATAGCAAGGTCGAGGCACTGGGCCGCTCGGCGCTGGCCAACGGCGAACAGCGGATGCGATCCGAGGCTGAGATGAGGCGGATTTTTGCGGGGTATGAGGACGCCGTAGACCGGGCCGGGGCGCTGGCGCAGCAGTTGAGTTTTTCACTGGACGAGCTGCGTTATGATTATCCCAGCGAGGCGGTCGCTGGCGAAACACCGGGGGAAAGGTTGCGTAGGTTGGCGCTGGAAGGGCTGGCTTGGCGTTATCCCGGGGGGGCCTCAGCCAAAGTGCGGGACATGCTAGAGCATGAGCTAACCCTGATCGGCAAGTTGCGCTATGAACCTTATTTTCTGACCGTGCGCGACATCGTGGATTTCGCCCGCAGCCGTGGCATCCTGTGCCAGGGGCGTGGCTCGGCGGCAAATTCGGTGGTTTGCTATTGTCTGGGGGTGACCTCGGTTAGCCCTGAAATCGGCACCATGGTGTTCGAACGCTTTGTGTCCGAGGCCCGGGACGAGCCGCCCGATATCGACGTGGACTTTGAGCACGAGCGGCGAGAAGAGGTGATCCAGCACATCTATGAACACTATGGCCGCGAACGGGCAGGGCTTTGCGCGACGGTGATTCACTACCGGGGTAAACGGGCAATCCGCGAGGTGGGGCGGGCAATGGGGTTGAGCAATGATACGATCTCGGCGCTGTCGTCACAGCTGTGGGGGTTCTTTAGCGCCAAGGGGCTAGAGGCGCAGAGGATGGCCGAAATCGGGTTGGATGCCAGTGACCTACGTCTGCGCCAGACCATGGATCTGGTCTATCAAATCATCGGGTTTCCGAGACACCTATCCCAGCACGTGGGCGGCTTCATCATCACGGATGGCCGATTGGACGAACTGGTGCCGATTGAGAACGCCACCATGGAGGGGCGTACGGTGATCTGCTGGGACAAGGACGACATCGACGCATTGGGCATTCTTAAGGTCGATGTGCTGAGCCTGGGAATGTTGACCTGTATCCGCAAAGCGTTTGATCTGATCCACACCCATCACCGCCAAAGCTGGAACCTGGCCAGCCTGCCGCCCGAGGATCCGGTGGTCTATGATATGTTGTGCAAGGCGGACTGCATCGGTGTGTTTCAGGTAGAGAGCCGGGCGCAGATGAATTTCCTGCCGCGCATGCGGCCGCGTGAGTTCTATGATCTGGTGATCGAGGTGGCGATCATCCGTCCGGGCCCGATCCAAGGGGATATGGTGCACCCCTATATCCGTCGGCGCAATGGCGAGGAGAAGGTGACATTGCCGTCGGATGCGCTGGGGGATGTGCTGGGCAAGACGATGGGGGTGCCGCTGTTTCAGGAACAGGCGATGCAGATTGCCATTGTCGGAGCGGGGTTCACCCCCGAGCAGGCCGACCGTTTGCGCCGCTCGCTGGCGACGTTTAAGAAACACGGCAATGTCAGTGAATTCCGGACGCTCTTTCTACGCGGCATGGCGCGCAACGGCTACGAGACTGACTTTGCCGAGCGGTGTTTTAGTCAGATTGAGGGTTTCGGGTCCTATGGGTTTCCGGAAAGCCATGCGGCCAGTTTTGCACTGCTGGTCTATGCCAGCGCCTGGATCAAATGTCACCATCCCGGCATCTTTGCCTGTTCGTTGTTGAATGCGCAGCCGATGGGGTTTTACGCCCCGGCCCAAATTGTGCGGGATGCGCGGGAACATGGGGTCGAGGTGCGTCCGATCTGCATCAACGCCAGCTTCTGGGATAACGTGATGGAGCCGGATGGACGTGGCGGGTTGGCGCTGCGGCTGGGGCTACGCCAGATCAAGGGATTGCGGGAAGAGGACGCCGGTTGGCTGACCGCAGCGCGTGGCAATGGCTATACTGAGATTGATGATGTTTGGCGTAAGGCAGGGTTGGCCCCCGGGGTGATCGAACGACTGGCCGAGGCCGATGCCTTTGCTGCGTTAGGAATGAAACGTCGCGAAGCGCTGTGGGCGGCCAAGGCGATTGCCTCGGTCAAGCCATTGCCATTGTTTGCCCAGGGGCTAGAGGGTGAGGCGATAGATGAACCTGCTGCGCTGCTCCCCAAGATGTCGCTGGGGGAAGAGGTGGTAGAGGATTACGTTGCCATGCGGCTGTCGCTGAAGGCGCATCCGTTGGCGTTGCTGAGGGATCGGCTGACACCGTAGAACATCAGAACCATCGGAGGGTGAGAGGGCGGAATTTGAGTATTTGAAGCAAAAAGAAGTCTCGGGTGTCCTTGGCTATGTTGCGTTGTCAGAGAACAGCGGTTTCCCCCGCTGCTAGGAGGTTGTAAAAGGCAGGAAATACCCTTGCCCCGGAGCCCTAACATGTCCACGCCCAAACCTGTTGTCCTGTGTATTCTTGATGGCTGGGGGAGCGGTGAATCTGACACGGCAAATGCGCCGCATCTGGCGCAGACTCCTACGTTTGATGCGCTAATGGCGCAGGGGCCGCAGGCGCGGTTGATCACGCACGGGCCAGATGTTGGGCTGCCCAGTGGGCAGATGGGTAACTCGGAGGTGGGCCATACCAATATTGGGGCCGGTCGCGTGGTGGCGATGGATCTGGGGCAAATTGATCTGGCGATCGAGGATGGCTCGTTCTTTGAGAATGTGGCTTTGCTGGAGTTTATTGCCAAGCTGAAGGCCACCGGTGGTGCCGCGCATCTGATGGGGCTGGTGTCTGACGGTGGGGTGCATGGCCATATCAACCACATTCTGGCATCCGTAAAGGCGATTACGGATGCGGGCGTGCCAGTTTGGCTGCATGCCATTACCGACGGGCGGGATGTGGCACCCAAATCAGCGCTGGAGTATTTTGATACGTTGCAAGCGGGTTTGCCAGCGAATGCCGAAGTCGCCACTGTTACCGGGCGCTACTATGCCATGGATCGTGACAATCGTTGGGAGCGGGTCAGTCAGGCCTATGCGGCGATGATCAATGGTGGTGGACGTTTTGTGATGGATGCCAAGGCGGCTGTCTCTCAGTCCTATGAGCAGGATGAAACAGATGAATTCATCTCGGCCTCGGTTGTGGGGGAATACCCGGGTGTTCGCGATGGCGATGGGTTCTTTTGCCTGAACTTCCGTGCTGACCGCGCGCGCGAGATTCTGGCAGCCATTGGACAGCCGGATTTTGAGGCCTTTGACACCGGCAAACGGCCGAAACTGGCAGCGCTATTGGGTATGGTGGGGTACTCGGATGATCACAACACCTATATGACCGTTGCCTATCCCAAGGCGGTGATCGTCAATACCTTAGGTGAATGGGTGGCCAAACAGGGGCTGCGCCAGTTCCGGCTGGCCGAGACCGAGAAATATCCGCATGTCACGTTTTTCCTGAACGGTGGCAAAGAAGAGCCTGAGCAAGGCGAAGATCGTTACATGCCGAAGTCACCCAATGTGGCGACCTACGATTTGCAGCCAGAGATGTCAGCACCTGAGGTGACGGCCAAATTTGTTGAGGCGATCGAGGCCGGTTATGATCTGATTGTGACCAACTACGCCAATCCCGACATGGTTGGCCATACTGGTGATCTACAGGCGGCAATGAAGGCCTGCGAAGCGGTGGATCAGGGATTGGCTGCGGTGGTGGTTGCGCTGGAAAAAGCTGGTGGCGCGATGCTGGTGACTGCGGACCACGGCAATTGCGAGGTGATGGTGGATCCGGAAACAGGTGAACCGCATACGGCGCATACACTGAACCTGGTGCCAGTAGCTTTGATTGGCGGACCAGAAGGTGCCACATTGCGCGATGGGCGTTTGGCAGATTTGGCACCAACGCTGCTGGATCTGATGGGGTTGGATAAGCCTGAGGAAATGACTGGGGAGAGTCTGCTGGCATGATGCTGCGCGCCGCCATTCTAGTGCTTTGTCTGGTTGGACAAGGGGCTATTGCTGCCGAGGATCCGGCCAATGCTGCCCGCGCGGCCAGCGTGCAATTGGAAGCGGCGACTGAGCGGCTACAGAATGCTGATAGTGCACGTGATAGGGTCAAGGCGTTAACCGAAACTGTGCGCGCCTATGAGGCGGGTTTGGCCGCAATGCGGGATGGTCTGCGCCGGGTGGCGCGGCGTGAGGCGCAACTGGTTGCTCAATTACAGGCGCGTGAAGATGAGGTTGCTGATCTGCTGGGTATTTTGCAGACAATCGAAACCTCGGCACCACCGGTTTTGCTGCTACACCCGTCTGGGCCGCTTGGGTCTGCCCGTTCGGCGATGATGCTGGCCGAGGTAACCCCCGGGTTACATGCGCGTGCCGAGGCGTTGAAACGGGATCTGGAAGAAGTGCAGACATTACGTCTGTTGCAGCAGAATGCTGCGGGTGCATTGCAAAGTGGTTTGGCCGGCGTTCAACAAGCGCGTGCATCGTTGTCGACGGCCATTGCAGATCGCAGCGACTTGCCCAAGCGATTTACCCAAGATCCAGTCCGCACCTCGATTTTGATATCTTCGACCGAGACATTGGAGGGGTTTGCCAGTGGGCTTGCTAACATTGTCGAGGGTGAAATTGTTGAAACTACCGCAGACATCAGCACCCAAAAGGGAGAGGTTTCCTTGCCTGTTCAGGGGTTGGTCTTGCGCAAATTTGGAGCGCAGGATGCTGCTGGCATCTCACGCCCTGGCATGTTGATTGCGGCCCGGCCTCGGGCCTTGGTCTCATCCCCTACTGCCGCCACTATTCGCTATCGTGGTCCGTTGTTGGATTTGGGCAACGTGGTGATTCTTGAACCTCAATCAGACATGTTGTTTGTTCTATCTGGACTCGCCGAAGTGTTTGGAGAGGCGGGGCAGGTGATCCCCAAGGGGACTCCTGTGGGGCTAATGGGCGGCGTAACACCAGAAATTGGTGCGATATTGTCACTAAGTGGTGATGGGGCTGGAACTGACCGAACAGAAACGCTCTATATAGAAGTTAGACTGCATGATACTCCGGTGGACCCTGAAATTTGGTTCCGTACCGAATAAGGATGGATAAAAGCATATGAAAAAGTTTGCGATGGCAGCTGTTGGCGGAACGCTGGCAGGAATCCTTGCGACCACCTATGTGGCGGGGCCGCTGTTGGCACAGGAAGACGCGCGTGCGTCTACCGTGTACGAGCAGCTGGACCTATTTGGCGATATTTTTGAGCGCATTCGCGTACAGTACGTAGAAGAGGTTGATGAGACCGAGCTGATCGAAGCAGCCATTGGCGGTATGCTGGCATCACTCGATCCACATTCCAGCTATCTGTCGCCCGATGACGCGACCCAGATGCGGGTGCAGACGCGCGGCGAATTTGGCGGCTTGGGAATCGAAGTGACCCAGGAAGAGGGTTTTGTTAAAGTTGTGTCGCCGATGGACGGCACCCCGGCGGATGAAGCTGGCATGGAAGCCGGCGACTTTATCACACACGTCGATGGCGAAAGCATGCTGGGCCTGTCGCTGGACGAAGCTGTCGACATGATGCGGGGGCCGGTTGGGTCCGAGATCATTATCACCGTGGTACGTGAAGGCGAGGACGAGCCGTTTGATGTTTCGATCATCCGTGACACCATTAAGCTGACAGCCGTTCGTGCCCGCACTGAAGGCTCGACCGTGGTGCTGCGGATTTCTACCTTTAACGATCAGACAACGCCGAACCTGATCTCTGGTCTGCATGAGCAGATCGAAGAAGCTGGCGGCATTGATAAGGTCAATGGCGTGGTGCTGGATCTGCGTAACAACCCAGGTGGGCTGTTGAATCAGGCGATCCGTGTCTCGGATGAATTCCTGGAAAGCGGTGAAATTGTTTCGACTCGTGGCCGTAATCCGGAAGATGGCGAGCGTTTCAACGCGACACCTGGTGATCTGGCTAAAGGTCTGCCGATTGTGGTTCTGATCAACGGCGGCTCTGCCTCTGCCTCTGAAATTGTTGCCGGTGCATTGCAAGACCACCGTCGCGCAATCGTTGTCGGCACCAAGAGCTTTGGTAAGGGGTCGGTCCAGACCGTGATGCCACTGCGTGGTGATGGGGCTATGCGCTTGACCACAGCCCGCTACTACACTCCGTCTGGGCGTTCGATTCAGGCGCTGGGTGTTTCACCTGACATCGTCGTTGAACAGCCACGTCGCGTACCCGCAAGCGAAGAGGATGAGGCCGCTGAAGCACGCCGTATCCGTTCCGAGGCAGATCTACGTGGCAGCTTGAACAATGACAGCCTGTCCGAAGATGAAATTCGCCAGATCGAAGAAGATCGCGCCAAGGCTGAGGCTGCGGCTGATCTGCGTGAAAATGACTATCAGCTGGCCTACGCCATTGATGTGCTCAAAGGCCTGTCTGCATTGGCAAAGTAAGCCGTGTAGATAGACGTAAGAATAGGGCCGTCCCGGTTGGGGCGGTCTTTTTTTGTTTGCCGGGTGAGATTTGTATTTCATAATTTACATCCACGCCCGATTTCCGGCTACGGGTCGGGGCTGCATTCGGTATTACCGTGGAATGATGTTTGATATGCCAGAATTCACCACACTGTATGACGCCCTTGTAGCGCGGGATGAGCGCTATGATGGGAGGGCCTATGTTGGGGTAACCTCAACTGGGATCTTCTGCCGCCTGACGTGTCCAGCGCGCAAGCCTAAGCCGGAAAACTGCCAGTTCTTTGAAACGGTTGGAGCCTGCATAGATGCAGGGTTTCGGGCCTGTAAGCGTTGTCACCCACTGGCCCCTATGGCCGAGGCTGATCCGTTGGTTGATCGTTTGTTGAAGTCTCTTGAGGCCCGCCCGGGATATCGTTGGTCAGAGGATGATCTCGGCGCAATGGGGCTGGATGCCTCGACCGTACGGCGTAGCTTTAAACGGCACTTTGGCATGACATTTCTGGAAATGGCCCGTCAGCGCCGCCTGCGGGAAGGGTTCACCGCCCTTAGCGCTGGCGACCCTGTCATCGCTGCACAGATTGATGCCGGTTTCGAATCCGCCAGCGCCTTTCGTGACGCATTTGCCCGGCTGCTCGGGCAGTCTCCGGGGCAGTTCAGTCGCGATGCCTTGCTGATGGCGGACTGGATCGAAACTCCACTGGGTTCAATGATCGCGGTTAGCTGTCGCCATGCGCTGCACTTGTTAGAGTTCATTGACCGCAAGGCCCTGCCGCGTGAATTGGCCAAACTACAGAAAAGCACAAATGGTGGCATTGGCTTTGGCCGCCCTGATCCAACCGTACAGGTGGCTGAAGAGTTGGGGCGCTTTTTTGCAGGAGATAACGCGCAGTTTTCGACGCCACTGGCTATGAACGGGACAGAGTTTGAGCAGCAGGTTTGGACCGCTCTACGGGAAATTCCAGCTGGTGAAACCCGCAGCTACTCGCAACTGGCGCAGGATATTGGGCGCCCATCGGCGGTACGTGCGGTGGCGCGGGCAAATGGGACCAACCAGTTGGCCCTAATTGTGCCCTGCCATCGCGTGATCGCGGCAGATGGATCTCTGACAGGGTATGGCGGTGGATTATGGCGCAAACAGCGGTTGATAGAGATTGAACAAAGTTACGGAGAAGCAAAGTGACAGACCAGACCAAAAGGGCACAGGATTTCGCGGCCTTGCATGTGCCAGGCGATCCCTTGGTGTTATACAACATTTGGGATGCAGGTAGCGCCAATGCGGTAGCCAATGCGGGTGCTGCAGCTGTCGCGACAGGTAGCTGGTCAGTGGCCGAGGCGCAGGGGTATGGCGATGGAGAGCAACTTCCGCTGTCATTTCTGGTGCAAATCGTTGAACGCATCGCCCAAACTGTCGACGCACCGCTGAGTGTCGATTTCGAAGGTGGCTATGCGACGGGCGGGGCCGAGCTGACGGAAAATGTCGCTCGCATAGTTTCGGCTGGTGCTGTTGGCATCAACTTTGAGGATCAGATCGTCGGCGGCAATGGGTTGTATTCGATCGAAGAGCAATCAGAGCGAATACGTGCTGTCCGGGCCGCGGATGCCAGCCTGTTCATTAACGCGCGCACAGACCTGTTTCTAAAGCAGAAAGACACCAGTCAACATGCTAACCTGCTGGATGAAACTATAGAGCGCGCCATGGCCTTTGCTGGGGCAGGGGCCAGTGGTCTGTTTGTTCCGGGGCTGACGGATCTGGACCTGATATCTCAGATCTGCCGGGATAGCCCGTTGCCGGTCAACGTGATGATGCGCGGCGAGGCTATGACGCGCGAGGCTGTGGCCAAGGCCGGAGTGGCACGTTGCAGCTATGGACCTCAGCCATTTGTTCAGTCGATGCAAACCCTTGCCGAAGCATATTTGACCCTGACTTAACTGGTCTCCAGGCAATGACGGCGAAAGGCGCGTTTCAGCATGTCGAGTTCGGCCCGTAGCAGTTCGACCTCGGCACGCAGATCATCCGCGGCGACTTCGCCGGCAATGATGGTAAAGTCACCGAGTTTGCGATCTGTAGCACTGTCATAGATTACAAAGCTGTGCACCCCATCGGCCACCGCGTGGCTGGGTACTGGAACGTGCAGGTCCCATTCGCTGCCGGTGTTCCCTTCCTTTAGGATTACACCGTCAACAACCTGATCCAAATAGCGCACCTGAATGTCGGGCCGCGTTCCGGTGTCGGGGGCATTGGTAACTTTGCCTTCCCAAACGCCGTTAAGAAAGCGGATCTTGCTCAGTGACAACTCGCTCATGGTGGGGTCCTTAAATAGCGGCGCGGTGATGGCGCGAGAAGGTGAGATCGCGCAGGATCACTTGGTTCATGTCAGGAGACTCAAAAATCAGATCAAGCCAGATTTTTTCAATTCGTTTTTCATTGAGACGGGAATAGGCGAGATCAAACTCGACCATTGCAGTGGTCTTGTCCAACGGCAACTCACGTACCAATTGTTCAGTATTGGGGCCATGTTTGATGTTAAGGCGCGCAAATATTTCCTGCGGCTTCTCGGTCTCGATAATGGTGTCAAAACGTAACAAGTGCTGTCGAGTCAAACCCTCGGTGGCCTCAGGTGGAAGTTCAATCACCAGCGACAGGAATGAGCCGTCAAACTGGAACACATCCATACGCAGGCCAAACGGTGCCAGATCTTGTTCCCTAGTATTTCGCAACTGGCGCAGGGTCAGTTCGGAAAAGGAGCAGTCGTGGAAAACCTGTACTTCGTCGCCCAACATTGATTTAGACGCGGCTGAGGAAATGCCCGGAACTGGCAATGGCCCGCGCCATAGGTTTGGCCGCCAGGACCAGTCGGTGCCATGGGGCTTAGGAAAGTACGACGATCCAATTTGCGGCAGTGCCAACCGTCCGTCCGCCACGTGGATCAAGCGATCAAGATGTGTCCGTAACTGTCGCGCATGATTGCGTTGCGCTCTCAACTCACTCAATGGAGCAGCATCTGCCTGTCGCGCGTTCTTGCGCCAAAAATTCAAGGTGCGGTGGTGAAACAGCCGATCCAGTATCCTGCCCATGATGCCCTCAAATTATTCAGCGGGTGTTTTGCCCAATTGTTTCGACGCAATGTAACGCTAGTTACCCAAGCCGGCAATTCGCTTTCTTGACCGGCGACTGGGAAAACCGTGGTCCCCAAGCCTAGACGCATGGTCAGCGTTCTGGGGCAGATCTGCCCTCCAACTTGTGTTCGAAACTAATCGTGCCTATCGTAAATTGACGAGCCTTGGACATGATAGGCTACGCAAAATTGGATCGGTTATGACTTTTATTTTAGATGTGTTCAGACCTAACTCCAATGCCCTTTAACCCACGCTACACAGCGCACGAAGCACTTGTCACCGCCGCCCGCGTGCGCCCTCAGCTATGGCGGCTGGTCCTTGGACTGATTGTTGTCATCGCGGTTGTCATTCTGCTGTCATCTTTGGCGCATACCATTATTGGAAATCTGTTTCCCGGTCCTTGGATGGCGGGGCTTCAGGACGGATCGAACCCGGCCGCCATGCTGGTTTTGCTTGGTGGATTTGGGTTCGCCATCGTCGGGGTGTCCGTGGCCGCGCGGATACTACAAAAGCGTTCAGTATTTAGCATTACAGGTCCGCCTCGGACTGCGGCGCGGCAATTTGCATGGGTCAGCCTTTATCTCATTGCCTTGGGTGGGGTGCTTCTATTGCTGCCGCCCTACCAGCTGGGTGCCCCAATGGTTTCCAACCTTCCGGCGCTGACATGGCTGGCCTTGCTTCCACTGTCACTCACAGTGGTTCTGGTACAAACTGGAGCTGAGGAAATTCTGTTTCGGGGCTATATCCAGCAGGGAATTGCAGCGCGCTTCCGTCACCCATTGATCTGGTTGATGGTGCCCTCTGTACTGTTTGCATTGGGCCATTATGTGCCTGCCGAAGCAGGAGAGAATGCGACGTTGATTGCCATCTGGGCCGGATTGTTTGGCTTCTTGATGGCTGACCTCACCGCCCGCGCGGGAACATTGGGGCCTGCAATTGCAGTGCATTTCTTTAATAATATTGCCGCCTTGCTGCTTTTTGCGTCGCCGACCAGCCTCAACAGTTTGGCGCTCTACCTGCTTCCGTATGAAATGTCCGACGCACAGGCGCTGCGGCCCTGGCTGGTTGTGGACTTTGTCATGATGGGCGTTTGCTGGCTTGCAGCGCGACTTGCGATACGCCGCTGATTGCAATTGCCGTCGGGTCGCATTATCTGGGGGGACAAACTGCCCCTGCAGAGGCCTGCTATGAACTGGATTACCAATTACGTCCGACCGCGGATCAATTCGATCTTTTCGCGTCGCGAAGTCCCCGAGAACCTGTGGCAGAAATGCTCAGAGTGCGGAACCATGCTGTTTCACCGTGAGTTGAGCGACAATCTGAATGTCTGCACCAACTGTGATCACCACATGGCCATCACGCCTCGGGCCCGCTTTGATGCACTGTTCGATGGTGGTATTTTCACAGAAATCGACGTTCCCGAACCAATCGCCGACCCGCTAAAGTTCAAGGATCAGAAGCGTTATCCTGACCGGATGAAGGCGGCGCAGAAAAAGACTGGCGAAAGCGAAGCGATGCTGGTCGCTGAGGGCGAAATGGGCCGCACGCCTATCGTTGCCGCCGCGCAGGACTTCTCGTTCATGGGCGGCTCGATGAGCATGTATGTCGGTAACGCGATTCTTGCCGCTGCCGAGCGCGCAGTTGAGCTGAAGCGTCCCTTGATCCTGTTCTCCGCTGCTGGTGGCGCACGGATGCAAGAAGGCATCCTTGGCCTGATGCAAATGCCGCGAACAACGGTTGCGGTTCAAATGCTAAAGCAGGCCAATTTGCCTTATATCGTTGTGCTGACACACCCGACGACAGGTGGTGTAACGGCGTCTTATGCGATGCTGGGCGACGTTCACATCGCTGAACCCAACGCACTGATCGGCTTTGCCGGCGCGCGGGTCATCGAACAAACCATTCGTGAAAAGCTGCCCGAAGGTTTCCAGCGCGCTGAATACCTGCTGGATCACGGCATTCTGGACCGCGTGACCAAGCGCACCGAGCTGCGTAAAGAGCTGGTCACAATTGTTCGTATGCTTATGGGGCTGTCTCCTCAGGTTGTCGGCGATCTGCCTGCACCGGAAAAAGTGGACGAGCCAACACCAGAGGTCGAAAGCGAGCCTCAGGACGCCGCAGAAACCGAAGCCGCAGCGACTTAACTGCGATAGGTTGTACCTACAGCGGGAAGCCCCGCCTTATTTTACCGCCTGCCTGAAATGGTGGGCGGTTTTCTTTTAAGCGATCTGCCACAGGGATCTGATACCAATGCCCCAAGCCTCCTCTGATATCATCCTGACCCGCATGATGGCATTGCATCCTAAGCTGATGGATCTGACGCTGGGCCGGGTCTGGCGACTGCTTGAAGCGTTGGACAACCCGCAGAAAAAACTGCCGCCAGTCATTCATCTGGCAGGCACCAATGGCAAAGGGTCAACCCAAGCGATGATTCGTGCAGGGATCGAGGGCATGGGGAAGTCCGCCCACGCCTATACCTCGCCGCACCTGGCCCGGTTTCACGAACGCATCCGTCTGGCCGGAGAGTTGATCACCGAAGTGCATCTGACCAAGATCCTCGACGAGTGTTATGAAAAGAACGGTGGTGAAACCATCACCTACTTCGAAATTACGACCGTGGCAGGCTTGCTGGCGTTTTCTCGTACCCCGGCAGATTACACCCTGCTCGAGGTCGGCTTGGGTGGGCGGCTGGACGCCACAAATGTGATCGACAAGCCAGAGGTGACTGTCATCACGCCCATCTCGATCGACCATGAACAGTTTCTCGGCGATACCCTGACCAAAATCGCCACCGAAAAGGCGGGTATCATCAAACGCGGTGTGCCCTGCGTGGTTGGTCCGCAGCCGGACGAGGCAATGGAGGTCATCGAATCAACGGCAGCCCGGCTCGGCGCGCCCTTGATCGCGCACGGCCAGAATTGGCATGTTTATACCGAATTTGGCCGATTGGTGTTTCAGGATGAACGCGGCTTGCTGGACCTGCCACTGCCCGCGCTTCTGGGTGCACACCAGATCCAGAACGCTGGCGCAGCTCTGGCCGTTCTGCGTCACCTCGGCGCGGATGAGGCCGCCTGCGAGGCTGCCATGACTCAGGCAGTTTGGCCCGCCCGAATGCAGCACCTTAAAACTGGGCCACTGGTTGACGCGGCACCACAGGCTGAACTTTGGCTCGATGGCGGTCATAACGCGGCCGCCGGGCAGGCACTGGCAGATGTGCTATCCACATTGCCCAAGCGTCCTACTCACCTGATCTGCGGCATGCTGAACACCAAAGATGTGACCGGTTATATGGCGCCACTGGCCAAACACGCCGCCAGCCTTACTGCAATCTCGATCCCAGATGAGATTAATACTCTATCCGCCGAAGACACCTCGGCTGCCGCTGCCAAGGTAGGTATGGCCACAACAACTGCTGACTCTGCTGCGTCCGCGCTTGCCGCCATCACGGCGCAAGAGCCCGAAGCAAGGGTTCTGATCTGCGGCTCACTCTATCTTGCAGGGGCCATTCTGCGAGAAAACGGCTGACAGTATACTCGTCCCATCCGCTCTTCATCTGGCCAAAAATATCCCGGGGGAGGGGCGGCCTGCCGCGCCGGGGGCAGAGCCCCCGCTTAGCTACAAGAGCCGCAGGCTTAGGCTTCGTGCCCCCAGTCTTCACCTTGCATCTCACGCAAACGGCTGGCGGTGCGTTCAAATTCAAATGTCCCTTCGCCCTCTATGTACAACATCTCGGGCTCCGCCGCAGCTGAACAGATCAGCCGCACCTGGGCCTCGTACAGCGCGTCGATCAATGTGACAAACCGCTTGGCCTCGTTGAAGTTGCTACGCGACAGGCTGGGAATATCCTCCAGCACCAGTACTTTCACTTCAGCTGCAATAGCCAGATAATCACCGGGTCCCAACATCTTGCCGCACAAGTCGTAAAACGTTGCTCGCGCCACCCCGTTGCGAAACGCGGGCAGGGTGACCTCACGCCCTTTGACCTGCAGCACCAACGGCTGCGCGTCACCGCCAGAAAGGTCATGCCAAATCGCCTGAATGGCGACCGTGGCGTCATGTCCATTGGGTGTGAAATAGACCTTTGACCCTTGTAGCCGGTTCTGGCGGTAATCGGTCGGGCTGACCATCTCCCAAGGGACCATTTTGTCTTTGATCAGTTTGATAAACGGCAGGAATAATTGCCGGTTCAACCCGTTTTTGTACAGATCTTCCGGCACCCGGTTAGATGTGGTGACAACCACAACTCCCGCCTCAAACAGCGCTTCAAACAAGCGTCCGACAATCATGGCATCCGTGATGTCACTGATCTGCATCTCATCGAACGCCAACAGGCGAACACTGTCAGAAATCCTTGCTGCTACCGGGGCCAGCGCGTCTT
The DNA here is from genome assembly GCF_011813015.1 of Parasedimentitalea denitrificans. Classification (GTDB taxonomy): domain Bacteria; phylum Pseudomonadota; class Alphaproteobacteria; order Rhodobacterales; family Rhodobacteraceae; genus Parasedimentitalea; species Parasedimentitalea denitrificans. Next base: position 99,274 of record NZ_QHLQ01000003.1, on the reverse strand, counting down.
CGACGCCGTCTTGGCGGGCCTGATGCATTGCCGCATGAATTTCCTGCATGAAGGCATGAAAATGCACCCGACGCACTGGAATGTCACCCAGACTGTCAACGAACAGGTCCATCAACATCGACTTGCCGCGCCCTACGCCACCCCAAAGATATAGGCCCTTGGGCGACGGCGGTCGCACCTTACGAAACAAACCACGCTTAATGGGCGCGGCACGAAGGCCATCGCTGATCCGGTCGAAATGCGGCAACACGGCTTCTTGCGCCGGATCCGGGTGCAATTCACCCTTTGCGATCTTGTCGCGGTACAAAGTGGTCAAATTGGTCATGTGCCAGCCATAACCCGGCTCGGATTGGTTGGAAAGCACTGCGGCGCAGTCGTACTGGGCTGTTCACATCAAATATTCTGATGTGATGCCGCAAAAGTCTTGATTTGAGAGGTGGGTTTCTTGTCGTTAGGGTCGCCGAACGCCTATCAGGAGATCCCATATGCCGCGCCAGACGCCCCTATTCACTCCGGTTCTGATCGTCGGCTGTGCGATTATTATGGTCAGCTTTGCTGTGCGGGCATCCTTTGGGGTGTTCCAGATCCCGATCGCCGAAGAATTCAACTGGGCACGCAGCGAGTTTTCACTGGCAATTGCCATTCAGAACCTAGCCTGGGGGATTGGCCAGCCGCTGTTCGGTGCCTTGGCTGAAAAGATCGGGGATCGAAAAGCAATTGTGCTTGGTGCGTTGATCTATGCAGCAGGTCTGGTGCTCAGTGCAGGGTCTACCAGTCCGTTTGAAATGCAAGCCTATGAATGGCTTGTTGGCTTTGGCATCGCTGGTACCGGGTTTGGAGTTATTTTGGCTGTGGTCGGCCGAGCCAGTTCTGATGCGAACCGATCAATGTCTCTGGCAATTGTCACCGCCGCCGGATCAGGTGGTCAGATCTTTGGCGCTCCAACGGCCGAATGGATGCTCAGCTTTCTCAGCTGGCAGCAGGTGTTCATGATTTTTGCGGGCGTCGTTCTGACGTTGATACTGACTTTGCCATTAATGCGATCACCGGTCGCTGCTTCAAAAGCCGAGCTGGAAGAGAGCATGGGCCAGATTCTGATCAAGGCGTTCAAAGATCCATCCTATACCATGATCTTTCTGGGGTTCTTCAGTTGCGGCTATCAGCTGGCCTTTGTCACGGCGCACTTTCCCGCCTTTATCACAGAGATGTGTGGTCCGATCCTTCCCGGTGGGGCCTTGCACAGCCTGGGGATCACCACAACTTCGGCGCTGGGGGCTGTTGCGATCTCGCTGATCGGCGCGGCTAATGTTGGCGGCACCTTGTTGGCGGGCTGGCTTGGTAACCGGTACTCCAAGAAATACCTGCTGGCGGGTATTTATACAGGCCGAACCATTGCGGCGGCACTGTTCATCATGATGCCGATCACACCAATGTCGGTAATTGTATTCTCGGTGGTTATGGGCTCGTTGTGGTTGGCAACCGTGCCGCTGACCTCTGGTCTGGTCGCGCACCTCTATGGTCTGCGCTACATGGGGACACTCTACGGGATCGTCTTCTTTAGCCACCAACTGGGCAGCTTCCTTGGCGTATGGCTGGGTGGCCGGATGTACGACATGTATGGTGATTACACGCTGGTCTGGTGGATTGGCGTTGGCATCGGCGCATTTAGTGCAATCGTGCATCTGCCAATTCGTGAGACCCCAAAGGATGGGCCTGTGTCGGCTGTAACGGCCTAGGCTCCGTTGGGAATAAACGGCAGGCAGTCCGAGTGCTCTTAAAGGCTAATGAATGGGAGCGCTCATTTGGCCTGTTCATCCGTAAGCAGCCCTTCATGGACAAGTCGATTGGCCCAGCCATCCGGGGTCGTGAACAGGTGAGTTTGCCAGCCGCGCGCCTCGGCTGCTTTGGTGTTTTCAGACCTGTCGTCAGCGAACAGCAAATGGCCGGGTTCAACACCGCAGTCCGCCTCGAGACGGGCATAAATTTCCGCTTCGGGCTTTAAGGTTTGCATATAGCCAGACACGTAACTGCGGTCGAATTCGGTTAACACCGGGTAGGCCTTGCATGCGATCTCAAAGGTTCCGATGCCAAAGTTGCTGAGTGCAAAGACCGGGGTGCCGTTTGACTTCAGCGCCCTGAGCAACCGAGTGGAGTGAGGAATTTCCGGTGCGGCCATTTGCAGCCAACTGTCGTGCCAAAGGCGAATTTCGTCCTGCCATTCAGGATGTTGGTCCGCCAGACCATAGACAGAGCTGCGGAAATCATCGCCGCGATCGACGCCTAGGTTCATGCCGTGCAGGTCCACGTCGGCAAACAGGGCACGGCGGCGATCTGGGCCTATCTGGGCGTCATAGAACCGTTCGGGGTGCCATTCCAGGAGTACATTCCCGATGTCAAATACGACGGCTTGAATAGGCATTGGTGAATTCCTTTTGTTTCAAGTGGCGCCGGTGCAGGCAATGACGCGAATTTCCACCACTGCACCCTCGCGACGTAAACCGGCAACTTCTACAGCAGTCCATGCGGGGTAGGGCGCGTCAAAACACTCCAACCTGACTTGGTCGAAAAGATCAAAGTGTTCGCGAAGGCCAATATGATAGGTTGTCATTTCGACGACTGATTGAAAGGTTAGACCTTCCTCTCGCAAAACAAGCTCAATCTTGTCAAAGGCATTCCTGAATTGTTCTTGGGGTTCTTCTGGCATTTTTCCGGCAAAGTCACTTCCGGTCGAGCCGGTGAGAAAAACGTGATTACCGGAGACAATGGCCGGAGAGAAGTTTAGTTGCTTTGCCGCTGTTCGAAGCTTGGGAGGAATTACTGCGCGTTTGGCCATAGAAATACCCCGTTTGAAAAATTACAGGGATATTGCCGCTTAGATGGCAAGCAATCAAGGTACTTGGGGATGGGCTAGACCTGTCGCGCCGCCGCCCGTATTTCGCGCTCCAATGCCTCCAGAAACCGCGATCGGTCTGCTTTGTTAAACCCCTTACCGCTGCCGCCTGCGCCCAGCGGGTTGGCGGCGCGCAGGTCGGCCATTAAATCGCGCATCGCCAGTTGCTGGCCGATGTTGGCCTCGGTAAAGGCCTCGCCGTTATGGCGCAGCACGCGGGCACCGGCTTCGATACACTTCGCGGCCAACGGAATGTCTCCGGTCACCACCACATCGCCTTTGCCACAGCGTTCAGCGATCCACATGTCAGCGACATCAGCCCCAGCATCCACGATGATATTCTCGACAAATGGATTGCGCGAGGGGCGCAACCCACCGTTTGAAACCACATACATCTTCAGCTTATGGCGGGTGGTGACCCGCTCGGCCTCGTCCTTAACCGGGCAGGCATCGGCATCGATGTAGAGTGTCATTACTTTTTGCCCTTAGCCGGTTTTGCAGCAGGTTTCTTCTCGGGTTCAGGCTCGCTTCTCACCTTGAACTCATCTGGAATGGGCATCCGGTTGAACGCATCTAGACCGGCGATCTTGTAGGCTTCGGCTAGGGTTGGGTAGTTAAAGGTGTTCTGGACGAAATAGTCCACGGTGCCCTGCAGGTTCAGCACCGCCTGGGCAATGTGGATCAGCTCGGTCGCGCCTTCGCCGACGATCTGAACGCCCAGCACCCGGCGGGTTTTCAGGCTGATCAGCATTTTCAACATGCCGTGTTCCAGCCCCATGATATGCCCGCGCGAGGTTTCGCGGAAGCGGGCCACGCCGACCTCATATGGAACACCGCGTTCCTGCAGCTCTTCCTCGGACATGCCACAAGTGGACATTTCCGGTACCGAATAGATGCCATAGGGGTACCAGGGGCTTTCGGGAACGGTCGGCACACCCAGCGCATGACAGGCAGCAACGCGGCCCTGCTGCAAGGATGTCGAAGCCAGCGAGGGGTGCCCGATCACATCACCGGTGGCATAGATATGCGACACATCAGTTTGATAGGTTTTGCGAGTAACGCCAATCCGCCCACGGTGGTCAGTTTCCAGCCCAACCGCTTTGAGGTTCAGCCCTTCGGTATTGCCCATACGACCAGCTGCAAACAGCAGCATCTCGCCACGCACATGGCGGCCGTTGTCCAGCGACACTTCGACGTGGTTGCCGGTGTCTTCGATTTTGTCGATGGCCGAGCCAAGACGCAGGTCGACACCATTTTCGCGGATCTGATGGGTAAAGTCTTGGATCAGCGTGCTGTCGATGAAATCGAGGAAGGTATCACGTGGCTCAACTAGGGTCACGCGCACATCCAAGGTCGAGAACATGGTGGCATATTCCACCCCGATCACACCGGCGCCAACAACAATCAGCGAACGAGGGATCTCGGCCATCTCCAGGAACTCATCCCCGTCTACCACGGTCTTGCCGTTGAACGGTACATAGTCAGGGCGGTAGGTACGGGTGCCGGTGGCGATCAGGAAGTTCTTGCCGGTGACACGGGTGGTGTCGCCGGCCTCAGTCGCGACCTCAACCTCGTTGGAGCCAACAAATTTAGCCAGTCCGGGCAGCCATTCCACATGGTTGCGGTTGAACTGGTGCTCCAGCACGTCAACTTCGTGGTCCAGCGTCATATGCAGACGCGCCTTCAGGTCTTCGGCAGCAATCTGGTCTTTCACCCGGTAGGACCGGCCATAGAAACTGCGCTCACGCCAGCCGCTCAGGTTTAACACGGTTTCGCGCAGAGTTTTGGACGGCACGGTACCGGTGTGAACGGAGACCCCGCCCAAACGGTCCTGCCGGTCGATAACCAGCACCTTGCGTTTCAGTTTACCAGCTTGGATGGCAGCGGTCCGACCCGAAGGGCCAGAGCCAATGATGACGAGGTCATAGTCGTATTCAGTCATGGATCAGTCCCGGTAAAGCGCTTCGGCGTGAAAGGTGATGTGCTCTTCGATGAACGTGGAGACAAAGAAATAGCTGTGGTCATAGCCACGCTGCAATCGTAGCGTGCCCTCCTGACGTCGTGCTGTCATGGCTTGCGCCAAGGCTTCGGGTTGCAGCAGGTCGATGAACTGGTCGGTCGTGCCGGCGTCGATCAAGACGGGCCCGTCAAACCCTGTTTCGCGCATCATCTGGGTGGCGTCATGGCGCGCCCATTTGGCCTCGTCTTCACCCAAATAGGCGGTCAGCTGCTTGCGCCCCCAGTCACTGGCGCTCGGATTGCAAATCGGCGCAAAGGCGGAGACCGAGCGGAACCGTCCCGGCAGCCCCATCGCCAGCGTTAGCGCACCATGGCCGCCCATCGAGTGGCCGGTAATGGCCTGACGATTCAGATCCACTGCAAAGCTTTCGCCCAATAATTCGGGCAGCTCACTCGCTAGATAATCCCACATGTTGAAATGCGGGGCCCACGGTGCCTGCGTGGCGTTGACATAAAACCCAGCGCCCTGACCCAGATCATAGGCCTCGTCATCGGCGATGCCCTCACCACGGGGGCTGGTGTCAGGAAACACCAGTGCAATCCCTTGCTCTGCTGCCCAGGCCTGCGCACCTGCTTTGGTCATGGCGTTTTCATGGGTGCAGGTCAGCCCCGACAGGTACCATAATACCGGCACCGGGCCGTCTTTTGCCTCTTCGGGCAGGAACAGGCCAAAGGTCATGTCGCATTGGGTTGCCGTGCTGGCATGCCGGTACACACCCTGTGTGCCGCCAAAGGCTCGGTTCTCTGACAGAATTTCCATCAATCGCCTCCTGATTTGGTTGCCTACCGCTACCGGGCGGTGGCCCAAGGGTCCAGAGGATGCGCAGTCGCAGTAGGGATTTTTGTGCGATTTCTGGCCTGTTGCCTGCGAATAGGTTGTTTCAGCGCAAAGAAACCAAGGTGCCGATCCCGGTGATTACCAAAGGTACGGTCAGGATCGAGGCCATGGTCGAGAGCAATATCGCCGCTGAAACCCGCTGTGGAGCCACGCCATAATGCTGTGCCAGCATGTAGACGTTCCCTGCCACAGGCAGGGCTGCCGCAGCAATAACGACAGTGGCAGAGTAGGCGTCCAGCGGAAACAACCACAAAACTCCGATAGCTACAAACAGCGGGTGCAGCGCCAGCTTGGCAAAACCAAGCCAAGCCGCGATTTGAACCCTTTCTGCGGATTTGTCAGCTAGCGAGGCACCAATCGCAAACAATGCGCCCGGCGTTGCCGCGCCACCCAAGATGGTCAAAAATTCATTTGCGGGTGCGGGGATAGGTAAGGCCAAAGCCGACCAGCTCAACCCAGCGCAGATCGAAACAATCATCGGGTTTTTAATCAACCCGGTTGCCACCATTTTCAACGTGTCCAGTCCCAGCCCAGAGCCACGGCCAGCATTGATCAAGATGACAATCAGCGATGAAAACACCACCAAATCGACGCTTAGCACCAGCATCATCGGCCCGATCGAGGCCTCGCCAAACAGGATCACCATCATCGGCAGGCCCAGAAATCCTACATTGCCAATTGCTGCACATTGCGCCTCCACCGCAGCGGTCGGCATATCCAACCCTCGCAGTGCGGCGACCAATGTGACCAGCAAATAGACTGCCAAGGTTCCCTCCAGGTACCCAAGGATCAGCCGCAGATCAAAAATCTCGGCAAAGGACAGGTTGGCCGCAAAGCGAAAGATCATCGCTGACAGGGCAAAGAAGAATACGAACTTGGTCAGATAGGCCGTCGCCTCAGCGCTAAAAAAACGCGTGCGTCCGGCCCAATATCCAAGCCCAATAATGGCGAAAAAGGGCAGTGTTCTGAGGAAGATATCAATCATGCCCCAAGTGGTATCCCGCTACACAACTCAGGCAAAGCACTAATTCCACTGCGCTGGACAAGACCTTATCCACGCGCTCCCGTCCGTTGTCGGTCCCCTGACGGAGACACTCCTCCCGTTGGGCCGCGCACCATGCCATTGCATGGTGCGTCAGCGCGCGGCATTTAAGGTATTTTGAATTGGAAAAGAGGGTTTACCCTTCTTTTTGCTCAAAGTACTCTGGGGTCTGGGGCTGGCCCCGGTGGCGCCGCGCTTGCGCGGCGCCATGCCCAAGTTCATGCCAGTGAACGCGGGAGCGTTCAGAGGCGGGTTCTAGCCACTGCCGATCAACACACCAGCGCCTAGAACCAATGCACCTCCTAAGACCACTTGCAGGACAGCGCGCCAGAAAGGCGTCTCCATATACCGGTTTTGTATCCAGGCAATGGCCCAAAGCTCAACAAAAACCACGGCAATTGCTAGGCTGGTGGCGGTCCAGAAATCAGTCAGAAGATAGGGCAGGGCATGTCCCAGCCCACCGACTGTTGTCATGATCCCAGACGCGAAACCCCGCTTGAATGGAGAGCCGCGACCCGACAGGGCCCCATCGTCCGATGCGGCCTCGGTGAATCCCATCGATATCCCAGCCCCGACCGAGGCGGCAATGCCGACAAGAAATGTGGTCCAGGTGTCCTGTGTGGCAAAGGCGACGGCAAAAATTGGTGCCAGTGTTGACACCGAGCCATCCATCAGGCCGGCCAACCCTGGCTGCACCCAGGTCAGGATGAATTGTCGTCGGGCAGTGTCGTCCTCGCGGGCCAAAGTGTCTTCGGTCAGATGTGCCTGCTCTAGTCCTTCGGCGGCTATTTGGTGCCCGGCTTCTTCGGCGGCTAGATCGCCTAGCAGTTTACGGGTGTTGGCATCCTTGCTGCGGGCAGCAGCGGCCAGGTAGAACCGCTCGGCGTTTCGTTCCATTGCTTTTGCTTCGCCACGCATCCGTTCCAAGCTCAACGTGTTTTGCAACCAAATTGGACGGCGCGCGTAAAACCCAGCCACATGTTCGCGGCGAATCAATGGAATTGTGGGGCCAAATCGATCTTGGTAAAGTGTAATAAGCAGGGCTCTATGCTGGCCTTCTTCCTCGGCCATCCCGTCGAATACAGTGGCTGTGGCCGGAAACTCACTGCGTAGCCGCTCAGCAAAGCTGCGATAGATCCTTGCATCATCTTCCTCGGACGAAATGGCTAGAGCGATGATTTCCTGCTCACTGAGCTCAGAAAAGTGTTTGCGGTGGGAAAAGAAACGCATGGCTACCCCTTTTAGAATGGTTCTAGAGTTATCATCTTTGCGAGAGGACACAAGCCTGTGTGAGAATGGTTGTTGAAGGCAGCCCTGACAGGCTAAGTTACATCAAATGACAACCGCCAGCGCCTTGAAGGGAATTCGATGAATCAGCCAGCCACTATCCTGCGGACCGGACGCAAATTTGATCAGGTGTTGAAAGGCGCACGGGATGTGTTCATGGCGGATGGGTTCGAAGGCGCGAGCGTTGATGACATTGCGCGTGCCGCTGGTGTGTCTAAGGCCACACTATATAGCTATTTTCCCGACAAGCGTTTGTTGTTCATGGAAGTGGCCCGGAACGAGTGCGCGCGTCAGGCCTGTGACGCGGTTGATATGGTTGAAACCTGCTGCACGCCACAAGAAGCCCTGACTGTGGCGGCCCGGCAAATCCTGTCGGTGATTCTGTCGGATTTCGGGCAAAAGATGTTCCGGATCTGTGTGGCCGAGGCGGACCGTTTCCCTGATCTTGGGCGCCAGTTCTACGAAAGTGGCCCGATGATGGTCCGTGCGCGGGTTAAAGAATATTTGGAGCAGGCGACTGAGCGGGGCGAGCTAAGGATCAAGGATTTTGACTTGGCGGCTGACCAGCTGGCTGAGCTGTGCAAGGCTGACTTGTTTCCGCGTATGGTTTTCAACATCGATACCGAATTCACCGAGGCCGAGCGTGAAAGGGTGATTGCAGGTGCAGTCGAAACCTTCCTGGCACGGTATGGGGCCTGAGACGGTTCCTCTGCTTTAGTGAGTTACAAACTCGTTGGGTGTTTCTCGGAACCGCTCGTGGCAGCTTAGACAGCTATGCAACACGTTGGGTAGGGTGCGCTGTAACCCGCTGAGTGAATATGTGTTGAGTTGTTTGGCAGCTTGCTCAGAAATATCCGCGTGTGTGCTGAACTCTTCCCAGTAAGTCCAAATATCGGGCCGTGCGTTAGACAGTGGGTCTTGGTGCGGTTTTCTGAACCGTCTGGAAGTGCTGCTGCTTGTCTGGACCAGAACGCGCCTTGCTGCGCGGGCTTGACCAGCGTCAAACACCATGCGTCCGGCCATCATTTCCGTCAGGGTGGTTACGGCACCCTGGGCAGAGAGCATCAGGGCCACACGCTTTTTCACACCTTTGTTGGTGATTTTTTCCTGCGCTGTTAGGGCGGGCACAGTCAGCGCAAACGTCACGGCCAATATGGCAGGCACTGGAAGGCGGAAAAGGGGATGGTTCACAGGTGATCTCCGCAGTTGAGTGACGTCATTGACCGAATCGAATTAGTGGAACAAAAAGAGAACACGCATCGTCCTGCCTATAATCGTACCCTAGCATTTATCACCACGCGCCAGAAGTCTGCACATTACCCGCCATGTCTCATCGTCGTATTCTGTCGCTCTGGTTTCCGCGCTTAGGCGCTGATCGCATCATGCGGACAAAACGGGGCAGCATTGCCGGGCCGCTGGCCGTGGTTGAAGAACTCTCCAACACACAGGTTATTTCTGCGTTAAATAGTGCAGCTTTGTCCGAAGGCTTGTCGGTTGGGCAATCGGTGCGTGACGCGCATGCCATGTGCGGCCATCTGCTAACCCGCAGCCGTAACGTTCCGGCCGAGGCGGCTTTTCTGACGGCGCTGCGGCGCTGGGCGGGGAAATACAGCCCTTGGGTGGCAGAGCAGGAGACGGATGGGTTAGTGATTGACCTGACCGGCTGCGCGCATCTGTTTGGCGGCGAGACAGGGATGCTTGCCCAGATCGAGGAGGACTGCACCGACATGGGGCTTGGCGTGCAATTGGGCATGGCCGATACCTTGGGTGGGGCCTGGGCCTTGGCACGCTACGCCGGGGTGCAGGCAGGGTCAGATCGATCGGGGGATGCCATCTCGCAAGAAGCGCGGGCAACACGGGCCAGAGCGCAGAAACGCACCCCCAAGGACAGCGCCAAACGGCGGCATTGGACCCGTGGTGGCGCGGCTCCGCAGATGGTGGCCTTGCCGCATGGGGTGGCTCGGATTGCTGAGCCGGGGCAGACCTACGGCGCGCTTGCCCCACTGCCTGTGGCTGCGCTGCGGATCGAAGGGGCGATGGTGGCCCAGTTGAACCGTCTTGGTCTGCGTCGGATTGGGGAATTGATGGATCAACCCCGCGCCAGTCTGGCCCGCCGCTTTGGCCGTGGGCTGGTGATGCGCTTGGATCAGGCAATGGGCAGTGCCCCTGAACCGGTCTCACCCGGTCTTGCGCCGGATCACTTTGCGGTGCGGCTGACATTGCCTGAACCCATAGGGCTGATTGACGATTTGATGGCCGGGGTTGATCGCATGCTTCCACGCCTTTGTGCCCGGCTAGAAGAGCGCGGCAAGGGGGTGCGCACCCTGCGGCTTGAGGCGCATCGCACTGATCAGGCCGCCGAAATGGTTGTGGTGGGGTTGGCCCGTCCCTTGCGCGATCCGGTCCGTATTCGCCCATTGCTGGAAATGAAACTGGATCAGATAGATGCGGGCTATGGCATTGATATGCTACGGCTTGAGGCGCTGCAGGTCGAACCGATCCACGCGCGTACGGTGGCGGGGCATGTACAGGCGGGGGCGGCGGCACAACAGCGGGCCGAGGGTGGCAACGGGTTAGAGGATCTGATTGGCCGTCTGGGCGCGCGGGTTGGGCTAGAATCAATCACTCGCTACCACCCGGTTGATACTCACATCCCGGAAAAGACGGCCAAGGTACTGGCAGCCGCCTGGTCCGAACCGGCGGCGAACTGGCCAGCCGCACCGCAACCACGGCCGCTGCTGTTGTGGAAACCTGAACTGGTCAATGCCAGTGACAGCCCGGTGTTGTCCCCTCAGTTTCGCTGGCGCGGGCAGGACTGGCAGCTGGCCCAGGCGCGCGGCCCCGAACGGATTGCCCCGGAATGGTGGCTGGATGATCCCAATTGGCGCAGTGGGGTACGGGACTATTGGGTCGTGCTGACCTCATCCGGGGCGCGGCTGTGGCTGTTCTATGCCCATGGCGGCGGGTTGTCGTCGGGTTGGTTTTGCCAAGGCAGCTTTGCCTGACATTTCGTCCCCCGGCGAAACGTTTTTAATAGGGTCACAGTCCAGCCCGCGATAGACTACTGCCATGACAACTCCTCGTTTTGATATTATTGGCCAGGCCATCAGCGACGCTAGCCGCACCCGCATGCTGTGCGAGCTGATGGAGGGGCGTGCCTACACCAACAAAGAGCTGGCCAGTGCTGCCGGCATCACTCCGCAGACGGCCACCGCACATCTGCGGATGTTGCAGGATGCCGGGCTGGTCACAGCAGAGAAAAGCGGTCGCTGTGTTTATCATCGGCTTACCAGCCCCGAGGTCGCACAGGCTCTAGAGCAGCTGGCGGCGATTGCGCCAGCGGACAGTCTCTACCGCAATCAGCAACGCAAGGCGGGCGATTTGGCCACGGTGCGCAGTTGTTATGATCACCTTGCTGGACCTTTGGCGGTGAACTTGACCAAGGCGTTTCTAGCCCGCGGCATGCTGGTCGAGGACAACGGCGGTTATCGCGCTGTTTCATCCGAGGTATGGCACCGGATCGGAGTGACACTCCCTGATCGCGTCGGGCAAAAGCCATTTGTTCGTCCCTGTTTGGACTGGACAGAACGCCAACCGCATGTGGCAGGGCCGCTGGGACGGCAGATCCTGACCCACGGGATGGAAGCAGGCTGGCTAAAGCGCCATGCCCATAAACGTGGGCTGTTGGTGACGGCGCCAGGGCGGGCGGCTTTCGATCAAATCTTGGACCTTCGTCCTGTCGAGGTTGCAATGGGATAAGCTGACGTTCCAGCAAGAAATTGGGCAACCGACCTGACTGGAACGGACTGGCTTTTAATCAACTGTCGCTCAGGTGAATCCGCAAACAGGCTTGATTTGTTGCGCAATTGCGGCAAGTCTTATCCTATGAGCTTTCAACAAACATCACAGTTTCCAAGCCCATCCGCCCCCCCACAGGTTTCTTTCGACCGACGCGAACTCGCGGTGATCATGCCACTGTATGGGCGCATGGTTGCTGCAGGCGAATGGCGCGACTACGGGATTTCCTGCTTGCGTGAAACCGCGGTCTTTTCAGTGTTCAAGCGAACAGCCGAGCACGCATTATACCGAATTGAAAAACACCCGAAACTGCGTCAGCGGCAAGGAATGTATTCAGTTGTCAGCACGGATGGCCAGATCCTGAAGCGCGGGCACGAGCTGAAAACGGTCCTTCGGGTCCTGGAACGCCAGCTAATCCGCGCGGTGAAATAACCACACTTAAATGAGCGTCATTTTAACTGTGACATCGGGTTCTGTTGCAGGAGGGGAAAATACTCATCTTACATTGGCGTGCCACAGACTCTGTCGTTACGGGTATATTCAAAACAGTCGCTTGTGCGCCGTCACCGGCCCGTCACCTTGGTCAAGGATCCTGTCGATAGCGGGCTGTAGCGGCTCTAGTGCCACCGCCATACGATATGCATTGGCGTGGATCAGGGTTTCGCTGTCTCGCACCCATGCGACATGGCCCTTCCAAAACAGCAGATCACCGCGCAGGTAGCCGCTGCCATTGGGTGAAGCATAGTTGCCGAGCGCTCGTTCCTGCGGGCCACTATCGCCGGGGCAGGGAAGGCCGCAGGCCAGCAGCGAGGCCTGAACCAGACCAGAACAATCAATACCCAACCGGCTGTTGCCGCCCCACAGATAGGGGGTGCCCAGAAACAGCTCTGCCACCGCAACCGGGTCAACCAATTGTGTTTCAAGCGGTGACAGGTGTGAGCTGGGGATGAAACCCTCTGGGGTTTCGGTAAAGCGATCCGTTTGGGACAGCACCTGAACCTGACTGCCAAAGCTCAGACTGCGCAGGTCGGCAGATTTGAAATCCGGCTGTGTGTACACATGGGTTGCCAGCGCGCTCACCCAATGGGTGACCTGAACCGCTGGCCCTAATGCCGCACTTGGCACATAACCGGCATAGCCATCCTTGGTCGCGATAATCTGCGCCCAGCCGTTGTTCTCATCTTCAACAGTGACCTGCTCGCCCCAGATCAGTTGCCTCTCGCGCGGGCCGTCTGGTTGACCCAGCAAGTCAACCACGGGCTGGATGATCTGGTGGTTGCTCATAAGTTCAGCATCTTGGGTAGGGCAGCAAACAGGGCCCGTGCACCCTGACCTGCGCCGCCTTTGGGGCGGGCAGGGGCTGCCGTGGGGTTCCAGCCATAGATGTCAAAGTGCATGTAGCGGCTTTCACCCGCGAAACGGCGCAGGAACAATGCGGCGGTGATCGATCCGGCAAAGCCACCGGCCGGCGCATTGTCCAGATCAGCAATGCCCGGTTCGATCTTGGGCTCATACGGAGTGTGGAACGGCATCCGCCAAACCGGATCGGCTTGGGCATTGGCCACGGACGTAAGTGCAGCCGCGTCTTCTTCGTTATCGGTATAGAACGGTGCCAGATCAGGTCCTACCGCCACCCGCGCCGCGCCAGTTAGCGTAGCCATCGAGATTAGCAGATCAGGCTTGCCTTCATCCGCCAGCGCCAGCGCATCGGCCAGCACCAGACGGCCCTCGGCATCGGTATTGTTGATCTCCACCGTTAGTCCCTTGCGCGATGTCAGGACATCGCCGGGGCGGAATGCATTACAGGAAACCGAGTTTTCAACCGCCGGGATCAGCACCCGTAATTGCAACGGCAGACCCGCGGTCATGATCATCCGGGCGAGGCCGAGTACAGCGGCTGAACCGCCCATATCTTTCTTCATCAACCCCATGCTTGCGCCGGGTTTCAGATTCAAACCACCAGTGTCAAAGCAAACGCCTTTACCAACCAATGTCAGCTTGGGGCCAGTTTCACCCCATGTCATATCAATCAACCGTGGTCGTCGGTCCGAAGCGCGGCCAACGGCGTGGATCATCGGCAGATTCTGTTCAAGCAGATCAGCATCCTGTGTCACCGATATCGAGGCACCAAACTGTTTGGCCAGCGATTCGGCCGCTGCCTGCAATTCGTCCGGTCCCATGTCCGACGATGGTGTGTTGATCAGGTCGCGGGTCAGGCATTCGGCGGCCGCCAGCGATTCAATTGCGGCGGAATCAACGCCTTCGGGTGCCATCAGTGCAGCAGCCATGTCCCCTTGGCTGTGGTAGCGGCCAAAACGATAACTGCTAAGAAGCCAGCCAAGGCATTCGGTTTCCAGCGCCTGTTGGTCTAGGCCTGAGGTGATCGCGTAAACACCCTTGGGCAGTTTTTCAGCCGCACCGGCCAGCACAAACCGGCGACGGGCGCGTTGCGATGGGGTGCCGTAGCCAGCCAGTGCCATGTCAGGTTTGCCATCGGATCCAGGAATAAGCAGGGCCTGTCCGCAGGCTCCGGTAAATCCATTGGCCTGCGCCCAGTCGGCAACAAAGACCGGCTGTTGTTGCAGCCAGTCTTTGCATTTGTCCTGATCAATAACATGCAGCGGTAATGCAGCATCCGAAGGTGGGGCAAAAACAGGTGGCATCACGATACTCCGGAAGTGGGGACAATATCGTCCTAGAGTATCTGGCACCACGCCGTCCGCAAGCCCCGCCTGTCGAAAATGTTCTGTTAAATCAGACCGAGAGGTCTTGTTGTTCCCAAACGGCAGTCAACGAGCGTTCGCCTACGCGAAGCAACCGGAACAGCGTTGCCGCAATGGCTGGCTGATCTTCGGTGTCAATCGCCTGGGTCACGTCCCGCGCGATTCCAGCCATGGCGCTCATGCCGATCTGATCGGCGATGGCGACCAGCGACCGCGCACTTTTGCGCAGGTTCGGTAGGTCGGCCTGACGCCACAACCGTTCGCAGTGCGACAGCCGCACAGCCAGCTCTTCAATAGCACGGCAGACAACATCTTCGGCGCCTGCCTCGCCCAGCTGAGCATACAGTTCGTTCAGTTTGGCCGGATCAAGCCGGACCGTTTCAGTGTGTGTTACAGTAAGAATATTAGCCACCAGAGTTCACCCTAAATTTCTGTACCCCCACGGTACGGGACCAACACTGCGTTCTACTGGTTTTCAAAAGGTTTCTACGGGGTGATCATATCTCTCGAATTTGCTAACAATACAGGATAATAGCCCACCGACCTAACAACTCAGGGATCGACCCATGGAATTTGCTAAGCCTCTCCCCGCTTATCTTGTGACGCGCTACCACGGCTGGAAAGCCACGTCTTATGAGGAAAATAAGGGGTGGTACCGCCGTTTAGCGACCGAAGGACAGCGTCCGCGTGCCATGGTTATCTCATGTTGTGACAGCCGTGTACACGTCACTTCGATCTTTGGAGCCGACCAGGGAGAGTTCTTTATACATAGAAATATCGCTAATTTGGTCCCACCTTATCAGCCCGACGGCGACCACCACGGCACAAGTGCGACGGTGGAATACGCTGTAACTGCTCTGCAGGTCTCTCACCTGATCGTTTTGGGCCACTCGCAATGTGGTGGTGTTCAGGGCTGCATTGACATGTGCAAGGGCCAGGCACCGCAGTTGGAAGAGAAAACCAGTTTTGTTGGGCGTTGGATGGATATCCTCAAGCCCAAATTCCAACTGGTGCAAGATATCGAAGACGAAGAACAGCAAGCGCGCCAGTTTGAGCGCCAGTCCGTTGTTGCCTCACTTGAGAATCTAATGACTTTCCCATTCATCGAGGAAAAGGTGCGGGATGGTTCACTTAGCCTGCATGGTCTCTGGACTGACATCGGTGAAGGCGGTCTGGAATGTTATGACCCGAACTCGGATTCGTTTTCTCAGGTCTGACCTTCTTACAATCTAGCACGGCCCCATTGGTTCTCAGTGCGGGCGGGCAGAACTTAGTCGTCCTCAGCCTTGAGACGTGCGGCGGCGCTGGTATAGCCTCCCGCCGCACCGTCAACAAAATGCACATGATCATCTCGCGTAGCTGACGGAACAAAGCAGGTGACCATGGCCTCGTCCTGTTCGTGCAGCCCATAGCGAATATGACCTGCCGCCTTGGCATTCCGCAGTAGATCGAGCAACTGATTGCGGGTGCTGGCATCGCAGTCGAGGGTCATCTTCAACCCGTCGTCAAACTTTCGGAAGTCGGCATTGGTGCTTAGCATGGCGCGATACTGAACCGGATCAAACGACCCGAACCTCTTGCCACTCCACATGATCAACCCTGTTATTGCGGTATTCACCAGTAAGCGGATTTTGCGCAGGCCTAGTGGACTGCCCCCGCGTGATACATGGGCTTCTAGTGCCAACCCTGGAGGCGGATACCCCAGCGGCGGGCCATCTTGTGGCACCGGGTGTCCGCTGCGTTCCAATTGTGCTGCCAGTGCCAGCACGTCGGTAACCACACGCGAGAATTCGTGGTTTTCACCATTATCGCGCGGCAGCATGACCAAGGAAAGAATAGTGCCATTACGTGCCTTGATGTTGTTCCAACGGCAGGACAAACCGGTCAGGTCTGGAGGTGTGATATGCTCGGATGGGGGAACGGAAAACCCTTCGACCTTCATTTGTCGTTCGACCCAGGCCATGCCTCCCCCGCTGAACATGGCGTAATCCACATCCGCAGATACCGCGTGACGTGCGACACTAACTTCTAACCCTTCGGCGAGGACCCATTCGACAGGCAACAGGGCGGCCCGCAGCTCGACACCGAATTCGGCACTGACCCAGCTGCGCAGGTTAGATAGAACCGCGTGGCAGTTGTCTTGCTCAGAAGGGGGAATAGCAAACGATGCTCCATCGCCACCAAACACATAGGGAAACGCACGCCCCTGCATTGCGTTGATCAATGCCGAGATCACCGAGGCGCCAATAATGTTCACTGTCTTGTATTGCCCTGCGGCAATCAGCCCGGTGGAATCGACAATATCACAACACCCGACCAGCCAATCCTGCGGCAGCGGAGTAAAGGTGTCGGATTGCGCGAGGTCAGCGAATCTATCTCTGCGAGGCAGGTCATCATAGAATGTGTACGTTCCCATAGGTCTTCCATGCCACCAACCACTGTGAATAGCCTAGCCGAATTTGCCTGCGGGTCCACTGGCAGCCCTCGGTCTTGACGGTATGACTGCGTAAAAAACAGGCAATTGGGCATATATATACCAGTATACGTGGCTGATCGCGCTTCTGACCTTTCCGGCGGGGTGGTTTCCCTATATGAGACCGCAGCCGGTCATAGGGCCGGCTTTATTTTTGGAGAGATCGTATGGGTTATCGCGTCGTAATCGTCGGCGCCACGGGCAACGTGGGCCGTGAAATGCTGAACATCCTGGCTGAGCGCCAGTTTCCAGTTGATGAACTTGCCGTTTTGGCAAGCAGAAGATCATTGGGAACTGAGGTCAGCTTTGGTGAGCGAACGTTGAAAACCCTGGATCTCGACACCTTTGATTTCACCGGTTGGGACATGGCTCTGTTCGCCGTAGGCTCCGACGCGACTAAAGAGTACGCACCCAAGGCCGCAGCAGCGGGCTGTGTGGTGATCGATAACTCGTCGCTGTACCGCTACGATCCGGATATCCCGCTGATCGTGCCCGAGGTGAACCCCGAGGCTGTCCACGACTATGCCAAGAAGAACATCATCGCCAACCCCAACTGCTCGACCGCGCAGATGGTTGTCGCGCTGAAGCCGCTGCATGACCGTGCCAAGATCAAACGTGTTGTGGTCTCGACTTACCAGTCGGTTTCTGGCTCGGGCAAAGACGCAATTGATGAGCTGTGGAACCAGACCAAGGGCGTGTATGTCCCCGGTCAGGAAGTTGAACCCAAGGTCTACACCAAGCAGATCGCGTTCAATGTCATCCCGCACATTGATGTGTTCCTTGACGATGGTTCCACTAAAGAAGAGTGGAAGATGGTCGCCGAGACCAAGAAGATTGTCGACAAGGCGATCAAGGTCACAGCCACCTGTGTTCGCGTCCCGGTCTTTGTTGGCCACGCGGAATCGATCAACATCGAATTCGAAGACTTCTTGGACGAAGATGAGGCCCGTGACATCCTGCGTGAGTCGCCGGGCATCATGGTGATCGATAAACGCGAAGATGGTGGTTATGTGACCCCATTGGAATGTGTCGGTGATTTTGCCACCTTCATCAGCCGTATCCGTCAGGATAGCACCATCGATAACGGTTTGAATCTATGGTGTGTTTCCGACAACCTGCGCAAGGGCGCAGCCCTGAACGCAGTACAGATTGCCGAGCTTTTGGGACGGGAAGTTCTCAAGAAAGGTTAATCCAAAACTATCCTTTTGATCAGGGGGCTCCTCGAAAGAGGGGCCCCTTCGTCTTTTGCACGTATCGACGGATAGCGGCGTTTTACGGTAAATTAATATGCATAGAGGAAGCTTAACGCAAAGGAGACCGTCATGTTCGCCAAACACGCCATAGAGCAGGAAAAGCAAGACGTTACCTTCAAGCAGTCCGCATGGGCCAGCGCTCGTAGCAGCAACCGCTGGGACACGGAAATGGAAGTCTCCCTTCGCATGTTCCTCTATGAAGAGTTCGCCAAGGCACGTAGCTGGTTGGATCTGCGTCGTCGCCTCGTCAGCAAGGGTTTCTATCTCAAGCAAGTTGATAATCGCGTCCGCCTAAGAGACGCCTACAGCAACGTAGATATTTGCTCTTGCCGTAAACTGGGGTTCCCATCAGCCCAACTGACATCGAAATTCGCAGACATACGAGCAGCAGCAGTACCAGCATAATTATTTTCCAAAAACCGGCGCAAAAAAGATCGGTTGGAAAAGCCAAGACAACGAGACAGTGAATACCTTGAACAGGCCAACAAAAAAAGCAGCAGGCTAATAATAAAAAAGAGCAGGCGGTCAGGTTCAGGCATATAAGCGCAAGGAAGCTTTCGGGTTGCTTCCTTGCGCTTTTTCTATCTGGGATTGGTGCGAAAAATCGGCCAAGCTTGCCAACCGCCGCCGCCTGGTTTCATTACGTCAATTATGTTCTCTAGTAATTTTCCTTTGCCCTCACCTAATCCTCGATCTTTTCACGATAGGCTTCGGTTGCGGCATAGCGCAGTGGAGCTGGTCCGCTACTATCGGGTTGCCTGCATCCCTCCCCCAATGGACTGAGTAGATCACCCTCTCGCCAATAGCGTTTGCCAGAACTGGCCAAATGCAAAGCCACAAAGAAGATGTGAGTAGTTTCGTGGCGTCTTACTCCTGCCAGAGGCCCCAGTGGATTCAAATGCGCCAGATTTGGCTGAGAAAACAGGCGGCCTCATACCAATGATGCATCAAAAACTATCCTTTTGGTCAGGGTGCGCCGCGAAAGAGACAGCTCTTCGACCTTTGCTACTGTCGACGGTTAACCATGTTTCACGGTACATTATTAAGCATAGAGAGACACTCAGTCACGAAGGAGACCGTCATGTTCGCTAAACACGCCATAGAGCAGGAAGAGCAAGACGTAACCTTCAAGCAGTCCGCGTGGGCCAGCGCACGGGCTACCAATCGCTGGGATACAGAAATGGCAGTTTCCCTCCGGATGTTCCTCTATGAAGAATTCGCCAAGGCACGTAGCTGGTTGGATCTGCGTCGTCGCCTCGTCAGCAAGGGTTTCTATCTCAAGCAAGTTGATAATCGCGTCCGCCTAAGAGACGCCTACAGCAACGTAGATATTTGCTCTTGCAGCTTCCTTGGGTTTCCTTCGGCCCAACTGACATCAAAATTCGCAAACATACGAGCAGCAGTAACAGCCTAGTATTTTCTTCAAGCCGACGTATCAAAAGATCGGTTGGAAAAGCAAAGATAACGAGACAGTGAAAGCTAGAACAGCCAAAACTAAAAAAATAAGCAGGCTAATAATAAAAAAAGAGCAGGCGGTCAGGTTCAGGCATGCAAGCGCAAGGAAGCTTTCGGGTTGCTTCCTTGCGCCTTTGCATTTTCAGGACCAGTTTTCACAACCCGCAGGTTGCGCTTGCAATGTGGCAGCCCCCTTGCAAGATTTGCCTCAGGTTCATTTGAGGTCACATTTATGCGCTATTCTTTTTCCCTGTTCGCCCTGTTGTCCACATCAGCAGCTTGGGCCGGCACCATTCCCGTTTCCAGTAAAGTGACAGAAGTCACCATGTACCCCGAAACTGCGGCCATCATACGAACAGCCAGTTTTGCGATCCCGGCAGGCAAGCATCGGTTAGTGTTGCAGGGGGTGCCAGACACAGCGCTGTTGGAATTCTTGCATATCGACCTGACCGGCGCGCGCCAAATCAGCACCGTGTTTCGCGATGAATATGCGCCGCCTCGTGAATTCACTGATCCTAGGGTCCAAGAGGCCGAGGCCCGTATTGACGAGATTGAGCAGCGCATTCAATCGGTCAAGGATAATGCCAAACGGGCGAGCCTAAAGGCAGCAGCGGCTGATGTCTCAATCGGGTTTCTGCGTAAACTTGGCGAAAATGAAGGCTTGGCCGATTCGGGACCAGATGTTCTGCGTGATATCAGCCGGATGATCTCTCAAGAGGCCGAGGCCGCAAGCCAGATTGCGTTGGATGCCGAGATCAATGCGCGAGAGATAGAGCGTCAACTAAGAGATCTAGCGGACGAGCTGGACCATGCCGAGCAGGCACTGGAAGCCATAGATTTGGAAAGTGAGGATCGGGTCTTTATTGCTGTCGATATCGAGGCACCAGAATCTACCGATGGAACCATTCAGCTCAATTATCTTGACGCAGGTGGGAGCTTTTGGACACCGGTTTATGACCTGAGGTTGGAAACGGGTGATACCCCTCAGTTGGCAATTGAACGGGGTGCGATTGTGCGACAGCGAACCGGGGAAAACTGGACTGATGTTACTTTGCACCTGTCGACAGTTCAGCCCATCGGTCAGGTAGGCCCTAGTCCGCTTTACTCACAATATCGCCGCATTGAAGAACCAGGACCTGTACTTATGTCTCCTCCAATGGCGCGGAATGGCTCTGCTGTCGCAAGCATGAGCGAGCCCTTGATTGAAGCGGCCATGGTCATGGAAGAAGCAAGTTCCATGTGGAGCGCCGAGAGCGATGGACCGGGCGTAACCTATTCGTTCGGTCAACCTGTCTCTGTCAGCTCTGGGGCAGATACGCTACGTCTTGAATTAGATGTTTTGACCGAGCAGGGCGAAATCACGGCGAGGGCGGTTCCATTGCAGGACACAAGTGCCTATCGGGTTGTACGGTTCACCAACACGTCTGGCGAGGAACTGCTCCCGGCTGAATACGCTGCGCGTTACATCGATGGTAAACTTGTCGGGGTTGAAAGTTTCGAGGGTTTGGTTGCAGGCCAAGAAGGCGAAATCGGCTTTGGCCCTATCGAGGGGCTAAGGCTCAGCCGTGATGTTCTGGGCCAAAGCGAAGGCGGTCACGGCATCATCTCGCGCAGTAACGAGCAGGTGCAAAAGGTCGAGATTGAAATCGAAAACCTGACTGATCAGGCTTGGCCGCTGCAATTGCGCGATCGCGTGCCTTATACCGAGCAGGAAGACCTTGAGATCACCTGGTCCGCCACACCACACCCTTCCGAGGAAAACCTTGATAAACGTCGCGGTATTCTGGCTTGGGATCTGGCGATGGAGCCGGGTGAGACCCGCAAGATCCGGCTAGAGACCACGCTTAGCTGGCCCGAGGGCAGGGAATTGCGTTGATCTATACGGAAACTGGTATTGCTATGCCCGGGGGTTTGCCGGTCCACGCCTGATCTTCCCCGTCAAACCGAAGGTTTGCCTTCAGCAAAACGGGAAGGCGCTTTACGCCTCCCCAAGGTCAGACGCGCCACTTGTTTCAGAAGTATTCGGCCCATACCCTTCGGTCCTATGTCTCTTTCCACCGTGCTGCCAAAGCGCGAGAGGCTTGCGCCAGAATCAACACATCAATCCCAACGGCCAGGAACTGCGCATCCATGTCGGAATATCCTTGAATCGCTTCCTCACCGATTCCCAGAACACCGGGGGCCTTTCCCGCCGCCTTAATCCGGCTCAGCGCGTCCTTGATCACCGCCTGCACCTCGGGCGCAGCTGAATTGCCCTGAAATCCCATATCGGTCGACAGATCCGCGGGGCCGATGAATACACCATCCACGCCCTCGACCTCTAAAATTTCATCCAGTGCCGCGATGCCCGCGCGGTTCTCCACCTGCAACAAAACGCAGATTTCTTGATCTGCTGTCTGAACGTATTCGCTGATCGATCCAAACATGGTCGCCCGCGCCGCCGTTGCGCCAACGCCGCGTGTCCCATGTGGAGGATACTGACAGGCCCGTACAATGTCCTGCGCTTGCTCGGCGCTTTCCACCATCGGAATCAAAACCGTCTGCGCCCCGGCATCCAGCGCCTGTTTGATGATCCACGTTTCACCCACGGGAACCCGCACCACCGGGTGACTGTCTGAGGCCGCAAGCGCCACCAACTGGTCGCGGATCGACCGAATGTCATTCGGGCCGTGCTCGCCATCAATCACCAGCCAGTCAAACCCGGCTGTGCCCATCACCTCTGCCGTGGATGCCTCGGCAAAGCTCATCCAGCAACCGATCTGGCGCTGACCATCGGCTAGCGCCTGTTTAAACGTGTTTGTGGGGGCAGGCATAAGAAACCCTTTCAGGCAAAAGCAATATTTACGGACCCGAATGGGCCAAACTCGGCGGAGATCTCACTGCCCGGTGGGCACTCAATGGGGCGGATAAACGACCCCGACAGAACGATATCCCCGGCCTCGATCTGTTGTCCATAGGTCGCCATGCGTCGCGCTAGCCACAATACGGATGTCACCGGATCATTCAAAACCCCGGCGCCTAATCCGGTTTCCTCAACGGTGCCATCGCGGCTGACGATTGCCCCGGCCCACCTAAGGTCGTGAGCTTCAACTTCGTGGCGCTCCACCCCCAGAACGACACCAGCATTGGCCGCATTGTCGCTGATGGTATCGGTGATAATTCGCGCCTTGCCACTTGCGGCGTCCGCGCGCTGGATGCGGGTATCTAGAATCTCCAGCGATGGCGCCACGCATTCGGTTGCCATCAAAACATCCGCGCGCGTGCAATCGGCACCAGCCAGCGGGGCCTTCATGATAAACGCAATCTCGGCCTCGACGCGCGGCTGGATGAACCGTCTGGTAGGTACGGTCGCGCCATTTTCAAATAGCATGTCATCCATCAACACCCCACTGTCCGGTGTGTCGACTTTCAGCGCATCCTGCATTGCCCGGCTGGTCAACCCGATCTTCCAGCCGATCCGCCGTCGACCTGCCGCTATTTTCTGTGAAACCAACGCCTTTTGCACGGCATATGCATCATCCAAGGTCATCCCCGGATAGCGCAGCGATAGCAGTCCACATTGTTGACCCATGATTTCTGCTCGAAACAGGGCCTCGGCCGCCTCAGCGTGTTGGTCAGGTGTCATGTCTCATCCTCAACCGTGTTCCGCAGGGTGCCAATGCCGTTGACCTCAACCTCGATCACATCACCGGGTGCCAGATATTTGGGCGGATCAAACCGCGCACCAGCCCCTGTTGGGGTGCCGGTGATAATAATGTCGCCGGGCACCAGCGTGGTAAAGGTTGAGATATAGGCGATCTCTTCGCGGATCGGGAACATCATCCGGTTTAGGCTGTCGCTTTGCCGCACCTCGCCATTCACGCGGGTTTCAATCTGGGCATCATCCAATTGCGCCGCATCAGTGAACGGTACCAGCCACGGACCGATAGAGCCCGAGTTGTCCCAGTTCTTGCCCTGCGTCACATTGAATTTGGCATGGCGCACCCAATCACGAATGGTGCCCTCATTGCATAGGGTCAGGGCGGCGATGTGGTCATAGGCGTTTTCGGCGGCAATCCGGCGACCGCCCTTGCCGATGACAATCGCCACTTCACCCTCATAATCCAGCGTGTGATTTTCTGGTGGCCGGATCAGCGGGCGGCCTGCGCCGGTGAACGATCGCGGGAATCGAGGAAACAGCGACATGTGTTTCGGTGCGGCTGACCCGTCTTTGTACTCCGCATTGCGGTCGGGGAAGTTCACCCCAACACACAGGATCTTCTCGGGGTTAGGTACAGGGATCTCATAAGTGAAATCACTGTGAGTGACTTCCTTTCTTTGCGCAGCGGTTTCCAGATCTGGCAATCCACCCGCCGCAATCACGTCACGCATCGTGGGCCATTGGGGAAAGTCGGGCGACAGGGCAATCATGCCTGCATCTGTCGCCGCCCCATAGTAGGTTTCGCCGTTGGCAGAGTAAGTGACAAAGCGCATCATTTCAGTCCCTCAGAAATTTCAGTGATAACGTCATAGGCCATCATCACATCGTCTTCTGTCGCCTCAAAATGACCGGCCTGGAACCGGATAGCCAGCACGCCGTCAACGCGGGTTTGGGTCAGGTAGATACGCCCATCATCATTGATGGCAGTGACCAGCCGCAGGTTTAGCTCATCCAGATCCGTCGCACCCTTTGGCGCATGGCGAAATGTCCAGAGCGACCACATCGGCTTGGTGACAATCTCAAAACCCGAAACTGCACCCAGCTTGTCGTGCAACGCGCGCGACCAAGTCACATGATTGCGGATGCGGCTGCGCAGCCCCTCCAGCCCATAGGCCCGGATCAGGAACCACAGCTTGAGCGCCCGGAACCGGCGACCCAGCGGCACCGACCATTCCGAATAATTGACGATCCCATCCTTGCCGTGGGTCTTCAAATACTCTGGGCTGATTGCCAGCGTGCGCGTCAGATCTTCTGGGGAGCGAACAAAATGGACCGACCCGTCAAACTGCCCGCCGATCCATTTGTAGGGGTTAAAGACGATCGAATCTGCCTCTTCCGCGCCCGCCCACATTGGCTGGAATTCGGGGCATATCATCGCGTTGCCAGCCCAAGCCGCATCGACATGCAGATAGAGATCATGCCGTTTGGCAATGGCACTCACGGCGGCAATGTCATCGGTTGCGCCTGTACCGGTGCCGCCAACACAGGCGACAATTCCGGCCGGGACCATGCCGTTGGCCTTATCCGCTACAATGGCGGCCTCCAGCGCAGCGGAATCCATGGCGCGGTTTTCGCCAATAATCGGGATGCGAACCAGATTGGCCTCGCCGATGCCAGAAATCCAGATCGCCCGGTCAATCGAGGTATGCACTTCGCGTGAGGCATAGACACGCAGTGGTTTCTGTCCGGGCAAGCCCTGACTGTTGCCCTGCCATTTCAACGCGCGCTCTCGCATTGTCAGAACCGCGGCAAGCGTTGCGCCGCTGGCGCTGTCTTGAATGACGCCTGAGAATGCATCGGGAAGCCCCATGGCCTGACGCAGCCAATCCAGCACCCTGGTTTCCAGCTCGGTTGCCGCCGGTGAAGTCTGCCATAACATGCATTGCGCCGACAGGTTGGCGATCATGTATTCGGCCAGCACCGATGCGGGCGTTGCATTGGTTGGGAAGTAGGCAAAGAACCGGGGGTGCTGCCAGTGGGTCATGCCTGGCATCACGATCTGCTCAAAATCGTTGAAGACGTCTTCCATATCTTCAGGCGACTCTGGCGCGGATGTCGGCAATGCGTTCAGGACATCGCCCGGCTGCGATTGTGCCCGCACTGGCCGATCACGGATTGTACCGTGATACTCTTGAGCCCAATCTGCGGCGCGACGGCCCCACTCGGAAAATTCATCCCACTTCATGCTAGTCTCCTGTTGTCCGTGCCAAGGGCACAGACTGCGCCTGACCTTCCGCCCGGGAAGGTGCTTCACGCCTCCCCAAGGTCAGACGCTGTCCACAATGGTTGTTACGGTGCAATAATCGGCTGTGCCGTCAATGCGCTTGGCTTTGTCTCGGCCCCTGCAAATGTCGATCCTTCCTCGAACCAGCTGCGCGGTGCAGCAGCCCCCCACAATGTCTGGCGCTGTGGATCGGTCAGTGACCATTTGATCGGCTCCAGATCCGGGTCACAGGTCTGATAGTCCGAACAATAAATCTCTATGCGGTGCCCATCGGGGTCGCGGACATACAGGAAGAACGCGTTGGAAATACCGTGCCGACCGGGGCCGCGTTCGATATTGTCGACATATCCGGTGGTCGACATCAGATCCAGCAAGTCGATGATATTCAACGGGTTCGGCACCCAAAACGCGGTGTGGTGTAGCCGCGGCCCAAACCCATTGGTAAAGGCCACGTCGTGCACGCCCCCTTTGCGGTGCATCCAAGCAGCCCAGGTTTTGCCGCTCTCGTCATCTGCGGTGTACTCGGTCACGCGGAAACCGATATCACCGTAGAATTCAACCGAGGCATCTACATCCGCGCTGAACATGTTGAAGTGATCAATGCGCAGCGGCTTCACACCGTTGTACAGTTTGTATTTCTGATGAATGGGCACCAGCCGTTCCATTTTGACATAGAACTCCAGCGGAATGCCCCATGGATCACGGGTACGCAGACAACGTCCCATATGCGGGCGATCCACCCAGTCCACTGGCAGGTCACGCGAAGCAAAGAAGGCGGTTGCCTTGTCCAGATCCGGCTCGTCATAGAGCTTGAACCCCAGTACACCGACCTCTGCCTTGTCGGATTGGACCAACACAATGCAGTGATGACCGCGTTCTTCCATCGCGCGTAGGTAGATGCGCTGGTCGTCTTCATGGGTTACTTGTAGGCCCAAGGTGTCCACGTAGAACGCCCTCGAGGCGGCAAGGTCTGTGACACAGTATTCAACATGTGACAGCCGCACGATGTTGAAGGGCGGATAGAGGTTGGGGGCGGGAATAGGCATTAAAGTCTCCTCCGAAGGCGCGCGTTTCCGGGTGATGTTCAGGCGCCAAGGCGCGGGATTTTGTGGTGACCGAGGGCAAAGCCGATGTGCTTTTGCTCCATGTAAAAGTCAAAACTCCAGTCGCCGCCATCGCGGCCGATGCCGCTGGCTTTGACTCCGCCAAATGGGGTGGGCAGATGGCGGACGTTTTCCGAGTTCACCCAGATCATCCCTGCCTCTAGCTGGTTGGTGAACCGCAGCGCACGATTCAGGTCATTGGTCCAGACATAGCCGGTCAGCCCATATTGGGTGTCATTGGCCATCTCTAGCGCCTCTTCCTCGGTGGCAAAGGTGATCGCCGTTAACACCGGTCCAAAGATTTCCTCTTGGGAGATGCGCATTTTGTTGTTGGCATTGGTGAACAGGGTAGGGCGCACAAAATAGCCTTCGTCACCCACAACCTTACCGCCCGCAGCAATTGTCGCGCCGTCCTCTTTGGCGATGTTGAAATACGAGGTCACCTTGTCGAAATGTTCCTGCGCAATCAGTGGGCCGACCTCTGTTTTCGGGTCCAGCGGATGGCCAACATGGATGTTATTGACCCGCTCAACTAGCTTGGCTTGAAACTCCTCGGCAATGGTGTCCTGAACTAACAGTCGCGAGGATGATGTGCAGCGCTCGCCATTGATCGAGTAGATCATGAAGATCACCGCATCCAGCGCCCGGTCCAGATCGGCATCGTCAAACACCACCACCGGGTTTTTGCCGCCCAGTTCCAGATGCATTCGTTTTAGCGTATCCGCACCCTGTTTGGTGATCAGCGACCCGGTACGGCTTTCACCGACAAAAGCAATGGCCTTGATCGCGGGATGTTCGGTCAGCCGTTTTCCGGCATCTTCGCCAAAGCCGTTCACTAGATTCCAGACGCCAGCGAGCAACCCGGCTTCATGTGCAATCTCGATTAGAATACGGGCCGTCAGTGGGCTGAATTCGGCGGGTTTGTGCACGACGGTACAGCCAGCTGCCAGGGCAGGTGCGATCTTCCAAGTCGACAGCATGAACGGGGTGTTCCACGGGGTGATCACCCCGACCGGTCCGATTGGCACACGGGTTGTGACGTTCATCAGGGTGGGGGACTGCAGGTTTTTACCGTCCCGTGCTGCGGTTACCTGGTCAGCGAAATAGCGAAAATTCTCGGCTCCGCGCAACGCCGCCTTGGACATGAACCGCAGTGCCTGCCCGGTGTCCCAGCATTCGCAGAATGCAATTTCCTCAGCGCGGGCCTCAATCCCTTCGGCAATGCGGATTAGGATCTCTTTGCGTTCCAGTGCGGGCATATCACGCCAGGCTGGAAAGGCATCCTTGGCGGCCTGTGCAGCCGCGTCAATGTCAGCAACACTTCCTTGGGCAACGTTACAGATCACACTTTTGTCTGTGGGTGAAATCGTCTCAAATGTCTTGCCTGATATCGCGGACATGCTTTCGCCGCCAATCAGATTTTGAATGCCACCCTGGCTGAACCGTTCCAGATAATCGTTCAGCTTGCCGATATTTGTGTTCAACTCAGTCATCGGTTTCAACCTTTGTCAGGTGATCGCGGATCGTTCCGCATTTTGGCGAAAGTTCAGGGTCGATGTCGCGCATTTCAAACGACAGGGCGATTGAGTGCTGTTGCAGTGCTGGTGTTAGAAATTCACGGGCCGCACCAAAGATTGCCTGGGTTGCTATTCGTCTAGTTTTCAGATCACGGCCACCGCGCAGGCGCACCGAAATGTCGATGTAGCCATGTTTTGCGGCTCCGTCAGCGATTGAGACGTGGGTTGCTGCAAAGGCACGCACCCGAACGCCAGCTATCGGAAATGTTCCGGTTCTGATGGCGGCACATCGCAGCGTGTCGCACAGTGCTGCTATATCCACGTGAGGCTCTAGATTGGCGGAGTAATCCAGTGAGATGTGCGGCATGTGTACTTTCCGAATAATTACTTAACTTGTGTAGCAATTTCGGTGTGGCGGGTCAATATCGGAATTTTAATGGCAGCAATTGCCTTTATGGTCCGGTAGGGCGATAATTGAGTATGACAAAAACTCTACCGACGACCAACCGTTCCCTCCCCATTGCTTTGCTTCGTGCGCGTGAACGGGTGATGGGACCTGTCCGTGCACTGCTAAGTGATGTTGATTTGACAGAGCAGCAATGGCGGGTGTTACGTGTGGTGCAGGAAAGTGGGGCCATTGATCCAACCCAAATCGCTGAACAAGCGTGTCTTTTGTTGCCTAGCCTGACGCGAATCCTGCAAAAGCTGGAAGATAAAAATATGATCAGCCGCACACAGGATGAGCGGGATCGGCGCAAGCAGGTGATCACAATCACCCCGGCTGGCGAGGCGATCATTGCGAACAATCTGGAGGCAAGTCTTGCGTTAGTCGCTGAAACGCGCGCCAAAATGGGTGACGATCGCTATGAGGCACTGCTGGACCTGTTGAACGAACTGGACGGGATCGAGTTGTAATCTAGTTGCTGGCAGGAACCGCCACTGACGCCATCTAGCAGCAATGGTGGATTGAGTATTTTTAGCAAAAAGAAACTGGGGTGGATTTCTGGTTAGTCTGGGTGCCGAAGGAAGATCTGCACATCCGCCACATTGGTTCCGGTGCCGCCGGTTGTTAGCAATGCGTCTGCAGCGGCTAGCGCCGCATTGCTATCATTATTTTCCAGTAGGGCGTCAGGACTTGCGCCGCATTTGCGGATCTGTGCCCAGGTATCTGGTGTAACAATGCCGCCGGCCGCTTGCGTCGGACCATCGCGCCCATCGGTGCCGCCGGACAAGAACAGCCAGCCGCCACTCAGCTGCTCTGCGCCTAACTTGGCAACGCGCAGCGCCAGTTCTTGATTGCGGCCGCCTAGGCCTGTGCCTTTGATTTTCACGGTGGTCTCGCCGCCAAAAATCAGTGCGATTGGGCGATCAGTTGGGGCCGCAAGGGCCGCGTCGACAACAGACTGCGCGGCGAGCTCTACATCGCCGGTCAAGGAATCGCTGGCCACTTGGGCGTCCCAGTCGATAGCGGCATCCAGCATAGCCTGAAGGCTGTGCTGGTTAGACCCGATTAATGTGTTGTTTGCCTCTGGGTGGTCGTCGGGCGCGTTCGCTTTTGTACTTAGATGGGTTTGTACTGATGCGGGGGCGGTCTGCCAGATGTCTGCGTGTTGCATCATGTCACGTGCCTCAGCCCGGGTGCCGATGGGGCCGACGGTGGGGCCTGATGCGATTGCCCGCAGGTCGTCGCCTATGACATCTGACAAGATATAAGTCGTGACCGGGGCTGGGGCCGCATGCCGCAATAAGCCGCCGCCTTTGAGGTCTGAGAGCTGTTGACGGATCAGGTTCATGTCATTGATGTTCAGCCCCGAAGCAAGCAGGGAGGCGTTGACGGCGACCTTGTCGGCGAGGGTCAGGCCTGGGGCGGGCGACACCATCAGAGCGGACCCTCCACCAGAGATCAATGCGATAACGCGGTCCTTGGCTGTGGCGGTCTTGAGCAAGTCAATCGCCGCACGCCCGGCAGCGGCGCTTGCTTCGTCAGGTACTGGATGTGTGCCCGCCATAGTGGTTGCGCCGGGGATATCGCATAGATTTTCAGGGTTGGTCACCACTAGGGCCTGTCGTGGCTCTGGGATCATTTCTAACGCTTGGCGCATCATTGGGCTAGCAGCCTTGCCCAAGGCAATAATGATGGTGTGACCGCCGTTTGGTAGGGGCGGCAACGGCGTGCGCAAAAGCTGATCGCGCAGGGCGCGGGCAGGGTTGGCGCGTTTTACTGCGGCATTGAAAAGGGTAATGGCGGTGTCGCGGAGATCAGTCATGGCCAAGGTGTGCCCGCAATCGTCGGGCAGGTCAATCAGAAGTCACCCACCTATTATAATGTTCCGGCCCATCCGAGGTGATCAGGTCCAGCGACAGCGTGTGGTCCATGTTGCACATTCGGTGGCGCAGCATCATTCTGGTCAACCGCATCAGATCGACCTGCATGTCTGGGTGGTCCGCGACGTTCTGCATCTCACCTTGCCCGTGATGATCAAACAGCATCGGTGGCAAGTCGGCTGCGAACTCGACCAAAGTGAACCGCTCGTCGCGTAGAATGCCCAACGAGGAGTTCAAAGGTGTGGTTCCCAGGGCTTGCTCCCAATGGGTGGGCGCGCCGGGTTGCGAGAAATCCAGCTCAGAAAATGAATAGCGCCGCCAGTCTTCAGGTGTCTCTCCGCGCAACAGCGGCAGCAGCGAGCGGCCATCTACCGCGTTAGGGATGTCCTGACCGGCCCAGTCCAGAATGGTCGGCATCAGGTCGATGGATTCAGTGATTTGCGAGACGGTCGAACCTGCGCGGTTGTCGTTACCCGGCTGTCGAATGATCAGCGGTGTGTGGTAAGCCGCGTCATACACGGTGAACTTGCCCCAGCTGTGACGATCCCCCAGCATCTCGCCATGGTCGGCCGAGATCACCACCATCGTGTTGTCCTCTTGGCCGCTGTCCTTCAGGAATTTCAGAACTCGGCCAATATGGGCGTCTACCTCGGTGGCCAGCCCTAGGTACAATGATCGCAGAGTTTGGACTGTTTCATCGGTTGGCTGCAAGTCCGGAAATCCCTCGACAAAATCTGCGGGCGTATAGGCCTGTTGGGTCGGAGCAAAGAAAGGGTGCAATGCAGCTTCGGCGCTTGGATCATGCAGACGCGCAGGTAGAGGAAGCGCCGCAGGATCGTACATGTCGTTATATGGCGCTGGAGCGACCAGAGGTGGATGTGGCCGGATATAGGTCAGGTGGGCAAACCAGCTCTGCTCGGCATAGGAAGGTATCGTCGCCAGAAACTGGTCGGTCAGAAACGCGGTGTCGCTGTGCTCGGCGCTGTAAAGTGCAGGGTCATTCAGGCGGGGAGTGCCGCCAGTGCGCGAAACGGGTTTGAACACGTTGGCGTAATCACCGAAGTCATACCCGTTGTTCAGCAGATGTGATCGCCACGGATAGGACATTTCCAGCCGCATCTCTAGCATTTCATGAAACCCATTCATCGGGTATTCATATGAACGCACTGCCGGATCATTTGGGTGATGAACACGCGGATCCTGCGAGGCGTCAGTATAGCCAAACAGCATCGGCAAGTAACCAGCTTTGCGCATTTCGGTGGCGATGTTAGGCGTGTCGTGGCGCATCGGCGTGCCGTTGCGTGTGGACCGATGGTTCATCGAGTATTGCCCGGTCAATAGCGAGGCGCGGGACGGACCACAGGGGTTCACCACTGTATAGTTGCGTTCAAAAGTGACCGCTTGCTGCATGAAACTGCGCAGGTTTGGCAGCTCTACATGATCGGCCATGGCGCCAAACAGGCAGTCGGCGCGCAACTGATCAATCAGGATGAACAGAACATTCTTTTGGGCAGCCATGGCGCATTTCCTTCACCGGGTCTGAGCGCAGATAAGCGCGGAAAGAGGGCGTTGAAAAGAGGTGAATTTGCAAAAATGGGGATATGTAGGTCAATGCTTGCGGTGATTTTTAGCATTAGGCTTGTGTTTGGTGGGGTTTTGTGCATTTCTGTGCAGTTGTTGACGATAGCGTGAACATTCGTTCATGCCCGCCATGGTGTCACGGTAATATAAAGAGTTAGACTGTCCAAGACTGACAGAGAGTGGGGCCCGATATGGCAATTGTGAGCTTTATGATCAGCCTGGCGGGGGCCACCATGCTCTTGCTGTTTGCTGTGCGGATGGTTCGCACCGGGATTGAGCGCAGCTATGGGGCCTCTTTTCAGCGGGTGTTGACCGGACAACGCAGCCTGACACAGGCCAGCATGGTTGGAGTGGCACTTGCAATTGTGTTGCAAAGCTCGGCTGCGGTGGCCCTGTTGACCGCCGGTTTTGCGGCCAGCGGTATGCTGAGTTTCACCACCGGACTGGCGATTGTGCTGGGCGGCGATCTAGGCTCGGCGCTGATTATTCAAATCCTGTCGTTTAAACTGGATTGGCTGGTGCCGGCTCTTTTGGCCGCGGGCGGATATATGTTCGTCAAGGTCGAGGCCAGAAAGGTGCGGCAACTGGGGCGAATACTGTTGGGTGTTGCCTTTATCCTGATTTCATTACGATTTCTGCGTGAGGCGATGGACCCGATCCGGGATAGTGCCTTTTTGCCAGCTATCGCGGAATACCTAGCGCGTGACTACATAACTGCGTTTCTGGTTGGCGCCGCACTTGCATTTGTTATGCATTCCTCGGTCGCCGCGATCCTGATGTGTGTGACGCTGGTACAGATTGATGCAATCCCATTTGCGGCTGGCTTGTCGCTGGTGCTGGGGGCTAACTTTGGGTCGGGTTTCATTCCAGTCTGGCTTAGCCGGGGGATGGATGTGTCGGCGCGTCGTATACCATTTGCCAACCTGTTACTGCGCGGCACTTGGGCGGTGATTACCCTGTTTGCGGCTAATATGGCCTTGCGCGCGGGGGTATTGGGTGACCCGCAGGGCGGTCAGATGTTGGTCTATGCTCACCTGATGTTTAATGCCTCACTGCTGGTTTTGGCGCTGCCGTTCTGTGAATCTTGTCGGCGATTGATGGAGCGTTTGATGCCAGATGCGGCTGTCAAAGACATCGAAGTCGCGGCAGGCCCACCGCCTTGCGTGTTGGATTTTGATAATGTTGGTCCCCCGGCCCAAGCTCTGTTTAGCCTCAAGCGTGAACTGCTGCGCATGGCGGCGCTTGTTGAAACGATGTTCCGACCAGTGTTGGATCTGTATCAGACCGGGGACAAAAACCAGATAAAAGCGGTGCAGGCCATGGATAGTGAGGTCAACGAGTGCTTGTCCGGCATCCGAACCTTTGTTGCCGCCATGCCGCCAGACGAAATAGGCAAAGCCAACGCCAAGACCGCGCGAGACATGGTGGAATATGCGATTCGGCTGGAAACCGCGGGTGATGTGGTTGCTAAGAGATTGACGGTGCTGGCAGGCGAAGTGAAAAAGAAAAACGGCAAGTTCTCGGACGAAGGCTGGATGGAATTGACCCGGCTGCACGAGAGTATTCTGGCGAATATGCGTTTGGCTTCGAACGTTCTGGTTTCGGATGACTTGGAAAGCGCACGGCTATTGAGCCTTGAGAAAACTGAGTTGAAACGCGCTGAGCGCGATAGTCGAAAACGGCACCTGAAACGGTTGCAGGGTGGTCGTGCCGATAGCTTTGAAACTTCGGATATTCACCTGGAAACCCTGCGCGCTCTGCGCGAGTTCAACAGTCATATTGCTGCCGTTGCTTATCCGATTTTGTACCAGAATGGGCAATTATTGGAGACCCGACTGATCGAAGAGATGCAGGGAGAGCAGCTGGAGACCTGAGTGTCGATTCGTCTCTGCGTTGCGGAAATGCACACATTTTTTCAGCAAGGTGACCGAGATTATGCCCTTGAAGATACAAAAAATTATCCAGGATCCATCATATGTTCGTTACGTCGTTGACGTAGACGGTTCCGCAAGCGCAGACTGAATATACTTCGGTCAAGCCGCGGGTGCGTTGCTCGACTTGCTTGCAAAGGAATTCACATAACTGGACCGATTTTTTTTCTGAGTTCTTGAATCTGGTCTTAACAAATATTGAAACTGTCACTGTAGGAGATGCCAATCCACCCGCAAAACTAAACCTCTAAAAGCAATAAAAACATCAAACAACTTTCCAACGGGGAAAACTCTATGACTACTAAAACATCTGTATCCCGCCGCTCACTGCTGAAAACAGCAGGCGCAGCAGCGCTGGCAGCACCGCTTTATTCCAAAAGCGCGCTGGCGTCGTCGGGTGAAATCAACATTCTGATGTGGTCGGACTATCTGCCTCCTAAATTCCTGGCAGACTTTGAAGCCGCCACCGGCATCAAGGTGAACTACACTGGTATTGGTTCGAACGAAGAAATCATCAACAAGATGAAGGCCACCAAAGGCCAGGGCTTCGACATCGTATCGCCAACAAACAACCGTTCGCTGCAGTGGGGCCCGCTGGAGCTGCTTCAGCCGTTCGACATGAACAAAATCAACATCGACGCTGTGAACCCTGCTATGGCCAAAATTGGCACGGATGCATGGAACTTTGGTGATGCTGGCGTTCACTGGCTGCCGCACATCTGGGGTACCGAAGGTGTCGCATATCGCACCGACCTATGGCTGCCAGAAGGCGATGCACCGTCTTATGGTGACATCTGGAGTGAAGCCAATGCTGGCAAGACCATGGGTCGCGCACACTCGATGATGCTGGGTGCAGGCCTGTACATGGAAGCATCGGGTCAGATGGATGAGGGCTCTGTCTGGGCTGCCTACAACGACGAAGACACCATGCGTAAAGTCTGGGGTCAGATCGCTGACTGGTGTGTTGAGCGTAAGTCACGCATCAAACTGATCTGGAACGACGCTGATACTCAGAAAAACGGTCTTTTGAACGAAGGTGTTATCGTTGGTCAGACTTGGGATGGCCCTGCGCTGGCTCTGAAATCTGCTGGCGAGCCTGTGCACTATCAAGCTCCTGTTGAGGGTGCGATGGCTTGGGTTGACGGCATGTCCATGCCTGTTGGCGCGAAGAACATGGATCAGATCTATGCCTTCATCGACTTTGCTTATGGCAAAGAAGCTGCTGGTGTTGCGATTGATAGCCACGGCTATAACTCGCCGGTTCTGGGTGCGGACACCTTCTCGGGTGACAACTACAAGAAGAACTTTGCTGAAGCCTATCCTGGCAGCAGCTTAGCCAACCTGAACCCATGGCCTGCTGAAGCTCCATGGTATGCAGACGTACGGACTGAGTTTGTAAACAAATTCAAGAGCGCCTAAGCTTTTGAACCTGTGGCCCCCTCTGTCTGGAGGGGGCCATTTTCGCGTCTATGGCGCAAAAATCAAAATTGTAAAAATGGATGCAGCCTAAGAGAACCGGTGGGAAAACACCGGACTTGTGCTGTGCTGCACCGAGGGGGAAGCCACATGAGTGCTGGGGTTGGCGTAAATCTAGAAAATCTCTGGATCCGGTTTGGAGATTTCGTCGCGGTACGCGACGCAAATGTGAACATTAACGGGGGCGATTTCTTTTCGTTCCTAGGGCCGTCGGGTTGCGGTAAAACAACCATTCTAAGAGCCGTATCCGGCTTTCTTGAGCCCAGCGAAGGCAACGTGCTGATCGGTGGCAATAACATGAAGGGCATTGGCCCGAACAAACGCCCGACTGCTTTGATCTTTCAGAACTTGGCTTTGTTCCCCTTGATGAAAGTTTGGGAAAACATCACCTTTTCGATGGAAATCAAAGGTGCCTCGGCCAAAGAACGCCGCAAGCGCGCGGACGAGCTGCTGGATATGATTGCTCTGTCTGGTCAAGGCGACAAGCTGCCGTCAGAGCTGTCAGGTGGTCAGAAGCAGCGGGTCGCGATTGCGCGGGCTCTGTGTGCTGAGCCTGACGTTCTGCTGTTGGACGAACCACTGTCGGCGCTTGATCTTAAGCTGCGTCAGCACATGCGGTCTGAATTGCGCGAAATTCAGAAACGTGTTGGCATTACCTTTATCTACATCACACACGATCAGGGCGAAGCTTTGACCATGTCGGACAACGTTGCCGTGATGCGCGCAGGTGTGATTGATCAAATTGGTGATGGCAAAACCATCTACAACGATCCCAATACCGCTTTTGCTGCGTCATTTGTTGGTGAAAACAATGTGTTCCGTGGCACCGTTAAAAAGGTCATTGGCGACGAAGTCATGATCAACACCAACCGCTCTGGTGATCTGATGGCGCGCATTTCGTCCAGCAATGTGGGCAAGATGAAAGAGGGCGATGACGCCATGTTGTTCATCCGTCCCGAAGCCTTCTCTCTGGCGCCGCTTGGCACTCAGGGTGATCACTTTGTCACCGCCGAGGTCCACAAGGAAGAGTTTGAAGGCAATGTCTTCAATATCTTCATGGAAGGTGAGGGCGGCAAGGAAATGAAGGTTTCGCTGCCCAACCTTGGTCAATCGTTCGAAAGCCACAAGGGCGAGCCGATGACTCTGGAATATGATGTTCACAACGCTGTTGCACTGCCTGCTGGCGTGCTGGCAACGGAATAGGGGGTAAACAGATGCCCCGCTTCCTAAGGGAATACTTTAACCGCAACGGCGTTGGGCTAGGCTCGATCATGCTAGGTCTGGTCCTGTTCTGGACCATTGGCCTGATCATCCTGCCTCAGTTGTCGATGCTCGACTTTTCATTCCGGCCAAACCTGCCACCGCCTGAGATCGGTGGTCCAAAGGATCTGTATACGCTGGAGAACTATAAGTACCTGATCTTTGGCCCCGAAGGCGGCAGTCAGGACTATAACGCGGTCGATCTAAAAGTGTTTTACCGCACTCTGATTGCAGCAGTTCTTGTGACTCTGTTCAACCTGATGCTGTGCTACCCGATCGCTTATTATCTGGCTCAGACCAACGGCAATCACATCCGTATCCTGGCGCTGATGTTGATCATCCCTTACTGGATCAACGAAATTCTGCGGGCCTTTGCCTTGCGGATTATCTTTGGTGAAAGTGGTGTGCTGAACAATCTGTTGGTTGGCATGGGTGTGTTTGACACGCCGTTCGACTTTATCCGCAATGACATCGCGCTGTATGCGGGTCTGGGCTATGCCTATATCCTGCTGATGATCTTCCCGATCTACAACGTGATCGAAAGCCTGGATCGCAACCAGATCGAGGCGGCGCGGGACATGGGTGCAAGCTGGACCCGTATTCATCGTCGGGTGGTTATTCCCTATGCCAAGCCAGGGATCAGCTCGGGCTGTACCATGGTGTTCATGCTGTCAGCCGGTGCTCTGGCTGCGCCACAAATTCTGGGCGGTCCGTCCAGCCTGTGGTTCACTCAGCTGATCTATCAGCAATTCAACGACAATAGCGACTGGCCACAAGGCGCCGCCTATGCGGTTGTTCTACTGGTCACCTGTATCTTGCTGGTTCTGGCACTGATGCGCGTGTTCAAAGTGAACATGGGGGATATCGGCAAATGAAGAACTTCTCTTTGATGCGCATAAGCATTTGGGTCTATCTGGCCATTTTCTTTGCCTACCTGCTGGGTCCGCTGGTGATCATGTCGGTCACCGCCTTCAACTCGCCTAGCTTCCCTCGTGCGGCCCCGTGGGAGTGTCTGACCTTTGAATGGTTCTCGGCGCTGTTTCAGGATGAGCGTATCCTGAACGGTATTAAGAACTCGATCTTGGTCGGTCTTGGTACAGTGACACTGTCAGTTGCGATGGGTCTGGCTGGGGCGCTGATGCTGACCCAGATCTGGCCTAAGCTGCGGGCGACTTACTACACCATCATCATCGCACCGATCCTGGTGCCTGGTGTGGTAATTGGTATCTCGACCCTGGTGTTCTGGGATCGCGTCAATCGCATGTTGGGTCTGGGGGCTGATAGCTTCCTTAGCAGTGGTTTGTTCCTGACTGTTATTGGCCAGTCCACCTTTATCGCCAGCTACTGTATGCTGGTGCTGGTGGCGCGTCTACAGCGGTATGACAGTGCCCTGACCGAAGCAGCACTGGACTTGGGTGCAAGTCACGCGCAGACGTTCCGCAAGGTTCTACTGCCGTTCATGCGTCCAGCGATTGCCTCGGCTGCGGTGCTGGCGTTCCTCGCTTCGTTCGAGAACTACAACACCACAACCTTTACCTTTGGCGAATACCCAACTCTGACCATCGAGCTGGCACAAAAGGTACGCTACGGTATCACTCCGGCGATTTCGGCCTTGGCCTTTATCATCGTGTTGCTGACGGTGTTTGCAGCCCTGTTCAACGAGGCGAAAATTCGTCGTCAGGAACTGGTCGCTGCAGCTCGCAAAACGGCCACCGTGGAAGAGCTGGAAACTGGTAAGCTTCGCTTGCCTGGGTTCTTGAGCTCGAACACAGCGGCAGTGTTGCTGGTTGTTGTGGCCATGGCCACGATCGCGGTTGTGGGCACTGCAACGGTCTACAGCCCGGCGCAGTGTATTGCGGACGTAAAAGAGACCAAGCGGTTGGAAACCGAGCTTCGGATCCAGCAACTGCGTGAGCGTCGTGCACAAGAAGCAGCACAGCGCGAAGCAGAGCAGGGTGCAAATGCGCCTGCCACCGATACGGCACCAAAACCATCCAATGACTCTGGTTTTGGCAATGTCTTTAATCCTGGCACGCTGCAGGATGGCGGTACTGAAACTCCTGAAGAGGAACCGGATAACTCTGGTGATAGTTCAGGAAGTGGCAGTATCTTTGCCCCAAGCAATCTGCAAAGCAACTAAGCATAAGAGGCGGCCCAAGGGCCGCCTCTTTTCATTCCAATACCAGCGCAGGCTGCGCAACGCCTGATCTAATGGATATAGGAAGGGATTGGTGGGACGAAGTTGGCAGTTGTCACCATCTGGGGCGTGGCCATCATATTACGAAACCAGAGATTCGTTCGACAACCCAGTAGGCAGCGATGCCACCAATGCTATAGGCGAGTGCAGTGTTGATCGGCCCGTCGCTGCGGCGCAGGTGCGTTTCGATTGCGGGTGCCAGTTTTGCCGCCAACGTGGCAATGGTTAGGACAACGGCAACAAAAGCCAGTTGGCCAATTTCGAC
Source organism: Parasedimentitalea denitrificans (assembly GCF_011813015.1). Classification (GTDB taxonomy): domain Bacteria; phylum Pseudomonadota; class Alphaproteobacteria; order Rhodobacterales; family Rhodobacteraceae; genus Parasedimentitalea; species Parasedimentitalea denitrificans. Next base: position 59,917 of record NZ_QHLQ01000003.1, on the reverse strand, counting down.
ACCGATGTTGAAGCCAAGCAGCGCCATCAGCAGGTCACTTTCGGGCAAGCCAATGTCACGCAGAGCCCCAGCAAAGCCCAGACCGTGCAGCAGGCCAAATGAAAATGACACCAGCCAGGGCCAGCGCTCGGACAATCGCATCGCACCGTCGCGCCGTTTGGCCAGTTCGACCGCCAAGAAAACGATGGACAGCGCAATCACAGCCTCGACCGGAGGGCCGGGGACAGTTAGCCATCCCATCGACGCTGCGGCCAGAGTGATGGAATGCGCCACGGTAAAGGCGGTGATTGCGCCGACCAGCCGCCATTTGTCACGGATCAGCAGGAGCAGAGCAAAGACAAACAGCAGGTGATCAAAGCCCTCCAGAATGTGGTCGGCACCAAGCAGGATGTAGTCCAGCAGTACCCGCAGCGCGCCGGGGTTTTCCGGCAGGGCAAAGCCGGGCTGATCAGGTGTCTGACGGGTGGTAAAGCTGCCGCCGTCTACCCCTTGATAGCGGACAAGCACATCGGTGTTAGTGCGTTCCAACCCGTCGATCAGGATCTGTTGTCCGATCAAGCCTCCAGTACACTGTGCTGTCCAGCGTGACACCCAGGCGGCCCCGTCATGGCGCGGAACAGGCGGGCTGCGAAGGTCACAGTTGTCCGGCAGCAGCACATCCATTGCCATCGGTTTGCCTTTGACGTCGGGCTTGCGCCAAAACAGGCTATGCGTTTCGCCCGTTAAGGCCTGGATTTCCAGATACCCCGGTTCCAGCGCATGAGCATGCACATGGGTGGTACCCAGTGAAATCAACGCCGCGATCAGAGCCAGAAGACGCAGCATTACGAACCCCCATCTGTCTGGGGCAGGGTAACCTCATACCCCCGGCGCAGGGTCTGATAGTACTGTTCCTGAACCTCTTCGCGTTTTGCGCTTTGCCAGTCCGATAGCACCCTGTCTGCAACTTGATCTAGCGGCGGGAGAGTTGATGGTGATTTGTCAGTGATCTGGACCAGATGCACCCCATAGCCTGATTTCACCGGACCGACCCATTCATCCATCGACAGGGGCGACAAAGCAGCCGCAAAACCGGTGCCAAAGGCGCTGTCCAGCGCGCGCGATTGTGTCAGATCAAGACGCGCAGGCAGAAGGGTGGGTTGGCCCAACTCCGTCGGATCTTCTCCCTCTTTCAGTGCGCTTAGGGTGGTTGCGACGGTCTCTGGAGTAGATTTTTGACCAAGATAGATTTGGTTCAAGGCAAATTGTGGAGCGATTTGGTAATCAGTGGCATTGGTTTGATAAAAGGCCTCAAGCTCACCGTCTTGCGGCTCTATTGCCTCGGCGATCGAGGCGGCAAAGAACTCCATTTTCTGACTGAGACGCCGATTAATCACCGCGTCGTTTTGGTCCATGCCCAATTCCAGTGCGGCACGAACCAACACCTTTTCCCGGATCAACTCTTGGGTCATGGCATTTAGCTCATCTGGTTGCGGTTGCCGTTTCCAGGCGGCTTCAAATTGGGCGCTGAGCGTCGCCAGATCAGCCTGTGTGATGACAATCTGGTCGCGATCTGGTGCGGGTGGAGTGTCATCCTGAACCGAAAAGGTGGCAAAGATGAGCCCCCCGATCAGGAGAAAATGAACCAAGGGTTCCTTGAGTATGCGGGCAATCATTTGGCGGTTGTCCGTTATCCGTAGAGTAAAAAGCCCCGCGATTGGTCGCGAGGCAAATGACGCTTAGCCTTTGGGACTGTACCAAATGGGCGAGGTATAGGCGCGTTCTTGCTGCTCAGATGGCGCACCTTCGGGCATGTCGACACCGAATTTTACGACGTCATACAGGTACCACGGCGGTGTAGGGATTTCGAGAACGCGAGCGTAGTAGAAGGCCCGTTGATTGGGATCAAAATCCGGATCTGTCCATACGGTGATCAGCTCGGGTGCGCCGATGGTGTTGGCCCATGTGGCTGATGAAACATCAACGGTGCTGCCTACCGCTGGGATCTTGCCCGAGGCATCAGCCACGCGGTTGTCGGACCAAGCCACGTCATAGACTTTTTCATGGGTGTTGCCATCGGCATCCAACCAGCCCTTGATGACCTGCACCCGGTCCAGATTGGCCCCGATTGGATCACGCAGTGCTGCCACCAGGAAACTGGGGGCCTGGCCCTCTTCGGGTTCTGTCAGGTTTGCCCCCATGGGTACACCCTTGGCATAGCCAACAGCGGCGACATCGCGGCGACGCAGGTCGTTTTCCGAGAAGTCATAGCCGCCAAAGAAACGCACGGTCATCCGTGGGCCGGTGGTCGCATAGACCTCTTTGCGGTCCATTGCGTCAAACAAGGATGCGCGTGTGTTGTCCTTGGCCCAAACGGCGGCCAGACCCGAAGACACCATCTGCCATGCATACAGTGTGCCGTTGTCGGATTCGAAGAAGGGGTGCGATAGGCGTTCGGCGTTGGGCTCATACCCGGAGTGTTTGCCAAAGAAATTCTCTTCTTCGACGGCTGCCAGAGAGTTGTGGGAATCCGTCGCGCCGATCATGCCGAACTGATAGGGGTTGGTGCCTAAACGCTCTTCTAGCAATAGGCCGTTTTTGAGAGCTTCGCGGGCGTATTCACCGGCCAGCATATCATCTGTCTTGGCCTCGGACAGGTCCAGATTGCCAAGGTCCCAGGTGCCGTAGTCGGCGAATTCATCGTCGGGGGACAGGAAGGGGTGGGCCTCGCCGTCGCCTTTGATCTGGGTGACCTCGTAAATGGGTTCCCACTTGGCGCGCTGCTCGACATAGAACTCATCGATTTCGCGACCGGTGTATTGGGCATCCACCGGGAACATGATGCCATTGGCGAGGTTGCCGTTATGGGCAAAGGCCATAGCCGCGCCGTTGGTCTTGGCCTCGTAGTTTTCTAGATACTCGTAAAGCTTGAGCGGGTCGGGGCTGCCCACTGGTTCTTGTGTGGTGTAAGGCACCACTTGACGGGCGCGGTCGCCGTTGTCGCGGAAGATCACGTTGCGGTGCATGTTGCCGCCCTTGACCAGGGACGTCCATTAAAAGCCGATGAAGGCAGTGAAGTTGCCTGGATCATTGTGCCGTTCGGCAGCGTCAATCACGTCACCCCAGATGGTCGCATAGCGGCGGGCACCGGGCGAATAATTGGCGAACATTTCGGGGTCCATTTGCCCCTGTGAAAACGTGCCGATCAGATTGAGGGTTGCATCCACGGCGGTTTGACCACCTGCATTGAACCCTTCGGCCCAGCGTGCGCCTTGTTCGTATTGGGTGACGATAGGAGCTGAAGCCAGAATGTCGGTGATGAGCCCCATTCCGTCAGAGTGGTCGGTGATTGCCAGCCAATCCAAGGGGCGGGCCAGGCGCACCTCTTGGCCGGACGATGCGGTGACCTGTTCGCCGCGGGCAAAGCGATAGGCCGCGTCCAGGCCGAGGCGGTTTCCGAATCCACCAGCGTCCATTGATAAAGACGTGTGCAGGTGACTGTCACCCCAGAGTGGACGTTCGGGAAAATTGCGATCTGCGTATGGGGAGTAGGGCGAGCCTTCGGGGAAAAGCTCATTGAGCTGACCCTCAGCTGCGCTCATTTCCTGTGCTGATACAATTTGGGGAGATGCGAGAGTGAGAGCTAAGCAAGTTGTAGACAACAGAATTTTTTGCATCGGTAACCTCCAGACAATCGATAAGAACAAAGCCCAATGAAACAAATTTACTACTTCCAAGTAGCACAGGCTGCCCGAACGGTACCGTCTAAAGGGTTCTGGAGCAAGGTCAGGCGAAAGGGATACAAAACTTGATGCAATCAGGGATTGTTTGTGTGCTCTTTGCGGTAGCGGCGATAATGGGGATACAATGTACCCCTCTTGTATTGCGTAGGACTGAAAACAGGAGGGGTACAATTTTTTGCAGTGATTTATTGTAAGATCTTACAGGGAGGTGAGCTGAAATGAAGCCGTTCCCACGTACCACAAGCTACTGCTTTCAAACAATAATCTTTAGATGTGTAATTTCAGGGTGTTAGGGGGGCTATTTGACTAAGGAAAGTCACATCAGGAGCCCGACTGGGCTCACTCTGAACAATACCCAGAACTCCGGCCACTGCGGGTGTCTGCCAGTCAATGCTGGTCTTGTTGGGGAAATTGGTCGGGCTAGGAAGATTCGAACTTCCGACCCCCTGTACCCAAAACAGGTGCGCTACCAGACTGCGCCATAGCCCGACCGTGTGGGCGGAATAGTCGCTTGGAATGGGATATGCAAGCCCATTTTTCGACAGTTATTTCGATCTCTTCCGTTTCAGGAATAATGAGATGTTAAAGCTACCCGGCGCGTAGCCCCGAGTGCGTGTGCGCAGCACCGGTGTGTTGTCCGAATGGCCGCCTGCGGCTTCGCGGATAACGATGAAAATACCGCTGGCGATAATGATACCGGCGCCGACTAGGGTCATCAGGTCAACTTGTTCGTCGAATAGCAGTACGCCAAACAATGTGGCCCAGATGATTTGCGAGTATTGCATGGGGGCGACGATCGCGGCCTCACCCATGGTGAAGGCACTGACCATCATCAAAGTGGCGCAAAAGCCAAAAATCGCGACGATGCCAAGTCCGCCGAGTGCCGATGCGTCAAACGGAACATAGACAAAGGGCATCGCCAGGCCCATCACCACAAAGGTGGCGACCAGGGGATAGACCATCATCACAACACGGCGTTCTTCGTTGCCGATCTTGCGCAGAATCACGGATTGGAACGCCGAGCCGAGGGCCGCGAACAGGGCTGCCGCGTGGCCCAAACCATACTCGACGCCTCCGGGGCGTAGCACCACAAGCACGCCAGCAAATCCGACCAGAACCGCCAGCATCCGTGGCAGACCTACCTTCTCCTGCAGGATCGGAATCGACAGCAGGGTGATCAGCAACGGGGTTACAAATAGTAGGGCATAGACCTGTGCCAGCGGCAGATGCGCAAAGGCGTAGAAGGCACTGGCGGGAACAACTGACATGGTCGCAGATCGCAGGGCCACCCACCAAGGATGGATCGGGCGTAAATTGCCAAACGTCGTGTCCTGCACTAGCATGACTGTCACCAGTGGAAATGACAGCAGGCTGCTGAAGAACACCAGCTGAAAGGGTGACATGCTGGCGCCAAGGTATTTCACCACAACATCATGGGTCGCAAAAATCGCATAGGCCAACAGGGCCAGTAGAGCGGCTTTCAGGTTCATGGGCGTCACCAGAATGAAGGTTTTGGAGTGTGTTTCGTCGCCATGTATAGCGCTAACATGAACTTGGGAATATGAAATGTTTATGTATAGGTGAATTGATGCTGATCGAGGTGATTAGTTATCACATGTAGAAAGCCGGTCAGGCGAAGGGCCCATTGCTGAGCCAATAGGGCTAATCGAGGGAATATGGAGGCTCAATTGACATAGATCTGTTGAGCTGCGCCCATGTCGCGGCCTCAAACCGTTCCGGCCATTCGATGTCCCACTGCTGTGCTAGTTTGCGCGCGCGTGGAAGATAGGCCGCGGCATAGGCCAAGTGGGCGGTTACCATTGCGTCCAGATTTGGAACGGCGGGTGGCAGCGAGGTAAGCAGCTCTTTCTGTTCGTCTGAGATGAGCCGGTTCAGGTGCAGTACTCCACCGCGATTAGGGGCACCTGTTTCCTCGATCAGAAGGTCAACGAGGAGATTGCGCAGGTGGAATACACCTAAGACGCCGTTGATGTATTCCTTGCGACCCGCTGCCAGATGAAGAAGGCCCAGGATACGAATGAACTCTTCAAACTGGTATTTGAAACGGGCGCGGTTTGGCCCCTTGTTAGTAGCGGATTTTGCCAGGCTGTCGAAAATGCCGGCGTGGTCAAATAGCGGCTTCAGGCTGTCCTGCGTTTGTAGTCCCATCTGATCCGGTTTCAGGATCAGCGCGTCGATGCGTGTCCAGTCGTCAGTGATCGCATTGATCAGAACCGGACGTGTGGTTCTGTCCCTCCACAGGACAATTTCCCCGATCTTGCTAACGGCTTCCTGCCACAACTTAGAAACTTCGTCGGTGGCGCCGTCGGTTGTGACCATGACAAAATCGATGTCACTATATTCATCCGCAAGGCCGTTGCCATGGCTGCCGCTTAGGTACAGCGCACGTACGTTCGGGGCGGTTGAAAGAGAAGATCTGATAGTTTCAATGACTTCAAGGTGATCCATCTCAATCTTTCCAGATTGTGCGTTGCGTTGGTCATTCACTTGCAGGCGATTGTCGAGATTATAAATCTATGGTTGTGCGGTGTCGACAAGAAAAAGCCCCGCGCTGACGGGCAGGCGGGGCTGGGTCTGTTGTTTTGTAGCTGGCTATTACAGGCTGGCGTCCAGTGCGGCCAGGATCGCGTCGCCCATTTCGCTGGTGGAAACAGGTGTTACACCTTCTTCGCCCAGCAGGTCGGCGGTGCGGACACCGTCGGCCAGTACGGCTTCTACAGCGGCCTCTAGGCGGTCAGCCTCGGCGCCTTCGGCAAAGCTGTAGCGCAGGGCCATGGCAAAGCTGAGGATACAGGCGATTGGGTTGGCTTTGGCCTGACCGGTGATGTCAGGGGCCGAGCCGTGTACGGGCTCGTACATGGCGCGTGGGCGGCCATTGTCCATTGGGGCGCCAAGGCTGGCGGATGGCAGCATACCCAGCGAACCGGTCAGCATGGCGGCACAGTCGGACAGGATGTCGCCGAACAGGTTGTCGGTGACGATTACGTCGAACTGCTTGGGTGCGCGGACCAGCTGCATGGCGCCGTTGTCGGCGTACATGTGGGACAGCTCAACTTCGGGGTAGTCGGCAGCAACGCGATTGACAACTTCGCGCCACAGGATGCCGCTTTCCATCACGTTGGCTTTTTCCATCGAGCACAGTTTCTTGCTGCGCACCATGGCCAGTTCAAAGGCGGAGCGGGCTGCGCGCTCGATCTCGGACTCGGTGTAACGCTGGGTGTTGATGCCGACGCGCTCGTTGCCTTCGTTGAAAATGCCGCGCGGTTCGCCAAAATACACGCCCGAGGTCAGCTCGCGCACGATCATGATGTCCAGACCGGCAACCAGATCTTTCTTGAGCGACGAGAAATCGGCCAGGGCGTCAAAGCACTGAGCTGGACGCAGGTTGGAGAACAGATCCATTTCCTTGCGCAGACGCAGCAGGCCGCGCTCGGGCTTTACCGAGAAGTCGAGGTTGTCGTATTTTGGGCCGCCAACGGCACCCAGCAGAACAGCGTCAACTTCCATGGCTTTGGCCATTGTGTCGTCGTGCAATGGAACCCCGTGAGCGTCATAAGCGGCGCCGCCAACTAGGTCGGTGCTGACATCGAAGGCCAGGTCCCGTTTTTCGCCATACCAGTCGATGATCCGGGTGACTTGCGCCATGACTTCGGGGCCAATGCCGTCGCCGGGCAGAATCAGAATCGATGGGTTGGACATGCGGATACTCCTAGAAAAAGCTTTAAGGGGGGGTACCCGTTGAGGCCCTTGTGGTCAATGAGGCTAGGGTGCGGTTCCGGGGTGATGGGCGTTAAAATGTGCGCCTTTGGCGCGCTGTTTGTCTTGGCGGCAGCCTTGCGGCTGCCACCTCGGGGGCCTCTGGCAGAGGTATTATAGACAAGAAGAAGGTGGGGTGGGTTATTGGCGGTCGGTCAGGCCCTGAGCGAGGAGGGTCCAGACCCGTGAGACGCGTGGGGTTTGGCGCATGGCTTGATGGGCTGCCAGCCAGACTGGAAGCGGAGGGATTTCTAGCCCCAGATCTAGTTCCTGAACCAATGGGTCGTGTCGTCCGACGCCTGTTTGCGAGAAACCGATGCCGCAGCCGGCGCGGACCAACTCCCAGTAGGTAGCCTGATTATCGCAGCGGGTGGCAAAGTCATGTTGGTCGACCGTCCAGCCCAATGATCGGGTGGTGCGCAGGATCAGGTCGTTGCTGTCGTACCCGACAAGGTCGTGCTGGAGCAGTTCATCAATGGTTTCGGGGGTGCCACGGCGGTTTAGGTAGCTATGGGCGGCAAAGACGCCAAGGGGCAGGTCGCAGACGTGGCGGATGATGATGTCGAGCTGCGTGGGTCGGTACATACGCACGGCGATATCTGCTGCGCGGAACAGCAGGTTTTCGCTGCTATCAGAGGGGACCAGTTCCAGATCGATCGAGGGTTCTTGCTGGCGGATCTGGGCCAGGATAGGAGGCAGCACGTAATGCGAGGCAAAGACGCTTGCTGTGATGCGTACGGTGCCGCTGAGCTGCTGCGACTGGCCTGCCACGCTGAGGGCGATGGCGTTCATCTGGGCATGCATTTCGCGCGCCATTGGCAGCAGTTGGGTGCCGCTGGGCGACAGTTGAAGGCCGCGTGGGTGGCGATCAAACAGTTGGCAACCCAGATCCTGCTCTAGCGTTTGGATATGACGGCCCAGGGTGGGCTGACTGCGGTTCAGCTGACGGGCCGCAGCAGAGAGCGAGCCGGTTTCGGCCACAGCAAGGAAGCTTTGGATCAGGGACCAATCGGGGAGGGTGGTTGAGTTATCCATTCGATAATGAATAGCAGAGCTGCAAATTCTGACAATATCCATATTGTTATGAATGCTTACCTTGGTGTCAGACGCAATATGGAGATTATCAAATGACTGGCACTGTTTTGATCCTTGGCGCCACTGGTCGAATTGGCCGCGCCTGTTCCGAAGCCTTTTCCCAAGCGGGATGGGAGGTGAGGCATTTTGATCGCAAGTCAGGCCAATTGATGCAGGCGGCCAGAGGCGCGCAGGTGATCGTGAATGGCTGGAATCCCAACTATCCTGACTGGGCCGAACAGGTGCCTGAACTGCATGCGCAGGTGATTGCGTCGGCGCGCGCAGTTGGGGCGACGGTGATTGTGCCGGGAAATGTCTATGTGTTTGGGCAGCACACGCCGGGGCCTTGGTCGGAAAGCACACCGCATCACGCTGAAAACCCACTGGGGAAAATCCGGGTTGAGATGGAGAAGGCCTATCGTCAGTCGGGGGTGCGGACCATCTTGTTGCGGGCAGGGGATTTCTTGGACACTCAGGCGTCAGGCAATTGGTTCGACATGATCCTGATTAAGGATCTGGCCAAAGGGCGGTTTACCTATCCCGGTGATCCTGATTTGCCGCATGCCTGGGGGTATTTGCCTGATCTTGCGCGGGCGGCGGTTGCGCTGGCTGAAAAACGTGCGGCCCTGCCCGTTTTCACGGATGTGCCGTTTGCAGGGTATACGCTGACGGGACGAGAGCTTCTGGCGGCGGTGAACCGGGTGAGCTCGCAGCAGGCCAGGTTGAAATCGATGTCTTGGTTGCCGCTGCAACTAGCGCGGCCGTTTTGGGCAATGGCGCGGGGGCTGTTGGAGATGCGGTATCTGTGGAACACAGGGCACCGGTTGGATGGAGCTAGGTTTGAGGCGCTGTTACCGGGCTTTCGTCACACTCCGTTGGATCAGGCAATTGCTTCGGCGCTGCCGTCAGCGTTGGTCCAGCGAGATGTCCAGCCAGACCAGACGGTGGCGACTGGCGAGAAAGTCGGACTGGTCTGAGGTCTGATTTGATATTGTGGGCCAGTGGACGCCAGCATCAAGCACCTGCAGGTCAGCAGAGGGCAGCAGGTAGTCGACTCTCATTCGGCCAGCGTTTTCCCATTCAACGGTGTTTTCCTCGGCTTCAGAGCTGGTAGGGCGGGGATCTTGCAGGCGTGGGTCGGCCAGTAGCGCGGTGATGGCGCTGCGTTGGCCGTCGCCACGGTGTGGGTCAAGATTGGCACCGCCTGCGATGACCAAGGGTGTTTTAGGGGTAGGGCCAAGGGCTCCGTCTAACAGCAGTTGCCACAGGCGGATTTCGTCTGCATTGCGTTTACCGTTGCGATCCTCGGCTCCGTCGAACAGTGGTGGGGTGGCCTGAAAGGTGAGCAGAGACAGAGTGCCGCCGTCTTGTGTCTTTAGTGGTATCACCCAGTGTGCCGTACTGGACAGGCGTTGGGCTCGCAGGGCTTTTGCAGATGGAAACGGCGAGCCGTCAGGGTGCTGTGGCAGTTGGGCGCCGGGCAGGTCGCGCCACAGCAGTGGGCTAAGGTCCCGTACCGCATCGCGATCTATGGGCAGTCGCGACAGCACCGCATTGCCATCTTGGCCGGTGAAGCTGCCGTATCCTTGCGAGTCCCTTGGGCCGCCAAGGCGACCGTCGCCATCCAGATCCAAGTCACTGGCCATTCCAGAATTGGGCTGCTGGGCGAATAAATGCGGGTAGGTGGCTCCGGCTTGTTTCAGGCGGAGTTGCAGGGCCTGAAGGGTACGCTTTTCATAGTCCCAGTCGATACCTTGAAGAACCAGTATATCAGGGTTCACTGTAGCGATTTGATCTATGACTGCTTTGATCTGAGGATCTTTGCCGCGTTGAATATCGCGTAGCAGAACGCCGGGGCCATTACGCGATAGTTCGGTGTTGAACGTGGCGATGCGCAGGGTATCAGCTTTGACAGGAAGGGCAAAGAAGAGCAGCAGTAGACCTGCGGCCCATCCCCTCATGCGGCTTGCAGTGCCTGTGCATTGGCATAGGCGCGGCGGCGTTTCTGTTCGATCAGGTCTGCCACACGCAGCATTGCCATACCGCGCATTAGCATCGAGGCGGGTAGAAAGCCCCAGGCTCCGATCATCCAGACCAGAGTTTGCGGGTTGTTCAATATTGCTGGGTTCAGCACTGCTGACAGCAGGCTAACTATGGCTGGAATGGCAAAGGGCAAAAGGACGCCAATCACCATGTTGACGCGACCGTCGCGCTGAAGCCGTTGAACGACATCGCCGCCAGTGGTGGGGTCGAACAATGGTAGGTTGACCCAGACATTGAATGCGCCGTTGGCGACTGGCCAGTTGCGGACGTGGATGGCAAAGAAGAAGCAGGCAATGCTGATTAGGCCGATTACATAAGACAGCCCAGCAGCCGAGCGGACCATGTTCACGGTTTCCGGCTGGGTATGTGCGGGCAGCATCAGGGTGATCAGGTGCACTGGCGAGTATGAGAAATCCAACGCATTTCCAAGCATGAGTCCCAGACCATGCACCAGTGATGTTAGGCCGGTTGGGTCAAACGAGTGTCGTGCCATCAGGCAAAGAGCGCCGAGCGTCAGCAGCATCGACAGGAACCGCATGCGGTTCAGCGGCGGTGCCTCGCGGAATTCGATGAAACTGGGGAAGCTGGAGTAGTATTCGGCAAATGTCAGCATGCCGCCCAATAGGGCCATCAGTGCTACAATTTCGGTCGTACCTGTTGCCGAGTTGGGTAATAGCAAAGACGGCATGGCGATCAGAAACGCCACAAGTATGCCGCGCATTGCTGCGCCAGTTATCCGTGTTATCACTGTTCGTTCCCTTCAAACTGGACAGGTCGATACGTTGCCGAACCTTTGTTCCAACTTGACGCAACCCTGATGAATTAAGATTGCCATGCCTCATTTGCGCCTTATTTGTGCCTTGTTTCGCGATTCCTCTCAAGATCTGGGCGGAAAATATCGCTTTGGGTCGGGGTTATGGTTAGGGAAGTGGTGCGGGAATGCATCATGAGCGCCCTGCATCTAGAGGTATTTCGTTTTCACTACTACATCTGGTGGTACTGACCCTGTTCTCCATAGGGAGGGTCAGGCAACCTATGACAGTGGCCGCCTGACTGGATGTATGGTCATAATTGACCGGCTCAGTTGTTTTGGCTGCGGCTTGAAAGCCCGATTACAATCAAACCGAACCCGTTCATCATCAATTCGATGCCCAGCATTATGCCTAGGAAAGTCAAAGATGCGGCTGCGAAGTTGGTCCAGATATATCCTGCCAGCAGTACAGAGATGGCGCCAGACAGGATCATTGGCCAAAAGTATCCAGTGCTGCGCAGCTTCCACGCAAAGACCAACCGCACAATACCGCTAGCGGCAAGCAGGATGAGAATTAGCATGGTCAGCGATATAGCCCCTTCCAGTGGGTTGAATAGAAAGTTGGTGCCAAGAACCCCCATCAAAAGACCCATCAGTATCCCGAATAATTTGCTGCCCATCGATTCGTCACTGGTAACGCCGCCGACGACTTGAAACACGCCGGACACCATCAGCATTGCGCCGGTTAGGGTGGTGACTGCCATGGTCGCGATGACGGTATTGCCTAGCACCAGAATACTGAAAACCAGTGACAGAGCGCCAAGCAGCATCCATTTCGCTGAGTCTGACATATTATCTCTCCTAAAAATTCATTCTACTAAACCTGCCAATCCAAAGTGATTGAGGTCAATGTGGGTGTACTATGGCCTAATTTGTTAGCCACGTGCAGGGGGAATGTTTGCCAGGACAGTATACTACTGACTCGGCTGAATGCTGCGCACTGCCAGCAGGTGTTGCGGCGCTCATGCTACGATCAGCCATTCGGCGTATTGATTCGTCGATTTGTTGAGAGGAGTAATAAGTTTTGGCCTATGTTACTTTGACCCTTTGGTCTGCCAGTGAAATGTCAGACGAAATGATCGCTACTGCCAATGAGAAATACGTTCCGCTGGTTATGTCAGTTGGGGCAACTGGTGTGCAAATGGTGCGCACTGGCGATTTAACGATGTGTGTGATTACCCAGTATTCAGATGCTGAAACCGCCGCAGCGGCTCAGGAGAAAATTGCTGAGGTTCGAAAACAGGCGGCAGGTGAATTTACCATGACCATGGAAGGTGTTCACGCGGGGGAAGTGTTCGCCAGCAACTGATCTGTCAGAGACGGTACTAAAAAAGGCCGCCCATTTCTGAGCGGCCTTTTGTTTGTCTTAGGCGTATCGCCAGTTCAGACCCAAGGGCGTGACTGAGCGGCCTTTTCTTCGAATGTGTCGATTGACGCAGCTTTTTCCATGGTCAGACCGATGTCATCCAGACCTTCCAGCAGGCAGTGCTTTTTGAAGGCGTCGACGTCGAACTTGATCACGTCACCATCGGATGTGGTGATTTCCTGGGCTTCCAGATCCACAGTCATCCGCGCGTTGGCGCCTTTTTCAGCGTCAGCCATCAGAATGTCGACCTGCTCTTGCGGCAGAACGATTGGCAGGATGCCGTTCTTGAAGCAGTTGTTGAAGAAGATGTCAGCAAACGAGGTCGAAACCACACATTTGATGCCAAAATCAGCAATCGCCCAAGGTGCGTGTTCGCGCGACGAGCCGCAGCCAAAGTTATCACCGGCCACCAGAATGTCAGCATCCCGGTACTGCGGCTTGTTCAGCACGAAATCAGCGATCTCGGTGCCGTCACGGTTGAACCGCATTTCGTCGAACAGGTTCTTGCCAAAACCGGTCCGCTTGATTGATTTCAAGTGGACCTTAGGGATGATCATATCGGTGTCGATATTGACCAGCGGCATAGGGGCAGCGATGCCCTGAAGTTTTTCAAACTTTTCCATGTACGTATTCCTTATACCAGCTCGCGTACGTCGGTCAGCTTGCCGGTCAGGGCAGCAGCGGCGGCCATGGCAGGGGACACCAGATGGGTGCGACCCTTATAGCCTTGGCGACCCTCGAAGTTACGGTTCGAGGTCGAGGCACAGCGCTCGTTCTCGGACAGCTGGTCGGGGTTCATTGCCAGACACATAGAGCAACCGGCCAGACGCCATTCAAAGCCTGCCTCGACAAAGATGTCGCCCAGACCTTCTTCTTCGGCCTGTGCACGGACCAGGCCGGAACCCGGAACGATCATGGCGCGCATACCATCTTTGATCTTTTTGCCTTTGACCACGTCAGCCACGGCGCGCAGGTCTTCGATGCGGCCGTTGGTGCAGGAGCCGATGAAGACTGTGTCGATTTCGATGTCGGTCAGTTTCTGGCCAGAGGTCAGACCCATGTAGTCCAGCGCGCGTTTGACCGCATCAACCTTGCCGCCGGTAAAGTCTTCGGGCGACGGAACAGTTGCGGTGATCGGCAGAACGTCCTCGGGCGAGGTGCCCCAGGTGACAACCGGCTGGATGTCTTCACCTTTCAGGGTGACAACCAGATCAAACTCGGCACCTTCGTCGGTGTAGAGTGTTTTCCACCAGTCCATCGCAGCTTCCCACTGGGCGCCTTTAGGGGCGTGGGGGCGGCCTTTGACATATTCAAAGGTGGTTTCGTCTGGCGCGATCAGGCCAGCGCGGGCGCCGCCTTCGATGGCCATGTTGCAGACGGTCATACGACCTTCCATCGACAGATCACGGATCGCTTCGCCGCAATATTCGATGACATAGCCGGTGCCGCCAGCAGTGCCGGTTTCGCCGATGACAGCCAGAGTGATGTCTTTGGCGGTCACACCGGGCTTCAGCTTGCCGGTGATTTCGACCTTCATGTTCTTGGACTTCTGCTGGATCAGTGTCTGGGTGGCCAGAACGTGCTCAACCTCGGAGGTGCCGATGCCGTGTGCCAGCGCGCCAAACGCACCGTGAGTCGCGGTGTGGCTGTCGCCGCAGACCACGGTCATGCCGGGCAGGGTCCAGCCCTGCTCGGGGCCAACGATGTGCACGATGCCCTGACGGATGTCGTTCATTGGGTAATAATGAATGCCAAATTCCTTGGCATTGGTATCCAGAGCGGCAACCTGAATGCGGCCTTCTTCGTTCTTGATGCCGTCAACGCGGTCTGGCGTAGTCGGGACGTTGTGATCTGGCACAGCAATGGTCTTTTCTGGCGCGCGAACTTTGCGGCCGGCCATGCGCAGGCCTTCGAATGCCTGGGCGCTGGTTACTTCGTGAACCAGGTGGCGGTCGATATACAGCAGGCTGGTGCCGTCTTCGGCTTCATGCGCAACATGCGCATCCCAGATTTTGTCATAGAGCGTTTTGGGGGACATGGGGTCCTCTCCCGTTGTGTATTTCAATAAGCTGGCTGAGGGGCGGGAAGGCGTTATAGCCGAGCCAAAACCGAGCGGGCAGCACCAAAGAATCGCTCGCGCAGTCGGGTGCGATCTTGCAGTTCGATTTTTTGCGCCAATACGGGTATCATGGCTGTCAGATACAGGCGGTGGCCTAGGCAATCAAGGGTTCGACGGGCCCAACTGGGGTAAAGACAGGCCCAAGTGCGGTAAACATAGCGAACATTGCGCGATTTCCTTATGTGCATGGCTGCTACCCTCTTCACTCTGCCGTGCAGATCGGGCACAGAGGCGCCTTGATTCGCCTCAAATCTTATCGGCCGCGTTGAAAGCAGGTCTGAGGCTTGCTATTTTTGTCCTATCCCCAGCGCCGGGGGACGGACGGCGCCCAAAATGGAGGACAGAGTCCTGTCACCTGAATCTGAAGCGACTGATGCCGCTGACCGTGGGGCAGCCGTGACGGCGGCTCAACCTCGACCTTCCAGCGATGAACTGCTGGCCTTTATCCTGTCCTCGCTTGACGAAGACAAAGCCGAAGATGTGGTGCAGATTGATCTGCGCGGTAAAACGGCTATCGGCGACCACATGGTCGTTGCCACCGGCCGGTCGACCCGCCAGGTTTCCGCGCTGGCGGTAAAGCTGACTGAGCGGATCAAGCAAGAGTATGGATTTACCTGCAAGACCGAAGGCCGTGATACTGGCGATTGGGTTTTGGTTGATACCGGCGATGTCATCGTCCATGTCTTCCGCCCCGAAGTGCGCGAGTTCTACCAGATCGAAAAAATGTGGCTGGGCGGCGATAGCGCCGTTTAAGCCTAACAAGGGGATCGGCCCGTGCATTCGCGCGGGCTGCTGCTGAGGTAGGTCACCATGCGTGTACATCTCTGTGTTGTTGGCCGCCTGCGGGCTGGCCCTGAAAAAACTCTGATCGATGACTATCTGACCCGGTTTGACCGCAGTGGCCGTGCCCTGGGGCTTGGGCCTGCGCGGGTGGTCGAGGTCGAGGATAAGAAAAACGCCGGTATGGCAGCCGAGGCTGCATTGCTGCGCAAGGCGCTGCCCAAAGGCGCGGTGATCTGCACACTGGATGAGCGCGGCAAGGTGCTGTCCTCGCCTGATTTCGCGCAAAAGATGGCTGGCTGGCGCGATACGGGGCGTCAGGACTTGGCGCTGATCATCGGTGGGGCCGATGGAATTGACCCCAGCCTACGGGCTGAAGCCGATTTTTCGATATCCTTTGGCAAGATGGTCTGGCCACACATGTTGGTGCGGGTGATGCTGGCCGAGCAGGTCTATCGCGCGGCGACCATATTGGGTGGTAGCCCGTATCATCGGGTCTGAGGGGCTTTGGACGCGCCTTATGGCGCGTGCCTGCGGCGCGAGTATTTTTAGCAAAAAGAAGTACGGGCGTGTTACGGTAGGCGGACCAGATATGTTTTTGTGGCCCAGCCGTCGGTTAGGCAGCGGGCTTGGATTTGGACTTGCCGAGTTCCCTTAGGAATCTGGACGCGACCCAGCGAACGAGTAAAGGGTTGTTCCTGTTCATGAGGGTGGGCGAGGACCCGCAGGCCCAGCTCAGTTTCATTCATATCCAGCACGCGCCAGCCATCGGCATAGTGATCCCAGCCTGTGTCGGGATGCGAAATCGTGACGTGGAATTGCCAGCCGCTGCCAGAGTGTTGTGCGCTTACGTTCTCAACAGTGGGATCGTCGGCAAAGGCAGGCAACGCAGCGGTGGCGAGAATGAGGGCAATGAAATGTTGCATGTCCGCACTCTAGCGGGGTAGAGAGAAGAGAGGATTCACGTTGTTGTGTCTGGCGGGATACGCAGCAGGGTTTCGCGTGACTGTGACACGAACTCTCGGCGATAGAGCATGGCCAGAGTGACCAGAATTGCGCCGATCAGGGCGAAGGCGCCGGCCAGCCAGGCGACGGCGGCTAGTGCAAAATAGGTGGAGCGCATGCCGCGATTGAAGCTGCGGGCGGCATTGATGCAGATCTCTGCCGCTTGCGCTGCGCGCGGGTAGGCTTGGTCGCCGTCCGGTTTGTTTGGAACTGCGGCCATCAGGACCGAACAATAACCAAACAGCCGATGGGCCCAGACGTATTTCAGAAAGGCATTGGCAAGAAACATCAGCACCAGAAGCAGTTTGATCTCCCAGACAAAGGCCGGTGCCTGACCGAGCGTGAGATCGCTAACAACGCCTTCGAGCTGTTCGGTGTTGCCGATCAGAGCGAGGCCGCCACCAATGGCGATCATCGCAGCCGAGGCGAAGAAGGTGGCGCCTTGGCGCAGACTGCCGATCAGTTGGGCATCAAAGACCCGTGGATCACGGGATACCATCTGATGCATCCAACCGCGGCGGAAGTCCTCCATCAGGACTGAGACCGAAGGGCGCGTAGGCGCGGGGCTCTCGATGCGCCAGCCAATCCAAAACCAGCCTCCGATCAGAATGGCTAAAGCTACTAAATCAAAGGAGGAAAAGAGATTAAGGCGGTCTGTCCATGTCATGAGGTCAGCCTAACGCGACAATATGGTTCTTGCCAGAGGGTATAAATTGGTAATATTAATTTACCAAAAGGAGAGCCGACATGGATATGCCATCCCCCAGTGCTGTGATTCTAGCGCGCAAAGCCGAGTTGGTTGCTAAACTGGCGGCAGTCTTGCCGGGGGATGCGTTGATACAGGACGAGGCCGAGACGCGGGCCTATGAATGTGATGCACTGACGGCTTATCGCTGTCCGCCGATGTTGGCGGTGTTGCCGCGTAGCACGCAGGAAGTCTCGGACGTTTTGCGGATTTGTCACCAGATGGGTGTGCCAGTGGTGCCACGTGGGGCGGGGACATCGCTAGCGGGTGGAGCGCTGCCCACTGCCGACTGCGTGATCTTGGGGGTGGCCCGGATGAACGAAGTGCTGGAGGCGGATTATGACAACCGGGTGATCCGGGTGCAGACTGGGCGCACTAATCTGAGCGTGTCGGGCGCGGTAGAGGAAGAGGACTTTTTCTATGCACCGGACCCGTCGTCGCAATTGGCCTGTGCGATTGCCGGCAATATCGCGATGAATTCAGGCGGGGCACATTGCTTGAAATACGGCGTGACCACCAACAACCTGATGGGCGTGACCATGGTGATGATGGATGGTACCGTGGTTGAGATTGGCGGCGCGCATCTGGATGCCGGTGGATTGGATCTGTTGGGTGTGATCTGCGGCAGTGAGGGCCAGTTGGGTGTGGTGACCGAAGCGACTTTGCGAATTTTGCGCAAGCCCGAGGGCGCGCGGCCGGTGTTGATTGGCTATGACAGCAATGAGGTGGCCGGGGCCTGTGTCAGTGATATCATCAAAGCTGGGGTTTTGCCGGTGGCGATCGAGTTCATGGATCGGCCGTGTATCGAGGCTTGTGAGGCGTTTGCCAAGGCGGGCTATCCGATGTGCGAAGCGCTGTTGATCATTGAGGTCGAGGGCAGCCCTGAAGAGATTGATCATCAGTTGGGGCTGATCATCGAAATAGCGCGGTCGCACAATCCGGTAGAGCTGCGCGAGGCGCAGGACGCGGATGAGGCTGGGCGGATCTGGTTGGGCCGCAAATCGGCGTTTGGCGCGATGGGGCAAATCAACGACTACATGTGTTTGGACGGGACGATCCCGGTGACCGAGCTGCCCTATGTGCTGCGGCGGATTGGTGAATTGAGTAAGCAATATGGGCTGGGGGTGGCCAATGTGTTTCATGCCGGGGATGGCAATATGCATCCGCTGATCCTGTTTGATGCCAACAAGCCTGGGGATCTGGAGCTGTGTGAGGACATGGGTGCCGATATCCTGAAGCTTTGTGTTGAGGTTGGCGGTTGTCTGACCGGTGAGCATGGTGTCGGAGTCGAGAAGCGGGATCTGATGTTGCATCAATATTCCCCCGAGGATCTGGAAGCGCAGTTGAAGGTCAAGGATGTGTTTGACCCGCATTGGCTGTTGAACCCCGCCAAGGTGTTTCCGCTGTCGGTGACCGAAGGGCGACGCGCTGTGGAGCTGAGCAAGTGATGGGGGCTTTGCCCCCAAACCCCCAGGATATTTAGGGCCAGATGAAGAAGATGATGTTGAAGCCGAAATCCGAGACTGAATTGGTAGAAGTGATTGCTGATGCAGGTGGCCCGCTGTGCATTCAGGGTGGGGGCACCCGAGGGTTTGCGAGTGATGGTGAGGTGTTAAGCACCCGAGGGTTAAGCGGTGTCGAGCTGTATGAACCGGGTGCGTTGACGATGGTGGCGCGGGCGGGAACGCCGGTGGCTGAGATTGAGGCGCTGTTGGCGCAGAGCGGCCAGCGGTTGGCGTTTGAGCCGATGGATCATCGTGGGCTGTTGGGCAGTGATGGGGAGCCGACAATCGGGGGTGTCTTTGCTGCCAATGTATCAGGTCCTCGGCGTATTCAATGTGGGGCCGCGCGGGACTTTCTGTTGGGGGTTCGGTTCGTCGATGGCGCTGGGCATGTGGTCAAGAACGGTGGCCGAGTGATGAAGAATGTCACCGGCTATGATTTGGTCAAGCTGATGGCAGGGGCGCATGGCACATTGGGGGCGCTGAGCGAGGTGTCGTTCAAGGTGCTGCCGGAGCCGGAGGCCGAGGCAACTGTTCAGGTTGGTGATGTCGGCCTGTCGGTGGCGGTGCAAGTGATGTCTGCGGCGTTGGGGTCGCCCTATGATGTGACTGGGGCAGGGTATGACCCTGACACGCGTAAGGCTTATGTACGGATCGAAGGTTTTTCGAGTTCGGTTGCCTATCGGGCAGATCGGTTGAGCGCTGATCTGGCGCAGTTTGGTGAGACACAGCAGGTTGAAAGAAGTGCGGACCTGTGGCGGGGTATTCGGGACGTCAGTGCGTTTTATGGGCGAGAGGGGGATGTTTGGCGGATCTCGGTCAAGCCATCGGATGCTGTGGCGCTGGCCGACCAGTTGCAGGCGGATGCGCTTCAGTTTGATTGGGGCGGGGGATTGGTTTGGGCCTTGGTCCCGGAGGGTGTTGATCTGAGGGCGCGTATGGGCGTTTCGGGGCATGCGACGCTGGTGCGTGGCAGTGCCGAGACACGGATGCGTTTGGGGCAGTTCCATCCACAGCCTGCACCGTTGGCGGCGATTTCAGCGGGGTTGCGGGCGAAATTTGATCCACGAGGGATCCTTAATTCGGGGCTGATGGGATGAAACGTTCGCAGTGTTGCTATTGCCCCTGTCGTGGCGCGCTGGGCGCGTTTGAGGAGGTAGGCCATCATGAGATCTGTAATGTCTGTGGCTGGCAGGATGATCCGATCCAAAGAGAACAGCCGGATTACGAAGGTGGGGCGAACGACCTGTCGCTCAATCAGGCGAGTACCAATTATCTGAACCATGGTTGCAGTGATCCTGTTCACTCTCATCGTCAGACAAACCAATCGGAATAAGCATGCAAACGACATTTACCAAAGAGCAGTTGAATGATCCTGCGACCCAGCGGTCCAATGAGATCCTGCGGTCCTGTGTGCATTGTGGGTTCTGCACAGCGACATGCCCGACCTATCAGGTGCTGGGGGATGAGTTGGATAGCCCGCGCGGGCGGATTTATCTGATCAAGGATATGCTGGAAAATGAGCGTGTGCCGGATGAGAAGACGGTCAAGCACATCGACCGGTGCCTGTCCTGTCTGGCCTGTATGACCACCTGCCCAAGTGGGGTGCATTACATGCATCTGGTGGACCATGCGCGGGCCTATATTGAGGCGAACTATAAACGACCGTTTAGTGATCGTGCCCTGCGGTGGATCCTGTCTCGGATCTTGCCCTATCCGGCGCGGTTCCGGTTGGCGCTGCTGGGGGCCAAAATTGCGCGGCCGTTGCGCAACCTGATGCCTGATCCACGGCTAAAGGCGATGCTGGAGATGGCGCCAAAGCACATTCCACCAGTTAGTCGCAATGATGATCCGCAGAGTTTTGCCGCCGTGGAGCCACGCAAGAAACGTGTAGCGCTGATGACGGGCTGTGCGCAGAAGGCTCTGAATACGGACATCAACGATGCCACCATTCGGTTGCTGACCCGATTGGGCTGTGAGGTTGTGGTGGCCGAGGGCGCAGGGTGTTGCGGTGCGCTGACCCATCACATGGGGCGCGAGGATGAGAGCCACGCGGCGGCGGCCAAGAACATTCGGGCCTGGAGCAGTGAAATTGATGGCAAAGGGTTGGATGCGATTGTCATCAATACCAGCGGCTGTGGCACCACGGTCAAGGACTATGGCCATATGTTCCGCAATGATCCGCTAGCTGCGGATGCGGCGCGGGTGTCGGAACGTGCGATGGATATTTCGGAGCTGTTGATGCAGTTGGACCTGCCCATCAGCGCGGACAAGGGGCTGACGGTTGCCTATCACGCAGCCTGTTCATTGCAGCATGGCCAGCAAATCAAGACGCACCCTAAAACATTGCTGAAACGCGCGGGGTTCAAGGTGGTAGAACCTGCGGACAGTCATTTGTGTTGTGGATCAGCTGGTACCTATAACCTGATGCAGCCCGAAATTTCCGGGCAGTTGAAGGACCGTAAGGTGCGGACGCTGGAGGCCAAGATGCCAGACGTGATTGCGGCGGGCAATATAGGATGCATGATGCAGATCGGGTCGGCGACAGAGCTGCCTATTATGCACACGGTGGAGCTGCTGGATTGGGCAACCGGGGGGCCGCAACCGCCTGCGATGACCGAACCGGGAAAGCGCGCGCCGACAATTCCACAACTACGCTGACATAACACATACCAAAATACAGGAATCACCTGCATTCATCTGCGCTTTGCCGTAATTTTGCCGTGAGACGCCTCTAGCCTGCGTGTCACAAAGCGTTGGAGGTGAGTATTTGCGACATTTGCTGATGGTATGTGTAATGGCCTTGGTGCCTATGATGGCCGCCGCACAGGACAGCCGTTTGTTGCGGATGGATACCACCGATGCAGGCCGCCAGTGGCAGGCTGTGGGCCGGTTGGACGTCAACGGCGATGGGTTTTGCACCGGAGCGCTGATTGCGCCTGATCTGGTGCTGACGGCGGCGCATTGCTTGTATGACAATCGAACCAAGACCCGGCTTCGCCCTGATACCATTGAGTTTTTGGCTGGTTGGCGGAATGGGCGTGCCTCGGCCTATCGCACCGTGCGGCGGGCTGTTGTGCATCCGGACTATATCTATGATGGTCAGGTTTCGACCGAGAGGGTGCGCAACGATATCGCCCTGCTGCAATTGCAGCGCCCCATTCGCAATACCACGGTTACTCCGTTTCAAACCGATGTCCGCCCGCGCAAGGGCGCGCGAATCGGAGTGGTATCTTACGCGCATGACCGCGCCGAAGCGCCAGCGTTGCAAGAGGTCTGTGCCGTGATGGCCCGCCAGCAGGGGGTTCTTGTGATGTCTTGTGATGTTGACTTTGGCTCATCCGGCGCACCGGTCTTTTCCTTTGACAATGGCACCCCACGTATCGTGTCGGTTGTTTCCGCCAAGGCCGAGGTCGACGGCGAGCAGGTATCTCTTGGATCGGCGCTGGCCGAAGAGTTGGAGCTGCTGCAGGCCCAATTGAGCGAAGTTCAGGTGGGCAGCCGGTTGCCGCCCGGTGTAGGGCGGGTGACGGTTGGTGATGGGCGTAACAACACTGGCGCAAAGTTCATTAAGCAATGAGCGCAGGTTTGAAAGCTCTTGCTACATGTGTCGCGATGTCTTTGGCCGGGGGCGCCTTGGCTGGAAGCACCAGCCTGCGCGCGCTTTCTGACCGCGAGGATTTGCTGGGCTGGGAAGCTGTAGGACGGTTGGATTTTGCTGGGCAGGGCTATTGCAGTGGTACCTTGATTGCGCCTGATCTGGTGCTGACTGCCGCCCATTGCGTCTATGACCGAGACGGGCAAATGCGCGCCGTGGACCAGATTCAGTTCAGGGCCGGACTGCAGGAAGGCAGCGCCATTGCAGAACGGCAGGCACTGCAAATTGCCGCCCATCCCGGTTACCGGTCCGAGCAGAATTCCAATATTGAAAACATCACCCATGATGTGGCGCTGATCCGACTGGAAAGCCCGATTAGCAGTTCAGAGGCGGATCCATTTGTATTGCATTCAGGGCGCAACTACGGCGACGAAATCTCTGTCACATCTTATGGTATGGGGCGCGAGTCCGCCCCATCGCGGCAACGTCGCTGCAATCTGATGGGCGAATACCAGCAGGTGATGATGATTGACTGCAATGTGACCTTTGGCTCATCCGGTGCGCCGGTGTTTTCGATGGTTGGTGGGCGTGGGCGGATCCTATCGGTGATCTCTAGTGGCGGTACCTATCAGGGGCGCAGGGTTGCCTATGGTATGAAGCTGGCTGATCGAGTGGCCGAGCTGAAGGCGCTGCTGCGTCGTAACCCGGTGGCGGCACCCGACCGGCGGATCAAACGGATACGGGTCGGTAGCGGCATGAACGCGGGTGGTGCCAAATTCGTCCGGCCCGGCGGCTGACCCCCTCTTGAAAGGCGCGATAGCGTAATTATCTCAGTGTCATCCGGATCGCCGCTAACGGGGTTCGGATCTGAGATGCCTGTCCCAATGTGGGAAGGCGCAACATGTATCGCTCTGATTGAGGATGAATTATGCGTAGTTTTGATTTTGCACCACTAAACCGAGCTTCTATTGGCTTTGACCAGATCGCGGATCTGATGGATCGGGCCCTAACCACAGATGTGGCGCAGCCCAGTTACCCCCCTTACAACATCGAAAAGACGGATGCCGATGCCTACCGCATTTCGATTGCTGTCGCCGGGTTTTCTGAGGCGGACCTGAATGTGGAAGTGAAGGAAAACGGGCTGATTGTGACCGCCAAGAAAGCCCAGGATGTGGAGGAACGCAGCTACCTGCATCGCGGTATCGCCACCCGCGCATTTGAGCGTCGGTTTACCTTGGCCGATCATGTGCGGGTGACCGGGGCCAGCCATGTGGATGGCATGCTGCATATCGACCTGCAACGCGAGGTGCCCGAGGCGCTGAAACCCCGACGTATTGAGATTTCGACGAAGCGTACTAAGTCTAATCTGGTAGAGGATAAAACAGTTAATTAACGCGTTCCCAGCTGTAGTGGGAACGGTTCGGAATGAACTGGGAACGCTTCAGATCGATCTTCTGCCAGAGATCGTGTAAGGACCGGCTATACTTCTTTCCCTAGTTGACCGGGACTGGATCCCCTTGGTTGCCCACCAAGGGGATTTTCCCGTTGTAAGGGGGCGATCTATTGGCTGAGACTGTCAGCCAGACGCATCAACTGCACCGCCTGTGACCGATATCCAAAGGCATCGTCCCCCTTGGCTCCGTTGGCCAGATCAATGGCCTGAGTGTAAGACCAATCACCCAGATACGGACTGTTCTGCAGTAGCTGCCCAAAGCCGGCGATGGCTGTGGCGAACTGCATGTCTGGTGTTGCCTCGCCGCCCGGCAGGATCGGGGTTTCGATCAAGTTGCTGGTGTCTTCGCCAGGGCGTTTGTAGCGCAGCCGCAGGAAACCGTACTCTTCACTGGTCGCGGCCACTTCCGCAGGCTGATAGCGCAGCGGGTCACTCAGCCGGGCAGGGCTGCCAACCGGTGTGACCTCATATATCGCAGTCACCGCGTGACCAGCACCGATTTCGCCGGCATCAATGCGATCGTTGTTGAAATCCTCGCGTTTCAGCGCGCGGGTTTCATAGCCGATCAACCGGTATTCGGCGATCTGGGCGGGGTTGAATTCAACCTGAATCTTGACGTCATTGGCGATGGGGAACAGGGCACCGCCAAGCTGGTCGACCAGTGTTTTCTGTGCCTCGGACAGGGTGTCGATATAGGCGGCCTGACCGTTTCCGTTCTGCGCCAGCGCCTGCATGGTGGCATCGTCCAGGTTGCCACGGCCAAAGCCAAGCACTGACAGGTAGGTTCCGGTTTCGCGTTTCTTAGCGATGAAGTCCTTCAGCTCGTCCGGGTCGTAGATGCCCACATTGAAATCACCGTCAGTGGCCAGAATGATCCGGCTGACATCGCCGTCTTCACTCATGGCTTCGGCTGTGGAGTAGGCCTGTTGTAACCCCTCCTGACCAGCAGTTGAGCCACCGGCGTCCAACCTGTCGAGGGCGGCCATAATAGTAGCGCGCTCACTGGCCTGTGTGGGTTCCAGAACCTGACCAGCGGAACCGGCATAGGCGACAATGGCGACCTTATCCTCGGGGCGCAATTGGGCCAGCATCAACTGAAAGCTTTGCTTCAGCAGCGGCAGTTTGTTGGGGGCGTCCATGCTGCCTGAGGTATCGATCAGGAAAACAAGGTTCAGCGGCGGGCGTTCATCCAGCGCGGGCTTCTCGCCTTGGAGCGCGATGTGGACAAGCCGTGTTTCCGGGTTCCACGGTGTCGCGATTACTGTGGCACGAGTGGAAAACGGTGCGCCGTCCGATGGGGTGGCATAGTCATAGGGGAAATAGTTCACCATTTCCTCGATCCGCACCTGTTCCGCATTGGGCAGTTGGCCGTTGTTCAGGCTGGAACGTAGGATCGCATAAGAGGCGGTGTCTACGTCAATCGAGAAGGTGGAAACCGGTTCTTCGGTGGTGATCTTCAATGGGTTGGGCTCTGCCTCGGCGAAGGCCTCGGTATCGGGTTCTATCCGTACTTGGGTGTCGTCGGCATACCCCGGAGGAGGTGGTGGGGCGATCAAGCTACGCCGCTCTAGTTTGGCCGTGGCGGCAGGTCGGGCCAAAAGCGAAGGTGACGGAGCAGCGCCCGAGAGTTGCCCCGTTGGCGCAGCCATGTCTGCGACCTCTGCCATTACCGGGGCTTCCATTGGAGCGACAAGCATTTCCTCGGCTTCGCCTTCGGCCTGTACCCGGACACGGCTGTCGGCTTCTAGGGTTCCAGCAATGGAATCGACGATTGTTGGTTCAGGGTGTGGAGGCGTTAGGACGTCGGCGGGTTGCTGCAGCGCGGGCAGGTAGACAAACAGGCCAATGGCAACGAGAGCGGTTGAAGCGGTAAGCGCCTGGCGGGTGGAAATAGCTTTGAACATCGAAAATACTCCTCTGAAGAAACCCTGTTTTGGGCGATCAGAGGTGAAACGGACCTGCGCCGCTGTTTCTTGGCGGGTGGCAAAGTTTTTTTCCGCTAGTGCGATAT
This sequence comes from Parasedimentitalea denitrificans, assembly GCF_011813015.1. GTDB lineage: Bacteria > Pseudomonadota > Alphaproteobacteria > Rhodobacterales > Rhodobacteraceae > Parasedimentitalea > Parasedimentitalea denitrificans. Next base: position 33,911 of record NZ_QHLQ01000003.1, on the reverse strand, counting down.
TTTCTGCCTTGCGCGCGGCGTCAGGCGCCGGGGTGGCGGCGCGCATTGCGTCTTTCAAATCGTCTAGGTCGTCAAAGGGGTCGCTCATGATGCGTCCTCCTGTTCTTTTAGGGCGCGTAGATGTTTTTTGGCCTCGGATACTCGCCAGCTGACAGTGCCGGGTGAGATGCCAAGGATCTCGGCGGCATCCGCGTGGGTCACGTCGTCTAGTATCAATGCCAGAGTGTCGCGCAAATCATCGGGCAATGCCTGCATAGCGCGGGTTAGCCAATCAAGCTGGCTATTGGTATCTGCGATGGCGGCCTGTCGGTCGACCTCCCAGTCGCCCCAGCCGCTGGCCGCCTTGGTGTGCGTCGCAGCGCGGCGGCGGCGGTCGTGGGCGGCGTTGACCACCACCCGGTAGAGCCAAGTGCTAAAACGAGCGCTGGGCTGATAATGCGCCATCTTGTCAGGCAGCGCGGCGCAGATGTCCTGAGTCAGGTCCTCGGCCTCGGCGCGCTGACCGGTCATCCGAAAGGCCAGGCCAAAGACACGATCATAGTGACGACCCAGCAGGGCCGAAAAAGCCTCTGCGTCGCCATTTGCCGCTGCCGCAGCCAGTTGCTGATCATCCACCGTCATACGCATTACGTAAATTGTAACGCAGGCCGATGCCAGTTTCTTGGTGCGGATCAGGTTTATTGCGAATTTATCGATGGGATAGTCTTGGTAGGTGGTACGCTTACTGTATGTTTCAACGTGGGGATGTAAATCGCCGACGCGAGGGAGATTTTCCTGCTTTCTGAAGCAAATTCAGCAATTTACTTACTATTATATATTTGAAACACAACTTTATTCCGCTACGGATTACCTGTTCGGTGCTTACACTGTAGTGAGGTAAACGGTTGATTTGGTCTGGATCTAATGTCTGAATTGGAAGGGTTAATTGGAATGACGGAACAAGCTGAGGCTGTTCGATCTAGTTTTTCGCGGGTTTTTGCAAAAAAAGCGGAATTGACCACTAGCTTTTATCACCATCTTTTTCTGTCTCGCCCCGAAGTCGAGGGCATGTTCACACAGAACTTCGGCATTCAGAAAGAGATATTTTCGTCCATATTGACGATGGTTGTGCGCACCTTGGAGCAGCCGAAGTCGCTTGATTTGTTGACCGACAAGTTGCGCGAGCAGCATGACGCACTGGCGATCAGTGCGGATCAGTGGCAAGCCGCAATCGATGCCTTGATGCTGTCGTTCCGAGAGGTTCTGCAGGATGATTTCTCCGCAAAGGAAGATGCGGCTTGGCGCGAGGCAGCAACGATGCTGGTCGGCAAAATGGCCGGTTCAACTGACTAACATATAGTCAGTGAAACTCTGGCCTGAATGCGCCTGCCGTGGGGCAGACGCGAGCCTGCCGCTATGCGCGACAGGTTTTGGCAAAGGGTCGATTAGACCGACATGCAGATGTATTTCATCTCCAGATAGTCTTCGATGCCGTGGTGGCTGCCTTCGCGGCCCAGACCCGACTGCTTGACGCCGCCAAATGGGGCCAGCTCGGTTGAGATGATGCCGGTGTTGACGCCAACGATGCCATATTCCAGCTCTTCCGCCACCTTGTACACGCGGCTCAGATCCTTGGCGTAGAAGTATGACGCCAGACCAAAGATGGTGTCATTGGCCAGCGCAATCACTTCGTCTTCGTCCTCAAACTTGAACAGTGGTGCCAGTGGGCCGAATGTTTCATCGGTGCTGAACAGCATGTCCTTGGAGGCGCCGGTCACGATGGTCGGCTGGAAGAATGTGCCACCCAGTTCGGACGGGTTGCCGCCCAAAATAACCTCGGCACCTTTGGCGGTGGCATCGGCGATGTGGTCCTGAACCTTGGTCACGGCCTTGGCGTTGATCAGTGGGCCAAAGTGGATACCGTCGTCCAAACCATCGCCGATGTTCATCTTTTCAACAGCAGCTTTTAGCTTGGCGGCGAATTCGTCGTAGACACCAGCCTGCACATAGATCCGGTTGGCACAAACGCAGGTCTGACCGTTGTTGCGGAACTTGCACATGATCGCGCCTTCGACTGCGGCGTCGATGTCGGCGTCGTCGAACACGATGAACGGAGCGTTGCCGCCCAGCTCCATCGAACATTTCATAACTGTGTCAGCAGCCTGACGCATCAGGATGCGGCCGACTTCGGTTGATCCGGTAAAGGTCAGTTTGCGCACTGCGTTGTTCTCGCAGAATTCCAACCCGGTTTCCGAGGCGTTGGAGGATGGCACAACGTTGAACACACCCGCCGGAATGCCAGCGCGGTCAGCCAATACGGCAATCGCGGTGGCCGACAATGGCGTCAGTTCAGCGGGGCGGGCGACGAAGGCACAGCCAGCGGCCAAGGCAGGGCCGGCCTTGCGGGTGATCATCGCGTTGGGGAAGTTCCACGGCGTGATCGAGGCGGCAACACCAATCGGCTGTTTTAGCACAGTGATACGCTTGTCGCGCTGGTGGCCGGGGATGGTCTCGCCGTAGATGCGCTTGGCTTCCTCGGCAAAGAACTCGATGAAGGATGCGCCATAGGCGATTTCACCACGGGCTTCGGCCAGCGGCTTGCCCATTTCAGCAGTCAGAATGACGGCCAGATCTTCCTGGTTCGCCATCATCAGGTCGTACCACTTGCGCAATACGCCAGCGCGTTCCTTGCCGGTCCACTTGGCCCAGTCTTTTTGCGCTGCTTCTGCCTGAGCAATAGCACCAGCGACCTGTGGGCGTTTGATGTCTGCAACCTGGGCGATCACATCGCCACGCGCGGGGTTGGTGACGTCAAAGGTGCCGTCGCCGTCGACAAATTGCCCGCCAATATAGGCGCGGTGTTCCAGCAGGCTGGGGTCTTTCAAAAGGGAACGAAGTTCGGTGGTGGTGTCAAGCATGGGTGCCTCCCGGAATTGATTTGTCGGATGCAGAACAGTTGTGCCTAGATATGTCCAGAAAGAACCATGAGTCCAGAATTTGATCAAATATTCGTGCTACAATTTTTGATAGTGCACGATCAGTAAGAGTATTTGACATTTGGACGCAGCGGATATCCTTTAGGTTTAAAGGAATTCTTGGGGGATGGATATGGAACTGGATGATGCATATAGCAACGGCGCCTATATCGACGGGGCTGATGGGTATCCGCCGCGTTGGGCGGCTGAGGCTGCGGTGCTGCGGGCATCGCTGGGGGAACGGGCGAAACTGGATATTCCATATGGCGACGGTGAGCGTCACAAGTTTGATCTGTTCCTGCCTGAGGGTAAGCCCAAAGGGCTGTTTGTCTTTGTTCACGGTGGCTATTGGCTGTTATTCGACAAATCCAGCTGGTCGCATTTGGCTGCTGGAGCCTTGGCGCAGGGCTGGGCCGTCGCGATGCCGTCGTATGACCTGTGCCCAGACGTCTCGATCGCCGATATCACAGCCCAAATCGCAGCGGCGGTAACGCGAGCCGCTCAGGAAGTTGAGGGCCCGATCTCACTGGCCGGGCATTCGGCTGGTGGCCACCTAGTGGCGCGGATGCTGGACAAGGGCCTGCTTGCACCAGAGGTCGGGAATAGGCTGCGTACTGTGATGCCGATTTCGCCGCTGTCGGACCTACGCCCGCTGATGCGGACCTCGATGAACGAGAAGTTCAAGCTGGACGAAGCCGCTGCTGAGGCCGAGAGCCCGGTTCTGATGCAGGATCGTTATGAAGCCTCGGTCACTGTTTGGGTCGGCGCAGATGAGCGTCCTTCGTTCCTGGATCAGGCCCAATGGCTGGCAGATGCCTGGGGGTGCGATCAGAAAATCGATCCCGGAAAGCATCATTTCGACATTATAGATGCGCTAAGCGACATCGACAGTGAGGTGGTGGCAATTCTCACAAAATAAAACTTGCGCGGCGGAGAAATCCGCCGCAATTTCCAGCCAAGGGCCAGGCGATGGCGTCGCCGCATAACAACATGCTGCCCAGATATCTTATAAACCGTCCTGAACGCCGGGACCTTTCTTGTAAGAAGGAAGGGTCGAATATGACTTCACGTCCTGAAATGTATCGTTTTCACAATGGTGAAAAAGCACCTTTGCAGTTTACCGAGGCTGAATATGCCAACCGCGTTGCGGGCCTGCGCAAAATCATGGTGGACAAAGGCGTTACCGCCGCTGTTTTCACCTCGATGCACAACATCTCCTACTACTCTGGCTTTACCTACTGTGCCTTTGGCCGCCCCTATGGGCTGGTTGTCACCGCTGATGAATGCGTGACAATTTCCGCCGGTATCGACGCCGGTCAGCCTTGGCGACGCTGCTATGGCGACAACATCACCTACACAGATTGGCAGCGCGACAACTACTGGCGGGCGATTCTGTCCGTATCAGGCCCAGATGCAGTCGTAGGCTATGAAAGCGATCACCTGTCGTTGTTGCAAAAAGGTAAGCTAGAACACTACCTGAACCCGAAATCCACCGTGGACCTGTACGAGGCGACCATGGTGCAGCGGATGGCAAAGTCTGAGGCCGAGATCGAGATGATCCGCCAAGGCGCGGCAGTTGCTGACGTAGGTGGCTTTGCCATTCGCGATGCGGTCAAAGAAGGCGTGCGCGAGATCGACGTGGCGATGGCCGGTCGTGATGCGATGGAGCTGGAGATCGCCAAGCGCTTCCCAGATGCCGAATACCGCGACAGCTGGGTCTGGTTCCAGTCGGGCATCAACACCGATGGCGCCCACAACCCGGTTACAGCCCGCAAATTGCAGCGTGGCGATATCCTGTCGCTGAACACTTTCCCGATGATTTCCGGCTATTACACTGCGCTGGAACGGACCATGTTCGTGAAAGAAGTGGATGCCGAAAGCCTGAAGACCTGGGAAGCCAACGTGGCGGCTCATGAATACGGCATTTCACTGTTAAAGCCGGGTGCGAGCTGCGCCGAGATCACCCACAAGATCAACGCCTTCTTTGAAGAGCGCGACCTGCTGCAATACCGCACCTTTGGCTATGGTCACTCGTTTGGTGTGCTGTCGCATTACTATGGTCGTGAGGCTGGTCTGGAACTGCGCGAAGACATCGACACAGTGCTGGAACCTGGCATGGTGATCTCGATGGAGCCGATGTTGACCATTGCCGACGGTCAGCCCGGAGCCGGTGGTTACCGCGAGCATGATATCCTGGTGATCCACGAAGACGACAACGAGAATGTCACCAAGTACCCATATGGACCTGAGTTCAACGTAGTCGGGTAACACCCGCCCTGTCGACGGGCCTCACCCGCCCGTCGATCACGCATCTTAGATGCGTTCCTCCCGTTGGGCGTGGCACTGCGCATGGCGCAGTGCCTAGGGACGAAGGTCAGGGCAGGGTTTGCGGATGTGCTCTGGATAGCTTTGCGATTAGTATTTGGGGTATTGTTGGGCGGCGGCTATGGTTACCTGTTTCGTTGAACAGGAGCGCAAGCCAGTGGCCGAGAGCAAGGTAGACCAAATTCGAGACCTGTTGAAAAGCATCGAGACCGGCGCCCCCGGTCCTATCTCTGTGGTCAATGAGGCCAAGTATATTCAGCACAACCCGCAGACCCATGAGGGCAGCGAGGGGCTGGCGCAGCTGTTCCAACGGCTGTCGAAAACAGGGCCTCGGGTCAATATGGTGCGCGGGTTTGAGGACGGGGATTATGTTTTTGCCCATATGGAATACGACTTTGCCAGTCGAAAGATCTGCTTCTAGGTCTTTCGGTTCGAGGATGGTCAGGCCGTTGAGCATTGGGACAACATTCAGGAACGTCAGCCGCCGAACCCGTCGGGTCACAGTATGGTGGATGGGCCAGTGCAGGCGACGGATCTGGCGCTGACCGAACAGAACCGAGCGCTGGTACGGGACTTTGTTGAGACGGTTCTGATAGCAGGGCGGTTTGAGCAGCTGGGTGATTTTGTCGATGAAGAAGCCTATGTGGAGCATAACCCGCGCTTGACTGACGGTGGTGCGAGCCTTCGCTCGGCGCTTGCGGCGGGTGACAACACCCAAAGACATATCCATTACCAGCGGCTGCATCGTGTTCTGGCGCAGGGCAGTTTTGTGCTGTCCGTTAGCGAGGGAACGCTGGGTGGCAACCACAGCGCCTTTTATGACCTGTTCCGCATCGCTGACGGAAAAGTGGTGGAACACTGGGATACCACTGAAAAGGTCGTGCCACAGAGCGAATGGAAAAACGACAACGGCAAATTCTAGGTTTGGTCACCGAGTGCGCCAGCGGTACACGGGCCGTGGCCCGCCCATCTGTACCCAAGGCTTTCCTTTGGCGACCTTGTCTGCGAAACTCTGCTTAAAATTATCGATTTAGAAGGCCCGAGGGGATGTAAATTTGATTTACATACCTATGTAGAGGGCAAAGAATTTTGTGGGAGGAACAGGGATTATGTCGTTTTCGAATTTTGAGGATATGGTTGAAGACACCCAGAGCAAGGTGAAAGAGTCGCAGGCCAAGATTGCTGGCCTGACCTCTCGGATCGAGGCCGCGCGCGACAAGATCTCGGCAGGTGAAGCGGCAGACATCGATATCGAAAATGCCACGCTCGAAGACGTGCACGCCCATACCGAAGTGATGAACAGCAATATTGCTGAGCTGATCATGGGTCTGGATGATGTGACCTCGGCGTTCTCGCAGGACTTTGACGAGATGCGCAACAAGACCGGTTGGGAGAGCTTTGTTGGTATTTTCAGCGCTGGTAAATCGGATTCGATGCGCCAAGAACGCATGCGCACCGCCAGTATTGATGACAAGCTGCAGGATTTGATCGCCAAGTCTGACACTATCGTTCAGCTGCTAGAGGGCCAGTTGGCTGTTCTGGATGAGCAGAAGGAAAAGGTTCAGGTGAACCTGACCGAGACGCTGGATGATCGTGAAGCGACTGTACAAGAGCTAGAGAACGTGCGGGCCGAAATCCTGGCGCTGGACCCCAAGATTATTGAGTTGGAAAACAAGATCTCGGTTGAGCAGGACGCGGCGGCGCGAACCAAGCTGGAGACTGAACTGGCGGACCTGAACGCGGGCTATAACGCCATGGTGCAGGACGAGCAGGTCAAACTGGCCAAGAGCCAGACGTTGGAGCGGTACATCGAGAAGGGTAAAACTTGGGTCGATTCACTGCAAAACCAGGCGGCGACGCAGATGGTGCTGATCAACAAGCTGCAAACCGACACCCAGCAGCGGGTGGTGCTTTATGATGCGCTGACCAAATCACTGAAGACCGCGCAGCAGCAGGATGTGGCGCACCGGATCAACGAGATTGGCGTAAAGACCGACCAAGAGGCGCAGACCGCGATGGCCTCGATCGGTACGGCGACAAACCAGAAGATGGCCGACATGCTGGACGCGCACGAGGATCACATGGTGTTTGCCCGCGACGTTCTGGAGAAGAAGGCCAAGGCGGATGAGCGCTTTGCCCGCCGGTTTGCTAAGATCGTCGAGAAGCATGACAAGAACCTGTATGGGGGATAAGCGTGGTAGCTATCCTGATATTAATTATCCTGATATACGGGCCGATGCTTTTGTATGGTGGGGCAATTGTAGGTGTATTGAGTTTACTGGTGCTCATGTCCAACATGCTCACGTTTGTAGGACTGCCACCGGATAGTTTAATGGGCTTAGTGGTTGTGTTTCTAGCTCTTCAAGCTCCTATATCGGCTTATTTTGTAATCCGGATTTGGTTTCCACTTATTTGGATTGCTTTGGTCAACTTGAAAGAAGCTCTGCTTAGAAATAACGGAGTGCCCGTGACACAGGCGGTACGTGTCTTACGGGAACATTTTGGATTTCTGGGTCAGGACTGGACTAGATATAGAAAGTTTGTACGTGGCCGGAATTGATCCCACCCAAGATCATGTCAGCCGGTCCGCGGGCGGAAGCGAAGCGCCCGCCGTTTTGCCAGAGGCAAACCTGCGGTTTGACGGGGGCGGACGGGCGCTGTCCGTGCCGCAAGCGACACGGAAGAGGGAAGCATGACTGACCTAGCCAAAGACCACACCGGCCTAAGCGATACCTTTGCCTCGCGTCGGTATTTCAAGAAGTTTGAGATTATCACCGAGCATCTGACCCGTGTGGCCGGCACGATGCAGGCCGAGGGCGCGTTGGACAAACATGACGTCAAGGCGTTGACCGGTTATCTGATGCGGCTGAACTTCACTTTTCGCGCGCTCAGCATGAAATATCTGCTGGTTGGGCGCGATACTGGGCGGTTCTTTGGATCGCTGGCGATGGACACCCGCGACAGCGGCTTTCCGGTGGCGGCTGAGCTGATGACCATGGCCAATGACGCGCAGCAGGCCGAGGGGCATCTGGCCAATATGCCGTCCGAGGATCAGTTAAAAGACGACATGGTCCGGAAGATCATCGCCGACCAAGAGGTGCCGACCAAGCTACAATTCGCCCTGTCGCAACGGCTGTATTATCAGGAGCTGCTAAAGGGCGATTTGTTCTGGACCCAGAACGACCCCGAATGCCAATGGCTGGGCAAGGCGGATGGCGAGCGGCGCAAGTTCCTGCTGCATTGGGCCGCCTATGACAGTCAGGTCAACCTGCCGGTGATCTACCTGATGGAGCTGGAGGACAGCGGCAAAACATCGCTACCCAAGGACCAATATCGCTGGCCCGAGGTGCAGGCGCATTTGATGGCGCAGGGTTTGGCGGGGTTGAAACTGCTGACCATCGCCAAGGGATTTGACGAGGATTTTGACGACCTGCACCCCAAACGGCTGCGGCGCTATCACGTGGGGCCGATGTATTCCTCGGCCTATACCGAGCAGTCCGGCCCGTTGCGCCGGGTGTTGGAGGACGCGGATGCTCCGACTGGGCAAGACTGGGCAATGGCCTGGACCATGGAGGAGCTGACCAGCGAGGATGTTCGGCAAGAGCGGTCAGGCTGGTTTGGCAAGGTGGAACGCGAGGTCTTTGCGCTGGATCCCTTTGGTGGGCGTGGGGCCGATACTGGGGCGACGCGAACGCAGCGGTCGATCATCCTGCCACAGCGTCCGTTCCAGGTGCTGGCCGAACAGGACCCGCCCGGCTTTGGCGATGTGCGCAAATTTGTGGTCAGCGATAGCGGGCAAGTGTTGCGCTATTAGATTTTAGGCCTCCGGCGGGGATATTTTTGGCCAGATGAAGTTGGGCATACATTGAAAGCGTTATGCCAGATGTTTGAGGGGAATTCATTTATGAAGCGACGTCACTTGCTCGTGCTTGCGCTGTTGGGGTTGGCCGCTGCATGTACGCCGGTGGTTCGGCCCTCGGCAGACGTATTGGCGCAACGGTTGGCGGAACCCGACTTGGATGTTGAAGCGCATCAGCAATGGTTGTTGCGGCGCGGGTATCGGCAATTGGATCGTGAGGGGGCAGGGGGTCCGTGGCCCACGACAGGTCCCTGTTTTGGGAAGAGTAGTGGAAACATGCTGGCCGGGGCCGTTCTTGTGCGGGTTTGTTTTGCGGGGGATGAGCAACCTATCGTGCTGTCGGGTGTTTCCTTTCGGCTTCGGTGGACCGAAGTTTATCCGGTCGACATGAGAGCGGCAGATTATCAGGACGGCAGTGATTTTAGAGTTTCAAATGAGACATTGGAGACAATGAAACAATGAGTTTGACAAGCGATCAGATGGAACTGCGTGAGGATGAGATCCAGAAGCATTACGGCGCTGCGGCGGCGATGCTGGAGGGGTTCGATCACACGCCACGAATTGCCAAATCCAAGGTTGAGGCGGCAGCGCCCGAACGTTCACCGGGTGTTGCGCGCACGCGGCGATTTCGGTCCACAACTCCGGGGTTGGTAACACGGTCTACCGCGCGGCCTGAAGGTGTGCATTTGGTGGCGCGGATCGAGGCGGCTGATGATGATGACCCGTTGACATCGCCGCTACAGGCGACGGCGCAGCATGTGTTGCGGCGCGCGCTGGCGGTGGCTTTGGCGGTGGGCGAGGCCTATTCCGAGGCGTCTGGGCTGAGTGAGCTAAAGCGGGCTAATCTAGCGGGGTCGCTGGATGCAGGGCGCAAGGGGGAGTTTGGTGAGTTGCTGGCCGCAGAGGCACTGGCGGTGGCGCATGTCTTTGCCAATGCATCGGCCTATTTAATGGCCCCCCATGCTAGCGAGACACAAGTGGAAGTGGGCGATGCTGAGGAGTTGCTGACGGATCATGCGCAGCTGGCCCTGCATGGTGCGCTGTGGGAGCTGGATCAGAAACTGGCGCAGTTCGCGCCGGATGATGCGGCCCTGATTGCAGCCATCGCGGCCTATGCCGAGCAGTTGATGGAGAAGGCGGCGTTGCGGGCGCAGAACGCGCCGCGGCTGGCTCCGTTTACCGATGCGGCCTGGCATATCGAGGCGGATGATCTGACCATTCGCGGTTTTGAGCCTGCGGCCAAGGCCAAGTCGACCACCCTGACCATGACGTTTAAGAAACCGCACGAGGTGGTGGGCAACCATATCGCCAAATATCAGGCGATGAAGCTGTCGAAAATGCTGATGGCCTATGACTTTGACCGCCGCCTGAACCCCTTTGCCGAGTTGGGCGGGTTTATCTTTACCTTTATGGGGGATGGCAAGCCGGGCACGGGTAAGACCACGCTGATCCAGATGATGGCGGGGCTGGTCAATGACTACTGTCAGGTGGCGGGCTATCCGTTCCGCTATCAAAACCTGAGCACCGATAATATCGACAGCTATCAGGGCAAGTCGGGGCAGAACGCCAAGACATTCATCAACTCGATCATTGACCCCGGTGTGATCGGCTTTGGCACCATTGACGACATTGACCAACTGGCGGGTAAACGCGGCGATCGGCAGTCCAGTGCGGGGCAGCTAGAAATCACGGCGGTGCTGATGGAAAGCTTTGCCGGGGCCAATACGGTGGTGCGGGGCAACTGTACCTTTGGCATGTTCTCGAACTATCCAGAAAACGTCGATGACGCGCTGCGCCAGCGGGCCGGGGCGCGGTTCCTGGTGGATGGGCCGCAAACGCGCGAGGATTATGTCGACATCCTGAACCTGCTGATGGGCAAGAACCATAGTATCCCTCTGGGTGAGCACGAACCGTTCGCCGCGCAAGAGATCAAGAAGGCGGTCGCCAAATCGTTTGAGGCCCATGCCAAGCCGCAGGAACCGGGGTTGATGAACGTGTTTGACCGCGCCGAGAACCAGATTGGCGGCCTTGATACCATCGCCAAGCTGGGCAGCTATCTGAAGATGATCCAGCAGGCGGACGAGCGGTTTACCGGCCGTGCGATCAAGAACATCACCGACGCGGTCAAGGTGCGGGCGATGGATTTTGAGCTGCCGGATGAATGGATGGAGAACCCCGAGCTGTTCCTGTTCAAAGACTACGACGCCAAAAAAGCGATGATCGAGGAGCTGCGGGTGCCGATCACGGTGGAGATGGTGATCCAGGAGATCAACCGTTATGCCGATAGCGAGTTCCGCTATGCCGACAAGTCCGACGAGGTGGCGATTGAGGGCATGGTGCGCGACTTTGGCCGTCAGGAAGAGGCCAAGAAAAGATACTTGAAGGAGAAGAAATGAGTTCAGTGTTCTATACAGGGATGTTTGTTGCGATTGCAGTGATCATGGTGATTATTGCGGTGTTTGCGGCAAAGATACTTGTGCGCTCAACTAATGCCCTGTTGTCCAGACTGCCAGCGATCCTGTGTGGCGGGGCCTATCTGCTATTGGGGCTGGTGACGATCATCGCACTTTACGTTGTGTATAATTTCCTAGTGGTGTTCCTGCTGATTTTCACCGGAGCAGCGGCGCCCTCGGCGCCTGAGATTCCCGAGGCTTTTAGTTTCCTGTCAATGTTGTGGCTGCCGGTCACGGTGGGTGCATTTGTCTGGGAGGTCCGTCTGTTGCGGAAACGGGTGGCGGTATGAGAAAAGCATGATTTGCATTTCCGCATCACGATATGACCTGCCAAGTGTCACCCAAGCCCCCTCCCCATGTGGGGTGAGAGGCACTTGGAAACGCTCTGGGGGAGCGTTTCGCCTCGAACGGAGGGGGCTGCACGGCACAGCCGCGCTGGTTTGTGGGATTGGGGTGAGCGGATGGGGGTAAATCGCTTCTTGCATGTGGTCTATAAAGTGACCTTTCCGAATGGCAAAATATACGTCGGAAAAGACATCGGTAAAGGAGGGCACAGTATTAGATATTTTGGTTCGTGGAATGCGGCTTTGGTTGAGCAAGATTTTACCAAAGATGAGTTGGCGAACTTCATTGTTCGCAAAGAGATTTTGTTTGAAAGTTCCGACCCTAGTGAAGTGGGGAAACGAGAAATTGAACTGATCTTGGAGCTAGAAGCAAACAATCCGTGCAAGGGTTATAACCGCGTGCCCAAGTATCAAACCGAATTATCAGAGCGGAGCAATGACACATGAAACGTCTCATCCAACACGGCCTGATGTTCGGCAACCTGTTCCATGTGGCCTCACCTGCCTTGGTGGAGCGTTATAACCGTGCCCTGCAGCATCTGACCGGCAAAACCACCGCGCTGACAGATTTCCATGTGGACATCTCGGGCTACTCGCCCGAAATCGGCGATGAATTGGGCGATGATCTGTACCTGAACCATGCGGGCGTGAACCGGCAGTTTATCTTGCTGAGCACCGAACAGAAACGATCACCGCTGTTGAACGCACAGTTCTCGGTCAATCGCGATATCCTGCGGCGCTTTATCAGTGATAACGAACGCCAGCTCTTTGCCCTGACCGCGACCGATGCGGTGGCGGGTGAGTTGGTGAATTCGGTGTTCGAAATCGACACCCCAGCGCGGTTGTTTGACATTCATAAGATCGAGATAGAGGCGGACACCACCAAGGGGACCCTGCGCCATGCCGAGCATCTGAGCGAGCTGGTGGACCGGTTCAAGGGCGAGGATGACGCCTGGTTTGATGATGTGCTGATTGCCGAGATGATCAGCACCGCCAAGCAGACGGGCGATATCACCCGCAACCCGGTAAAGCTAAAGCACGAGGCGTTTCAGCAGGACAATTACTGGACCGCGCATTTTGGTGGGCTGTATCTGTTTCAGGGGGTCGAGCACCCGGCGGTGATTGCCAGCGGCGATAAGCCCAAGGATGAACTGCCGATCAAATATGTGTTTGATATGGCTGAGCGGAACCGGATTGCTAAGTTCCTCGACTACAACGGACTGACCGAACCGGTGGTCAAGGCGCGTGGCGTTGATGGCGCGGCGATCCTGCGGCAGAAGATGGACTTTATCGCCGCTGATGCGCTGGCGGCCAAGGGGCATGACCTGACCGGGATGCACCGATCAAAACTGCGACGGCTGACGGCGAAACATGCGCATGATTTGCCCGAAGAATATGAAGGGCTGGCAGCCATGGTGCGCTGGGCCGAGAGCGGCGGTCGTTGGCCTCGGATCAGCTCGGATCATCCGGCCTATTTCTATAGTCTGCGGGCGGCGGACACGCCGGATCGGAACTTGGTGAATATGCTGCTGGCCGAGCTAAGCCCGCTGGATGTGCGTCAGTTGTTCATCTGTCACAAGACACTGTTCTATCAGCAGTACCGCAGTTGGCCCGAGGAAAAGAAGGCCTATGTGGTGCACTTTCTGGCCAATGAATACGCGGTGGACAAGGCCGGCGCGCGCGACGCGCTTTTTGGTCATGAACCTGATATGTCTGGGGACGACGCGCCTGAACTGCCGCGTGCTATGCCCAAGGTCCGGTCCCGTGAACGGATGATCGACCGGGTTGGCCCATGGGGTGCCGTGACCCGCGAAAGGAAACGCTAGATGATTACGCCGCTGATACTGTTGTTCGAACTGCTGGTCGTTCTGACGGTTGTCTATGTGGTGGTCTCACTGTACTCGCGGGCCGTGCGCAAGTCCAAGCTGAAGCGGCACTGGAAGCAGAAGGGCCTGAAAGTGGACCGGGATGCTTATGTTCGGCGCGGGTTGAAAAAATACGATGGCTCGATCCGGCGCAAGCTGATCCTGCTGGTTTACATCATACCACTGGGGGCGATTGCGCTGCTGGTTTATGTCATGAATTTCATGTGAGGGGACCACAGATGGTCTATGTCAAATGGGTGTTTACGATCACCTTCTGGGTGCTGTTTGTGTCTGTGTTGCACTATACTCTGCCACAGCACGATGTGGTGCGGATTGTCGGCACAGATGTGCGCCGGGTTGATTTCGGTGAGAATTCACTGTTCTGGGCACAGCAAGACACCGCGCAGGAAGGTGCGACACGAATAAATCGCGACGTGCGCTTTGTTGAAACATTCTATGAAAATGGCCGCCCAATGGTGTTTCGCAACGAAGACACCGGCTGGGGCTGGCCGCCGTATTTCAAGCTCGACAGCTCTAATCTTCAGGCCGAGCTTACTGATTTGGCGTCTACCAAGGCTGACCCACAGTGGGTCGTGCTGCGCCACTATGGCTGGCGCAATGAATTCTATTCGATCTACCCTAACACAGTGGCGGTCAAACCGGTGGATGGGCCTGACTACTCGGCTATCAACTGGTTCAACATCGTTTTCCTGACCCTGCTGGCGGCGTTTTTCTGGGCCATCTATGTGCGCTGGCGGCGGTTCCGCAAGGCGCGGATTGATCCGGTGATCGAAGACATGGAAGACAGTCTGTATGCGGCTGGTGATGCTATTTCCGAAAAGCGCAGTGGCATGCGGCGCTGGTTGGATACTTGGAAGAAAAAGTGATCAGAACCGGCGGAGAGGTGCTTGTTTGCAGTGGGACTGATGAGATCAGTTTCCGCCCAAGCACCTCCCCGTTATTCTGGAGTGAGGTAAAGGTAAGTTCGAGCGAACTCAGTTAAATAGTGAGATTTTGAATTAAGGAGAGTTTGACGATGAAACGTTCGATGATGACCGGTCTGGTTGCGGCTGTAAGCCTATTTACGTTTGGTGCTGCAGAACTGGCTGAGGCGAAAAACGCGAATAATGGCCGGGGTAAGCCGGGCAAGAATATTTCGATTGGGGCAGGGAACGGAAATGCCGCCAAGGCTATCCCTCCGGGGCAGATCAAACGTTACACCCGTGGGGCAAAGCTGCCTGGCGACGTGAATTTTGACCCAATTTCTGATCTATCCAAATGGAAACTCAAGCCGCTGTCTGGTGGTGAGAAGTACATCAAAGTTGACAATGAAATACTCAGAGTGTCGGACACGATGAAAGTTCTGGCTGTGATGGGGCTGATTAGCGAATTGGCAGACTAGGCAGCCAATAGAAAACCGTAGGGCCGTTTCACGGGATAAAGGACTTTACTCGGTAGACAGTCAAAACGGATTGCATCAGTCGTCAAACAAATGGCGCGTCTGCGCAAGTTGCATTGCCGTATCTTGTGATACACGAAAGAAATCGGTCAGCTTGGTAGCATTGATTTCAGCGCTATCGGACTGCCTGATGCGAAAATGCCGGTTAAAACCAGCGTCACGAATGCGATCAGCTTCGTAGGTGATGTCATTGCGTATCGTCGGCATCAGCCGGTCCAGAGTGGCTTGCGATGTCCGCTCACCCGCCAGACCAACCCGTCGTGCATGGCCGCTCAGGTAGTCGTCGGTGAATTCGCATTCGATCTGCAACAGCCGCGTCAGGGACCGGTCGGAAAAGAAGTCGTGCATCAGGTCCAGGTTCGCCGGATCCATACAGACAACCAGCCTGTCGCTCTCATGATACTCAAACAGCATCCGCATCAGCGCGCGGCGGTGACGGGTGCGCTTGCCCAGAGAGGATTGAATGCCCCCCAAATCGGGCAGGTTGGTGCTTTCTTCGTCAAACAAATACTCGATAGTTGGGATGTCAGTTATTTTGCTGACGTTCTCGACCAAACGCTTGGCTACATGCCACTTCTTGCAGACAACGATCATCAACTCACGTTCCCGCCCAAGCGAGCTTTCGGTCTCCCAGAACCGCATCCCGAACCGACGCCCAGACCGACCTTGGTCTGCTAGAAATTTGAACAGGCTACGGCCTTCGTTAGAGATCTGAAAATCGACATCGCGAGAGGCATACAACCGGCCCAACCGGGATTTCAGCCGTTTGGCACCGGGGCTAATTTTGCGCGCGAACAGGAAATCCTGGCTCAGCAGGAGGTCGTAGTGGTCGTTGTGAAATGTCACCGGCATTCCGTAGTCGGTGAACATTAAAAACGTGAGCGTCCGGCTATCAATTTCGCTTTCTTTGACCAGATGGCGAACCAGCGTCTGAAAGAAGGTTTCATCCGGAATCCACGTCGTGCGGAAAAAACGCATCACGTCTTTGCGCTTGCGGGTGAATTCCAGAATCCACTCAATGGTTCGACGGCGCAGGCACCACCACTGGCTGCCGATCTGGACCTGAATGTCGCTAGGGATTTCACGCTTTAGCCCCAGACGTTTTTGTAGGTCCATCGCGGCATAAAACAGTTTCTTATGTGTGCGCTCGTTAAAGAAGTGGCGGTAAATCAGCCGCTCTTCCTTCATCCCGGTTTTGATCCAGTCGCTTTCGAAAAAATCGAAACTTTCGATGTAATCCCTGTCGTTCTCGTCCAGGAACTTGTGCGCGAATTCGGCGGTTTTGATGGCCATGCAATCGCCGGACAGCATGTAGAAATGGGTGGCGCGGGGAAATTCCTCTGCGGCGGCCTCAACGGCAAGCAAGGTCGCCTGAACCAGTGACCATTCACCCCAGCCACACTTGATGCGGTTGCGTACAAAGGTGACATTGTCGTTGTGATCCAGCGCCTCGCGGATCGCTTCATAGTCTGCAGGCGCTGCGCTGGCGTCAAAGTGGATCGACATGTAGTCACCAACCGCAGTCAGTTGCTCAGCCTGCTGGATGATTGCCTCGGGATCTTTATGGCAGAGCAGAATATATGCGATTTTTGCCATTTTAGGGACAGTACACCTGATTTCTTTGCTTTGTATCCCTTGATAAGGGCGAAGTCTGATTGAATAAACCAGTTAGTTCTGGTTTTTGCATATAGATGTCTGCAATCGTCAGGAACCGCGAAATGCAGCACGGATGGAGGTAAGGACATATGGGATTTCCAGGGACCTGGATGACGGACAGTGAAAGCGTTGTGTACCGCGTGGTCCCAAAATGCGCCTGCTCGACCATTGGTCAGATCATGTATTACTCCGATCACGGCGAATTCTTTGACGGTGATATCCACGACGCCAAATCTGGCATGCACAAATGGGCGCTGGACGAAAGCCAGGGCCCCATCACCCGCAATGTGCAGGCGCATAAGTCTTATGCCTTTACCTGCGTGCGCAATCCCTATACCCGCGTCCTCAGCTCGTTCTTTGATAAAATTTGCGGCATCCAACGTAATGGACGACGTTATCGCGGCAATCTGGTTCCCAAGCTGACCTATGAATATGGCATCGAGGTTGGTGGTGATGACGGCAAACAAGAGTTTGACCAGATCCGAAGCTTCCGCCGGTTCCTGCTGTTTGTGCGTGACACCATTCGCTATCGCCGCCCGATGGATCCTGACATTCACTGGTCCGCCATGTCGGGCCATGTGTCCACGTTCATCTGGAACGGTGGCAAGTATGACAAGATCATCTGGACCGAAAGCTTTAACGACGGCATGGCCGATGTTCTGGGCGCAATCGACACTCCGCATCCGGTTGATCTGACGGCAATCCCGCGTTTCAACGAAAGCGAAGGCCACGGCCCTAAACGGGCGCACCCGGTCGAGGATTACTTTGACGATTTGTCGATGCACTTGATCTATGAGATCTACAAACGTGATTTCGATCTGTTCAAATATGACTTCGAAGACCCGTCAAACAAGATGCCGATTGGCGAGATTGATCTGGACGAGGTCCACGCGAAACTGGGCGACTAAGGCCCTCTTACCATAGCTGCAAAGAGTCTCTGCCGCCAAATGCTTGATGCGGGAACCATTCTGCTGACCCTATCGGGGGTCTTTGTCATAGCCTTTATGAAGGGCGGTTTTGGCGGCGGTTTTGCAATTGTTGGCATCCCGTTGCTGGCACTGGTGATGGACCCGTTTCAGGCCGGCGCACTGTTGGCACCTTTGTTTGTCGTCATGGATGTTGTCGCGCTGCGGTATTGGAGCCCGTCAACTTGGTCCAAGGTTGACCTGAAACTGCTGTTGCCCGGCTTGTTGGTTGGCATAGCCATAGGCACCATTGTGTTGGATCATCTGGATGCACGAGCCGTTTCAATTGCAATGGCAGTGATAACTTTGACGTTTGCGGCAATGTGGTTTCGCAAGGGTGGAACCATTAAACCAAAACCCCGCAGTACACCCAAAGCGATAGCGGCGGGTGTTGGGTCTGGGATCACAACTATGGTTGCTCATTCCGGTGGGCCGCCATTGGCGCTGTACATGCTGGGGCTCGGGTTGCCCAAGGCAATCTATGCCGGAACGACAAGCCTGTTCTTCACTGCGGGAAACCTGGTCAAAGTGGTGCCGTGGCTGTGGGTGGCGCAGCCCTCTGCTGCCACTTGGGTTCTGATGGGCCTGTCGCTGCCGATCATTCCCTTTGGGGTATGGCTGGGGTGGCGGCTGCATGAACGTTTGGATCAGGCGCAACTTTACCGTCTTTGCTATCTGCTGTTGTGCGTCACAGCCTTGAAACTGTTGTGGGACGGGGTATCTGGCTATCTAGGCTAAGATAGCGCCGGGAATGATACGAAGACCCCTGTGATTTGCGCCGAATTTCTAGCCATGAAGATCTGGGTGCGGGATTCGCGCGTCAATATGTGATTTTGCGGATAATCCCTGCATTATTTCGCCCGCGGGGCTTCAATTTGCGCATTCTACGCATGCGCTTTCAGCTATTAGGGATGCAAACGCGACAGGAGAGAATTCGGATGAGTAGCGAAATGCATGTCTATCAGGCCATTGCCCGTGCGGTGAGTGACCACGGGGTTGAGACGATGTTTGGGCTGATGGGCGATGCCAACCTGTTCATCGTGGACAGCTTTGTGCGGGAATGTGCCGGGCGGTTTGTTCCGGCCGCTCACGAGGGCAGCTCGGTGCTGATGGCGCTGGCCTATGCCCAAGTTTCAGGCAAAGTCGGCGTAGCATCTGTGACCCATGGCCCGGCGCTGACCAATTGCATGACAGCTCTGACCGAAGGTGTGCGGGGACATATCCCAATGGTTCTGCTGGCTGGGGATACTCCGGTGGCCAACCCGCGTCACCTGCAGGGCATTGATCAGCGCGAAGTGGTCAAAGCATCCGGCGCTGGGTTTGTGCAGTTGCGCGCCCCCGACACTGTTGGAATGGACGTTGCGCGGGCCTTTTACCGGGCACAGGTTGAACGCCGCCCAATCGTTTTGAATATGCCTGCAGATTTCATGTGGGAGACAACAAGCCACAAGACACAGGTGCTCGACGTATTCACCGCGCCCGGTGGCGTGGCCGAGGGCGATACGCTGGACGAGGCGATCGGCATGATCGCCTCGGCTCGCCGTCCGCTGATCTTGGCTGGTGGCGGTGCTGTTTCGGCACGGGATCAGTTGATCAAGCTGGCCGACCGGCTAGAGGCCCCACTGGCCACAACACTAAAGGCCAAGGGGCTGTTCAACGACCATCCCTACAACATCGACATCTTTGGAACCCTGTCCACGCCAGCCGCCTATGACCTGATCGCCCAGTCGGATTGTATCGTCTGTTTCGGCACTGCGCTGCATGACTTTACCACCGACCGTGGCAAGTTGATGAAGGACAAGCGGATCGTGCAGGTGGATGTAGAGCCAACCGCCATTGGTGGCGGGTTGCACCCTGATGCAGCACTGGTGGCCGATGCGGGGCTAACGGCTGAAACCATTCTGTACTGGCTGGACGAGGCTGAAATCGCGGCCAGTGGCTTTACCCGCGAATTGGACATCGAGACACTTACCTTGCACCCCACCGGGCCGGACAAAACAGCCGAGGGCTGTGTGAATTATGTCCACGCGCTGGAACGGCTGGAAACCGCGCTTCCAAAGGACCGTGTGCTGGTTACCGACGGCGGTCGTTTCATGACCGAAGTCTGGTGCCGTATCTCGGCGCCTGATCCGCAAAGCTTTGTGGTTACAGCGAACTTTGGTTCCATCGGGCTTGGCCTGCAGGAAGCTGTCGGTGCTGGGCTGGCGGCCCCTGACCGGCCAGTGGTTATGTTTAGTGGTGATGGTGGGTTCATGATGGGCGGCATCAACGAGTTCAACACCGCCGTGCGCCTTGGCCTTGACCTGATCGTGATCGTTGCCAACGACTCCGCCTATGGCGCCGAGCATATCCAGTTCTTGGATCGCAAGATGGATCCCAGCCTGACCGAATTCCATTGGCCTTCGTTCGCCGGAATTGCCACGTCGCTAGGTGGTCAGGGATTTGAGGTGCGCTCTGCCGAGGAACTGGAAACCGCTCTGACGGCGCTTGAAACCCGCAAAGGTCCGGTGCTGATCGAACTTCGCCTTGATCCACACGACGTGCCACGTATGCGCATTTAACCCGCGCGATAGAGACATACAGGCAGGCGCCCCAAGGGGCGCTTGCTATGGTTCACATCAATTGCGACTAAGCGTTGTTAACTGCATCTGGATGTGCTGCCAAAAAGGCAGGATGCTGCGCGCAGGCTGTTTCTACTGCGACAATCCGGGATAGATCAGAGAAATCGACCTCCCAACGCCGGGCGTTATACAGCTGTGGCATCAGGCAGATGTCAGCCAACCCCGGTTCCTGACCAACGCAGTAGGGCTGCTGGTGAAATGCGCCCAACAAGCTCTCAAATGCCTCTAACCCCGGCCGGATGAACCGCGCCATCCAGAACTCGCGGACGCCGGTCTGATCGGCGGCAATCGACGCGGCATGGGCAACCACCTGCAAGTTGCACACCGGGTGAATATCCACCGCGATCGAGTGGGCCAGGGCCTGAACCTGCACTCGCAGCGCGGGATTTTCGGGCTGCAGGCCCATCTCGCGGGTTTGGTCCAGATAGTCGAGAATAGCCAGCGACTGGGTCAGTCGCAGCCCGTCGATTTCAAGAACCGGCACCAGACCTTGTGGATTGCGGGCCAGATGGGCGGGCGACTTTTGCTCGCCCTTGACCAGATCAATCGAAACAGCCCGATAAGGAACACCTGCTAGGTTCAGCGCAATGCGCAAACGATAACTGGCTGATGACCGCCAATAATCATACAGAACTGTCTCACTCATTCCTTGGTCTCCACCCGTGTCACAATCAGCCTGTGTAGGGTGCGTGCTGCCAAGCACCCCTGTCTAGTTTAAACGTCACTCAACTCTTTTGAGTGCATCCATTCAGCATGTTTGGGTGCCTTCTTGGTCTTTGACCATTCCTCCAGCATGTCCCATTTCACCGCGTCCAGTTTGGCCAGCATGGCTTCTTCGGCGGGATCTGGGCAGGCCAGTTCAACCCGGTGGCCATTGGGATCAAAGAAGTAGATTGAGTGGAAGATCGAGTGATCAGTCACACCCAGAACTTCGACATCATTGGCCACAAGATGATCCCGGAACTCCAGCAAAGTGTCGCGGTCTTTGACCTTGAACGCAATGTGCTGCACCCAGATCGGCGTGTTGCGATCACGGTCCATTTCCGGTTTCGTCGGCAGCTCAAAGAACGCCAGCACATTGCCGTTCCCTGCATCCATAAAGATATGCATGTAGGGGTCCGGTTCGTGGGTAGACGGCACGTGGTCCTCGGCAATCGCCAGAACAAAGTCCATCTTGAGCATGGTGTTATACCATTCCACCGTCTGCTTGGCGTCTTTGCAGCGATAGGCAACATGGTGGATCTGTTCGATTTTCATGTCGTTATTCCTCCGATTTCAGAGCGGCCGCAGCCAGCGCTTGGGATAGGATGGCGCGGTCGCCAATCTGGTTGGCCATCACCAGGATCAGCCGCGCGTTCAACGCATCGCTGTCTGCCTTGCTCAGGCCCTCGTGAGTGGCGAGGAGTTCTGCATAGAAGTCATCACCTCCGTCGATGTTCGGTGTCAGTGTCAGTTGATCTGTCATGATATCACTCCTGGCCTGTGACGCGGCGAATGGCAGCGCGGAACAGGTTTTCATCATAGGATGGTCGACGGGCCGCAACGTGCTGATCCGGACGGATCAGGTAGACACCACTTTCGAGCTCGCCAAGGTAACGGTCCTTTAGCGCCAGCGTCTTGTCGTCTTTGACCGACAGTGCCAGCCGTTCCACCGTGATGCCGGCTTCTTCGATGACGTCAGTGGCATCGGCATCAATGGTCAGCAGGGTGAACTTGTCGGCCAGTTTCGGCAGCAGGAATTCATCCCCAAGCGGTGCATCCGGGCAGGCTGATCCGGGGCGTGTGTAGTCGGGGCCAGCCAATGCATCCGCCGAATTCAGTGGTGACCCGTCATAGGTGCAGGGCACAGACAGACGGCCTGAGTTGACCAGCGGGCGGGCAAACTCATACTGCTCGGCCAGATCCAGAACCGCATCGCGGAACAGGCGCGAGGTTTCTGATTTTGGTGTGATGAAATCGGTCGAGCGGCTAGAGTTCAGGATGTTCTCATCCGCACCATGGATCCGCTCGTCATCATAGCTGTCCAGCAGGCTTTCAGGAGCCTTGCCATCAATCACCAGCTTCAGTTTCCAGCACAGGTTATCGGTATCCTGCAGACCCGAGTTGGCCCCACGTGCCCCAAAGGGCGAAACCTGATGCGCGGCGTCGCCGGCAAACAACACCCGACCATGGCGGAACTTCTCCATGCGGCGACACTGGAAGGTATAGATCGAGACCCACTCCAGCTCGAATTCAACATCATCGCCTAGCATTGCCTTCAGGCGTGGAATGACATTTTCAGGCCGCTTTTCGCGTTCCTTGTCGATGTCCCAACCTAGCTGCAAATCGATACGCCAAACGTTGTCAGGCTGCTTGTGCAGAAGGGCGGACTGACCCTTGTTGAACGGCGGATCAAACCAGAACCAGCGTTCTGTTGGAAAGTCGGCCTCCATCACCACATCAGCGATCAGGAAGTTGTCCTCGAACACCCGGCCAACGAAATCCTTGCCCAGCATCGCCCGTGTCGGTGATCCGGCCCCGTCACAGGCAATCAGCCAGTCAGCTTCGAGGTTGTAAGATCCCTCGGGGGTGTCGACTTCGATGGTGACGTGATCGGGATGAGTGCCAATGGCCGACACCTTGTTGCGGCCTCGAATTTCGATTGGTGCACCCTGTGCCTGCAGCTGGCGGACCCGGTGAACCATGTACTCTTCGAAATAGTATTGCTGAAGGTTGATAAAGGCGGGACGCTTGTGGCCTTCCTCGTCCAGAAGGTTGAAGTCATAGACTTCACGGTCATCAAAAAACACCTTGCCGACATTCCACTGCACACCCTTGTCGACCATGGGTTGGCCGCAGCCTAACCGGTCTAGGATTTCTAGTGGTCGCTTGGCAAAGCAGATGGCCCGCGAACCAAAGCTGACCTTGTCGTTGTCATCCAGCACAACAACCTCGATGCCCTGCTGGGCCAGGTCGATGGCAGCGCCCAGGCCAATGGGGCCGGCACCAATTACGATGACCTTGTGGCGCACAGGCGCGGATGCATCCTGATCCGCATGGCGTTCATACGGGTACACGGGAACTTCAAAAATCTTGTTCATCTGGTCTCCTCCCTAGATGAGCGTGCACAACACGCAATTCCTCTGTTTCCCGGCGGCAGGCCGCCGGGAGTATTAGCTTATTTTCTCATTATTCAGGCTATGGCGACACGATCTGGATCAATGCCTTGCGCCTGTTTTATTGGCATTTTTCCGCCTGGAAGGCGGAAACCCGAGATAATTCGGGCCTTAAGGGCGAAGCTGATAAGTGCCCTTCAGCTTCAGCCTTGCAGTGCGTCCCACATCTCCAGATCGCGCTGGGCGGTCCAGATGCGGGGGTGATCGATGCCACGGGCCTCATCAAAGGCGCGGGCAACGTTGAACGGCAGGCAGTGCTCGTAGATGGCGTAATCCTTGAACTTTGGATCACACTCGGCCCGCACCGCGTCCCATGCTTCTTTCAATGTACCATTGCGGGCGGCAACCTTGGCGGCTGGGCGATAGGTGCTTTCGACAAAGTCACGAGTGCTTTCAATGGCGCGAGCTACGGCTTCTTTGCCGATCAACGCACCGCCACGACCCGGCGCAATTGCGTCGACGTCAAAGGAGGCGATGTTGTCCAGCGTATCGCCCCAATCCGCAAAGTGACCATCACCACAGTAACAGGCGGAATGATCTTCGACGATGTCACCGGTGAACATGACATTCTGATCTGGTACGTGAATGACGATGTCGCCCGCTGTATGGGCGCGACCCAGATGCATCAGGTCAACGCGGCGGTTGCCCAGATAAACGGTCATGTCTTCGCTGAATGTGGTCGTTGGCCATGTCAGACCGGGAATGCTCTCGTGACCTTCGAACAGGCGGGGGAAGCGTTGGAATTCGCTGTCCCAGTCCTCTTGGCCGCGCTCAACAACCATTGAACGGGCGGTGTCGCCCATGATGACCTGTTGGGCACCAAAGGCACTGGCACCCAGTACCCGTACCGCGTGGTAGTGGGTCAGTACAACGTGGCTGATCGGTTTGTCAGTGACCGAGCGCACACATTCGATGACCTTGTTGGCCAGACGCGGTGTCGCCTGCGCCTCAACAATCATCACGCTATCATCACCGATAATCACACCCGAGTTCGGGTCGCCTTCGGCGGTAAAGGCATAGAGCCCTTCACCGATTTCGTCGAAGGTGATTTTCTTTTCCGTCATGTCCCCTTGGGACGCAAATGCTTTGGCCATGTGTTCAGTCCTCGATGTCGTAGTCGATTTGCAGAATGCCGCCCGGTTTTTGTTCCGAGGAGGTCAATTTCAAATTGTGTTGCTTGCCGGGGGCGAAACAAGGCAGCCCCTGACCAAGTAGTGTCGGCATGATGAAAACCCTCAGCGTGTCGAATAACCCGGCATCCAATGCCGCACGTTGGGTTTCACCACCGCCCATGATCCAGACGTTATTGTGTCCGGCGCCTTCGATGGCCGCGCGCAATATGTTGATGTCGCCCGCCGCCGCAATGTGATCGCCCGTGAAACCCGTATTGCGGGTCAGGACATAACTGGGCCGCTTTTCATAGGGCCATCCCCAGCCCATGACTTGCTGATAGGTGGTTCGGCCCATAATCAAGGCGTCGATGGGGGCGATGAAGTCACCATAGCCACCGTCACCACCATCCGAGGCGAGCACCTTGTTGAATGGGTCCAGCCAAGCGACACTGCCATTAGCGTCGGCAATGAACCCATCCAAGCTCATAGCGATATAGCCTACATACTTAGGAGCCGTCACTGTGATGTCTCCTCTTGTAGGAATTCGAGACGGTTACCAAACGGATCATTTGCAAAGAACCGTTGGCGCCCCTTAATTGCGGTGTCCCAGACCATGTCTTGGCCTGCTGTTTCAAACCGCGCTGCCAGCGCGGTAATGTCGTTGGAGCGAAAGCCTGGATGGGCTTTCTTCGCCGGAGCAAACGGCTCTTCCACACCCAGATGCAATTCACTGCCAGCCAGCGCAAACCACAACCCGCCGCGCGCTTGCAGCGCTTCGGGCTTGGGGATTTCACGCAGGCCGACCAGATCACCCCCAAAGGCGCGACATTCATCTTCGTTCCCTTTGGGGATCGCAATCTGGATATGGTCAATTGCTAGCATCACTTAGCGCGCGTATGGGTCGTCAAGTGCGGCGATCACGGTGCCGGTGCAGTCACCAAATCCGATGGTATAGCCTTTGCCTTTGGCTGCACCCTTCAGGGTCAGTGTGTCGCCATCGGCGATAAAGGACCGCTCTTCGCCGGTATCCAGCGTCAGCGGCTCTTTGCCGCCCCAGCTGAGTTCCAGCAGCGAGCCGCGCTCGGGTTTGGTTGGGCCGGAAATGGTGCCGGACCCCAGCAGGTCACCCGCATTCATCGGGCAGCCAGATGTCGAGTGATGCGCCAACTGTTGCGCGGCCGAGTAATACATCTGGTTATAGTTGGTGCGGGCAATGGTGGTGGCGTCTTTGCCTTCGGGTGCCATCGTGACCTCTAGGTCAATGTTGTACAGCATCGGACCGCAGTCTTTGATGTGATCCAACAATTCAACCTCGCGCTCGGGTGTGTCACAGCGGAATGGTTCCAGCGCGGCCCTGGTGACAATCCATGGGCTGATGGAGGTGGCAGTTGCCTTGGCCTGAAACGGCCCCAATGGCTGGTATTCCCAAGCCTGAATGTCGCGAGCGGACCAGTCGTTCAGCAGTACATAGCCAAAGATATTGTCGTCGGCTTCTTGCACGGTGATCGGGCCGTCGGATGTGGTGCCGACAATGGCGCCCATTTCCAGTTCAATATCGAACCGTGCGCAGGGAGCCCAGCGAGGCGCTGCATCATTTGGACCTTTTAGTTGACCCCAAGGGCGACGGACTTCGGTGCCCGACACCACAACGGAGGAGGCGCGGCCGTTATAGCCGATCGGGATATGCAGCCAGTTGGGTGGCAGCGCGTTTTCAGCGCCACGGAACATGGTGCCCACATTGGTGGCGTGGTGACGACCAGCGTAGAAGTCAGTGTATTCGCTGACGGCCATCGGCATGTGCATGTCTGCATCCGCCATTGGCACCAGCAGAGGTTCAACTTTGGCCTGATCCGCAGATCCCTTGGCCAGCAGATCCGTCAAGCGGTTGCGCAGTGCGGCCCAGACGGCGGGGCCTTCGTCCATCAGGTCGTTCCAATAGGGGACTTCGAACAGCGGCTCATCGGTCAGCGCGATCAAACCGCTTTCTTCGGCGGCTTGCATGTCCAGGATCATGTCGCCAATGGCAACGCCGCAGCGGGGGTCTTCTTCGCCGGTTGAAAAGACACCATAGGGCAGGTTGTTCAGTGGAAACGGGTGCGCGGCGTCGTTGGCCGAGGCCACCCAGCTTTTCATCAAAGGCATTACGATGTTTCCTTTTGGTCGAGAGAAATGGCCAGTCCGTCGGTTCCGATAAACAGCGGACCTGACCATTCACGGCAGGTTTCGGCCCGCCAGTCTGTTTCAGTAAAGTCGGGATCGTCACAGGGGACAAGGTGATTTAGGGCGAGACGTTTAACGCCTGCTTGGGTGGCGATGCGGCCTACCTGATCAGCGGGGCTGTGCGAGCGTTCCAGGTGGTGGCGCAGGCGGTCGTCGGTGTTGCCAACGCGGGCGCAGAGCGCGTCGATACCGGCTGAGAGCATGGCTTCGTGCACCAGAAGATCAGCGCCTTTGGCAAAGTCGACCATTTCAGGGATCGGGGCAGTGTCACCGGACAGGGCAACGCTGTGGTCGGTTCCTGTCAGGCGCAGGGCAAAGCTGTCGTCGATTGGCGGGTGCTCATTTCGGATGACGTCCATGGTTAGCGGGCCAAGTTGATGTTGCCCCGGTTCAATCACCTGAATGTCGGCCAAGGGGGCAAAATCTGGTCGTCCCTCATCGCCTAGGCGCAGTGAAATGTCGAACGCCATCGATTGCTGGAACCCTGCCCAATAGGCGTCCAGCCCCTTGGGGCCGATGACAGGGATTGGCCGGGCCAGGCCTGCGGTCCAGGCCGTGTGCAGCAGGGGGCCGAGTTCCAGGTAATGATCGGAATGCAGGTGGGTAATCACGATTGCATCCAGATCGGTCAGCTTGACACCTGCGTCGCAGATGCCACGCGTGACCCCAAGACCGGCATCTACCAGAATTGTCTGCCCGTCCATCTGTACCAGAATGGAGGTCGGCATCCGCGTACCTGGGCGGATCGCTGGACCCCCTTTGGTGCCCAATAGTACAACTTGGTTCTTGCTCATGAATATCCCTTTCCCTTCAGGCCGCTGTTTGGTGGCACGACCTGTCTAGGATCATTACTTCTTGCCCGGAGTGCCGTCGAACTTCTTTTCGATGTCGGACCAGCAGTCGATATAGTCATCCTGCAACGGCGCGTCATTGGCTGCAAATGAAGTTAGATGCTGCGGGAAGCGGGTTTCGAACATGAAGGACATGGTATTGTCCAGTTTCTCGGGGCCAAGGTTGGAATTCGACGCACCTTCAAAGGCGTTCTTGTCCGGGCCATGTGGGATCATCATGTTGTGCAGACTCATGCCGCCGGGGATAAAGCCTTTGGGCTTGGCGTCGTACTGACCATAGATGTTGCCCATCAGCTCGGACATGATGTTCTTGTGGTACCACGGTGGACGGAATGTATCTTCGGCCACCATCCAGCGCTCGCGGAACAGGACAAAGTCGATGTTGGCGGTGCCGGGCTGGCCTGATGGCGCAGTCAGCACGGTAAAGATGGATGGGTCCGGGTGATCGAACAGGATCGCGCCCACCGGGCAATAGGTGCGCAGGTCGTATTTCACCGGCGCATAGTTGCCGTGCCAGGCGACCACATCCAGCGGAGATTGGCCGATTGTGGTCTCGTGAAACTGGCCGCACCACTTGATGGTCACGGTTGATTCGACTTCGCGGTCTTCAAAAGCTGCTACCGGGGCCTTGAAGTCACGAGGATTGGCCATGCAGTTGGCGCCGATTGGTCCACGACCGGGGAGTTCGAATTTCTGTCCGTAGTTTTCACAGACAAAGCCACGGGCTGGGCCTTCCAGCACCTCTACCCGGTACAGCAATCCGCGTGGGATAATGGCGATTTCCTGCGGCTCTACGTCGATGATCCCCAGCTCGGTACAGAACCGCAGGCGACCCTCTTGTGGAACGACTAGCAGTTCGGAATCAGCCGAGAAGAAATAGCTGTCGACCATGCTCTCGGTGACCAGATAGATATGTGTTGCCATGCCAACCTGAGTGTTCACGTCACCCGCCGTGGTCATGGTGTGCATGCCGGTCAGCCAGGTCAGGCCGGTGTCACTGTGTGGCAGCGGGTCCCAACGGTACTGACCTAATGAGATCACATCTGGATCAACATTTGGGGCTGATTTCCACTGCGGCAGGTCAATTTTATTGTACCGATGGCTGTGCTTGACCGAGGGGCGGATGCGATAGCACCAGGTGCGCTCGTTCTGGTGGCTGGGCGCGGTGAACGCGGTGCCCGACAGTTGCTCACCATACAGTCCATATTCGCATTTCTGCGGCGAGTTCATGCCCTGGGGCAGGGCACCGGGCAGGGCTTCGGTTTCATAGTCGTTGCCAAAGCCGGGCATATAGCCTTCGTGCGGACCTTCAAGCGAGGGTGCCTGGGTCATCTTATGGGGAGCTACAGGGTGAGTCATCGCGCGTTCCTTCCTTTGTTAAGCATTTCGATAATAGTTGATTTTGTAACTAACAAGGGATAGAAGGCCCGGATGATGGAAAAAGATGACTTTACGCCGCAAGATTTTTTGCCCTTCCTTCTGAACCGAGCCGCCGAGGAGTGCTCGCTTGAGTTTCAAGGGGAGTACAAGAACAGGTACGGTATGCTTCGAACGGAATGGCGGGTGCTGTTTCATCTGGGGATCTATGGCAGCTTGACTGCCAAAGAAATTGGCGTGCGAGCCAAGATTCACAAGACCAAGATTAGTCGGGCTGTGGCTAAACTGGCGGAGCGCCGGTTTGTGACACGAAACCGTGATGAAAATGATCGCCGTGCAGAACATTTGGCCCTGACACCGGCCGGGGAAATGGCGTATCGAGACCTTCGGTCAGTTGCGAGAGAATATGACGACAAACTGACGTCTCGGTTTAGTGAAGATGAGGCTGTCCTTTTGCGTCGTTTGCTTAAGAAATTATCCGGGATAGAGACGTAGTATAATCGACTAGGCATGCCTACATGACGGGCTAACCAAAAGAGGCCTGAATGACTGAGACTGACAAGATTGCGGCGCCGTTGATCGCCTGGATTACCGAACAAGGATTACAGGGTGTCAGTCGTGAGGATATTCTACGGGGATATTGCGAGCGTCTGGTTCAGGCCGACATCCCCCTGCTACGGTTTCATCTGGCCCAACGTGCCTATCACCCAAAATTCGGTGGGATCGGATTCAGCTGGACCCGCGCCGAAGGTCTGACACATCAACATTTCCAACGTCAGGAAACCCCGATTGACGCCTGGTTGCGCAGCCCGTTCTACCGGATGCTGCAAATGGACAACGAAGAGTTCCGGTCGTCTTTTGGCACGGATGATGTGACTGATTTTCCAGTGTTGAAGGACCTGTCCGAAACAGGTGCTACTGACTATTTTGCCACCCGGCAAATGTTCGGCGAGCCGATGGACGTGCCGACCGATCCCGATGCGCCGTCTGAGGGAATGATGGTGTCCTGGACATCGGATCTAGAGGGCGGGTTTTCGGACGGACACCTGTCACTGTTCCGGACTTTGTTGCCTCATCTGGGGTTGGCGCTGAAATCCTCGTCGCACCGGCAAATGGCCAGTGATCTGCTACAGGTCTATCTGGGGCGTGACGCTGGACGCCGGGTTTTATCGGGTGAAATTCAGCGTGGCTCTTCGCAGCAGATCAATGCGGTCATTTGCTACTTTGATCTAAAGGGGTTCACCCGTCTAGCCGAACAGCTGCCGGGCCCGGATCTGATCGACATGCTGAATGATTACTTCGCGATCGCTGTGGCAACGATCCAATGCCATGGCGGCAATATCTTGAAATTCATGGGTGACGGCATTTTGACCATGTTCGATCTTGGCAGCATAGAGGCAGACGCAAAGGCTGCGTTGGATGCGGCCAGTGAATTGAAGGCGAAAATCGCAGAGCGCAACATCGAGCGCGCCACAGCTGGCCTGCCGATTGCCGATTTCACTCTGGCCCTGCATGCGGGCGAGATTCTGTATGGCAACATCGGCGCAGAGAACCGGCTGGATTTCACGGCAATTGGACCTGCGGTAAATCTGACATCGCGCATTTCCGGACAGCACCGTGAGGTGGGCCAAAGCATTATCGTGTCAGAGGTCGTGCAGCGCGCCGCTCATCCGTCACCTCATGATCTGGTGTCACTGGGACGGTACATGTTGCGCGGCGTTGCCGAGCCGATTGAGCTGTACACGATTTTTGAAGGGGCAGCGTAAGCCGCGCTAAGCTAGGGTTTAGAGAGTGAAGGCTCTCAATCCTCTGATGTTTAGCCTGGCCGACATGCCGGGCTGCGCCTGACCTTCCCCCCGGGAAGGCGCTTTGCACCTCCCCCAAAGTCGGGCACAGCCCTCACGACTTAACAGTGTTTGCCTGATTGGGAGCCACTTCTCCCTCGGCCAGCGTCCTGATTAGATTTCGACGTCTACGCCGGGCAGGTTCACTGCCTTCATCATGTCGCGCAGCTCTTGCCGGGCGGCGATGTTGGAAATGTTCAACTGCTTGACGCCGATGTCTTTCAGATCCAGCAAGGTCAGCCCGCGCGGGAACAGTTCGCGGAAAATCACCCGCTCGGAGAAACCGGGGGCAACCCGGAAACCGATACGTTTGGACAGCATGGTGATGGCGCGTTCCATCTTTTCCTTGTTGACCATCCGCTGGGTGCCCACACGGTTGCGGATCACCACCCAGTCGATCGGCTTTAATCCGGCTTGGGCGCGCAACTGACGGGCGTTCCAGACCATTTCTGAATAAACCGACGGGCCAAGGATCTTTTCGCCTTTTTGGTCGATGTGTGCCAGCAGGTCGAAATCGACAAAGCTGTCATTCAGCGGCGTGATCAACGTATCTGCCAGCGAATGCGCAACCTGGCTAAGACGCGTGTGTGATCCAGGGCAGTCGATAAGGATGAAATCGTTGTCCGGCTCCAGTTTGGCAACAGCGGCAGACAGGCGGTGATCATAGATGTTCTCACCCGGCTGCAGCGTGGACGGGTCGATTTCTGGTAGATCGTGGCACTGCACTGTTGGCAGATCCAGATCGGACAGCTTCATGAAATCGCGTCGGTTTTCAAGATACCGCGCCATCGAACGCTGACGCAGATCCAGGTCCAGTGTGGCCACCTTATGGCCAAGCCGCGCCAGCGCGGTTGCCAGATGCATCGACACGGTGGATTTGCCTGCGCCACCCTTTTCGTTTCCGACGACAATGATATGCGCCATCTGATGTCCCTTCGTTGCCGCGCCATGCTGCGCGTTTGCTGGCGCGACTATAGAAGCGGTTGGATTTGATGAAAAGCGCACTTTCCCCTTTATTAGGGCCTATCTTCACGCATTTTAACGGATGTAGTGCCAAAAAAAACGCCGCCCCCGATGGAGCGGCGTTTCTGAAACCGAAAAGGTTGTAAGCTTAGAAGCCCAGACCTTCGTATTTCTTTTTGAACTTGGATACACGGCCACCGGCGTCCATCAGACGGGTGTTGCCACCAGTCCAGGCAGGGTGAACCGAAGGGTCGATGTCCAGCGCCAGCTGGTCGCCTTCTTTGCCCCAGGTCGAGCGCATTTCCAGAACGGTACCATCGGTCATTTTGACGTTGATGGTGTGGTACTCGGGATGGATGTCTTTTTTCATGATACCACTCCTTACGCTTTTTTGGCTTTGTAGTTCGTATCTTCGGCGATACGAGCAGACTTACCGCGACGGCTGCGCAGGTAGTACAGTTTCGCACGACGGACACGGCCGCGGCGAACAACAGTGATGCTGTCAATGTTGGTCGAGTGCAGAGGGAATACACGCTCAACGCCTTCACCGAAGGAGATCTTGCGAACGGTGAACGAACCGGCAATGCCGTGGCCGTTCTTGCGCGAGATGCAAACGCCTTCGTAGTTCTGAACACGGGTGCGCGACCCTTCGGTCACTTTAAAGCCAACACGTACGGTGTCACCGGCTTTGAAATCTGGGATATCTTTTCCCAGGGCGGCAACTTGTTCCGCCTCTAGCTGTGCGATCAGGTTCATCGCAAACTCCTAATTATTAGATCGTGGGTTTCCACGAAGATTAATGCAGTCCGAGAGCTCTTGGTCTTCACCGGGTCCGCCACAGCGCCCGCCAGAGTTCGATCCGTCCATTCCTGTGTGTTGGTTCACGACCCGCTGCATTAACCGAAGAAGGCAGGGCAGTAGATGAGCTTCCAAAACCAAACGGCCCGGAGCCACCAAAGTGATTCCAGACAGCGCCTTTTAGGCCTGGTAGCGTAGGGTGGCAAGGGGCAATTGTGGGGGTTCGGGAAGTTCAAAGAGAACGGGGCATGCTTCGATCTCGAAATGTCTGGTTTGAGCCCAATTTGTTGCATGCTGCGGTTTGCTCAAATGGCAGCTACGCGCAGAGCGCGCCTTGTGCAGTGGTAGGGTCAGAAGACTACGCCAACCCGAGCATTGCCTGACATTGTCACGCCCGACTTTTGAGGTGTCTCAGTCTTTGGTGGAGTGTGTGTTCCTTGAGGTCCGTTAGCATCGCATGCCGTCAGAAATCCGATCGCCATTATCGAGAGTATTATTCGGCTCATATTGAGACTCGCTTTCTATTGCGTCATTTGGGCTCGGCTTGCGCGCCGCGCACTAGGCACATGTGGGTAATCACCCAGATTTCAATACCTCTAACCGGCATTCCCCGAATAGAACGCCAACGCTGCAATAAATCACGGTAAGTCGAAGTCCGATCAACCCATTTTCGGCGTGACACAACCATCCCCTCATCTGCAGTGGAGTTCTGCTTTTCGCCCTGCACAAGTAGCCTTTGCTAGGCTCGACCTTTGAACACAAATAAGATGAGCAATTGGGGTGAACTGGATGTAGGCAATCCCTCGTTCTGATTGCTCAATGCTGGTAGCCACGTTTTACTTTGGCTTGATGCATCTACAGTGGCAAAGTATGCCGGGTTGGATAGGAAAATGTCTGCGAGACTTCCCTCTAAATTCGCTGGTTTTACCGGCCAATTGAAAACAGTTCGTGGATTACCATGCTGGATGAAAATGGAAGCTGAATATGGGTATTGCCCGGCTTTGTTGCACAAATAGGGTTGAGGTCGGACCTCCCCTGACACCGGACGGATTTAGCCTATCGCCTCTGTCTTGGGGATGCCAAGTGCAGT
>NZ_QHLQ01000029.1 GCF_011813015.1 Parasedimentitalea denitrificans | reverse complement strand
TTCTTGTTCATCTTCACTCCTTAACAGTTACGATGACCCAGAAATCCTCCGTTGTTCAAATCCTCAATTCTGTCCCACAGGTGCTAACGTCAGACACGGTATGTAAAGGAACGGTGCTAGGACGAATGTATCCCAAGTAGCTCGATAGCTGGAGGCCCTGCTGCAACTTCTAGCGCGTCAATATTGAGGGCTTGGCACCGCAGCATGAATGGGAGGATTGGGGGGGCTAAATTTCAATTCTGCAGTTTGAGTGTCAGCAATTGAAATTGTGGGAAGGTAGTTCATCGATCTCAGCGAATGACATGGTGCAACTTACTAGCCACGCCAAACATTGATATTCAGGCGCTTGCACAATACCCGACGGATGCCATGCTTTCGCAGTCGTTCGACACTGCAATCATTTTGCCGTGAAAGTCCTCTTGACCTCCTAAAGTCAATGAAATAGATCCTGAAAATGTAGAGCGGGCGTTGTGTAATGGTAAGACCTCAGCCTTCCAAGCTGATGACACGGGTTCGATTCCCGTCGCCCGCTCCAAAAAACCGCTTCCGACATATTGCCTGCAAAAACAGATCACCACTTCCGATATCTTGTTGAAGTTATAGCGTAATTCCAGTTTTGAGCACTAGACTTCCAAGCTGATGACACGGGTTCGATTCCCGTCGCCCGCTCCAAAAATCACCTCCGACATATCGCCTGCAATAACTGATCATCACTTCTGGTACTTAGTTGAAATAATTGCATAATTTCAGATTTGATCACTAGACTTCCAAGTCTAATGACGCGGGTTCGATTCCCGCCACCCGCTCCACTGCCTTTATTCGATGACAATGCATACAATAACGCACCAACCTAAGCGGTTGGTGCGTTTAGTTTATCTCGCGCAATGCTGGTCTACGATACGTTGCACCATAGGGGCGAAATGCCAATAGTCTGGCGTCTCCATATCGGCGCGCTTGCCAGCCTCATCCAGATACCTTACCTGAATGATCTTCTTCAAATTCGGATTTTTCTCGAACTCAATCACCTCGTCGGGCGCCATCGCCCCACCCTGCAAATTCAACGAGTGAATCGAAGCCGGTGAAAGACGGTCGTAGTACTCGGGCTTGGTTGCACAAAGATACCGCTTGGCCGCCACATGGTACCGTACGCAATCGGTAATCACCGTGGGAAAGAACTCGGCCAGCACCTGTGCGCCAGCCTCTTCGTGAAACCGGTCCTCGACGTCATCCATCGAAAAGGTGCCGAATTCCGAGGTGAAATGCCCGATGTCATGCAGCAACGCTCCGACGATGATCTCTTCATCCTGTCCGTTCTGCTCAGCAATGGTCGCCCCTTGCAACATATGCTCGGCCATGGTCACCGGCTCGCCCAGGTATTCTTCGCCGCCGCAGCGATCAAAGATATCGCCGAGAAAAGCCACGATATTTTGGGATGTCAGCTTGGATTTTTCAGCCTGGCTCATTCTGCGGCCTCCAGTGTGGTGGCCTGCAGACCTGCCAGCTTTGACAGCAACCCGTCTTTGTCTGCGTAACACCCCTGCAACCAACGAGTACCTGTGCCCGAGTATGCTTTACGGGCGTGCAGAACGCGAGTGTTGTCGACGACAAAACATTCACCCGGTTCAAGACGGAAAGTAACTTCCATATCCGGGTCGTCGATAATTTCACCCAAGCGCCGATAGGCAGCATAGTAGGTGTCCATCTTATCGAACGGAACATCGGTCACAGCGGCCAGAGAGCGGTTGTTGAACCGGATGCCAATCATCTCTCCGTCTGGGGAGAGTTCAATCATCGGGCGGCGGGACCGCAGAACCACGCCTTCTTCACCTGCATATTCAAACCGTGCGCAATGCTGGCTTAAGACGTCGAACCATTCTTGGTTCTCAGCGCGCAATCGTTCGGCGGCACGGAAACCGTCAACCACCATATTCTCTCCACCCGCAGCAGAGCTTTCCAGGCAATAAAGCACCTGCAGCGACGGCACCGGATCACGGTATGGGTTATCTGTGTGCGCCTGCAAGCCAAGCCCAGTAAAGGCCAAGTTTGTCGGGTTCACTTCGGTTCGAACCTCGAAATGGCGGCCATAGTTGGTTTCACGCACATAGCCAAACAGATCCACCACCTGCATCAGCGACAGATCAGTCGTCGGGCCATTCTCTAATTTACCAAATCCATACCGGGCAACGTTGTCTAGCCAACTAGCCAGAGCCCGATCATCCGCGCTCACTTTGGCATAATCTCCGACAGGAACATCGGCCATCAGGCCACTGTCCCAAGTTTGAACAGCAGCCCCGGTCCAACCAGCGCCGGTGTTACTCTCTGTGTCATAGGCGTTATCCATCAGCCAGCTCAGCGGATAGTCGACACTTTTGTCTTCGGGTGCAAAGGTCAGCGTTACGACTTCGCCATCGATACCTGCAGAAGCAATGGACGTATCCGCCGGAATATCGCGCAATGCCAGTAGGCGTTGGCCATTACCTGTCGCGCGTGTTTCACTGTCCCAGGCGTTGTCTCGCAACCAGATCGCGTGAAACCGGGTCGACTTCCCCTGTGTTTGAATGGCGAGGTACTTGCCGTCGTCGTGCACTGTGAGTGTAGTCATCGCTAAAACCCTTAGCCCTGAGTCATGTTTAGGCTATGTCTGAACCCGTTTTTGCATTAAATCAAATTAGCTATTCACGCCCTGAGACACGGTTTTCGTTATGCCTAATCACCAGCTTGATAACCTTCCCCTAGAATGGATCCGGGCCTTTGAGGCAGCCGGACGCAACGGCAGTTTTACCGCTGCGGCAACAGAAACCGGGTTAACCCAGTCTGCAATCAGCCAGCGCATCAGCAATCTAGAACATCAAATCGGCACCGCATTGTTTGTTCGTCAGGCACGCGGTGTCATTCTGACAGTAGACGGTGAAACCTGGCTACCCTATGTCAGCTCAGCCCTCAGTAGCCTGCGCCACAGCTCTGAGAGCCTGTTCGGAGTGCAGCGAAAGCATCTAACAGTTTCGGCGACCGCCAGCGTCATTCAACTGTGGATTGCAGGCCGGTTGCAGCACCTGCCCATGCAGGATCATGTCCAGATATCGTTCAAGTCCATGGTGTTAGAATCTGATGTCACCCAGCAGGATGACGTTATTAAGGTCAGATACGGATCGGGAGACTGGCCGCAACATTATAAGATCCCCTTGTACAAGGAAACTCTCAGCCCAGTCGCCACCCCTGCCCTTTTGAAATCGGCGCAGCAGTGGCAAACGCTACCTCGGCTAAACCTGTCTGGCCCTCGACCCGGCTGGAAAGATTGGGCAGACCAAACGGGCGATCCTGTGACACCGGTTCCAATGGTCCGGTTTGATGCGTTTTCTTCTGCCTTAGCGGCTGCGCGTGCGGGAATTGGGGTGCTTTTGGCGTCATTGCCACTGTGCCACGACGACCTTCAGTCTGGCCGACTGGTTCGACTGTCTTCAGAAACCCTGACAACACGCAGCACCAACTGGCTATTGGCCTCTAAACAGAGCCTGTCACAACGTCAGTGGGCGATGCTTTCCGAGACGCTGACCAGAACTGGTTGACGTCAGACTACACCCTCGCCCATCTTTGCCCTGAAAACTAGGCCAGGTAACCGCCCCACGCGGCACTTGATCGCTTGACGTGACGCATTTGCAGGGCCATGAACCTTGGCAAAATGCAGTGCGTTTAGCACCTGCTGAGATTAGACAGATCAAAGGATCCGAAATGGCGCGATCACAAACTGCACCACACGCAAACGAAGAGCGCGAAAGCTCTAAGAAAATAGGCGTGCTTGGGGCGCTCTGGCCGTTCATGAAGCCCTATTGGGTATTGATGACACTGTCCCTATTTGCCTTGGTGCTTACCGCCAGCCTTTCGCTGACATTGCCTTTGGCAGTGCGCCGAGTGGTGGACAACTTCCGGATCAGTGATAGCGAGATTCTCAGCCAGTATTTCCTTGCGGCACTGGGCATCGCCGCCCTTCTCGCCGTAGGCACAGGCCTGCGCTACGCGTTGGTCACTCGGCTGGGTGAACGGGTTGTCGCCGATATCCGCATAGCGGTGTTCGACCGTGTCCTGGGCATGAGCCCCGAGTTCTTTGAGAAAATCATGACAGGCGAAGTGCTGAGCCGGATCACCACTGATACCACTCTGATCCAATCCGTTCTGGGGTCTTCTGTGTCGATTGCCCTACGCAACATGCTCTTGTTCATCGGTGGACTGATACTGATGCTGCTGACCTCGGCCAAACTGGCAGGCCTGGTGCTATTGATTGTGCCTGCGGTGATTGTGCCTATTCTGGTGCTGGGCCGCAAACTGCGGGTGATCAGTCGTGAGAACCAAGACTGGATCGCGGCCTCGTCCGGTAATGCAGGCGAGGCCCTGACGGCGGTACAGACGGTGCAATCCTTTACCCACGAAAACGCCAGCCGGGCGCAGTTCGCTGAAATGACCGAAACGTCCTATGAGGTTTCGCAACGGCGGATCAGAACCCGCGCCTATCTAACCGTCATCGTGATTTTCCTAGTGTTCTCCGGCATTGTCGGGGTGCTGTGGATGGGGGCCATCGACGTGCGCGCCGGTGTGATGACCGAAGGAACATTGATCCAGTTCGTGATCTATTCCGTTCTGGTCGCCGGCGCCGTTGCCGCGCTGTCCGAAATCTGGAGCGAGTTGCAACGGGCAGCAGGCGCAACCGAACGGCTGATCGAGCTGTTAAATGCGACAGATAACGTCAATGATCCAGCCGCCCCCCAAACACTGCCCAGCCCTGTGCGCGGTGAGATTTCCTTTGAGAGCGTCTCTTTCCGCTACCCTGCTCGGCCTGACACTTCGGCGCTACAGGATGTGACCCTGACAGTGTCACCGGGTGAAACCGTTGCGTTTGTTGGCCCGTCTGGGGCAGGTAAGACCACTATCATCCAGATGATCCAGCGGTTCTATGACCCGACCGCTGGTGTGGTGAAACTGGACGGGATTGCCCTGCCCGATCTGAAACGGGACCAGTTCCGCCAATCGATTTCAATGGTGCCGCAAGACCCGGTGATCTTTGCCACCTCGGCCCGCGACAACATCCGCTTTGGTCGCCTTGATGCAACTGACGCCGAAGTCGAAGCCGCAGCCAAGGCTGCAGCCGCCCACGACTTCATCTCTGCCCTGCCAGACGGCTATGACAGTTTTGTCGGCGAACGTGGTGTGATGTTGTCAGGCGGCCAGAAACAGCGCATCGCCATTGCCCGCGCCATTCTGCGCGACGCGCCTGTGTTGTTGCTAGATGAAGCCACCTCTGCGCTGGACGCCGAAAGCGAACGTCTGGTGCAGGCCGCTGTTGATGAGCTGTCCGAAGGTCGCACAACTCTGATTGTGGCCCATCGTCTGGCAACTGTGAAAAAGGCGGATCGCATTGTCGTACTAGAGGACGGCGGCATCGTTGCCACCGGCACCCACGACCAGCTGGTCGCCCAAGGCGGCCTATACGCTCGGCTGGCCCGGTTGCAGTTTACGGCAGGTTTGGCCGCAGAATAACCCCCAACGACACTCCCCAAATGCAAAGCCCCGGATCAACCTCCGGGGCTTTCGCTTTTTATTCGAATGATGAGAAAATTTTGCCCGAGCACATTCAACCTAGTCTAGATTTATCCCAGATTCCCGGCTAGTTATTATGAAAATTCGGCCAAACAAGGTATATTTGATGACATTGCACTACTCGCGGTTCTTTGGAATTCGTTCCTTTATGCGGTCGACAGTTTTGACGGGCGCTACAATTTTAACGGGTTGCGCTGGCACTCCAGGACCGTCAGTCCCCTTTCAGCAAGGGCATAGTATTGCCTCTGCCAAAGCCGCAGTCATTAGTTGTTCACCGCGTGCGAAAAAGGGTGGCAACTCCGCCGTGGCCGGCGCTTACGTAGGTGGGATATTATTCGCCGGAATTCTGGGTCCAATTATTGTCTATCCAGTACAAGACGATATTCGCGATAGCGGCGAAGCCTCGGCTGTGGACAAGTGTCTGGCTGATCTTGGCTACGAACGACGTGTACTGACTGCCGAGGAAGTCCGCATCCTGAACCAGGCGCATGGTGAACATCGTAGAATTATGCTCGACCATCTAGTTTCCGGCGGCTCAATTGAATCCTATTCGGAAACGGGCGCCTAACAGGGCGCTCAAGCTCTAAAAGGCAACCGGGCTCTCGTCGCTGTTTCCTAAAATGGCGCAGCGTCATATCTCAGTTGCCTTCGGGTGACCCTGCGCCCGTGCTTGCGTCAATATGGTTTTCCCCGCATCTTGGGTCAAAACACAAAACACGCCTACAGGAATTGGGCGCAGCGGAGGGACGACATGGCATTTGCCGGCTTTGAGGATCGCAATGCGATAGAAAATGAAATGCCATTTGCCGAGCGTAATATGCCGGTTTCATTATATGGCCTTTTATCACGCACCGCTGCGAAGTTCCCAAATAACAAGGCTGTCAGCTATCAGATTATGTCAGACCCCACCGACAAGGCTGAGACGCTGACCTGGTCGCAAGTCAAGGACAAGACCACCCAGGCCGCAAACCTGTTCCGCTCGCTTGGAGTTGGTGAAAAAGACGTGGTGGCCTATGTGCTGCCCAACTGCCATGAAACCGTGTTTGCCTTGCTGGGTGGCGCAGTGGCCGGGATCGTAAACCCGATCAACCCACTGCTAGAGCCTGAACAGATCGCATCGATCTTGCGCGAAACCGGTGCCAAGGTGGTGGTGACGCTCAAGCCGTTCCCGAAAACCGATGTGGCGCAAAAAGTGGCCGAGGCCGTGCGCCATGCCCCCGGCGTCAACACGGTGCTAGAGGTCGACCTGAACCGCTATCTGACCCCGCCTAAGTCCTGGATTGTACCACTGATCCGTCCCAAGTTGGAAAACCGCGAGAAAGCCGCCCACGCCGACTACAAGAGCTTTACCAAGGAGATGGCCAAACAGCCCACCTCGCTCAGCTTTACCGACAGCACCGAGGATAGGGTCGCCTGTTACTTCCACACTGGCGGCACCACCGGAATGCCCAAGGTGGCGCAGCACAAATATTCCGGCATGATGTACAACGGCTGGCTGGGTAACAAACTGTTGTTTACCGACACGGACAACATCATGTGCCCATTGCCATTGTTCCATGTCTTTGCCTGCCATGTGATCTTGATGCCAACCCTCGCCTCGGGCGCGCATGTGGTGTTCCCAACGCCGCAAGGCTACCGTGGCGAGGGCGTGTTCGACAATTTCTGGAAGCTGGTCGAACGCTGGAAAATCACCTTTATTATCACCGTTCCCACCGCCATTTCGGCCAAAATGCAGCGCCCTGTTGATGCCGATGTCTCCACTGTGAAAACCGCCTTTTCCGGTTCGGCACCATTGCCAGTGGAATTGTTCCACCGGTTCGAAAAGGCAACAGGCATCGGTATCGTCGAAGGTTACGGCCTAACCGAAGCCACTTGTCTGGTGTCCTGCAACCCGCCAGAAGGCGAGAAGAAAATCGGCTCGATCGGTATTCCGTTCCCCTATACGGATGTGAAAATTGTCAAAGGCACCGCTGACGGACCGGTCGAGGCAGCCCAAGACGAAATCGGCGAAATCTGTGTCTCCAACCCTGGCGTTTACGCAGGCAACACCTATACCGAAGCCGACAAGAACGTAGATCTCTACTACTTCGACAAATACCTGCGCACCGGCGATCTGGGCCGTATCGACGAAGATGGCTATCTGTGGATCACTGGCCGCGCCAAGGATCTGATCATCCGAGGCGGTCACAACATTGACCCAGCCGAAATCGAAGAAGCGCTGCTGGGCCACGAAGCCGTGGCCTTTGCTGGCGCCATTGGCCAGCCTGATGCCCATGCGGGCGAACTGCCCTGTGCCTTTGTTGAATTGGTCGCCGGGGCGTCCGTTACTCCAGAAGAGCTGATGGAATTCTGCAAACGGCACGTTCACGAACGCGCCGCGATCCCCAAACACATGACCATTCTGGATGAACTGCCCAAAACGGCTGTTGGCAAGGTGTTCAAACCGGACCTACGCCGCAACGCGATCACCCGGGTCTACAATGACGCGCTCCTCAAGGCCGGTCTGGCGGCACGGGTTGAGAACGTGATTGACGATAAAAAGCGTGGTCTGGTTGCTCAGGTTGAGGCGAACGGCATTTCAGACGAAAAAATTGCCAAGGTTCTTGGCAGCTTCACCCGCCCATGGGAGCCGATGCCAAAGGCCTAACCTGACCAATTCGACAAGAAAGCGCCCTCCGGGGCGCTTTCTTTGTTTGGGAAATGGGTCAAACCTGTTCTAGTCTCGAAAAAACTCAGCAAGGGGTCTGGGATGGACTATGAAAAACTGATCGATGCCGAGACCTGGGGCTTTATCCGCAAAATTAGCGAGAGCTATGCTGACGACGCGGTGGATCTAAGCATCCAAGAACAACGTGCCATCTATGATGCTATGTGCCGCGATTTTCACGTCGCGCGACCAGCAATCGTCCAGACCGAAGACCTCTCGGCTAACGGCGTTCCGGTCCGGCATTACTGGGCGGGGGACCCGACCCGCACTGTCATGTACTTCCACGGAGGAGGCTTTGTCCTTGGCGGTTTGCACAGCCATGATGACATCTGCGCCGAAATCTGTGCCCAAACGGGCTATCGCGTGGTCTCGGTTGATTATCGTCTGGCGCCAGAAAACAAGCACCCAGCCAGCTTTGATGATGCCTGGACAGCAACTCAATGGGCGGCAGACCATTTTGAAAGCAGCCTGATACTGGTAGGCGACAGCGCCGGCGGCTCACTTGCAGCAGCGGTAGCACATCACGCGCGTGGACGGCTCAAAGGTATCTTGGCTCAGGTGCTGATCTATCCAGTACTTGGCGGCGATATGAGCAAAGGGTCCTACATCGAACATGCTCAAGCACCGATGCTGACCCGCGATGAATGCCTATACTATCATCAGGTACGATGTAACGGGTCGCCGCCAACCGACGACCCCCGCTTTGCCCCGTTGCAGGACAGCGACTTTTCCTCTCTGCCCCCGACCTTACTGGTCACGGCTGACTGCGATCCTCTGCGTGATGATGCACGGGACTACCACGAACAATTGATGTCCGCTGGCGGACAGGTTCACTGGATCAACGAACCCGGATTGGTTCACGGTTATTTACGCGCGCGCCATTCTGTCGGACGGGCCAGACAAAGCTTTGAACGCATTTCAGTGGCAATCGAGGCCTTGGGTCAGCAACTCTGGCCGTATGAGTAACCCATCACGCGCCGTATCCCTACCCTCCCCCAGCCTACCACCACCAGGCTTCTTTTTGCTAAAAATACTCCGGGGTCCGGGGCAGCGCCCCGGTCCAAGCCTCACCACAAAAAGGGTTCGGCTTGCATTGTGTCCGCAACCGGAGCCCCCATCCGTGACAGAACTGTAGGCGCGATCTGCAACTGATCGATGACCGTGTCACTACTGGGCCCCTGCGCCTCTCCGAAATAGTAAAGCGCTGTTTCCTGCTGCAACGGATCCCGCCCGCCGTGGTGGCCACGCGCGTCCTGACCATGGTCAGCAGTCACGATCACCTCATACCCCATTTGTCGCCAGCGCCGGATAAACGGGGCCAGCATCTCGTCCATCACAAAACAGGCGTGGTCCATTTCCTGACAGTCATGAAAATACCGATGCCCCATGCTGTCCAAAGTGCAGGTATGCAGCATGCCATAATCCAACCCATGCCGCAGACACAGATTGGTTAGCGATCCAAACAGGTCCACATCTGACGGTGTCATCTGATTGTGGTGGCCATAGCCAGTCATGCTGTGGAATCGGCCGTGGTTGATGGTCTGACTGTCCGGCTCGTCGTACTCAACATCCATCACAGGATCAAAAGGATGCCGGTTGAAGAACTCTGACCAAAAACTGTGGGCCACGCCCCCGGTCACTCCACCGCCTTTGCGCACCTGACTAAACACATCGTCATGGCTCAACCGAAACACATTGCCGTTGCCGGTGCAGCCGTGCTGCTGCGGCGACACACCGGTGTGGATCGACGCATAGCAACTGGCTGAAATCGAAGGAAGAACAGAACGGTGCTTCCAGACACGGGCCTCGCCACTGTCGACCCAGCCTTCAAGATTTCCAAACAACCGACGGAAATTTCGCCATGGAACCCCGTCTAGAATGATCAAAAGCAGTTTGTTGTCCATTGGGGACTCCTTGCGCCAAAACCGTCTGTCGGTTCATTTGGCATATCAGCAATATTTTGGTTCATTGGCCTTGCACATTTAAGACCAAAGCAGCCTGAAAACGACACCCAATCGCACTGTGCCGATTGTTCCTTAGATCATTCTGGGCATCAAAGATTGCGGCTGGATCAGCTTCTCGCTGTCGCGGGATAAAATCAGGCGTTGCATTCCCTGCGGCCCCCATTCCAAACTCTCTTCGCATAACAAGGAAAGACGGAATGGCCGTTCATTTCACAGCCACAACGACGACAGAGGCGAAATCATGAGCTTTCTTGCGGATCTTCTGAACACCGTGTTTGAACGCCGCTATCGCGGGGCGTCGGAACCTGACCATCAGGGGCGCTCTATCATCGAGCTGTGTTCCGACCTGCTCAGCAGCTCGGGCGAAGTCTCCGGCATGGTCCTGGCCCGGCATATCCTCGACAGCTACCGGGCTATGAACATCGACGAAAAGCGCGCCTTCTTTGGCTACCTGACTGACTTTCTCGGCATTGTTCCCGACAAAGTGAACAGCGCACTTGCCGACTACACGGCCGATCCCTCAAAAGCCAATTACCAGCGTTTCATGGCAGTTGCAGAACCCCGACGCCAAGAGCTAGCCCGACGGTTAAACCAAGTTCCCGGAGCCACCAAACAGCTGGTCGAAATG
This sequence comes from Parasedimentitalea denitrificans, assembly GCF_011813015.1. GTDB lineage: Bacteria > Pseudomonadota > Alphaproteobacteria > Rhodobacterales > Rhodobacteraceae > Parasedimentitalea > Parasedimentitalea denitrificans. Next base: position 21,520 of record NZ_QHLQ01000029.1, on the reverse strand, counting down.
CGCAAAGATCTGTTGCAACTGACCCGCGAACACCCAGAACTGGCCGTGGTCGATCTGGATCTGCGCCATCTGTTTGCCTCGTGGTTCAACCGCGGTTTTCTGGTGCTCCGGCCGATCAATTGGGAAAGCCCGGCTGACATTCTGGACAAGATCATCGTCTATGAGGCCGTGCACGCGATTCACAGCTGGGACGACCTGCGCGGACGATTGCAGCCCGCTGACCGTCGCTGTTTTGGCTTCTTCCATCCGGCAATGCCCGACGAGCCGCTGATTTTTGTCGAGGTAGCCCTGACCCAGGGTATTCCCGGTTCTGTACAAGGGCTCTTGGCCGACGAGCGCGACAACATCGCAGCCGAAGATGCCGACACGGCAGTGTTCTACTCGATCTCGAACTGTCAGGCTGGGCTGGCCGGGATTTCCTTTGGCAATTCACTGATCAAACAGGTGGTTGCGGATCTGTCGCGCGAATTGCCCAACCTGAAAACCTTTGTCACCCTGTCGCCCATCCCCGGCCTGAACCGTTGGCTGACTGAAACAGACAAGCAGTCAGACCCCAGCGACGAAGAACAGATTCGCAAAACCGCTGCCCACTACCTGTTGAACGCCAAACGCGCAAACGGCGCGCCCTATGATCCAGTCGCCCGGTTCCACTTGGGCAATGGCGCGCTTGTCCACGCAGTTCATGCGAGAGCCGACCTGTCAGACAACGGTCTGGCACAATCGAGTGGCGCAATGGTGAATTACCTCTATGACTTACCCCTGATTTCCCAAAACCACGAGCAGTTTGCCACCGCTCAGGCGGTTGTCGCATCCCCCGAGGTCACAGCGCTAAGCACGGCAGCCGAACAACAAGACACATGAGGACACCGACGATGACCAACCCTCTCTACGACACTCTCTTTGGTCGTTACGCTGGGAAAGCCACGCCATTTTTACGTCTGCCGGATGGTAGCACGCTAACCCATGATGCATTTCTGATTATTGCGGCACGCTATGCCCATGTATTTCGTGACGCCGGGGTCGCACCCGGTGACCGTCTGGCTGTTCAGGTCGAGAAATCCCCACAAGCGCTGGCGATCTATGCAGCCTGTGTTCAAGCCGGTATCGTGTTCCTGCCCCTGAACACCGCCTACACAGCAAGCGAGGTCTCGTATTTTGTCGAGAATAGCGGTGCCAAACTGCTGGTTTGCGATGGCGGCAATATGGCTGCCCTTTCACCTGTCGCCCAGTCTGCAAATGCACAATTGGAAACATTGGATGCAAACGGCAGTGGTTCGCTGGCGACCAAGGCTGCGGCCAAGCCCGACAGTTTTCCAACAGTTGCCAGAAGCCTCGATGATCTTGCCGCCTTTCTCTATACCTCAGGCACCACTGGGCGCTCCAAGGGCGCAATGCTAAGCCAGCAAAACCTGCTATCCAATGCGGAAACCCTTGTGGATTATTGGAAGTTCACCGACAGCGACGTGTTGCTACACGCCCTGCCGATCTTTCATACACATGGGCTGTTTGTTGCCTCAAACGTGACCCTGTTGGCCGGTGGATCAATGATCTTTATGCCCAAGTTCGACCTTGATCAGGTGATCGGACACCTTCCACAGGCCACCACCATGATGGGAGTTCCCACCTTCTATACCCGGTTGCTAAGCGACGCCCGTTTCACCAAGGGTCTTGCCCAGCACATGCGCCTGTTCATCTCGGGAAGCGCCCCCCTGTTGGCAGATACGCACATCCAATTCGAAGACCGCACAGGCCACCGCATTCTGGAACGCTATGGCATGACCGAAACCAATATGAACACCTCGAACCCCTATGACGGCGACCGCCGCGCCGGGACTGTGGGCAAGGCTCTTCCGGGGGTCGAACTTAAGATCACCGATGCCGCCACCGGCAACACCCTACCCGACGGCGAAATCGGCCAGATCGAGGTGCGCGGCGCAAATGTGTTTCAAGGTTACTGGCAAATGCCGGAAAAAACCGCCGAAGAACTACGTGAGGACGGCTTTTTCATCACCGGCGATCTGGGGCTAATAGACGAGAACGGATATGTGCAGATCGTTGGCCGCAACAAAGACCTGATCATATCAGGTGGCTACAACATCTACCCCAAGGAAATCGAACTGGTGCTGGATGACCAACCCGGAGTGTTAGAAAGCGCAGTTGTCGGCATTCCGCATCCGGATTTTGGTGAAACTGTGGTTGGTTTTTTGGTTGCGAACGGCCCAACGGAGCCTGATCTGGACATGATCAGCAGCACCGTAGGTGACTCGCTGGCCCGGTTCAAACACCCTAAAAAGTTGATCATCCTGCCAGAGCTGCCGCGAAACACCATGGGTAAAGTTCAGAAAAATCTGCTGAGAAACGAATATAGCCTGTTGTTCACCCCGCAATAAAGCGTCATAAAAACAACAGCGTTTCGACCGCCTTTTGATCCGATCCCTCGGGCGGAACCGGTCGTCATTCAGAGCATGCAAGCGCGAACCGCTTGCATGCTCTCCTTGTATTTACTAATAGACACGTAATCCGTCGGGGTGCCCTTAAGGGCTGAGAGATGCTTGCATCGACCCGTCGAACCTGATCCGGGCAATACCGGCGTAGGGAACGGATCGATGCGTTTACGTTGCGCTTAGCCCCCCGTTTTCCATGCAGATTTGCCCTTGTTTGTACGAAGGGCGCACTATGAAGACGACACCTATTGCACTAACTATCGCGGGCTCAGATAGCGGTGGCGGTGCCGGAATTCAGGCCGACCTAAAAGCGTTTTCAGCCAATCAGGTCTACGGCGCCAGCGTAATCACTGCCGTCACTGCGCAAAACACATGCGCCGTCACCGCTGTTCATGAAATCCCCGCTGACGTGGTACACGCCCAGATCGACGCCGTATTGCAAGACCTGAAACCACAGGCCATCAAGCTTGGCATGCTGTTTTCCCCGGCAATCATCCGAGCCGTCGCCAAGGCGCTTTCAGATTACGACGGTACCATCATTCTCGACCCGGTGATGATCGCCAAATCCGGCGATGCCCTTTTGCAGGAGGAGGCTGTCGCCACCCTTAAATCAGACCTTCTGCCACATGTGGACCTGCTGACCCCCAACCTGCCCGAGGCCGCCAAGCTGCTGGGTACAGACGCCGCGCAGGACCAGCAAAGCATGCAAGATCAGGCCTATGCCCTTTTGGAACTCGGCCCCAGCGCTGTGTTGATGAAAGGCGGGCACAGCACTGGCGAGACCTGTACCGATCTGCTGCTGACCGGCTCAACATCGCCGCTGTCTTTGTCAGCGTCCCGCGTGAACACCCGCAACACCCATGGCACAGGCTGCACCTATTCCGCAGCCATCGCAGCACAGGTCGCTCGCGGCTTGCCACTAACGGAGGCCGTGACGGCCGCTCATGAGTATTTGAATAAGGCCATCGTTGCGGCGGACGATCTGACCATCGGCAGCGGCCACGGTCCTGTGCACCACTTTCATGCGATCTGGGGCTAGATCATGGTCGATATTACCATCATCGGCGCAGGCGTTGCCGGCCTGTGCATTGCGCGCGAGCTACGCGACCGTGGCGCCAGCGTGCAGCTTTACGACCGGGGCGGCGCACCGGGCTCGCATTCCTGTTCGTGGTGGGCTGGCGGAATGCTGGCGCCCTACTGCGAGGCCGAAAGCGCCGAACCCGAGGTGGTGAACCTGGGCGAAGGCGCGGCCCACTGGTGGCAGGACAAGACCGGGCTGGTCAACAGTCAAGGGTCCTTGGTTGTGTCCCAGGATCGCGATCAGGGACAGTTGCGCCAGTTTGCCCGCCGAACCAGCCACTTTGACCACGTTGACCGCGCGCAGATTGCCGAACTGGAGCCCGATCTTGGCGATCGCTTTTCGGCCGGGCTGTTCTTTTCCAGCGAGGCCCATATCTGCCCCCGTTCGGCCCTGACTGCGTTGCATCAGTCGCTACTGAACGATGGGGTTGAATTCACTGTGGCCGAACGCGATCCAACTGACAGTTCCAAGGCTGGCCTGACCATCGACTGTCGCGGTTACAGCGCACGAAAAGAGCTGACCAACCTGCGCGGCGTCAAAGGCGAGATGCTGATGCTGTCCTGCCCGGATGTCACCCTGTCGCGCACCGTGCGCCTGCTGCACCCGCGCATCCCGCTGTATGTCGTGCCACGTGGCGATGGCATCTACATGGTCGGCGCCACAATGATTGAAAGCAGCGCCAGCGAACACGTCACTGCTCGATCCTTGCTGGAGATGCTCAGCGCGGCCTATGCCCTTAACCCCGCCTTTGGCGAGGCCGAGGTGCTGGAAACCGGCGTCGATATTCGCCCGGCCTTTACTGACAACCTTCCCCGTATTCAGCGGGATGGAAACCTGATCCGGGTCAACGGATTTTACCGGCACGGCTATCTTTTGGCCCCCGCCTATGCGCGCAAGGTCGGAGAACTGCTTTTTGGCCAGACCGACACAGAGGTACCCCATGAACATTCAGCTTAACGGCAAACCACAGGCGACGTCAGCGTCGACATTGGAACAACTGCTAGTCGAGGCCGGGTTCGGCAGCAAGACCATCGCCACGGCAGTGAACGGCAGTTTTGTCCCACAGCCCCTACGCGCCCAGCATGAGCTGGCTGATGGCGATCAGATCGAAGTTCTTGCACCGATGCAGGGGGGCTAAGATATGCGCGATTTCTATGGAACAACGCTAAGCAATGGTCTGATGTTGGGCACCGCCCAATACCCCTCACCTGCCATTTTGGCAGATGCGTTTGAACGCAGTGGCGCCAGCGTCGCCACCGTGTCATTGCGCCGCGAAAGTGGATCGGATCGCGCGGGGCAGGATTTCTGGCAACTGATCCAACAGCTCGGGGTTCGGGTGCTGCCCAACACCGCCGGTTGCCACAGCGTGAAAGAGGCGGTGACCACCGCGCACATGGCACGCGAAGTGTTCGGCACCAAGTGGATCAAGCTGGAGGTCATCGGCGAAAGCGACACCCTGCAACCGGATGTCTTTGGTCTGGTCGAAGCCGCGCGCATATTGGCCGAAGACGGGTTTCAAGTGTTCCCCTACACCACCGAAGATCTGGTGGTGGCGGACAGGCTGCTGAATGCAGGTTGTGAAGTCCTGATGCCCTGGGGCGCGCCGATTGGATCAGGAAAGGGGCTGAATAACCTATTTGGCCTGCGGGCAATGCGGGCGCATTTCCCTGATGTTCCACTGGTTATCGACGCCGGATTGGGTGTGCCGTCTCAGGCGGCACAGGCCATGGAACTGGGCTTTGACGCAGTTCTGTTGAACACAGCCGTGGCCAAGGCAGGTGATCCTGCCCAGATGGCCGAGGCCTTTGCCGCAGCTGTCCAGGCTGGTCGCCTAGCCGCACAGGCCGATCCAATGGAGCCCCGCGACATGGCCGCCCCATCGACCCCAGTGATTGGAAAGGCGTTTTTGTCATGAGCCTGGACCGTTTTTATCCAATTTTCGACGATACCAAATGGCTGCGCCAATTGCTGCCACTGGGGATCAAGCTAGTACAATTGCGGATCAAGGATGCCGAACCAGATGTATTGCGCGCCGAGATCATCGCCGCACGCGACCTATGCCGCGCGGCAGGTTGCACGCTGGTGATCAACGATCACTGGCAGATTGCCATCGAAGAGGGCTGTGATTTCATCCATCTGGGACAGGAAGATCTGGACGACGCCGATATCCCTGCCATTCGTAAGGCCGGGATGCGGTTGGGGCTTAGCACACACGATCTCGCCGAACTGGACCGTGCCATGGCGCTGGCTCCGGATTACATCGCCCTTGGCCCGGTTTACCCCACGATCCTGAAGAAAATGAAATGGCACCAGCAAGGGCTAGAAAAGCTGACCGAGTGGAAGTCTCTGATCGGCGACACGCCTTTGATTGCCATTGGCGGTATGAGCGTCGAGCGCGCGCCAGGAGCCTTTGAAGCTGGTGCAGATGTGGTCGCAGCGGTCACCGACATAACCCTGAACGCAGATCCCAGCGCACGGATTACAAGTTGGATCGAGGCAACCCGATGAGCCGTTATGCGCGTCAGACAATCCTGCCCGAGGTCGGAGCAAAGGGGCAGCAAGCGCTTGCTGCGGCCCATGCACTGGTGATCGGTGCGGGTGGGCTGGGCAGCCCGGTGCTGCCCTATCTGGCTGGCGCAGGTCTGGGCCAGATTACGATTGTTGATCCGGATGTCATATCCTTGAGCAATCTGCATCGGCAGGTGCTATTTCGCGAGGATCAGATCGGGCAAAGCAAAGCTCAGGTGGCGGCCTTGACCCTGCGAGCGTTGAACCCAGACTGTCAGATCAATCCAGTCACGGTGGCCCTGACCCCGGCCAACGCCTTTGACCTGGTTCAATCTGCTGACATTGTACTGGATTGCGCCGACAGTTTTGCCGTCAGCTATATCCTATCCGACACCTGCCTAGACTTGGGAAAACCGCTAATCTCAGCCTCGGCACTTGGGTTTGAGGGCTACGTCGGCGGCTTTTGCGCAGATTCCCCTTCGCTGCGTTCGCTGTTTCCTGACCTGCCCGACCGGGCGGCGTCCTGCGACAGTGCTGGTGTCTTGGGGCCAGTCGTTGGCACAATCGGCGCAATGCAGGCACAGATGTCACTGAACACCCTGCTCGGTCTGTCGCCATCCCCGCTAGGGCAGATGGTTACGTTTGACCTGCACAATCTGCGCACCAGTGGGTTTCGCTTTGACGGCGCACCGGAACCAGAAATGCCGCTGACTTTCATTGCCCCTGAAGCCATCGCGGCCAGTGACTTTGTGGTCGAACTACGCGGGCTTGAAGAGGCCCCTACCCCGATTACTCCTTCGGCGCTTCGCCTGACTGTCGATGACCTGAAGACAACTCGCCCCACGCCCGGCCCAGGCCAGCGGGCGGTTCTGACCTGCCGGTCCGGGCTACGCGCCTGGCGCGCCGCCCGCGCGCTGCAAAGCTATTGGACTGGCGACATCACTCTTATTGCAATGGGCGATCCTGCCCACTCACCAAAAGGTACTCTCAAATGAAGCTTCTCTCTCTGACGACAGCTCTGGCGATGGCAGCATCGCCGCTGATGGCGCAAGATAAGATGACCCTGCTGCTGGACTGGTTCGTAAACCCCGACCACGGCCCGATCATCGTGGCACAGGAAAAAGGCTATTTCGCCGACCAGAATCTGGACGTCGAAATCATCGCCCCAGCAGACCCATCTGACCCACCTAAGATGGTCGCAGCAGGCAAGGCTGACCTGGCGATTTCTTACCAGCCTCAGCTGCACCTGCAAATCCACGAAGGCCTGCCGCTGCAGCGTGTCGGCACCCTGGTGGCAACACCTCTGAACTGCCTGTTGGCCCTAAAGGGCGGACCAATCAACTCGCCTGCAGACCTGAAAGGCAAAAAGGTCGGCTTCTCTGTTGGTGGTGTGGAAGAAGCGGTTCTGGCGGCAATGCTGGCCAAGTACGAACTGTCACTGGACGATGTCGAACTGATCAACGTGAACTGGTCGCTGTCGCCTTCGCTGATGTCGGGCCAGGTTGACGCAGTAATCGGTGCCTTCCGTAACTTTGAACTGAACCAGATGGATATCGAAGGCGTCGAAGGCAACTGCTTTTACGTCGAGGAACACGGCCTGCCTGCCTATGACGAGCTGATCTATGTTGCCAATAAAGATAACATGGACCGCGAGATGATCACCCGCTTCCTGGCCGCCACCGAAAAGGCGACCCAGTATATGGTCAACCACCCTGTCGACAGCTGGGAAATTTTCTCGGGCACCTCGACAGAGCTGCAGGACGAGTTGAACAAACGCGCATGGGCCGACACCTTGCCTCGTTTCGCTCTGCGCCCCACCGCAATGGACGAAGGCCGCTATGTCGCGTTTGAGGCATTCCTGCACAAGGCTGGTCTGGTGCCGTCGATCAACGACGTGGCAGCGATCACTGTTGATGTGACCTCTAAATGACCGCGCCAAACTATGGTCAGACCTTCGCGCATATGCGCGAAGGTTGCTTGCCAAGCTGGCAGGCCTACACCCGTCACGCCTTTGTTCAGGGGCTAGGTGACGGAACCCTGCCACGTAAGGCGTTTTTGCATTATCTGGTGCAGGACTATGTGTTCCTTGTGCATTTCTCGCGCGCCTGGTCGCTGGGGGTGGTCAAGTCCGAAACCCTTGACGAGATGAAAGTCTGCGCTGCCACGGTAGACGCGTTGGTCAATCACGAAATGGCTTTGCATGTGAAAACCTGCGCTGCCGAAGGCATTTCGGAACAGCAACTGTTCGACGCTCGCGAAGAAGTCGAGAACATCGCCTATACTCGCTACGTTCTGGATGCTGGGCTGCAAGGCGATTTTCTGGATCTGATGGCAGCGCTTGCACCTTGTGTCTTTGGTTACGGCGAAATCGGGCTGCAATTGGCACAGACCACCAATGCGGATGCGCCCTATGCCGGTTGGATCAATACCTACGCCGACCCCGAGTATCAGTCAGTTTGTGCGACAGTCGGCGAAATGCTGGATGGCGCTGTCGCCCGACGGTTGGGTGATGACCCCACAGCCTCTGCACGTTGGGCCACCCTGCAGGATCGCTTTACCACCGCAACGGATCTAGAAGTTCGGTTCTGGGATATGGGGCTGCGCGGCGTATGACTCCACCCCCTGCGATCACGCTACAGGGCAGCTATACATTGGGTGACACCCGATTGTTTGGCCCGCTGTCGGTGCACTTGCCCGCGGGCCAGTGGACCTGCCTATTGGGGCCGTCTGGCGTGGGGAAGTCCACTATCCTGCGGCTGATCCTCGACCTGTCCACCGGTGGCCAGTTCACCGGATCGGTTCAGGCCGATGACGGCCAGCCCCTACCTGATCGCATTAGCTACATGGCCCAGTCCGATCTGCTTCTGCCTTGGTTGACTGTTTTGGAAAACACCGTACTAGGTGCCCGCTTGCGTGGCGAGACACCGGATATGGACCGAGCGCGACACCTGCTAACCCGTGTCGGGCTAGAGGCGCATCAAACCAAGACACTTGCCGCCTTGTCTGGTGGCATGCGGCAACGGGCCGCTCTGGCACGGGCCTTGATAGAGGACCGACCTGTGGTTCTGCTCGATGAGCCTTTTTCAGCGCTAGACGCCGGTACCCGCGCCGATATGCAAGAATTGGCCGCCGAAGTGTTACAGGACAAAACCGTATTGCTGGTCACCCATGACCCAGCCGAAGCGACCCGGCTTGGCCATCAGATCCTACTTCTTTCACCCGATGAAGCGACCGTCTGGGCGCCACCACCAACGCCACCTATCCGGGCCTTACAGGATCCTGCCACTTTGGCCTGTCAGGCCGAGTTGCTGGCACATCTGCGGGGACAAGTCAGATGAGAGTTCTATATGGTTTAGCCGCTCTCTTGTTGGGGCTGCTGTTGTGGCAGCTATTGGTCTGGATCACCGGGACTCCGCATTTTATTCTTCCCTCGCCCCTACGGGTCGCTCAAGCAGCCTATGCCAGCCGGGCCCTGATACTGGAACACGCGACCGTCACTGCAACGGAAGTGGTTCTAGGCCTGATACTGGGGACAATTCTGGGCGCGATAACAGCTATTCAACTGGCCAGTTCACAATGGGCGCAACGGCTGCTGCTGCCGATCCTTGTGTTCACCCAAGCCGTGCCAGTCTTTGCACTGGCCCCGATCCTGACGCTTTGGTTCGGCTACGGTATGGCCTCTAAAATCGTCATGGCAGTGCTGATCATCTATTTCCCAGTCACCTCGGCCTTTCACGATGGGCTAACACGAGTTGATAGCGGCCTGCTGGACCTCGCCCGCACCATGGGCGCTACCCGCTGGCAAGTCATGCGACGCATCCGCATCCCGCATGCGTTGCCCTCTCTGGGCACAGGCCTGCGGCTGGCGGCGGTCTATGCCCCTATCGGCGCCGTCATTGGTGAATGGGTTGGCGCGTCCAAGGGGTTGGGATACCTGATGCTTCTGGCCAACGGTCGGGTCAAAATCGACCTGATGTTCGCCAGCCTAATTGCGCTCGCCCTGCTAACGGTTGTGCTGCACAAACTGGTCGCGATTTTGGCTGACCACCTGTCGGCATATGCAAGTGGAAGCAGCCTGCAGAAGGGCCTTGGCCCGAAGAAATAAGCAACCAATTTACCAGAGCTGACCAACTGTTAAGGTAATACCCAACCCGATAGATTCACCCGCCGCAGCGTAAATCTACAAACAGTACGATTTGCCTTCACGACCCATCACTCTCAAATTCCAACCCGAACGGCATGATCCAACCCGATAGGGCGCAAGCGGTTGGTTTTCTATGTCATTGGGAAGAGTGGTACCACCACCCCGGCTCGAACGGGGGACCTCCTGATCCACAATCGTGAAACTATTGTTTGTTTTCAAAGAGAGTTGGAATGAAGATTGATCCGCGTTGAACAACAAACACTGAAAGGGCGGGATTTGATCCCCGCCCTTTCAGTGTTCACCCAGGTCTCTAATAAACCCCTAGTAACGGCTTCGCCACGCAGGCTATCGTTCCTGCTAACGGCACTTCATGAAACACCAGCCACACATGGCAGTAGCTTAGCAGTTACGAGAGGCTAAAAATCACTTTTGTTGCTTTAAAGTAAAAAAACCGCCAGGCATCAGCTAAGATGCCTGGCGGGGAGATTTAGGTCCAGCCTGTTTGCAACAAGATCTAGACAACGACGTTCAGCCTCTACTCTCAATAATGCCTACTAAAAGTAGAGATTGTAAGAAATCAGCTGTGCCGCCGCTTACGGCCAACAAATCCCAATAGCCCGATCCCTGCAAATAGCAACGGCAAGCCAGCCGGAAGCGGAACGGCGGAAACTTGAACATTTATTGCGGCAATCGCATCAAGATCAAAGGCACTAGTGCCCCCAGCTGCGCCGGAACCATTTCCGTCAATGCGAATGTACCGGGCCGATGCAAGGCCACCAAGATCATAGGATTTTGCATAACTCGGAGCACCGTGCGCCTCATCACCGACAATATCGACCCAAGCAGCCATACTGGCGCTGATATTGCTGAACGTTATCCCATCAAGGCTGGCAAAAACATTGATCGAACTAAACTCTGGAACGCCATAATTTACTTCGTAAACGTTTATATCCGTACCTGCACCATTTAGGACAAGGTTAGGTCCAAAATCATAGGTCACGGTTTGACCTCCAATTCCTACCCAATTCGAACCGATGTTCCCACTATTACCATCTGGTGCACCAAGAAAAAGAGAATCCGCATATCCTGTTGTGTTGTCGAATAGCGTTGTCGGGTAATAGGAAGCTGCAAGTGCCCCCTGAGCCGTAACAGCCAGAAAGGATGTTGCAATTGCAACGCCCACGGCAGCCTTTATGCTTTTGAATGAAACGAGCAAATCTATCTCCAGTGTGTTTGAACGCGCAGCATTACTGCAGTTACTTTATTAACTTTTTGTTTACTAAATTTATCGTTAGGCGATTTGGCTCCTAAAATCAACGCTTCAAACTGGTATTCCAACCGACACCGGAGGCTGCTTAGCTGCAAAAAACAGGCCAGCACAAGGAAATGTCTACTACAGACAGGTACTCTCGGGGCAGAAGTCAAAGCGCAAACAACGTGGTTCGTCTTCGCAATACTGGGAAATAGATGGACCGCAACGAGAACAAATGATCCAACTATGATCCAACCATAATCCAACTCGAAAATTGGAAATCCGCTAAGTCATTGTTTTGATGGTACCACCACCCCGGCTCGAACGGGGGACCTCCTGATCCACAATCGTGGAACTGCTGTTTGTTTTCAAAAAGAGTTGGAACATAGATTGCTCCGACTTGTGCAAAACGTAGAAAAGGGCGGGGTTTAGCCCCTGCCCTTATTCCAACTTCTGAGGCCCCTGCTCTGCCCCGTGCATGGCCAATGCTGAACCGCCAGCATAGATAATCCGATATTCCTTGATCCGCTTAGTTCGGCAGGCTGAACACCGCAACCGATCCACAGCTTCACCAACGGTGATCTCATGACCCCATTTGGCAATCACGTCGGCTACCTGCACTGGCCCATTGTGCCCACAGGCACACTCAAGCCAGAGTGTGTGTTTTGGGATGACTGATAGGCGCGTTCTGCCGCGTTTAAGCATGAGCCCGGAATATCGAAGGGCGGCGAGTTGGGAAAGCCCTCGTGGGAACATTTACGGAACGCACTTTTATTGGACTAAAAACTCCGCAAACGGATAGTCAAAACTGAGCGCCACCTCTGGTTCGACATCGTCCCCAAACTAAATTCCCAACAAGGAGCCCCCGCCCAGGGCGACAAGAGAGGTCCGCATCAAATTTCCCGAAGTTGCTCTGCGGGCCGCTCCTTTTCTGGACGGTTCCCTCTCACCTACTACGCTTAAGCAAGTTCTGCACCCAATCCATTTTGGCTAATGCAGCGCCATGCGCAAACCCGTCAGGGAATCGGAAAGCCGACTTTCGCCGCGGTAAACTGCAAGGACCGCAATGCGCAGTAAGCGGACTTTGCAAAGCCATGATCGCTTCTCGATAGCGGACCTTAGCACTGCTTGCCGCGAGCAGCGGATCACGGTTATCGGGTCGAGTTTCCGTTGGTGTTAATCTGATTGATTAGTGCTGCGGCCTTTTGGTTTCGCTCAATCTCAGCGATCGTTCCGGCAGCGTTTTCGTGAAAGGCCGCGGCATCCCGAAGAATTCCCGAAATTTCATGCTCCGGCATCACTTGGAGGTCTTTCAAGGCAAGCAGTAGCGCTTCGCAAATTGATAGGGCGGCCATTCCCGCGCTTTCGGGATATTCGGGCATCCTGCATCTTCCTTTCTTGCCTTGCTTATTCAGCCAATGTGGCAGACTGGTGATTGTGAGCATCTTTGCAGAAAACGGAGTATGCTGGGCTAATCTAAAGCAGTCCCTGCGCTGAGGAATGCGCCGCAATGCAACGCTGGTCTGGGGGAACCATGAACGTCATCGAAAACAGTCCGTTCACAAAAAAGCTCTCGGCTTTTGCCACTTTGTCAGAAGACGAACTTGCGGTGCTGGAGCGCTTGCATCAGCGGCGCAGGACCTTTGCTGCGGGAAGTGATCTTGTGCATCAGGGGCAGCCGGAACAGGCTGCCTATATTCTGGCCGCAGGCTGGGCCTGTTCCTACAAGATACAGCAGGAAGGGACGCGCCAGATCGTTGATTTCCAGATACCGGGTGACTTTTTGGGGTTGCGCAGCGTTCTGCTGCGCACGTCGGATCACAGTATCGAGCCGATTGTGGAGATCGAGGCCGCCGAAGTTCTGGCAGATGACCTTCTGGAGGTATTTGCCAGCACCCCGCGGCTGGCGGCGGCGATCCTCTGGGCCGCCTCCCGGGACGAGGCGATGGTGGTTGAACATCTTGTTGGCCTTGGACGCCGCGATGCAGACGCCCGAATGGCGCATTTTCTGCTGGAACTTGGCGCGAGGCTGGCGCTGGTCGGGATGGGAAGCAAAGCGGGCTATACCTGCCCGCTGACGCAATACCACCTCGCCGATGCACTGGGATTGACTGCCGTACACGTGAACCGGGTTCTACGGCAATTGCGGGAAGCCGGGCTCGTCACTTTCCGCGATGGTCAGGTCACATTTGACAACTTTGATCGTCTGGTCGCTCTGGCGGAATTTGATCCGGGTTATTTGGATCAGGCCGGGCCAATACTAAAATAGACCAGCGGCCTTTGGATGATCTGAGGTGGCCGGTTTTCAGTGTCCTGTCAAAGGGCAGTCACACGAGTACTTGCCGTGCAGCGTCAAGTTCGCGGTAGATCATGGTATCGTCTTCCTCGCACTGTGCCTTTTCCGCCAGCAGGTAATGCTTCAGGGCTTTGTTCTTCTTCGGCCCCGCTGGGGCTTTGTTGCAAGCCGACCAGACCGAGGCCATCTGTATGGTTAGTTTTCTTGTTTCAGGTGTCATGTAGTTTCCTTTCTTGGACGTCCGGGAAATAAGAAGCGCGAACCACGCGCCGCCCCATTCTGGACCGGCACATTCTCCGCGCTTCCTGGTTTTTTGGAATACTCACGCCAGCAAATACACGGCCGGTTTCAGACGTCTATCCGCGATCGGACCCCTACGTACTGATGCAGGTTAGCTGAGTGCGCGGCTGCTGATTACCCCTTGCCTTTGCCTGTTCCAACGCGGCGCCGCGCATCTGCAGCCCTGCCGGGAACATGAAAAGAAACCGGCTGAATCCGCTGGCCTCAACCGAACCAGGCGGAGGCAAAAAGGTTCAATAGGCCAGAAATTAGCAGAACGGCTGCAAGAATCCAGCGAATTGAAACGGAGGGGAGGCCTGTTTCCGTCGATCCGGTGATAACGGAGACACGACGGGGCAGAACTTCGGGCAGAAGGGAAACCAGTTTTGCTGCGACCGAACCGTGGTCCTGTTCTAGCGCCGGAACATCCCCAAAATCCGAAAGCAGCATATCAAGGCGTGCCAACGCGGCCTGAGGTTGCAGGGCTGCAAGGTCGGCGGCCTCGTTCCAAGGCTCCAAACCAAGCCGGGCTAGCGCCGATACAACCGTCACACTCACCCCGTTCCGGTCTTCTCCGACCGTCGCAAACAGAAAGCGATCGAAGCTGTTTCCATCCGGGTGAAGAACTTCAACTCCGGGCATTCTGACCGCCTTTCTGCATTTGGCGTCTGGCTCTGATCAATGGCGGACACAGAATGCAGCATGCGCCAATGGGCACTTCGCCCGATCAAGGAGATTGCCGACCTTACAATTATTTCAGTCGCAGCACCCTGACACAGATCAGCGGGGCACCGATGTCTGCCCCTCTGACTGATGAATGTGGCCAGAGGCAACCACATCCAGAGCGGGAAAATTGGACAGGAGCTAACATCGATCAGCCCGTGGACTTTCTTCTGGCTTTAAGGTGAATGAAAAGGCTCATGCTCGCCAGGTCCTCATAGTTGAGGGGCCTGTGTCGGCGGCGGTTCGCATCGCAGTAGCCGTGAATGACTCAAGGAAAACCAAGATGAACATGCGGTCGTCCCGTTTGATGGTGACGTTTGCCAATCCGTTCGCTTTGGCCGGATATCCCGGCGAACTGCTTCCTGGAGACTATGAAGTTGTCGTTGAGGAAGAGCTGCTTCAGGGGCTGAGCTTTGAAGCCTATCGAAGGATTGCAACCTACATGCTCGTTCATGGCAGGCGCGGCCTCGCGGGCCGCACTGAATTACGCCTGATTACTCAGAACGACCTGGATGAAGCGCTAAGTCGCGACCGGGCAATAACCAAAGACGGCACAGATAGCGAAGCGGCGCTTTCTCCGCAGGAGGATCAAAAATGACTTATCCCGAATGGCTGAAACCTGGAGTATATGGCGCTGTGATTGGCGCTGTCGCAATAACTGTTACCGGGTTTTCCTGGGGCGGTTGGATGACGGAGAACGGTGCGAATACCTTGGCAGGCTCCAGATCCCATAACGAACTGATTGCCGCCATGGTGCCCGTTTGCGTCAACATGGCCCAACAAGATGCCGACCGGACGGCCAAGCTGGCAACGATCCGGGACGCGACGTCCTACAAACGGCGCGATGCGGTCATCGCGACTGGCTGGGCAACGGTTCCAGGAACAGAGACACCGGATCGCGATCTGGCGCAGGCCTGTCTCGCTGGGCTGAACCTAGATGCCTCCTAGTTCATTCCCTCTGAAAACGCCTATCACGTTGGCCGCAAAGCTGTTCGGTATCGTACTAGATTTATTGGGATTTTCGAGAGTTATAATGGCTCGCTTCATCGTGCTTACAGGCCTTGCCACAGCTTTCGCGCAGCCTGCAGCCTCCGACGTTGCGCTCGCTTCGGTGCCTGAGAACGCACACCAGAAGAGCTATGGTGAGGGGTGGGACTGCGATGCCTCTTACCGGTTAGCCGATGATGCATGCATTGCTGTGGTCGTGCCGAAAAACGCTTATGCAACAAATCGCACTTTTGGGTCGGGGTGGGAATGCACCCACGGTTTTGTCGAGGTCGGAGGGGAGACATGTGCCGAAATAGTGGTACCGGATGGCGGGTTTCTGGATCCTTCGGGGAGACGATGGGGCTGCTTGCGCGGTTTCCAGAAGATCGACGACAGCTGCCAGAAAATCGTGCTGCCGGATAACGCATATCTGACCGAGAACGTGCATGGCGCAGTCTGGCAATGTGCGCGCGGATATCAAACGAATGGCACGAGCTGCGTTGAAATCGCGGTTCCCAAAAACGCCTTCTTGAACACCTCCACCTATGGGCGGCGCTGGACGTGCGAACGTGGATACGCCGCTTTTGGTGATCTCTGCTCGCGTTTGGATCTACCCGAGAATGCACATCTGGACAGGACGGGAAACAGCTGGGTCTGCAACCGGAATTTCCAGCGGAAAAAAGACCGCTGCATTCTGGCCTACTGAACAGACATTAGCCAACCGCCATCGATCTGGTCGCAAATCTGGCACCCGGAATCCGTTTTCGCTGTGCCGATCAATTATCCAAAGGAAAAACCATGAAAACCGCTAGCAAGGCACGAAGTCCCGCCGGGTACAGTGCCGACCGCAATCAATTGCAATCTTCAAGCGACACTCAGGGCCGGGCAAGTTCGAACCGCCCATCCCCTGCCCAATCCCCTACTGCAGTCGTGTATTGCGAAGGGAACTTCGCCCGTATCGATGGCAAGACCGCAAACGGGCTTGTCCGGCATTCGCAGGCCTATCGCATTCTTTCGGTGATCGACAGTTGCCATGATGGGCAGGATAGCGGTGAGATCCTTGACGATACCCCAAATCATATTCCTGTCTTTGGCAGCCTTGAGGCAGCCGTTTCTCACGAAGCGACCATTCCAGACACGCTGATCTATGGCATGGCCCCGTCAACAGGGAAGCTATCGCCAGAAGACCGCGGTGTCGTTCTGGATGCCATATCATTGGGGATGAACATCGTCAGCGGGTTGCATGAATACCTCAGCGATGACGTCGAAATCTCCTCGGCTGCCAAGTCGCGCAACGTCATCATTCGCGATATCCGCAAGCCCCGTCTCAGCAAGGACATGCGTTTGTTTGATGGCAGCGTGGCAAATGTGAACGCGCTCCGCATTGCTGTTTTGGGAACCGATTGCGCTATTGGAAAGCGGACAACCGCAACCCTTTTGGCCCGTGCGCTGAATGCGCAGGGTATCAAAACCGTCTTGGTCGGCACCGGCCAGACCGGCCTGATGCAGGGCGCACGTTACGGCGTCGCGATGGATGCGGTGCCACCGCAATTCTGCTGCGGCGAACTGGAGCGCGCCATTGTCACCGCCGCAGAGGAAGAACAGCCCGAGGTCATTTTGATCGAGGGTCAGGGCGCACTCAGCCACCCGGCTTTTTGCACTTCTGCCTTCATTCTGCGTGGCAGTCAGCCCGATGGTGTCATCCTTCAGCACGCTCCCAAGCGGGCGCACCGGTGCGATTTTCCCAATATGAAAATGCCGGATCCCAGAGACGAAATTGCCCTGATCGAGGCCTTTGCGGATACCAAGGTAATTGGTATGACCATCAACCACGAAGGCATGACAGAGGCTGGGATCCGTGACGCCATTGTCAGCTATGCGCATACCCTGGACCTCCCCGTCAGCGATGCGCTCAGCCGCCCTCTGGAAGATCTCCTCGAGATTGTCTTCTCTGCCTATCCACGCTTGCGCCCCGAGTCTATGGTGGCAGCCCAATGACCGCACCGCGCATCGAAATTGATTTGGACAAGATCCGCGACAATACGCGATGGCTTGTTAACCGCCTTGCGCCGCGCGGGATAAGCGTCACCGCGGTGACCAAAGCAGTGTGCGGTCACCCGGATATAGCCAATGCCATGCTCGAAGGAGGTGCGGTCGGACTGGCGGATGCGCGGATCACAAACGTAAGGCGGATGCGCAGTGCCGGGATCACCTGTCCGATCCTGATGATCCGGACGCCGATGCTGAGCCAGGTAGAGGAAGTCGCCACAATCTGCGATGCCAGCTGTAACACCGAGACCGCAGTCGTCACAGATCTTGCCAAGGCCACTCTGCGCAGAGATAGCTGTCACGAAATAATCCTGATGGTGGAAATGGGTGACAAGCGCGAAGGCATCATGCCCGAAGACCTGACCGACTTTGCACTGCAAGTCACCAGGACACCGGGCGCGCGTCTCCACGGAATTGGCGCGAATTTTGCTTGTTTGGCCGATGCCGCCCCCACACCCGAAAAGATGGCTGCGCTTTCATCGCTTGCCGATGATACAGAGGCGGTTTGCGGACCCTTCATCGAGACGGTCTCCGGCGGCAGCTCTGCGAACCTGTCTTGGGCGCTCGAAGACGGCCCCGTTGGGCGGATCAATAATCTGCGTATTGGCGAAGCCATACTGTTGGGGACCGATCCTGTGTCAGGGCGGCCAATCAACGGGCTGCACACGGATGTTTTCACGCTGCTGGCGGAAGTGATCGAAACTAAGATAAAATCCAAGCCGGTACCGCTGAAACTGTCCGACCCCGCCCTTTCGGCGCTGAGCCTGATGCCACGACATCATTGGATCACCAGATCGATCCTTGCCATCGGGCTGCAGGATACCAACCCGGCCGGGCTGGTCTTCCCAGCGGCGATCACCCTTATTGGGTCGACCAGCGATCACATTGTGGTTGAAACCACAAATTGCCCGCTGAGCATCGGAAGCGAGGTGGCACTGCAGGTGAATTACAGCGCCCTTGTACGGGCCATGGCGGCACCGGATGTCACAAAAGTCGTGTTGCGCAATAAGCGTCAGACCGATTATGCGGCGGCTGAGCGCAATGGCCGCTACCCTGCATTTCTGTAACGCCTGCAGCCCGTCAAAGGACTGATCCAAATCAGGTTCAGAGACCGCCCTGCACGGCACCAGGTTGAAAATGCCGGTGTAAGTACCCATATAGGTAGCAACGGCAGCAACGCTTCGCGCTTTACGGCAGACCAAAAAATGCCCGAGCTTGCATCCTGCGGTCAAGGAGGCTTCCAGCGCGAGGGGCTTCGACTGCGGGCCGCGCGGCTACAGCACTTCAGCAGAGGAGATTTCAATCTATGGATCAGATAAGCAATAGCACCATCGCAGTATTCTCCCGTGCCTTCACTCTGCCGGGGTTTGATGAGTCGCTCCCTGCTGGCGAATATAATATTGAAACGGAACTCTCCGCGCCGCCTGACCATCTGGACCCTGAAGCCTGGAAGGCTTCTGTCCTGGTTCACTTGCATCCACGTGCATCTCATCCCGGCCTGACGCGAAGCTTGACGGTATCCCTTGCGGATCTCGACAGAGCCCGGGCTAGGGATAAGCTGTCCGGAAAGGTGTTTTCACAGGTCTACCTGGAAGAGCAGTTGGCCGATCCCATGGTGCGTCTGGTCATGCTGGCTGATGGTGTCTCCGAAGCCCAGATACGGCACCTCTACTCCGGCTCGAACATCTCTGACGCAGAAGGAGAACGGCCAATACAAAAGGGGCCGGACCATGACGAATAACCCAGTCGATCTCGACACAAGGCGAAGCGTTGAAAGCAAGAAGGAAACCAGCCTTAGGCGGCAGTCAATCAGGGCATTCGAGGTCGGTCAGAGAATTCTGCGCAGGCGCGAAAAGGAATTGAATGCACAGCTTCGCGCAGCCCCGGCTGCCAACTGGCCTGAAGCTGCGATCAAGGCGCGGTACCTGATCCGCCGCTATGCCAAGACAGCGGAGGCGCTGGACGCCAGGCATCGCAAACTCATTCAGCGAACGCTCGGAGATCTTGAGCGCCTGCTTGAACTGGAAGGCTGGCATTCATGAACGACACCCACGCACCTGAGACGTTTCAGGCACTGGCTCGTGGAGACGTGCCAAAAGAGCGCCGGTGCCTGCGTTGTGACACCAAGTTCTGGAGCGAAGGCTTCGGTGAGCGGATATGTCGGCGCTGCAAATTATCAAGTGCGTGGCGCACTGCCGTTCCTGCAAGGTCCGGTTCACCTGGCCGCCGTTGAATGCTGCAGGGAGTGACAGTTTGAATCGCCCCGGTTTCATCGGAGACCTATAGCTTCATTTCACGCGACCATATCGAGCACATCGCGCTGTGCATAGAAGTTCTCTTCAGCCTCTGCTGGTGGGATGTTTCCGATGGGGCCAAGTAGACGTCTGTTGTTGAACCAATCGACCCAGCCGAGTGTCGCCATTTCCAGATCCTGCATGTTGCGCCACGGTCCTTGGCGATGGACCAGCTCGGTTTTGTAGAGGCCGTTTATCGTCTCAGCGAGGGCGTTGTCATAAGAGTCACCGACGCTTCCGACCGATGGCTCGATGCCAGCTTCGGCCAGACGTTCGGTGTAGCGAATGGACAAATATTGCCCGCCGCGGTCGCTATGATGTATCAGCCCGCCTTTCTGAACGGGCCGCCGATCATGTAGCGCCTGCTCCAATGCATCGAGAACAAAGTCTGTTTTCGCAGACCGCGAGACCCGCCAGCCGACAATGCGATCAGCGAACGTGTCGATAACGAAGGCCACATAAACAAAGCCTTGCCAGGTCGACACGTAGGTAAAATCGCTGACCCATAGCAGGTTCGGCGCAGGTGCCCTGAAGATCCGGTTCACCTTATCGCGCGGACAGGGCACGGATGTGTCCGGGACCGTTGTTTTGACAACTTTTCCACGCACCGCACCACAGATGCCAATTTGTTTCATCAACCTTTCCACCGTGCATCTGGCCACTTCAAAGCCCTCGCGTTTCATCTGATGCCACGCCTTGCGAACGCCGTAGACCTGATAGTTTGCATCCCAGACCCGTTTGATTTCCGGGCGCAGCTCCATATCCCGCTGATGCCGCGCCGAGGCTTTGGACGGATCAACGAGGCATACGAGACGGTGATAATATGTTGACGGTGCAATCGGCAGGACCCTGCAGATCGACTCGACGCCGTAAACAACGCGCTGATCCTCAATGAAGGTAATCATCGCTTCAGTGGGCGGTCGAGTTCCGCCTGCGCAAAATAAGCTGACGCCTTGCGGAGAATTTCATTCGCTTGGCGCAGCTCCCGGTTCTCCCGTTCCAGCGCTTTGATACGATCACGTTCTTCAGTGGTCACGCCGCCTCGCATGCCGCTGTCTTTCTCGGCCTGCCTGACCCATCCGCTCAAGGTCTGGGGAATACAGCCAATTTTGGGTGCAATGACCGCGATCGCCTGCGTTTCGTATGAGCCTTGATGCTCGAACACCATCCGGACCGCACGCGCGCGAACCTCAGGCGAGTAGCGATTTGCCATTTTGCTTTTTGTCATAACCATCATCCTTACTTAAGTTGATGGTCTCCGACAGACCCGGGGCGATTCAGTTTCATTGTGCTTCCTATGTATCAGGGAAGTCAAAATTGAATGTCCGCTTCAACCAATTGGGCTCGATTACAATGCGTCCGCTCTGGGCTAATGTTGTTGAAAAACTCGAAGTTTTCGCGTGTCCGTATAACGGGACAATGTGTTCCCGCCTCTGTTTCACGCTGCGGCTTTGGCCTGGATT
>NZ_QHLQ01000028.1 GCF_011813015.1 Parasedimentitalea denitrificans | reverse complement strand
TTTACTGCACTTGGCATCCCCAAGACAGAGGCGATAGGCTAAATCCGTCCGGTGTCAGGGGAGGTCCGACCTCAACCCTATTTGTGCAACAAAGCCCATCCGGGCAAATAGAATTCACCTTACTTTCCTCACCCATGTAATCTATGGGGTTGTCGAGAGGCGCCCATTAGAAGTCCATACGCCATTTTCCAGGATGGAAACTTTAAAGTCGTTTTTAGATAAAAATTCCAAAAGGTCGTTTTTATTACTGCCTATTGCAAAGTGCGCATCGAGAGACGCTAGATTTCTATCAGACGAGAACCCCATACTTGACCTAAAAGTAAGGACTACCGCGGCCAAAATAACGGCGTTTGTGGCTTTCTTCATTACATCACCCCGATACTTTCCAAGTGGAGTGCCATCTTCTGTTTGCGCTCGTTGTTCAGTGTCCCAATCAAGACATATGTGCATATTGTAGCTCCGCGTTTGCACCTGTCGCGTTAGATGATCGCAAATGTGGTTTTGGTAGTAAGGTTTACCAGGACTTTTACCATTCAGCTACTGATCAAGGCATCGGCCATTGTAACTGTGACTCTCGCCTACTCCCCGGCCTCGATCATCGCCCGCACCTTCACCGCCTTTTCAAAATGATCCAGAGCGTGGGTCTGGATCCACCAGGTTGCGGCCTCCATCAGCAGTTCGGGGTCGTCATTTTTGTTGGCAAAGAAGGCGTAGAACGACAGGCCGACGCCCTCGCCCTTGGCGGCGATTTTCTTGTTGCAGACTTCGATAGCTTTGGTGCGCAGACTTGCTCGCATCTAGGTGTCTTCCCTTACTTCCCAATCGGACTTTAGCAACCTGAAACACATCCAGCGTGCAGCACCGTTGCCCAGATCCAACTCTTCTTCACCCATGTTGACTGCGCCCAGTTTGGCGGTCGCTTTCTGCGAACGGATGTTGGTGGGGTCGATGTGAAACCAGACATCAGGCCTGAATTTGAACACATGGCCCATCATCAGTGATTTCAGCTCGGCATTGACCGTGCCGCCCCAATAGGCGCGCCCTAGGAATGTGTAGCCGATCGAGATTTCCTGACCCGGAGTGGGGGCTACATAATAACGTGAGCAGCCGATGATTTTGCCGGTGCTTTTTTCCAGCACAACCACGGTTGCACCAGCTTCGTGCAGCGTATCGAAATAAGGGATAAAGACTTCCTTCAGGTGCCGATCCTTGGCGGGATGGCCAGCCCAGACCAAGGGGTCACTTGCCGCCTGATACAGCCCGTCAAAGTCATCTTCCGACAGGGGGCGAACAACCAGTGTTTCGCCAATGATGTAGGGTTGGAAATCAAAATCCATGTCAAAATCCACTCAATAAATAGCTGCAAATGTTGCGCAGTCAATCACTGCGCAACAGGTTCTCTTAGCTGCTTTACGCCGTGGCGTTGAACTCGCCTAACCGCGCCACATAGCGGGCCAACGTGTCGATCTCGAGGTTGATCTGGTCACCTAGTTTGACGTCGCCCCAAGTGGTCACTTCTTTGGTATGGGGGATGAAATTGATGTCAAAATCACAGCCGCGCACATCGTTTACCGTTAGCGAGGTGCCATTTAGCGCAACCGAGCCTTTGGGGGCGATGAACTTGGCCAGTTCAGCCGGAGCGCGCAGGGTGACGCGGGTGCTGTCGCCGGCCTCGACCATTTCGACCACTTCGGCGACGCCATCAACGTGGCCCGACACGATATGTCCGCCCAGCTCGTCGCCGACCTTTAGCGCGCGTTCTAGGTTGACCCGCTTACCCTCAAACCAGCCGTTGTCGCCGATGTTGGTTTTTGACACGGTTTCAGCAGAAATCTGCACGTCGTACCAATCGTCGCCTAGTGCAATCACTGTCAGGCAAACGCCGTCGCTGGCGATTGAGGCACCGATATCGATGCCCGTAGTGTCATAGTTAGTCCGGATGCGGGCGCGTAAATCGCCCTCTTGCTGCAGCTCGGTCACACGACCGACATCAGTAATGATACCTGTGAACATAACGCGCCCCTTGCTGGCCTGAAACTGTTGCAAAACTGGTAGACAGTGCACCCAATATGCACAAGCCCTGAACGCCGGGGCCTTGTCATTTGCCCTCCGCTGGACTTAGTTTCGCCGCAGTAACGCGTTAACCAAGACGTTATCCTAATTGGCTAATATGAGCGCCGTCATGACAACCGAAGCCACCACCAAACGCGTATTCCTTTTTTTGCAGGGACCACACGGGCCGTTTTTCAACGCCCTTGGCAAGATGCTGCGCGCTGCCGGGTGCGAGATCTGGCGGGTTGGTTTCAATGCGGGCGACCGGGCGTTCTGGCGTGATCGTGCCAGCTATATTCCCTATCAGGGCAGCCCTAACGATTGGTCATCGACGCTTGAGACCCTATTTGACAGCCATCAGGTCACTGACATTGTGCTGTATGGCGACACCCGTCCGATCCACGCCAAGGCCGTGGCTGAGGCAAAAGCCCGTGGCATTCGGGTTCATGTCTTTGAAGAAGGCTATATGCGGCCCTATTGGGTGACCTACGAACGCGGCGGGTCGAATGGAAACTCCAAGCTGATGGATATGACCATTCCCGGCATGCAAGAGGCACTGGAACTGTCCGATATGGAGGCCCCCCTGCCGCCGTCGCATTGGGGGGACATGCGGCAGCATATTTTCTATGGCGCCCTGTACCATTGGTTTGTGATGTTCCGGAACGGAAAGTACCGTGAATTTAGACCGCACCGGTCAATTCCGGTTACCAAGGAATTTCAGCTTTATCTAAAGCGGCTGGTACTGATGCCCGTTTTGGCTGTTCAGCGCCGTTTGGCCACATGGCGCATTCGTAACGGCGGCTTTCCTTACCATCTGGCCCTGCTGCAGTTGGAACACGACAGCTCGTTCCAGAAACACTCGCCATTCTCCACTATGAGCGACTTTTTGTCCGAGATCATCGCTGGCTTTGCCAAGGGTGCGCCGCAGCACCATCATTTGGTGGTCAAGGCCCACCCACTAGAAGATGGCCGGGTGCCAATCCGCAGCGAGGTCAAGCGGTTGGCCGCTGAGCACGGTATTTCAGATCGGGTGCATTATGTGCGCGGCGGCAAGCTGGCGCAGTTGTTGAACGAGGCCCGCACAGCGGTGACTGTCAATTCCACCGCAGGCCAGCAGGTGCTGTGGCGTGGCATTCCGCTAAAGGTGTTTGGCGATGCGGTTTATGCAAAACCTGAATTCGTCTCGACCCAACCGTTGACAGAATTCTTTGCGGCGGCCGCGCGTCCAGACAACAGGGCTTACAAAGATTATCGACGTTATTTGCTTGAGACATCGCAATTGTCCGGTGGCTTCTATTCGCGCAAGGGACGCAGGCAACTGTTGCGGCAGGTCGTCGACATGATGTTATCAGCGGATGACCCCTACGATGCACTTAAATCTGGCACAGCGGCCCCACGGCAACAGTTGCGTATCGTGAATTGAGCCTACGCCGTTGCAGCACTGGATTTTTGTCCCGCTTTCCGCTAACTTGGCAAAAAAAGACCGAGGCAGAACAATAATAGGTCGAGGAGACCGAGCAGTGAATTCCGTTCCCTTTCGGTGGGCACGCCCCATCGCTATGCTGGCCGCAGTTGCGCTTGCGGCCTCGTGCAGCTTGCCCCGCGTAGGCCCCAACAAGCGTGAAATCTACGCTGGATCAGTGCAAAAAGAGGGCGATGCCTTTGTAGTATCAGTCAACGACCGGGTGACCCGCGCAACAGCTGTGGTCCCGGCTCTTGGCTTTTCTCAGGCGTTTCAATCCGCTGGACAGCTGACATCTGACACTATTCGCCCCGGCGACGTTCTGGGCCTGACCATCTGGGAAAACGTTGACGACGGGCTGCTGGCGGGTGAGGTTTCCAACTCAACCGTGCTGGAAGAAGTTCAGGTCGACAGCGCCGGATTTATCTTTGTGCCCTATGCAGGCCGTGTGCGGGCGTCGGGCAATACGCCAGATCAACTGCGCAAGACCATCACCACAAAGCTGGAAGACCAAACGCCTGATCCGCAGGTGCAGGTGCGCCGACTGGCCGGTGACGGGTCTACTGTCAGCCTGGTTGGTGCGATCGGGGCGCCGGGCGTTTACCCGATTGAACGCCCAACCCGCACATTGGCAACCATGCTGGCGCAAGCCGGTGGGGTGTCGATCCAGCCAGATATCGCCCAGATCACGATGATCCGCGGCAATGAGCAGGGTAAGGTCTGGTTCCAGGATCTGTACGATCACCCGCAACTGGATATCGCTCTGCGTGGTGGCGACCGTATTCTGATCGAAGAAGACACTCGTTCGTTTACGGCACTGGGGGCCACTAGCTCTCAGGCACGTGTCCGGTTTGAAAGCCAGGATCTGTCAGCCCTTGAGGCGATTGCCCAGGTCGGCGGTCTGATTTCAACCTCGTCTGACCCTACTGGCGTTTTTGTGCTTCGCAACGAACCGGCTGAGATCGCTGGTCAGGTACTGGGCCGTGATGATCTGCAAGGTGCACAGCGCATGGTTTACGTGCTGAACCTGACCCAGCCCAATGGATTGTTCATCGCACGCGATTTCGTCATCCGTGATGGTGACACACTTTATGTCACCGAGGCACCTTACGCCCAGTGGACCAAGACCATCTCGCTCTTAGCTGCGCCACTGACGCCTTTGGCTAACATCAACACCCTGGCTGGCGGCTAACACTGATGCGCAGCCTTGATGACAGGCATGAGGCCGGGGGCAATCGCTCCCGGCTGTTTGTTTATAATGGCGGCTTTGTCACCCAAAAACGTTTACGACGCATTCTACACTTGGCGGGGTATGACATCCGGCTAGGTTTACCCGGCCCCGACGATCTGGTGGGCATATGGGGTAACTCACCTACCGCCCATCGTGGACGTCGGGTTGCTGAAACTCGGCAGGTTGGCTTGCTGCGGGTTGAGGATGCCTTTTTGCGATCTATCCACCCCGGACGCGCTGGCGAGCCGCCGGTAGGGTTGCAGCTTGACCGCGCGGGTGTGCATTTCGACCCGGCCAGCAAATCAGATCTGGAGCAAATGCTGGCAACAGCACCTTTGGATGACAGCGATCTGATGCGTCGGGCCCGCGATGCGGTATCGCGGCTGACCGAGGTTCAGCTTAGCAAGTATAACGCCTTTGATCCTGCTACCCCCACCCCAAAACCCGGCTATGTGCTGGTGGTGGATCAGGCCCGTGGCGATGCCTCGGTTGTGGCCAGCGGTGCGGATCGGGCGCGGTTTCTTGAGATGCTGGTTTTTGCACAAGAGGAAAATCCCGGCGCGCGGATTGTCATTAAGAGCCATCCAGAAACATCCCAAGGCTACCGTCCCGGCCATTACGGCCCAGAGGATGCCAATGATCGCATCACCCTGCTGACTGACCCAGTGTCGCCGTGGGAACTGTTGGACGGTGCTATTGGTGTCTATACCGTTTCCTCGCAAATGGGGTTTGAGGCTATTTTGGCGGGCCACAAGCCACGGATCTTTGGTCAGCCGTTCTATGCTGGTTGGGGGTTAACCCAAGATGAGTTCCCACTGGCCCGACGTCAGCGACAACTGACGCGACAGCAGCTTTGTGCGGCGACGATGTTCCTGTACCCGGTCTGGTACGATCCGTTTCGCGATCAGCTGTGTGAGCTGGAGACTGTGCTCGATAATCTGGAAACGCAGGTGCACGCATGGCGGCAAGACCGGCTTGGCTGGGCCGCGTCAGGGATGCGCCTGTGGAAACGTCGCCCGTTGCAAAAGATGTTCGGCAGCGAAAAGAACCTGCTGTTCACGGATGACGTCAACAAGGCAAAGGCAAGTGGCCGTAGCTGGATGGTTTGGGCCAGCAAGGCCGGGGCGGAGCATCAGGGGGCCACACGGGTCGAAGATGGCTTTCTGCGCTCACGTGGGTTGGGGGCCGAGTTGGTGCCACCGCTGTCGTTGGTCACAGATCAGCAGGGCATTTATTATGACCCTACCCAGCCGAGCGACCTTGAGGATCTGATCACGCAACGTGTTCGCCTGACCGAAGCTCAGGACCGCCGCGCTGAAAATCTGTTGCGTAGCTTGGTTCAGTCCAGCCTGTCAAAATACAATCTGGGTGGTGAGGCACCGAAGCTTCCAGCTGGGTATCGCATCCTGGTGCCGGGTCAGGTCGAGGATGATGCCTCGATCCGAACTGGCGCAGGCAAGATCCACACCAATCTGGATTTGTTGCGTACCACGCGAGCTGCCAACCCGGATGCAATTATCATCTACAAACCCCACCCGGATGTAGAGGCCGGATTGCGCAGCGGTGAAATCGAAGCCGAGGGGCTGGCGGATGTAGTGGCCCACAGCAGTGATCCCATAGCCCTGTGTGATCAGGTTGACGAGCTATGGACCATGACCTCGCTCATGGGATTCGAGGCGCTGCTGCGTGGCGTCAAGGTTACCACTCTGGGCACCCCGTTCTATTCAGGCTGGGGCCTGACGCAGGATCTGTCCAAACAGCCCGAACGGCGGCAAGCACGTCCCAGCCTGCTGGGATTGGTTCATGCAACGCTGATCGACTACCCGCGTTATTGCGACCCGATCACCGGGCTGCCCTGCCCGGTTGAGGTGGCTGTGCGCCGTCTGCAAAGTGGAGAAATCCCGCATCCCGGCATGGCCAATCGGGCCCTGTCCAAATTGCAGGGATTGTTGGCCACCTATGCGCACCTGTGGCGATAGATGGCCACTGAGTTGTTTTTACAATGATCGCGTCCAGCGGTGCTCGATGTCCGGTCCAATCTGGCGGGTTTCAAGCAGCTTGAACCGGGGGGCTTGCTCTAACCGGTTCAGGCCCAACGTGCCTATCATCGGCAGGCCTTCGGCGCCGATGCCTAGTCCAGCAGTATAGCCGACCAACTCGTCCACCAGATCAGCAGCCAGCAATGACGCAGCCAGCGCGCCGCCACCTTCGCAGAACACACGAGTCAAACCGGCTTTGCCCAGTTGTTGCAGAATATCCGCCGCGTCGACCTGCGTTCCTCGGACCGCACAGGGCAGCAGCTTTGCCCCTATACCTTCCCAGGCCTTTAACCGTTCGATATCAGCCCCCGGACCGTGACACAGCCAAAGGGGCACGTCCATGGCGGTGCGCGCCAGTTGGCTAAGCAACGGCAGATCCAGATGTCGAGAGATCACCACCCGCACCGGCTGCTGCGCGATTCCCAGATCCCGAACCGTCAGCGACGGATCATCGGCGCGCGCAGTACCAGCACCGACCATTACAGCGTCATGACGAGACCGCATTGCATGCACAGCCCTGCGCGCCTCGGGGCCAGTGATCCACTGACTGTGGCCACTGCTGGTAGCTATACGGCCATCAAAACTGCTCGCTAGTTTCAGTGTCACAAACGGACGCCCCTGTTCGGTTTTCAGGAAGAAGCCAGCATGATCGCGGGCTGCCTGTTCGGCCAGAACCCCCGTCTTGACTTGGATTCCAGACATGCGCAGTCTTTCAAACCCCTGCCCTGACACCCGCGGATCGCTGTCTTCGATTGCAGCCACAACACGGGCAACACCAGCATCAATCAGAGCCTGCGAACACGGAGGCGTTTCGCCATGGTGCGAACAGGGTTCTAGCGTCACATAGGCGGTTGCGCCCTTGGCCCGCTGTCCAGCCTGAGCCAATGCCATCGTTTCGGCATGCGGTCGTCCACCCGGCTGTGTCCAGCCACGGCCAACGATCCGGTCACCTTGAACCACAACACAGCCCACCGCCGGGTTGGGCCAGCACAGTCCCTGACCGCGCCGCCCCAGACTAAGTGCCAGCGCCATGAACCGGCTGTCAGTATTGCTCACTCTTCTGGCGGCAACATTGGCCGCAACTCGTGGACGAAGTCCTCAAAATCATCAGCCGCCTGGAAATTCTTGTAGACACTGGCAAAGCGCACATAGGCCACAGTGTCGATCCGCGCCAGCGACTCCATCACGATCTCGCCAATCCGGTTGGACTGAATATCCGTGTCGCCCATGCTTTCCAGCCGCCGCACGATACCAGAGATCATCTGATCAATCCGATCAGGATCAACTGGGCGTTTCTGCATCGAGATACGAATGGATCTCTCTAGCTTGTCGCGGTCAAAGTCTTCGCGTTTACCTTTTGACTTGATCACAACCAAGTCACGCAACTGGACCCGTTCATATGTGGTGAAACGCCCACCGCAAGCCGGACAAAAGCGACGTCGCCGGATTGCGACGTGGTCCTCGGCGGGCCGGGAGTCTTTTACCTGAGTATCAACATTCCCGCAAAACGGACAGCGCATTAACAGTTCCCCTCAATCAACTCGACCATAATTTGTACGAAGACTAACATAGTTATCCACAGTTATAGGGCAGCCGCTAGGATTTGGGTAGAGGGATATTTACACCCCTAAATACGGGCTGTCAGGTCAAGTGGGCCACAACCCTGCGGCTGAGTGCAGCGTTGCGATGTTCGAACAGGTAGATCCCCTGCCAGGTGCCGAGCATCAACTGCCCCTGCTGAACCGGAATTGACTGGCTGACCGGCATCATCGCTGCTTTGATATGCGCGGGCATATCATCCGGGCCTTCGTATGTATGGCGCAGATACCCCATCGATGGATCACTGCTGGGTGGCACCAATCGGTGAAAGAACGCCTGCAAATCGCCCTGCACCTCGGGGTCGGCGTTTTCCGGTATCAAGAGAGAGCAAGAGGTATGTTGGACAAACAGCGTCAGCAGGCCGCATTGCCGACCCTGCTCGGCAATGCGGCCGTGAACCCGACCGGTGAACTCGTACAAGCCGGGGCCCTGAGTTTCTATTTCCAGCTGGGATTGCATTCCCTTGTTAGAACCCAATCCCAATGCCAAACCCTGAGTGAAAAAATCCAGGTCGACGGTGACACATATCAAATGCATATGTCAGGGAACGGGAATACCCAACAGTCAGAACATCCAGGATCAGGTTCGACTCGTAAGGTTCAATGCCGATCGCGTCTGGGCTCATTGTAAATCTTACAGCATCCCTTGCCCCGGTAGTCACGCCGCGACCGATACCACTGACAACATAGATTTTTGTCTTCCAAGGTGCGCGCACGACACGGCGCACATAGTCCCCCACGCCACACCAGTAATCCTCTTTGTGGGCCCCCGGGCGACCGATCACCTCAATGACATTCTTATCCACCCTGTTGACGTAGAGAGAGTTGATCGCGCGGAACTCTTGCGCCGTCAGTGGAAGCGCCACCGAACAAGCGGCTATAATTATAAGGTGTCTAAAAATCTGTTTCACTATCTATCTCCAGTCCGAGCTTTATCAGTATTGTCCCAGCCGGTAGACACTTGCATCTCTGAGACGCGATCGGACAAACATGTAAACGTTCAACGGTTATATCAAGTCGAGTAGGAATGGATCGCAGTCCGTATCAGCACTTTGCACGGTTTTTGCACTGCCAGGATTGAACCCGTTGAACTGAAATATTCCATTGGACTGGGCCTGAGCACCAACAGGCTCAAGACTAAACAGAACAGTATCCTTGCGTCCCGACACTTCGCCTGTTCCAAGGCCTCGAACAACATAAAATGGTGTTTGCCAGCCCGCCCCAAGAAAGCGACGCGCGTATTCCGAGCCCGCGCACCAAAAGGCGGCGCGCGTGCTGCCTATTGGCGGCACCACCTCAAAAACAACACCATCATGAGGATAGGCCCGCGCTCCATAACTTAAGCTTTTGAAATTGTTGGCCTCAACTGCGCAAGCTGCGACGGCAGTCATGCAGATAGCCATAATTGACAGAGAATTTTTCATGTGTGTCCAAAACATAGGGCGCCGGCGTGGCGCGTTAATTGTCATCATAATACGCAGCTTGTGCCGACACACCAGCCTCTCGCCCAATCCTATTGCGCTTCGGGCAAAACACCGCCCAAACAGTTATTTACTACTGGGACCCAGCGTCGTGCCAAGCGTTTGCCAGCGGTGACATGTTTATTCGCACTGTGCCTTCATCACAAATCAACAGTGCCAGACGGTTGTCGTCTTCGTGCACCGAAATTTGCCCCTCGGGCGCGGACTCCCCTTCTGACAACCGGTCAGCACTAAAGCTAATCAAATAGGAAACTGATTTGTTAAAAAACCGGACCTCTTCCCAATAGTAGCGTCCGATCCCAGACCACGGGGTAAATTCGATTTCCTTCAGGCTGCGCTGCAAGAACAAATCAGGCGCGCGCCCTATCCGGCCATAGGCATAGCTATAGTCATCACCATCCTGACAGATATGGACAGCTTTCTTGCCGTGAGAGAATGTACAGGTGAACAGCTCAGCGCCATTCTGGCACTGAGCCCAGACTGCAGGTGCAATCAGGGTGAAGGTCAGACTGGCCATTAGCGTACGGAGCATGGGATCATCCTTGTTGCGCGATCGCTGCAAGGGATAGCCTGCCTTAGGTGGAAATACCAGAATCCAAGAAATGACCTAGTGTCAGCCTGGGAACTGGATGATCTCGGCCGATTGGCGCGGGGCCATAGCGTTAAGGATAAGAGCTAGAACATCCTGCATTGCCTCGTCTTCGCCAAATTTTTTCCGCGCAATCTGACGCATAAATGACCGCGCAGCCTCGGCATCCAGCGCCTTCAGCTTAGCCTCGTGGTCACGCACAGCGTCGATCATGAACTGATTGGCCAGCACCATGGCGTTCAGCGACTGAAGCTTATCCCCCAAGACGCCTAGCGCCTCATTCAGGTTTGAATTTGCAGACATCGTTTTCCCCAAGCGAATACGTACCTCGAATGGTAATAGTCTAGAGAGGCCACTGGCGTTGGGCAATGCAAGAGGTTAGCAAATGGTTAACGGCGCGCAACCAAGCCTAGTTGAACAGCCGATCGCCCATCTGGTCGATTGCGACCTTGGCCTTTTGAATCGCGGCCTCAACCGCCGCTTCGTTTGAGTTGAGCGTGTCAGCGCGGATGAGTTTGTGAATTTTCAACTCACCATCGATTTCCTTCTCAACCCTCGCAGCTAGGCGGTAGTGTTTTCCCTCGGCAATCGGATCGGGGAAGATGGCGAAACCCTTGTACATCTCAGGCTCAGGAGCCTTGGGGGCCGCCGCGTCGGACCCGCCGAAGAGTTTTTTCAAAAAGGACATGTCAGGCTCCTACTCGTTTTGGCGGATGGTGACATATCGGGCGGGGCTTGGAAAGTAGACGGGCTGCATTCTCTGAGGGACGTGCTTGACCTTGGGGAGGCGTAAAGCGCCTTCCCGGGGGGAAGGTCAGGCGCGGCCCGGCGATGCCGGGCTATAAAAAAGGGCGCCCCGTGGGACGCCCTATATATCACTGATCCAAGAAGCTCCGCAGCTTTCTGCTTCGGCTTGGGTGCTTCAGCTTACGCAGCGCCTTGGCCTCGATCTGACGGATCCGCTCACGGGTAACCGAGAACTGCTGGCCAACTTCTTCCAGTGTGTGGTCGGTATTCATGCCGATACCAAAACGCATCCGCAGAACACGTTCTTCACGCGGAGTAAGGGATGCCAGCACGCGGGTAGTGGTTTCCTTGAGGTTTTCCTGAATGGCGCTGTCCAGTGGCAGCACGGCATTCTTGTCCTCGATGAAATCACCCAGCTGGCTGTCTTCCTCGTCGCCGATTGGCGTTTCAAGGCTGATCGGCTCTTTGGCGATCTTCATCACCTTGCGCACCTTCTCCAGCGGCATTTGCAGCTTGGCGGCCAGTTCTTCTGGTGTTGGCTCACGACCGATTTCGTGCAGCATCTGACGACCTGTACGGACCAGCTTGTTGATGGTCTCGATCATGTGCACTGGAATACGGATGGTGCGCGCCTGATCGGCAATCGAGCGGGTGATCGCCTGACGGATCCACCAAGTCGCATAGGTCGAGAATTTATAGCCACGACGATATTCGAACTTGTCCACCGCCTTCATCAGGCCGATGTTACCTTCCTGGATCAGATCCAGGAATTGCAGACCACGGTTGGTGTATTTCTTGGCAATCGAGATCACCAGACGCAGGTTGGCCTCGACCATTTCCTTTTTCGCCTGACGGGCCTCTTTTTCGCCCTTCTGAACCTGCTGCACGATACGGCGGAATTCAGAGATATCCAGACCAACGTACTGACCCACTTGAGCGATGTCAGCGCGCAGTTCTTCGACCTTGTCAGTGGAGCGCTCGATGAACATCTTCCAGCCACGGCCAGGCTTTTCGCCCATTTCTGCCAGCCAGTTGGGGTCCAGTTCGCGACCACGATAGGCGTCGACGAATTCACGGCGGTTAATGCGAGCCTGATCGGCCAGTTTCACCATCGAGCCGTCAATCTGCATGACACGGCGGTTGATGCCGTACAGCTGGTCAATCAGCGCGTCGATACGGTTGTTATGCAGGTGAAGCTCGTTCACCAGCTCAACGATTTCAGAACGCAGCGCCTGATACCGGGCCTCATCCTGTTTGCTGAATGACCCATCTTCGTTCAGGGTTGCCGAAATCCGGCTATCCTGCATTTCCGACAGTTCGGCATAATCCGACGAGATCCGCTCTAGGCTGGTAAGAACCTGATCCTTGAGCGCGGCTTCCATCGCGGCCAAGGACAGGTTGGCCTGATCATCTTCATCGTCGTCATCGTCGTCGGTGCTGATCGGGTTGCCGTCAGCGTCCAATTCCTGAGCGCCTGCTTCGGGCTTTTCAGTTTTGGCCGCGTCAGCATTTGCAACAACCGGTTCCTGAGGCGTTCCGTCCTCGTTCATCGTGTTGCCAAATGTGGTTTCGAGATCGATGACGTCGCGCAGAAGAATGTCTTCGGTCAGAAGTTCGTCATGCCAAATAGTGATCGCCTGAAAGGTCAGTGGGCTTTCACACAAGCCAGCGATCATGGTGTTACGTCCGGCCTCAATCCGCTTGGCGATGGCGATCTCGCCCTCGCGGCTTAGCAGTTCAACCGAGCCCATTTCACGCAGATACATGCGTACCGGGTCATCAGTACGGTCTAGCTTCTCGGATGTGCCAGTGGAAACAGCAACTTCGCGAGCACCTTCGGTGGTAACCAGATCGGTCGCGCCCTTCTGTTCTTCCTCTTCGGCCTCTTCGTCCTCGATGATATTGATGCCCATTTCAGAGAGCATCGACATCACGTCTTCGATCTGTTCCGAGCCTACCTGATCAGGTGGCAAAACCTTGTTCAGCTGATCGTAGGTGATGTAGCCCTTCTCGCGGGCCTCAGAGATCATCTTCTTGACGGCGGCCTGGCTCATGTCCAGAGAATTTTCAGGTTCCTGGTCGTCACGTTTGCGGTCGTCGGTGTCTTTGGCGGCCATTCAATGCTCCTACAGGCGTTAAGGGCGATTCGGTCTCAGCGAATCATTAGCGCGATCTACTGATTCGTCGACCCGTTTACCCGGTTTTTTTAAGGACTTCCTTACGAAAACGACTCAGCTGCGTTTTCGTGAGAAGTTGATTCCATCTGTTAGCGAGCTCAGCAGGTCGCGTTCTTCTCTGTTTAGACGCGCCCCGTTGTCCGCAATATCATACTGCGCCCTGTCTTCGTTCTCGCTGCGCACGGCCTTGTTTCTGGCCTCAGCAGCCTGTCCTAAACGCCACGTCACAGCCTCATCCGCCAAACCGCTCAGGTCCTCTTCGGCCTCGGCAAGTTCGGCATCCAGCCCTTGCCGTGCTTCGATCTTGGCAAATTCTTCGCTCAACATCAGGCTGGCGATCTCTAGATCACCGGGTTTGCGCAGACAGGGGCTAATTGCCACATGGCGAAGCGCATGCAGGTTTTCAAGGGCGTAGGGGCCCAAAGCATAGAGAATTTCATCATGCACCCGATCGGGGGCATCCATTCCATAGCGCAGGATCAGGTCGCGCATGATGGCATGATCCGGGTCCGCGCAGGACATACGTTCGAAATTCGCCTCAAACTCAACAATCACCGCCGGAGTGGCAATGGCACTGGCCAGAATAACCGCCTCGCGCATCGCAACGGCCGCGCCTTCGTCAGCCGCAGCCAACATCGAGCTTTTGGTGCTGGCCAGCGGTTGTGGTACCGGCTTGCCCGGCTTCCATTTGCTGCGCGCGCCGTCCTTGAAACCGCCAGAGGGATTAAAGGCTGCGCGCTGTGGTTTGCGATTGCCACGGAACAGCTCCCAGCGCATTTCCTTTATGTCGTCGCCATAGTGTTTGCGGATCGACGGATCACGGATCAGTTTGACCTTTTCACGCAGGCTTTTGTCCAGTGCTGCCTTACGTTCGGGGCTGTCGAACACTTTGCCTTCGGTTTCTCGCTGCCACAGCAGTTTGACCATGGGCATTGCCTGATCCAACAGCGACTGAACCGCCTGTGGCCCCTGCGTGCGGATCAGATCGTCTGGATCTTTGCCCTCGGGCATCATGGCGAACCGCAAGGATTTGCCTGCCTCAAGAAGCGGGAGCGCCAGATCAATCAACCGCATCGCGGCGCGCAAACCTGCGGTATCGCCGTCCAGCGCAATGATCGGCTCATCCGCGATGCGCCACATCATCATCAACTGGTTTTCGGTGACCGCAGTGCCCAGAGGGGCCACAGCAGCCTCGAACCCGCCATCAGCCAGTGCGATGACGTCCATGTACCCCTCGGCCACTAGCAGTGGTTGCCCCTTGCCAGCAGCGGTACGGGCGGGCGCGTGGTTGTACAAGCTGCGGCCTTTGTCGAACAATTCCGTCTCGGGTGAGTTCAGGTATTTGGCGTTGTCATTGGGATCCATCGCGCGGCCGCCAAAGGCAATGGCACGGCCACGGGCATCACGGATCGGGAACATGATGCGGTTGCGGAAGGTGTCATAAGGCTTGCCGCCCTTGGACGACGGTTTGGCCAGCCCTGCCCCGATGATCAAATCTTCGGCAACACCTTTGCCGCGCAGGTGATCCCACAGGTTCTGCCAACCGTCAGGGGCAAAGCCGATCTCCCAGCGTTCCAGCGACTGCGCCGGCATACCGCGCCGATCCAGATATCCACGCGCATCATGAGCCCGGCCAGTGTTCAGTTGCAAACGAAAGAACTGAACCGCCTGCTCCATCACATCCGCAAGCAATGTGCGGCGGTCCTGTTTCTGTTGCGCCTTGGGGTCGCGAGCGGGCATTTCCATGCCTGCTTCGGCCGCGATGATCTGCACTGCCTCCATAAAGCCCACGTTTTCGGATTCCTGCACAAAGCCTATTGCGTCGCCTTTGGCCTGACAGCCAAAGCAATAGTAAAACCCTTTGCGGTCATCGACGTGGAAACTGGCAGATTTTTCATGGTGGAAAGGGCAAGGCGCCCACATGTCGCCCTTGCCCATGTTGGACTTGCGTTGATCCCACATGACCTTTCGCCCGACAACCTGGCTTAGGCTGACGCGGGTACGCAGTTCATCAAGGAATCCGGGAGGCAGTGACATAAGGGTAATGTGCCAGAAAATAGACGCAGTTCCAAGCCCACGGCGGGTCTGGATTGGCGCGGATTACGGAGAAAGGTAGCGTCTTACTGGATCTGGTCCAGACAACGTTCTTTCCAAACTGCGCCCAGATCCTCGTTGCGGATCACCTTCATCTTTTGCTCATAAATCCAAGGGGCAATCAGCGGAATAGTTGCATTGAAATTTTCAGGCCAGGTTGGCTCAGAAGCGGCAAGTGTCTCGCTTACTTTGCGCTCCTTCACCCTATCTAGGCGAGCTTGTTGGATCGCAGCCACAACATCCGCTTGGTAGCCACAGCTTTCCTCGGCCGTTACAGCCGCCATCACAGGGGAAGCAATCACAGCGGACAAAAGCGCAGCGCTTAGCGTGGTCAGGGTCTTCATCAGGCAGCTCCGTTGAATCAGTTTATTCGCGCCAGACTAAAGCGCCCGTCACAAAGTGGGAACCGGTTTTCGCGGAAGACGGTGCAAGACCGCCTATCCCCGAGCAGCAACCCCTGCCATCGCTGTTTTCAGATCATGCACCAATGTGCGCGCCATGGATCGAAATACCATAATCTGAAGGGCATCCGGCCCTATGCGCGTAATAGATGCCATCATATGCGCCAGCTCAGTTCGAACAGTATGGCCCTGTTTGAAGTTTTGTCGCCGCAGATCCACTGGTGCCAGCCGCGCCAGAACATCCGCCGCCCCCTTGCCTTCTAGCCGCACCACAGCCCAGCCGTCGCTTTGGTCTGTCAGGGCTGCAAATTTCGCCAGTTCAATCGCGGCAGCTGGCCCCTGCAGCAGAGCGATACCCTGCCCAAACCAAATTGCACGCGCGTCGGCCTTAACTGTGCTGCGGTTTATTGCTGGGAAATCCAAACCATGCGCGTCCTTCAACGCCGCGTTCAGCGCCTCGTCCTGCCCAGCATAGGGCGCAATCGAGGTCATCGCCACAGGCAGATCCTCGGTCAGGGTGACATCACCGATGGTCACCGGCAACAGCCCGTCGCAGGGCGTCATC
This sequence comes from Parasedimentitalea denitrificans, assembly GCF_011813015.1. Taxonomy (GTDB): domain Bacteria; phylum Pseudomonadota; class Alphaproteobacteria; order Rhodobacterales; family Rhodobacteraceae; genus Parasedimentitalea; species Parasedimentitalea denitrificans. The sequence continues at coordinate 16,943 of NZ_QHLQ01000028.1, read as the reverse complement.
GCAATTAGATCATCCACGGGATCGACCTCCATCTGGATCAAAAAACACAGGATCGACCACTTCGCACAACGCATCTATGCCACGCATATGATCCACCAGACGCACCTCATCCCCGATGCGATCCGGGCCATTTTTCAGGAATGCCAAGGCGACAGAATGGCCCAACGTCGGCGAAAAGCCGGCCGATGTCACATAGCCCTGATCATAGATGCGCTCGACAGGATCGTCCGGATTAAACAGATGCGCGCCTGCGGTCATCTGTTTGACAGGGCCAACAGGTTTCAACCCGACCAACTGCTCACGGCCGTCATCCATCAAGCCAGGACGAGTCGACATAGCCTTGCCGATAAAGTCCTTCTTCTTGGACATCATACCCTGCATTCCCAAATCAAAGGCCGTGACTGTGCCGTTCAACTCGGCATGGGTCAGGAAGCCTTTTTCGATCCGCAGCACGTTCAGGGCCTCCATGCCATAGGCACCGCCGCCCAGCGCTTTTGCCTGTTCGATCAGTGCCCGGAACAGGGCATCACCATAGCGCGCCGGAATTGCGATCTCATAGGCCAGCTCGCCCGAGAACGAGATCCGGAACAAACGCCCCTGCACGCCCAGAACTTCGACCTCGCCACAGGCCATGAATGGCCAACTGGTGTCGTCGATCTGTTCTTTCAAAAGACCATTCAACAAATCACGCGAATTGGGGCCGGCGACGGCAAACTGCGCCCATTGTTCAGTGACCGAAGTGATCTGCACATCCCATTCTGGCCGCAGCGCCTGACGCACAAACTCCAGATGCGCCATAACCTGTCCCGCGGCAGCGGTCGTGGTGGTCATCACATAATGGTTCTCGCCCAGTCGGGCGGTGGTGCCATCATCCATGACAAAACCATCTTCGCGCAGCATCAGCCCATAGCAGACCTTGCCCTGCTTTAGCGTGCTAAAGGTATTGGTATAGACGAAATCCAACAGCTTGGCTGCGTCCGGTCCCTGAATGTCTATTTTGCCCAGCGTCGACACATCGCAGACGCCGACGTGGTTGCGCACCAGCCCAATCTCGCGATCACAGGATTGTCGCCAAGTGTTTTCGCCTGTCTTGGGGAAATAGCTGGCGCGATACCACAGCCCCACTTCGATCTGCTCGGCTCTCATTTCACGGCTTGCCCGGTGCGAGGTCAGAAATCGCTGCGGCTTACAGCCCTGTCCCGCCGCTCCTGCACCCATCGCGGCAATCGACACCGGCGCAAAAGGTGGCCGGAACGTGGTAGTTCCAGTTTCCGGTATCCCACGCCCGGTGGCATCCGCCAGCACCGCCAGCGCCGCCACGTTTGAGTTTTTGCCCTGATCGGTGGCCATGCCTTGGGTGGTATAGCGCTTCATGTGCTCGACCGAGCGGAAGTTCTCGGTCGCCGCCTGTTTCACATCCTTGACGGTGACATCGTTCTGGAAATCCAACCAGGCGCGCCCCTTGCCCGGCACCGCCCACAGGGCCGTGACGCGATACAGGTCATTCTCGGCCTGCGGCAGAGTTACCTCAGACTGTTTGATCTCAAGCTCTACCAGCGCCTCCACAGCAGCCGCGGCTCCCTCGCGCAATGCCCCGGCGGTCGAAAACTCACCATTACACGCCCCAGCACAGGTCAGCCCCGGCACCGTGCCCGGAGCTGGCACAAATCCCGCTATGTCCCGGTTCCATTGTGGTCGCCCGTTCAAATGACAGGTTAAATGCAGGGATGGGTTCCAGCCCCCCGACATCGCCAAACAGTCGGTCTGGATCTTTTCTTCCCCAGCGACGGAACGCACAGTGATGCTCTCGACCCGCTTGCGGCCAGAACTGCTACAGACCTGCGCGCCCTTCATCACCGGGTACAGGTTGCTGTCCGGCGCATCGTGACGGCTGTCGATGACCATAGCGACATGTACACCTGCGTCGACCAAATCCCGCGCGGTACGATGGGCCTGATCATTGTTGGCAAACACGGTCACGTTCTGTCCCGGCGCCACGCCCCAGCGGTTCAAATAGCTGCGCACAGCACCCGCAGTCATGATGCCTGGGCGATCGTTATTGGCAAAGGCGACTGGACGTTCAATTGCCCCGGCAGCCAGCACCGCCCGCTTGGCCACAATCCGCCAGAAGCATTCACGCGGCAGCCCTGCCCGGCGGCTGTGGTGATGGCCGACCCGCTCCAGCGCACCATAGGTGCCCTGGTCATAGGCCCCGGTCACAGCTGTACGTGTCATCAGGCGCACATTGTCCATGTTATCCAGCTCTTCCAACATCTGTGCGATCCAATCGGCTGCCGGCTTGCCGTCGACCTCCTCCACCTCGGACAGCAAACGCCCCCCCATATGCGCATCTTCCTCGGCCAGGATCACATCCGCCCCCGCACGACCTGCGACCAGCGCTGCCATCAATCCGGCAGGCCCCGCACCAATCACCAGTAGATCACAAAATGCATAGGCCTTTTCACAGGCATCCGGGTCCGCCTGTCGTGACAAAGCACCCAATCCAGCTGCCTTACGAATGATCGGCTCGTATAGCTTTTCCCAGAATGCCGACGGCCACATGAAGGTCTTGTAATAAAACCCCGCACCAAAGAACGGCGCTGCAAGATCGTTGACCGCCTGCACATCGTAATCCACCGAAGGCCAGCAGTTCTGGCTGCGCGCCTCCAGCCCCTCAAATATCTCTTGCTGAGTGGCGCGAATATTTGGGTCCTGCTGCGCGCCAGACCCGATGGTCACCAGCGCATTCGGTTCTTCACTTCCTGCCGTCAAAATACCACGCGGACGGTGGTATTTGAATGACCGCCCCACCAGATGCACCCCATTTGCCAACAGGGCCGAGGCCAATGTGTCTCCCTCTAGCCCCATCATGTGGCGTCCATTGAACGAGAAAGTCACCGGCTTTGCGCCCTGCATCAGCCCCTTGCCTGCAATCCTCATCGCTTGCCCCCCAGTTCTGCACCCGAGGCCAACCGGGTTGAGACCACTTCATGGCTCACTGTATTGCGACACACTTCGATCCAAGCGCCACACCCCATCTCGTGATACCATAATTCTTTGGTTTCACTGGCTGGATTGTCCCGCAGGTGGAGATGGTCGTGCCACTCATCCAGCCCTGCGCCCACATCAGGCCGCGCCAAAGCTGCGCCTTTGACATAAAATTCGCGACGATCCCGCTCACCGCAATTTGGACAGGTGATCCTCATACGCCAGCCCTCTTCTTTTTGCTAAAACTACTCCGGGGGTGAGGCCGCAAGGCCGAGGGGGCAGCGCCCCCTATCCGCCTCCGAAGACCTGGATCAATGCAAATTATGCTGCGCACCAGTCGCCTCCTCATCCATCAGCCCATGTCCATCACGGAACCGGTCCAGCCTGAACTTGGTCGCCGCACCATGTGGGCGGTCGGTGGCGATCAGATGCGCATAGGCATTGCCTGAACCGGGGATCGCTTTGAAGCCGCCGTAACACCAGCCGCAATTCAGATAGAGACCTTCGATACCCGAATGGTCGATAATCGGAGAGCCATCCGGCGTCATGTCCATAATGCCACCCCAGCTGCGGAGCAGTTTTGCCTTGCCCAGAGCCGGGATCATCGCCTGCATTGTCTCCATCGTGTGTTCCACCATCGGAAGATTACCGCGCGCCGCATATGAGCTGTAGAAATCCAGATAGCTGCCAAACACCAACCCGCCTTTGTCGGATTGGCTGACGTACAGGTGACCTTCGGCAAAGGACACAACGTGATCCAGTACCGGCTTAATGCCCTCGCTGACAAAGGCCTGCAGCACATGGCTTTCGATTGGCAATCGCATACCCGCCATCGCGGCGGCTTGCCCCGAGCGTCCAGCAGCCGCCAGCGCGACTTTTTTGGCTCGGATTACTCCGCGACTGGTTTGAACGCCCTTGACCTTGCCATTTTCAATGTCGATTCCAGTGACTTCGCAGTTCTGGATCAGGTCCACGCCGCGCTGATCGGCCCCGCGGGCAAAGCCCCAGGCCACTGCGTCATGGCGGGCAGTACCTGCACGGCGCTGTAACAAGCCACCCAAGATAGGAAAGCGCGCATTGTCGTAATTGAGGATTGGCACCATTTCTCGCAGGGCGTCGCGACTTAGCAGTTCGGCATCATCGCCCTGATTGATGATCGAATTACCGCGCCGCACCATGGCGTCGCGCTGACCGTCGTTGTGGTACACCATGATTTGCCCCCGCTGGGACATCATCACGTTGTAGTTCAACTCTTCCTCCAGCCCTTCCCACTGTTTCAGTGAGTGGGAGTAGAATTCGGAGTTGCCAGGGAGGTAGTAGTTGGCCCGCACTATGGTGGTGTTGCGACCAACGTTGCCGCCGCCCAGATAGCCCTTTTCCAGAACGGCTATATTGGTGAAACCATGTTCCTTGGCCAAATAGTAGCCCGTGGCCAGCCCATGACCGCCACCGCCGATGATCACCACATCATATTCAGGCTGTGGCTCAGGGTCCCGCCAATGCGGGGTCCAGCCCTTGTTGCCTGTCAGCCCTTCCTTGAGCACCCGCCAGCCTGAAAAACGCATGGCTCTCCTCCAAATTCAAACACCGGGAGGTTGATAATTCCACCACCACTTCCCCAACAATATTGCTATCTGCTTTCGCACGCGGCTCCTACCCCCTTTGAGCGTTCCCATGACACTCTGGCATCTTCTTGCTCGCACAAACGCACAGACTAGGCACTTATGTCTAGTGCAAAATACAGCATCACACCTCCTACTCTTGCTGCAGGCCTCAGCTCCCTATTGCTCAACGGATTAAAAAGCACTTGGGCGTATGGCCTAAAACAAAAACGGCGCGCTGATGTCAGCGCGCCGTTTGTATTAAATGCAAGGAGACCTACAGCCCCTTGGCGCGATAGCTGGAAGCGACTTTTCCGATTGAAACCAGATACGCAGCTGTCCGCAGGTCGGTGACGTCATCGCGGCTGTGCCAGACATCCCGCATCGATTGATAGGCAACCCGCATGGTGTCATCCAGACCAGAGCGAACCAGCTCTAGCTCACCCGCGCCACGCAGATATTTCTGCTTAAAGTCGGGGGACATTTTCCACTGACCTTCCATCACGTTCTGCAGCTGCTCCAGCTCGTCGATGACCAGCTGGTGGCGCGCCTCTTCCTGACGGCGCTGCATCCGGCCAAAGCGGATGTGCGACAGGTTTTTGACCCACTCAAAGTAGGACACTGTCACACCGCCGGCGTTGGCGTACATGTCAGGGATGATCACGGCGCCTTTTTTACGCAGGATCTCGTCTGCGCCAGCAGTAACCGGGCCATTCGCAGCTTCGATGATTAGTGGAGCCTGGACACGGGCCGCATTGGAGAGATTAATCACCCCTTCCAGCGCAGCAGGTACCAGAATATCACATTCAGCTTCGAGCAGAGGTGAGCCATCTTCGGAATAGGTTGCATCCGGGTAACCCTTGACGCCACCGTGCTGGCCAATCCACTGGCGCACAGCTTCGACGTCCAGACCATTGGCATCATACAACCCGCCATCGTATTCGATGATCCCGATGACTTTTGCGCCATCTTCTTCGCTCAGGAACTTGGCGGCATGGTAGCCCACGTTACCCAGGCCCTGCACAATAACGCGCTTACCATCCAGAGTGCCGGTCATTCCGGCCTGCTCCATATCGCGCTGATCGCGGAAGAATTCCTGCAACGCATATTGCACGCCACGCCCGGTGGCTTCGACACGGCCAGCAATACCGCCAGCGTTCAGCGGCTTACCTGTTACACAGGCTCGCGCGTTGATGTCAGTGGTATTCATGCGCGCATATTGGTCGGCGATCCATGCCATTTCACGCTCGCCCGTGCCCATGTCAGGCGCAGGAACGTTCTGGCTGGGGTGGATCAGGTCACGCTTGGCCAGTTCATAGGCAAAACGGCGGGTGATCCGTTCCATCTCATGTTCTTCATACTGGCGCGGGTCGATACAAAGCCCACCTTTGGACCCCCCAAATGGCGCCTCGACCAGCGCACATTTATAAGTCATCAGCGCCGCTAGCGCCTCTACCTCGTCCTGATTAACGCCCAACGAAAAGCGGATACCGCCCTTGACCGGTTCCATATGTTCGGAATGCACTGAGCGATAGCCAGTAAAGGTCTGGATCTCGCCGCGTAGGCGGACACCGAAGCGAACGGTATAGGTGGCGTTACAGACCCGGATTTTTTCCTCTAGACCCGGCGGCAAGTCCATCAGGGCAACTGCCCTACTGAACATCAGATCCACGCTTTCACGGAAACTGGGTTCGTTGAGATTGCTCATAGGCTATTCTCCCTGATGTAAAAAACGACTCGTCTTCATTAATATTTGCACGTTATGACGACTTTTCTAAAATGTGCGACCTTTTTAAGCATTTACTTTTAAAAAACCTGTTTTCTCGGCATTTTGAGAACGCCCACACCCTAACCCAAACCGCAAACCAGCGGCGCATTAGCGATACTCGCCACTCATATTACCTTAATTTTATGATCAATTTGAATGTTTCCGCCGCAAGATCGCCCCATTTCCGCCTTCTTCATCAAGCATTAACACTTCAACGAATTCTAACAGTATCCATACGGGACCTTTGCCACCCAAGGGCCGGAGAGGACTGCAATGCGACTGCGACTACGCCAGACAACTGCCCTATCAAAGACAGCGGTTTACCGCTGCAGAATAGCCTTGTGCAGATATGCAAGGGACGAGAGCGGTGTGCTGATAAAGCCTACCTTAGCCATTTTCCTGTCCATGCTTGCGGTTGGCGGTGTTGGCGTCGATTTGATGCGCATGGAGCGCGACCGGACTGAATTACAGTATACTCTGGACCGTGCAGTTCTGGCGGCAGCAGATCTGGACCAACCCCTGTCGCCTGCTGCAGTTGTGATGGATTACCTGTCAAAAGCGGGCTTGAGCGAATACTATCAAGCCCCATACGAAGACCCAGACAACGGCTTTGGCTATCGCAAGGTGAGCAGCACAGTCAACACTGACTTCGAAACACACTACATGAATTTGACCGGAGTGAGCAGCATTCCGATCTATGCCTCTTCAACAGCGGAAGAGAGCATTGATGGGTTGGAAATCTCGTTGGTGCTGGATGTTTCAGGCTCGATGAGATCAAACAGTCGCCTAACCAACCTGAAGGTGGCAGCCAAGGAATTCATCACTACCATGGTGGCCAATACCACCCCTGGCAAGATGTCGATTTCTATCGTCCCTTACGCCACTCAGGTGTCTGGAACAGATAAATTGTTTGAGCAGTTTACTCTTACAGACGACAACGATTACTCCAACTGTATCAATTTCACCGACGATGATTTTCGAACCACCTCGCTTTCCACCGAAATCCGGCATGAACGCACGATGCACTTTAGCCCGTGGACAAGCCGCGACGGCCGCACCTACTATTCCACGCCGAGCCTTGTTAGCTCACCGGTCTGTGTTGCTGACGACGACCGCGAGATGCTGCTGTTCGAACAGGATGAAGCAACGCTTAAGAACTTCATCAATAACCTTGTAGCCACCGGAAACACATCAATTGATATTGGAATGAAGTGGGGCAGCGCCCTGTTAGATCGATCAACCCAACCAGCAATTGAAAAGCTTACTCAGGGCGTTGGCGCTACAATCTCCGCCGATTTCGCCGACCGTCCGTCCCGTTATGACGATCCGGACACTCTAAAGGTTGTTGTGCTCATGACCGATGGCCAGAATACTTCGCAGTATTTCATCGAACCAGAACATCGCAGCGGAGATTCTGGCATCTGGTATAATGCAACTGCTAAACGATATTCATCGTTCTACCAGTATTACGACGACAAGTATGGGGTTGGCTATTATTGGGACGACCCCGGCTACGATTACCGTAGCAGCAACTGGAGATCACACCCCTACGGTGACCATGAAACAGGGGATGCCGTGCGGCTGAGCCAAGCTGAGCTTTGGGCTTATACCGGGTTAAAATACGTCTACAAATACATCTACAACGACTGGATGCACAGCGACGACGCCAAGGCTGAGTGGTATTATGGTGTCTACGACTATGTAAGGTCTTCAGAAAAGAACACCCGCACCAAGGCTATCTGTGACTCAGCTAAGGCGCAGGGTATTATTGTCTACACGATCGGATTTGAGGCGCCCAGCAGCGGCCGGGCAGTCCTAAAAGACTGCGCCAGCTCTGACGCGCACTTTTTTGATGTAGACGGACTGGAAATCTCGGAAGCCTTTGCCTCTATTGCAACGTCGATCCGCCAGCTGAGGTTGACCCAATGATTACACGCACCTTACAGTCGTTACGCAAATTCCGGGGCCGTGAAGATGGCAACGCCACAGTGGAATTCGCAATTGTCGTGCCTCTCTTTCTAATGGTTTTAGTGTCCACAGTTGAATTGGGGCTAATCACTATCAAGCAGACAATGCTGGAACGCGCATTGGACCAAACCGTTCGTGACATCCGACTAGGGACTGGTGCGGTACAGCAGCATAACGACATCCGAGACAGCATCTGTGCAAGATCCGGTTTCATTGACAATTGCTCTACTTCACTGCGCCTAGAGATGGTGCAGGTGGACCCCTATAACTGGGTTGCGATTGACGAAACTCCTGACTGTATCACCGCGGTCGAAGAAGTGCAGCCGGTTCGCAGTTTCACCAGTGGGCAGTCCAATGAATTGATGTTCATTCGGGCCTGCATGAAGTTCAACCCCATATTCCCGCAATGGGGGCTAGGAGACAGTCTGCAAAAAGACGGCGACGGTCGTGTCAGCCTGTTTGCCTCGTCAGCATTTGTTCAGGAGCCGAGGTAATCATGAAACGTTTCGTAAAGCCCATCCTTAAGGCCTTTCGCCGTGACACTGATGGATCCGTGTCAATCGAGACCGCATTCTATCTTCCGGCCCTGCTTCTGGTGTTTGCGGCAATCTATACCTATTTTGATGCCTTCAAACAGGAAAGCGCCAACCTAAAAGCCGCCTATACGATTTCGGATCTCATCTCTCGTGAGACCAATGCCGTTAACAACGACTACATAGACAGCATGCACGCACTGACCGAGGTGCTGATCCGCGCTGGATCGACAATCTCGCTGCGTATCTCGGTAATTCGCTGGGATGAAGCTGACAATCGCTACTACGTTGACTGGTCCGTCAATCGCGGCACCCAGATGCTTTCTTGGACGGATGCCACGATCAGCGAAGTTGAGAGTAGGTTGCCTACTATGCCCGATCAGGAACGTGTCATTCTGGTGGAAACCCAAAACGCCGTCGACGCAGCCTTTAAAATTGGGCTGCCGGATATGAACATCTACAACTTTGTATTCACCCGGCCACGTTTTGCTCCGCAGATTGTCTTTGAGGGCAGTTTAACAGCCGGCGGCACACACAATGATGAAGTCGACGTCGAACCCATCGACTAAGACTACAGCCGACCATCACCACCCTGGCTGCGCATCGCAACCATTGCAGCCAGGATTTCCGATGCAGCCTTGCTTTGCGATCCGGGCGTCACGCCGCCAACGCCAATCCGGCGCCCCATACGCCAGTACAGCCCCGGCTGCCAGATGCGGCTGCCCGGGGTTTTGGTTCTGATCAGGAATCCATTTGAGGGCTTGAAAGCAAAGAAACCGCGGTCGATGTTTTCAATATCATCAATCCGCGCGATCACGTTACCATCAGAACAGCGCAGCTCGGTCTCAGTCAGCTCAATCGTGAAAGCAGTTGCCTGCCACATACGTGCAGCCAGCCAGATGGTCGCCCCCCCAACAACCAGTAAGAATAGCAGCCATCCTGCTGACGGAGGCGTGGACAGTGCCACATAGAGAACCAAAGCGCCGACAGAGCCCAACATGCCAACGCCCATATAGCGGCGAGCCTCTGATGCCCTGATTGTTGCTACGATTTCGTCGCTCATGTTCCACTCCCCATTCAATTGAACGCGGCAATAGCGCGAAATTGAGACCACGAACAGCCCTTGCAATAGAGAGGCAGCGATGCTTGCAATTTAACACCCACCCAATTGCGCTGCAAGCATTTGAATGTATTGCATGATTGCCCGCCGCTCGATAGCCTCCCCAAATGGTATGGCCCAACAACACTCCGCCCCAACGTGATGGCGACGCCGACGCAGGCATCGACGTCACAGACGACTTTGAGGGCTTTGCCCAGCGCAACGATATTTTCACCCGCGCCTTTTGGGATGACAGGGTCATGTCGAAACACAGCGCCAAGTTCTTTGCCTCATACCGGATGGAAGCCGCGCCACGCCGGGGAGACGGATTTAGCCGCCGCGATTTTGCCCTGCGCAACGCATCCTGGCTGATCTCGGACATTGTATCTAATCGCACTGCGGAAGCAGGGTTGCGTCAGGGGTTTCAAGCACAGATCCAATCTGACACGCCTGTCGCGGAAGAAACCGTTGACGTAGATGACCCAGCGCGAATGTCAGCCGAAATCAAACGCATCGCCAAATTCTTTGGCGCCGATCTTTGTGGTGTCACCGATCTGGATGAACGCTGGCTATATACCAGCCGTGTTGACACCCGCGATATGTCTGACGCGCCGCATGACTTACCAGAGGGCCTGAACACCGTGATCGTACTGGGCCATGAAATGGATCAGGATCTTGTCGCGACTTACCCTTCGGCCCTTGCCGGGGCAGCCACGGGGCGCGAATACAGCCACGAAGCGTCGATTGTGATGCAACTGGCTGCTTATATCCGAAATCTGGGATATGAGGCAGTGCCGTCGATGAATGACACCGGTCTGGTCATTCCATACGCAGTCAAAGCCGGTCTGGGTGAATACGCCCGCAACCAGATGGTTATCACGCCCGAATTTGGCCCCCGACTGCGGTTCTCTAAGATCTTTACCAACCTGCCGCTGGCGCATGACAGCGCCAAGCCCAAGGGGGTTCGGGACTTTTGCGATATCTGCACCAAGTGCGCCGATGCCTGCCCGGTCAAGGCCCTGCCCTTTGGCCCTCCTGAAGTCGGCGGCAGCAATGTCTCGGCGATCAAAGGCGTGCGCAAATGGACGTCGGACGCTGAGAAATGCTTCTCGTTCTGGGCCAAACTGTCGTCGGACTGCGCCATCTGCATGCGGGTCTGCCCGTTCAACCGCGACTATTCCCAGTATCGCCACCGATTGTGGCTTAGACTTGCCTTGTCGCCGTTGCGACGTCTGGCCCTAAGGCTTTCCAAATCCCGCGGCGGACGGACAAAACCCGGAGAGTGGTGGACCAAAAACGCCGACTAGCCTATTCCCATCTGGTAGCTAACGCCAAGGATGATGATGCCAGACACCCGCCCCATAGCCCTGATCACCGCCCATGGCCAGCCATCTGACCCGAACCCGCCCGAAGCGGCGCTGGCGCGACTGGCGGCACAGGTGCAGGATTTGTTGCCAGAATGGCAAATCCGCTCGGCTACCCTATCCGCACCCGGTCGGTTCAAAGCGGAACTGACGCCCGGTGTTATCATCTATCCGTTTTTCATGGCCCGAGGCTGGTTTGTGGGCAAGGTTCTGCCCCGACGAATCGGCGATATCCCGCATCAGATGGCCTGCCCCTTTGGGTTAGACCCAGCCCTGCCCGCTCTTGTAGCCGCAGCAATAGACCACGAAGTGGCTCAGCGTGGTTGGACAGGTCAGGATTACGACCTGCTCTTGGCTGCGCATGGCTCGGCGCGGGGACCAAAGGCGGCTGAGGCGGCGAATAATTTTGCAACAGCCCTACGCCCTCTGCTGCCACTGGCCCGGATCGCCACCGGATTTGTGGAACAGGCCCCGACGATTGAAACCGCCGCGAGGGGATTGAAGGACCGAGCGCTTTGCCTCCCCTTTTTCGCGCAATCCGGCGATCACAGCCGAACCGACATTCCCCAATCGCTGACCGCAGCAAGTGTCCACGACGCGCCGCTGCAAGTGACCGGAGCCCTCCCCGGCACCGCAGCACTCATTGCTCAGGCGCTCCTGAGCTGCAGGCGTACGGCCGAAATCCGATAAAAAATTCAAACAACCGCGTTCTGACGATAATTGAGCCCTTGCACGCCTCGGACGCTTGTGATTAATCACGACACACACCATAGGCGGCGAGTTGGCGGAGTGGTGACGCAGCGGATTGCAAATCCGTGTACACGAGTTCGATTCTCGTACTCGCCTCCAATCTTTTCAATGACTTAGCAGGCACCGCAACCCTTATCATGGGGCTACCATGGGGCCGAACTTGAAACAATTCACCCGCGGAATCAGAGTGTAGCGCGCTGCTGCCATCCGGAAGCACCAACGAAGTCTGACGGACATATTAGTTATCCAACTCTGCTGGCATGAAGGTTCTTTGGAATGGTGATGCATAGAGCGGCAAATGGCAGTCCGCCGAATCTGCATCCTTGATAGTCAGATATAGACGTTTGGGATCACCAGCCGGGTCGATGTGGTCGAAACCGATGTCCCTGTAGACTTTCATGCGCCTGTCAAAATCATCGTCGTCCAGAACATCCGTCACGAAGGCCTTGGTTCCAATACTGTCCGCCACATCAATACAACGGCGACGGCATCCGCCATTAAGGCACCGCCTAGTCCCTGCCCCTGTTGGGATTGATCCATAGCCAAAGCCACTAGATAAACGACCGGACCCGGGTGCCTGTCTCAACGTCGCGCCAATATACCAGCAGCTTCCGCAATTTGGATAGAACGAGCACACAGACCGTAGGCGCCCACGACCTTCGCGTCTTCACTTTTTACAGCACACCAGACCCGAATTCTGTTTTCGTTGGTCGGGTCTTTGGAGCTTAGTTCCCAAAGCAAATTACAGAGCCACCATAAGCGTTACATTGCACGTAGCTTGGCGGTTGGTAGCTCTGACCACGAAACTGAAACTTTGGAAACGCCCCGTCCGACGTCCCACATTGAACTGTCATTGAGTACCATGTGATGGGGCCTGGCATTAAATCCGCAAAAATGCCTCCGGCGTGGCTTTCACTATCGATTACTTGATATGGGCCGTTACAGGCTTTTGCAGCCTGAGCCATGCACTTGTTGGACTTTGTCTTGCACTTTGAATGAACCAACTTGTCACCAGAAGGTGCTTGAATGATTTCGACAGGTGCAGCGGTTGCGACTGACGCAATTGCCGTCGCCCCAATTAATGCCAAACAAATGAACTTCATGGATATTTCCTACCTGGTATCAATCTAAATGACTCAAGAAAAATGCCGCTTCTTGCAGGTTGCGGTTGATTTGGAATTCAATCAAGTCTCTTGTATGCGTTGTATAGGGATTGGATTTGGTCGCCGTCTAATTCGAAGTCTAACCGGATACCGTGCCCAGATGATCACATGCATGTCCATCAAAGGAGCGGAGTGTGCAGTCTTTCAAGGACCATGAGCAAGAGTTATTGAAAGAACTACTCATGTTGAGAGTGAATTTCGTCGTGATTGGTGGCGCTGCAGTCGGGTTGCACGGTCACCGTCGAGACAGGAAAGACCTCGATATCTTAGTTTCACCAGAAGACGAGAACCTTGATCGCTTAGTGGACCTAGACCTCACATGGCGTACGTTCAGGCAACGGGATATTGACGATTGGAAGGTTAGCTCCGAGGCAATTCAGATGCCTATTCGAGGAGTCGACCTGCTGAAGAGCACCTGCTCTGTCCCAATAGAGAAAGTGTTCTCTGAGCGCGTTATCTTTGAGGTCGAGGGACTGAGCATTCCAACAATCTCCAAGGCCCACTTGATCACTGAAAAGCGCTGCACTGCGACTGAGACCGATTTGACTGATGTTAAAGCCCTTGAGGGGTGCAAAAAGATATAGCACAGAAAAGGAGAATTTATGACTGTTATCGATGACGTAATTGATCTCGTGAAGAGGATTTCCCCTGAATGTATATGCGACGACTGTCTCGCGGAGAAATTAGAATTGTCTGTCAGGCAGCACGCTAACCACAAGACGCGGGAGCTTGAAGCCTCCAGTGGCTTTGAACGTTCCAAGCGTGCTTGTTCCGTTTGTGGCGGCTGGAAGCTCTCGATTAGCGCTACACGCTAGTCCAACAAAGGAGGATTTTGATGTTCAAATGGTTTTTTAGAATGCTACTTCTGTGCATTGTAGGAGTAATTGGCTTCGCTACTTTCGGCTGGCATCAAAAAGGCCTGCTCAATATCCCCCATTTGCCTGAAGGCGCATATGCGTTTTCGCGTGGAGGGTTGAGAGGTGTTGTTTTTGGCCAGGAGGTTTCCAATCCAACAGGAGTAGAAAGCCCTAAGTTTTTTCGGCAACTCATCCATGTCAACCCAGAGAGAATGTATCTCAGCCTACCTCTTCAGGTGCCACATTGGCTCGAGGATACATGGTCGAACTGTACTCCTCCGACCGGCAATGAAGCCGCCGACTTTGAGCAATCTATGCCGGACGACTTAAAGCGAAACTTGGTTGGTGCTCGGCTTGATGCCGTTTGTAGAATTAATCTAGAGAGTGAAGAAGTGTTGCGCGGTCTGCTTTATTCCATTCCAAATTTATAATATCTCGCGGCTTACATATCAGTTCGAAATCAGACACTCGGCGAATATTACGCGGTCACAGCGACTGGGCTGCTGGTCTAACAAAAGAGGACGTGAATGCTACTCAGTGAATCCTATGAACCGGGAACGTTTATTCCCTACCTCATTCTTATCTTTGATTTAATCAAGGGGATGTCGTGGCCCCTCGCAGTAGCGGTTGTGGCTTACTTTTTTTCTAGCGAATTGAAGGATCTTATTCCAAGGGTCTCCCATGTTGGGAAGGATGGAATCGTGATTTCGCCACCGCATCAGGTGGTGCCGGAGTTGAAAAAAGTTGAATCCGTTGAGCCTTCAGATAAGCTCCTCAAAGAACTGTCTGACCCAAGTGCCATAGTATTGGAAGAAGAAAATAGGCGATCCTTGGAGGCGGTGACCGACGGAACCAAGGAGGACCGATTACTTCGCGCTCTGACTATTCAGCAGATGTATTTTGGGTTCGCACGAGCTTATGCAGACATCTTTGGCAGTCAAATCCGGGCATTGAAAGAGCTCAATAGTAATGGGAAAACTCGCTCCGAAGCGGAGGCTCAGTTTGCTGATTTGAAGAAAGAACTTCCTGTCTTTGAGAAATGGTCTTTAGATAGTTATATTAAGTTTCTCTGCGATTGGAATTTCATCGAAGAGAAAAATGGGCGGTTCGAAATTACACTGACCGGAAGGAATTTTTTGTTGTACCTTGTCGAGTTTGGCTTGTCTGAAGATCGCTTAAACTGAAGATCCGACATGGGAGGCACGACAGCATATGGTGCAGGAGCCGGTAAACCCTATTGAATATTTGGAGTACGGATTTGTGCTTGCTTGTGAGCGCCATGAAGAAACGTACAGACGCTGGCGGTCGCTGCATGGTAAATTGGAAGCTATGCAACGTGAGCCGATAGCTCATGACGCTGGTGTTGGAGATGGGCGAATCGATTGCCTTCTTCGCGAGATGGAAAATGACCAACTCAGTTTTGTGCGAGAAACGGGTGTAAGTGGAGGGTACCCGTTTAGTCGGACACGGCTGCAGATCCAACTTACGCGATATTGGATAGTGAGCGCAGGAGAAATGTTACGTTCTGTGCGAAAAGCAACGGAAGAAGGGCACCCAAACCGTTCAAAACTTTCTAAGTTGACGCAAAGGTTTGGGGCGTACCGAATGATGATTTCAAAGCAGACGCCTCAACAAGGGTCGAAGAAAAATCGACCAATTACCCTTCCCGATGGTGAAGAATACCGTGGGGAGGGATTTTATGCCGTCAAGCCAATGATCGACAATGAAACCGGATCTATCGGCTTCGTTGTTTATGATGGAGAATCCAAACAGAAGAGGGATGAGCCGCGTAAGGCATTATCGGATATGCTTTTGGATTTTGGTGAAAGCCTTCCAGACCCCAAAGCGGTCTGACGTCAGCGATTTGCCAGTCCGATAAGGGAGGAGTGCGACCCGCCACGAAAGGGATGCTATCGTTGCAGGCCGCGTTCCCGCCGCCCAAAGCAGGTTCTAAGAAAAGTAGGCGAAGAATTCGAACTGTCCAGTCAAGCAGTACCGGTATCCATATCGGCGCTCTCCCCAGTCTCTGCATAAACGTAGTGTTATCAGCCTTGCGTTGGGTTTCTCAGATAACTCTCTACAATTCTCAATGCCGAATCTGGCGCCTTATCTTCAATGCTGTTGAGAAGGGATTTGCCGCGTTCTTTCCAGAAACCGTCCGGTACCAACGCATACTCAAGGGAGGCTAATAGGACTTTTAAATCCTTGATCCGATGGGGAACCCTCAAAATGAGCCTAAGGTCGGTTCGTTCAAACGGCTCTTCATATTCATTTGAGCGCATAAAGTTGTGCCCCTGAATATTGTTATCCAAAAATGTAAGTGTCTTTGTTCGCAAAATATCGTGTTTGTCTAGATTTTCAACGCCATCGGCAAAAATTTCAGACTGAGTATTTCGATCGAAGGGGTGGTCCTCAATAGTTTGAACAAACTTCGCCCAAGCCTCCCACTCGTCGAAGAGCTTCTTTAGCTCAGCCATTACCCATGCGCGATTCGAGTTCTTGAAAGCAAGCATTTCGCGCTTTTTCTCTTGGTAAGCCAATGTATGTTCCTCCAAATTGCCGAGTTGTATAATAGTGAGACCGACAATGCTTCTGCTGCGTCCAATAGCAGTCAAATTTCATTCAACTACTCAGACGTCTACGACTGCTCCTTTTACAGTTCGTAAACGGAATTTGTAAGCCCAACAAAGGAGAAGATGAAGATGACAATACGCGCTTTCAGATTGTTAGTTGCCTTGATCTTTTTGGGTTCCCCAGCTGTGCGTCGGCAGAGTTTTTGGGTCCAAAGGCGGCCTAAACTAAGTGAGAGTTTGGCTCATCTGGTTGGTTTGATTATGCGGCGCGTTGCCTGT
>NZ_QHLQ01000027.1 GCF_011813015.1 Parasedimentitalea denitrificans | reverse complement strand
TTCTTGTTCATCTTCACTCCTTAACAGTTACGATGACCCAGAAATCCTCCGTTGTTCAAATCCTCAATTCTGTCCCACAGGTGCTAACGTCAGACACAGGAGGCCCGCTGTGAGGCCATTTCCACAATCCGCTCTATTGAGTGTTCGTAGGCAGCGTTTCGGGGCACTTCGGAGGCCACAGCATCACTAAGATGATCCTGCATGCTGGGCCTGTAGCTGCAAGCTGTCCTCCTGAAGGTCGATAAGATCACGCCTTGGAGTCAACGGTGGATAGCATTCGATGCAGGCATTGTCTTGGCGCTGGGCGCTCTTGCCGTCTCTAGCAAAAAGGGGGGCGCTCCTTTTCAAGAGTGACTTCAAAAAATGGGGTCTAAAGGGGTATCATTGTTCTTAAATGGGTCGCTATCTTCAAGCGCTCCTCCGAGTAGCCTAAGTCGCTCCTAATAACAGAAATCGTCAAAATGAAAGTGAGGCCACTCACCGAGCATGTTCGTGATCATTGGTTAGTCAACACGAGCTTCAGCAAGCGGCATCCGTACCTCCTCGAAAGCCAAGCTTACTTGTTGACGTTCGGAGGTTCTTATTTAGCCCAAGGCTCGCAGTTTGAACCGCCAGATCTTCCAGCCAAGAGACTGAAGGCAAGTGTGGTTGAGTATGTTGCATCGTATGGGGAGATCGTGTGGGGAGATCGTGTGGGGTACGGCTTTTCGACGCCCTCAAAAGGCGTTTACTTTCAACTAGTTGCCGCACTTGTAGGTAAGTGGCGGAGACGAAGGGATTCGAACCCTCGAGACCCTTCCGGGCCTACTCCCTTAGCAGGGGAGCGCCTTCGACCACTCGGCCACGTCTCCGTTGGTCGGTATATGTGTGTCAAACAAGAGAAACAAGGCCGAAAGTCACGGGTAAGTGATTTTTTTAGGTAGGCAGATGTGACCGCGAGTTTGGGAAGAATCTAGCGCCTATCGGGCAGTTCTTTGGCAAGGAAACGGGGGCCTGTTATCTATGCACAAAGGTGCCCAAGAGAAGTTTCCTTCGTTACATCTTGGGCGCAATCACATCCAGAATAGGACGCTCAGCGCACTTGCCGCCGTTCGGAGTGAGTAGTGGGCCACCAGTTCAGTAAACTCAATAACTCCATTCGGAGTTGGACATCCACGACTATGAGTGTAACGGCTCTGAATAAGGCTGGCCTGCTCAAGTGGCATGAAAATGACTGTGAGGCGAATGCAGCTTCTGGTTGAATTGATGGTCATGTTGCTGAAATGCAAATTTGATATGTGGAACGTTTTAGATATCATATCACGAATGGCTTAATAGATTGATATTATTTAGAAAAGCTCAAATTTGCGAGGCGCAGCGCGGTCATGGAAATATTGTAATGGTCGGTAATGACAAAAGCAGTGTAGAGGGTTTTCAAGGGTTATATGTGAATGCGGAGTAGAAAAACAACCCTTGCGTGTTGAACTCAATGCTTGGCGCACTACCCTAAAACTCGGTCTTTGCTCGTCTCTGAGGCTTATTTCGAAGTGATGAGGTCCGGAAGGAACAAGGACTGCAAGAAAGTTACAATCATTGATGTTGAATGGGGCCTACAATGATCTTTCCGGTTTTATTGTGTGGTGGCTCTGGATCTCGGCTGTGGCCGCTCTCTCGCGCGTCGTATCCCAAGCAGTTTGTCCCGTTAGTTGGAGAAGAGACCCTATTCCAGGCCTCGGCACGTCGGGTGAAAGGGGCTGAGTTTGCGGCACCTGTGGTTTTGACAGGATCGGACTTTCGCTTCATCGTGACCGAGCAATTGCAGGAAATCGGAATTGATCCTGGGGCCGTTCTAATTGAGCCTGAAGGGCGCAATACTGCGCCTGCCATTCTGGCAGCAGCGTTTCATCTTAGTGCACAGGACCCGGATGCGGTGATGCTGGTGGCGCCTTCCGATCACGTGGTGCCTAACACGAATGCATTTAGAGCGGCCGTCATGCGTGGGCTTGGTGCTGTACATGCTGGCAAACTTGTGACCTTTGGCATCCAGCCAACAGATCCAAACACCGGCTATGGATATCTTGAGCTCAGCGGTGTTCCGGACGGAACGGGGCGGGCTATGGATCTAAGATCCTTTGCTGAAAAGCCTAACTCAGACCGGGCTCAACAGATGTTTGATGAGGGTAATTTCCTGTGGAACTCCGGTCTCTTTCTTTTCAAAGCAAGAGATATCATTGCAGCCTTTGAGGTGCACGCTCCGAAACTGATGGGGACTGTGAGCCTCGCCGTTGCCGAAGCTCAGAATGATCTAGGTTTTCTACGGTTGGAAATCAACGCTTGGTTAGCAGCAGAAGACATTTCCATTGATTATGCAGTGATGGAAAATACGGATAATCTGGCGGTGGTTCCATTCGATGGCGACTGGTCCGATTTAGGTGGCTGGGATGCTGTGTGGAAAGAAGGCATGGCAGATGCCAATGGTGTCGTAACCTCTGGTTCGGCCACGGCGATTGATTGCAGTCAAACACTGCTACGTTCAGATAGCGCCCAGCTGGAGCTGGTTGGTATCGGCCTAGAGGATGTAATGGTTGTGGCAATGAACGACGCAGTTCTTGTGGCTGATAAGGCGCGTGCACAAGATGTGAAACAGGCTGTCGCGGCGCTCAAAGACAAGGGCGCGTTTCAGGCAACGCAATTGCCGATCGACCACAGGCCTTGGGGTTGGTTTGAGAACCTAGTTGTTGGGGGGCGGTTCCAAGTGAAACGCATTCATGTCCATCCGGGTGCCGCACTTAGCTTGCAAAGCCATTATCACCGCTCTGAGCATTGGATCGTAGTCGAAGGCACCGCACGTGTGACAACCAATGACAATGTCCAAATTCTGACTGAAAACGAGTCTGCCTATATCCCTCTTGGTGCCGTCCATCGAATGGAAAATCCGGGTAAGGTTCCGGTGGTTCTTATCGAGGTGCAAACGGGAGCTTACATAGGGGAGGATGATATCATTCGCTACGAAGACGTCTACTCTCGCGGCCAAGGGGCAAAAGGGTAACAGAAGAGACGCTGGCACAACAGCTCGGTCAGCTTTCAAAGGCGATGTTTACACTTTCGCCCTAGATTGGGTTTCGTGGAGTCTCCTGGTATAATCAAATGATTTCTGAGTGTTGGGGTGGTTTTTGCTCTCATTTATCATTCTTCCAAACGACGGTGATGTACAATGAACACTGAGCAGCGGCAGAGATTCGCGGTCAGACCCTAGTGTTCGATCAGCAATACTTCGATCCGGTTGAGGGTTTCTCACAATACAGGCGTCAAAGGATGCGGAGGAAAAAATGAAAACTGCATTGGTATGTGGGGCTGGGGGGTTTATCGGCGGACACTTGGCCAGGCAGTTAAAGAGAGAAGGGGTCTGGGTTCGCGGTGTGGATCTTAAGTTCCACGAGTATTCAGTCACCGAAGTGGATGACTTCGTCATGGGCGATCTTCGCGAACAGGATTTTGTGCGCTCAATCATAGATCGAAAATTTGATGAGGTTTACCAGCTTGCTGCCGATATGGGCGGCGCCGGATATGTTTTCACCGGAGAGAATGACGCCGATATCATGCATAACTCGGCGCTCATAAACTTAAATGTACTAGAGGCCTGCCGGAACCGAAATATCAAACGCGTCTTCTATAGCTCATCGGCCTGCATGTATCCAGAGCACAACCAGCTGGAGTACAACAATCCGAACTGCGCAGAAGAGAGTGCATACCCGGCCAATCCTGACAGCGAATATGGTTGGGAAAAGCTGTTTTCCGAACGGCTATTTCTTTCGTTCAACCGAAACTACGGGATGGAATGCCGTGTCGCCCGTTTTCATAATATCTTTGGCCCCGAAGGCACGTGGATGGGGGGGCAAGGAAAAAGCACCTGCTGCGATTTGTCGGAAAGTAGGATTGGCTGAAGATGGTGGCGAGATCGAGATTTGGGGTGATGGTCAGCAAACCCGCTCGTTCTTGTACATTGATGAGTGTGTTGAGGGCATTTTACGCCTGACCCGATCTGAGTTCGAAGGGCCGGTGAATATCGGGTCTGATGAAATGATCGCGATCAATGATTTGGCCAAAATGGTTGTAGAGATTTCGGGCAAAGACCTGACTGTGTGTAATATTCCAGGACCGGTTGGTGTCCGAGGGCGAAATTCAGATAACGCGTTGATTGAACAAAAGCTGGCTTGGCGACCAAATGCTCCGCTTCGCGCTGGGATGGAAAGGGTCTACGACTGGATCTCGCTGGAAATCTCCAAGCGGCATAATCTGGGCAGTCTTTAACTTACGGGAGTAAAATTTTCCATGCAAAAGCTGAAGCGACCCGGCCTTGATTGTGTTAGTTTTCCCTGATGCCGAGCGTGCCGCGAATTTTGTTTGGGGGAAACGAAGTAAGGAAAAAACATGCATATGCCATCGTCACAAGGAACACCGATGAACCCGATTTTATCTTACGATGTTTTAGGCTTACCCATCGCCGCTACGTCTTTGCATGAAGCCTCCTCGCAAATTCATGCGTGGAGAAACGACGACACGGGGCGTTACATTGGTGCCCGCGATGTCGCCAGTCTGGTTGCGATGTCCGAGGACCCTGAGTTGCAACAAGTGGCAACTGGTGCTGCCATGAACCTTCCTGATGGAATGCCGATTGTTCTAGTTGGGAAAATGCGTGGGCAAAAAGTCAGCCGCACTTGTGGCCCAGATTTAATGGAAAAGATGCTGCTCGAAAGTGATGAAACGGGGCTGCGTCACTTCTTTTTCGGGGGCAAGAAAGGAGTGGCCGAAGCCTTGCGTGATCGGTTTCTGGCGCGAAACCCCAAAATCCAGGTTGCGGGGTGTTTCAGTCCTCCATTTGGTCAAGTTGCTGCAAAGGATGACGAGCAAACGATCAAGATGCTACGCGACAGTGGTGCCGACGTCGTTTGGGTTGGAATGTCGTCACCTCGTCAAGATCTCTGGATGGCGGAACATGTGGATCGGTTGCCGATGACTTTGATCGGGGTTGGTGCGGCATTTGATTTTCACGCAGGTACTGTGCGTCGCGCGCCGAAATTGATGCAGAAAGCATCGCTAGAGTGGCTTTTCCGTCTAATGAGTGAGCCGCGTCGATTGTGGCGCCGGTATCTTGTCTTGGCGCCTAAATTTGTCTGGCGCGTCGCATTTCAGAGCCGAGCAAACATTGTGAGAGATAGGTCAGCGCAGAGGATACTTCGCCGACAATAACCGGCGAAGTAATTGTCTAAGAGATCTTCAGAGATTGGATCCTTTGACCAGCGAGTGGGGGCAGTTGGTGCCCGGGAGCCAGGGTAATTCCGCTGCGTGTCTCGGTTGGGCTGTCCGCATATCTGATTTCCAGATCATAAACGCCTGACCAATCGTTTAATATTATCTGATCCGCTTGCCGCGTTGTCTCGGCGCCATTGGATAGGATCAAACTGCTGGCTTCGGTGCTCGCCTCGACCTGCGCGCCAAGAACGATGATATCGTCGCCAGTTGTCGCGCTATACGGGCCAATGCCAAGTGTTCCACTGGTTGCATTGTCAGAGGGGGTAACGGTGAATTCCACCACGTGAACCGCGCCGATGGTGCTATTTACAACATCTGTGATGGCCCCTGCTGTGCTAACGGATGGCGCGAGGTTTCCAGTTGTGCCGGTAAGCGCAGATTCCACACTCGCAGTAGAGTTTCGCATCACGATGATCGCCTGACCCGAGCTCCCCGAAACATACCAAACCTTGATCCGTATTGGTTTTGCTGCGGTCCAGCCTCCTGTTGAAACGTTTGTACGATGCCATGTCTCTCCACCGCTAGCGGCCCGTACCCCAGGGAACGAACCAAGCGCGTTTTCGGTTAGCTGCGTGAGTGTGCACAACAGATTGGACCATTCGGGTAAACTGGCCACTGCATAGTGAACCAGATTTGTGGCGCTGGGCTCTGCCAGCAGACCTTTTACCAAACCGGTATTGGGGTCATGGTCAAAACGCGGTGCATTGGGGGCTATCACAGTTATATTTCCACTGGCATCAATTCGTGTAGCCTCAGAGGCCTGTGTTACCTGAATTCCTGGATGCAGGCTTGGGCCGAGCAGTGAAATCGTAACCGGAAATTCGCTTGCTTCTGTCTGGCGTTGTCCCAGTTCGGGAATTGAAAAACCTAACATGGCTTAGATCCGGTAGGCATGGATGCCAGCTGCGCTGGTGCCGGTTTCCAGAACCTGTGCGACACCAACCGGCACAATTGAGAAATTGGGCACGGAAAAACTGCGGGTGTCGCCTGTCGCCGTTACAAGCGTCAGGGTGCCGCCGGTTTCCACGTATAGCCCAACGGCTGTAAAGCCTAGGTCGGCTCCATCGTTGGGGACCACCGGAGATATATCACGAGCAGGGCCGCTCAGTGCTGATACGCGATTGCTGAAAGGATTCGACATTTTGGCAAGGTCTCCTGATCTGGGGAAGTTCCAGCTAGACCATCGCGTATATTTCTTACAATTGGCCGATAGCGCCGAACGCTGTTTTGACAAAAGCGCACCATCTGCCGGCCACGACGGATTTTGCGGAACCGTTAAGAATACAGAGATCTACTGTCTATGGGGTAGTAAAGTGCAGGTTGAATAAGTCATCATTTTAAAGGGGCAACGCTGGTTTTCATCAGCCTAGAAAATTGAAACGAGTTTCTGATGCCTGGCACCGCACCTGATGGGTCACAGCTTGGGATTTCGATAGTCACCTCTGCCTGGAATATGCAGGATCTGGTTGGTGACACCATCAGCTCAGTCGTTTCTCAAAAACAGCCCGGTGATCAATATGTCTTTGTCGATGGCGCATCCGAGGATGGAACGCTTGATGTCGCCAAAGGGTTTGGGGACCAAATTGACGTACTGATATCCGAGCCTGACGATGGCCAGTATTACGGCCTTGCCAAAGGTTTCAGACAGGCGACGGGTGATATTCAGGCTTGGATCAACGCTGACGACGTTCTGATGCCATGGGCTTTTTCGGTTGTTCGCGAGGTTTTTAGCCGTTTCCCTGAGGTGGACTGGATTACGGGTTGTCCAAGCTTCCTGTCCAATACCGGGCAAATGACCCGAGTATATGGCAAGCCGCCAGCTTATCCTCGCCATTTTATAGCCAACGGTTGGTATTCCAAAACACTGGGGGCTTACCTGCAGCAAGAGAGCATGTTCTGGCGTCGTAGTCTTTGGGACAAGGTTGGCGGGTTGAACCTGGATCTGTCACTGGCTGCTGATTTCGAGCTGTGGACCCGGTTTGCCCAACATGCAGAATTGGTGCCCGTGGATATCCCGCTGGCTGCGTTCCGTGAACGGCCCGGTGAACAACGATCTTCGGCCGGAGAGGATCGTTACGAACAGGAAGTCGCTTTGGTCTGCGCCGATAAACCACGGGCCAATGGCTTGTGGCGCTTGTTCGCAAATCAGGGGATTACAACAAGGATGATTGCGCGCCTGTTGATCAACAGTACAGGTGCCGCCATCGCCTACAATCGACGGGCGCGTGAGTGGCAAATGACAACTGGTCGCCGCTCCATCGCCCGCCAGTCTGTCGGAACCTTGTTAGAGGAGTGGCGGATGGATCGGCGACAGGCGAGGAAGGCGGGTGAGTAAGTCAATGAACATTTCCAATCTACCTGTTTGTCGGCGTGATAACCACAATATTGCCTGGTGTCCTGAATATGTGATTGGTCGTTATGGTATTTAGCGGATACAGCAATCAGCCCAAAATTCTTGGCCGCGGAGCCGTTCTCTTTTTGCTTCGCTCGTCTCAGTCCGGTTTTGGGATGGCAATTATTGTACTGATGAGCCGTTCGATGGAAGAGGTTTCGTTGGCAGCGGGTTTGCTGCTTTTGTCGTTTACTCTCAGTTCCGGACTTGTCGGGGTGTTGGGGTTTGATGTTGTTATCGTCAAGCTTTTGGGGCGCGATGATCCCCGTAGCGACGTCGCTCGTAAAAACTACGCCGACCTTGCTGCAAGGTTCTTGGGCATTTGGGTGGTCATCGCCCTGATCATAGCCGCGGTGCTATTTTACACCAGAGCAGGGAACTGGGCGTCGGGCATCTCACCGTTTTACGTCTTGGCGTGGTTGTTTTTAGCAGCCCTTCAGGTCTTTCAGTCATCAGTCTTGCTCGCCTTCCACCGGCAATTGGCCTCAGTTTTTTATATGGGTGTGTTTTCAAATTTTCTTGCCCTGTCCGGCATTGCCTGGACTGTGTTCACTGGATCAGAACTAACTGTTGCGGTGTTGGCGCGTGCCTATTTGATTGGGCTCTGCACAAGCATTTTTCTGGGGCAGCTATATATTCACCGTCTTATCGGGTGGGTGCCGCCATATACCACGTTCTGCTCCAACCGCGAGACTGGCCTGCGTCCTCTGGGGACTTCTGCGCTAACAAATGCGC
The DNA here is from genome assembly GCF_011813015.1 of Parasedimentitalea denitrificans. Taxonomy (GTDB): domain Bacteria; phylum Pseudomonadota; class Alphaproteobacteria; order Rhodobacterales; family Rhodobacteraceae; genus Parasedimentitalea; species Parasedimentitalea denitrificans. Next base: position 28,197 of record NZ_QHLQ01000027.1, on the reverse strand, counting down.
TGTCTATGGTGGTCGTCCAGATGCCTTTCTGGGTGGTGGCTTGGCTAGGGACAAACGCCCAGACTGTAGCCTATGGATTGGTCTTTCGCCTGACGCTGCCACTGGCAATTATCCTGCTGTCTGCGCGCAGCTTGGTCGCTCCTGTGATTTCGCGTGCTTGGCATAGGCAATCGCTCAAAAAGGTCGAACCATACCTAAAGCAGGTGGCAAGCCTGTCGTTGATAACCATGCTGGCGGCGACGTTTTGCCTTCTGATGCTTCACAACTGGCTGTTTGAGGCTGTTTTTGACAAGCCTGACACCAGTAGTTTTGCGACTATGGTGTTTCTACTGGTCGGGCAGTGTTTTCTGGCAGCTTTTGGTCAAGGACAATTGACAATGCGTCTGGCCGATCTACAGACCGCGGCGTTGATCATTGGTCTTGGTACAGCTGCGATTCAAGCCATTAGTGTAGTCGTTCTGTACCACCAATTTGGCATTGTCGGTGTGGGCGCGTCGGTTGCGCTGTATTGTTTTCTGGCCGCCTCGCTGCCCAGTTTGTTGGTTTATCGTGTGCTAGGGGTGAACCTGATGTGCGGAAGCCCGCTGTCGGTATTCAAATCAGGCGCGCGGTTATGACACCAGCGTTTATCTTATCACTGCCTCGCTCTGGCTCGACCCTATTGCAGCGCAAGCTGCTCGAGCACAAAGAAATTGCCACGACTGATGAACCCTGGATTTTGTTGCCGCTGTTGATGAGCCGACAAGAGCACAGTGTCACCGGTATTCATGATCAGACGGTCATGGTGCGTGCGTTGCAGGATTTTACCAACCAACTGCCGAACGGGCGGGCGGACTGGGACGCTGCGGTGCGTGTGTTTGCTGAAGCGCTTTATGCCAAGTCGGCCCCAGCACAGGAACGGTATTTTCTGGACAAGACACCGCGCTATAGTTTGGTTTCCGCCGAGCTTCTGGGCGTATTTCCGGAAGCGCGCTTTATTATTCTTTGGCGCGACCCCGTCGCCATTGTGGCGTCAGTGAACCAAACCTGGGGTCAGGGAAAGTGGGCTGTTCACCGACATGAGGTAGACCTGTTTGCTGGCCTCAAAGGGCTTTGCGATGCGGCTAGCATACTGGGCAGCCGAGCATTTGTGCTGCGGTACGAGGAGCTTTTGGCGGCTCCGGAACAGATGTTGACCACGTTATTTGAATGGCTAGATCTGGATCCTGCGGCACTGAAGAAAGCAGGCGAGAGCAAGGTTTTGGACGGCCAGATGGGAGACCCCAAGCGCCATGGTGACAGCAGAGAAATTCGTGCGGCAGGCAACGGAGATTGGCGAAAGAAGCCACTAAACCCTCTACGCCGTCGTTGGTTGCGGCGGTATCTGGACTGGATCGGTGCCGAGCGGATGTCTCTTATGGGCTATGAACTGGCGGGGTGGAAAAAGGATTTGGCTGCGACACCGACCACATTTCAGCATTTGCCTAGTGATCTTGTGCGCATGTCGTTTGCGCCAGTGTACCGGACAATCGATTATCCAGTACTTCGAAAAAAACTCCGAAATGCGTGGCGAGGTCAGCGAAATTTTGTGCACAAATAAAACAGAGGTCAGTCGAAGTTGGCTGGATGATCTACTGATCATTCTGGTGCTCTTGGTGTCCACCCGGGCTGCCTTTGTTAATTTTGAGAGCGAAGCCACTATCCTGATCTTCCTCGTTTCCGGCATTATTTGGCTATTCAGGGGCGCGCGAATTGTTCCCGCTGCGCTGATATTTGTTACGGTCAGTCTAGTTTGGCTCAGCTTGCATGCCATCCTGCACGACATGACCAACGCAAAGACGTTGGCGGGTCATTTCGTTCGAATTCTGATCGCATTTTTTGTTCTGGGTATTGTGGCGAGGCCGCTGGATGTTTTTGTGAAATGGGTCACGGTATTCTCCTCGGTTGGCTTAGGCCTATTTTTCATTGGGCTGCTGGCTCCGACGCTTACTGAAGTCCTGTACGATGCCACTCCGGCGGTGCTGCAGTTTTCCGGCGGGACTGTTGTTGGTGAACAACTGACTGGGGCCTGGGCGCGGGCCAGTTGGCTTTTTTACATTTTTGCGCCCGAGAGGAGCACCCAGAACCACGGGTTCATGTGGGAACCGGCAGCCTATGCAATGGTTTGTTCCTTTGCTTTGTGGTGCCGGATATTGGCGGGGAGATATCAATTCGACCGGACCAACATCATCTTGCTGTTGGCGATCGCATCAACGGTTTCGACAACCGGTACCGTTGGATTGGCAATCAGTCTTGGTGTCATGCTGCTCCATCGTGGCGTCACAGGCGCGCTTGTGATCCTACTAACGCTTCCGATGGCGCTGGCGTTCTTCTTCAATGCAGATTTCCTTGTTGCCAAAATACTGGCCGAAGTAACCAGTGGATACTCAGTCTATATGCAGTGGGGGTTAAGCCGGTCGGCCAGTTTTCAGCTCGATATGCAGAGTTTACGTCATGCACTCATACTGGGGAATGGCATCGTAGTAGAGGCAAGTGACACCTTGCTTTTCCGTCTGCCCTCAAACAACGGGTTTTCGGATTATTTGGCACGTCACGGACTTGTGATGTCGGCTTACTTGGCAGGTATCTTTATGCTCGGAACCTACAAGCAGTTTCGCGTCGGTTTGCTTAAGGTTCTTTGCTTTTGCGCTGTCGTGTTTTTGTTTGCGTGGTCAGAGAAGTTTTTTGAACTGCCTCTGTTCTACCTATTGGCCTTTGCGGGATATTACCGCCGCGAACATGCGGTGTCGCCGCATACTAGTGGCCTTCATTTGATAAGCTGAACCGAGCCAAGCTTTCACAGGCTCGGTTCATTGGTTTTTGGTGTCAGCCAGCGTCAGCAATCATAACTGCTGTTTGCGCATTGACTTGCAGTGCTACGTCACTGCCGATTTCCTGCCAGTCCGCCCCAACGGCGTGGCTTTGATCGACGATGATCTCGGACCCGGCGGCCTCGACGATGTAGCGGATCTGGCTGCCCAGGAATTCGCGGTGCAAAACCTTGCCGTTGATCGTGTCACCGTTGCCGCTGGCCGAGATAGTGATGTTCTGCGGGCGCAGAACAATCGAGCCAGAGGTGACATCGGTTGATCCAATTGGCAGGGCGTCGCCGGTGTTGGTCACGAAACGCATCTGTTCGCCGGATTTTTCAACCTTGCCGTTCAGCACGTTTGCGGTGCCAAGGAAGTTGGCCACAAACAGGTTCTGAGGGTTGTCATACAGCACCTGAGGTGAGCCGACCTGCTGGATTACGCCGCCATCCAGAACCGCCATGCGATCGGATGTGGTGTTCGCCTCTTCCTGGTCGTGGGTCACGAAGATGGTGGTCAGGCCCAGCTTGCGCTGTAGGGACAACAGTTCACGCCGCATCTGAACACGCAGGTTGGCGTCCAGGTTCGACAGCGGCTCATCCAGCAGCAGAACCTGAGGCTCCACAACCACGGTTCGCGCCAGGGCGATCCGTTGTTGCTGACCACCGGACAGTTGGTTTGGCATCCGGTCTGCCAAATGGCTCAGACCCACCAGATCCAATGCTGCATCAACCCGAGGGCCGATCTCGTTGCGCGGCATTTTGCGTTCACGCAGGCCAAAGGCGACGTTGTCACGCACGCTCAGGTGAGGCCACAGCGCGTAGCTTTGGAATACCATGCCGACGTTGCGTTTCCACGGCGGCAGATCGACGATGTCCTTGCCACCGATCTTGATGGCGCCGCTGGGACGTGGACCAAAGCCTGCGATTGCTCGCAGCAGGGTGGACTTACCTGACCCTGACGGGCCTAGGAAGGCAAAGAACTCACCCGGTTCGATTTTCAGGTTTACCCCTGTCAGAACCTCTGTGTTGCCAAACGAGAGATGGACGTTCTCAATTTCAATACCGACCATTTGCTGTTTCATGTTCGATCTCCTGCCCGCATGGGGGACTTGTTGAATGGTTTGAACATCACTGTTCTTGTCCGCTCATGCGGTATTTTTTGTCGCGCTCGACGACCATTTGCGAAAGGAAGGTTCCCAATCCGACGATCAGCACCGCAACCAGACCCAATGCAGCCCCTGCACCACGACCCGATGGCGTCTGCATGAACAGGTAGATGCCATAGGCAAGTGGTGCGTCACTGTCCGAGGAAACCAGCATGATGGTTGCCGAGAGCTCGACCGCGGCGGTGGCAAAGCTGGTGACAAAGCCAGCCAGAATGCCGCCTGTCATCAGTGGGACCACGATCTTTTTCACTGTGCGGGCCTTGCTGGCGCCGAGGTTTTCGGCTGCTTCTTCCAGCGAGACGCTGACCTGCTGCAGGGCAGCGGTACAGGCACGCAGGGCATAGGGCAGGCGACGGATCATCAGGGCCAGAGCAATGATCACCCACCAGCTTGCCATAGGCTCGCCGCTAAATGGCACTTCCATACCGTGGAACAGACGCAGATAGCCGATACCCAGAACAACACCCGGAACAGCCAGAGCGGCGGTTGCCAGATAGTCCAGTGCCTTGCGGCCAAAGATCTTGGTGCGCATTACGATATAGGCAATGGCTGTACCGATGATGATATCGGCCACAGCCGCCAGACCAGCGTAGATCACGGTATTGGTGATGTATTCACCGGACGAGTTCCACATGGTGACAAAGTTCTGCATCGTGTAACCGTCGGGCAGCGGCGCATAGGACCAGATGGTGGCAAAGGACAGCAGGGTCAAACCGATGTGGGGTGACAGGACCGCCAGCAGGATCATTGCGACAACGCCATAGGCCATGATCTTTTCGTGGGTGCGCAGGTCACGCTTGCTCAGACCGCCGCCACCTTTTTGAACAGTGGAGTAGTCTTTGCCGCGCATGAACAGGAACGAAGCCCAGAGCGAGAAGATCGAGAACATCACCAGGATGAACGAGATCACATAGCCCATCGGGTCGCTGATGCCGATTGACGAGATCCGCAGGAACGCCTGTGGTGCCAGCATGTTGTTGACGTTCAACAGCAACGGTGTGCCGAGATCATCGAACACCTTGATGAACACAAGCGCCGCACCAGCGATATAGCCGGGCATCGCCAGCGGGAACACAACCCGGCGGAACAGGCGCATGCCGTAAGAGCCTAGGTTCTGGGCTGCTTCTTCCATTGACCGGTCGATGTTGCGCAACGAGGTCGACAGGTTGATCAGGATGAAGGGGAAGTAGTGAATACTCTGCACCAGGATTACGCCGTTCAAACCGTCCATGAACGGGATCGAGACGCCGAACTTTTCCTTCAAAAGCAGGTTGATGGTGCCGTTGCGGCCAAAGATCAACTGCATCGCAACCGCGCCGACAAAGGGCGGCATGATCAGCGGGATAAAACCCAGTGACTGGATGACCATCGATCCGGCAAAGTTAAAGCGGGTGGTGATATAGGCTAGCGGCAAGGCGATGATTGTGGCTACGACCACAGACATCGCAGAGACGTAAAATGAATTCCAGAAGCTTTCTCGGAAGAGCGAGGAGCCAAAGAAATCCTGAAAGTTGTTGAGCGTAAGAGCTCCGGTGTTCGGGTCCTGAAACGCAACATAGATCACCAGCAAAACTGGGATGATCAGCAGGCCAATCAGGAGGAGGGCGATCAGCAGGGCGACCATGCCCAATCCGCTGACGCGCGGAAATAAGGCCGAGGGTAATTTGTCGGCTAAAGAGCCGGGGCGAGAAGTGTCGGACATTGGGGTTCTTCCGTTGTCAAAACTGACGAATACGTGGTCCCTGCAAGCTGGGGGAGAAGCCGCTTGCAGGGATTGGTGTTGGCACGGGCCGAGGGGGCCCGTGCCAGGTGCGCCTTACATTGCGGCGGCTTTCTCAGCGAGTTCCTGGGCACGACGGTAGTTTTCAACAACCATGGTATCCCAGCCTTGCTCAACCTGTGCCTGACGTTCGCCTACAGTGTCAGTCACTTTCTTGCGCTTCTTGGTAAAGGTAGCTGCGAAATCAGCGTCGAGGCTCTGGGCTTCGTCGATTGGGTTGGCTTCGATCAATGCACGGGCTTCGGCGATCAATGCCTTGGCTTCGGCGTTGTCACCCGTCGCATGCTTGGCTTCGGCCAACTGTACGGCACGTACGGCAGAACGCAGGTCGTCCAGACGGTAGGTGATCATCACGTCGAACATCGAGTTCACGAGGTTGTAGCGTGCCTTGGATTTGAACACGTCAAATTCAACGGCAGCACCAATGGTCGAGCCTTCGGCGAACGGGTTCGGGAAGCCTTTTGGAGCAGCTTCATATGTTGCCGGGTTAACAGGCAGACGCATGATGGCTGGGTCCAGCAGAACCTCTTGGCCAGCTGGTGTCAGCAGGTATTCGATAAAGGCACGGGCGCCGTCGCCGTTTGGTGCTTCGTTGACCACAGCGATGTTGGCCGGAACCAGAGCAGTCACTGTTGGGTATGCGAAATCAACCGGGAAGCCCGACGCTTTGGACGAGAAGCCAAAGAAATCGATCACGATGCCGAGGCCAAAGTTACCTGTGTTGACGCCATCAGGAACACCAAAGCTGCGCTCTGTGACGGTGGCAAAGTTACCAGCGATCCATTTCCATTCAGCCCAGCCTTTGTCCCAGCCTTCGCCTTGCAGCAGGGTTTCAACGGTCAGGTGAGTGGTGCCCGAACGCGATGGAGCAGACATGCCAACGTGGCCGTGGTATTCAGGGTTCTTCAGGTCAGACCATTCTTTGGCTGGCTCAAGATCGTTGCCCTTCAGGTAACGCTCGTTCCACATGATGCCGTAACCAGCAGCCGCAAAACCGATGTATTTCCCATCAGGATCGTTGATCGGGTAGGAGCCGATTGTGTCAGGAATGCCGGTTGAAGTTACACTGGCGGTTGCAAGAAGATTGTCGCCCTTCAGAACTTCGAACGCGTCAGGCGCAGAGGCCCAGAAAACGTCGGCAGTGTTGGCGCCGGCCAGTTCCTGGATGTATTTTACACCAGCCGAGGTTTTCTTGTTCAGGATCTCAAGATCGACGCCTGGATTTGCGGCTTCAAATGCTGCCTCAATCGGGCCAGTCATGGAGTTAGGGAACGAAGTGATAACCACCACTTTGTCCGCAGCCATGGCCATGGTCGAAGTTGTTGCAAGAAGTGCGGCAGCAAGGGTGCCGCGTACATAAGAATTCATTTTATTCCTCCCAGAATGAAACCCGGCAGGAAAAAACACCACCGGATAGGCTAAAAGATGCCGACGGTTGGTGTCTTGTCAAATATTTGAATAGATTGAATTTTTTTGGGAAAATGGGTCAATATTGACCCGCTATTTGGGTCGGAATTGACCCGAAATCATCAGTCCAGGCCTAGTGTCTTTAGCCGTAGGTACAGGCGCTTTCTAGGAATGCCCAGCGACTCGGCAGCTAGTCCCTTGCGTCCTCCGGCCTGCATGAGGGCATGGCGCAGTAAGGCTTTTTCAAACCGACCCATGGCGTCGTCATAGCTTTCACCTTCGCCAAATGGGGCCTTCGCCTCGGATGTTCCAGGGGTCAGCGCCAGAGGTAGACCAATCACCATTTTCTCAGCGGCATTGCGCAGTTCGCGGACGTTGCCTGGCCAACTGTGGACCCGCAGCGGGTTGAGCATATCTTGGGTGATTTCCGGTAGCTTAAGCTGGTGGCGTGCGGCAGCGTCACGGATAAAGAATTCGAGCAGGACAAACAGGTCATTCTCGCGTTCTGTCAGGGGCGGTAGAATGATCTGGGCAACGTTGATGCGATAGTACAGATCAGCACGCAGACGGCCTTCGGCGATCAGCTGAGCGGGGTCGCTTTTTAGGGCTGCGATGATACGTGGGCCATTGCTGTCGCGTGTCTCGATCAGCGCCAGAAGGCGCAGTTGCAGCGGTTCGGGCAGGGCCTCAAGTTCGTCGAGAAACAGAGTACTGCCGTCAGTAGAAGTCAGCTTGACCTCGATGGAATTTTGCCAGTTACCATCCGACAGCATCCCGCAATTCACGGTCTCAAATGGTGAGTCAGAGTGGGGCGATAGATCGTGAATGCTCTGGGCCGTCAGTTCTTTACCGGTTCCGGTCTCGCCAAGCAGCAGAACGTCGATCTTAAGTGGTGCAACGGCCAGAATCTCTTTGCGCAGGGCCTTCATGACCTTTGACCGACCAATCAACCTTGATTTTAAGGCTCCACCATCAGCAACCAGGGTTTTCAGGTTCGAGTTCTCAATCTGAAGCCGCCGCATTTCCAGCGCCCGGCGTACGACGTCGACCAAATACTCGGGGCGGGCCGGTTTCTCTAGGAAATCAAAGGCCCCAGCCTTCATCGCGTTTGTTGCAGTTTGTACATCGCCATGCCCGGTGATCATGACAAATGGTATTTCTGGAAATTGATCGCGCGCTGCGTGCAGAAACTCCATTCCACCCATGCCGGGCATGCGAATGTCTGAAACCACAATACCGGGCCATTCCGGGTTCAGCTTGGCCAGTGCGGGGCTTGCCGACGAAAAACCCTCGGCGGGCAATCCGGCGTCCTCTAAGGTGTCAAGAACGGCATCGCGAAGATCCTCGTCATCGTCGACAATATAGACTAGGGGCTCTGTCACGAATTTAGATCTCCGGCTGGAAGAGTCAGAATGGCACGGGTGCCTTGCGGAGAGTTGCTCGCCAGCTTTAGGTCCCCACCCATTCCCTTAACTATGTTGTAAGAGATTGACAAACCTAGCCCCAAACCCTCGCCGACTTCCTTGGAGGTCACGAAGGGATCAAATGCTTTGCCTGGGTCCATGTCGCCCAAACCGATCCCATCATCTGCAACAACTACTGAATACTTTCCGTCTTCTTTTGTGCCCTTTACGCTGATCTGACCGGTTTCCCGCCCTGTCGATTTGATGGCGTCCAATGCGTTAGAGAGCAGATTGACAATGACCTGTTCAATCAGGATCTGGTCGCCCAAAACCGTGGCCTGTTCGACAAATTCAGAGACTTCGAATTCAATTCCCGGCGCGTCGATCCGTCCTTTTAGCAACAGCGCGCTTTCCCGGATCAAGGGACCCATTTCCAGAACATCCGTGCGGTAGGTGGATCGCCGTGCAAAACGTTTCAGGTGAGTGATCGTAGCCGCCATCCGGTCGGTCAGCCCGTCCATGCGACCGATTTGACGGCGGACCATTTCATCTGATCCTTTGTCGTATCCCTCGCGCAGGAGGTGAATTCGGTGCTTCATCGCTGCCAGTGGCTGGTTCAATTCGTGGCTGATGCCCGAGGACATTTGTCCAAGCGCCGCGAGCTTCTCGGCCTGAACAAGATCAGCTTGGGTGTGTTTAAGGGTTTCGACAGCACGACGGCGTTCAGCGACTTCGGTGGATAGGCGAGTATAAGCAGCGTCCCGCGCCTGAACAGATTCCTGGAACACACCGACGGCATGTGCCATTTGACCTATTTCATCATCCCCCATACGCGGCAACGGACCGGGGAGGTCACCTCGGGCAATGGAGAGCATTGCTGCCGACATTTCACCAAGCGGATGGACTATTCCCCGGCGGACATACCCAAATAGAGCCACAGCACCAATGAAACCTGCAAGTATTGTCAGCCCGATGAGTACCCGAATTGCCAGCTCAGAACGTTCGACTGATGCCTGAGTCACCGCAAGAACCTGCGCACGCTGTTTGGTGCCAATTCCTGCCAGTTCGGTTTGTAGTTTAGCAAGGCGAGCTTGGACTGCATTTAGCAAGTCCAACAAATGGGCCTGAGTATCCATCCAACTTCCGCGCAGCGTAAACACACCCCTTTCCCCTAACGCCATGGGGCTAAGAGCCTGAACCGATTGCCGCAGTGTCAGGTATTCAGTGGCTTCGGGCAGTGTCACGGCCATGGCGTTAAGTCGGGTCAGGGAATCCTCGGCCAGATTTCGAAACTGGTTCAGTTGGGTTGGCTCAATGACCACCGAACTTTGCACGATAAGAGTAACCAACGTGGCTGCTTCCCCCCCAAGCTCTTGCACCAGATCACGAGAATCTCTTTCGTCGGTAATCCGTTTTGCCAAACGGGTACGAAAGGTTGGGTCGGCGCTTTTGGCCAGGCTGTCAGTGGCAACCGCGATATTAAAGGTGAAATCACTTAGCAGCGGATCGACTTCGTCTTGGATGTCGACGTTCAACCAACGCAGGTCACCAATCCGATCGGTGGTCCGGCGTGCCAAGGTGTCGCGCTCTTCCAGGGCCGTCAGCACGCTGCCCAACAGTTCGCCCAAACCGCGCCCGATAAGTGTTTCGCCGTCGACACCGGCACGATCTACCTGGCCCGAAATCTCAATAATGACCTTTTCCAAGGCCTCTTGTATCTGCCGGTCCTGTTGTCCATCTTGCTGCCCCACAATCGCGGCAGTGATATAGGCTAGCTTAGCAGAGTTTTCAGCCAGTTCGCTGGCCAGCGCGATACGGGGGATATGCTCGTCAGCCAGCGTTGCATAATCATCAGTAACCTGGTTGAAAAACACAATCGCCACTGCCAATACGGCCCAGACAATCGTGACAATAGCAAGCACCACAACCATAAGACGGGCCCAGATACTTGGCATCCACCGGTTAGCAAAGTTTACGATCATTCAGAATAGTCCGCCAGCCGTTCAAGTTCATCCAATAGCACCCTTGCGCTCTGGATGGATGCGGTTGCGCGTGTGCGCCAATGTTCAAGCACATCCTGTTGAAGATCGGTAGGAGCCGAGAAGGCAGTGACACGGGTTGGAACAGCATTGATACCTTGGGTTATCGCCTCCGCTTCGGTCACTGGCAACATGATGAGTAGTTTTTTCACCTCGGGCAATCGCACCAAAAGTTCCGGATCTCCGAACCCCTCCAAACGGCGTACTCTGCGCCAGGCGTCTTGTCGTTCCTCAAGCTGGAAGGTGACGAATTCGTCAAATAGCGTGTTCACCGCCCAATAGCGATCCCGAGCCAAAAGCGCGTCATAGGGTAACCAGTTGACCTTTAGCGCGGCTTCTATTTGTTGGGCGGCAGGACCCGCCTTGGCACGGATCTCAGCATTGATTGGGATCCGCTGGATGTCTGGGCGCAACAAAATCTCTTGCCCCTCGGGCGACAAAACCATTCCAACAAACCCCGCCGCAAGATCTGACGATTGACCACCACGTAGAATGCCTATCTGGGCCGGCATCACCATAACTGGCCTTCCATAGCGGAATGTCAGGCCGTCATCGGCCCGTGATAAGGCGAGAAAATCAATGCTGATGCCAATCTCAAAGCGTTGCTTTTCGATTCCGTCGATCACACCGAAACTGCGCGAAGTCAACGTTGACAAGTTTCCCGACAGCTCAAGAAGATAGGCCCAGCCTCCCTCCCAACCACGCACCTGTAGAAAGCGTTCGACAAACATATGAGTCGTGCCGGATCGCGAGGGCCGCGTCATAGCGATTGCTCCGACATACTCTGGGTGCAGTAGATCATCCCACTCGTTGGGGCTGGGCACATGAGAATCGTGCTTTTGCGCCCAGCCAATGGACGACAGCGCAAACGGATAAAATGCTGCTCCGCTCCGTTGGGTTGGCTGCCAAGCGGTGTCGGTAGCTGTGTCAGGTCGAAATGCACCATGTGCATTGAGAACAGCAAATGCTTCCGCTGATGAAACCCAGAAAATATCAAAGCCGCGCGAATTTCCGCGCACGATTTCTTCTACACCTGCATTTGTATTCTTGTTCAGAACATTCACGGTGACCCCGGGATTGGCCTGTTCGAACAGTTCGGCAAATGGTTTGAACAGAGAGGCGGGCATGGATGTTAGAATTCGCAGCTCGCGGGCTGTGGCCGGATTAGCCGTCAAAAGAACCGTCAGCATGCACCATGCTTGGATAGCTATACATAGCTTAGCCTTTGCGGCTGCAATGTGTCTCAGTTTCTCCATGGGCCTCTCCTTATGTTCTTAAACAATAACAAGAATGCCGATCGAAAGGTATCGTCTCCTCAAGACAATATTTTTCGCAGGCCAACTCCATCTTTTACTGGGTCCATTAAGCGAACATTATTATGATTCAGCGATACTGCCCAAGAAGCAGAGGGCAGGGGACGTGTCCTTTGTCGCCAAAAGCAAGCGGTTCGCTTGCTGTAGCCAAAAGGATAACAAGAGATATGCCGCATAGCGAATTCAAAAGACCCTTCGGGTTCGAAGGCGTGCAGACTGATCCGGAAGAAAGCTATCGCGCTGGGTATCAGCACGGTACCCGCGAAATGTTGCGCTTCTTAGAGGCCAACAATACACCCGGGCTAGAGCGTGTAAAAGATTGGATCAATACAGATCTGGGCAATTGGCGCCATGACACTCAGGCTGAGCCTATTCCGCCGAAATTGTAAATTACCTAACTATTTTCGCGCTTCAAGCCTTCTAGGCTGATTGGCACAGTAAGTGGCTGAAATCGCGCGAAAAATCGCGGCTGCACCAATTTCATACCTACACTAATTGGCCGCCGCGATTGCTCCCTTTTGAGGCTTAGGTGTTGGAACCGTGCCCCGACCGGAAGCCCCGCATTACCCCTTGGGGGAGTTTCAGGGTAGCAGTGACAGTCGCTTGAAGAACAGCTCTTTCACTGCATCTGACTGTACCTTGATACAGACATCAACTGGGGAGCGTTGACTGTCCAAGTCTGCCAAGGTAGCGCCTGAGGTTTCTCCCTCGCAAGAGACCTTTAGTGGGACGGGTTGCTTCTCGAATAGCTCGGGATGGGTGCAGGCTATTACGGCCGCCGGGTCATGCAGTGAACAGCCGTCGAATTTGCCAACGGATTCGTAGAAGTTCAAATAGAACACCGACATTTCTTGCAGCATCCCGCCCAGCTCGGGGGCTTGGGCCGCAATAGACGTAAAATCTGACTGTGTGCACATAATACGATGTGTGACATCCAGACCGACCATCACAACCTTTGCGTCGGATGCAAACACCACATCCGCAGCGTGGGGATCGTGGTAGATGTTGGCTTCGGCATGTGGAGTGATATTGCCACCCTCATTCAGCGATCCACCCATGATCACGATGCGCGCGACATTCTTGGCAAACTCGGGGTCGCGTTGCAGGGCGATTGCAATATTAGTTAGCGGCCCGATTGGGCAAACCACCAACTCTCCCTTATGTTCGCGGGCCATGCGGCACAGGAAATCGGCGGCGTCTTCGTCAACTGGTTGCCCCTTGGGCTGGGCCGCCGGAATATCGCCGAACCCTTCGTCACCGTGAACATGGGCTGACGGTGTAAAGGGCGGCAGCACCAGCGGTGCCTCGGCACCGTGCGCCACGGGGAGTTCCAAACCGGCGGCTTCTAGCAGTCGAAGGGCGTTGCGAGTGGCAATGTGGGTGGTGACATTGCCAAACACAGTGGTCAGACCCAACAGGTCAATATCCGACGCTGCTGCGGCGTAGAAAATCGCCATGGCGTCGTCGATCCCCGGATCGGTGTCGATGATCATTTTAACAGCCATGACGGGTCTCCTGGATCAATTGTTGAACAAGAAATGCATGACGTCACCGTCCTGCACAATATATGCCTTGCCTTCGGCGCGCATCTTGCCAGCCTCTTTGGCGCCTTGCTCACCGTTGTTGGCGATAAAGTCGTCATAGGCGATGGTTTCGGCGCGGATAAAGCCTTTTTCAAAGTCGCCGTGGATGACGCCGGCGGCCTGTGGGGCGCTGGTGCCTGTGCGGATGGTCCATGCACGGGCCTCTTTCGGGCCGACGGTGAAATAGGTTTCCAGATGCAGCAGCTCATAGCCAGCGCGGATCAAACGGTCCAGACCAGCCTCGGCCAGACCCATCTCGCCAAGGAACATCTCTGCCTCTTCCGGGTCCAGCTGCGAAATTTCTTCTTCGATCTGGGCCGAGATAATGACATGGCTGTTGCCCTGTGCAGCGGCCATTTCGGCCACGCGGGCAGAGTGGGCGTTGCCATCGACGGATTCTTCTTCGCCAACGTTGCAGACATACAGAATTGGCTTGCTGGTCAAAAGCTGTAGCAACTTCCAAGCCTTCAGGTCTTCGTCGTCGACTTCGACCAAACGGGCAGGCTTGCCGTCTTCCAGCATCTCTTGGGCGGCGGCCAACAGGCGATCCTGTTGTTGGGCTTCTTTGTCGTTGCCCTTTAGCTTGCGCACCAAGTTAGTACGACGCCGTTCGATGCTCTCTAGATCGGCGAGCATCAGTTCGGTTTCGATGGTTTCAGCATCAGCCACCGGTTCAACGCGATCCTCAACGTGGGTCACGTCGCCGTCCTCAAAACAGCGCAGCACATGGGCAATCGAGTCGGTCTCGCGGATGTTGGCCAAGAACTGGTTGCCCAATCCTTCGCCTTGTGACGCACCTTTGACCAGACCGGCAATATCAACAAATGTCATCCGCGTGGGGATGATCTGTTTGGAGCCAGCAATGGCTGCCAGCTTGTCCAGCCGCGAATCGGGCACGCCAACCTCGCCCACGTTGGGCTCGATGGTACAGAACGGAAAGTTGGCCGCCTGCGCCGAAGCGGTTTTGGTCAATGCGTTGAACAATGTGGACTTACCGACGTTTGGAAGCCCAACGATCCCCATTTTAAAGCCCATGACGGCCTCCTGAAACTGCAGTTGCGCCGCTCATAGCTGTCTGCAGCCAAAATAGCCATAGTTGGCAGGCTACAGTCGAAACAAGGTGGTGTTCCTGGCCCGTTTGCGCGGGCGGTATTGATTTCCCCTTCAGATTTGGGCACATCCAACGGGTACATTGGAAAAGGCCTGATCATGACCCGTATTGACGCCAAATTTGCCGAACTTTCGGCAGCAGGAAAAAAAGCTTTTGTATCCTACGTGATGGCGGGCGATCCGGATTTTGACACGTCGCTAGAGATCGTCAAAGGCCTGCCTGCTGCGGGTGTTGACATCATCGAGCTGGGCTTGCCGTTCACCGACCCAATGGCCGACGGTCCGACAATTCAGCTGGCCGGTCAGCGCGCGCTGGATGGTGGCATGACCCTCCAGCGGACGCTGGATCTGGCGACCGAGTTCCGCAAGACCGACGATACCACCCCGATTGTGTTGATGGGATATTACAATCCAATCTATTCGCGCGGTGTCGACAAGTTCCTGGTCGATGCCAAAGCAGCCGGTATCGATGGTTTGATCGTAGTAGACCTGCCGCCGGAAGAGGACAGTGAACTGTGCATCCCGGCGCAAAAGGCTGGGTTGAACTTCATTCGCTTGGCGACCCCGACCACTGATGACGCGCGTCTGCCGCGGGTGCTGCAGAATACGTCGGGCTTTGTTTATTATGTCTCGATCACTGGTATCACCGGTGCGGCCGAGGCAGAAGCTGGCGATGTTGGCCCCGAAGTTTCCCGTATCAAGTCAGCCACTGACCTGCCGGTCATTGTTGGTTTTGGTATCAACACACCAGAACGGGCCGAGAAAATCGCCTCTATCTCGGATGGCGCGGTTGTGGGCAGTGCCATTGTCAGCCAAATCGGGGCGGGCAAGCCAGTGGATGAAGTGCTGGCCTTTGTGAAGTCGCTGTCTGACGGCGCCCACCGGGCCTAAACAAAAAACTTGAGTGCCATTTCGTTGCTGCTACCATCACCCTGCTCAAGTCGGCAGGCAGTGAGCGGAATCGGTGTGTGCCATGGTCTTCATTTTCCTGAGGAGGAATGAGCATGGTTGAGAGCACAGTAACCCCGACACCCAAGCGCCGCGGGCGCAAGAACCCACCAATCACCCGGTCAGCGGCGGATGCATTTTCAATGGAACACGTGATCGGGCCGCGTGCCGGGTTTGGGTTTCTTGACAGTGATCGTATGGCGTTCATGAAAGAGCGCGTTTTCCGTCTGTTGGCAGAGTATGGCGTGATGGTCGTCCATCCCGTTGCCCAAGAGGCGTTGAAACGGGCAGGGGCCACCGAAGGAGCCGAGGCGGGCCGGTTGCGTATGCCCCGCGCCATGGTCGAAGAAGCCCTGGCCGCAACTCCGAAACAGGCGCGGTTATGTGGCAAGACCCGTGATCGTGATCTGACCATCCCGCGTTTGGACGGTGGCTTTGTGTTGCGCACGGGGACCGGTGGCCATGGCTATGTCGATCCGCGCGATGCTTCGTATCGGAATATGGATCTGAAAGCGGCGGGTGAGATTGCTGCGGTGGCCGACCAACTTGATCAGGTGGGGTATATCGCACATCCGTTTGTGCATGGCGTGCCCGAAGTCACTGCAGACATTCACTCTTATGCCAAGATCACCAGTCACACGACCAAACACACTTGGATGCAGCCCTATCAAAAGGAAAACATCGATTACCTTTTGAAAATTGCCGCCATTGCTGCGGGTGGCGACGATGAATTGCGCGCCAATCCATCGACAAGTTGCATCACCTGCTCGTTCTCGCCGTTGGAGTTCAAGTATATGGACACCGAGGTTATCATCAAATGCGGCCAATACGGCGTGCCTGTGCATGCCTGTTCATTGCCTTCTGCCGGCGGCACCGCGCCGCTGTCGGTATCGGCCCTATCGCTGATGGCCGTGACCGAGGTCGTCGGAATGATCACCATGGCGCATGTGCTGTCGCCGGGCCTGCCAATTATCGCGACGCCGCTGATGTTCGCGCTTGATATGCGCACCGGAAGCGCCTTGCAGTCCAGCGTCGAGGCGATGCAGGCGGCCAGCCTGTCGGCGCAACTGGCCAAGCATGGGTTTGGTCTGATGGCACATACCTATGGGGCAGGCTCGGATACGCCGGATGCTGATCACCAGTCCATGGCCGAACGCGCCATGTTGATGCAAACTGTGGCCTTGTCGGGGGCTGATATTCTGGGTGGCGTGGGCCAGCTGGAATGCGCCACCGTTTTCAGTCCGGTACAGGCCGTACTGGACAATGAGATCGGGGCTATGACGAGCCGCTTCTTACGGGTGCCAGATATTAGCGAAGACAGTATGAATTGGGATGAAATGTGTAAGGTTGCGGTCGGCGGGCATTTTCTGGACAGCAACCACACGGTTTCTGGGTGCCGCGATCAGATGGTGCCAAAAGTGTTCCAGCGCATGGGGCGTGATGATTACGAGGCATCGGATCGGCGTGGTGCCTTTGAGGAAGCCCGCGATACAGCTTTGGCCTATATCGCTGCCGCGCCCGAGCAAGGTGTTCTGAACGAGGATCAGAACAAGGAAATAGCAGCTTTGGCTTTGGCCGCCGACAAGCACATCGTTGAAGTCTATAAAGGCAAAGTCGAAACGATCTAAGCGTTCGCGCTTAAATCTCGTCTCGTGCTTTGTCCAGAAATTGGCGCATCTCGGTCAGGGCAGGCAGCAAGGCTTCGACTTTGTCTTCCGGGAAGTGCTCGGCAAAATCGCCCATGCCCGTAGCGGCTGCTGCAACCATGTCTTCTCTGACCTGACGGCCCTTGTCGGTCAGCCAGATGCATTTGCTGCGGGCATCTTCTGGGTTGGGGCGCATTTCGATCAACCCGTGTTTGACACATCCGCTTAGGGTGTGGGTCATCGTGGTTTTGGGAACCTGAAATGCGCGGGCAATGGCAAGGGGGGTCGTCCCCTCGCCAACGCGCACCAGATGGTTGAGCACACCGAAATGTGAGCTGAGCAACCCATCAGGCAGTCGTGCCTCAAGCAGGGCGCGGCTGAGCTGATGTAGGATCCCTATTTCGTTGAACAGTACAAAATAAGGAGAGGGCCGTGTGTCAGGCATCTATGATCTTCGCTTCCAATGGCCAGCGCGGGCTTTCCGGGACTGGCGCACAATATCCAAGGCGTCCAAACATTTGCACGGTTTCCCCGTCCTCGGCCAGTTCTTTGTGGATTTGGGCGTAGTGATCAGCCATTTCCGGGTATTCTTGTAGCGCCTGACTTAGCGGTTGCAGGCCCATGCCAAGCGCGGTGGTTTGCAGGTTCAGCCGCACCCAATCGCGTCCCGCAGTGATCTGATCCTCGCGTGTGTTGCCCTTAGTGGTTATCCAGATATGCGCCATCGCGGTGCGCGTGTTTGATAAAACAGCGTCGATGCCGCCGGTATAGGTCACACTTTCTTTGTCTAGGGCTGCTTTGCGGCTGAACAGGCCAAACATGTTGAGCGTTTCGAACAACGGACCAGAGAAGTCGATACCGTCTGGGTTCGTATTGACCTCGGCGCGACCAATGCGGAACAGATCGACGCTTTCACGATAGGTATGGGGTGTGTCGATTTCGACCATCATCGCCTCTTCGGACAGTTTGCGGTAATGCTCCACAGATTGGTCCGAATTGTCGGCCCAACGCCGCGTGCCGGATTGCGACGCACTAATCAGGCCACGCAGATCGCTGTCGCTAACCGGTCGATCCATTTCAAAGGGCTCTTTTTGTGTGCGCCGCTGCATGATGTGCGCGAACAAAGGGTCGGGCTGAACCGTATCTGATTTCTGAAAATGGGCGATGGCAACGGGGCGGCTGTCCAGTTTTTCAGTGTCAGACCCTTCGGGGAACAGGTCGAACTGCACATCATAGCCATCCTGCGCGGCTGCCATCCGCATGACCTCAAGAAAACAGCCCTGACCGATGGTGATCTGACGGCTGAACGGGTCTGTGTGCGGCAGAAGGCGACTGGTATCCACATAGAGTTTGACTTGATCCGGTGTGGCCAGATCAACCATCCAGGGCTGTCGGTTGTGCGGGTTCGGGGCAAGGATAGCGTAGGACAGCGCGCGCTTGCGGACTTCGTTATACTGACCGGCCGCGGCCCATGGTGCCAAAGCCTTGGTTGGCTTGCGGGTTATGTGAACCCCAGTTCCTGCCGCGGCAAGAATTACACCGCCACCAATCATGGAAAGAGCTTTGCGTCTGGAAATTGTCATAGGTCACCTTTTTGTACGATATCGCACTAAATATAGTGCGATATCGCACTTTCAAGAGGTGCGTCGAATTTTCTGTTGCAGTTGATCATTCAGATTGGTAAATTTTCTTTACCAAAAGTGAGAGCGACACGAAATGCCAGTCATTACCAATATCGACGACCTCAAACGGATTTATCAGCGCCGGGTTCCGCGGATGTTTTACGACTATGCCGAAAGCGGTAGCTGGACCGAGCAGACGTTTCGTGAGAACACCACCGATTTTGACCAGATCCGCCTGCGTCAGCGCGTTGCAATTGATATGACCGGCCGGTCGACAGCTAGCCAAATGATAGGGCAGGATGTGTCGATGCCGGTTGCGCTGGCACCGGTTGGATTGACAGGCATGCAGCACGCTGATGGCGAGATCAAAGCGGCGCGTGCTGCTGAAAATTTTGGCGTACCCTATACCCTGTCTACCATGTCGATTTGTTCGATCGAGGATGTGGCCGAACACACAAAGAAGCCATTCTGGCTGCAAGTCTACACACTGAAAGACGATGATTTCATGCAGCGCCTGTTTGACCGCGCTAAGGACGCCAAGTGTTCGGCAGCGGTGATTACAGTTGACCTGCAGTTGCTAGGCCAACGACACAAAGACCTGAAAAATGGCTTGTCTGCCCCGCCAAAACTGACAGTGAAATCGGTCAGCAACATGATGACCAAGGTGCAGTGGGGGCTAGGCATGCTGGGCACCAAGCGCCGTTTCTTTGGCAATATTGTTGGCCATGCCAAGGGGGTTAAAGACCCATCGTCACTTAGCACATGGACGGCTGAAGCTTTTGATCAGGCTTTGGACTGGGATCGTATCCGCGAGTTTCGCAAGATGTGGGACGGGCCACTGATCATCAAGGGGATCTTGGATGCCGAGGACGCCAAGCAGGCGTTGAATGTTGGAGCTGACGCCATCATCGTTTCCAACCACGGTGGTCGCCAATTGGACGGAGCGCTGAGTGCAATTAAGTCCCTGCCTGCGATCATGGATGCGGTTGGCGATAAGATCGAGGTTCACCTAGATAGCGGAATTCGTTCGGGCCAGGACGTGCTCAAGGCGCTATCGATGGGGGCGAAAGGGACCTACATTGGCCGCGCTTATATCTATGGATTGGGTGCCATGGGCGAGGCGGGCGTTACCAAGTCTTTGGAAGTGATCCACAAAGAGCTGGATACATCGATGGGGTTGTGTGGCGTGCGGCAGGTCGGTGATTTGAGTGAGAACAATCTACTGATCCCAGAGGATTTCGAAGGGAAGTGGCAATAGCCTGGAAATCAGGTGTGAGGTGATGGGGCGGGGTGCGGTGAACGCCCTGCCAGAACACGTAGCATTGGGACCAAAACGACAGAAATAGTGAGAAGGCTGACGGCGATCACTGAAAAAGCAATCGGCAGTCCAAAGTTTTCTGCCAGAAACCCCATGACTGGCGGGCCAATAAAGAACCCAGCGTATCCGATGACGGCCAGACGAGAAATCGCCAAACCACGCAGCGCAGGGGGCACATGCTTTCCGACCCATGCAAAGGCCATTGGGGCGACCACCGATACGCCAAATCCCAAAATTCCAAACCCAAGATAAGCAAGCAGTGAGCTCGGGGCCCAGGCCGCAATAGCCGTGCCAAGGGCTGCAAGTGTGCCGGCCCATCGCAGAACAACACCTTCGGCAAACTTGCGCACAATAAGTTGGCCGGATAAGCGCCCAAAACCCATCGTGATGCCAAGAATGGCGGGCCCTAATGCGCCCTCAGCTGCACCTACACTAAATCGCCGCTCAAGATGTAGGGCAGACCAAGCTTCGGTGGATTGCTCAGCCATGAACCCAAATAAAACAATCACTCCGCCGACGATAATTAGGGCCTTCGGCAAAGGGGAGGGTGATTCACTCACCGAACTTATTTCGCGAAATGCGTGGTCGCTCCTCACTTGGGTCGCGCAAACAAGGCTGGCCGCGCCGAGCAGTGCGAAAACAACTAGTGGTACGATCTGTATTTCCCGCAGGCCGCCAGCAGTTAGTGCTGACAGAGCATAGGCAAAGGAAAAAATTGCATGGTTCAGGTTCATTAGTGGCCGGTTGTGATGGGCCTCTAAATGGCTGACGCGGGTGTTCATTATGACATCCAACAGCCCGGACGCGCCGGATGCGAGTACCATCGCCAATGAAAAGGTCACTGCCGAGGTTGCAACAGCGGGTAGAAGAAACGCCGCCGCCAACATGAAAATGCCCACCATAAGGCTATGATGTTTCAAGAGCGCATCCAACCGTGGTGCGAGCCACATGGCAGCCACAGCGCCAATAGCGCCGACTAGCAATGCAATGCCAAACTCAGCATCGCCCAGATCAGCGGCGTCTTTCAATTGCGGTGCAAATGCTGCAAAGGCCCCCCAGTAGAGACCCACAACCACAAAGGCGGGCGCTGTCCGTCGGCTAATCCGTATGTCTTGCAGCAATGTCATGTACAGCAGCTTGCATGGTCGCCTTTACACAGCAAGTGCAAATAGTCTTGAACAACTGGCTTGCAGATTTCTCTAATCCCGTTTACAGGCAGCTCTTCACGCGGGAATACAGCCTTGGAGGATTCCCGCCCTTACAATTTGGAGAATTATCATGGCTGGAGAGATTCCTAATCTCGAAGCTCTGGAACGGACGGGGACAGGCAAGGGCGCCGCTCGTCAGGCACGTCGCGACGGTCTGGTTCCTGGTGTTGTTTACGGTGGCGACACTGACCCATTGGCAATCAACATCCCTTTCAACAAGCTGTTGAAAATGCTGAAAGCGGGCCGGTTCAAGTCGACTCTGTTCAACCTGAAAGTTGAAGGCCACGACGACGTTCGCGTTATCTGCCGCGACGTTCAGCGTGACGTTGTCAAAGATTTGCCAACACACCTTGACCTGATGCGCCTGCGCCGCACTTCGGAAATCGCCCTGTTCATTCCGGTCGAGTTCACCAACGAAGACGAAGCACCTGGCCTCAAGCAAGGCGGCGTTCTGAACGCTGTGCGTCCAGAGGTTGAGCTGGTTGTGACCGCTGGCGATATCCCTGAGAAGCTGGTTGTAGACCTGTCCGGTCTGAACCTTGGCGACACTGTCACCATCTCTTCGATCGACCTGCCCGAAGGTGCACGTCCAACTATCGATCGTGACTTTGTTATTGCAAACATCTCGGCCCCATCCGGGCTGCGTTCGTCTGGTTCTGACGACGAAGAAGGTGAAGCTGAAGGCGAAGAAGCCGCAGCCGAAGAATAAGATTTTGCCAACGGCAAATCTGAAACGGGGTCCTTTGGGGCCCCGTTTTTTTGTTTAGGAAGCCCAAACCGGCAAACATCTGCTGTAATTACTTGGTAGAATAGTATTTTCTCCCTTGCCGCGGATTTCGTGTGTAGCTTCACACGCATAACGAGCTGCACTTCTTTAATTAGTTGATACCGGGAGACCTATTATGATGCGATCATCAAATCTTCGCCGA
This sequence comes from Parasedimentitalea denitrificans, assembly GCF_011813015.1. Taxonomy (GTDB): domain Bacteria; phylum Pseudomonadota; class Alphaproteobacteria; order Rhodobacterales; family Rhodobacteraceae; genus Parasedimentitalea; species Parasedimentitalea denitrificans. Next base: position 5,895 of record NZ_QHLQ01000027.1, on the reverse strand, counting down.
CCACTGGCACTCGCCATCCTTGCACAGTGCTGGGCATTTACGGCGATGGCTCAGGTTCAGGACATGACGCCGTCAAAAGAGGACGTCGGGGCCAGATTCACCAGTGATCATTACTCGCCTTACGCTGGGCGTAATTTTCCCACCCAGGTTCTTTGGGGCGACACGCATTTACATACCGAAGTGTCGGTAGACGCCGGGACCATGACACGGCTGAGCCAAGAAGACGCCTTTCGCTTCGCTCGCGGTGAGGAAGTGACCACAACGCACGGGTTGCGGGCTAAGCTGGGTCGCCCGCTTGATTGGTTGGTAGTTTCAGACCACGCGGAGATGTACGGGTTGATGCCTCAGTTGCTGGCAGGTGATCCGCAGGTGCTTTCAACACCGCAGGGTAAGGCTTGGTATGACGAGCTAGTCTCAAACGACCGGGATCGAATTTTTGACACCGCAATGGAGATTGTCGCCTCGCTGTCTACCGACACTCCGCCAATCGACAACGCTGATGCGATCAAGTCGGCTTGGCAGACCTACACGGCACTTGCTGATCGCTACAACGACCCTGGTACTTTTACCGCAATGATTGGTTATGAATGGACTGCCGAAGGGGGGGATAACATTCACCGTAATGTTCTGTTCCGCGACAATGCCGCCATGGCCAATAGGGTGGTGCCATATTCGCAATTCGACAGTAAAAACCCTGAGGATCTGTGGGCGCATCTTGCTGAATATGAGGACCTAACCGGGGGCGATGTCCTTGCGATCCCTCACAATGGTAACCTCAGCAACGGCCGTCTATTCTCGGTTTCGAACTACGACGGAACCCCGCTGACCGCCGAATTGGCCGCACTGCGTGCCAGATTTGAACCGGTGATTGAAACAACTCAGATTAAGGGCGACAGCGAAGCCCACCCGTTTCTTTCCCCGGATGATGAGTTTGCGGATTTTGATACCTGGGATGCGTCGAACCTGAATGGAACTCAGGCTAAAATCCCGGAAATGCTACAGTACGAATATACGCGCGAGGCTTACAAAACGGGCCTGATGCTCGAGGAACAACTGGGCATCAATCCCTACAAGGCAGGTCAGATCGGATCGACTGACGCTCATACCGGTATGGCCGCAGTTGAGGAAGAGAACTTCTTTGGCAAACACTCTGGGGTCGAGCCGGAACCAAACCGGTGGGAACACGTCGTTATCGAAGCTCCGGATCCGGAATTCACCATTTATGGCTGGCAGCAGGCGTCAGGCGGCTATGCAGCGGCATGGGCAACCGAAAACACCCGTGAAGCTATTTTTGACGCAATAGAACGACGCGAGGTTTACGGCACAACCGGATCCCGCATCACATTGCGGTTCTTTGGCGGTTGGGATTTTGCCCCCGAGGATGCAGCATCGCGCCTGCCTGCGGATATTGGCTATGCCAAAGGCGTCCCAATGGGCTCAGACCTTCCTGCCCAAACTGGCGGGGATGCCCCAAGTTTTCTGATTGCGGCGCTCAAGGATTCTTACAGTGGCAATCTGGATAGGGTTCAGGTGATCAAAGGCTGGTTGAACAGTGACGGTACGCGCGGCGAGAAAGTATATAATGTCGCCTGGTCCGGTGATCGGCAGTTGGATGCAGATGGCAAACTACCAGGGGTTGGCAACACCGTTGATGTGGCCAAAGCCACCTGGACCAATAGTATTGGCGCACCTGAACTCATCACCCAATGGCAGGACCCAGACTTTGACCCATCGGTGCGGGCCTTCTACTATGTGCGTGTGATCGAGATCCCAACACCGCGTTGGACAGCCTACGAGGCCATGCGCTTTGATGTGCAGATGGACAGCAATGTGCCGATGACCACAACCGAGCGCGCCTATAGTTCGCCGATATGGTACACGCCGCAGGGCTGACAAGTTTGAGTGCCGGGGCATTTCGATGACCTGGCACTCTGGATTCTTCGCCGTATTCAGTGCATCAAGCCAGTCGAGCACACTAAAGGCGAGACGTAGCATGAAACTCTTTGTCGGGTTGGGGAACCCGGGCGGAAAATACGCCCGAAACCGGCACAACATTGGCTTTATGGCTTTGGATCAGATTGCGGATGATCACGGGTTTTCGCCGTGGAAGTCCAAATTTCAGGCACAGATCAGCGAAGGCAAGTTTGGGAGCACCAAAGTTCTTTTGCTAAAGCCCCAGACATTCATGAACTTGTCCGGCCAGTCGGTGGGCGAGGCAATGCGGTTCTATAAGCTGACTGTCGATGATGTGACGGTGCTGCATGATGAGCTGGACTTGGCGCCGGGCAAATGCCGGGTCAAACAGGGTGGGGGGCACGCTGGTCACAATGGCCTGCGCTCAATCCATTCCCATATTGGCGCAGATTATAGCCGCGTGCGTCTGGGCATCGGCCATCCCGGACACAAGGATGCGGTGGCGGGATATGTTCTGCGTGATTTCCCCAAGGCGGACGAGGTCTGGCTGGATGATCTGATGCGCGGCATCTCGGATGGCGCTGCGTCGCTGGCGGACGGCGATAGTGGGCGTTTTATGAATGCTGTCGCCCTGCGCGTCGCGCCTCCGCGCAGTTCGAACAACAAGCCCAAGGGCGAGGGCGCTAAAGCTGCCAAGCCAGAGAGCAAAGAAGAACAGCCTGACACCCGCTCTCCGTTGGAAAAGCTGATCGGAAAGTTCAAATAACGCATTTTCCGTAGCGTTCTGGTTGCCCCAAGGCCTGTCTCAGGCTTGGGTATGGCAACTGAAAGGAACGTTTATGCGCAGAGCTTTTAAGATCACTTTTCGAATTTTATTGGTGTTGGTTGTTAGTGCAGCATCTCTAGGTGTCTGGAAGCGCGAAGAAATTTTCCGTTTGCTGGCGGTGAACTCGCTGTTTGCAGAAGAGAAAATTGTTGGCAATTTCTCTAATATGGAAGGGGCTTTTGAGACCACTCCGCTGGCGCGCGGGACCAAAGCGATCAGCCCGCTTCCGCAGGGCGGTGAGATGGTCTTGCCTGCGGGCACTGATCAATGGCTCAAAGATCGCGCGGTGACCTCGCTTCTGATCTTGAAGGACGGTCAAATCCGCCACGAAAGCTATCATCTGGGTACCGCCCCAAATGATCGGCGCATTTCATGGTCGGTTGCCAAAAGCTATCTGTCGGCGCTGTTTGGGGTGTTGATAGACGAAGGGGCCATTGCCTCGCTTGACGATCCGGTCACCAAATATGTCCCATCGCTAAAAGAAAGCGCCTATGACGGCGCCAGCATTCGTAATGTCCTGAACATGGCCAGCGGTGTCACCTTTGATGAGGACTATCTGGATTATGATTCCGACATCAACCGCATGGGCCGCGTTATCGCTCTGGGGGGAACCTTGGATGAGTTCACGATTGATCTAAAGGAGAGCTTCGCCACACCGGGCGACACATGGCAGTATGTCTCGATTGACACCCATGTGATCGGAATGGTGGTCCGCGGGGCGACAGGCCGTGATGTGCCGTCGTTGCTATCGGAAAAGATCCTGTCCCCGCTTGGGCTCGAGCGAGACGGCTATTTCATTACTGATGGTGCCGATGTGGCTTTTGTTCTGGGCGGGCTGAATTTTACCACGCGGGACTTTGCCCGCTTTGGTCAGATGATCGCGCAGAATGGCAGTTATGGTGGTGATCAGATTGTGCCTGCTGATTGGATCGCTGAATCCACACGGCCCTCTGCTCCAACTGCGGATGGGAAAATTGGGTATGGATATCAGTGGTGGATCCCGCAAGGCTCGCATGAGGGCGAATTCATGGCCCGTGGCGTCTATGGGCAGTACATTTACATCGATCAGACCCGCAATGTGGTGATCATGAGCACGGGCGCGGATCGCAAGTTCCGCGAGCCTGGTGTGAACGACGGTAATATTGAAATGTTCCGCAAGTTGGTGAGTATTCTGTAACCTTTAAAACTAGGAGCATTGTGGCGGTTGTGCTCTTGAAACGCGCAAGACGATTTAGACTAAGGGGATATTGATATGAAAAGCTGGTTGAAAACATATAGCGCAGAGGTTCCGGCAGAGATTGACGCAGATCGCTATCCGTCGCTTGTGGCGCTGTTCGAAGAAGCGGCCGAGACCTACGCCGACAACGTCGCCTATGAATGTTTCGGTACGGCGATGACCTACGCCGAAGTCGAGATGAAATCACGCGCGGTTGCGGCCTATTTGCAAAACAAGATGGGTGTTCAGCGCGGCGACCGCATAGCCCTAATGACCCCAAATACCTTTGCCTTTCCCATTGCCATGCTGGGTATTCTTCGGGCGGGTGCTGTGCAGGTTAACGTCAACCCGCTCTATACCGCGCGAGAGCTGGAGCATCAATTAAACGATTCCGGCGCGGAAACGATCCTGATCTTCGGTGGCGCGACCCCGGTTCTGGCTGATATTATCGGAAACACTTCGATCAACAGGGTCATCTCCATTGATCTGGGTGATGGAACCAATCTAGAAATTTCCTCTCCTTCGGTGGACGACAGGTTGGCAGATGTCATCCCCTTGTCTGATGTGCTCACTCAGGGTGAAGGCCTAGAGTATCACCCGGTTGGCTTGACCGGCGAAGACAACATCTTTTTCCAGTATACTGGCGGGACAACCGGTCCCTCTAAGGGGGCTGTCCTGAGCCATCGTAATGTGGTGGCAAATATCGAGCAGTTCAAAGCCCATTGGCACGAAGCCTTTCGGCCTGAGGTCGAAGTCATGGTCTGCGCGCTGCCACTGTATCATATCTTTGGCCTGTCGGTGTCTTTGTCTTATGTATCGCTAGGGGGACGGATCCTGCTGATCCCAAACCCGCGTGATATGGAAGCCGTCATTGACACGATCAAGGATGCGGGCATCACCATGTTCCCTGCGGTCAATACACTATTCACTGGATTGGCGATGCATCCGCGGGTCAAGGAAATCGACTTCTCGAAACTAGTATTCTCACTAGGAGGAGGCTCTGCGGTTCTTGAAACTACGTCGAACAGTTGGAAAGAGCTGACCGGCAGGCACATCACCGAAGGCTACGGTATGTCCGAGGCCTCGCCGCTGTTGACTGGGGTGCCAATTGGTGGCGCGGAGTTTAGCGGCTCTTGCGGATTGCCGGTGCCTTCTACCGATATTATTCTGTTGGCAGACGATGACACAATTGTTCCAGTCGGAGTGCGTGGCGAGATTTGTGCCAAAGGTCCGCAAATGATGGCGGGGTATTGGAACAGGCCCGACGCAAACGCCGAGGTCTTTACCAAAGATGGCTACTTCCGGACTGGTGACATCGGTGTCTTCGATGAGGCTGGCTTCCTTCGGATTGTCGATCGCAAGAAGGACATGATCATCGTGTCAGGTTTCAACGTCTTTCCAAATGAAATTGAGGCCGTTGTGGCTGCCTGTGACGGGGTAGCGGAATGCGCCTGCATCGGAGTGGCGGACGACAAGACAGGTGAAGCCGTAAGCCTCTTTGTTGTCAAAGTGGCGGGGGCTGAGGTGACTGACGAGATGATCATCGAGTACTGCCGCCAAAATCTGGCTGCTTACAAAGTGCCGCGCCAGGTTACCTATCTAGGCGAACTGCCGAAATCCAATGTTGGCAAGATTCTCCGTCGCGCGCTTCGCGTGGTTTGATCTGCACATTGGTTCTTCGTCTGGTTCGAGTCGTTTTTCCGGACTTCCGACTCGTTTTTCGATCATTTGGCGGGTGAGTCTGTGGATAGGTCTGTGGATTGCTCTACATGGTTGATCTGGCGGGTTGGATTCGGTGGATTTGGCGGAGTGTCGGTTGGATTTTGGGGCAGGGGTGTTGACTTTTTTCGGGCGTAACCATTTGATTTCATTGGTCGCACCACCTTTCTTTGCAGAAACTTTGTCTTTTGTTGATTTTGGTGTTGCGGAGACCTCTGAC
>NZ_QHLQ01000026.1:40484-47188 GCF_011813015.1 Parasedimentitalea denitrificans | reverse complement strand
TCGTCGGTGTCCACCTGCTCATGAACCCCAACTATCACGCTGGATTCATACAGTGAATCCCATCAACCGATTTGTGCAACAAAGCCCAATGCACTATTAATTTTGACACTGTTGGTGGAAACCCTACGGCTCAGTATCGGGTTGAAATTGAAGCTGTTGTGTATCAATTTAACTCCGAACTAGCGTCAAAAGCGGCTGCTTCAAACCCACCGGTGCTAACGTCAGACCGATACAAGGCAGGCCGTACCGTTGTCGCTGGACTCAATGTGCTTGAGATGTAGCAATAGTGAGGCTGCGGTGTTGCGAAACTGCTCGCTCAGCAACCGGCGGCGGTTGAGTGCTGTTCGGAGCTCAACGAGGTCTGCGAAGAGACCCCGATCGTTCTGAATGCTGAGATCTTGCAGGCCTTCCAGCGCACTGCGTGCAGCCCGCAGTCCCTTGGCTGTAAGCTCTTCGAGACTGTCAAAATCGTCGCGAGATTGTTCCGGAAAGAACAGCGCGACACGGTGGTTGTTTTGGGTCGGGACGTTCGTAGGCATTGGAAGCATGATGTGTCTTTCTGTGATGCAGTTCGGGGCGTTCCGGCCCATCTTTTGAGGGGCCCGAGGTCATCCGAGCAATGTTTGGAGATCAAGCGAGGCGCTTGCCGCGTTTGTATTCGACAGTGAACGTCGGGGGCTTCGCTTTCCTGCGCCCGTAGAGACGGCGGCGCTCTCTGTGATCCGCGGCAATGTCGGCTTCAGCCTGCAGGCGCGCGCGCACTTGGTTCATGCGCTCGAACTCAGGGCCGCTCAGTGAGTCAAACACAGCCGACTCTGTTGTTCTGTTGCAAACGAAGCCGTTGTGCTTCAGCGACACGCTTATCTTGCGATAGCAGATGAAGCGGGTTGGGCGATGGAGGCCTGCCGCGATCACACGCGCAGGCCGGGTGATATCAACACCGTAGCCTCGCGTTGTTTTGTGGTCCGCTGATGTACCGAAGGCCAGAGTAACGAAGGGCAGGGCCCCGGCGAACGCAGTGCGAACACAGGGGAAGTATAACCCGTAGTGCGGGCTGCTTAGCGAGTAAGCAACACCGCAACTATGAAAGCCGGGTGTGATGAGGTGGTGGTTCGCGGCAGGTTGAATGTCAGTCAGCTGTCGAACGCAACATCTTCGGCCACTAAAACAATCCAGCAGAAGGGCAGGAGGAACTCCATTGCAGTAGTTCACCAAACAGCCTGAACTGCTCAAACGCGTAGCTCGCGCAAAATACGCATAAAGTCAGATCCAAGCCCAAAGCAGGCCCGTTGCCTAACACCGGAGTAGCCAGTGCGCTCATGCACAAGGGCAGTTCCTGGTCATTCACTGCGGTTCGAATGAATTACTACTTTCGGGAAAGGCCACTAACATTGTGGCAATGAACCGATTTCATCTAGGTCACGGCTGACCATGCTCGCTTGATCTGAGCTTTTGGGTCGCCCCTATTCTGCGCCGCCGTGCCAGGTAGCGACAATTATTGACAGCGAGGGTGCTGGATCTGTGATATAATAAATCTCATATCGAGACTCGGTTGCCACGTATAAATTGCTTCAGCCCCTAGTCTCTCCGTCCCTCGAGGGAATGTCCATTGACGATTGCAATGTTCAAAAAGATATTAATACCGCTAAAGCAGCAAAAATGGCTTCCCGTCATAACGGTCGCCACAGTAGGCGTATGCATCTCACTCGTCTTTTTTCTTTTTGCTATTAAATCGGAACGCCAGCGTTTGCTGTCTGAGTTTAGAGAATACGCGAACCAACCGATTACTGAGATTAACAACTTGGTACTTGCCAATATCTCATCAGTTGAATCGATGATCGCATTTTATGAAAGCTCGGACTATGTAAGTCGGCAGGAGTTTAACACCTTCGCTTCATCAGTTTTGTCGTCGCACGATAGCATCCAAGCTCTGGAGTGGCTGCCAAAAGTTGTGGAAGACAACCGCAAAGCATTTGCGTTGGAGGCACAACTAGATGGTTTTTCAAATTATCGGATTACAGAGCGTGCTGAAGATGGGAAATTGGTACTTGCGGGGTCCAGGCCCGATTACTTTCCTGTTTACTACGTGGAGCCCCTTTGGGGAAATGAAGAGGCGCTTGGTTTCGATGTACAGTCTGAAACGACCAGATTTGTCGCTTTGCTTCACGCCCGGCGAACAGGTCAAATAGCCGCGTCTGAACCCATTTCTTTGGTGCAAAGCACCAACAGGGAAAATGGTGTTTTGATTGCCGCCCCTGTCTTTGAGAAAGCCGAATTTCACGAAAATAGTTCTTCGACAGACAAGCCGGTTTTGGGCTTCGTCTTGGCGGTTTTTCAAATTCCTAAACTGATTATGGCGGCGGAAAACCGGTGGGTTGAAGACCCTAACCTAGGAGACTTTTACGTCTTTTCAAATCCGGATAGTCAAGGTCAGAAACTCATATTCGCGCACCAATCCACTACGGACAATTTGCCTAAAACCGTAGCCGCGATACCCAAGCCCTATGTATCTGGTAACATTCAAATTGCTGACCGCAGATGGCAGATGATTATAACGCCACCAAACGGATGGCCTGCGGCAGTTGATCTTTGGCTGCCGTGGTCGCTCTTGTTCTTTTGTCTTGGCTTGACTGTCATTGCTTCTGCGATCTTCCGCATGCGACTTCTTGGCGTTATGGAGCTGGAGGGCCTTAGCAATGCATTGCAAGCTAAGAACGAAAAACTGGAGGCCGTATCTAAAGCTTTGGCAAAGTACTTGCCTAGTCAGTTGTGGGATTCAGTTCTGGCGGACGAAGGCCAGCGATCAATTGGAGCCAAGCGAAAACAGTTGACGGTCTTTTTCGGCGACATCGTTGAGTTCACCCGTTTAACACATGAACTACCGCCAGACCAATTGATGTATATCCTGAATGATTTTTTTACAGAGATGTCAGCCATTGGAATACGTCATGGCGCGACGCTGGACAAGTATGTGGGCGACGCGGTCGTCATGTTCTTTGGTGACCCTACCAGTAATGGAGCGCGCCAAGATGCTGCCTCTTGCGTTAAGATGGCGATCGAGATGCAGGAGCGCATGATTGACTTGCGAAAGAAATGGCTGGATCTTGGTTATCCGAAGCCTTTCCATATGAGGGTTGGCATTCATTCTGGTAGTTGCAGTGTTGGAAATTTTGGCTCCGACGAGCGCATGTCCTACACTATCGTTGGGGAGGACGTTAATCTTGCTGCCCGTGTCGAGAAACTTGGAAAGCCCGACAAGGTTACAATAACTAGCGATACTCTAGAACTTATAAGAGATCAGTTCGAGTTCACCTCTTGTGGTGTAGTTCATGTGGAGAGCATCAACCGCGACATTGAATTGTTTTCCATCAACTTACAGTAAATGTGCATCTGGCAATTATTTCCAATAATCGCTTCAAGGTATCGGCGGTGCGCAAGATCTCTGACCTACACGCAAAAGCGCAGAAAGAAAGTGCGGTTTTGCTGTGTGAGACAAGCCTGTTTTACGGCTTAATGTGCCTCACCCAAGTGTGGTGCCAAAAATCTGGAAACTGCCCTGCTCCTAGTCACTAAGAACTAGGAGCTGCCGTAGCTCCGTTTGCGGGAGAGTGAAATGCCTGATTGGCGCACCATGCAAATCTCGGCGTGAAGGGCTGATACCCGACCTTCGTTGTGTTCTATACAAAGGCAGCTGTGCGGACGAAGCACCTGTTCTTGGGAATCTTTCGCGTCTAGAAATATTTTCGAATTCTGGCATAAAAGTGGGGCGGCTACATGAGAGACAGTTCTTTAACAGTGTTATCCCAAAGGTAAGATGGAAAAGAGGCGGGTGGAGTTTAACTGGCGTTGGGAATTGCTCAAGTATGGGCTTATTATTCTCATGTATCTGATGGTCGCACCTTTTCTTGTTCATGCGGTGGAATTAGTGAGAGCCGCGCTCGGCGGCGAGGCAACGAAGAAACCTTACCTTTTTATCGCTGGCGGTACTTTGGGGAACACTGCAATGGTGGTCCACATTGCAGTTGGTGTCGCCCTGACGGCTCTAGTGCCACTTCAACTCGTTGGCGTAATTCGTTGGCGTCTTACTGCATTTCACCGGGTAACTGGTGTGATACTTATAGGACTGGCTTTACTGGCCTCCATCGGGGGCCTGACTTTCATCGCAATTCGGGGAACCATCGGTGGACCTGTCATGTCCCTTGGCTTCTCGCTCTACGGTGTTTGCGTGATGACGGCTGCGGTGCGAACACTTCAGACGGCCCTGAAAAGTGATCGGATCAGGCACGGGCAATGGGCTCTGAGGTTTTTCTGGCTTGCAATAGGCTCGTGGCTTTATCGGCTTCATTACGTACTCTGGTATTTGGTAACTGGGGGCGCTTGGTCGAACCCTGACTTTTCTGGAGCGTTTGACAAACTGCAGAACTTTGCCTTCTTCCTTCCCTACCTTGCAGTCGTGCAAATCTGGATTTTTTACCGAACTGTTTGAAGTCAGCGCTTTTGGGTCCAAATAGCCGTATTTGATAAGAGAGAGTTCTTGGCGGTGCAGCCCAATTTCATGGGAGCGTCTGTAAAAAACACCGTTTGCCCATTCACTGCGCCCGAGTCCGAAGTTTCGCGAGTTAGAGGGAAGGGCCATCCCGAAGCTTTGAGCGAGGCTGCTCGGTGGGCACAAATCAAAATCTGGCAATCTTTCAATTCGAAAGAGAGTCTTCAGTTGACGCTTCTCAATTCTGGCGGTGATGGACTGAAGGCTTGCGTAGCGCTAAGTTGCAGTATGAGCCAGCGTTAACATATTGCTAACTCGATTTACTCTGAGGCTTTGATTGATGGTCGATGAGCACAAACCTGTGGTTTCCGAAAAGCGACGCCTTGCAGCTGTGGCATTCGCTGACGTTGCTGGTTTTTCACGTCTGATGGCGGAAGACGATATTCGGACAAGCAACCGGTGGGAAATATTGATAAAAGACCTGCTGGTACCATTGCTGAAGAAAAATGACGGCCGGTTGGTTGGAACTGCAGGTGATGCGATCCTCGTTGAGTTCCAAAGCGTGGTTGCGGCTTTAAAATGGGCTGCGGACGTTCAAAAGGTACTCCATGCAGTCGAAAACAAGAGCGAGGAAGACGATTTACAGCTACGTATTGCGATAAATGTTGATGATGTACTAGTGCACCAAGGGACCATACTAGGAGATGGTGTCAACATTGCTTCGCGCATTCATGATGCCGCTGCACCTGGCCAAATCGTGGCGACAGGGCTCGTTCGAGAATTGGCCGGGAATAAAGCTAATGTTCGATTTAGAGATATGGGAACACCACGGCTTAAAAACATCAAACGCATTGTCCATTTATTCCAAGTCGTGCCGATCGAGGGCTCTGCCGAAGAAATGACAACTTTGCATCAACCCTTCATTGAATGGACATCGCGTCCTACGGTGGCGATCCTGCCTTTCCGATCGTCCTCCGGGCATGAAATGGAAGAGTATTTCGGGTCAGGAATCACCGAAGACATTATCAACGGTCTGTCGCGCAGCCATGCATTTCACGTGATCGCGCGCGCCTCGACGCTGCGCTTTGCGAACAGTTCGATGGATGTTCAGGAAATTGCGTCGCAATTGGGGGTCAATTACGTGATGGATGGAAGCGTGCGTCGTCAGGGTGATAGGCTTCGAATATCAGCAGAGTTGGTCGATGTTTCCCTGAACCGTTCGATCTGGTCAGAGACTTTTGATGGTACCGCCGAAGATTTGTTCGATTTCCAGGATACCATCGTAGCATCAGTCGTAGGCTCGTTTGAACCGCGCCTAAAAGCGCATGGGATCGAGCGTGTCCGAAATCGCTCTACCGATAGCCTTGACGCATATGATTGCGTGCTCAAGGCCGCATCTGAACTGTACCGTTTCACGGATGACGGGTATCGTCGCTCCGGCATGGCGTTGCGAAGGGCGATGGATCTCGATCCCACATATGCGCAGGCGTATGCCTATTCGGCCTGGCGATTAAATTTCCTTGTTGGCGAAGAACGCTCTGAGGACCCGGACCGCGACAAGAAACTTGCTCTCGATCATGCTCAACACTCCATCTCGCTGGACCCTGACGATTCCTTTTGTCAGGTGGTTGCGGGCCATCTGACCAGCCTGATCGAAAGTGATCCGCATCAAGCGATGTCGATGTTTAATTTGGCCCTGTCGCTGGATCAGAACAACGCATTGGGTTGGGCGTTCAGTGCAGTGACCTTGTCCTATCTGGGGCGCCGAGACGAAGCCATGCCGCGGTTCCAAAATGCATTTAAGCTCAGCCCCTTTGATGCGCTGAATTTCACATGGTGGACTGGTGCTGGTATCGCCGAATTTGTTGCCGGAAACTATGCGGACTCTATTAGCTGGTTACAAAAAGCAAGACACGTCAATCCACGCTTCATTGCAACAACGAGAATATTGGCCGCTAGTCTCGCATTAAACGGGCAAGAAGAGAAAGCCCGTGCCGTTGGTGCAGATCTACTGGCCCTCGAAAAAAACTTCTCAGTGGATCACTTTGTTTCATGGTATCCTTTGGTCCGTAGCGAAGACAAATTGGCCTTAAAAAGAGGGTTATTTATCGCGGGCCTACCCCGTTGACAGAAATTAGACTGGTAAGATTTCAAGTCCATTATACAGGATAAGGAGAATTCAGATGACGTCGTCAAGGGGCATGGGTAGCGGCATGGG
>NZ_QHLQ01000026.1:0-40471 GCF_011813015.1 Parasedimentitalea denitrificans | reverse complement strand
AGAAATTAGACTGGTAAGATTTCAAGTCCATTATACAGGATAAGGAGAATTCAGATGACGTCGTCAAGGGGCATGGGTAGCGGCATGGGCATGGGTAGCGGCATGGGCATGGGTAGCGGCATGGGCATGGGTGGCGGCATGGGCATGGGTGGCGGCATGGGCATGGGTAGCGGCATGGGCATGGGTAACGGCATGGGCATGGGTAACGGCATGGGCATGGGTAGCGGCATGGGCATGGGTGGCGGCATGGGCATGGGTGGCGGCATGGGCATGGGTAGCGGCATGGGCATGGGTGGCGGCATGGGCATGGGTGGCGGCATGGGCATGGGTAACGGCATGGGCATGGGTAATGGCATGGGCATGGGCATGGGCGCGATCCCGGTTGGCGCAGATGGCGGCATTGGCTTCATCCGTAGCTACTACGCCACCCCTATCGAGCTGGCGCTGTTGCCCTGGTCGCTCAGCTTCACGCCTGACAACGCGGGCAACGCACCGTTTCCGCTGGCCTATGTCATTAACCCTTACCAGCCCGACAAGCCGCGGCTACAGTGGACGACGGAAGACTGGGACCCGGCGCTGCGCTTCTGGACGGTGCCATTCGATGAGCATCTTGGCGAATGGCTGCGGGCAGCCGAACGCGCCGAGCCTGCGACGCTGGCCGCGCTGGAATTTGCAGGGCATTACGAAAAATGGCTACCCCTGACTGAAAACTCCGATCCTCTGAACTGTTTTGAAGTGAACGATCTCGCCTGGCGACCTGCAACCGACAGCACCGCTGATCGCGCCATCGCATTTGAGTTCATCAAGGGCGAGTTGGAAACGCTCGTGCACTACATGGAGGATGAGCGGCAAAGTTACCTTGTGGAATCGGATGTGCAGGCAGACGGCCTGCCGGCCTATCTGGTCCATTTCCTCGGTATCAATTCCTTCGATCACCCCTACACACTGAAACTGATCGACATTGGTCTGGCGCTCGGTAACGTGGCTTACATGTCCTACAAGGCATTTTTCAAAAGGGTGCGCCCGTCGATCTTGCGCCCTGGGCTAACAGTGCCTTTCGGCCCGCCTGCCCATCCGGCCTTTCCCAGCGGGCACTCCTTCCTCGCACATCTGATTTCGCTGTTCCTATGCGAAATTCCAGGTGTCGCGTACCGCTACGGCGTTTTGCCCACGGGCGCGTCACCGGGGGATGGCGGATTGTTGCAAAAACCGCAAAAGAGCGATCTCGACGGGCGCAAGATAATTAATTCGCCGCTATTCACTATCGCACAGCGGATCGCGGTCAATCGCGAACGTATCGGGGTGCATTACCCATCCGACAGCTACGCCAGCCGCCATCTTGCGGCTGCGATCTGGGAACGGCTGATGAAGGACAAATCAGATGGCGACAGTATCGATTGTCCGACACTGGATACGATCATCGCACACGCCAAAAGCGAATGGCCGACGCCCTGGGGCGAACCAGCGCAGAGCAACTCATGAAATTTGAGCTGTCAGCGCTCAGGGCAGGTCGATCAGCATCAATCCGAGATTATTGTCGCCCGCGACCAGATCGGCCAGCGCACGGGGTTTGACTGGCGGTTTGTCACCGTTGGCATTGTCAATCTTAGCGGCGAGCAAGGCCTGCGGGTCCGAATTGGCCAGATCGTCGTCACAACTGCTCTCAAGCAAAATGACGAACGTCGCGCCGCCCATTTCCATTTGCTGGGTGAACATATCAGGGATCTCGACCTGGTCCTCTCTCCCTGCGATCAGCTCCGGCACTTCGTCGGCAACTGGATGAAACAGTATCCAATCGATGTTGTCGCCAAGATCCCAGTGATCCTGAGACATGTCGCCCAGCAACCTGCCAAGCCACATCCGCCGACGGATCCCTCCGGCAGGTTGCTGCCCGCGATTGCCAATGGTGAATCCCAGTCCATTGTCCACCATCCATTTTCGGTCGCCGGTCCAGTCAAGCGAGACGGGCGCGTAACTGCCGGGCCCGTAGATCGTGGTGCCGCCGGGCAGAACTTCGTCCGTTGGCCTATTGTCAAGGACATAGATATCTACCGGGGCCGCAAGGCCTGGCCCGTTGGTGGTCTTCAGCACGTCTTCGACAAACATACCCTGCGCCTCAAAAGCCCACCGCACCACCTTGTGTGAAACTCCGCCAGACCAAGTGTCCCCAACCGGTGGCGCGGGAGCGTAATCAAAGATGCCATGCGGCGGTGCAGGCACGTCGATGGGGGTGGTCATCAACTGGCTTGCGTCTTCCATGCCAAGCTCTAGCATCTCCGCTTTCGATGGCGACTGCGAAAACGCTGCGATCGCGCGGATCAACAGGTACAGCGTCATGAAAGAGGCGCGGTAACGGATGTAGTGGTCCGGGGCGCCACCAAGATTCGTGTCGCCGCCAATCGCGCGGTATAGCCGGAAGATCGAGGACGACAGAACCTGTTCGGTGAGATACCCTTTGAGGGTCTCACAGTTTACCGGTGGCGCGGCAAGTACGGACCGGTTCAACGAGCCATACCACGCCCAGCCCAACAGTGGCGACCGGTCGTGCCGCCGGGTTGTGAAGACAAAGGGGTAGGTGATCCCGCGAAAGTTCTCGCTGACATCGCCGCGCGTGTGGTTCAGTCGCGAATACGGATCGTACCAGACTGCCGCCAGCGCATCGCCCGCGCTGTGCGCAAAGTCGAACTCCAGCTTGCCCAGACGCGCGGCAATCAGGTAGTGCCCGAACTCATGCAACATCCAGCGACCGCTTGATGCGATCCCCAACGGTTCGGGACGCAGGAACCGGTCATCCGGGTGCGAAGACGGTGTGGCGTTCGGGTTTTTCGGCCGCGACCAGCGGTTGAGATTGGCCAGCGCCAGACGTATCTGTATCTTGGGCTTGTTGCTCTGTGCGGCCTCTTCACAGTCGAACGCAACCTGCGCATTGATCGTCCGGCCACTGCGTCCAGGGCCCGGAAAAATCCCATAACGATAAAAAACCTCGACCGTTTTTTGCGCCCGCACCACGAAAAGACTTGGGGGCAAACCGATATCGTTCAGAAAATTGAAAAAATCGAGGCTGTAGCAATAGGCCATGATTGCCGAATAATCGTTGCGGCGCGGGGCCGGGGCCTCTCCGCCGGGCAAGGGTACAGATTTTACACCGGGGCCTGCGGACTTGTCGTCAGGGACATAATTCGGGCAGCGGCGCACCTCAAAGCCGTCGGCCTCCAGTTTCATGCCCGTGGCAGGTCCTATGTCACGCGCGAGACGGTATGTCTCCAGCACCTCGTCTTCTCGCGTTGGCCGTCGTAGCGTGTAAAGGTAACTTATTCCACTTGGCTCCACCCATCCGGACGGCGTCTGAACGAAGACTTCGGCCGCGCCTGGATTGGCGGCATTTGAGACAAGAGGACATACCTCGGTGGACGCCAGCGAGTCCGTTGCGATGGGCAGATCGAAAGCTGAGACGATTTGATAGCTCTGCGATATCGGAAACTGCGATCTTACGCTGTAGTCGGCATCGACGGGTGCTGTGGACGCCGCCTTGGACACCAATGTCAGTCGTAACACCGACGCAGCGTCTGGCGTGGGTGGCGACACTGAAAACAACAATTGTTCTGCGTTCATTGTAGATTGGTCGACAAACGCGCTCTTGGCACTGAGCGCGGTGAGTTGGCCCAGGATTGAAACGCTTAAAGCGTCCCGCGAAGGAGTCCGCAATGGTGTCAACTGATCCAGAAGATTGTTGTCTCGCGAGGCCCAGCCCTCGGTGACACTAAAATAGCCTTTGGCGGGATGCTCTACGGTTATCGACCGGATGATCACCCGGACCTCGCTGCCCAGAGCCTCTACTGCCATCGGCACGCGGACGCCGAACGAATACGACATGACGTCTTCGTCCGGGAAGTATACCTCGGCGCCAGTCATCACGACAAAGGCCGGCAGGCCGCCATCTGCTTGTTGCGATAGGTTCCACGATGCAAGTGTGGGTGAGTCAGGGTCTGTGGTGGTGCCGATCGGGGGCCATATGTTGAGCCACTTGATCTCTCCCGGATCGGGCAGGTCGGCGCTCGGACCAAGCGCATCATGCCAGCTGTCCGGCATCAGTGGCTTCACGTCCGGCGAGGCCGTTTCAGGTTCCGGCGACTGCCAGTCGGAACCGAGCAGATCGCGGACACTTTCGAGATATTGGGCCGCAACCGTTTTCAGGGCCGCTTCGAGGTCGGCTTCGCCGCTGATCGTCGCCAAGTAAGGAACGTTGTTATGTGCCAGCAGCCGCGAAGGGCGACCGGACTCTGGATATTCGACCTCGTACCTTAGCCAATTTGGTGGCCAGAAATTTGTTTGGTATTTGTCAGGCGGCCATTTGTGGGTGGTGATTGTCATTTCCGATATCCTGTAGGCACATTCTAAGAAAACGGTTCATGAAATGTGACGAGGGTAACACAAGAAGTGCTTTCTGAACACTGAAAGGCAGAAACGCAGCTGTTGCAGCTTTCAGGCGCAGTAATCTTTTCCACCTGTCCGGACACTTGCTTAACCGTTTTTCTGCGCAGGACAGATAGGGACAAACTGCCAAGACAAAACAACTTTTCACCGATCAGATTCACTCAACCGAACAGGCACCTCTGTTCCAAACGCTCCGTGCCCCGTCACGCTTCGTATGCTGTATATTCATGCTGCAGAGGCCTATGACCGAGTTGTCCGCAACTCGGTCATAGGCCCCTGCGATCTCGCTGCGCCCACACTGGATGGCGGTTTTCATGTCAGGGCCGCAGCGTGGCGCGGGTCGATCAGGTAGACTGATTTTCTGCGCCTAACAAAGAATTGATTTGGATGCAGCGGCTGTGGGTTCCTACCAGCTGCGCACCGCGCGAATGGAAACAGCCAAGAATTTGCAAACTCCGTTAAGTGCGCTTAGCTGCCGTCGGAGCAGATAGCAGCGCACGGCAACAACCCGCCCTTATTGCGGAAATATGCAAGGTGCTGCAACCTGGCCCTTCCATTGTCCCCTACAATTGAGAATGGCCTTTCCCCATGATGCTTAAATGGAATTTGCAGTGCGGGTCTCTGCTCTGAAGCTAATGAACATTCTTGGTC
Organism: Parasedimentitalea denitrificans; assembly: GCF_011813015.1. GTDB lineage: Bacteria > Pseudomonadota > Alphaproteobacteria > Rhodobacterales > Rhodobacteraceae > Parasedimentitalea > Parasedimentitalea denitrificans. The sequence goes on along the minus strand of NZ_QHLQ01000026.1, from coordinate 35,386 downwards.
TAAGATAAACCAGTTTTCCGTAATCGAACATGCGAACCCACGTCCCTCCCGAATTCAACGGGAGACGGAAACATGCCGACAGATATACCAAGCAAGAAGTATCCGGTGGTGCTTCGGTTTGAAGGCCTGTGGCCGCATCAGCTGGCCGGTTACGAGATGCACAGAAAACGAACCGGTGGTGACTTGGGGCACGTTGACCAGGATTGCTTCCATCCGAACAAGCGACTGATCGGTGAAGAGGACTGGGCCAGGAAAGCTCAGGCAGAGGTCGCGCAGATGCGGGCCGAGAACTTCGCTGATGAGCTTGACGGTTTGACACGTCGCAAACGGAAGTCGGATATCAGAAGACGGATGGTCGAAGGGCCGAAAGAGCCCTGGCGCAACTCGAAACACGGGCCAATGCGTGAGATCATTTTGACAGCCCACAAGGGTTGGTTCGAAGATGATATCGACGGGTTTCTGGGGCTGACATCTCGCGAAGAACAATTTGAAGAGCACGCCGTGTCTTGGCTGAAGGAAACATTCGGGGATGATGTTGTTCATGCTCGAGCAGATCGCGATGAGAAAACCTATCATGTTCACGCGGTGATTTTGCCACGCGCTGTCTCCGGCAAGGGGTCAGCCACCCGGCGGATGCTTCAGCCGTCAAAGCATGAAGTGATCAAGGACTATGAGGTAGCGCAAGACAGTGTTGGAAAGTGGTTTGCTGGACTTGATCTGACCCGGGGTGAAAACCATGCCGCCAAAATACGGGAAGCACGTGCCAAAGGGGAAACACCACCACCAAAGAAACGCCATAGCCGAACGCAAGAGTGGCGGGCGGAGCAAGAATTGAAAATTAAGGCCGACCGAGAGACGCTCGATCAGCAGGAACAGAAAGTTGCTTCTCGAGAAGAAGATGCTGATGCGATCCTTGCTGTTGCAGATGGATTGTCCAGTGGCTTGATCAAACTTGATGAGGTTGATGGCGCTGTACAGTTCAAGCAAACTGAAGCAGGAAAACACAGCCCAGACTCACCCGGACTTGCTGACAGGATCCGGAAATCGCAAGGCGGTGCTGAACGTGCTCGGCGGGCCTTTGGCAGGGCCTGGCGACTGATGACCGAGCGCGCGGATGCGCGAGCCTTAGCCGAGGCAAAAGCCAAGCTTGTCAAAGAGTATGAAGAAATCAGAGCGGCCGATACGGCGATCGTGAATATTACCGCTATGTTGCCGCACAGACTGGTCCGCCAGATTGTTAAGGCTCGCAAGTCACTCACCAAAAGCATTCTTGAACTAAAGAGAAGTCGCGGCCTCAAATCAGACGACCCGAAATCGAATTCGAGGAATGAGGACCCCGCAGAAAAATAACTCAAAAAAACCAGTCAAACCGTTTCCGCAAAACACCAAACGATCTGATGTGTTTTCTAGCGAAGGAATAATCCCCGCCAATAGCTGACACACCAAAGGATTACACTATGTCTAATGCTAATTTAACTGCCACTGACCGCGCGTTTAACCGGTTTAAAGAAGCGGTCGAAAAGACCAGAAGAAGGTCGTTGTGACCGATCTCGCACGCGAAAAAGCGTTTGGGCAAACCGTTAAGGCTTGGCTGTCCGCGCTTCCCCATGAGGAGTTAGTCCAAGCTTTCGTGCAATTTGAACAGGCTGCTTCTGCAAGCAATGCCAAGAAAATCGCAACCCACCCCATGCGTCCGGCAGCGGTTGATGCGTTGCTCGAACGAGAGCAAGCTAAGCGTCCGGCGGCGAAGCAAGAACAACACGCCAAGGTCGAGGATGTAGCCAAGAGTTGATCTAATCTATTGTAAAGCAAAAGCCGCGGTGAGGACTTCCTCCCCGCAGTTTTTTGTTTTGTGCTGTCGAACGTCGGAGCCAATTAATGGCGAACCTCTCCGTGCCTGGGAGGGCAGATCAAGGTAAGAGATCGCGATGAAAGGGACTGTCGAATTGGTGGTTCATTTTGAGACACAGATATCGGGTGAAAATCCTGAATATCGACATCAAACAGGTCAACTTACGGTGAAATCATGCTCCCGTAATCAAGACTTTGTCATAGAATACAATGCGCTATCGTCCTTCGGGGCGCTTCTTGCGTTCGGGTCCGAAGTCTTGGAAGCACTGTGGAAGTATTTGACGTTAAGTCTGGGCTGAAGGTTCCCACTTCGAGGCAGAAAGCATTGGTCTTGGTGCCTTGGTTGGTTTCTGCCGCTGACGCCAGAATGCTCAAATTCGGAAAATACAGGCTCAGCCCAGCGACATTTGTGGTCTTCCCTTCATTCCACCCCAGTTCATTTCATCAAGAGCGGGTGAATATGGATGTTCGGCCCGGCAATTGTTCAGGAGATAAACTGATGACAACGCAATATGGCTATTTGTTGATCGCAGATATCTCTGGTTATACCCAGTTCCTGACAACCTCTGAGCTTGAGCACGCCAACCCGATCTTGCAGTCATTGCTCAGCACTATGGTCGAGCAAATTGGCGAGCCTCTACATTTTTGGAAGATGGAAGGCGACGCGGTGCTGGCCTATTCAACCCAGCAAGGCTTCCCCACTGGTGAAACCTTTCTCGCGACATGTGAGAACCTGTACAATGCATTTGCCACCCGCCGACAAAACATCATCGCGAATAACACTTGCACTTGCCAAGCCTGCGCCAATGTAGACGGGTTGGATCTGAAAATCATTGCTCACCACGGTGGGTTCGATGAAATGCAAGTTGGCCCTATGAAAGATATTTCGGGCGCGGATGTGATTCTTGTCCACCGGATGACAAAGACGGATGTCAGCGCTGTCACAGGCATTCGTAGCTATGCGCTTTTTAGTGACGCAGCAGTTAAGGCCATGGGGGTGGACGCTGCGCTGGTGCCTTACTCGCAGCCGTTTGAACATTTCGGTGACGTCTCGATGCAGGTTTACGATCTTGCGAAGGCTTGGGAGAGTTTTCGCGCTGGATGCGATCATTACTATCTGGAGGAGGAGGACGGCGTGTGGACCTACCGCCGTCACTTTGATTTGCCTTTGGTTGCTGTCTGGGACGCACTTACCGCACCGGAGCTAAAGCAGCGGTGGATGGATGGGATGATTTCTGTGACAGTTGACCGGCCCAAGGGGCGCATCGGTGCTGGTTCGGGATATCACTGCGCACATAACGCTGCGGATTTTCGTTACTGGGTCACTGATTGGGAGCCGTTTGAGTACTTTTCCACCCGCATCCACGATCCGGGGCGTGAAGGCATCAGCATGCCCGAGACTTACAATCTGAAACCCACCGAAACAGGAACTGATTTTCGCTATACGATTGGCCAAGCGCATGATGCCGATGGCAACCGGTCCGAGGTCTCAGAACAAGAAGCGGTTGGTTTTCTATCTGAGTTCTGGCCAGTTTGCTTTGACGAAATGGAGATTATGCTTAGGGAGGCGAAGTAGATGGAGGGACAAGATCTCACTTGTCTATATGTCTCTTGTTCGTCCCGCTCTTGGCAAGCCGGGACGGTTTTGAGTTGAAAATTGCATCTCTGCCACGTTGTCTGGCGAAGTGATTGAAGCGAGCTACCTTAACGCGATCAAACCGCACAATGACGGTTTATTCAGACCGGAGGACATCATGACAATTAAGCAAACCGCCTGGGAATTTTTTGACGCCTGCGAAACCGGAAAAGGTTGGGACACCTGCAAACAATGGTGTCACGATGATGCTGCGTTTTCTGCCCAAGCGGATGCCCTTGGCGAGGTGACAACCCTCGAAGGCTACACCGATTGGATGAAGGGCTTGCTTACCCCCATTCCGGATGGCCGCTACGAGCTGAAGTCGTTTGCTGTGGATGAAGAGCGGGGCAATGTGACAGCTGCTGCAGTGTTCCACGGAACGCATACCGTTGATGCCGGAACAGGTGCGCCAACGGGTAAGGCTATCGCTGCCGACTATGTTTATGTGATGGATTTTGACGGTGATAAAATCAAACACATGACCAAGATCTGGAATGATGGCCATTCCCTGAAGCAGCTTGGGTGGGCATAAACACGACTTCGAAATCTTCGTGAGCATCGTTCCAGCGCCCCACCGATCACATTGGCGGACGCGAAACGGGAAAACTGGCCAGACAGCGCTACACTCACCGGAAGGGTATGGCCTGCAGTGATAGGGTGGCACGGAAAGTAACTTCGCCAATTCCTGCAGTACCGGCCTAACTTGATAGGTTTGGAGGAACGGTCTCATGAAGAAACGAATGACGCTACTCGCGACATGCGCGTTGGCTCTCTCTACCAGTGGAGTGTCTGCCGAAATCTTGGCGATGATGAGCTATGAAAGCAAACCGGCAGAAGATCTAAGAAGTCTGAAACTTTCTGGGACAGAGGAACGGCGCGAAGGGATCGCGATTATCGATGTTGATCCCAATAGTTCTAAGTTTGGGGAGTGGCTCGTTGATATCCCGTTGGATGCAACCGGAGTAGCGCACCATCTTTTCTATGATCGTACGATGTCCAAACTCTACCTGACCAGTTTAGGCCAGCCCGCACTGCAGGTTATGGAAATGAGTGATTTCCCGCCGCGTCTAAAGACGATCGATATTCCCAACTGCTCGATGGGTGAGGATATCATTATCGATGATGACAATGAGTATTGGTACCTGACCTGCATGAATTCGGGCAATGTGTGGCAGGGGCGGGTGTCTGACGATACGGTCACTGGAGAGATCAAGCTGCCCGGTACCAACCCACATGGGTTGGCCGTTGATACCAACATAGACCGTATTCTTGTCACTAGTACCATCAAAGGCGATTTAACCGATCCGGGTGAAACCATTTCGATTGTAAAGGCCAGTACGCTGGAGCTGCTTGAGGAAATCAAGGTATCGTCAAAACCCTCTCCATCCGGAGAAGCACCTGTCGAATTGCTTCGTGTGCCTGGTGGTGGGCCACCAACTTTCCTGGTTACCAATATGTTTGGTGCAAGCATCTGGGCTCTGACTTGGAATGAGAGCAGGCAAGAGTTTTCGGCCGAAATGGCGGTGGATTTCAGCCCTATGAAAGTTGGGGTGCCGTTGGAGATGTATTTCAATCCAGAAGGCGACAAGATGTTTGCCACCACTGCCGCGCCGGGGCACCTGCATGTATTCGATATCTCCGAAGGTATCATGGGGCCTAAGTTGTTGAATACTATCGAGACAGGTAACGGTGCCCACCATGTAGCGTTCACGAAGGACATGAAATACGGGTTCGTGCAAAACTCGTTCATCAACCTGCCCGAAATGCGGGATGGTTCGGTCTCGGTGGTGGATCTGGAAACGTCCGAGGTCGTAGCTTCGATGGATACCCTGAAAGATGCAGGTCTGAACCCGAATGTTATTGTGCTTCTACCTGAGTGGAATGCACTTGCCGGGCATTGAGACCGGTTAGTCAGAGGGCTGTGCCGGGAGTCTGGCACAGCTCCAATTGGAGCAACCACACATGAAATCCATTTTATTTAAGGCGATTACAATTTTTGCTTTCGTCATGGCCATTGGTCAGACTGAGGCCCACGAGACATCCCTTACAGATGCACATGAGACAGCTGATGATGGACCTGTGTTGGAGTTGACGGTCATGGTCAACCAAGCCGGTCCTGCTCCTGTTATTCAAATTCCAAAAGGGAGCAATGTGCATCTGGCGGTGACCGGTGCTGAGGGCCATGAGTTGCACTTGCACGGTTATGACATCGTCAGCGTTGGCCAAGCCGGGAACCCAGCGGTTTTCGCGTTTCTAGCCGTTCATACAGGACGGTTTGCTATTGTCGTGCACGGGGTAGAGGACCTCTTGGGGAGGACAGAGAAGGCTGTTGTCTATCTTGAGATCCGCACGCCATGAATAGGTGTTTGCTAGCGGTCACTCTCCTCTGTGTGGCTGTACCAGATGCAAGTTGGGCGCATGCGTTTGGCCAACGGTATGATCTGCCGTTGCCACTTGGTTTTTACCTTGCCGGTGCCGGGTTGACGGTGGCTCTTACATTTCTGGGATCAGCTCTTTTTCTGCGTGTCGAAAAACACATGCGATCTGCAATTGGCATCCGTGTCCCATATCAAGTAACCCGATTTATGGCTCCGTTGTTTCGAATGTTGGCAGTACTTGCGCTGGCTCTGATCCTGACAGTTGCCTTGTTTGGCCCCGCGTCGCCTACTCAGAACCTTGCAACGATTTTTATATGGGTCATCTGGTGGGTAGGCTTTGTTTTGTTAAGCGCATTGGTCGTCGATCTTTGGTCGAGCCTGAACCCATTTGCGACAGTCGTGGATGCTGCTCTGGCCCGATTTGAGCCCCGTAAACGTCGTTCTCATCCACCGGCTTGGGCCGGTTGGCTTGCGGTTTTTGGATTGATTTTCCTATCCTGGATCGAACTTGTTTCGGATTGGTCCGAGAACCCTAGGGCAATGGCTCTCATTGTTCTGCTCTATACCCTTGGGCTTTTCCTGGGGGCTTTCTGGCTGGGGCGATCAGCCTGGTTTCAGACTGCTGACCCGCTGACGCTACTGTTTGGATTGCTTGGGCGGCTTGCCCCAATCGGCATCCAACGTAATCGGGTGGAACTTCGTCTTCCAACATCAGGTCTGATCGGGCATTCCCTGAGTGTATCGCAGTCCGTATTTGTCGTAGCGCTTATTGCTATCGTCCTATTTGATGGAATCTCAGAGACACCAATCTGGTCCGCAGCTCTCGAATGGGTAACAGAGTCGACGACGCTGCGGCCCTGGTTGCTGACATTGCGCGAACACGGCGTGGATCTGCTGAAACTCATCCTTAGTATCGGGCTGATCAGTACAATCCTAGCCTCGTGGGTGCTCTATACCGCGCTATCATTCGCAATCTGGCTGGCAGCGGGTCGCGGTACAAAGTTTAGCAAGATATTTACCGGGTTTGCGACATCACTGTTGCCAATAGCCGTTGCCTACCATCTGGCGCACTATGTGTTCTTTCTAATGCTGGCCGGACAATTGATCATCCCTGCATTAAGCGATCCATTTGATCTTGGCTGGGCGCTTTTAGGAGACACAAATGGAATGATCGACGTTGGTGTCATGACTGCAGAGGACGTGTGGTGGATAGCCGTGATCGCCTTGGTGACTGGCCATGCCCTGTCGGTTCTTCTTGCCCATATCGAAGCCAGCCGCCTGTTCAAATCACATCGTCAGGCCGTTCTAAGCCAACTGCCCATGATGGTGTTCATGGTTCTGCTGACATCATTCAGCCTCTGGGTGCTTGCACAGCCGGTGGTCGAATAAGGGCTGCACTCGGTTCGTGAATGAACGGAATTACAATTGCGTAGACCTTAATCCGAGCTGTGGGTAACCGTTTCCAAACTCTCCATAAAGGCGCGGTCTTCTTCTGACAGTTCGCCTTCATCGTCGAACTCTTCATCGTCTTCCACAGGTTCTAGGTCCAACGCCTTGTAGCTGTCCTCGCTCACAGAGGCTATTGCACCCAGGCTGGTCTCGACCCGGTAGGGCAATCCGGTAAATCCATCGCGTGCGAAGAATACCAACTGGTCGTTGACTAGGGACGGGGCCTGAATTTCATCAAAGTCAGGCACACCAAAGTCGACCAGACGTATGACGCCCTCCTGCCACGGTGTATTTACATCCTCGCCTGCCAATTGTGCATTGTAGGCTTGGGCAAATGCGGATGGGTCAGTGATCACGGAAAAGCCACGCCCCTGAGAGATGTGGTTCACCGCCTTGGCGAGCGTCGTCGCTGCCTCGGGCTGCGCTAATCCCGGCACCATGGTCAGAAGTTGAGTAAGGTCAGCCGTTTTCTGCGCGTCATCAATGATGACCACATATTCTGCTTCGGCGGTGCGGACGAAATCAATATTAGGAAGTGCGTCAGCCATTTGTTTCGCCTTTCATCAGTTTGTGTTTCATCGAATTGATGCCCATTCTGCCTTGGCCCAATCGTCGGTCGCGGGGCGCATACTGCCCGGGGGAACGGTTTTCTGCCACAGCTGGGGTTCACCTGTTGTTGGGTCGGGTGCAATGACAAAGAAGGTATGATCTTCGGCGCTGCCCCAATTGCTGTCAGCAATTACAAATTCGGGTGCGCCAAGATCGCGCATCATGGCTGTTTTGGATTCACCGGCGGCCTGTTTCTTGAACCAAGCCTTTGCTTTGGCTTGATCAGTGTAGCCCTTTGCCTTTTCTGTCAAATAGGCATCAATGGCATTTTCGACAGCCGCATTTATCTCGGCTGGGGTGCAGGCATCACTTGGCCGGTGCGCTGTTGCGCCCTGTTCAAGGAGCGGGAGAAGCGTGGCGTCTCCGTCTATCTTCTTACGCTCAAGCTCGATCTGCTTGTCGAACAGATAGGCAGCACGTTTTTCCTCGATATCCGTGTCTTTCAATGCCTTACCAACGTCTATCAAATGAGTTTTTACGTTGGCCTCAATCTCGTCCTTGGTGTCACCCTTGAGCTTGGCAAGTGAAGGATCATTGGGCAACGCATTAAAGCCGTGCATTCCGACGGTGCGGATTGTGATCATCTCTTCCGGAGCGCCCGTGAAGGTTGAGAGCATGTTCCCCAGCAGCTCTTCGGTGCGATCCCCCATGTCGACAATACTGGTTTCCTTATCGACAAACTTCTTCTGTTCCATCTTGTCGCCAAACAGAGTTTTTGTTGCCGCCGTTGTCTGCCCGCCAGAGCTTTGCTCCCATGGTAGATAACGCGAGCCATCTGAATACTCTGGTGTGACGGAGTCGATGAAGGCATCCGTGCTTACAAAGGTGCGGACCTCATCAGCCTCATCCGAGGTCGGGTCCAATTCAGCAAAGGCAATTGCCACGTTGGCGATCTCGGTTGCAAAAGCGGCCTTGCTGCGGATCTCGTTGTTGTTGGTGTTGTTCACCAGGATATACCGACCGGTGGTAGAGCTTCCGTCGCTTGAATCGGTGATTTTTGAGGTCGGATCATAGGTGAATTCAAACGAATCTGCGATCGCGGTACGCAACTTATCTGCCTTGAACAGGCCTAAAACTCGTTCCTTGAGTGACCCAAACAAACCGGACAGGCCGCCTTTTTCTGACGCTTTGTCAGACAGGATATCCGTCAGTTTATCGGACAGGGCATCGGTTCCCTTATCCATTGCGGATTCAAAGCTCTTGGATCTCGACGATCCGGCGACCCTGGCTGTGGAGGTGGCGAGGGAGTATTCCCAACTGCGCATCAGCGGGTCTTCGTTTCTGGGCAGGTTGGTTACTGCCGCGACCTCAGGGCCAAAGGCTGGTTTGTATTTCCCTGTCCCGGCGATCGATGCATAGGCTTCCATTGCCTTAAGCGGTTCCGTCTCGCGCATGCGACGTGCCGGAGCGGTGGCAAAGCATGAGCCAACTGGCCCTTGGTCCAGAGGTTTCAGCATTGATGCCATCACTGCGGTTTGTGCATCGCCTTTTCCAACGGCGTCTCGGCCACGTTTGCGCAGTGCCTTGCGTACCAGTTTGCGGGATGTCTTGGTCGTGGTTTCCGGAATGTCCGATAGAATGCCGTTGGCCGCCTCGGCGTTGTCTGCGTCGCCCATGAATTCCAACGTCTTTACGACGTGCTCGTTCATGGCTGGCATTGGTTCACGCAATGAATGTGGGTTGAACAGGAGGTCTCCGACTGCGTCCTTGGCCTCTTGTGTGGTCAGGTCGATCTGCCCGTCTTTCAACAGCGCCTTTCCGACAACAGCAGAACGTTTCTGCGCCTTTGCAGTTTTGTCGGCGATCCGCATGTCGCCCATAGGGTCGGTAACATGTTGGCGCCCGGACGCCATGTAGTCGTCCATCCGCTCAAAGAACTCAGGGCCAACTGTTGCGCCCATCGTCAGCAGGTCTTTGGCGTATTTCTCGGCTACTTCTGGTTTAGCAAAGGCCTTACCTGTGGAATCGGCGAAACCCGTTTCGCGTTGGTCAATGATCTTACCTAGCCCCTTGGCCACTGCGTCGGGGTGTTTAGCGGTTTCGGCGGCTGCTATTGCGGCAGTGGTCAGGTCTGGATCCTTGCTGAACCCTTCGATCAGTGCCTTGGCGGCATCATCCGAGAAGGACTGCGCCGAGTTGGGGGAGAGTGGTCCAAATGCTAAGGCCTCGGACAGGCCTTTTTTGCCACGTGCCGCTTTTTCAAACTCTTTGGCGTCCTTTACTCTGTCCTTTAGGCCGTCAACGTCCAGCTGGGCGAGCCGAATGGCTTCGGCCTTGTTGGGGCCGTCTGCCAGTTTGTTGGCCTTGGCAAGTCGGGCCTCGGCCTTGGCCAAACGCTCTTCGGCTTTGGCAATTCCGTCCTTGGCCGCAGTCAACAGCTCTGGTGTTACCTCTTGATCGCCCAGCACGGCTGCAAAGCCGTCCATTGCGTCTTTGGCGGCAACAGATGCGCCGGGGTATTTTGTCTGAATGGCGGCGGATTGTTCGTAGCGATCAGCCGGAGCAGGCTTTCCTTCGGCTGCAAGGATCGCGTCTTTGGCAAGGTCCGCCGCGCTGCGGGCCGGTAGGTTGGCAAGCTGGGCCTCTAGGAACTTTTTAAGCGTAGAGACGATGCGCTCTGTCTTCTTCAGATCAGTGTCTATTGTTGCGCCAAATGCGTCGTGCAATTGTTTTGCTTTGGCGGTCAGGGATTTATCTCCACGCCCTTGGAAATCTTTGTACTGGTCCTGAAGTGCCGCAAACGCTTGGGTCAGCTGGTCGCGCAAGGCGTCTTGGTCTTCTTGCGCGGGCGGCTTAGCAGGCGGGTCTTCGGGCAGAGGTGGAGCATCTGGAATTGCTGCTTTGGCCTTGGCTTGAGCTTTCTCAAGCGCAACCTGTACCTTTTCAGCGGCTGCAGCTGCGGCCGAGACCTTGCCGCTTTTCATTGCGGCGACAACCTTTGCAAATACTTCTAGCAACGGCGCGCCAACGTCTGATGGCAGCGCTGCTAATTCGGGTTTCATCGCCACCAATTTCTGGGTCAATTCTTTTGCGGCTTCGGCCTTAGGATTCGGTTTTTCTGCTTCTTCCTGCTCTTTCTTGCCATCCTTAGTGGCCGGGGCAGGTTCAGACGCTTTTGTCGGTTCTGAAGGGGCCGAGGGACCTGACGGCGTGGAGGGGCTAGAAGGTGCGGAAGGTTCAGCTGGCTCTGTTGGTTTAGTTTTTTCCGCGCCCACTTCAGGATCATCTGGAATGTCGTCACTAATGTCGGATTCCAAAACTTTCCCAGTGGCATCGCAAATTTCTACGTTCAGCGGAACTTTCTGAGTGCGCAGATATTTCTTGAGCTTTTTGGCCATTGCGGGGAGCACAACGTCGCACTTTAGCGACAAAAGTTTGCCGTCTAGAGTTGCGGTGCCAAAAGCCGCCTTCGCGCCATCGCCAAGTTTCTTGGCTTCTTGCCCCAGCACTTTTGGTGGTTTTCGCTTGTCCAATCCCAGATACTGGGGATCACCCTTGCCGGGATTGTACGCGAACGAAATCTGTTTGTTGCGAGCTACCTTAAGCAGCTTTTTGATCTCTGGGCCTTCGACCTTGAAGCTACTCATAGTGAACTCCGCCGGGAACTGATCAGTGAATTTAGAAACTAATGAATAAAAGTAGGATAGCCGTATCTACCTATCTGTCTAGTGGCTTCCAGAGGCTAATACGAGTTGAACTGCTGCATAATCGAGTGTTTGGGTGGTTTCGAATTTGTGCTGTCTCATCAAATGATGTTGTGTTGCGCCAATGATCGTCGCTAACAATGTGGAGTAGATGGCGCGTAGGGTTGCTACGTCGCTGACAGCGGTATTTTGGATCAGCGGTGGCATAGCAATTGATTAGCATTTTGAACTGGAGATTTCCGAGGTTAGATCAACCGCTGGCTATTGCTGTTGTGTTTTTGATTTCTGGCCTGACGGCACCGGCCATCGCAGACGAAACCAATCCACCCCAGTATGTAGGTTCGGACACCTGTGTATCCTGCCACTCTGACGAGGTCGCCGATTGGCAAGGTTCACATCATGCCTTGGCATGGACAAAACCGACGGCGGAAACGGTGGCGGGTGGCTTCGACGGGCGCAGGTTTACACATCAGGGCAGTACAACGCGTTTTCTGAAGGACGGCGGTCAATACGTCATCGAGACTGAAGATGCCAAAGGGGGCAAACGACGGTTTGAGGTTACGGGCGTGGCAGGGATCGAACCGCTACAGCAGTACATCATTGAGACCGAACCGGGGCGTATGCAGTCGTTTGATGTGGTGTGGGATGTGGAGGAGGAGCGCTGGTTTCACCTTTATCCAGATCAGACCCTAACACCCGACGATGGCCTGCATTGGAGCGGCTCCTATAAAAACTGGAATGCCCGCTGTGCGGAATGCCACGCGACCGGGTTTGAAAAGAATTACGACCCCAAGAGGGATTTGTATCAAAGCCGCCAGGTGGAAACTGGGGTTGGGTGTGAGGCCTGCCATGGTCCGGCGCAGGCACATGTGGAATGGGCGCAAACAGACAATCGTCTGGACGGGACCAAATGGACTGGCACCAATGACATTGGGTTGCTGATCAATTTGCCTTCGGATGGTTCTGCTGAGGCTGAATTGCGTGGATATTTGGCCGGGACGCAGCAGCGGCTTAGCCGGTTAAGCAACTCAGAAACACAGATCCAGCAATGTGTCGGGTGCCACTCGCGCCGCGAACCATTTGAAGGTGGCAACCCGCTCCCCGGTACGCCGTTCCATGATGCCTATCGACTAAGCAATCTGCGCGCAGGGTTGTATCACCCGGACGGGCAGATCGAGGACGAGGTTTATGTCTATGGGTCGTTTTTGCAATCCAAGATGTATGCCAATGGCGTCACCTGCACAGATTGCCACAATCCCCATACCGCCGAGGTGAAGCTGGAAGGAAATGCCCTATGCGGGCAGTGCCATTCTCTGGCCGGAAACCCGGATTTCCCTACGCTTGCGCTCAAGGAATATGACGATCCTTCACACACCTTTCATGTTGAGGGCAGCAAGGGTGCGGAGTGCAAAAGCTGTCACATGATTGAGCGCACCTATATGGGGGTTGATGGCCGCCGGGATCATTCGTTTCGCATCCCGCGTCCGGATCTGAGCCTGCAAACACAGGCTCCGAATGCCTGCAATGATTGCCACAGCGATCAGACACCGCGCTGGGCGGCGGATGCGGTTGCCAGCTGGTACCCAGACAGCACAAAGGGTGGGCCGCATTTCTCTCAGATTTTGGCTGCCGGTCGCAATGATTTGCGCGGACAGGGTGAGGCGCTGGTTGGTTTGGCAGAATATGATGCGTTACCAGCCATAGTGCGTGCCACCGCGTTGGATATGCTTGTACCACTAACCAATCCGGCGCTGGCGACACGGCTAGAGCCGTTGTTGTCCAGCCCCGAACCGCTGATCCGGGTTGCGGCTATCTCTATTCAGCGCGGCGCCCCCGAGACAGAACGGTCTGCGCGGATTGTTGGACTGCTAGGGGATCCGGTCAAAGCTGTGCGTATCGCTGCAGCACGTGGCTTTTTGGGCATGCGCATCGCCTATATGCCCGAGAAGATGAACCACGATCTGAATACAGCAATGGGTGAATGGCAAGCGTCGTTGGCAGCCAAGGCGGATTTCCCTGAGGCGCAACTGGTTCTGGCTGGCATTGGGCTGACCACACGGCGGATGGATGTCGCGCTGAATGCCTTTGGCGAGGCAGTGGAAATGGATCCGCAGTTGACCCAGGCTTGGGTGATGATGGTTCGTATTCATGATGCGCTGGGCGATAGGCTGGCGGCGATTAAAACAGTTCGAGAGGCATTGGAGAGAAATCCAGAAGATGTGCAGCTAAACCTGATGCGAGCGGATATCGGCGGATAACCTGCAGGCAGCAACGTCATCAAACAAACTCCTAGACCCCTGTACTATGGAATGCTTATGTTGGTTGAGGTGGTGGGTGAGCTTCTACATTCACTTTGTAATTGCAATGTGTTAGCGATTTTGAACGAAGTGTATCCGACTTGTTGAGATATAACTGACCTAATTCTAACGATTAATCGCTGTCCGCACCCCATGTGTTGGTAAATGCGTAAGAACTCAATTTTGGGAGTTAAAAATGATCAAAGACATTCGTGACAAGGGTACGGGTCTATTGCTGGGCCTAAGTACGTTGACCGCTGTGGCGGCCTTGGCTGCGGTCCCTGCGGTGGCGCAGGACAAGCCAAACATTTTGGTAATCTGGGGCGATGACATCGGCCAGTCCAACATCTCGGCCTATACGATGGGGTTGATGGGCTACCGCACGCCCAATATCGACAGCATTGCTGCCGAAGGCATGATCTTTACCGACTACTATGGTGAGCAATCCTGTACTGCTGGCCGCTCATCCTATATCATGGGGCAAAGCGTGTTCCGCACCGGCCTGTCCAAGGTTGGCCTTCCTGGCGCCAAAGAGGGCATGCGGGTTGAAGACCCGACCATTGCTGGTTTGCTAAAGGCCGAAGGTTATGTGACCGGTCAATTTGGCAAGAACCACCTGGGCGACCTGGACGAAATGCTACCAAGCAACCATGGCTTTGATGAGTTTTTTGGCAATCTGTACCACCTGAATGCGGAAGAAGAGCCTGAAAACGAGGACTATCCAACTGATGTAGTTCTGGCTGACGGACGCACGTTCCGCGAAGCCTTTGGTCCACGTGGTGTTATCCGGTCCTCGGCGGATGGCACAGTCGAAGATACCGGCCCGCTGACCAAGAAACGTATGGAAACGGTTGATGATGAAACTATCGCCGCTGCACTGGACTTCATGCAGCGGGCGGTGGATCAGGAAAAACCGTTCTATGTCTGGTGGAACGGCACCCGGATGCACTTCCGCACCCATGTCAAAGACGAACTGCGGGGTATTTCCGGTCAGGATGAATATTCGGATGGTATGGTGGAACACGACCGGCATGTTGGCCAGTTGCTGGACAAGGTTGACGAACTGGGCATCGCCGACAATACCATCGTGCATTACTCGACCGACAATGGCGTGCATATGAACACTTGGCCCGATGCTGGCATGACCCCGTTCTTTGGTGAGAAAAACACCAACTGGGAAGGTGGTTGGCGGGTGCCGTCGATGGTGCGCTGGCCCGGCAAGATTGAAGCCGGATCGGTTAGCAATGAAATCATGCACCATATGGACTGGTTGCCGACCTTTATGGCAGCTGCGGGCAACCCGGACATCAAGGCTCAGCTGAAAGAGGGCGGTGTTCAGGCTATTGGGCGTGAGTACAATGTCCACTTGGATGGCTACAATTTCTTGCCCCACTTGACCGGTGAGCAAGAAGAGGGACCGCGCAAAGAGGTTTTCTATTTCTCGGACGACGGCGACCTGACAGCGCTGCGCTATGAAGACTGGAAAATGATTTTCCTAGAGCAAAAAGCCTATACCACTTTGCGTGCTTGGGTTGAGCCTTGGACCGAATTGCGTGTTCCGCTGATCTTTAACCTGCGCCGCGACCCATATGAGCGTGCCTATCGCACATCCAATACATATTGGGATTGGGTGATTGATCGCGTCTATCTGCTGGTACCTGCGCAGGCCTACGTTGGGCAGTTCCTGGCTACGTTTGAGGAATTCCCACCCCGTCAAAAAGCAGCGTCGTTCTCGCTGTCGCAGGTGATGGAGAAAATGACCTCCAATCTGGGTAGTCAATAAACTTATATGCCTCCAAATGTGGGGCGAATATGGCGCCGAGGGAAGTCCGTCGGCGCCGTTTCATTTATCAGTTTTAGGCGCGATTGTTTCAGCACCCCCTTGGGGACGGCCTTCCGTCGCATTTGAAGAGGTTTCCCATGTTGCAACAGTCTGTGAAATTCTATGCGGCCTTGATTGGTGCGGGCCTTATGGCGGCGACCGGCGGAGCAGCGCAGACCACGTCCTCTTCGCCGCGTTTGGTATTGCAAATCACCGTTGATCAGCTACGCGCCGATCTGATCGCGCGGTACTCTCAGGGGTATGGTGACGGTGGTTTTAACTACTTGCTGCGCACTGGTGCGGTGTTTGGCAATGCCCATCACCGTCATGCCAACACAGAAACCATTGTTGGCCATGCAACACTGGCAACTGGTGCTGATCCGGCAATTCACGGTATGGTGGCCAATCTTTGGTACGACCGCAAAGCGGGGCGGCAGTACTATAATGTGCAGGACGAAGACTTTCCGTTGTTGGGCGCGCAGGGAGTCGACCAAGACGGTGAGATAGACCCTACGCAACGTTCAGCCACCACGGATGGCCGATCCCCGCGCGCGATCTTGACCACGACCGTTTCCGATGAAATTGCAGATTTCTTTGGCCCGGATGCAAAAGTGTTTGGTGTCTCGGTCAAAGATCGCGGTGCCATTTCCATGGCGGGCCATGCCGGGACAGCCTATTGGTTCTCAAAATCCGAGGGACGGTTTGTTACCAGCACCTATTATCGCGATGCCTATCCTGACTGGGTTGGAGCCTGGCAGGATAAGGGACTGGTTGAATCCTATGCAGGCATGCAATGGACGCTGTCGCAACCTGTTGAGTCCTACCGCTTTGCCGAGCTTGATGATCAGCCTTGGGAAACAGAATTACCGGGTTGGGGCACCGTGTTCCCGCATGAATATGGCCCGGCGGACAACCCGTATTTCACCACTTTTCTAACCCTTAGCCCGGCAGGTGATGCGCTGACTGTGGATTTTGCCAAGACCCTGATAGATGTGGAGCAGGTCGGCGCGGATGAGGTCACTGATTATCTTTCGATCAGCCTGTCGTCGACTGACTATGTTGGCCATATTTTTGGTCCTTCCAGCTTGGAGTCCGAGGACAATCTAAAACAGCTGGATGGGCAGCTTGCCGACCTGCTTTCCTACGTCGATGCGCGTGTTGGGTTGCACAATACGCTGGTCATTCTATCCGCTGATCATGGCGGTGCCGAGAATCCGGGGTACCTGGAAACTCTGGGAATTGAGGCGCAGATGTTCAGCTTTGACAGCCTGGATACAACACCGGGTGCGCAGCGTTTGAAGGATGCATTTGGCGTTGGCCGGGAGCTGATCCAGAATTTCTCGGCGCCCTATGTCTATCTTGATCAGGATTTGATTGCAGAATTGGGATTGGATGCAGACGAGGTTGAAGGTGCGGTGGCGCAGGAGCTTCAGCAACTACCGGGTATTGCCTTTGCGGTTTCCAGCTCTGCCCTGCGACGTGGGCAGGTGGCGGACACGTCGATCAGCAAGTCGGTGCTGCGAAATTTTCACCCGGATCGGTCAGGCGACATCTATGTGGTGTTTGAACCGCATTGGTTCATCGGTGATTTGGATGGGTTAAGCGTTGCGGCCGCACATGGCTCGCCGTGGAGCTATGATAGCCATGTGCCGCTGATTTTTGCAGGACCGGGAATTCAGGCAAAAACTGTGGTGCGCCGGGTTGAAACTGTCGACATCGCACCGACAATCACCACCTATCTTGGCACCAAGCTGCCGTCTGGCGTTAGCGGTGTGCCGCTACCGGAAGTCTTTGAATGACACGGCACACCACACCTTTAGCGAGGTTCTAAATGAACGCACATGACGATATTTTAGCTCTGCAAGACCGGATAGCCCAATCGATCATTGGTCAGAAAGCCGTGGTAGAGAGTCTGGTTATTGGCGTTTTGGCCAATGGCAATCTATTGGTCGAGGGCCTGCCGGGGTTGGCCAAAACACGTGCGATCAAGGCGCTGGCGAAAAATCTGGATGCGCAGTTCTCGCGCATTCAGTTCACCCCGGATCTGTTGCCGTCGGATGTGACCGGAACCGAGGTTTATACTCAGACGGCCGAAGGCGGCAGTTTCCGGTTCGATCCGGGACCTATCTTTGCCAACATTGTACTGGCGGATGAAATCAACCGTGCTCCGGCCAAGGTGCAGGCGGCCTTGCTAGAGGCGATGGAGGAGCGGCAGGTGACCGTCGCGGGCGCCACGCACAAAATGGAACCGCTGTTCACGGTAATGGCCACCCAGAATCCCATTGAACAAGAAGGCACCTATCCACTGCCCGAGGCGCAGATGGATCGCTTTCTGATGCACGTCAATATTACCTATCCACCGGTCGAGGATGAGGTCGAAGTGATCCGCTTGGTGCGTGGGGAAGAGATTGCGGTCCTGGAAGGTCGCAAAGGAAACAAGCCCAAGAAAGAAAAACCACCGGCCATTTCACAAGAGGCTGTCTTTACCGCGCGGGCGGAAATTGGCCAGATTCATGTCTCGGATGAAATGGATCGCTATATGGCTGATCTGGTGCAAGCGACCCGAACGCCCGGTGCCGTCAGCGATGATCTGGCGCGCTGGATCGAAATTGGCTCTAGCCCGCGTGCGTCACTGGCACTGGATAAATGTAGCCGAGCGCATGCCTGGCTACACCATCGTGACTATGTTGCCCCGCAAGATCTGCGCGCAGTGGTGCATAATGTGCTGCGCCACCGTTTGACGCTCAGCTTTGAGGCGCAGGGCGATGGCAAGCAGCCTGATGATGTCGTGGATGAAATTGTCAAACTGGTGGCATTGCCCTAACCGCACGAGGCCCGCATGTCACAACGTGACGCCATCACTGAAAACGATCCGCGTATTCAGGTCAGCGCCGACCAATTGCGCAGGTTGGGACCGCGCGCCCGTTCGCTGAGCCTATTGCCGCACCAGCCGGCACAATCGGTATTGAACGGGCGACATGCGTCACGGCTGCGGGGTAGGGGCCTGAATTTCGAAGAGCTGCGCAATTACATGCCAGGCGACGATGTTCGAACCATCGATTGGAAGGTGACCGCACGTACCGGTGAACCTTATGTGCGCGTCTACAGCGAAGAACGCGACCGTGCGACATTGTTGCTGGTGGATCAGCGGATGTCGATGTTCTTTGGCTCTCAGGTGTACATGAAATCGGTCGTTGCCGCCGAAGCCGCTGCAATTGCTGCGCAGCGGGTGCTGGCGCAGGGCGATCGGGTTGGCGGTTTTGTGTTCGGGGACGAGGTGATTGCAGAACACCGACCACAACGTCGCGCCGTTGCTCTTCACCGGTTTCTGAATTCAGTGACCAAGGCTAACAACTTGCTGAATGCAGACTTGCGCCCGCAAAACACAATTGAGCTGAACGACGTGTTGCAAAGGGCCGCTCGTATTGCGGGCAGCAATGCGCTGGTTCTGGTGTTTTCCGATTTTGATGGGCTAAATAGTCATAGTGAATCTCTGATCCGAAAACTGGCCGCTGCAAATGACCTGATCCTTTTTTCGGTCACCGACCCATTGGCCCGGAACTTGCCAGCCAGGATGCGCGCGGCAATTTCAGATGGAGAGCTGCAGGCCGATTTTGATGCTAGTGATCCGGCCCTGCGCGACAAGGTGCAGCAAGCCTTTCGCAATCGAACCCGTGAATTGGAGCACTGGTCACGACGCTATGGGTTTCCGCTGGTGCCATTGGGCACCGAACGACCCGCACTCGATCAGATGATGCAGCACTTTGGTCTGCGGGCAGGTGGGGGATGAGCGATCATCTGAATGGTTTGAATCTGGTTGAACTGCTGGACCTGTTGGATCCGCCTCCTGAACCAGTACGAGTGGCGATGGTGCCGCAGACATCCGGCTGGATCGTGCTGGGGCTAGTCGTGGCGCTGTTATTGCTATGGGGGGCAGTGACCCTGTTGCGCCGCTATAGGGCCAATGCCTATCGCCGGGCGGCTTTGGGTGAATTGAATGAACTGACCCGCGATGGTGAAGACCCTGCCCAAATTTCGGTGTTGCTTAGACGGACAGCTTTGGCTGCCTATCCGCGGGGGCAAGTGGCAAGCCTGCATGGTGACAACTGGTTGCGGTTCTTGGACGCTCACTTCCCTGGTGAGGGGTTTTCTACGGGTCCGGGGCAGGTGCTGGCGACGGCCCCTTGGCGACCTGTTGCGGCTGATCCAGCGCTGACTGCGCTGGCCCGTGATTGGATACTGACACATCACCCACAGGGAGCCGTCGAATGCTGACTCTGGCCTTCCCTTGGGCGCTGGGCCTGTTGCCATTGCCTTGGTTGGTCTGGCGCTTTGCCCCGCCTTGGCGCAACCGGGTGGCCGCAATACGCATTCCGTTTTTCCGTCGGGTGACCGAGGCCGCCGACCTAAAGCCGCAACCGGGTGCGGTGGTGCTGCGTCGCAGGCCGGTGCAAATGATCGCGGCCATTGTGGTTTGGGGATTTGTTGTACTGAGCCTAGCGCGCCCTGAACGGTTGGGTGAGCCGATCGTAATCACCAGCGCCGCCCGCGATATTGTGCTGGCGTTAGATATATCTGGTTCAATGGATGAACGCGATTTTCTGACCCCAGATGGCAAGCCCAAACAGCGGTTGGCCGTGGTCAAGGACGTGATGGCTGAGTTCATTTCCGAACGAGATGCCGACCGAATGTCCCTGATCATATTTGGTTCTCGCGCCTTTGTGCAGGCACCATTTACCGAAGATCTGGACAGTTTGCAGGGGTTTCTGGATCAGACCGTGGTGGGCATGGCCGGGCCGCAAACCGCGCTGGGTGATGCGATTGGCCTGGCCATTCGCAGTTTTGAATCCAGCGAGGTGGAACAACGGCTGGTCATCCTGCTGAGTGATGGGGCTGACACATCGAGCAAAATGACGCCGGTGAATGCGGCAACGTTTGCAGCCCAGAAAGGGGTGACAATAACCACTATCGGTGTTGGCGACCCAGAGGCGAGTGGCGAAGGCCGGGTTGATCTGGCTGCGCTTGCGGATATTGCAGACCGAACGGGTGGATCATATTTCTTTGCCGATAACGAGGCGGGGTTGAAACAGGTCTATGACCAGATCGACGCATTGAACCCACGTGAGACCGAAACCCAGTCGTTTCGTCCGCGTGAAAGTCTGGCACATATTCCCCTAGCCATTGCCTTGCTGCTCATCCTTGTCACCTCAACTGTTCTTCACCTGCGCAGCTTGCGACATGGCCAAGGATCAAAGGCATGATCGAAGCGCTTGATCACTTCCACTTTTTGCGTCCGGTGTGGTTGGTGCTGATCCCGGTGATTATCGGGCTTTGGTTTTGGATAAGATCTCAGCCCAAGTACCAAAACAGCTCACAGGCCAGTTCGATTGCCTCACATCTGCAGGCTGCACTGCAGGTCGGTGGGGCGGCGCAACAACGGTTGCGACCCATTGATGGTGTGCTGCTGGCGGCAGGTCTGTTGGTGCTGGCTGTGGCTGGCCCCACATGGAGCCGCGAGCCAAATCCGTTGCTGGCAAACTCAGCGCCGCTCGTGGTGGCGCTAAAGGTCACTGACAGCATGTTGAACACCGACTTGACGCCGTCGCGGTTGGATCGTGCCCGGTTCAAGCTGCAAGACCTGATCACTCAGCGTGCTGGAGCACGCACGGCGGTCATTGCCTACGCAGGATCAGCCCACCGGGTATCGCCGTTGACCGAAGACGCCAATATTCTACGACCTTTGCTGGATGGGCTGTCGCCAGACATCATGCCGGTTGCAGGCAATGATGCGGGGGCTGCCTTGGTTCTAGCCCAAGACGTGTTGAGTACGGCTGACACGCCTGGAGCGATATTGTTCTTGCTGGATGATTTTGATCCATCGGATCTGGCTGCATTTGAGCAAGACAATGACCGGCCACGCCCGCCAGTAATTTTTCTAGTTACAGCCCCAGACAGTGTTTCATTGCCACAGCTAAACAGAGTGTCGAACGCTGATGTGATCCGGCTGACAGCAGATGACGCGGATATGGCCCATATCAAACGGCGCCTAAGGGCCGTTTATATTGCGGCATTGGCTGGTGATGAACGTCTACGTTGGCAGGATCGGGGCTGGCTGTTTGCTTGGCCGGTGGCAGCCTTGGCGCTGATCTGGTTTCGGCGGGGGTGGACCATGCGCTGGGTGATGGTTGCAGCAGTGGTGCTGGCGGGGTTTAGTCCGAGGGCAGCACGTGCTGACGGTTGGATGGATTGGTTTTTGACACCAGACCAACAGGGGCAGCGTGCCTATGATGACCTAGAATTTGCCAAGGCCGGAGAGCTGTTTGCTGATCCGTATTGGCGTGGATATGCCAAGTCTAGAGCCGGTCAATATGATGAGGCGGCTCAGGTCTTTACTAAAATCGACAGTCCTGAGGCAGCGCTGGCCGAGGGCATGGCGCTGATCCGAAACCGGCAGTACCGTCCAGCAATCGCTGCGTTCGAAACCGCTCTGAAACGTCGCCCGGATTATCCCGAAGCTCAGAACAACTTGGAAGTTGCCCGTGCCGTATTGGAGTTTGTGGAGACCACGAGAGAGCAATCAGACACCGGTGAAGATACCGGTATAGGTGCCGACGATGTGGTGTTCGATAACGAAGCAACCCGAGGCGCGGACAGCAGCATTGTCGTACCAAAGGAGGATGCCGCACCATTGACTGGTGATCAATGGATGTCGGCCATTGATACCGACATGGGAGATTTCCTGCGCAGCCGGTTCCTGCTGGAACATTCGGAGGCGCAAAGATGACTTCCCTGCGTGCTCTCTTCACTATGGCCTGCCTTTTGTTCGGCATGCAAGTTGCGGCACAGGACCAGCCGCAGGTGCAGGTAACCCTGTCCGACGCGCCGTATATCGTTGGACAGCCGATAACTCTGCGCGTGAAGATCCTTGTTCCTACCTGGATGCCAAAACCACCAATCTATCCTAATTTTGAGCAACCCGGCCTTTTGGTGCGGCTCCCAGAGAAATCCACTCACCCCATCAGTGAAACAGTGTCTGGGCAAACATGGTCTGGCACAACGCGGACCTATAGGATCTATCCACTGGAACCGGCCTCCTATCGCATCCCCGAGCAAACTATCAGCCTTACCTACGCCGATGATAAAGCGCAGCCAGTTCAAGTGGATCTGACCGTTGAACCGATTGAGTTTCAGGCGGTGTTGCCCGATGGGGCGGGGGACATGACCGCCCCTGTGATCATCGCCACGGGCTTTTCACTGGAGCAAGAGCTGGCTGAAACAGGGCATTTGGCTGTTGGTGAAACCGTGACGCGACGGGTGACGGCGCAGATCGACGGTACTACAGCGATCCTGATTCCGGCGTTGATCTCTGACTTGATAGAAACCTTCGATGACCCGGACACAGACAACGTGCCTCCACTACGGGCCTACCCCAAGGACCCCACAGTAGAGGAGACCGAGGTTGCCGGAATTCTGTCAGGAAGCCGTAGCGAAGAAATTACCTATCTGGCTCAGTCGGGCGGGGAGGTAACCTTACCGCCGATAGAAATGGATTGGTTCAATCTGACGACTGGCACAATCGAAACTGCCCGCCTAACGGGAGTGACATTTCAGATAGATGAGCCGCCAGCGCCGCAAATGGAGCGTCGCCAAGTTGTGATTTTGGTGCTGACGTCGTTGGTGTTTCTCTTTGTGCTGATTTGGTTGGGGAGCAAGGTTTTACCCAGATTAAAGAAGGGTGTGAAAACACTGGTGAAGCGATGGCATGGATCAGAGAATTACGCGCGCCTAGCGGTGCACCGAGCGATCCGATCGCAAAGTTTGGATCTGCTGATGGGCCAACTGACACTATGGTGTCGGCATTACCCGCGCCTTAGCGCGACAGAGCTGCTGGAATTTGAAAAGTCAATGGCCGACATTGGCCGAAATTCCTATGGACCGAAAACTGATGGTACGGTGAGCAGGGGCGCGAACTCTGATCATGATTGGGAGGAGGTTGCGAAGCAATTCAAAGTCCTGTGCCGTAAGGCAAGGGAACATGTTCGTCGTGCAAAGGCGGCTTCTGCCTTGCCCGAGCTCAATCAATAAACTTGTGGGTCCTTATATGAATCCTCATCAGAGGGGGGAGTCGTTAGATTGATGAGACAGGTCGCGTTTGACCCAACCCAGCCCCGAACCAAAGCTATCTTAAATCTCGACAGATTGCCGTGGATGAGCGTTTTGTGGCGTCGCCACGGTTGCGAAGAGTAAGGATTTAGAACATGGGTTGCACCGGAAACGTGTTGCAATACCGGATAATAACAACACAATAACGACAAAAAACAGTGGAGTGATAATATGACCAACTCAATCAACCGCAGCGCGGGCCTGTCCCGACGCAGCGTACTACGCGGCGCAACGGCGCTGGGCGCGGCGGCCTTGATCCTGCCGGCTGGCATGCGTGCAGCTTCGGCTGAACCCAAAAAAGGCGGTATCCTGCGCATTGGCATGGGTCATGGTAGCACTTCGGACAGCTTGGATCCGGGCTCATGGGACAATGCCTATTCGCAGGTGTTTGCAACCTCGCGTCACAACTACCTGACCGAGATCGACGCTGATGGCGCGTTGCAGCCTGAAATCGCTGAAAGCTGGGAAGCCTCTGCCGATGCTGCGACATGGACGTTCAAAATCCGTCAGGGTGTGACCTTCCATTCCGGCAAAGCGCTGGATGCAGAAGACGTGATCGCCTCAATCAACTACCACCGTGGTGAAGACAGTAAGTCAGCTGCCAAGCCAATCGTAGATGGCATCACTGACATCAAATCCGAGGGCAGCCATACTGTCGTCGTGACACTGGACGCTGGCAATGCTGACTTCCCGTTCATCATGTCAGATTACCACATCGCAATGCTGCCAGCCAAAGACGGCGCGATTGACCCAACAACAACTGACGGCTGTGGCCCATACGTCGTTGATCACTTCGAAGCCGGTGTCGAAGCCAAAATGACCCGCAACCCGAACTACTGGAAGTCGGACCGGGCACACTTTGACGGCATTGAACTGCTGCCAATCGTTGATGGCGCTGCCCGTCAGAACGCTTTGATCAGTGGTCAGGTTGACGTGATCGACCGGGTTGACCTGAACACTGTCCACCTGCTGAAGCGCGCTCCGAACATCAATGTTCTGTCGGTTACTGGCTCGCAGCACTATGTATTCCCAATGGATTCCCGTGCGGCACCATTCAGCGACAACAATGTCCGGATGGCGATGAAGCACGCGATCGACCGCGAAGAGCTGGTTGAGAAAATCCTGAACGGATATGGCTCTGTTGGTAACGACCACCCAATCAGCACTGCCAACCGGTTCCACGCTGGCGACGCGATTGAGCAGCGTACTTATGATGCGGACAAGGCCAAATGGTACCTAAAGCAGGCCGGAATGGATTCAATCGATCTGGAACTGTCGGTTAGCGATGCTGCTTTTGGTGGCGCTGTGGATGCTGGCGTTTTGATGTCGGAAAAATCAGCCGCTGCTGGCATCAATCTGAAAGTCACCCGTGAGCCAAGCGATGGATACTGGTCCAACGTCTGGATGAAGAAGCCATTTGTCGCCAGCTACTGGGGTGGCCGTCCAACCGAAGACTGGATGTTCAGCACCGCCTATAAGTCAGGCGTAAACTGGAACGAAAGCTTCTGGGAAAATGCCCGCTTTGACGAGCTGCTGGCAGCAGCTCGCTCTGAGCTGGACAACGACAAGCGTCGTGAGATGTATGTCGAAATGCAAGGCTTAGTCCGCGACGAAGGCAGTACCGTTATCCCGATGTTTGCCAGCTATGTGATGGCGCATACCAACGCAGTGGCAACACCAGAGAAAGTTGCCCCGAACTGGACCATGGATGGGTTCCGCATCGCTGAGCGTTGGTGGTTCGCGTAAATACCGCTACTCTATAAATACTTGCAGCCCCGAGGTGTATGCTTCGGGGCTGTTTTCCCGGCGGCAGATAACAATAATAAGCTGCCGGATACACGGAGGAACTAGGACAGATGGCTCATGTCTGGCGCATGATCGCCCAGCGTCTCGCCCTTGGCTTTTTGACGCTTTTTGTGGTCTCACTCTTGATTTTTGGTGCTACCGAATTGTTGCCCGGCGATTTCGCCGAGGCTATTCTCGGTCAATCCGCAACACCCGAAACCATCGCCGCAATTCGCCGCGATCTGGGGCTCGATCAGCCCTTTCACACACGCTATGTCAGTTGGCTAGGCGGAGTGTTACAGGGCGATTTCGGAAACTCACTGGCTAACGGGCAACCGGTGATCGAGCTGATCACCAAGCGATTGGGCAATACGCTGTTCCTGGCTCTTTACGCGGCTGCGATGGCGGTACCCTTGTCCTTGGCTCTGGGCATTCTGGCCGCGCTGTTCCGCAATTCGATCTTTGACCGGATGTCGAACGCTCTGGCGCTGACGTCGATCTCGTTCCCTGAATTCTTCGTCGCCTACATTCTGATCCTCTGGTTTGCGCAGTCCGGCATGTTCCCGTCGATTGTGCGACTGTCTGAAGGCATCAGTTTCGGCGAAACATTATACCGCTGCTTCCTGCCAGCGCTGACCCTGACCTTGGTGGTGACGGCCCACATGATGCGGATGACCCGGGCGGCAATTATCAACTTGCTGGCCAGTCCCTATATCGAAATGGCACGCCTTAAAGGGATGAGCCCGATCCGGGTGATCCTGCGTCATGCGTTGCCTAATGCGCTGGCACCGATCATCAATGTGGTGGCGCTGAACCTAGCCTATCTGATCACCGGTGTGGTCGTGGTCGAGGTGGTGTTTGTCTATCCCGGTCTTGGCCAGTTGATGGTCGACAGCGTGTCGCGTCGCGACATTCCAGTGGTACAGGCCGTGGCGCTGATCTTTGCCTCTGCTTATGTCCTACTTAATCTCACCGCCGATGTGCTTTCGACCTTGTCGAACCCTCGGCTGATGCACCGGCGCTGAGGGGGACACTATGAGCACTCTGATTTCTATACTCTGGTTTGCCGTCGCTGTGGTTGGTGCCATGGCGTTGGGCTGGCTGTTTCGAGCCCTTGTTGTCGCTGTTTTACCGCAGCGTCGGGCGCATGAGATGCGCAAAGCCCCACTGACCGCCAGCTTTGGTATTTTGGTTATTCTAGTCTATGTGCTGGTCGCTGTGTTTGCGCCAGTCATCGCGCCATTTGGCGAAAGCGAAGTGGTCGGCGGCGAGTTCCTGCCTTGGGATTCGACCTACCTGCTGGGCACCGACAATCTGGGGCGCGATATGCTGACCCGGATGATTTACGGCGCTCGTAACACTGTCGGCATCGCCTTTATCATCACTGCACTGGCGTTCTTTGTGGGCACTGTTCTGGGCCTATTGGCGGCAGTTGTCGGTGGCTGGCTTGACCAAGGGCTCAGCCGATCGGTTGATGTGTTGATGGCGATCCCATCGCTGATCTTCTCACTGTTGCTTCTGACGATCTTTGGCACTTCGGTTCTGTCACTGGTTCTGGTGATTGCCACTGTCGACGCGACCCGAGTGTTTCGCCTGGCACGGTCGGTGGCGCAGGGCATCGTGGTGATGGACTATATCGAGGCGGCGCGACTGCGTGGCGAAGGCAAATGGCGGTTGATCACTCGTGAAATTCTGCCCAACGCAATGGCACCTTTGGTGGCCGAATTTGGGCTTCGGTTCTGCTTTGTTTTTCTGGCGATCTCCGGGCTGTCGTTCCTTGGGTTGGGTATTCAGCCGCCAACCGCCGATTGGGGTGGCATGGTGCGCGACAATGCGACGCTGATCACCTTTGGCGACCTCACACCGTTCTTGCCGGCTGGCGCAATTGCCCTGCTGACTGTGGCGGTCAACTTTGTGGTCGACTGGCAGCTACATAAATCCAGCGGATTGAAGGAATAGACGATGGCGGATCAAAACAACGCGCAAGATCGCCTGCTGACCATCCGCAATCTGTGGATCGAAGGGCAAAGCGAAGACAAGTGGTCACCGATTATCAAGGGTGTGGATCTGGATCTGAACCGGGGTGAAGTACTGGGGCTGATCGGTGAATCTGGGGCAGGTAAATCTACCCTTGGTCTAGCGGCGATGGGCTTTACTCGCGATGGCTGCCGCATCAGCGATGGTACTGTGGAATTCGACGGCATTGACCTGCGAAATGCACAGGCGGGCGAGCGGCGCGCATTGCTAGGCAAGCGAATTGCCTATGTGGCGCAATCCGCAGCGGCCAGTTTCAATCCGGCTCACAAGCTGATTGATCAGTACAGCGAGGCCCCGGTGGTGCATGGGGTGATGTCGAAGCAACAGGCCGAGACCGACGCCACCAGCTTGTATGAACAGATGCAATTGCCAGACCCGGGCCAGATCGGCTTTCGCTATCCGCATCAGGTGTCCGGTGGCCAGCTGCAACGGGCGATGACGGCGATGGCAATGGCCTGTCGCCCCGACCTGATTATCTTTGACGAGCCGACCACAGCGCTGGATGTAACCACTCAGATCGAGGTTCTGGCGGCAATCCGCAATATCGTCAAAGAGTTCAATACTGCTGCGATCTACATTACCCACGACCTTGCGGTTGTGGCGCAGATGGCAGACCGCATCAAGGTGCTGTTAAAGGGCGAAGAGGTTGAAGAGGCCGACACCCGCACTATGCTATCCAGCCCACAAGAGGACTATACAAAGTCACTTTGGGCTGTGCGAAGCTATGCCCGTGCTGAACAAGAAGAGACAGACAAGGGCACTCCGGTGGTTTCGGTGCGCAATGTGACTGCTGGGTATGGCGATGCAATTGTGCTCGACGATGTGAGTTTCGATTTCTACCAAGGGCGCACGGTTGCCGTTGTCGGCGAAAGCGGATCGGGCAAGTCGACAGCCGCGCGGGTGATAACTGGTTTGCTGCCACCCAAAAAGGGTGAAGTGTTGTTTGATGGCAAGGTCATGCCTGCAGACTACCGTTCCCGTGATCGCGATCAGCTGCGTCAGGTGCAGATGATCTATCAGATGGCCGATACTGCGCTGAACCCCAAGCTGCGCCTGCGCGAGCTGATCGGGCGTCCGGCGCAGATGTATCTGGGGCTAAAAGGTAAGGCGTTAGAGGAACGGGTGCGTAGCCTGCTGGATCTGATCGAACTGGAGCCGGATCAGTACATCGACCGCTTGCCGTCTGAACTGTCTGGCGGACAGAAACAGCGGATCGGCATTGCGCGAGCACTGGCGGCTGAGCCGAAGTTCATCATCTGTGACGAAGTCACCTCGGCACTGGATCAGCTGGTGGCCGAAGGTATTTTGCGACTACTGGATAACCTGCAGTCCGAGTTCAATCTGGGCTACATGTTCATCACCCATGATCTGGCGACGGTTCGGGCCATTGCCGATGACGTCGTGGTGATGCAGCAGGGTAGGGTGGTTGAGCAGGGGCGCAAGGCCGCAATGTTCCAGCCGCCGCATCATCCCTATACCGAATTGCTGCTCAGCTCGGTGCCGGAAATGGATCCGGATTGGCTGTCCGAGTTGCTCAAGTCTCGAGCAGCGGCTGGCTGACAAAAAAGAGGGACCTAATAGGCCCCTCTGTACTACCGATGATCTTGAATTTGGCCTGCCGATTTGGCAGGCCAGTTTCGTTTAGTCGACCTGACGAACCGCACCTTTGGCAGCGCTGGTGGCCAGCTTGGCATAGGCCTTCAGGGCGGTAGAGACCTTACGCTTGCGCGGCTTGGCGGGAACCCAACCGCTTTCCTCTTGAACCTTGCGGCGCTCGGCCAGAACGTCGTCCGAAACCACCAGTTGGATAGAGCGGTTGGGGATGTCGATCTCGATCTTGTCGCCATGCTCCACCAGACCAATGGTGCCACCCTCAGCTGCCTCGGGAGAGACGTGACCGATGGACAGGCCAGAAGTCCCACCCGAGAAACGACCGTCGGTCAGCAGGGCGCAGTCTTTGCCTAGACCTTTGGATTTCAGGTAGCTGGTCGGATAGAGCATTTCCTGCATACCAGGGCCACCGCGTGGGCCTTCATAGCGGATAACCACAACGTCGCCAGCCTTGACCTTGCCGGTCAGAATGTCGCTGACAGCCTGATCTTGGCTTTCACAGACATAGGCGGAGCCAGTGAACTGTAGGATGCTGGCGTCCACGCCAGCGGTTTTCACGATGCAGCCGTCCAGAGCGATATTGCCGAACAGAACTGCAAGGCCGCCGTCCTGGCTGAATGCGTGTTCCTTAGACCGGATCACGCCATTTTCGCGGTCAGTGTCCAATTCTTTGTAGCGGTTTTCAGTTGAAAAGGCTTGTGTCGTGCGCACGCCACCCGGGGCCGCTTTGAACAGCTCTTCGGCCTCGGGGTTATTGGCGACCTTGATGTCCCACTTGGCAATCGCCTCACCCATGGTGCTGGAGTGCACGGTGGAAACGTCGTTGTGCAACAGGCCCGCGCGGGACAGCTCGCCCAGGATCGAGAAAATACCACCGGCCCGGTGGATGTCTTCCATATGCACGTTTTCGATGTTTGGCGCGACCTTACACAGGCACGGGACCTGACGGCTAAGACGGTCCATATCGGTCATGGTGAAATCGACTTCACCCTCGTGGGCAATGGCAAGCAGGTGCAACACGGTGTTGGTTGAGCCACCCATCGCAATGTCCAGCGACATGGCGTTTTCAAAGGCGTCGAACGTGGCGATGTCGCGTGGCAGCAGGCCTTTTTCCTCGCCCTCGTAGTGGCGCTTGGTGATGTCGACGATCTTGCGACCCGCTTCAAGGAACAGGTGCTTGCGGTCAGCGTGAGTGGCCAGCGTCGAGCCGTTGCCCGGCAGCGCCAGACCCAGCGCCTCGGCCAGACAGTTCATCGAGTTGGCGGTGAACATGCCTGAACAGGAGCCACAGGTTGGGCAGGCGTTTTCTTCGATATGCTGAACCTGTTCGTCGGTCATGGTTTCGCTGGCGGCGGCAACCATGGCATCGACTAGGTCGATCTTTGTCATGTCCAAATCTTCGATGTCGATCTTGCCGGCCTCCATCGGGCCACCAGACACAAAGATCACCGGAATGTTCAGGCGCATGGCGGCCATCATCATGCCGGGTGTGATCTTGTCGCAGTTTGAGATGCAGACCATGGCGTCGGCACAGTGGGCGTTGACCATGTATTCGACCGAGTCGGCGATGATCTCGCGCGACGGTAGTGAATACAGCATTCCATCGTGGCCCATAGCGATGCCGTCATCCACCGCAATAGTGTTGAATTCTTTGGCAACGCCACCTGCGGCCTCAACCTCGCGGGCGACCATCTGGCCCAGATCCTTAAGGTGAACGTGGCCGGGCACAAACTGGGTGAACGAGTTGACGATAGCGATGATTGGCTTGCCGAAGTCATCATCCTGCATACCGGTGGCGCGCCAAAGGCCGCGTGCACCCGCCATGTTGCGGCCGTGGGTCGAAGTTCTTGATCGGTAAAATGGCATTGTGCTGTTTCCCTATGTTTGCCCTCAGGGACACGATTTACGCAACAAACGCAATATGTCGGGGCTGTGTTTGGTTGTTTTGTTCCGTTTGACCCGCGTTAGCGGCTCTGATGGGCGGTGGTTGGTGTATTTGACTGTGTTTGGCGCGTCAGAAGATGATCGACGGTCAAGCCGATGGCCAGCGCCCAAAAGGCGGACCCGATGCCAAAGAAACTGATGCCCGAAACCGTGGTCATAAAAGTGATCAAAGCAGCCTCGCGGTTCTGGCTGTCGGATAATGCATGGGACAGGCTGTTGCCGATAGTCGAGAGCAGGGCGAGGCCCGCGATGGTGGCCACCAGTGCCTTGGGCGCGATCAAAAACAGGCTGATTACGGTGGCGCCGCCCAGCCCAACTAGGCAATACAGAACACCGGCGGTGGCACTGGCAAGGTAGCGGGTTTTGGGGTCGCCATCCGCTTCGGGTCCAGCACAGATTGCGGCGGTGATGGCAGCAAGGTTGAAGGCATATCCGCCGAATGGGGCTAGTAGTATCGAGGCAATGCCGGTCACCATTAGGCTGGCTGAGACCGGCGGTTGGTATCCGGCGGAGCGAAGAGTGACGACGCCAGGCATGTTTTGCGAACACATGGTGACAATATATAGCGGTAGGCCAACGCCGATCAGAACCGGAACGGAGAATCCGGGCATCACTGGCATGGGGAGGCTTAGACTGAGGTCCAGCTGCTGTATGTCTCCAAATGATCCGGCGAACCCTGCCCAGAGGCAACCAGCCAGCAGAACCACGGGTATGTTGTAGCGGTGAAACCATAGTCGACCAATCAGGAAGTTAACCCCCATAATTGCAACCAGCGCCGTGTCGTCATTCAAGGCCGTAAATGCGGAGAGGCCAAATTGGAACAGAATTCCGGCGAGCAAGGCATTGGCCAGTGTGTCCGGAATCAACTGCGATAGACGCTCGAACCAGCCAGTAAGACCAGTCAGAGTGAGCAACACGCCGCAGAACACAAAGGCGCCAATGGCTTGGTCCATTGGCACATCTTTCAGTCCAACAACCAATAACGCTGCACCGGGAGTGGACCAGGCCGTCAGGATTGGCATCCGGAACCATAGCGACAGGCCCAGGCTGGTCAGTCCCATGCCCAGACCTAGGGCAATCAGCCAGCTGTTGGCTTGCGCCTGTGTCGCGCCTACTGCCTCGATCGCCTGAAAAATGATGGCTACCGAACTGGTGTAGCCCACCAGCACAGCAATTGCCCCGGCAGCGAGATGGGAAAGTCTCAGACTTTTCAGCATGCGGGTTTTCCTTGGCTGGCTACTCGAGTAGGGTGCGTGCGTTATAGCGCACAATAGGCGTCGTGCGCTATAACGCACAAGTCTTTTTATGGGCGGAATTGATGAGCGACGACACTATCACTCTTAACCTGCGGAATATTCGCGCTGAATCAGGCTTGAGCCTGACCAAGGTGGCAGAGCTGACCGGAGTCAGCAAAGCGATGCTGGGCCAAATAGAACGCGGCGAATCAAGCCCGACGATTGCAACGCTTTGGAAGATCGCCAAAGGATTTCATTTGCCGCTTTCGGCTCTGATTGATGAAGCAACCCGAGAGGAAACCGGCAAGACCCGCACCGCCAAAACAGTGCAGTTTCCCGGCAGTATCGCGGTGAAGATTGTTTTTCCCTATGACCCCAACATTGGGGGGGAGACATTTCAGATAAGTTTGAAACCAGGGCAAAGCCATGTCTCTCAGCCGCACGAGACAGGAATGATCGAAGAGGTGATTTTGCTTGAGGGGGAAATGGAGGTCCTGAGAGAGGATCTATGGGTCCCCCTTAACGTGGGCGAAGGAATTCGGTTCCGTGCCGATCGCGAGCATGGCTATTGCGGTGGACCTAAGGGGGCGGTGTTTCTGAACATGCACCATTATCGCCGCGCAGTTTTGTCGCAGGGATAACCCAAATAACACAGTTGTTTCACTTGTGAACGACACTGGTCATGCCTACCAATTGCGATTGCAGATTGGGCAAATACAGAAAGCAACGAATATGGACACAGTGCGTGGCAGCCTATTGATGGTGCTGGCTATGGCAGCTTTTGCCCTAGAGGACATGTTCATCAAGTCCGCCAGCCAGTCGTTGCCAGTAGGGCAGGTTCTTATCATCTTTGGCTTAGGTGGCATGGTCATCTTTATGATCATGGCGCGCGCGCAGGGGCAGCGAATTCTGCACCCGGCGATTTGCACGCGCCCGATGGTGTTGCGCTCGGTGGCAGAGGTGACCGGGCGGCTGTGTTATACCTTGGCAATTGCTTTGACGCCTTTGTCTTCGGCTTCGGCGATCCTGCAGGCGACACCTTTGGTGGTCGCGGCGGGGGCAGTGGTTTTCTTTGGTGAACAGGTCGGTTGGAAGCGCTGGCTGGCCATCGCTGTCGGGTTCTGTGGTGTTCTGTTGGTATTACGCCCCGGAGTAAGCGGTTTCGAACCTGCATCCATTTTTGCGGTAATTGGGACGCTGGGGTTTGCCGGGCGGGATCTGGCCACTCGCGCCGCGCCATCTTCTATGTCCAACCACCAGCTAGGCATCTACGGCTTCGCCATGCTTATTGTCGCCGGAGGAGTGGCTCTGGGCTGGACCGGTGGTGCCAGTTGGCCAAGTTGGCTGGTTTGGGCACAACTGGCAGCCGCTACGGTGATTGGAGTGATTGCATATAACGCCCTGACTGGCGCCATGCGCGCTGGCGAGATCTCGGTGGTGGCACCGTTTCGCTATACGCGGCTGGTGTTTGCCATGGTGTTAGGCGTGTTGGTATTTGGTGAGCGTCCGGACCTGCTAACCTTGTTGGGTAGCGCAGTCATCATTGGTAGTGGTCTGTTCACTGTGCTGCGCGAACGTCGGTCCAGATAGAGTAGATGTGCGGGTATTCAGGCCCCGTTGAAGCCGATTGGCAAGGGTAAGTTCAGGGCCTTGAGGACCATTTAGCTTTGTCGGGTTACACCCATTTTGCCAAATATCAGCTTTAGGTATTGGCGGGCACTGGCCTCGGTTAAACCGGCCTGTTGTGCTGCGTCGCGCAGTGAGATCCCGTTGACCAGGAGATTGGCCAAACGCGCCTGGCTGGGGGTCAGGCTATACATTCTGCTCAGCAGTTCGTGTCGGGATTCAACAGGTTGTCGCGGGTCACGGATGATCAAAATCGCAAGTGGGTCGCGCATGCCAGCCCAGCCTGACTTCAGGTGGTCACCAAACAGTGACGCAACAAGAACCGCCAGCGGATCACGCCCAGACGGGCGGTCGATTTGAAGGGGAATTCCACCTACTGAAGTGCCGGTTCGTGCCTGACTGATGACATTGCGGATTGCTGCTCTTAGGGCAGAGCCGGACTGGCCGGTAGCAATAAGACGGCCATTGGCAACGCTCAACCCGTCGTCGTCGCTCTGTAGATCCTGGGCGGTTCGGTTGCTGAATTTCAACCCACCTGATTGATCAACCACGCACAGACCAACAGCCATCCCATCCAGTGTATCAGCGGCAATGTTGCGTTCAAAGTCGATTGAGCTGATGTCTCTTTGCAGAAAGATCGCACGGTTCAGGTGCGGGATAAGTTCTTGCAGAAGGTCGCATTCTGAACTGCCAAACCGGTTTTGTGATTTGTTGCGTAGGGCCAGGAAATAGGACATCGACCGCGATTCCTCGGTCAAGTTTACCCCAATCGAGTATTCAACGCCGCCGGGTTCCAAAACCTCTTTATAAACCTCCGTTTCGTGCAACTCATTATCGGTGATGTTCATTCTGCAATGGATAGGCTTGAACGGGTTTTGCGCAAAAAATGGAAGCCGGGGATCCTGGGGCATCAATTTGTCGTATTTTTGATAATGCGCTTCGTCCCATTCATACCCATGCAGCCGACTGAAGGATAGACTGTGGTTGGTCAGATCATGGTGCCCAATTTGGGTGCCTTGGGATTCAAATAATTGAGCTGCTGCAGAAAGGAATACAGGCCATTTTTCCGGATCACAGGCGGCTGCGTAGAGCTGATCAATAGTATTTAGAAGTTGGCGGAGTTGTTCGGTCTGAATTTGCATTTCTAACAGCAGCACTTTCTCAATTGAAAATTCTAAATTTGGATATCGATGAACTTTAGAAGGCTTTGTTGCACAAATAGGGTTGAGGTCGGACCTCCCCTGACACCGGACGGATTTAGCCTATCGCCTCTGTCTTGGGGATGCCAAGTGCAGTAAA
>NZ_QHLQ01000025.1 GCF_011813015.1 Parasedimentitalea denitrificans | reverse complement strand
ACAGGCAACGCGCCGCATAATCAAACCAACCAGATGAGCCAAACTCTCACTTAGTTTAGGCCGCCTTTGGACCCAAAAACTCTGCCGACGCACAGCTAGTTTCTTGGCTGACCTCGTATTTAGTACGGATCTGGAAACGGGGTTTAGGATAGCCATTGAGTGTCACAATCCGAGTATCGTGGAGACAACATCTGCGAGCGGATCGTCCTGTTTCAAGTCGATTCTCAATGCTCTCAAATGTTCTTTTTTTGAGACAAATTCTGCGCTGGCCTCTTCACCTTTTGCTATGTGAGACAAGCAAGAATTTATGACTTTTGTGACTTCTGGCGACCTAGCAGAAAATAGATGGAACTGGTCCCTTAAGACGGTGTCGCTAGACCGACCGTAAATATTGACTTTAGTCCAAGTTTGATCATTTGGAAGGTCGCAAAGGTAAACGTTACCATTAGAAAGGCTACTCGCTACTAGAGGGGAATGAGTAGCAATAACCAATGTTGAGCCGCTATGGATTTCCTGCATCGCTTGAGATAAATCCCTCGCAATCCGAAGCTGCCAAGAAGGGTGGAGCGAATTTTCTGGTTCATCAAAAAATGCGACAGACTTTGCTGCGCCGCAAAAAACAATTCCAAGCAACGATAAAATGTACTGTTTTTCTCCGGAACTCAAGTCAGGCAGGCCAAGATACTGGCCTGATTTCTCAAAACTCATGTCGGACAGCAATAGGTCTCCTTTCTCTACGTGATGCAATAAATTCGATGCCTCAACTTCTAGTTGGTAAGGGTCCGAAAGGTCGATGGAATACTCGGTCTCAACTGTGTCAATGACGGCTCCTTTTCGACCTTTTCCATACCTGAACTTCAACTTCACATTTGTCCCTAGATTTATCCGCGAGAGAAGGTGCGACAAAAAATCCGATTTCCGATATGCTGGATTGGAAGGATTAAGCATGGAGCGCAGTAGTACTCGAAAAGGCGCGATGTCCGATATCATGTTGTTGTTAACTTTGTTTCCCAGGTACACGATACTCTCGTCATCCAATGATTTACTCATGTAAATCTGTCTAGGGTACTTGTCGTGCATGGTGCCAGCCATGCAAAGTAGGCGGGAAAACTTAGATCGACCGTTAAGCAACTCTTCTGAAATTTGTGTAGTGGAGTGGTTGAAAAACCTAGATTTTCCAGCACCGTTTTTCCCAGTTACTATATGCGTAGCACCCGGCTGAAGGTCACCCAATAGCCGAGAAAATGAGTAGTTGTCCTGTCCACTTGATGGCATAGTCTCGCTTCATCCTTGGTCACAAGTTAATGTAATTTTTGAACTGCCAGAACGGGCTCAGCAAGATAATTGCAAGGCCAACTTCAAAAATCAGGCAACCAATCGCCGGAGGAGCTGTCAAATTTCAGAGAAGTAACAGGTCCGCCGCCGGCTGGAGTTATTTTGACTGAAACCTTATCTGAGATTTTGGCGCGGGCGACCACCTTGGCCTTGGCATCATTGAGGCTGGTGCAACGGACGATTTCATCATCGCCGAACGTCAGTAGTACAAGGTCAGTCATGGTCGACTCCATTTAGATCACAGCAGGTCGGCCGCATCTTGGCAAATACAACCACTAATAGCTACTAGCTACATGTCCTGTCCGGAACTAAACAACGGCAAAATGGACCGCCGACCTTTTGTCTGCAATAAATTATTAGAAATGGCACATATTATCTCAAACATTGGATCCTTCGGCGAGGATGTCATCAAAATTGGCATGACCCGTCGCCTTGAGCCATATGATAGGGTGCGTGAGCTGGGAGATGCGAGCGTGCCATTCCTGTTTGATACGCACGCAATGATCTACAGCGAAGATGCCCCTGCACTGGAGAACACCCTGCATGCCGAGTACGAAGATCGTCGAATTAGCGCCGCCAATATCCGCAAGGAGTTCTTCCGGGTAACTGTCGATGAAGTTGAAGAGGCCGTTACTCGCTTGGCGCCAGATGCTGAGTTCTTCAGTGATTTTGAGACTCAAGAATTTTACGAGACTATCTCTAAAAGAAAAGAGGAGGCAGAGCGCATAGATGAAGCAGCGGCTGCTGAATTTCCGGATGAGATCTAGGATGGCCTTGATGGCTTTGAGAATATTGGCGCACACTTGGTGTTTCTTGATGGGCATTTACCTGATTGCTCAGGGCAGTGCTGCGGCTGAATTCGATATAGCTGATGGCCTTGTGCCAGGGCAGAAGTTGATCGTTATCCGCGGTCAGATCCAAACTGGCGACGACGCCGTTTTTTACAAACTTGCCCAACAAGCAGAGCGGGCCTCCGTAGCGTTGGAATCTTCTGGCGGAGATGTCGACACTGAGATCTCTATAGGGGCTGAGATTGCCATACGTGGATTTACAACGCTAGTGCTGGATGGCGAAGGCTGCCACTCAATATGTGCTGTAATTTGGGTTTCCGGCGTTCGCAGATACATGTCCCCTAACGCAGATATAAGTGTTCATGCTGCATACCGATTGGTGAACAACTTAGACGGCAGTTTGGAGGTGCCCGAATCCGGAATGGCAAACGCCATGATCGGTGCCTTCCTCAACGAGGTTGGACTGAGCCGACAAGCCATAGAGTATTTTACTGCTGCCAGGCCAAACGAACCGCTCTTACCGATCACCCCCGAAATTGCACAAGCTCTCGATATCGATGTGCACATACAGGATGGATTTGACGTCACCACAGCGGCAGAGAGGCCGACACCGCGACGTATCACACGCCAGGTTGTCGAATACTTTGGTTTGGCAAATAACTGCGGGAACTTGTTCCGTGTTGATGAACGGTTTTGGAGATCACAGGCAGAATACACATTAAAGGATGGCCATAACGTGTTTGGCGGAGAGGCCTTCGCCCCTCTATTAGGTGAATACACATCAAGAGTGAAAGCAGAGCTGGAACGAGATGGTTTTGTTCGCTGGTGCCTTATGGGAGAGGCTAACCTTCGAGCTGATGGCCTTTCTACTGGCCTAACAGGTCCAAGCTATGACTGCGCAAAGTCAACAACTCTCACCGAATATGCGATTTGTTCTTCCAAGGATTTGTGGGCAATGGATAGGGCAATGGCAAACTTATATTTCTACTTTCGCCGGAATTCCGATGCCCAAAGGTCAACCGAATTTCTTTCTTCGCAAAGAGGTTGGCTCAAGAGAAGGGACGCATGCGGACAACATGTGAAATGCCTGATCGAGAGGTACTCATCCAGACTTTTTGATTTTGGAGTGTAATCTGAATCCCTCAAAGTTAGCTTAGCGTTTTCAATTAAGTTCGATGCGTAACTCCGAAGGTGAGCATTGAAGATCACGCAGCCTGAATTCGAAAGTGTTGATTTTTGTAAGCTTGACCATGACAGACGTATTCTCAGGCCATAAACCGACCAAATCTGCAAAATTTGTAGATTTTCGAAGTGCGGGATCAAAACTTAACACAGTTAAATAAAGACCTTAAGGCACTCACTCACACAGCCTCTCCGACGTTTTTGTTACCATTACCGTTCTGAGATTGACCAAATAGCATAGGTAAACTCTGTTCTGTTTCACCAATCAAAACAAAGGGCTGGCATTTGCCAGCCCTTTGTTGTTCGCAACTGGGATAGAGTCCATGGCTGAAATTCTTGTCGCATTTTTCATCTTCGTCGCAAATAGAACAGTTTGCGATTTTGCCTTTGGCATTCTGATCTCAATGAGATTGGAGCAACCATGCAGAAAGAACAGTGCTATATCAGCCTGATCTACCGCACGATTGGCGCGGCCCGTGGTCGCGCAGCCAGAGGTCGGCCTGTTCGGATCTGAAACCCTTCAGATCCATTCAAAAAACAGGCTTTGCTATGAACACCCAACCAAAACCCGCCACCCGCGCCGCCCGCAGCGGAGGCCGCGCGGCGCGGCGTGCCGCCCGTGCGGCCCCTGTCGCTGACCATCTTCGTTCGGTTTACCCGGGTATGGAGGGGGGCACACTCAAACCGCTTACCCAAGATGATATGGAACGTATCCATCAATCTGCGTTGACCGCCCTAGAAACCATCGGACTTGCTGATGCTCCACAAAGTGGCATTGACTACCTGACCAATGCTGGATGCATTTTAGGGAGTGACGGCCGTATCCGGTTCCCAAGAGCATTGGTTGAAGACACAATTGCCAAGGCCAATCGTTCTGTCACTTTGTTTAGTCGCGATGGAAAAACCGATCTCGAACTATCAGGCAACCGGGTCCACTACGGCACTGCCGGTGCAGCAGTCAGCATGGTCGACGTACACGGGCGTGAATACCGTGACTCTACAGTTCAGGACCTTCACGATGCCGCCCGGATAGCAGATAGCCTAAACAATATTCATTTCCTCCAGCGACCAATGATCTGTCGCGACATACCTGACAACCGTGAGATGGACCTGAACTCTATCTATGCCACCACATCCGGCACAACCAAACATGTGGGTGTGTCATTCACCGAGCCGGGATTTGTCGATGACGCAATTGAAATGCTTCACATAATAGCTGGCGGCGAAGACAAATGGCGAGACCGTCCGTTTGTGTCGAACACCAACTGCTTTGTCGTGCCGCCTATGAAGTTCGCGACCGAGAGCTGTGAGGTCATGGAAAAATGCATCATCGGAGGAATGCCCGTTCTGTTGCTGTCGGCAGGTATGGCGGGGGCAACGGCGCCATCAACCATTGCAGGCGCAATTGTTCAAGCCTGTGCCGAATGTCTGGCCGGTCTAGTTTATGTCAATGCAGTCAAACCCGGTGCGCCGGCAATTTTTGGCACGTGGCCATTTGGTCTAGATTTAAGAACAGGATCAATGTCTGTAGGCTCGGGCGAGCAAGCCCTGCTGTCGGCTGGCTGTGCCCAGATGCACAAATTTTATGGCATACCCGGAGGCGCTGCGGCTGGTGCGTCCGACTCCAAGCTACCGGACATGCAGGCTGGCTGGGAACAGATGTGCTCGGCCGTGATGGCAGGCCTGTCCGGGCTTAACATGGTATATGAAGCGGCGGGAATGCACGCGTCCTTACTGGGATTCTGCCATGAATCTTTGATCCTTAGCGACGATTTAATTGGGCAAGCGCTTCGGTGTGTTCGTGGCATAGAAGTGAGTGACGAAACAATGGCTGTAGATCAGATCCGCGAAACATGTATTGGCGGACCCGGTCACTATCTTGGCACCAGCCAAACACTAAGCCGCATGCAGGTCGACTATGTCTATCCTAGTCTTGGTGACCGAAGCTCGCCTAAGGAATGGGAAGAAAAGGAAAAGCCGGATCTGGTGCAAAGAGCGACAGCCCGCAAAGAAAAAATTCTAAGCACGCGCTCTGCCGCTCGATTTGATGCTGAAACTGACAAGATCTTGAGAACCAAATTCAACATACACCTGCCCAGCTAGGCACTGGGGTAGCAGAAACTAAGTCATTGTCTTGCCTGCTACCTTTAAAGCTAAGCCCTTGATGAGAACGGAGTGTGAAACTTTTGGTTTCACCTTCAACTCATTTGGCCAGCGCATCTTTCAAGACGCTGAGAACTGTGTCCGAAGGAACATCGCCAGTCACAAAGGCATCGCCAATATTTCGAGCTAGGATAAACGTTAGCTGACCATCGACGACCTTTTTGTCCTGCCCCATCAAGTCAACCAGCTCTTCAGCAGAGGGAAGTTCACCGGAAATGTCCGAGAGATCAGTTTTCATCCCCATTTCTTTCAGGTGTGCCCTCACTCGGCTCGGGTCCTCCTGACTGCAAAGTCCCAACCGAGCTGATAGTTCAAAGGCAAGAGCGCAGCCGATGGCGACACCTTCACCATGAAGTAGTCGATCTGAATATCCAGTTGCCGCCTCAAGGGCGTGACAGAAGGTATGGCCAAGGTTCAGCAACGCCCGATCGCCCTGCTCGGTCTCGTCGCGTGCAACAATGTCAGCCTTCATCTGGACCGACCGAGTTACGGCTTCGACCCGTGCTGCCATATCGCCGTCAGCCAAAAGTGGTCCGTTTTTCTCAAGCCAAGTGAAAAACTCGGAATCACCCAACATGCCGTATTTCACGACCTCGCCGTAACCGGCAAGGAAATCGCGGGCCGTTAGCGTGCCTAGGACAAAAGTGTCAGCCAGAACCAAGGATGGCTGGTGAAACGCCCCAATCAGGTTTTTCCCCTGAGGCGCATTAATACCCGTCTTACCGCCAACGGAACTGTCAACCTGCGCCAATAGTGAGGTCGGGATTTGAACAAATCGCACGCCACGACGCAAAACAGCGGCTGCAAATCCAACCAAATCGCCAATGACCCCACCGCCAAAAGCAACAACAACATCGCCGCGTTCGACTTTTTGATCCAGCAACCATTCAACCGTCCGGCTGAATTGAGGCCAGCCCTTGGTGGCCTCGCCTGGGGGCAGGGACAAAGCCGTCATTTCAATTTCCGCAGCGGCTAAACCCGCACGCAGTGTTTCCAAGTGCAGTTCCGCAACGGTTTCATCGCTTACCACCACCACACGACGCCGCTTCAGTAGTGGAACAATCCGCTCACCCGCCTGCGCCAACAGACCCGGGCCGATCACCACATCATACGAACGATCACCAAGATCTACGTGTACAGTATTTTCCATTATGTCCATTCCAATACATCGGGCCGATTTTTCAGCGCCTGAAGCGCCCGATCTACCATTTCCTCAATTGTAACTTGCCCATCCGAGGGCACATGCAAATCAGCTTTGGCATACATGGGCACGCGCGCGTCATACAACTCGCTCAACGTTTTACGGGGGTTGTCGGTCCGCAATAACGGCCGGGTATTGCGATGTTTGACCCGGTTCCATGTCACTTCCAGGTCAGCTTGCAGCCAAACCGAAACGCCATTTTCTTTTATGATTTCCCGGTTCTCTTCGGATAAGAACGCGCCGCCGCCGGTTGACAGAACGCCCCGTTCCTCGGCCAGCAACCGAGAGATCACTTGGCTTTCTTTCTTTCGAAAATACTC
Organism: Parasedimentitalea denitrificans; assembly: GCF_011813015.1. GTDB lineage: Bacteria > Pseudomonadota > Alphaproteobacteria > Rhodobacterales > Rhodobacteraceae > Parasedimentitalea > Parasedimentitalea denitrificans. The sequence goes on along the minus strand of NZ_QHLQ01000025.1, from coordinate 46,255 downwards.
GACACCGTCACGTTCAAATATCTCTGGTATTGTCATGTTGGCAGCGGCCTCGATCTCGTGGTCGCTGTCAAGAAATGGGACATCAAGACGCGCGGCCAGTGCGCGGCCTACTGCGGTCTTGCCTGCCCCCATCATCCCAACCATCACAATGGTCTTTTTCAGAATCCCAGGCTTAGGAGTGGCGGCTTCGACATCTTGTTTTTGCTCATTTTCGCTCATTCTTGTGTGAATGACGTGATCTTGTCGAAAAGGCTATATATAACTTGAGCAAAACACCAAGACGAAGGGCAGAGGATACTCCATGGGGCGCATTATCAAATACTTGATTATTGTTTTAATTCTGAGCGTTATAGGACTAATCGCATATGCATATGTTGGCCCGTGGTTTGGAGCAGATTTTAGCGCCCCAACCACAGAAGTTAGAAAACCGGTGGTATTAGATGCCAATTAAGCAGGCCTTCCTGTCTTCAGTCGCATGGCTATGCCTTTCCGGTGTCGTCCATGCAACTGACCCCTTGTCCGCCATTAGCTGGCTGCAACAGCCGGTACCAGATTCCACGTTGCCGGGAATTGTGTTGCTGGAGCCACCAGTCGCGGGGACAACACTGCAGCCCAAAATTGTGGTTACACCTTTGGAAAAACTGTTGGTGCCGGTTGGTTTAGTCCCCCCCTCGGCCACCGGTTTGCCGGTCGACTTATGGAAGGGCAGTAGCTCAGAAACCTTGTCGCGTTTAATTGGCCAAGTCGTAGTTTTGGACAGTCCAGCAATGCAATCCTTGTTGTTCACATTGCTTCTATCCGAAACCCGCCCCCCGAGTGGGTCGAGTGATGAATTCCTTCTAGCACGCCTAGACCGCCTGATGGAACTAGGCGCTACTGACCCAGCCCAAGCCCTAGCCGAGCAGGCAGGACCAGCCAAGAACCTTGAGCGTTTTCAACGTTGGTTTGACGCGACACTGCTTACCGGGGACGAGGACCGGTCTTGTGCGGCCCTGACCGCTAAGCCCTACTTATCACCAGAATACTCAGCTCGTATTTTCTGTGCCGCCCGTCGGGGGGACTGGCAAACCGCCGCGCTAACGCTGGAAGCGACACATGCGTTGGAGTTGTTGCCTAAACAGGAACTTGATCTGCTAGATCGATTTTTAAGCCCGGATGTCTTTGAACTGGCGCCGCCACTTCCCAGGCCTCAGGATCCTGAGCCTTTGACCTTCCGGTTGTTTGAGACAATAGGCGAGCGCATGTCCACTGCCCCTCTGCCACGGGCCTTTGCCTCTGCAGATCTACGCGATATCGCGGGCTGGAAGGCTCAATTGGAAGCAGCCGAACGGTTAACCCGTATTGGCGCCCTAAATCCAAACCAACTATTGGGGCTTTATACAGACCGGCTCCCTGCTGCGTCAGGCGGCATCTGGGATCGGGTTGCCGCGCTTCAGCAGTTTGAAACAGCGTTGAACACCGAGAGTGTTGATGCCGTAGCAAAAACACTGCCCTTGGTGTGGCAAGCGATGGGCGAAGCCCGGATCGAGGTTGCCTTTGCCGACTTATTCTCTGAACAGATCGCCGCTGTTCCCCTAACCGGCGACACCGCTGAGCTGGCATGGTATATTCGTTTGTTGTCACCGTCATATGCTTCAACTGCAGTTTCGATTCCAAAAGACAGTCGAAAGAACCGTTTTTTGTCCGCTTTGGCCCAAGGAAAACCCAACAGTGTCTCGGCTACAACTGACTTGGAGCAAGCGATTGGAGAGGGATTCGATACTGAGGCTCAGCTGCCAAAAGACATGCAGATCCTTTTGGATAGTGGTCAGTTAGGCGAGGCAATTCTGCGCAGCATGCAGATGTTTGAACAAGGTGCCACTGGAAACCTATCTGACCTGAGTGCTGCCCTGATTACGTTCCGCGCGGTTGGACTAGAGGATACCGCCCGCCGTGCGGCTTTGCAGTTGATATTGCTGGAAAGGACGTAAGATGGCTCCTCGGGACGCCCTACAGTGGGTTTCTACATTCCTTGACGCGCAAGCGGCTGAATTGGGGGCATCTCGCAATACGCTGTTGGCATACGGCCGTGACCTCAAGGACTTTGTTAGTTGGATGGAACGCGAAGAGGTCAACATTGCATCGGCCACGCGCGAAGACATTGAAGACTACCTGATCTACTGTGACGCACAGGGATTAGCCAAGTCTACCCGAGCGCGCCGTCTGTCTGCGGTAAAGCAGATTTACCGGTTTGCATTCGAAGAGAACTGGCGAACAGATAATCCGGCCATCCAGATCCGCGGCCCAGGAAGAACCAAGGCGCTACCCAAAACGTTGGAGGTGATCGAGGTCGATCGCCTGCTAGACGCGGCGCGTCAAACTGGACGCAACCCATCCGAAAAACTTCGCAATACCTGCTTGATGGAGCTGCTATATGCCACCGGCATGCGTGTGACTGAGCTGGTCTCTCTTCCAGCCTCGGCAGCGCGAGGGGATCCTCGTATGTTGCTGATCCGTGGTAAGGGCAACAAAGAGCGAATGGTTCCACTGTCACCTCCGGCTAGGCAGGCATTGGCGGCCTGGTTAGAAGAGCGTGATAGGCTAGAAGAAGAGCGGACCCCAGCAGGGCAAACCGCGTCATCATTTCTGTTCCCATCCCGTGGGAAAACCGGCCACCTTACGCGTCACTGGTTCTACCAGTTGATAAAGGATCTAGCTGTCACTGGCGGCCTTAACCCTGCGAAAGTTACTCCCCACACTCTGCGGCATGCGTTTGCAACACACTTGCTAGCCAACGGTGCAGACTTGCGTGCAATTCAGACTTTGTTGGGCCATTCGGATATCTCTACCACTGAAATCTATACTCATGTTCTAGATGCTCGGCTCAGTGAGTTGGTTCTTCAGCATCACCCCTTAGCCCAGGATGAAAGCGAACCCGAACCGTAGGGCTTGTACAGGGCCCTAACGCACCCCATAAACTTACCTTGTATCGTAATTCTTGGACTATTCATGGAAACCACTTCAACCATTCTTGACAGCGCCTTTTGGATCTCTGCCAGCACCATTCTTCTGTTATTGGTTCTTTCCGCCTTTTTCTCGGGGTCTGAAACGGCCCTGACAGCTGCGTCTCGCGGTAAGTTGCGCACACAGGCGGACAAGGGCTCGCGCGGGGCAAAGCGCGCGCTATCCGTCACCGAGGACAGTGAGCGGCTGATTGGTTCAGTTCTGCTGGGCAACAATCTGGTCAATATCTTGGCTGCATCACTGGCAACAGCTATGTTCACCCGTATGTTTGGTGAAAGCGGCGTTGCCTTGTCAACGTTGGTTATGACCCTGTTGGTCTTGGTCTTTGCTGAAGTCCTGCCCAAAACATATGCGATCTCAAACGCAGAAAAAGCAGCGGCCACAGTCGCCCCTATCATTGGTCTGTTGGTCACCTTACTTGCCCCGTTTGTTAGCGCAGTCAGCTTTCTGGTGCGTGGCGTCCTAGGTGTTTTCGGTGTTAGGATCGATCCCAACAGCAACATTCTTGCCTTTCGTGAAGAAATCGCTGGTGCCCTACAACTAGGCCATTCCGAGGGAATGGTGGAGAAGGAAGACCGCGACCGAATTCTGGGCGCGCTGGATCTCTCAGAACGGACTGTGGAAGAAATCATGCTCCACCGATCGAACATCGAAATGATAGACCTTGCCGACGACCCACAGGTGATCTTGGAGCAATGTCTAAACTCACCCTATACCCGCCTGCCCCTATATCGGGATGAGCCCGAGAACATCATTGGCGTAATTCATGCCAAGGATTTGCTGCGCGAGATGTATGCGCAGATTGGTGGCTCTGAAGGCAACGCAACGCCGCTACGGGATTTCCAGATCTCGGAGGTGGCCAAGCCCCCATACTTCATTCCCGAAACTACGCCTTTAGACGATCAGATGCGGCAGTTTTTGCGGCAACGCGCTCACTTTGCCCTAGTCGTTGATGAATATGGTTCATTGCAAGGCTTGATCACACTAGAAGACATTCTGGAGGAAATTGTCGGCGAGATCACCGATGAGTTTGATCCGGATGACGAAACCCCGGTCAAAAAGGCGCCGGACGGAAATTACCTTATCGACGGCGCCATGACTATCCGAGATTTGAACCGCGCGACGGAATGGAACCTACCAGACGACGAAGCAAACACAGTGGCGGGACTAGTGATACACGAGGCCCAGATCATCCCAACCAAAGGCCAAGTATTCTCGTTCCATGGCTTTCGTTTTGAAGTGACCGAGAAGTCTGGGAATCGCCTCACCGGTTTGAAAATTCGCCCACTGAAATGACCGCACTGGCCGCATGGATCGATCGCGTAATTGTAGATCTGATGCGGCAAATGCGATGGTCATTTTTACCACCGTTGATGATTTACTTTGCAGCCGGCGCACAGGGGCTCACGTCGGTTGCCGCGTCGTTTTTTGTCAAAGAATACCTAGATCTGTCTGCCGCATTTCTTGCCGGTTTGGGGTTCTGGGCAGGTCTCCCTTGGGCGCTTAAAATGCCTCTGGGCCATCTGGTAGATTTGATCTGGCGGTGGAAGGCTTGGCTCATTCTGCTGGGTGCTTGCTTGATGGCATTCAGTTACGCAATCATGATTGGCCTTGTTACCAGACCCGACGAGATGAATAGCGTGTTGTCGACCAATATCTGGTACGTCATTGCCGTTTTACTGGCCCCGACTGGCTTTGTTTTGCAAGATGTGGTCGCCGATGCCATGTCCGTCGAGGCAGTCCCGCACACCGACGGCGACGGACATACTTTGCCTGCACCCATCGCACGCAGCGTGCACACCACGATGCAGACCCTTGGCCGTATTGCATTGATAGCAGGGTCAAGCGCCGCTGCGGCGCTTAATGTTGCGTTATTCGAGGGCGTCGAATTTCTATCCCAAGTCGACAAGGCGGCCATATACGGTGACATATTTACGCTAGCGCTTATCCTTCCTTGTCTATCACTAGGCGGGATATTCATTGCATTTTTGCAAGGCCATCACGGGAAAGCGCAGCTTCACCGTGCAGGATTAGGCATTTCCGAAATTCGCAAACGCATGGAAATGCCCCGAGAACCGGTAAGCGTCAATCATTGGTACTTTATCGGCGGCGCAATGTTCGTGACATTGTCCCTAGGTGTGGGTCTTAGCGGTTTGCCGTTCTCGCAAGAGATCGTTTTTGCGGGCTCAATGGCAATCGTTCTGGCGCTGATGCGTCAACTTCTGAATGTCCTGCCTGCCGAGAAAGCACGCGCACTGATTGGCACAGCAATCATTATCTTTGTGTACCGGGCAACTCCGCTGCAAGGTGCTGCAGCCACATGGTTCGAAATTGACGTTCTGGGATTTGACCAGCAGTTTCTGTCTGTATTGTCGCTGATCGCCTCGGTTCTAACATTGGCGGGTATGATCGTCCTTCGTCCTATGATGGCCAGTCGCTCCATTGCATGGATTGTCACCTTTCTGGCCCTCGCCGAGGCCATTTTGAGCCTACCCAATATCGCATTGTATTACGGCCTGCATGAGTGGACGGCCGCCGCCACCAACGGCATCGTTGACGCTCGCTTTATCGCGCTTGTGGATACCGCGGCGGAATCGCCGCTGGGACAGGTGTCGATGATCCCCCTGCTCGCCTGGATTGCTCGCAATGCACCAAGCAATCTAAAGGCCACCTTCTTTGCCGTGATGGCATCGTTTGTGAATTTGGCCCTTTCCGCCTCAAATCTAGGGACGCGGTATCTGAATGAAATATTTGTAGTTACCCGCGAAGTCACCTCGGCAGACGGCACACAACTGACCGCCGCCGACTATTCCCAACTCGGCAATCTGCTAATTAGCGTTGCAGTCGTTTTACTGGTCGCGCCGTTGGCAACAATAGTATTGGTTCAAAACAGCAGGTTCCGCACCAGCGACTAAGATGTAGCCCTCTTCTTTTTCAAACACGACACCTCTGGTCGCTTTTTGACTGGACTACTGTTCACATATGTACAGACTGTCTAGCAATAACTTTGGGGAGAGATGAAATGAAAACCACTACGCGTGTGGCCGTCATTGGTGGCGGGGTTGTCGGTTGCTCAGTTCTGTACCACCTGACCAAACTTGGGTGGTCGGATGTCATGCTTCTAGAGCGGTCAGAGCTGACTTCGGGGTCGACTTGGCACGCAGCTGGCGGTTTTCACACCCTGAACGGCGATACAAACATGGCTGCTCTACAGGGGTACACCATCAAACTGTACCGAGAGCTTGAAGAGATAACAGGCATGTCCTGCGGCCTGCATCATGTTGGTGGCATCACCCTTGCAGATGACAAGGATCGCTTTGACATGCTCAAAGCTGAGCGCGCCAAGCATCGGTTCATGGGGCTGGAAACCGAAATCATTTCACCCGAAGAAATCAAAAAAATTGCCCCCGCCACCAACATCGACGGTATCCTTGGTGGGCTTTATGATCCACTTGATGGTCATTTGGATCCGTCGGGCACTACCCATGCCTATGCCAAAGCTGCACGCATTGGCGGTGCCACAATTGAAACCCACTGCAAAGTTCTGGAAACCAATCAGCGCACCGACGGTACCTGGGACGTGGTCACCAACAAGGGCACTATCCACGCAGAGCATGTGGTCAATGCGGGTGGGCTATGGGCACGTGAAGTGGGAGCAATGGCAGGCGTTTACTTCCCTCTCCACCCAATGGAACATCAGTACATTGTCACCGATGAAATTCCCCTGATTGCCGACATCATTGAAGGTGGCGGTGAACATCCGCATGTCATGGACCCAGCAGGTGAAAGCTATCTGCGCCAAGAAGGTCGCGGCCTTTGTATCGGATTCTACGAACAACCTTGCAAACCTTGGGCAGTGGACGGCACGCCATGGGAGTTCGGACATGAGCTTTTGCAAGATGACTTCGACAAGATCGAAGATTCGATTGCCTTTGCCTACAAACGGTTCCCTGTCTTAGAAACCGCTGGGGTAAAATCAGTCATCCACGGTCCCTTTACTTTCGCACCTGACGGAAACCCGCTGGTTGGACCTGTTCCAGGAATGCGTAACTATTGGTCGGCTTGTGCGGTTATGGCCGGTTTCAGTCAGGGCGGCGGCGTTGGCCTGATGTTGGCACAATGGATGATCAATGGAGAAACCGAACGTAATACCTTCGCAATGGACTGCGGCCGCTTTGGGGACTGGATCACTCCAGGCTATACCCGCCCCAAGGTTATTGAAAACTATCAGAAGAGGTTTTCGATCTCCTACCCGAATGAGGAACTACCAGCAGGCAGACCTCTCCGGACCACCCCGATGTATGACATCTTTGACAGCATGGGTGCCGTTTGGGGCGCGCAATATGGCCTAGAAGTCGTCAACTACTTTGCCACCAAAGATGAACCTCGCTATGAGACTCCCAGCTTCCGGAGGTCAAACGCATTTGAGGCCACGGCACGGGAAGTCGCCGCAGTGCGCAATGCCGTCGGTATCAACGAGTTGCACAATTTTGGAAAATACCGGGTAACTGGCGCAGGCGCTCGTGACTGGCTGGATCGCATTATGGCAGGCCGGGTTCCAAAAACTGGCCGCCTGTCACTCACCCCGATGCTCTCGCCCGAAGGGCGCTTGATTGGTGACTTTACCATTTCCTGCCTTGGCCAGGAAGAATATCAACTTACTGCCTCTTATGGATCACAGGCCTACCATTGGCGCTGGTTCCTGCAAAACCTGGATGACGGTGTGGACATTGAAAACATCTCGGACACGCGCAGTGGTTTTCAAATAGCAGGCCCAATGGCCCGCACTGTCCTGCAAGCCTGCACCCGTAGCGATATCTCAGAGATGAAGTTCATGGACGTGCGCCATACGTGCGTGGGCATGACCGACTGTATCGTGCAGCGGGTCAGCTATACTGGGGATTTAGGGTATGAGATTTACTGTGATTTACCTAGCCTTCGCGCCCTGTGGACCACCCTGTGGCAGGCAGGCAAACCGCACGGCATGAAGCCCTTTGGGATGCGAGCAATGATGAGCCTACGCCTGGACAAGTTCTTTGGTTCCTGGTTGAGAGAGTTCTCACCGGATTACACGGCTGCAGAAACGGGTCTCGATCGTTTCATCTCCTTCAAAAAGGACGTTCAATTCATTGGCCGCGATGCCGCTGAAGCCGAACGTGACACGGGAGCGACCCGTAAACTCTGCGCGTTTATGGTCGATGCCGACGACGCAGACGTAGTCGCAGACGAACCAATATGGCTGGACGAAGAAGTTGTTGGGTTCTGCACGTCAGGTGGCTATTCACACCATGCTGCGAAATCCATTGCTATCGGGTTCGTGCCAGCAGACCGAGCCGTGAATGGTTTGAAGGTGGAAATTGAAATTCTTGGAAAAATGCACCAAGCACAGCTGATCACCACGCCACTGTTTGATGCCGACGGAGCCCGCATGCGCGGCTGAAGTCATCCCGAGACAAGTTCAACAATCTGGTTGGGGGCGAGCCTATTGGGCCGCCTCCAAAAAGCGCTGGCCTTTCCTCCTCATCTTTTCAAAGATACCCCCGCCGGAGGCTCCTAGTCTCTGCGGCCGCCCCATGTCCGGAGACACATTATGCCCCCTCTCGCCATTTTGTTGCTGGCTGCCGGATCTTCCAGCCGAATGGCTCCGCGCGACAAGTTGCTAGAACACGTGAATGGCGAACCCCTGATTGCGCTACTCACAAGACGGGCGAACTTAACTGGATTACCATGCTATGTTACGCTCCCCCATCAATCACATCCACGTGCCAAATGGATTGGAGAGGCAATCCCAATTCAGGTTCCCGATGCCTCCGAAGGCATGGCTGCATCCATCCGTGCCGGAGTTTCAGCCCTTCCAGACCATATTGAGGCAGTGATGATACTGCCGACTGATATGCCCGAGATCGACTGCCAGGATCTGATGCATATGGCGGCTCAATACCAAAACAGCGACGGACCAATCCTACGGGCTAGCACTGCAGATGGTATGCCCGGTCATCCAGTTTTGTTCCCAAGGCGCTACTTCGAAGCGTTACTTGCCCTGAAGGGTGATAGTGGCGCCCGTTCCATATTGGTCAACGAACCGGTTCAATTGATAGCCCTGCCTGGTCTTCACGCCACAACGGATCTAGACACCCTTGAGGCCTGGGTGAAATGGCGCGCTGATCACAATTGAGTTTCGTACCTGCATTATGAAAAAAGGCAGAGCCATACAGCCCTGCCTTTCTATTTTCAAAACCACTTTGGATCAGTGAATCAGCAAACGCGCCTCATGCTTTTTCAGCGAGCGGCGTGCGGATGGATATGCAGCTTGGCCTTTTTCCGTTTTCAACTCGGGGAACAGCTCTAACAGTTCATTGCGTTGCGCACTGTCCAAACCGAGCAGAGTTTGATCACCCGGCTGGAAGCTCTCGGTCCATGCACCATCCGACAGTACAACTTCGTGCTGATCGAACATGAAGTGAATGTAAGTTACCGATGAAATCTCAACGACATCGATGCCTTCGAGACCTGTCAGGTGCTTCGCTGCCACCAGAACTTCGCGGTCTTCAAAGTACAATGCCGTTTTGTCATTGGCGACCAGAACACGGTGGTTGGGGCTAACCATGATATCACGTTCAGGCAAACCATTGCCCAATGCGCCTTGACAGATCAGAACCGGCTGCAGATGCGGTGCATCCGTCAGCTCTTTCGACGTCATGTCACGACTTCCCAACCAACGGATTTCCTGAATACCATTGTCACGAGTGATTACGCGATCACCAGCCTTCAGATCCTCGACCTTGCGCTCGCCTTTTGGGGTCGCAATCAAAGTACCTGGTGTGAAACATGGAATGACGTTCTCAATTTCAGAGAACTCAGTTGTCCCAGTAATTTCACCATTTTCATCATAGAAAGTCACAACACCGGATTCCGACGTTGGATCTCCTCCGGTATAGGCAACAGACAAGGAACCGCCGGGATTTGAAGCCTCAGCGGCTCCCCTTAGATCGAGAACGTCTTCGTCTAGCCCATCGTCGTCTTCACCGCCGACGATAACTTCGCCCTCGCCAATATTGACAAAGGTGTCATCGCCGTCTTGCCCGAACAACAAGTCACCACCATCATCGGGGTTATCATTGCTGCCTGAGATAGTATCATTGCCATCCCCGCCTGCCAGAATGTCCCGACCTTCGCCGCCGTCCAGGTAATCGTCGCCTGTACCGCCGTCGATGGCATCATTTCCGTGGTTTCCGTACAGCTCATCTTCGCCGGCACCACCAAAGATTACATCTGTGCCGTAATGACCTTCGACAGTGTCATCACCAGCACCTGCGACAATAATATCTTGCGAACCGACCAATGGTGGAACGGCATCGTCATAGTCGACCCGGTCACCGTCCGGATCGCCGGTATAATCCAAATCGATCAGATCATCGCCACTTGTTCCTTCAACGATACCATCAACACTTTCCGCGCCAGGAACCGAAGACGGATCTTCCAAGACTGCACTGGTACTCGATGTACCGACAACATACACGTTCTCGATCTCCGAGAACTCTGCAGTGCCGGTCTCATTCAGGTCGTCGTCGTAATAGGTAATGGTCCCAGCTTCTAACGATGGGTCATTTCCATCATAAGTCACGGTTGCCAAGCCAGACACAATGACGGCGTCATCGTCGTCGCCACCTTCGCCGCCGACAATCGTGTCACCGACGCCAGCGCCAATGATGTCCGCATCATCGCCACCCGATACGTAGTCAGCCCCCTGGCCTCCCAACAAGATATCGTCGCCAGTTCCACCTGACAGGCTATCTTCGTCGATGCCGCCAAACAGGGTATCATCACCTGATCCACCGCTCAGAGTGTCATCATCGTCCTGACCGTAGATCAGGTCATTCCCTGCACCGCCATCGATTACATCACGACCGTTGGTTGGGTCAGGATCGACGGGATCACCGCCTGAACCATCGTCGATGATATTCAGAACATCCAAGGATGCATCACCACCAAGGCCGCCGTAAATGGTGTCATTGCCACCATCGCCTTGAATGCTGTCAGAGCCTTCGCCGCCAACGATGTAGTCATTGTCGGCTCCACCGGAAATCGTGTCGTCGTCAATGCCGCCATCTATGCTATCTTCACCAGCACCACCGGTAATGACATCGGCATCATCCCCAGTTGTAATGGTATCATTGCCAGCACCGCCATCGACGACATCCATGTCATCTGTGGTGTCGCTGTCTGCTGGAATCGGCGGGATTGTTACCGAAGAGCTGGAGTACCCAGGGAAACCGCGGTCTGGCAGAGCAATTCCGTCACTGGACGTATCGATAAGGTCATTACCCTCGCCACCTTCTACGGTATCTGCCCCATCTCCACCGGCTACATCATCATCACCACCGCCCGCGAGGATAAGATCATCGCCTTCGCCACCATCAATGGTGTCATTTCCAGGCACGATATCCGCTGCCCCATCTGGAACGTCAAAGTATACGTCAGAGACATAAATACCAGTGTTCCCACTTCCTTCCTGATCATGTTCGATTATCAAACGGGAAATCGGGCCTTCGATATTCAGCAACAGAGAGATATTCGGTTGATCTGCATTTGAGTAGTTGCCATCCGCTGTCGCGGTTTCATCGCCCGCAACCGCATCTTCGTCCGTGAGGGTCAAAGACGAGCCACCATCCAGCTCAACAACAACCGGATCTCCGTTGGCATCAAATGCGGTAACCTTAACAACACCGTCTCCGTCCAGGTCGTTAATCCGGAACGAAACATTCTCAACGGGATCAGAAAACTCTAGCTGATAGGCCGCATCGTTGCCATTCCCATTGGTCAGCGACTTCAAACCGCTGTTGTCTTGGACAGGGTTTCCGTCACCTTCGATGCCACCGACATATTGAGTGGTCTCAGAAAACGTAGTGCTTACACCGGGATCCTCGTGCAGAACCGAGAAGTCGACGGTAACTTCGCCTGTGTCCTGACTAAAGCCGCTGCTTAGGCTGTCACCATTGTCGATCGGATCCCAGCCGTTTGAGTTCGGCGCTTTGTCCCACTCAAACACTTGGCGTTCAGTGGTGCTGCCACCGGGTGCATTAGTATCACCCTCAATAACATCGTTGCCTGCGCCACCACTCAGGGAGTCGTCACCTGAGCCGCCATGAATGGTGTCATCACCCGCTCCGGCCAGGACGGTATCGTTGCCTGCGCCTGCGTGAACCAGATCATCATTAGGGCCATCGGATGGGTTGATCGCATCTACGTTGTCGATCATGTCGCCTTCAGGATCACCTGTGTAGGCGATATCGATCAAGTCGTCACCGCTGCTGCCTTCGACGATGCCATCACCAACATCTGGTGCTACAATTGACGATCCATCCACACTTTGATGAGTTCCCCAGCCCGTCAAGCAGTCTTCAGTAATTTCGACGATCTCGACTGATGAAATCGCAAGGTTGTCAAGGGTGCCATTATTGTAAAGATCAGTAATGAACAGGTCACCATTTGCAGTCTGAATTATCACTGCTTTAACAATAACCTGTGACCCGTCCTGCAAGGTCACAAGAACCTCGCCTTCCAAAGTCGCATCCGTTTCTTGAGTTACTGAACCATTCCCGACGTTGTAGGTGATTGTATCCTCAGTATCGCTAGCATCATCGTCGTCGTCGTCATCAAAATCATCATCGCTAATGAAATAGTCATGCGTGCTTGCCTGAACGATTTGCAGGGTTTCGTGATCAACTGACAGTCCATTTAGGAGAGACGCGTCTTCCGCTTTCCAATTGTTTTCAATTGGGTCAACAATCAAGGGGTTAGAGGCCGACGAGCCGTAGTTTCCAAGATAAATCAAACTCAGCGTATTAACGTTATACGTCATATTATTCTCCATTACGGCACGGGCACGCGCCAAACCGCAAAAACCAGCGGATATTCAATTCTGGATCTTGCAGACCAAACCGTGACATGATCGCCGACGCGCACTTGCTTCAAGGACACCTGAGAGAACACCAAAACAAACGAGAGCCGCTGCACACAAGCAAAAGCCTGTTTGCAGCCGGTTTTGGTTATACGTGCAGCGGCAGCTGCCCTGTAATCATACAGTTCCCCGGCATCGTCCTGATGCAAAAAGTGCAGTCGCCCCCACGACCAGCAGACTTCCCCCAAGATGGGCTAAGTGATCAATACCCTATCCTCCCGACCCAACAATCAAAAAATTTACTGATGTGGCTGCTCGGATCGAGTAAGATTTCAACCATACCCATAGAACGTGAAGAGAAACTTGACAGATTGTTTCCAAACACCGCCACCCCAAAAACTCAACACCCTGTATTAAATTTATAAATATACAACACCAACCTATTGCAGACAGACAGAATCCCAAACTGTTTCTGTTTGAACAACAATAAATCCAGTGTTCGGATTTAGATTAATGAAAATTTACCATGATCCAGAAGAGCGAAGATTGCGCCCTAAAACAGAACCAATCGATGCCATCCTTGTGGATTGTAGCCCCTTAGCACCCTTTAAAGGTCATTTTTTGCTCGAATCAACTAGTCAAGACGACAATGAAACCAATGTAGTGACTGCCCCTCCTTTTACGTTCCGCCCTAGCCCAGAGATGTACATGAATGCCAAGCGCGCACTGTTGAGACAGGCACTAGGGGAAATCTACCGCAAATTTAGCGCTATGCCATCGTTGGGACATTATTAGAAATATGGCTCCCAACGCAGCTTTTTTATAGCTGAATAGGGCGGATTCGTATCATACCAGCATTCTTCGCTATGATTTCCTGCATCATAGAAAAACAATATTGACAATATATCAAATACTTACACCCCCCTTTAACGGAAAAGTTAAAAGTGTCGACAACAACCTTTTGGAGTTCCAAATTTCTTAACTCATCTTGCCCATTCTCGCAAAAACACAGGAAGCTTGGAGGTTTTAATGTGTAGTGGCGAAAATGTACTCACAACGGCCCCACTGGGCTTTCTGCCGCCTCTTGCTAAAGATGGTCATAGCAATGGTACTCGTGGTTCGAGCCAGAATAGGCGTACAGTGCCTATTACCTGCAACCCCAAAGAGCGAACTCAGGGTGAGAGATACACACTCCTTATTTCCTACAGCAACACTGTTCTTGGCGGCGGTCCTAGCACTGGTTACTCGATAGGAGCAGCCCCGGTAGAGAACCAGGCAGAAGTGAACGCTCGATATAGTCCGTACACCCAGACTAGGCTCCTGCCTCTCACTGGATAAGTAGGTGAGCTTCACTTCCAATCGACCTTGGTGACGTTCAGCCAGCCCCATCGGTCTAAAGCATTCAGTCCACTCCTACATAGTGGGCCAACTTTCAAATTAAATAGTACGCAGGTGGCATCATGACAAAACAAGATTTCACGTCAGGGAAACGGGGTTTCAGGCCGTTTTCAAGCATCGGGGCAAAGATCACCCTAATCCTACTCAGTATGGGGGCTGCATCAGCCATCGTTGCAGTCTTAGTCTCAATGGTGTTTTCCCGCATCTCTGCAGATATGTCGACACTAACCCGCGATATGCTACCACAGCTGGAAAACAGTTCCATACTAACCAGTGCCGCTAGCCTGACCCGCGACTCGATGACGGACATTCTTTTGGCGAGCGACACTGCAGGGTTGGAACAGGGACGCCTTGAAACAGCAAAGGCAGCAAACCGCCTGCAAGATGGTATCGCTACACTTCCAGATGCTTTGCAGCCAGAATTCGAAGTGATGGCAAACAACGCATCTGCTTCTCTTGTTGAGTTGCTAGAAACCCGTGAAGATTCCTTTCGAAACGATGCGCAGATCAATGCACAGATCAACGCAATGAAAACCCACAGTCAAAACCTTCAGCTCCAACTATTGCGTGCCGCCGATGAGGCTTACAAAAACTTGACGGTAGGCGGCGAAGACACAATTGCATCAATTGAAAAGACGTTAAGTACCCTCGTTGACGAAGAATTCAGCGTCCTACAAGGCCTGCTAGAAGCACAAGCTGATATCAATCTATTGGCGGGCATGTCATTGGGGCTTGGCCAGGTGCGAGACGTACCTACAAAGAAAATAATGAAAAAGGCAGCGAAAGGTACTATTGAACGGCTCTCGTTATTCCTGGAATACCTCAAAGAGTTAGAAGTCAGTTCCGAGACGAGAAAGACGATCAATGACGCGTTTGCAACCTTCAAAAAAATGTTGGCTGCGCGCCGGTCTGAACAAAAGGAAATGCGCGGCGATGTGTTAACTGCGCGTGAAGCGAGTGCCGAAGCACTAACCCTCGTTATTAATGAGACAGTTCAAAAATTATCCGTAGCAGCTCAGGAAAGCAGCCGTTCCAACCGTGAAACTGTGCAAAGCCTGTTGGACAATGAAGTCGGTCTTCTCAACCAATTGCTGGAGATAAATACACAAATCAACAGCCTGCAAGTTGCGGCACTTCGGGTCGTCTCAGCAGACGAGGTTGTGCAAGTCCAGATCGCTGCTGAACCGCTGACAAAAGCCGCCGCTGCTCTTGAAACATTTATCAACTTTAAGGAAGGCGCCTTAACTGAGGATATCAACGGCATTGTGGCTCAAGCCAACAACGAAACCGGCCTAGCCGCCTCTCGGATTGCGACGATTCAAGCCCAAGCCAAAACAATCGAGGTTTCAAATGCGGCAGCCCTAGCCGTTTCAGAGATCTCTGACCGCTCGGCCAAACTAAGCGGGGAAAGTCAGGCAGCAATTTCTGATATGGCCCAAGCGGTGACAAAGGATGTCAGTGTCGCTGAGCGCCAGATGTATATGCTTCTCGGCGTATCAGGCGCAGTGCTGGTGTTTTCCCTCTTGCTAACAAAGCTTCTGATTACCAGACCCCTAGCCAAGATAAGTGAAACCACCGAGCATTTGGCAGAGGGTGATCTAAGCCCCGTTTCCGGCTTCGATCGAGCCAGCGATGAGATCTATCGGATTGCCCGTGCCCTATCCATTTTTCGGAATGGATTGGTGGAAAAAGAGGAAATGTCCAAATCTGTCGAAGCAGAACGGCAAGCGCGCCAGGACGAACAGACTGCAGCCGTCTCTGCCATCGGCGATGGTTTAGAGCGCCTCTCCAAAGGGGACCTGACAGTACGGATCGACGAGGACATGAGCGAGGGTTATGCCAAACTGCGTGATGACTTCAATCAAACATTGGAAAGCTTGAAAACAACCGTCTTTGAGGTAGTTGGATCTTCTGAGAGCATTCGCAACGGTTCAACAGAAATCAGCCAGGCATCGGATGATTTGTCTCGCCGTACAGAAAGCCAAGCGGCGACCCTAGAACAAACGGCTGCAGCCCTGGAAGAAATGACTGCAAGCGTTACGTCTGCGGCCGAAGGGGCGAGAAGTGTCGAAGAAATTGTCAACGAAGCCAAGCAGCAAGCAGAGGAAAGCGGAGAAGTCGTACAAAGCGCCGTGTCTGCGATGACTGAGATTGAAGGATCTGCGCGACATATTTCGCAGATTATTTCCGTAATTGACGACATCGCCTTCCAGACGAACCTTTTAGCGTTGAATGCTGGTGTCGAGGCTGCGCGTGCAGGTGACGCAGGCCGTGGTTTTGCAGTTGTTGCCTCAGAAGTTCGTATTCTAGCCCAGCGTTCGTCTGACGCTGCTACCGAGATCAAAAATTTGATCGACGACAGTACAAAGCAAGTTGATCGTGGTGTTGTCCTAGTAGGAAAAGCCGGCGAAGCACTTTCCACGATTGTGGAGCGTGTGGGAAATATCTCCCAGCTGGTTTCTGAAATGGCCGTCGGCTCTGCCGATCAGTCCACAGGTTTGGCCGAGATCAACATTGGGATGTCGCAGCTTGATCAAGTGACTCAACAAAACGCTGCAATGGTCGAAGAGGCAACTGCGGCTAGCCACATTCTCCATTCTGACGCTGCCAAACTGTCTACGCTTGTATCACATTTCAGAATTGAAGAGGCCAGTTCCGAAACGAGTTTCAATGCGTTCAATGACTTTTCCAGTTCTTCGCTGCCGACAAGTGACCTTAATAGTGATTGGCCAAATGAGGCCCCCCCTTCTCAACCCGTAAATGTAGCTAACGGTGGGGAGATGTGGGAAGACTTTTAACCCACCTGCCCGCTTGCTACTTACCATGATAGCAGGCGGGCAGTTTACTTTTGGATGTGTCCAATTGCTACCAAACACTCATGGGGTCTGGATGGCCCTCAAGAGTGAAAGTTTCTTCGGACAGACGGTTAGGTAGCCGAGGAGCCGATGCACGACTGTTTCATTTGTGGATCTGTCTATGCAAATGGCTAGTTAATTTCGCCGATAGACTTTCAGGTTGAGCGCAAATTCAATGCTCCTCCTATTCAAATCCCAAATATTCTTTGCGGTTTCACTTCATCGGACCAAAACTGGCAACCCGCTTCTATTCCCTAAATTATTCCGTCCGTGAAATTTTACTTGATAATTTCACGGACCTGAACCATCGTTGAATTTAGGGAGGCACAACTCCCTTTTTTGCGGGCACCTTTCATGAACAACCAAGCTCCTCTCACCGCCTCACTTGGCGCCGACATTAGAGCGTTGCGCAAGGCGCGCAATCTGACCCTAAACAACATGGCTGCTCGTTTGGGCCGATCCGTAGGGTGGCTCAGCCAAGTCGAGCGGGATTTATCCGAACCGTCGATTTCAGATTTGCGGCAGATTGCAGGTTGTCTAGAGGTGCCTATGTCAATGTTGTTCGGGCCTTCGAAGGCGCCTGCTCAGGAACAAGGATATGTGGTGCGTTCAGGGGCACGACGTCCAATGGGCTCGGGCGATGAAGGCCTAGTTGAAGA
This sequence comes from Parasedimentitalea denitrificans, assembly GCF_011813015.1. Lineage (GTDB taxonomy): Bacteria > Pseudomonadota > Alphaproteobacteria > Rhodobacterales > Rhodobacteraceae > Parasedimentitalea > Parasedimentitalea denitrificans. Next base: position 28,439 of record NZ_QHLQ01000025.1, on the reverse strand, counting down.
GCTATTGTCACCAGATCTAACAGATGACTTTGAAATGGTACACTCGACGTTTCAGGCCCACTCAAAGATGCAAACGCCTGCGGACCGACCTACACAGGAGGTCGGGTATATTATTTCCGGAAAACTGGACCTGATGATCGGAAACCGGGAGTTCACAGTGAGTGCGGGCGATAGTTTCCGCATCCGTCATGAACCGTACCGATGGGCCAATCCCTATGATGAACCGGCAGTTGCTATCTGGGCAATCGCCCCGCCGGTGTATTAAGGCCATGAGTTTTGAAAGCTGGACCATTTTTGCACTGTTCTGGGTGGTCTTTGTCACCACGCCCGGCCCGAACGCAGTGAACTGCATCAGTAACGGAATGGCCTTGCCATTTCCGAAGGCGATGATCGGGGTGTTGGCTATCTTGACCCAAGCCAGCCTATTTCTTGTTCTCTCGGCTTTTGGTGTGACTGCGTTGATCGCGGCCTCCCCTACCGGGTTTTTCATCGCCAAACTGATAGGCGCTGCGTTTCTGATTTTTCTGGGGGTTCGGGGTTGGATGAATGCCTCTAACCCAGCCCCCGCTGTGGAACGCCCTGCCCGACATGTTTATCTGCACGCGCTGGCCGTTGCTACGATCAACCCCAAAAGCGTGGCAGGATACTTGGCCGCATTTTCCCAATTTGTGCAGCCGGATGTGCCGGTCTGGCAGCAAATGGGCGTGATCATACCCACGGCGCTGACAATCACAGCCCTAAGCTACACCGGTTTTACAGTCATCGGAGCTGGCTTGGGTCGTGCGGCTATGGCTGCGGTGTTCAACATTTGGGTCCGTCGCACCATGGCGATCTGTTTCATTTTCTACGGTGTTCTGCTGGGCAGCAGCAGCACTCCCACTCTAAAAGGATAAGAAATGCTCAAAGGATCCTGCCTATGTGGCGACATCCAGTTTGAAACCGCGGCTGAACCACAGGGCCCGTCAATGTGCCACTGCAGCCAATGCCGTAAACAAGCAGGCGGCATCTGGGCCTCGGCCCATGTTGACGACAATGATCTGACCATCAGCGGCCCGGTCACTTGGTACGCCGCCAGTCCCCTAGCCAAACGCGGCAGTTGCGCGCGCTGTGGGTCATATCTGTTCTGGAAGGGTAACGACGAGGACACCATCAGTTTTGCCCTGGGCGCTGTTGACGGCGACACCGGCATCAAGGTGGCCAAGCACATCTTCGTTGCCTCCAAGGGTGACTATTACGACATCGCGGATGGAGTGCCGCAAGAAGAGGAATAAGTTATGGTCGATTTCCCAACCAAAGCACGTGTTGTCATTATAGGCGGCGGTGTTGTCGGTGCTTCGTCGCTGTATCATCTGGCCAAGAAAGGTTGGAGCGATTGTGTTCTGTTAGAAAAGAACGAGCTAACGGCCGGCTCCACCTGGCATGCGGCTGGCAACGTGCCAACTTTTTCAACCTCGTGGTCGATCATGAACATGCAGCGTTATTCAACCGAGCTGTACGCGCGACTGGGTGAGGAAGTCGACTATCCGATGAACTATCACGTCACCGGGTCGATCCGTCTGGCACACAGCGCCGAGAGGATGCAGGAGTTTGAACGCGCGGCCTCCATGGGGCGGTATCAGGGAATGGATATCGAAATCCTGTCTCCAGATCAGACCAAAGAACGCTATCCCTTCCTTGAAACCCATGACATGGCGGGTGCACTATATGATCCGCACGATGGGGACATCGACCCTGCTCAGTTGACACAAGCGTTGGCGAAGGGCGCCCGCGACATGGGCGCCAAAATCATTCGGTTCTGCCCCGCCACGGGTGTAACTCAGCATGACGATGGCACCTGGACCGTACACACCGACAAGGGCGACATAGATTGCGACTATGTGGTCAACGCTGCTGGTTATTACGCGCAGCGTGTTGGCGAATGGTTCAAACCTTATGGCGGGCGCACCGTGCCGATGATGGTGATGAGCCATCAGTACCTCCTGTCCGAAGAGATCCCCGAGATCGAGGCCTACACCAAGGAAACTGGGAAAAAGCTACCGCTGCTGCGCGATGTGGATGTGTCCTACTACCTGAGACAAGAGAAACACGGATTCAACCTCGGCCCTTATGAGCCCAACTGCCGCGCGCATTGGGAAACCGAGGACGACCCGATGCCCGAGGATTTCAGTTTCCAGCTGTGGCAAAACGATCTGGACCGGATCGAAGACATCATGATGGATGCGATGGAGCGCGTGCCTTCTTTGGCCACATCCGGTATCAGCCGCGTCATCAACGGCCCCATTCCCTATGCACCAGACGGGTTACCGCTGCTTGGCCCGATGCCCGGCGTCAAGAATGCGTTTGAGGCCTGCGTGTTCACCTTTGGCATCGCCCAAGGCGGTGGTGCTGGAAAGTGTCTGGCTGAGTGGATAGTCGATGGACAGACCGAGTGGGACATGTGGGCCTGTGATCCGCGCCGCTATACCGACTACACCGATCACGATTATTGCGTAAAAAAAGGCATGGAAGTTTATGGCAACGAATACGCCATGCACTTCCCCCACCACGAGTGGCCCGCTGCACGTGATAAGAAGCTGAGCCCGGTGCATGACAAGGTCAAAGAACTGGGCGGTGTTATGGGCGCCTATAACGGATGGGAACGGGCCAATTGGTTTGCACAGCCCGGTGATGACATCTCCGAAGAAGCGACGCACACTTGGGGACGTTCTGGTCTCTGGCAGCAGCGGATCAAAGAGGAATGTGAAGCCGTACGCGACGGTGTTGGAGTGCTGGACCTGCCCGGGTTCTCGCGCTTTAATCTAACAGGCGACGGCGCTGCCGAGTTTCTACGCGGACTGGTAACCGGCGGGTTACCCAAGGTGGGCCGAATGAACTTGGTCTATCTCTCAGACACACGTGGGCGCATCCTGACCGAGATGTCCTGTATCCGCCACACCGAAGATCATTTCACCATGATCACCGCAGGTGCCGCGCAGTGGCATGATTTTGAGATCCTGAAGAACGCCCTGCCCGACGGAATCAGCCTGACGGATCATACAGCAGAGTTCGGCACCATGATCGTCACAGGCCCCAAAGCCCGTGAGCTGTTTGCCTCGCTATCTGATGCGGATCTGACTCTGGGCTGGCTGACGCATCAGAAGGCCACTATTGCGGGCAAACCTGCGTTCATGGCGCGCGTGTCTTTTGCGGGTGAACTGGGTTGGGAGGTGCATTGCGCAAACCAGCATCAACCCGCCATCTATGAGGCGGTTCTAGCCGCCGGAGCCAAGCCCTTTGGCATGTATGCGCTAAACTCGCTTCGCATCGAAAAAGGGTACCGGGCTTGGAAGGGCGATCTCAGCACCGATTATTCCCTGCTCGAAGGAGGGCTGGACCGGTTTGTCAAACTGGACAAGCCGCAGGATTTCCCCGGCAAGGCAGCAATACTGGCCGAAAAACAGCAAGGCGTTCAGAAGCGGTTTGTGACCCTGATCGTGGACGCTGGTGATGCGGATGCACCCTATATGTCTTGCATCTGGAAAGACGGCGAGATTGTAGGCGAAACCACCAGCGGCGACTGGGGTTACCGCGTCAATGCATCAATTGCGCTGGGCATGGTTCGGGTGGATCTTGCAGTACCGGGGACTGAAGTGGAGGTCGAAATATACGGGGTAAAGCACCGTGCCGTGGTGCAAGTAGACCAACCCATTTGGGACCCAAAGAATGAACGTCTTCGGGCCTGAAACCCAGCAGTGATATTGCTATATCGCCGTGGCTGTATCGAATAGCGGTGCCTGCTCAAATAAGTATCAGATGCCGATCTCAAAGATCGGCATCTGAAGTCGTTTAGTTATCCGGCGCAGCCGTTACGTCAGCAGCCCCGGCTTCATTTGTAGCCTCCGCATCAGCGGGTGCAGTGGCCTCGGGTTGCTCGGGCGCTGATCCATCTACCTCAACATCTGAAGGTGATGCTGGATCTGTAGATTCAGCGGCTTCCGAATTGGCAGCCGGGTCAGTTGGTGGCGCTTCCTGAGCAGGCGGCGTCGTCGGCTCTGCGGCACCTGGCACGTCATAACCCAACAGATTGGCGGTCGCAGGGTCAACTAACCCTGTGGACTCCAGCCCATTGTCATACTGCAACCACATCACAGCAGATTCCGTGCCGCTGCCAAACACACCATCCACGCTGCCGACATCATAGCCAGCACCGACAAGACGGTTTTGCAACTCTCTCACTGTTTCCCCACGGGTAAAGGGATCTGTCAGCCCCATGCCCACTACGGATTGCGGCTGACCTTCTTCAGCCGGAGGGTCCGAGACAATCTCGTAGACTTTTTCATCTTCATAAAAAGTCGAGCGGTACAAAACTCCGTCGCACAGATACAAAGTCTCGCCGTTGTCAGTTATCTTCTGGCACTCTTTATCCGATGGCAATGAGGTCGTGTAGACCAATGTCGAGCCAATAATTGCCGCCGTAAAGAACCAGCCCCAACCCGAATTATAATAATATGGGCCATAATGGTAATGTGGCGGCCGGTAGTAAGGCGGCCGGTGGTATGGTGGGCGATAAGCAGGCGGACGATAACCCGGAGGGCGATATCCTGGTGGCCGACCACCAATTGGCGGGCGCGTTCCAGGTGGACGCGTTCCGGGTGGTCGATGCCCAGGAGGCCGAGTACCGGGCGGGCGTGATCCCACTGGGCGGGAACCCGGCGGACGAACACCTGTTGAAGGGCGTGTCGCGGGGCGCTGGCCAGCTGCAGGCCGGCTAGGGTTCGTCGCGGGTGGCCTAGCAGGTCGTGTTACAGGTTTCGCTGCGGGCCTAGTCGCGGGACGGGTTGCAGGTTTCGTCGCCGGCCGAGTTGCAGGCTTAGTCGCCGGGCGCGTGGACGGTCTAGTTGAGGGGCGTGTCCCTGCGGATGGTCGAGTTCTGGCGCCAGAAGGCCGCGATCTTGGCGCACTGGAAAATCCACCTCGATTGCCACCACCGCCTCGGGCCCGGCCACCACCACCTCCGTGGCCTCTAGCATCTGCTGAATCTGCGCGCGGTGACAATCGCATAACGCTCTCTGGTGAGGTGCCAACCGACAAAGCGAAGATGAGTACACCAATAAAAAACTGTCGCATCAGTTCCGCTCCCCCAGAATTGTAACGTCTTCAGGCACTGGCCAGGCCATCAAGTCGGCGTGCTCATCTGGAACATAGGTGAAAACGCCCTCAGGGATTTCTGGATCGAAATCCCAATTGGTGAAATAGGCACGATACTGTGGCCACCCTTGGGTATAGGGATCAGTCCCGACGATCATCATCAACTCGGGTCTATCAACGTCAGTCGAGATCCAGATTTGCCAATCTGAGTCATAGTTGGAAAACGCCAGATGATGTGCTTCGCGCCCGGCAAGTCTGGTTGTTCCGACGTAAGCCGCTGAGGTTGCTCGATCAAGCAGCTCTCCACGAGGCTCAGAGCTCATCACTTGCCAGATAGGCAAGCGAATATCGTAAGTCTCGCTTAACCGGTCAGCCAAATTATCAAAGTCACCGTTGATTTCTGCAGACACATAAGCATTTTCTTCGACGTCAAATATCTGAAACTGAGAACCATCAAAGAAATACTCGCGCGTTTCATCTCCAAACTCTGAGTAACCGTAGAACCCTACCTCACGTTGCAATAGATTGGCTCCACTGCGCATGTAGGTGATCTTCTCGCGACCATCTACAACCACGTCAAATGACACAAACCAATCCATAGAAAGGGTATCCTGCCCCGACAGGTATTCAGAAGCCGACGCCAGGATCTCCATAGCTTGTGGATCCCGGGCCATTTCCGATGGTTGCATGTTGTCAGTTTGGGCGCTCCCTATAGAAGCCGTTCCAAATCCGGAAAATGCCGCCACGCAAAACAACACTAAATCTCGCCTACAGAAATCAACCATGGAAAATCCTCTTTCCCAGAATTCGTTAAAGTACCATTGGGTAATGGTACTTTCGACGTGAACAACCACAAGACAAATTGTTTTTTTCAGCATCAATTCGCGCACTCGCCGTCAGAGACCAACTACCTGCCGATAACGATATCAGCCTGTAGGCCTCCCAAATCCTGACTTGTACCCAGCCGCAGAGCACCACCATGCGCACGGGCAACATCCGCAACGATTGCCAACCCCAAGCCCACACCAGACCCCAAGTCCTGATTGCGCGCTGGGTCAAGCCTGGTAAAGGGTCTAATAGCCTCTCGAGTTTGGGTATGTGGAATGCCTGAACCGTCATCTTCAACGCGAATGCGCAAAGATTTTTCAGTAAGAGTAACCGAAACACGCGCCCTGGTTCCGTAGCGCACAGCATTCGATACAAGATTGTTAATCGCACGACGTATCGCCCCTGGACGCAACATCACAGTGCCATCGCTGCAGAGTTCACCTAGCATCACGTCTTTGCCCTCTCGACGCCAATCTTCAACAATTGAAGCAACCAAAGCCCGTGGGTCTGTGTCCTCTGGATCGCGGAGTGACACACCACGTGAGAAATCGAGGAATGCATCCAGCAGCTGTTGCATTTCGTCGACATCTTGCAACAAAGGTCTGGCATCTTCGTCATCCAGTAACGCCAACCCAAGCTTCATCCGGGTCAAAGGTGTACGGAGATCATGGCTAACTCCTGACAACATGAGTGTGCGCTGTTCGATCTGGCGGTCGATACGGGCTCTCATGTCCAGAAACGCACTCCCGGCTATTCGCACTTCTGTGGCACCCGTTGGCTTGTATTCTACCGTTCTGCCTCTACCAAATGCTTGCGCAGCATCAGCTAATCGTTTGATTGGTCGCAATTGGTTACGCATGTAAAGAAAGCTAATAACCGTCATGCAAATGCTGAAGAACAACATAGTGACAATAAGCTGGTGCGGTGATGACACCGTCAGTCGCCTTCGACTGAAACTAACTTCCAACGGTCCGAGTTCATTTGAGAAAATCAATTTGACCTGTTTATTTTTCAGAAACTTCACCGCCAGGATTGGTGCAAATTTCTCACGAAGCGTATCCCGGACTATCCGTCCAGAAAACTCATTCCAGGCCAATTCGTCCCAAGCAGGCAGCTCTGATTCATCAAGAAAGCGTAACTTCATTCCCAACGGCGCCAGCAAAGGTGATGCTTGCTCAATCAAGTCTTCTTGGGTTGAACTTGACGACGTAACGTTTGCAATCACTTCCAACTCACGCAAGATCGTCACAGTCATCTGCTCGGTTACTTCCTGCAGATGGCGCTGAATAAACGCATTAAACACGACGAACTGAAGCACCACGATAGGCAACATCATGATCAAAGCGGCACGCCCATACAGGCTGCGCGGCATATAACGTTTGAGCCATGGAAAGAACATAGTTAAGCCTATTCAGCACTGAAAGGACTGCAAAACACAGTCACCAACAGACATTTAGTCGAATGCAAACACTCGAGGCACAATGATGCAGGCTCCTGATGAATTCAACCCAATCACCGGGACAGCGTATGAGTTGGAATCTGGGTTGCGACGAATAGTGGCGGGCAACCCATCGCCTATGACATATCGCGGCACCAATACTTATTTGCTGGGTGAAACATCAATTGCGGTAATTGATCCGGGTCCTACTCTACCTAATCACCTGGATGCAATTTTAGCGGCTATTGGTCCAGGCCAGCACATATCTCATATTATAGTCACTCACAGTCATCTCGATCACTCCCCTCTTGCAGCCCCCCTCAGCCAAAGAACTGGTGCCCCGGTCTATGCCTTCGGTGACGCCACGGCTGGACGTAGCAAAATTATGGCTGATCTTGCTGCAGCAGGGTTAGTGGGTGGTGGTGAGGGTATAGATGCGGAATTTCGCCCAGACATACTTGTCAAAGATGGATCAATAATCACTGGCGAAGGTTGGAACCTAGAGGTTATCCACACCCCTGGACATTTAGGCAATCACATTGCGCTCGGTTGGAATGACGCGTGTTTCACGGCGGACCATGTCATGGGTTGGGCCAGTTCTCTGGTGTCACCACCTGATGGTGATCTAAGCGACTTCATGGCCTCTTGTTCCCGCCTGCGAGCAAGGCACTGGCGCGTATTCCATCCCGGCCACGGCGCGCCCGTCAGTGATCCCTTATCACGGATTGACTGGCTAATTGCCCATCGGAAAACCCGTGAACAGGCCGTTCTTGACGAACTGCAGAGAAGCCCTGCGACTGCCAAAGAACTTGCACAGGTCATTTACACTACGACACCAGCGCCACTGTTGGCAGCGGCTGAGCGCAACATTCTCGCACATATCATTGATTTAATGGAAAAGTCTATTGTCGAACCAACAGGGGAGCTGACCTTTGACACCACATTTCAATTGGCTAAATAGGTGGAGAAAATATTTTGGGATTTTCTCAATTCTTCTCTAGACGGTCAAGAAACCCGACGCTATATCACACAAACCGTTCCGGCGTAGCTCAGCGGTAGAGCAGTTGACTGTTAATCAATTGGTCGTAGGTTCGATCCCTACCGCCGGAGCCATAAAAAGCCTCTAACCTCAACTGGTTGGAGGCTTTTTTGGGACCCACTTTCTATGCACTGTGTATTTTGGGTCCCGGCGTGGGTCCCGAAATCAGTATTATTGAACTCTGCGATGTTCCTACTTTGTCAGCGTATCGATCACCCATCGTCCGATACCTGCCCCCACCCCGGCACCTCCCCCAAAAGCCGGAAGTATAGCTTTATAGGGCCAGCTTACAAAACACGGCATTTCTGCACTTTTTGACCATTCAGTCAGAGGTCCTTCGCGCTGCCAACAACCACTGTATCAGCCCCTGCGTGCCTTCCATAGGCTCGAACCAACTTTTCGCCGCCACAGAAAGTGGAACTTAGTACTTCACCAATCGACAGACAAAGGCAGCCAACAGTTCCGTTTCATGGCGATAACATCCATTGGGCGCTCACAGTCCGAAGAAGACATAGCCGCGCGCTAAGTCACACGAGACAGGAGAGATAGAAACGGCCAGGTACACCGGTTCCCGCCGCAAGCAATCGGTTCTTGCCCGAATGCCGTAGCCAGATGCCCATAGGTGCTGCAAATCCTCGCTCGACTCCGGTCCGCACTAATCGCACAGCCCAGATTAACAAAGCCTCAGCACCTGCAACATGTAACACAAACGTAAGAATGGTTCTCTCCTAGCCAATTCGGCTGATGAGGAAAAAGGTGCTTTTGTCTTCAATTCAGCGCCAAAGTCGTGCCGACAGGAAACATCGGGGCGACAGCATCCAGAAATTCCTGCGTCCCGCAGGCAAAGCGCAGTTTGTCGTTCAGATCGGTCTGCGTCCAATTCACCGTGCACCCAATTCCAATTTGTTCCAATATCGGAATGGCGGCCATCAGGTCCCATGTGGACTCGCCTGTTCCAAGGTAACCATCAACCTGACCTAGTGCGACTTCGATCAGAGACAAAGTGGCAGAGCCGCAGGAGCGAAACGTCATCTGCGCTTCTTCCAAAACAAAACGTAGTGTATTGAGCCGCAAATCAATCGGAATGACCGGATGAAAGCCGACACCACAGGCGGCCTGATCTGCTTTCATACCCATACGCGTCTCCATAACAGCACCATTCATGGTGCTTGCGTAGCCTTCTCCGCCGACCAGCGTTTGCGCGCGAACCGGGACGTGAATGACACCGAAAACTGGGCGTCCCCCATGATATAGTCCGATCGACACAGCCCATTGATCACTACCGCGAACGAAATTGAAGGTCCCGTCGATGGGGTCGACGACCCAAGTCCGGCCAGAACGGCTATGTCGAGATGCGCCTTCCTCTCCGAATACACCGTCATCCGGAAAGGCATCAATCAGAGCGCGGGTGATAAAGGCCTCGACCTCCTGGTCTGCCACAGTAACAAGATCAAGATGCCCCTTGGTTTCAACTGGCAAAGTGCTGAGCTTATTAAAATGTGACAAGGCCAGATGGCCTGCGTTGCAAGCGATGGTTTCAACGATTTTTGCGCAGTGTGGTGTTACGACTAAAGTCACAGTGAGACATACCTTTTATGATTGGTCAGTGTATCGGGCCCATCAAGGCGTAAGATGAGATAGGCATACGGTTCGGAGATGCTTCCCGGCTCCGGTGCCTCTAGCCCAAGGTCTAGCGCGTGCTGAAAGGATGGCCCGCCCCCGACCTGACAAAACGCACCAAACCAAATGGCTTGAAACGGCCTGTGGATATGCCCAGCCAAGATAATCAATGGCGTGTCGCAATCTGCAACAATGCGCGCAAGCGGCTCTTTCCCGTCTCTCAAGCTCATGTCATCAAGTGCAGTAACACCTGATGGGAACGGCGGGTGGTGCATGGCAATGATTGTGGGGCCAGAATGGTGTTCTGCGAGTCTGCTCTCTAACCAGTCAAGCTGGCTGGGATCGAGTGCGCCGTAAACCTTATCGTTAACAAGGGTGTCGAGGGCAAGGATCCGCAGATCGCCGACGCACGCCTCATAATGCAGATACGGGCCTGGGCCGAAAGGGACAATTGCCTGAAACGCGGCCCGCAATCCATCACGCTTATCGTGATTACCTGGGACCACAAACACCGGCATATTTAGCGGTGCAAGGATCTCTTTCAACAGCTCATAATCCGCAGCGGAACCGCCATCTGCCAGATCGCCTGTGAATATAACAGCGTCAAACAGCGGCGTATGCGCCGCGATATCAGCGACGACCTTGCGGGCCGCATCTGCCGCATCTTTGCGCACCAGCGATGTCTCGGGCGCATGGGCGAAAACGTGGAAATCTGAGATATGTGCGATTAGCATTTAGTGCTCCGAAGCGATTATTTGATGCCTGCCCGCATGAAGTTGGCAACGAATTGGCGTTGGAAGATGATAAAGGCGATGATCAGTGGTGCTGTAGTCATCAAGGTCGCAGCATTGACGAGTGACCATTCCACACCGCTTTCGACCGTTGCAAACACACTCAGGCCGACTGTGACGGGGCGCACTTCGGGAGAGTTAGTCACAATCAATGGCCACAGAAAGTTGTTCCAATGAAAGCTAATCGAGACCAGCGCGTAGGCCAGATAGATGGGCTTTGCCAACGGCACGTAGATGTTCCAAAGGACGCGCCATGCTCCGGCCCCTTCGATTTGAGCCGCTTCGTCCAAGGAAACAGGGACGGTCATGAAGGTTTGCCGCAATAGAAATATGCCAAAAGCAGAGGTCAGATAAGGCAGTGCAATCCCAAGGATCGTATCGATCATGCCGATTCTGGACAACGTAAGGTAATTCTCGACGATCAGAATTTCGGGCGACACCAGAAGCTGGACCATGATCAGCGCGAAGAGAAAACCCGACCATCGGAAGCGATAGCGCACAAAAGCATAAGCCACGAGGGTGCACAGCACGAGATTTGCGACCAAGACGATGGTGATCAAGATCAAGGTGTTCAGGAAATACAACGCAAAGGGCGCGGCCTGCCATGCTTCAAAAAAGTTCTCCAGTGTTAGCGGTGCATTCAAGACAAAATTGGCTGAGTAGATTTCATCATGGAATGCTGTCCAGACCGAATAGAGGAAGGGTAGTCCCCAGACTGCAGCAAGAAGCAGGCCAATGGTTGACCACATAATTTTGTTCAGATCATTTTTCATTGGTAATGCGCCTTTCGGTTAAGCACCCAGTACTGGACGGCAGCAAGAACCCCCAAAAGGCAGACCATCAAGACGGTCAACGTCGCGCCATAGGCAAAGTCACGTTGGGAGAAGGTGACCTCGTAGATGTAGTACAGCAGCAGGGCGCTTGAATTGTTCGGTCCGCCCCGGGTCATGACGATGACGTGATCCACCAACCGAAAGGCATTGATTAGTGCGTTTACAGCAACAAAGATGGTGGTCGGGCGCAAGAGTGGCAGCACGATATTGAAGAAAATGCGCGTGGCACTTGCCCCTTCGAGCCTTGCAGCATCTTTAAGGTTCTCTGGCACAGCTTGCAGGGCGGCCAGATAGAAAATCATGAACAGACCGGCCTCTTTCCAGACGGCGACGAACATCATGGAAATAAGCGATGTTTCTGTACTTCCTAAAAAGTTAATCGGCGGCAATCCAAACACGCCGAGGATCTGCGAAGCAAGACCAATGCCCGGCGCATAGAAGAACAACCAGATATTGGCGACCGCGATCATCGGCAACATCGTTGGCATGAAGAAAGAAAGACGCATCAGTGAGGTCCCTGGCAACCTGGCATTAACCAAGAGGGCCATGCCGATCGCCAATCCTATGGCCAACGGAATCGTTCCTAAGGCATATAGGGTGCTGTTGAGCATGATCTGTGCAAGGCGGTCATCCTGCAGCAGGGTCTGATAGTTCTCGACACCGACGAACTTCGATGGGCGTCGCGAGCTGGAATTGTTCCAGAAGGAATTCTGCAAGGCCCGAAATGCGGGATAGTGCGTAAAAGCGCCCAGAAGCAGGCATGGTATGAACAGCAAGACCATCGCCAATCCAAAAGGTAACCGCTTATTCATGTCCTACTGCCTCTATATGTATTAATAATATGCCCCGCGCGAGGGAGGGAAACGCGCAGGGCCTTAGGTAACTAACGCTCTATTTGTAATCGTCCAAAACGGCGTCAGCACCTTCTTGCGCGGCTCTCAGAGCTTCGGCTGGTTCTGCATTTCCAGTCACAACACTCTCAATTGCATCCACAAGATGCTGAGTCACCTTTGCCCGCTGGAAGGTCGCAAACTCGCGCTCAGCGTACTGTAACTGATCCAAGGCAACCAAGGCTTGCGGAAGGCGTTCTGAATAAGCCTTCATCTCAGGTGTTTCCCATGCATCGGCACGCGGTGCGACATAGCCTGTCGCGATGCTCCATGTTGCTGCATTCTCGGGTGAAGTCATGAATTTGATGAAATCCAGCGCCGCTTCACGCTCCTCGTCGGTTGTATCCGAGAAGATGTAAAAGTTGCCGCCACCGATCGGCGCGCCGGGTCCATCGCCGCCCGGGAGAAAGCCAACCCCCCAATCAAAAGTCGCATTCTCTTCAACAAAGGCAAGATTGCCAGTTGATGTCCACATAGAGGCTGTCTGCCCTTCAAGAAAAGCCTTGGGAGTGTCCCCCCATGAGATACCGCCGGGTGCCATCACTCCTTGCTCTGACAACTCCAAAAGAAACTCTAGAGACGCTACGGTCGCTGGGGTATCCATGCGTGCCTCGATCCCTGTCTCTGTGGTCAGGACATCGCCTTTTGACACAACCAGGCCACCAAAGAGCCAAGCACCACCTAACCCCAGGGTCGGGATGCGCGTGCCCCATTGACTGACATTGCCATTACCATCCTTGACTGTCAGCGCCTTGCCCATTTCGATCATCTCATCCCAAGTTGTGGGAGGTGCTTCGGGGTCAAGTCCGGCCGCGCGAAACGCGTCCTTGTTGTAGTAGTAAACCGGTGTGGAACGCTGGAACGGGATGGCGTAGGTCTTTCCCTCGAACTCGGCGTCTTTCATGAATCCATCGTAAAAGCCGTCGATCCATTCCTTATCTTCCGGCGTGTTCGCAATATCCGAGATCGGCACGACGACGTCTTCTTCGATCAAGGTAAACAGGTCGATAGACAGCAAAACGGCGACCTGTGGCGGCTGCCCAGCGTTCGCGGCCGTCAATGCCTTCGTGGTCGTCTCTTCGTAGTTTCCGGCATAGACGGCCTTCACAGTGTGCTGAGGGTTTTGCGCCGCCCATGTATCCGTGAGCGCCTGAATTGTATCCACCGCTGGCGCATTCACACCGACAGGAAAGTAGAACTCCAGGTCCGCTGCAGAAAGGTTAGTTGCACTTAACCCCATCACGGCCGCAGCACAGCAAGAGTTTAGAAAGCATGTCGAAGTCTTCATTTTGGGTCTCCTCCCAGATTGTAAAGATGAACGGCTTTTTTTGCCTTTATTTTGAATTGCTTGAAATGCGCAGACCAGTTCCACTGGAAAACAGATGTGCTTCTTCGTTCTTCCAACCCACTACGATTTCATCGCCTGGAATTGGTGCGTCTGGCCCATGATGGGCAAGAATGAAGGCAGCACCAGAATGCGTCCTTAGATGCACCAGGAAAACACTTCCTTCATATTCGACGCTGGCGATCGTGCACGTGGCCGAAAAGTCGTCGTTGTCGCCAAGGATGTGCATTTTTTCGGGGCGCACGCCGATTAACAGATCGGCCTGCTCTCCAGTGACACGTGACGCGACCCAATCGGGCAGCACCACATCCTTGGCAGCCAGCAGATTCATTGGTGGCGTCCCGATGAAACTTGCGGCGAACGTATTGGCGGGGCGATCATATAGATCCTTTGGCGCCCCAATCTGTGCGACCTGTCCTTTGTTCATCAGCACTACCGTGTCGGACATCGATAGCGCCTCGCTTTGATCATGAGTGACGTAGAGCACAGTGATGCCGAGCTGTTTGTTAAGTGCTCGGATTTCACTGCGTATTTCGACCCGCAGCTTTGCATCCAGATTGGACAGAGGCTCATCCATCAGGACAATCGGGCGTTCAGAAACCAGAACGCGCGCCAATGCCACTCTTTGCTGCTGTCCACCCGACAATTGCGCGGGCTTGCGGTCAAGCAGCGGGCTCAAGGCCATCAATTCGGCCACGCGTTTGAGTGAAGCCTGCTGCGTTGACTTTGCAACCTTACGCACCTTCAGACCGTAGGTGATATTTTCGGCCACGCTCATATGCGGGAAAAGTGCATAGTTCTGAAACACCATCCCAATATTTCGATCCGAGGCAGCCTTGCTAGTCACGTCTTGACCATTGAGCAAAATCTGACCCGCCGTGACGCTCTCAAGGCCGGAAATCAATTTCAACGCGGTGCTCTTACCGCATCCCGACGGACCAAGAAGTGTCAAGAATCCACCGGCGTGGATGTCAAAATCGACCCCCTTCAGCACGTTTATTGGACCCCAACTTTTGCGTAAGCCGCGAACCTCAAGTGAAATGCCCGGCGCGCTCATGCCAGCACCAGTTCAAGCTTAGATTTACGCAACACATCAAGGTCGTCCTTGCTTGCTTCGCTGTTGGTAATGACACCTGATATCTGGGAAAATGTCGCTGTTCGCATAAAAGCGCTCGGTTTGAACTTACTGCTATCTGCGATGACGAATTTCGTCCGCGACGTTGCTAAGACTTCTTTCTGGACCTGACTGTAGGCTTCGCTTGCGACGCTGATAGAGCGGGCTTTCAAATCGATCGCGCTGCAACAGATAAAAGCGACATCAAAGGACAAGGCGCGTAACGCCTCGATCGCCAAGGTGCCCGCGAACGAGTCGTTGATCGGCTCGTAACTCCCGCCGACAAGATAAAAGTCCGTCAGACCGTGTGACTGCAACTTTCGCGCGATACCCAAAGAGGTCGTCACATAAGTGCATTTGGGCTTCCGGATCGCCTCGACGGCAACAGCATGTGCTGTTGTGCCAGCATCCAAGAAAACGACCTCATCACCGTCCAAGAGGCTAATCGCAGCCAAACCGATCCTGCGTTTTTCTTCAGCACCGACCGATTTACGCTGGTCATTGGGTAGATCCCCATTAACGCTGGCCTTTCGCATTGCACCGCCATGGGTGCGTTCGACACGACCTTCTTCATCTAGCGCCTGCAGGTCTCGACGCATTGTCGCAATTGACACACCAAAATGATCGCAGAGCTCTCGAAGAGTCATAGCGCCTCTTGATGCCACCAAGTCAGCGACTCTCCCACGTCTTACAGCGGCCAATTCGAAATTTTCTGACATGTTCATGCTTGAGCCTTCGCTTCTTGTCCAAATCGCAGTTCATCCCAAAGCAATCTCAATCGCTCTCAATCGCTCCTAAACGCTCTTAAACGCTCACATTCGCTCTGTCAATTTTTTCTTCGCACCCACATAGGAAGTGGCAATGAGAAAACTGCGCCAAATACTCAGTCGGTTTAGGTCGCCAGGCTAAGTCTGTCAGTCAGAAAGGCAGAATAGGTTCTAGATACTGAGCGGACGGCTGTTCATATCAATAGCCTTGCAAATGATTGATATAATTTCGGTCTTTCTCTTGCCTCCAAGGTTTTAGGTAGCCAGAAGCGACGCTCGAGCAGACCGCAGACAATGGCGCTTCGTCCGCCTAGTGTGGGTTCGCCAAGATCTCAAATTTTCAATCGTGGCGAATGGCCGCTCTAGCGAAGCCGCAACGCAGCATTTGACGATGTAATGAATGTCCGGAAGGCGCCGTTCGCGACATGTCTTCGCGTCCTGGGGGCCAACTTTGCAAAGGTCAATAGCTGCGCATAACTGCCGTCGAGACCTGGAGGAAATGCTCCCTGTTGGATTTTCCAACTCCAGAGTGCCACCTGAACGTCGGAAGGACAGCCGTCCGCCCATAGCTTTTATATTGTCGACGGCGTCATTTGTCTGCCCAGACAAACACAAGAACCAACTAGGCCAAGGACTCTCGATGTATTAGAATAACATATCCCATGTGAAGTGGGGTCGTCATCGAGGTTCTTCATGTCAATTCACCTCCAATTCCAATCCAAACAACACGAAGCTTCGTTCAGTTTAGGAGCCAAGAAAACGCAACGCGGTGCTTCTGGGGCTGCAATTTGTGGAGCACGAACCAGAAATGGCGCCGCATGTCAAAACATCCCAATCAAGGAAGGGAGTAATCGGTGTCTGAGCCACGCCGGACCAAAGGCTGCAAATGCCTTTCGAGAACGCAAGAAACGGGCTTTCGAAGGCGGGCGGATCAGTGCGGCAGAATGGAACCGAGCAGAAGCACGGCGCGCTGCAAATAGGTTGGGAGACCAATGGAAGACAAACCCTTGGCTCCCCGGCAGCACCATTGATCTCGGCGAACAGGAAAGGAATTTTAGGGACGCGGTAAGTGGGTTGGCGTTGGATGCACTGCCCCCTGCTGTGGTGGATTGGTTACGCTGGCGCTACCGGCGGACTCAGATAGATCGGCCGAACAGTGCTTCTTGGTACAAGGCGCTGACACAAGACCTGCAGAGGCGCATAGAGCTCGCTGGGCCGCGCCCTACTGGAACTGACTACAGTGAACACAAATTCGCTTCAGCGCCCCGGACGTGGGCCGTGAGCGAAACCGGCACCACCAGCTCATCCCGGCGTGAACTGCCAGACACCCCTCGCGCACCCAAAATTGTTCGTGGAAAGGGCTACACGCGGCCCGGGCGCCCACGGACGCAACCCGCCGATGAGAATGAATTTGATGATTTGATGAGGGTTTACCGACAGAACACAGCGGTGCTTGAACAAATAATGTCGGCAGCACGAGGTGAAGCCAAACAGTTGGCCGTCCTACGTACCCTGCGAGATTACCTGGCACGTCCTGCCGACGTAGAGGCATGCAAGCGGTGGTTGGAATTGGTTGAGGCAGTTCAGGTACGGTAGACATTGGAAGCCATGGGAAGAGATCGAAGGCAGTCCTCGTTCGGCAAGCGCGCATCTTCGGGAAGGCGCTCTTCAATTTCTATAGTGATCTTAACTTCCTCGTAGCACCAACTCATAGGCTCAAATGCCATTTGCTTCGAAAGGCTCGTTTGTTGCCGGGCGTGACAGCCGGTGACGGCAGGTGACACCCGCAACTCCATCAGCTGTCACGTGTAACAAGCTGTTTTTACTACGTATAACCACCTCATGACAGCCGTGACAGCCGGTTTCTCTACTTCTTTAAATAGAAAGAAAGAGAGGGAGTGGCACGGACGCATACGGAAAGCGGCGGCAGACTGCAAAGCGAGAAATTTTCCCGCACTTGGCTGTCACGGCTGTCACCGCTCGCTTTCCTAAGTAGTTTCAGTGCCTTACGAATGACAGCTGGAGAGTGGGCTGACAGCTCCAGCTGCCGCCGTGGACACTTGAATCAATCGGACCTGACGGCTCCTATTTGCCACAAACCTTTTCCGCTTAATGCCCCATACCTCCTCAAGCCCCGGCCACAGGCGCTCATATTGCCCCTTAAACGGCATGAGCTTTCGATCCCAGGGCGGCCCATTGGGAAGTGGAATATTTGCAACGGCCATTTCCAGTTCAGCAAAGCTACCGCACCAAATACCGCCGGGCTGTGCTTCCAGAACGGCCTTGAGACGCAACGCCACCGGGTTGTTCTCAAGAATGCGCCCAGCTTCGCTTTGCTCGCCGTCGCTAAGCGCGGTCATACATAGCCCTGCAGGCCATCCCAATCCCTGCGCCATTGCCTCTGCGGTGATTGCTGCATCAGAAAGTCGGGGCGGGTCCATCACACCTCGCTCACAATCTGTCTCGACCGCATCCCAATTGGTCAATCCACCTGCCATTGCACTGTAAAGCGCGCCAAGAATTTTGGGATAATCCGTCTTCCAGGCTTCATCCAAGGCACTTTCACTGCGGCGTTGGGTGCGAGCAATATTTGGTGGCTCAATGCGCAAGGTCCGCTGCGCAAGGTCGGGATAATTGACAATGCCCGAAAGAACGCTGGTAAAGACCACGCTGGCGTGCGCTTGAGTAATACTGCGGTCACCGTCCGTATAGAGCTTTCGCGCAGCGTACGAGGTCCCGGAGGCAAGAGCACAAAGCACATCGGAGGTGGACTTTGTGATCCTGCTTGCGTTGTCAACAACCATGTTGAGCCGGTTGCTGACGACGGGAAATAGCTTTTCAGGTTCGCTAGGAAGCGTTGACGTAACAGCGGCAGCATCTGGGTCAGTCAAGGCAACCAGCCGACGCGCCATTGTCGTTTTTCCTGATCCTTGTTGCCCTGCAATCATCATGTGCGGGACCGTCCCCGGACGATACAACGCAGAACCAAGGAAGCTAAGAAGGGCAGCACGTTGCCTCACACCCGGGTCTGAAGCACTGTTTGGATCTTTCATAGACACGATAGGCAGATGCCTGCCAAGCAATGGAAACAAATCAGCCGGAGCGGCCGACGTGTCAGCTTCCGGGAGAGGAAGCCCACCTTTGCGATCGGTCATATGGATTGACACCTTCGACACAGGCAACTCTTCCCACCCGAAAGCCTGAATCTTCACCACCCGCCCGTTTGCCATACGGTTTACATAAATTGCGGGTTGTCCGGCCTCATCCTTTAGCTGAGCCTGGCGAAAATGAACTACTTCCTTTGGAGCGTCCCCATCTACACGGTTCAGCAAGTGATCAAACAGATTGTTTGCTGCAGTTCCCGTAAGGTTGTGCCCATTCTTTGCAGCAACGCGCAAAAGACCACGGTCTTTCCCTGAAATATTAAACAACCGGCCCTCGCGGGAAAGCCAAACCGTGCCTTTTTCGTCCTGAAAAAGCCGCGCGTCACCCGAAAGAACCGTTTCCGCTGCTCGTTCATGCGCGGCATCTCCACGCTTGGGTTGTTTCGCTGCCATTGTCTCTGCCTTGGCTTGACGGGATGCATTGGTTTTCATTTCCGCTGGGGTCAACGGATACGCTCCGAACCAAATACGCGCCTCAAAAATGCTCGAACTTTCCGGCAGGTTCTCGGTGTTCAGGCCCATAGCAATGAGCCCGGAAACGTGGTCCTCGTATTGCGTCCGCACCATAGCCACGAAATCAGGGGTGGTCAGGGCATCGCAGGACGCGTGGTTGCAGAACGCGGAGCCGTCCGAACCGATAAAGGAGAACCCAGTTTCTGGACGGTCGCCGTGCGCGTGCCAGTTGGGGCACATAGCATCGACAACCCCCTGTGTCCGCTCTCGTGGTTCAAGTCCAACAACCTCAGCCATACGAACCACGGCGTCGTCCATCGACGCGTCGCGTGGCCGCGCACCAGCACCCATAGCCGCCAAATCCTTGGACGTCTTAGCCGACATAGGCACGTCAGCGTTGCGCCAGTCGGCGTTACCGATCAAGGCAAGACCAATCGCATCCACGGTCGCAGTGTTCGTGGGGTTCCACTCGATGTAGCCCACGGCGGGCGAACGGTTCTTGCTGTCTTTGTAGGCTGGCTTGGAGTTGTGGCCCCAAGGCAGGCGCAGGTAGCGGGTTGCATCGTGCAGCGCGTCCGTCAGCTTGCGTTCGATCATGTAGGCACGCAGCAACGCCAACTCCTGCCAACGCTCCGGCGTGGTGGCATCGCCTTCGAGCTTCCACACCCAAGTTTCGTTACCCGGGGAGGTTTCAATCTTGGCCGTCGGCTGCGGGAACCCAGCTGCAAACATTTCGTCCCACAGCTTGCGGTCAACCTTCGTGCCAATGTCGTCCGCATAAAGCATCGGCTGCGCCACGACTTCGCCCAGGGTCCGATTGTTCGCACCACGGCGTAGCTGCCCGGTGCAGAAATACAGGTCCGCGTTGTCTGGGTCGGACACGCGCCGACGCAAGGCCGCTGTCCCTTGCATCCCGAACCAGCTTGCGTCCGTCGTAATGTCGTTGAATCCCGTCACCCACACGTCCGTCGCCTCGGCCCCGTAGAATACTTCAAGAAACTCGTCCGCGACGGCCCAGCTGTCTTTATGTTGCTTCATATCAAGCATTACACGGCTCCTCCAAAAAATTCGGTAGCGGCGGGCAAGAAAAGCATCACTTCATCGGACAGAGTTTGGGGCATACTCCCAAGAATTTTTGCATGGTCGCTAGCTGGCAAACGGGCAAGTACCGCAGCCCAGACTTCGGACGTAAGCGGTTGGCGTTTTCCCTGCACGTGAGTCATCACGACGCCCCAACGCTCCATTGTTCGTGGGGAAACACGAAAGGCGTTCAAAGAGACAGTTTCGGCATGTTCTGAAACGGGTGCCCGCAGTGGCGGGCGTTCTAGTGCATAAGGCACAGGCATACTCCAAGTATACCCGCTGAAAGCGGGTGTAAGTTGAAGCATCGCGCGTAATCAATGTGTTCATTTCTCCCCGGCGGGATTTCAGCCGGGTCGCCCTAAGGCTCTTAGTTCATAAACTCGGTGCGCTGACCCGGTTGTCCAGATGCAGTACCAGACCACTACCAACACGCCAGATGAGGTGCAAGAGGGCCTTTTACCTAGTTATTGCACTCCCGCCAATTTTACTATGTTGGAGCCCTCTACTGCATCCACACAGGTCCGGACAATTGTCGCCCAGCGTTCAAAGGCATCCCGCTTCTGATCCAGCATCGTGGAATGCTGATAGCGTAGAGCAACGTCGTTCAATGTACTTGCTCCCACATGGTTCAGGCATCGGTCTGCAATGATTGGATCAATTCCTGAGTCAGCGGAGAGTGTTGCGAAGGTTCTGCGGAAATCATGAAACGTCCAGCCGCTCACGCCCGCCTCATTGTCGAGCTTGGTCTTAAACCTCGACCACCCGCTGAACGGAGTTTTCCCTGTCGCACCGACAAATACCAGATCCGAACCACAATCCCGTTTCCGAGCATGATCCAGAACGAATTGTGCTTCAGTATTCAGTGGAACGAGGTAGTCCTTGCCGGTTTTTGTTCGTTCACCTGGAATAGTCCACAAATCACCTTCAATCTCCGACCAGCGCATTCCGGCAACCTCGTCCCGCCGCTGCGCTGTTGCAATCATCATCTTGACTGCTTGGGCCGCTACATGGTCGGCATGGTGTTCCAGCGCGAGCCAAACTTTACCAAGCTCCTCTCGCGTCAGGAAACGATCGCGTTTGGCGGTTTGCCCAACACGCAAGGTCAATAGGTCGGCAGCGATCTCACCTCGATCGTAGGCCCACTTAAAAAATGGTCGAACATAGCGAATGGACAAGTCAGCCACTGCAGGTGCGGTTTTTCGCCGTGCGTCAACACAGGCTAAAATGTCCTGTTTTGAAACTGCGGGCAATTTTTCTGTCAACAAATTCCGAAACACGTCCCTCAGCAGTTTGTCGGCATGCCCAATGGTTCGTAGCTCACTCCGATGAGCAACATAAACAGTCAGGGCATCTCCAAACGAACGCGCATTCTTGAGACGGTACCGCTCAGCTCGTTGAGCAAGAACATCTCCTCCAGCGGCTCTGGTCACAGCCACTGAGGACAGTTTAACGCGTGCCGCCTCCCTCGCAGCAGGAGCGGCAAGTCCGGGCCAGTGCCCAATTGTATCCCTGATCCGCTTTCCTCCTACTCGATGGCGGAGCGTCCAAGTCGCGCCCTTTTGGTTCCCTCGGAGTTCTAGCCCCGGGACGACCGTGTCTTTCAATGTGGCACGGCCGGATTCTGGCAAGTTTGACTTTGGCTTCATGGTTTCTCACGTCGGGTCCCAGGTGGGTCCCACTTCAGGACCTCATTCCATTGGGTCCCAGACCTACGCAAGCCCCTTGGCGTTGCAACAGTCAAATGGTGTTCAGGTTTTTTCTTTTATTTGCAGTGGCATAATGGCGATCTACGTGAGCTTAAGGGGGTTTAAGGGAGTGATGGATTCACCCTACCTCCAGACTGTTAATCAATTGGTCGTAGGTTCGATCCCTACCGCCGGAGCCAATCGCCCTATAAGTGATTGGAAGTAAATGGAAGTAGGTTTTGACTCCGATCACTTCCTGTCTGCATGGTGCATGTGGCACACACAGCCCACACACTGCATCGAGATTCTTAAAACGGCGTTCAGCAGTTGGAGATGTTATGCAGACATGTCGTTACCTGATTCGCAAGCGTGGGCGATCTCATTTTTGTCGACGGATTCCTGGGGTTCCTCAGTCACAGCCCATTGCTGAGGCAGTTCGTATTCTCGCATTGCCTCATACCAAGTGGTCCACTTTGGACCTAATCCGCTTCAATGCCGCCCTGGTGCTTGCCTATGCCTCCTTTCGCTCGGAGATGACGGGATTTCCACTCCAGTGCTAAATACCTTCGATGCGGATAGAAAAGCTTTGAGCGCAGTCTCAACTGCATCTACGATCCTAGTATTCCAATTACTCTGGTAGAAGAGAGACAGGCTTGTGAAGAAAGCGCTTTGCTGCCGAATAATTACTCTCAAAGGAGCGGTATCAAACTGTTATGGGGCCACATCTCTGATCAACGTCCCTGCCCTCTCTCAGAAAGACTTTTCAAATTGGAAAACTGCTTTTCGAAAATGATTGCGCAGGGCAGTTTTATCTTCTTCGCTCGAAACTTTACTGATTCGTTCAGTCAATTGAGACAATATCCTATAGAAACTCTCCATGGCCTCTTCTGTCTCGCGGTCCAAAAAACCGCCCTTACGCTTAACGGTAAGTATTGTTTTGTCATTCGACAAACTGACGAGTCTCCATTCATCGCTCATATTGACATTCCTGTTTTTGTCTTACCCAATAAAATACAGTTTCGGACAGCCGTCCTCACCACTACCATCATCCAAAGTAGGGCACTTGTTCCAGTTTCGAAACCAGATCATCGGGAACCGTGCGTGGGCCATCGGCAAAGTGTTCTTTTGTGAGCATGTTGAGAAACCGCGACAGAAGTTTTGATCGGGGCGAGGTAATCTCTCGGTAAAGCTCTATCATATCATCGCGTGTCATGAGCGCTTTGATTTTTTCTTTGTGCGTCTTTACTGCATGTAAATGGCAGCTGGCTACATTGGGTAGCGTCTTTAACTCCGCAATTCTTCTCTCGATCTCAGGGAGAGCCGTTTGCAGCGAAAGGTCGTGTGACATGTTGAAGTTCATTCGCAACCAATAGGCCTCGCCCTGATCTCGGTTTACGTGATTGACACGACCGCGATCTTTTTTTACGAGGTAGCTCTCAGCATTACGTACCGAGTAGTGGTTCAGCGTCACAAGATCATAGCCATAGGTGCCAATCCCCAACCGCCAGCCATTTTCATTGAACTTTCTGGGGAGTTGCTTCCCTGAGCCGTTGACCCAAGTCACGGGTGTTGTGGTCTTCTTGCCTGTAGGGCGGTGCACACCGATGTTTGCAAACTGACCTGCCGGGAGCGGACCAGGACGGAACATGGATTTGATGCCCCAGGCCTGCACTGGCCTTGGGCAAAATTTGGGCGCACAGTAACTATGCTGCTTCACTATGGGAAGATCTTCGTAGTGGTCGATATTGCTACTGCCAAAAAGTCGCCACTGCATAGAAATGATCTCAGCCGAACCAACGGCCTTGACCAAGGCGTCGAGACTGCCATCGCCCACATGAATATTCACGAATTCATCTACGTCGGAAACAAGTACCCAGTCTGCATTACGCACTAGATCAAGCCCCTCGGCATGTTTGAGAGCACCACGTTGTGGTTTGGGCTGGCCCATTAGCTGATAGGGGTTATCGATCCGAGTCACGATACCCGCATTGGCCAAAGCATCCAAAAGTTCGACAGTGCCGTCATCGCAATCATTAGTGTAAACAAGAAAATGATCGAACCCGATACACAGATGGTGCGCAACCCATTCAAGAATAAACGGGCCTTCGTTTTTCATGCAGGTCAGAATAAGATTTTTAGCCACTTCTATGACCCTTGAGCTGTTCTTCGATGTCTTCCTTAATAAGTCTGATGTTGCGGGCTTTGCGTTTTTTTAATGTATATTCACAACCTTGCAAGGCGAGCTTGAGATGGCCCCGATCCTTAGCATGGTTGATAATTGTGTGTTGGAAGCGAGCAAGATCACGACGGTTCCGCAGTAGGCGGAAGTACTCGTTTGTGTTGACCTCGCCATCTGCCATATCGGTCAGAAGTGACTTGAGATTACCCATCTGCAGGAGCGCAGGCGCGGCCTTATGGCCAAAGAACGGGAGCCTCAATTTTTGGACGTTATCGCCTTTCAGCCGTGCCACATGTGCGCGGTCCAGTTCAAAATAAGGGTCGGAGACGACAACTACCTTACGTGCCTCTCCAATGCCTTCTCTGGCATCGCAATAGCGGCCTGTCCAATCCAGTTTTCTGGTCCAAGGCCAGCGGGTGTCATTCGGCAAGATCTCTGGATTTAGGGTTGTCTGCGGCTCAAGCGCGAGCACATTTGCGCCCGGGCAAGCTCGGGCATAGGTGAGCGCTCCGAAGCCGCCCATTGAGGCGCCGTAGAACAAGACCTTATCAAACTGCTTGAACCAGCCGGTAGCTTTCAGGTGGTCAAAACAGTCATGTACGAAGTCGTGGCGGAACCAGCCCCGATTTTTCGACATAATGCCGAGGACCGAACAGCCTAACTGCTTGGTTATCTGGGGGTAGCCCCATGGCCAGCGTTGCTCTTGTAGGCGCGCGGTGTGCACATTGTCGAAGGTCACGACAAGACGGCGCCCTACGGGTTCAAAAAAGAGCGCGTTATCAGGGCCTTCCCAAAAAAAACCACCGGACTGTGCCGCTTGTCTGCGCATTTCCTCGAACCGCGGTTCCTGGTCGCCCCCCATCGGTGAGTTCGGCGGTTCTGGAAGCCAGGCATCATGGCGTTTGACCTCGGGCGCTGCCATCTGGTCGGCTATTGTTTCGTTGGAGCTCACTTCACCCTTGAGCATGCGAGTGAGCAACGCGAGCTTCTTCGCGGCCGCTTGATCCGACATCACCTCGCGCTCGGGCTCCGGAATGAGCAGGCCGAGATCTTCGACCGGTTGTGCGTCGCTTGACTCTGCTTCGGGCTTGGTGAGGTAGATCGCGTCAGGCCGTCGCACCTCGGTGAGGTCGCGATAGAGTTCGTTGTAACCTGGGTTCACCTTGAGCTTGGCGATTTTATCTTTGTGCCAAAGCACGGCCTCTTCATGCAACGCGGCAAGTTTTTTGTCGGCTTTGAGGCCGTCCAGCTCTTTTTGCATCATCGGCAACCGAGAAAGCATCCGGTCGTCGGTTTCTGAGGTGTAGTTTCGGCGCATCCAATAATCGATGCCCTGGTCCTGTTCGGTATGGTTGATCCGCCCTCGGTCGCGCTTCACGAGGAAGCTTTCGGCAGATCGCAAAATGTAATGGTTAAGCGTCGCCATTCGGTAACCGAGCGAGCGCTTAGTGGAGCGCCAACCGTTATTGGTAAGAAGCATCTCGGGCATCATCCGGCCCGATCCATTGACCCAACGCACCTGATCCAGCTTACTTTCATCAGAAATCTTCAGTGGACGATGCACGCCAATTTTGGTGTAGGGGGCAGACTTATGCACCATCGATTTGAAGCCCCACCCCAAACGCGGTTTGGGAATAAATTCTGGCGCACAGGCCGTGAAAGTCTCCATGATTGGGCGGTCTTCATATTCATTCACATGACTGTTCCCAAAGAACTTCCATGTGAAGGAAATAACGTTGGGATCATTGCAGGCCTTAAAGAGATCAAAAAACGTTCCATCGCCCACATGGATATTGACGAATTCGTCTACATCGATCGTCAGGACCCAGTCGGCGTCCTCGTAGGCAGGCTGTTCCATCGCGTCTTCTAGCGCGACGTGCTGAGGCTTCTTTTTCGTCTTGTAGGGGTTCCAAGGGTTATCGACCCGGGTGACAAGGCCAAGATCTGACAGGCGATCAAGGATTTCGTTCGTGTTGTCGCTGCAATCGTTCGTGTAAACGAGGAAATGGGTGACACCAATTGCCTTGTTGTAGGCGACCCACTCCAAAATGAATGGCGCTTCGTTCTTCATGGAAGTGAGCACCAAAATCCTGTCATGTGATATTGGGGGGGCGACAGGCGGTAGCTGACCAAACATCTGCTCCGTCCGGCCTTCCATATTATCAATCGCGTTCTGGTAGGGCTCCGATTGCAGAAGTCGCTGTCGTTTGATGCCTACGGCAGGCTCCTGCGTCACTGGGGCCACTGCCGGTGCAGCAGCCGGTTTCACAGTGGGTTCTTTCGCTGTCGTCTGTGCCTTTTGCCGACGCAATTCTTCCTGCGTCGGGTGTCCCGGGGGAGGTTTGTCGGGGATTGGCGCAAGGAGAGGGTCGACGTTGTGGCGCACCAGCGCCCGTCCCAGAAAACTGTCTTCTGGAGCGATGCCATTATGGTTGGTCACGATCCGGCGACTCAGACGGCGGTTCCAAAGGTGAACGCCATAAACACCATCGGTCATAATGTTATCAACCACGTCTCCCGGCTTCACCAAATCGCGGCGGTCTTTGAATGAGACGGGATAGAATGCCTCCTGCGGCATCGCATGTTCCATTTCGCCTGTCTCATTGAGGAAATGAGTGACTGCCGAAGGCCCCCAAACACCCCACTTCAGTTCTGAAACATGCACCGGCTTGCCATCGCGCGCGGCTTTCTCAAGGTCTTCCTTGCTCTGTCCCGTCAGCCATGGAGGGATAGGGTATTCATCGGCACAAAGGGCGTTGAGCCGCTCAAGTGTACGGGAAAACCGGGGCAAGCCCAGCACCGCATTGCAAACGACTCTGTTTTTCTTTTCCCAGCCGAAGATAAATTCGTTTTGAGTGTCCCACGGCTGAACGCACAAAATGTCGGCATCCACCCAGACAACGTTTTGCAATTGGATCATCCGGTAGCGGAACGCATCAGCATGCACAGCCGGAGATCCACTTTCCTTGTGTCGAATGAAATTGGTATTGGGAAAAATAGAATTGGCATCCATTACTTCGACGCCCTCAGGCGCGTTGCTCACCCCCTCGTAGGTATAAAGAATGGTGCGATGCCCGTGATCGGCGAAGGATTTAAGGCACACTTGCTCCAGCCAGCTCAGATTGCCGCCAATCCATAGTGACGCAATGTCTGGAAGGGTCATTTCAAGTATCCTGTGACTACCACTCTTCTTTTCTACAATAATTTAGAGAGAAGTGGATTTGTTGTTTTAGGGCGCTTTTGCCACATCAACTTGGAAAAGTCGAGTGTCCGTCGGCAGAGTTTAGGGAACCAAAGAATCGCCTTCCCAAAATTTGTACATGTCCCGACTGAGTTCCAGTCTCGTCGAACGATATTCCCAATGAAAGAGACGACAATTAGTACTAAGATACAACGACGAGTTCAGATGTGACGCGGTTCGCATTGCAATAAGCCGTGGGCTGACGCGACCTCAGATCGATTCCGATTTGGGGGTTGGTGTTTCGACACTGAACAAGTGGGCTCAACACCATCAGAATGATGACCTGACGTCCGGCCCGCTTAAGAATGTGGGAATAGAGAACGCCCGCCTTTGAGCAGCCCCACTTGAGTGGTTCAAATTAAAAGTTAGTGCATGATTGACCTTTGGTCCATCGGAACGATGACCTCTTGCGCAGGTGTACGTTAGCCCAAAGCACTATGTGGTCGTTTGGTGTTGTAATGGTTCCTCCATCTTTCAATGATGATTTGGGCTTCACGTAGCGAGTAGAAGATTTCAACGTTCAGCAACTCGTCGCGCATCCGCCCGTTAAAGCTCTCACATTATCAGTTCTCCCTGGGTGACCCGGGCTCGATGCAGGCAGTCCTTGAGTCCCTGACGGCCTCAGCGATGAACTCTGGGCCGTCGCCCATTGGGCTCGAACCAATGGCGCCTTCAATGGGCAACTCCGACCTGATGTAGTCAGGCACGCCTCGCAGGATGAATTGATCCGTCAGAGCGTCGATTGCTTCGGTCGTATTTAACTTCCGCTTCACCCGGACAGCCAGGCATTCCCGGCTGTGTTCATCCAAGATGTTGAGCGTCCTAAAGGCTCTGCCGTCGTC
>NZ_QHLQ01000024.1 GCF_011813015.1 Parasedimentitalea denitrificans | reverse complement strand
CTTTCTCATCGTCCACTCCTCAGTGGTTACTGATGAGCAACAAACCCTCTCTTAGCAAATACCGCTATTTGGACCCATAAGCGCTGACGTCAGACAGGATGGGTCTTTGGCAGCTCGAGCGTTATGTTCGTCGAATTTCATTGAAAGCCGGTAGTTGAAGTTGTGACGAAAGCCGTGCCGTGTGATTTCACTAAAAATTTGGGGGGCTTTTGTGGAAGTTGGTTTGGTGATTCTTGTTTTGAAGGTCGCACTGCCGACGGGCTTTCCAAATCCCACTCCCTTTCTATGGTTCACGAATACATATGGGTGAGATCTTGCCGGTTCGATTTGAGAGCGGTCTTTCATAATGTACTGATATAAATCTTGGGCCAACGCTTTCGTAATATAAACTTCGCCTTCTTCGGTTTTGGCTACGGGCTGATGCTTGCGGCTATCGAGAACGTCATCGTGACGTCGAACGATTTTCATTACGCGTCGGGTCCAGTCTATGTCACCAATCTGAAAGCCCAAAATTTCTCCACCACGGGCGCCCGTTTCGTACATTATATCGAACATCACCTGGTTGCGTAGGCGGACATTATCTCGGAATGGGTTGCGTGGATTGTCAACTCGGACCAAGCGAATGACTTCATCATAGACTTCTGGCGGTGAGGAGCGATAGTTTGGATCACCTTGCAACCCAGAACTACGAGATGCAGCGGGCGAGTTCCGTTCCATTTCCGCTTCCATTTTGTCTAGCTGTTCATACAGTTGAACGCGGCAGGAAGAATGACGGAGCTTAGTTTTTCCCACAAAGACTAGGAAACGAGCCTGCACATTCATCCGCTGTCTCTGCTGATGTGCACTTATCGTGTCCAAAGCTGACATAGCGAACGGGTGATGAACTTGCATCGAAATCACATCCTTGGATTTCGTCCCCTTTATCAATCTTTCAACTTCGGAACGCTTTAGCGTGTTGTGCTCATTAAGAGACGCGATGTCGGCAGAGGTCAGAAAACTCTGTGACGCAAACTCCGAAATTAGGTCCCTGCTATTCACTATCTCCCATAGCTTCAAATGGCGGATGCTAGACAGGATGCTGTGTATGGTATTTTGAGCTAGTTTGGGGCGTAACTCAACGGTAACAAATAATGTTGTCCAGTAGTCTGGTAGGCCGCACTCTACCTCAAGGTAGCTGAATCGTTCGCCGCCGGAAAAGATGGTATTTCTTTGTGTCAACATAGGAAAGGCAACCAATCAAAAAACTACATTTTCGATTGGTTGCAGAATCATAGCGTCATGTCAATTTAAAAAATCAACATTTTCTTTGTAATATCAATGTACTACAAGGTGTTACGGATCGTAAATCTACATTTCTGGAGTTTGTTTCCCTCAAAATGGAATTTCGTCGTCATCAATGTTGTGCGATGGGCCACTTTGCTGGCCGCCACCGCCGCCAAAGTTTCCTCCGCCGCCCTGCGAACCGCTGTCATACGATCCACCACCGCCGCCAAAGCTGCCGCCGCCACCGTAGTTGCCGCCTCCGCCGCCTTGATCGCCGCCTTCGCCGCGACCATCCAGCATGGTCAGAGTGGAGCCAAAGCCCTGCAGTACAACTTCGGTAGAATACCGATCCTGGCCCGATTGGTCCTGCCACTTGCGTGTTTGCAGCGCGCCTTCAATGTAAACTTTGGAGCCTTTGCGCAGATACTGCTCTGCGACCCGAACCAAACCTTCGCTAAAAATAGCGACCGAATGCCATTCGGTTTTTTCGCGGCGTTCACCGGTGTTGCGGTCTTTCCAGGTCTCCGATGTAGCAATACGCAGGTTGCACACCTTGCCACCGTTCTGAAAGCTGCGCACCTCGGGGTCGCGGCCCAGGTTGCCGATGAGAATGACTTTGTTGACTGAGCCGGCCATGTGGGCGTGTCCTTATAGATATCTTTTGTTGTGGGAGCGCGAATCTGGCTGCGCCTCTTGATGCATTACACTACAGCCCGAACTCGGCTGATAAAAGCAGGCATCTGTGGATGAAACTGGTGATCTTAAGCTGCGTGCTGTTCTGGAAGACCCAGCGACAGGCAAGGATCTGCCGGTGTGCTTCCCTTTTTTTTCGAAGACTATATATTGCGCCAAGGTTAAAGGGCAGGGCAGGGTTAAGCGATATGCGCAAACTGAGTATTGGCGTGGTTGTGGCAAGTATTTCGGTTGGGCCGGTAACTGCGGCGGATATCTTTGGGACAAAGAACCAGAGAAGCCTGTTTGCCGCACACACACGTGTACTGGATGGTCGCGCGTCAAGTCAGTACAATAACTCAGTTCGCTTAAAGCCACCTAGTATTTATACTCCAAGTAAGTGGGGGCACCTGCCTTATAGTGGTAAGTACCAAGGCAAGTTCCTTGAAATGGCGCGCTCTGCCGCGCGTCAGCATGGGGTGCCCGAAGACCTGTTCTTGAGGTTGGTCCAGCAGGAAAGCAATTGGAATCCGAAAGCCAAGTCTCACAAGGGTGCATTGGGGCTAGCCCAACTTATGCCTGCCACAGCTCGTTCATTGGGGGTAGACCCTCACAAGCCCAAGCAGAACCTAGAGGGCGGAGCGCGATATCTGGCCAAACAATTCCGAAAATTCGGAACATGGAAATTGGCTCTGGCGGCCTATAATGCAGGGCCGCAAGCAGTTGAAAAGCATGGTGGAATCCCCCCTTACCGCGAAACTCAGAACTACGTGAAGAAGATTTGGGGCAGTTAGATTGGAAATCGAGTGCAATTCTCGTTAACCTTGCCTTAAGGTTGCCTTAATGTCTTATTAACACCTCCCTCGAACCATTTGATCACCTTAATTTTGGTTAAGATTGATTTAACTTCGGGAGGGAACACATTGAGTATCAACGGGTTTAATCAGCGCATTGATCGTTTGCAGTGGAAGCCGACGGCAGTTCCTACACGCGAAGTGGTAGATGGTATTGTAGGTGATCGTCCTACGGTAGACATGCGAAATGTTGGGCTGAATCTACTTGGGGCAATTATCGGGATCCTGATCGGAGTCGGTCTCAAGGGAATGGTGACGCCTGGAACGTCTTGGGGGCCAAACAGTGGTTTGCTAGGTGCTATCGTGGGAACGATGTGTATTGCCGGTTTCTTATTCTCGGTTCCTTTGGCCGCACTGGGTGCTGTTTGGCATCAGCGTAGACCGTGGCTGCTGCCCTTGTCAGCGATCAACCTTCTGATGATTGTTGTAATTTTGTTGAGCTGATCAATTCAAAGTAAGTTGGCGAAGGTGTGCCGTGAGTTAGACATAAGTGTTTAACTCCAGTGGCTTGAGTGGATTTCTCAATCTGAGTGCCTGTGCAGATACTGTGTCTTTATAAACTTGACCTGATCGGCTTTTGATATGTTGGCGAGTAACGCCATACAAAAGGTTGTTTTCTTTTTAACACCCTGCGCGCGGAGTTTACTTGCCATTCACTATGTTCGGGTAATTTGAGTTAACTTTACAATCTTGTGAGAACACAGATGTTGAACTTTGCTCAACCAAGCCCTCAAGCCATTAACGTACCAGTTAGGTCTGTTCCATTGGTTCTCAAGACTGCTGAGCACCTTATGCAGAAAGGCCAATACCGAATGGCCCTAGCAGGGCTACTACCCGTCTTGCAAGAAGGGAGCCTTGATCCCTCGGTTTTGGATAAGGCAGCCAGTTGTTATTTTCAACTAGGTGATAGCCAAACTGCGATTTCCTTACTTGAAATGTTGACCCAGATGAGACCTGACATCGTTGCGGCCTGGGGAAAACTGGCGGCAATGAAGCAAACAGTTGGCGACAAACAGGGAGCGATTGAAGGCTACCGCAAGGTTTTGAAAGGCGATCCAAATTCTGTTTATGGCCTATCAGCTTTGAACAGACTTGAGCCTTTCAAAAGCAATAGTCAAAAAGTCGCAAGATTGCGAAAACTATCAAAGTCCAAGAAACTGTCTAACATCGAACGGTCTGTGGTTTTCAATACACTTGGTCAGTGTGAACAGACGGCTAACCGCACAAACTCAGCATTCAAGTTCTTTTCCAAAGCAAAGGCTGCCCAAAAGGCAGAATTCCTCCCGGATGAACTGGACGCCTTAGTTGATGGCCAGACAGAGTGTTTCCATCGCTCCGCAACTTTGAAAACGGATCATGAAGGACCACGCGTTGTATTCGTCGTTGGGATGCCTCGATCCGGAACCACCTTGGTCGAAAACATTCTTTCCCGGCACTCGATTGTGGGAACGGTCGGTGAAAGTCGGGCCTTGTCCCAAACACTTCAGGTCGTTCGGCAACATGTCAAGGATACGCAAAGGGGGGCAGAATCATGGGATTGGTTCGGCAAATTGACAGAGCTAGAGATTTCAATCTTCCGGCAGCATTATTTTGAGCTCATTTCGCAAAACGCAACTGTGAACCATGATGTCATCGTAGACAAAATGCCTCGAAATTCTTTCCATTTGGGGCTTGCACATGTGCTGATGCCGGACGCCAAATTTGTCTTTATGTCGCGCCATCCGTTAGATGTCGGCCTATCAAACTTCTCGACCAGCTTGGATGTCGGAAATGAGTTTTCTTGTCGACTGGAGTGGATAGGCCGAATGACACAAGTGATTTATCGGTCGATCGAGGACTATAAAGAAAAGCTACCAGATCAACTTCGCATCCAATCTTACGAGGGATTGGTGACCAACCCTGAAGCCCAGATTAAGGCTTTACTAGAACATGCAGAGCTTCCATGGCAGGACGACTGCCTTTCGCCACAAGATGCTGTAGGAGCGATCAGAACGGCATCGGTGGATCAAGCACGAGAGAAAATCAACACCCGTGCTTTGGGGAAGTGGCAGGCTTACCAAGAACAACTTCAACCACTAGTCGAGGCCCTGGGTGGTCCCAATTGGATTGAGGCCTGGCGAGAACAAGATCAAATTGCGGCCACCCGCTGATTAGAAGGCGTTTGCGGTCCAACCTACTGTTATTCAGCGGCAACTTTTATCACTGGTTCCATCATTGCTAATGTCTCATCAGACAGATGGCATTTGACCTGATGCCCTGTTGCAAGTTGTTTCACTTCCGGAACCTCGCGGTCACATAATCCATCGGGAACTTCGCTCTTCCACCGGCAGCGTGTTTGAAATGGGCAACCGGACGGGGGATCCATCGCAGAAGGTATGTCGCCTTCCAAGACGATATGCTGTTTTTCGACTGACGTATCTGCGATGGGCACAGCGGATAGCAGCGCTTCAGTATAGGGGTGATAAGGCGGCGAGAAAACTTGATCTGTGTCGCCGATCTCCACGACATGGCCAAGGTACATGACCATGACCCGATCGGAAAGGTAGCGCACAATCGATAGGTCGTGACTGATGAACAAAAGCGTGGTCTTCTCGTTGCGCTGAATTTCCATCAATAGGTCTGTCACCGCCGCCTGAACCGAAACATCCAGAGCTGACACGGGTTCATCCGCAACCACAATACGTGCCCCTCCCGCAAAGGCACGTGCAATTCCTACGCGTTGTTTCTGTCCACCTGACAATTGCCGAGGCATACGCTCAGCAAAGGCGCGTGGCAGCTTTACAAGGTCCAACAGCTCCAGCATCCGGTTTCTGCGCTCGGCCTCAGTATTGCCAACTCGGAAGACCTCTAATGCCCGGATGATCTGCCGCCCGACGGTCATTGATGGATTTAGCGTGTCGAATGGGTTTTGGAACACCATTTGAATATCCGCCACGGTATCAGTATTGCGCTGATCTATTGCGGTTTGTTCGATGTTATTGCCATCCAACAGGACTTCGCCTTCAGTGGCAGTCTCCAAACCCATCAAAACTTTTGCAAATGTGGATTTCCCACAGCCTGACTCACCGACAATTGCCAGTGTCTCAGATTCACGGGCTTCGAAACTCAATGTTTCGTTGGCCTTGACCACCTTTGGGTCTCCACCAGAGAAAAGTGCGTTGGCTGCAACCTCGTAATACTTTTTCAGGTTTTCTACTTTTAGAACAACATCGCCGATCTTTGCTTTTTGCTTGAGTTCAGAAATAGAAATTGGCGCATTCCAATCGATCTCTTTGAATTTCAGACAACGGCTTTGGTGTCGGCCATTTTCAAAGATGGGCTCCATGGATATGTCTCCACGATCACAGCGGCCTGCTTCGAAATAATCACAACGTGGACCAAAATTGCATCCTTGTGGTCTTTCGTGAGGCAGCGGAAAATTGCCCGGAATAGCCACTAGGGGACGGGCGTTTTTATCCGCACCTGGCAGTGGAATAGAACGAAACAATGCTTGCGTGTAGGGGTGCTGCATATTGTCAAACACTTCCTCGATGGAACCGCGTTCCACCGCTTCGCCAGAATACATCACACAGAGCCGGTCGCAGGTCTCTAATATCAACCCCAGATTATGGCTGATGAACAGCATCGACGTGCCATATTTCTTCCCCAAGTCTCGGACCAGCTCAACTACTGCGGCCTCAACTGTTACGTCCAATGCGGTAGTTGGTTCGTCAAGAATAAGCAGCGCAGGCTTTGACATCAGCGCCATTGCAATAACAATGCGTTGTTGCTGACCTCCTGATAGCTGATGTGGAAATGAATTTAGCATCCGCTCGGGATCTGGCAGGCGCACATCCGTCACCACCTCCAGCGCGCGCGCATAGGCCTCATCCTTGCCGACCCCTTCATGTATCATGGGGACTTCCATCAGCTGTTTGCCGATCTTCATCGCGGGGTTTAGCGAGGCCATTGGCTCTTGGTATATCATAGCAATTTCATTGCCGCGAACATCACGTAGCTCTTCGGGGCTCATCTCCGCCAGATCGCGGCCTTTGAATTTGATCGAACCACCAACAACCCGACCATTCTTGCCCAGATCCTGCATCACGCCCAGCGCGACAGTAGACTTGCCGCAGCCACTTTCCCCGACCAGCCCGACAGCTTCGCCTGGCATTACAGAGACAGAAAAGTCCATGACCGCGGGTATTTCCCGTAGTCGCGTGAAGAATGAAATTGATAGCTTGTCAATCTCCAGGATTGGACCGTCATAATTTGCCATCTTACTCATCTGTCATCTCCCTGCCGGTGATAGGAATGTCGGATCCCTTCATCTGGCTTAAAATATCCCGAGGGTCTGGGGGCAGGGCCCCCAGCTACTACCGTCAGTCTTTCAGGCTTTCTTCACGCAGGCCGTCAGCCAGCAAGTTCAACCCTAGAACCAGACTCAAAAGTGCGAGCGCTGGTGGAAGGGCTGGATGCAAATAGATTGACAGCAACTTACGCCCATCATTGATGGTGCTGCCCCAGTCTGGGCTTTCCGGAGCAAGTCCCAAGCCAAAGAACCCGAGTGTCCCTAGAAGGATAATCGTGTACCCAATGCGTAGGCAGAAATCGACGATCAGTGGGCCACGGGCGTTGGGTAATATCTCCCAGAGCATGATGTACCAGGGGCCTTCACCACGGGTTTGCGCCGCTGCAACATAGTCACGGGTTTTGATGTCCATGGTCAGCCCACGAACGATACGAAACACGGTTGGTGAATTTACAAACACTACCGATACAAACACCACCAGTAGGCCAGGATCGATGTCAAAGAAATCTAGCACGCGCGGTAGGCCAATGATTTTATAATCGGGAGTGTTGATAAGATAACCACCGTTGGAAACCAGTTGCAGATACATCCAAGTTGCCAGCCCCAACACGCCGATCAGTAGCGGCGTCCGCAACTTCGGACGTGTGTGAAAGCGTGAGTTTAGCAGTACCGCCAGAAAAATGATCGGGAAGACGAACAGCACAATGGCCATATAGTTCGGAACTCCGGTGGCCACAATTTCCGGTGTCACCAATAGGTAAAACAACAAAATGACCGGGAATGCCAGGATAAGGTTGGCCAGGAAGGATAGGGTAATATCTAGCTTGCCGCCGTAATATCCGGCCGGAAGACCCAAAGTGATACCCACCATAAAGGCAAAAATGGCTGCCAAAGGTGCGATTTTGATGACTTCCCAGGCGCCCTTGATCAAACGGCTGAATACATCTCGGGCCAGATTGTCGCCACCAAGAAGGTACCAGGCATACTCACCTTCTTCGGCACTGCGTACCGGTGTTCCTGGCACCTTGTTCTTCATGCCTGATACCTGAGAAAGGGGATCATGGGTGACAATCATGTCCAGGGCGCCATAGACACCGGTGAACACCCAGAACATCACCAACCCAAAACCGATCATACCAATAGGGCTGTCAAACAGCTTTCCATACAATCCAAGTCGCCGTTTAAACGCGATTGACATCGCATAAAGCAGAATTAGCGATATCCAAACTGGCGAAAGCTGCACCAGAATGCGCGTGATGATCTCAAACGTGCTGAGAGGGTCCATTGCTCTTCCTCCCTTAAGAAATTCGAATGCGTGGATTGAGGTAGACGTAACCGATATCTGAAATCAGCTGTGTCACCAGAACTACCATTACGGATACGACTGATATTGCCAGCAACAGTTCAATGTCATTGTTCCCCGCTGCCTGCACGAGAGCCCACCCAAAGCCTTTGTAATTGAACAGGGTTTCTACAATCACCACCCCGTTCAAAAGCCATGGAAACTGCAGCATGATCACTGTGAACGGTGCGATCAGGGCGTTTCGCAGGGCATGTTTAACAACCACGTTGTAGAAACTGACACCTTTCAGGCGAGCGGTTCGGATATACTGCGCCGTCATCACTTCGGTCATCGAAGCACGAGTCATGCGAGAGATATAGCCCATCCCATACAGGGATATGGTGAGGACTGGTAGAAAGAAGTTTTCAAATGTCGCGTTTTCCATTGCCGAAGTGGCGGTGCCTTTGAACCATTTCAGCCCAACTGCAGACGAGGCAAACACAGCAATAAAGATTACCCCGGAGACGTATTCCGGTGTTGCTGTCGTGACGATTGAAAAGGTCGACAGAACCCGGTCAAGCTTGGATCCCTCTCGCATTCCGGACAAAACGCCGATGATCAATGCCATTGGGATCATCAGTAACATAACCCACAGCATCAGTTTGCCTGTGAGCGCTAGTTTCCCGAGTACTTTGCCAGCGACATCAGCTTCAAAAAAGATGGAGTATCCCCAGTCACCTTGCAGCAGACCGCAGCGAGACGGTGCTTCGGCCGGGGCTTGTCCATGATCTATGCAGCGCCCTGTGACTTTGCCTTCGTCGTCTGTATGGGTCCAACCTTTAGCCAGCCCTAGCCACTCGGCGTAGCGAGTTAGCATTGGTTGGGCATAGCCGTTTTTCTCCAGCCAACTCACAACTTCAGGCTCGGTCATCCGGGCGTTTCCCTGAAATTTCGCGATCTTCTCAAGGTTGGGCTGAAGATTGGTCAGAAAAAAGACAATCAGGGTGAGCGCCAGAGCGGTCAAAAACATCACGCCAAATCGTTGTAAAATAAACCGTCCCATTGCGGCGTGTCCTTCTGGTGCTTGAAGACTGCGTTTACACAGCTTGCTGAGTGCCAATAGGGCAAGTACGGGGCCACCGGTACCGGCAGCCCCGCTAACATCAAATCCGTATCAGATCAGGCTTCCCAGCCGATGTTTTGATACTTGATTTCGAATTGTGCATGTACGCCTGCATTGACCAAGCCCGGACGTGCGTGATTGTACACCGAGCGCCAATATGGCTGAATGATAACGCCTTCACTCTGCATGATCTCTTCGAGACGCTTCATCAGAACTCGACGTTGATCAGCATCAGCAATAGCGCTGGCCTCAACCAAAGTGTTGTCAAATTCTTCATTAGAGAAGCCGGTTTCGTTCCATGGCACGCCAGATTTGTACGCCAGTGCAAGAACCTGAACGCCGAACGGACGTTGGTTCCATGTGGTCGACGAGAACGGGAACTTTGCCCAATCATTCCAGAAGGTTGATCCCGGCAGCACTTTACGGGTGACGTTGAAACCTGCATCGCGCAACTGGGCGGCTACAGCATCACTGGTGTCTTTTTCGAACCCATCATCCAGCGAGATGATTTCGTGTTCGAAATCAGCCATTCCAGCTTCCTTCATCAAGGCCATCGCACCAGCTGGGTCCACTTTTTGAGGTGGAAGTTCGGCATATTCCGGGTGGATCGGGCTGACGTGGTGGTTCTCGGCGGCCTTCCCGCGCCCTGCATAGCCAAGCTCTAGGACAACCTCGTTGTCGACAGCCATCGCCAATGCGCGACGTACACGCACATCAGAATATGGCTTTTGTCCGTCAACCTCAGTTGACTGGTTCGGTCGAACAACGATTGTTGCGGCAGTAGATGCCTCAGCGCGGACCATATCCAGACCATCTAGGATATCGATGAAGTCGCCGACAGACTCATAAGTCATATCTACTTCTTCAGCCTCAACCGCTGCCATGATCGTGGCTGGGTCAGTGCCGTAGTCAATGAATTCAATGCGATCCAAGTACGCGCCGTTGCCTTCATTCCACCATTTGTGGTTCTCATTTCGAACCATTACGGCCTTTTCACCTACATCATAGCTTTCTGGTAAGTAGGGACCTGTTCCGATCGGGTTGTCGATTGGGTTGCCGCCGTCCAGCGACGGGTGAGTGATTGCTGCTGGGTAGTCTGCGATGCCGGCTAGGATTGTGATGTCCGGGTAGGGCAGGTTCAGTACAACAGTGTGCGAATCTTTGGCGACGATGCTGCCTTCGATTGCTTTCTTGGTGTCGGGGTCGACCAATGGACCCATACGGGTCGCCATTGAGTTGCCTTCGACATTGCCGTCACACCAAAGGTTGAAGTTATGGACAACGTCGTCGGCGGTGAATGGGTCACCATTGTTCCAGGTTACACCCTTGCGTAGGTTGATGGTGATGGTTTTGGCGTCATCACTGGTTTCCCAGCTTTCCGCCAGAACAGGTGAGAACGAACCGTCGTTGTTGTAGTGGATCAGATGTTCCAGCCAGCCCCGAGTCATATTGCCCATTTCGGACCACTGATACAGGCGTGGCTCTGACATACCATGAACTTCCATCTGGATGCGCAGAGTGCCGCCCATTTTAGGAGTCCCCATGGCGCGAGCCGGGGCGTTCAGACCGATAAGACCGTAGGCTGCAGCTGACGTTACACCCAAAGCCGTCGCGCGTGTCAGGAATTCGCGCCGATCCAATTTTCCGTCAAATACTTCCTGTGCGTGCATTTCTGCAGCCCAGTGAATCGAATCGACATTGTTGATCTTGTTAGACATTAAAACTCTCCCTGTCGCACCGATGGGATAAAGAGCACTGCAATCCACAATTTTTAAAATGTGGATCAGGCTATAATAGATGCGGCTTATAGTTTTGGCTTCCCCATACATAATATACGGCCCTAGTTGCGAGGGTAGGTCAATGCTTTCAATGGACTCTTTTGGGCAAAACGCGACATTTCCCCGTCGTTTTTCAACTTTTGGGGGTCATACTAGTCACATGTGTCTACTGCTGTGCGTGCAACTCGGAGACACGCTTGGACTAAATTTGATATCAAAGAATCAATTGCGAGATTGTTTTCGCAAAGCCCGCGGGGTCTGATTGGTATGCTGGGTGATGAACCGTGTAAAATAGGCAGAACTGCTGAAATTCAGGCGAGTTGCTATTTCCTGTATCGGCAAATCACTTTCAATTAGCAGGCAACGCGCTGCATAAAGCTGTCGCTCTGTCAGTAGGCCGGCAGCTGTGGTTCCTGTCTCGGCTTTTATGACGCGTGTCAGGTGTGTTGCGGTAACACCCAGGGCAGATGCATGATCAGACATACTAATGTTGTCGCCATAATACTGTGAAATGCGAGCACAATACGCCTGAGTTAAACGGTGCGCTGCGCTATGCTTGGGTTTTGCGGCTTCGTCACTGTGGTTCTGCCGTCGCAGCAGAATCCCGATCAGTTCACCATTTGCCTGCATGGCGCGGTGCCACATTGTTTCTCGTGCATTTTGTTCGTGTTGCATGGTGTCCAACAGGGCCGTCAGACTTGTTTGCTCATTCAGGTTATTGATGCGCAAATGCTGTGGTCGATAGGGCAGGGCGATTGCATTTGAGGCAGGCACCAACAACGCTTGCCCAAGACAACCACGCCCTAATTCCAAAGACATCAAGCCGCCAGCTGGGACGAATAAGGCATTATGGGCGCCAAATCCGCGGCGCGTACCATCCAGAAGGACCCGACCTTGGCCACGGGTGATCCAGACTAGAACATGTGTGTCTCGATCATGGGCCAATTCAATTTGCCACTGCCCGTCAGGGTAGAGACCAGAAAGCGGAACAACTTGGATTTCTTCTAGTGGGTTTGGATCATATGGCATAATAATGTATTCGAAAACCTTGTTTCTACAGAACCTTACACATGGGAACTCGATTCTGACAAGGCACTGAAAATGACTGTGGTAATTACTACCTATCCGGCGAGTAAGCTGTCCAATCCTTCATTTTTGAACGAAACCAAGTGCGCTGACGTTTGGCAAACTGTCGTGTCGCGATTGACGCCTTTTCGCGTGCCTGGTCAAGCGTCAGGCTGCCGTTAAGGTGGCCCATCAACTCGGGTACGCCGATGGCACGGCAAGATGGCAGGTTCGAATCATAGCGATCAAGCATTGCTCGAGCTTCCTCGAGAGCGCCTTGGTCTAACATAAGGTCGAATCTTTGCCGGATACGCATTTCCAGCCAAGCCTTGTCGACATCGAATACCAACGCCGCACAGGATTCGATGGGTAGCAGAGGTGGAGGTGTCTCATCTTGCCAGACCGAGAGAGGTTTCCCGGTGGTTTGCTGAACTTCCCAAGCACGTTGGACCCGTGCTCTGTTCTTTACATCAATCCTTACCTTGGTTTCGATATCTAAGACGGCGAGCATGTCTTCTATCGGAAGGTCGTCGCCTTGTAATCGTACGGCCGAGGGAGTCGGGGGGATATCCGCCATGCCAACGGTTAAAGCGGTGTAATACAGGCCTGTTCCTCCGATTATGATCGGTCGACGGGGACCCGACAGTAGGGGTTTGATTTCGCGCAACCAGTGGCCTGCTGAATACGTCGCATCAAATGGAAGGTGGCCATACAGAGCATGGTCAGCCGTGAGTTCCTCTTCGATGGAGGGGCGTGCCGTGATTACGCGCCAACAGTCATATACCTGACTTGCATCCGCATTTATGATTACCCCGCCTTGTTTCTGTGCGATCTCTAGCGCTAGGGCGGATTTACCTGAGGCGGTAGGACCAGCAATCAACACAGGTTGATCCGGGGAAATTTTCGGAAACGTCATAGTTATTGTCCTGGCCTGCGAAAAAATGACACAGATTTGCGATCAAACTGTGCCAACTTCCATTGAACATGGCACTGATATGCGCCATTTTGCCCGGCAGATTAACCCCGACACATTCCGGAGCGCAACATGCCCCTTACCACCGATCAGTCGAGCGGCCCCACCGCCTCAACCTATAAACGCGTGATGCTAAAGATTTCAGGCGAAGCGCTGATGGGGGATCAGGGGTTTGGCCTGAATCCTCCGACAGTTCAACGCATCGCTGAAGAAGTGAAGTCAGTGCATGACATGGGCGTCGAGATTTGCATGGTCATTGGCGGCGGTAACATTTTTCGCGGGCTGTCGGGATCCGCTCAGGGGATGGAACGCACTACCGCTGATTACATGGGCATGTTGGCGACGGTGATGAATGCACTTGCGATGCAAAGTGCACTAGAGGAACTTGGGGTCTTCACACGGGTGATCTCGGCTATTCCGATGGATCAGGTTTGTGAGCCTTACATACGCCGTCGGGCTGTTAGACACCTCGAGAAGAAACGGGTCTGCATCTTTGCTGCTGGTACCGGAAACCCTTATTTTACGACTGATACGGCCGCAACACTGCGTGCTAATGAAATGTCCTGCGAAGCGATTTTTATGGGCAAGAACGGCGTTGACGGCGTGTATGATAAAGATCCTATGGAGCACGCTGACGCGGTGCGATACGATAATGTTAGCTATGATGACGTGCTGGTAAAACGTCTGCGTGTCATGGATGCTTCGGCGATCGCCTTGGCGCGAGACAACAACCTGCCACTGATCGTATTCGGTTTGGATGAACCTGGCGGATTCCGTGGAATTCTAGCGGGCGAAGGAACCTATACGCAGGTAGCCGGGTAAGTAATTTTGCAGATTAGCAGGTTCGGAGTTCCGCGAAAATCCGGCCTGTTATCTTTGATAGATGCAGTTGTATAGTGGCTGAGATACTGTAGTCGAAAGTTGAATTCATTCGTTGAGACGGATTTCAGTGCCGAGATTGCTATACAACGCGAAGCCAATGGCTTATGAGCCTAGAAAACATAACCTGACGACGGGGAATGAGCAGCATGTCTGACGATTTTATTCTCGATACCGATGATCTACAGCGCCGCATGGACGGTGCTATGGCAAATTTGAAAACTGAATTTGCCAGCTTGCGTACAGGCCGTGCTTCGGGCTCGATGCTTGAGCCAATCATGGTGGATGCATACGGATCGCAAACTCCAATCAACCAGGTCGGAACGGTCAATGTGCCCGAGCCGCGTATGGTTACGATCAACGTTTGGGACAAAGGGCTGGTTGGTAAAGTTGAGAAGGCCATCCGCGAGAGCGGGTTGGG
This sequence comes from Parasedimentitalea denitrificans, assembly GCF_011813015.1. Classification (GTDB taxonomy): domain Bacteria; phylum Pseudomonadota; class Alphaproteobacteria; order Rhodobacterales; family Rhodobacteraceae; genus Parasedimentitalea; species Parasedimentitalea denitrificans. The sequence continues at coordinate 46,823 of NZ_QHLQ01000024.1, read as the reverse complement.
TATTAACCCTCAGCTGAACGGCACAATAATCATGCTGCCTATTCCAGAATTAAACGAAGAACGTCGGCGTGAGTTGACCAAAGTTGCGGGTCAATATGCAGAACACGGTCGTGTGTCGATCCGCAATATCCGCCGCGATGGTATGGATCAGATCAAAAAGGCCAAGGCCGACGGCATGTCTGAGGACGACCAGAAATTCTGGGAGGCAGAGGTTCAAGAGCTGACTGATAAGATGATTAAACTTGTCGACTCTAGTCTGGAGAGCAAGCAAGAAGAAATCATGCAGGTTTGACGCCCTAGAATGTCAAATAACGCTGATATCGCACCACAAAACAGTGGCCCATTGCCGTTTGGTAGTGCGGGTCCGCGTCATGTTGCTATCATTATGGACGGTAACGGTAGGTGGGCTCAGGCCCGTGGAAGGCCGCGGCTGTTTGGGCACCATGCGGGTGCAAAAAGGGTTCGAGAGGTTGTCGAAGCCTGCCCAAAGCTAGGTATCGAGTACTTAACGATTTTTGCCTTTTCCACTGAAAACTGGAAGAGAACGCAAACTGAAGTCGCCGGTCTGATGAACCTTTTCCGGCGGTACATTTCTAAGGAAATTGCGGCTCTGGCGACAGAGAACGTTAGGGTGCGGTTCATTGGTGACCGGCTGCGGCTTGATGCGAAATTGGTCAAGCTGATGGATGATCTTGAAGTCGAGACCGAAGGAAATGACGGCACCCATTTGACAGTTGCCCTAAACTATGGCGGGCGGGACGAAGTGGCGAGAGCCACCAAACGTTTAGCGCGCGATGTCGCTGATGGGCATTTGAACCCTGATCATGTGGATGAAGAGACATTGCCGAGGTATTTGGATACCTGTGTGCTACCCGATCCCGATTTGGTGATCCGCACTAGCGGAGAGGCCCGGATTTCAAATTTTCTTCTCTGGCAATCAGCATATTCCGAATATGAGTTCATTGACACGTTGTGGCCTGATTTTACAGCAGCGGAGCTTGGTCGACTGTGTGAACGGTTCGGCCGCCGCGATCGTCGGTTTGGTACGGTGAAGACATGAGTTCTAAGGGTCGCTGGGCTGATCTAGCCCCACGCTTAATTTCGGCCGTTGTGATGCTTGTGGTGGGTAGTTACTCCGTCTTCACAGGCGGTCTGGTATTCGAAGTCCTGATTGCGCTGTGTTGCGGCGGCCTGGTCTGGGAATTGGTCCGGATGCTGGAACCAGAGCAACGTGGAGTTGCCTTGCAATTGGGGCTGCTGGCGGGCGCAGCCACTTTGGCGGCTTCTTTCCTGAACTCCACGTGGACGCTGCCTGTTTTAGTTGCGCCTGCATTGGTAGGTCTTTCGCAGTTGTCTCGACGTCGTGGGTACTACTTTGGCTTTACGCTTTGGGCACTAATTGCTGGGTTTGGATTTATCTGGCTACGGAATGTCTTGGGCATACAGTGGATGCTATGGTTGGTGGGCGTTGTCGTCGTGACAGACGTGGCTGGTTATTTTGCGGGCAAGATTATTGGTGGCCCAAAGTTCTGGCCCCGCGTTAGTCCAAAGAAAACTTGGTCAGGCACAGCAGCAGGCTGGCTGTCTGCTGGGGTTATTGGTCTTTGGTTTGCTCAGGAATTGAACATTGGGGCTGGTCTGGTCGTTCTGTCTGTATTGGTGTCTATGGCCAGTCAGGCCGGAGATGTTGCTGAAAGCGCACTAAAGCGTAAAATGGGTGTCAAAGATTCCAGCGCTTTGATCCCTGGCCACGGCGGCTTGTTTGACCGTTTTGATGGAATGTTGGGAGCAGCGGCCATGGTGCTTATCTTCCTAACACTTTGGGGCCTGCCTAGCGGGACACTGTAATGCGAAAAATCTCAATTTTTGGCGCCACCGGGTCGATTGGTCAGAACACCATCGACCTGATCCGGCGCGATTTGGATTCCTATGATGTTGTTGCCCTCACAGGGGGCGCAAATATCGCTAGGTTAGCGGCTGATGCCAAAGCCCTGAATGCTGAAGTGGCTGTAACCGCTTTCGAAGACCGCCTGGATGATCTGCGAACAGCCCTAATCGGGAGCAGTGTTGAGGCCGCAGCTGGTCAACGCGCGTTGAACGAAGCTGCAGCGCGTCCAGCCGATTGGGTTATGTCAGCAATCGTGGGCGTCGCAGGGCTGGCTCCTGGATTGGAGGCATTGAAACAGGGCGCAACTTTGGCTTTGGCCAACAAAGAGTCACTGGTCTGTGCCGGTTCGTTGTTGTTGGAAACTGCCAAACGCCACGATGCTAGTATCCTGCCAGTGGATAGCGAACACTCGGCAGTGTTTCAGGGGCTTGTTGGCGAAGATATGGATGCGGTGGAGCGGATCGTAATAACAGCCTCTGGCGGAGCATTCCGGGATTGGCCACTGGACCAACTGGGTACAGCGACACTGGCAGAGGCTTCGTCCCATCCCAATTGGGATATGGGTCAACGAATTACAATCGACAGTGCTTCCATGTTCAACAAGGCGATGGAAGTTATCGAAACACGTGAATACTTCGGTGTTTCTCCTGAACAAATTGAAGTTCTTATTCATCCTGAATCAATGGTTCATGCCTTGGTAGGTTTTCAAGATGGCGCGCTTATGGCGCACTTGGGTGCACCGGACATGCGTCATGCAATCGGTTATGCGTTACATTGGCCTGAACGTCGCGACCTTCCAGTGGCTCGGCTTGATCTGGCTAAAATTGGCCAGCTGAATTTTCATACGCCAGATCCCCTTCGGTACCCGGCATTGCAACTGGCATATCAAGTCATGGCGCGTGGTGGTATGATGGGGACGGTTTTCAATGGGGCCAAAGAGCGGGTCTTGGATCACTTCATCGAGAGTCGGATTGGATTCCTGGATATGGCCACCATTGTCGAACAAGTGTTGGAGCACTTTGAGAGTCAATCAAGCCTCATTGATGCCGCAATGACACTTGATAACGTGACGAAGATTGACCAATTGGCCCGGCAACGGGCCGATTTGGTCATTGCAGAACGAACAGGGTAGTATTTTGGACGTAGTTTCTCTCATTCCGCAGTTTGGCGGGTTTCTATATACGGTGGCTAGTTTTGTCATCGCGCTGTCGGTGATCGTCGCTGTGCATGAATACGGCCACTATATCGTTGGTCGGTGGTCAGGAATTCATGCTGAGGTGTTTTCACTTGGGTTTGGCCCAGTGCTGTGGAGCCGGGTAGATAAGCACGGCACCCGGTGGCAGGTTGCTCTGCTTCCATTCGGCGGGTTCGTAAAGTTCCTTGGGGATGCCAATGCGGCGTCTGGCAAGGACGAAGAGACGATGGCGGATGCCGAAGCAGACCCAACACTTCTACGTCGCACGATGCACGGGGCACCGTTGTGGGCTCGATCTGCAACAGTTGCAGCCGGCCCAGTCTTTAACTTTGTCCTCTCGATCTTGATCTTTGCCGGCGTGTTTATGGTCCGCGGTGAGCCAAGAGACCCCCTGACTGTTGGTTCGCTGGTGCCGATCCCCGGGCTGGTCAACGAATTGCAGGAAGGCGATGAAGTTTTTTCGATCGCTGGAATCAAAACGCCCAAAATTTCAGAATCTGAGAAATGGGGCGAATTCCGCCGCCAGGTCCCGTCTGAACAGCCAATGAAATATGGCGTTGTACGTGATGGCGTGGAGATGGTTGTAAATGGCCCAAACTTTGCGCCGTCTGTTGTCACTTCGGTGGTGCCACGTAGCGCTGCGTCAAGCATCGGTGTCATGACTGGGGATGTGATCACCGCTATTGATGGTGAACCGATTGTGGCGTTTGCTCAACTGAAGGGTGTTGTCGAAGCGGCAAATGGCAAAGTTCTTTTGCTGAGCATTTGGCGAGACGGACAAACGTTAGAACTGGCGCTGGCGCCACGTCGCGTTGACGAACCGCAGGCTGAGGGTGGATTTGCTACCAAGTGGCGGATTGGAATCGGCGGAGGTTTGGCATTTGACCTTGTATCAGACAGAACTGGACCAGTGGATGCTCTGACGGCCGGGACCAGCCAGGTCTGGTCGGTCATCGAAACATCTCTGTCAGGACTTAAGCATATGATCTCAGGGGCGATTAGCTCTTGTAACCTTTCTGGCCCACTAGGCATTGCTGAAACGTCAGGAGCTATGGCCAGTCAGGGCGCGCAGAGTTTCATCTGGTTTATTGCGGTTCTTTCTACAGCCGTTGGCCTTCTGAATCTCTTTCCAATACCCGCGCTTGATGGTGGTCATCTGATGTTTTATGCCTATGAGGCAGTTACTAGGAAGCAGCCAAGTGACTTGGCGATGCGGGTGCTGATGACGGTAGGTTTTGGCGCAATTCTGTCACTAATGGTGTTTGCGCTCAGCAACGACATTTTCTGTTAATTGTTATCATTGGACGGCTGTCAAAAATGGTCAGCCGTCCAAATGTGGCCACAATCCCCTGTTAATCTTTTGGAAAGGCGAGCAGCACTGACCTCGTAAGTGTGGTGTCGCGGAAGTCAAAATTCAGAAGGGCTCAGGGTTATGCAGACACTCCAATATTCATATCGCGGCTTGGGTCTCCTTATGCGTTTGAATTGGGATAGAGCCTTGTCGGCCTTCGCCATCTTTATAGCCCTAATGGCCGGAGCTTGGATTGCTGTTGCAGCTTCTGAACAGAGCACGGTTGTATGCAATCCTAAAATTGAATCCTGCTCTTCCTTTTCTAGCTTTTGACAACAGTGCGCAAACCCGATACGCAGTTTTAAAGCTGCTTAGGAAATTGGGTTATTTAATATGCTCTGGGGGACAAACGTGGGTAAATCCTGCGGTGGGTGCCAATCACGCACCAATATATTGTACAAACATGTGTCAGCACTGTCACTTGCTGTCGCTTTGGGTTTTGCCTTTTCGCCGTCGTTTGCCAAAGCGCAAAATTACCGATTTAATTCAGTAAAGGTAGAGGGAAACCAGAGGATTCAAACCTCGACAATCGTTGCCTATACAGGAATTAAGCAAGGCGAAACTGTCAGTGCAGGACGGCTGAATGATGCCTACCAGCACATTCTCGATAGTGGTGTGTTTGAAACTGTTGAACTGGTGCCGCGCGGGAATACTCTGGTTATCAAGGTAACTGAATTTGCGACAATCAACCAAATCAGTTTTGAGGGGAACCGTCGGCTGAAGGACGACGATCTTGTTGCTTTGATCGAGTCTTCTCCACGTCGGGTTTTCAATCCATCGCAGGCCGAACGGGACGCCGCCATTATTGCGGAGGCTTATGGGTCTCAGGGACGCATAGCCTCGCGGGTTACCCCAAAGATTATTCGACGCAGCGATAACCGTGTTGATTTGGTTTTTGAAATAACTGAAGGCGACACCACGGAAGTTGAGCGCGTTTCATTTGTAGGCAACCGAGTCTATTCTGATCGCCGTTTGCGCCGAGTTGTTGAAACCAAACAGGCTGGTTTTCTTCGTGCGCTGATAAACTCCGACACGTTGGTCGAAGACCGGATTGAGTTTGACAAGCAAGTTCTTCGTGATTTCTATCTGTCGCGTGGCTACGTTGATTTTCGCGTGAACAGTGCTAATGCGGAAGTAACCAGTGAAAGAGATGCAGTCTTTCTTGTTGTCGATGTAACGGAAGGGCAGCAATTCCAATTTGGTGAGATTTCGGTTTCCAGCGAAATCGATGAAGCGTATTCGGACGAGTTTTTCGACACGTTGAAAGTCAAGCCAGGCGCGATTTATTCACCTTTGTTGGTTGAAAATGCGATTACCCGTTTAGAGACGCTCGCGGTACGAAAAGGCATTGATTTCTTGCGGGTGGAGCCGCGAATTTCCAGAAACGATCGTGATCTAACTCTGGATGTCGAATTTGTGCTGACCCGGGGGCCAAGGCTGTTTGTTGAACGCATTGATATTGAAGGTAACACAACTACACTTGATCGGGTGATCCGTCAGCGTTTCAAGGCTGTGGAAGGAGACCCATTTAACCCTCGTGCAATCCGCGAGAGTGCAGAACGCATTCGGGCGCTGGGATTTTTTGCATCGGCTGAAGTTGATGTTCGTGAAGGTAGCTCACCTAGCCAGGTCGTTGTTGATGTTGATGTTGAAGAACAGCCGACTGGTTCACTTTCGCTGGGTGGTGCCTATTCTGTCGAAGACGGGATCGGTTTGAGTATTGGGCTGTCTGAGAACAATTTTCTCGGTCGGGGGCAACGGTTGTCATTCAACATTTCGACAGCACAAGAATCGGAAGAATACATATTCGGCTTTACTGAGCCTCACTTGTTGGGTCGTGATCTGAGATTCTCTTTTGATCTCGGTGTTTCGAGATCGGATTCGAGCTTCTCCGAGTATGATACAAAGCGCGCGTTCTTTATGCCGTCACTGGGTTTTCAGTTAGGGGAAAGTTCTAATCTTGCGCTCCGCTATACTTGGGATCGTGATGAAATGCTTAGTCGTGGAGATGATAGTAATGGTGACCCACTCGCAGGGACGGTTGTTCGAAATGAGATAGCCCAGGGCGAGTTGGTATCCAGCGGCATTGGCTTTTCATATACATATGATAGCCGGATCACTGGACTGGATCCAAACGCAGGTTTTTTGGTCGAGCTTGGGGCAGACTATGCAGGACTGGGCGGTGACAACGAATACGTAAAGTCCTCTGCAAGGTTAATTGCACAAAGGCGAGTATTTCACGAAGAGGTAACTCTTCGGGCGACGTTTGAAGCAGGGGCGCTGAGCTGGCTTGGGGATGACGACAGCAGGTCAATTGATCGCTATATCTTGTCGCCAAGAATTATGCGTGGGTTTGAACCTGGTGGTATTGGTCCTCGTGACCAATCACAAATTGGAGCTACCAGCTCTAATTACAACGATTTTCTTGGCGGAAACTACTATGCAGTCGCTCGGTTTGATGCGGAGTTCCCACTTGGGTTGCCAGAAGAATTTGGAATGCGTGGTGGCCTTTTTTATGATATTGGAAACCTTTGGGACCTCTCAAATGTAGACACTACTGGTGGGTCTATAGTCGGTGAAGATGGGTCCTTCCGTCAGGTGATTGGCTTTTCACTTTTGTGGACAACTGGAATTGGCCCGTTGCGTTTCAACTTTTCTAAGGCTTTGCAAAAGGAAACTTTTGACAAAGAACAGAGTTTCGATTTGACGATTCAGGCTCGGTTCTAGGGTTATGAATGTGCGTGCTATGCCATGTTGCCATGGAGTGCTAGCAGGAATGCTGGCACTTTTTGGTGTCCTGCTGGCGCCAATCCAAACTGTAGGGCAAGAGGCATTTGGTTTTAGTTTTGGCAGAGAAACACAGTTAGGTGTCCCGCAAAGCTCTATTCTAACAATTCAGCCGGAGAGGTTGTTTTCCGATAGTGCCTTTGGCCGTCGAGTAACTTTGGAAATTGAGGCCGAAGGTGCAGTGTTGACGGCTGAAAACCGTCGGATTGAGGCTGTATTGCGGGCCGAGGAGCAGTCTCTCTCAGACCGACGGACTTCTATGGATCCGGCTGCCTTTCGGGCTTTGGCAGATGCTTTCGATGAGAAAGTACAAGAGACACGTCAACTGCAAGAGGAAAAGTTGCGGGATATCAACGCAGTAGGGGAGGCTGCTAGACGTGATTTCTTCACCGCGTCGTTGCCTCTGTTACAACAATTGTTGGGTGAAACAGGGGCCGGAGCTATTTTGGATCAATCGTCAGTCTTTCTTAGCTCTGACGCGGCAGATGTCACTGATCTTGCAATTTCCCGTATTGATGCTGTTCTTGGTGATGGTGCTCAGTTGAATGGGAACGTTCAACAATAACAGCGCTAGCTTGCCCAACAGGTGTCGTCTTGCTAGTGACGTCACTGATACTATGACAAGAACAGGATGACCGTTATGACCGCCGAGTTGAAAACAGCTGACATTCAAATGATCCAGCGAATTCTACCGCACCGCTATCCGTTCCTGTTGGTTGACAAAGTACTAGACATTGATGGATTCAATTCTGCTCGCGGAATTAAAAACGTCACCATGAATGAGCCTCACTTTCAAGGACACTTTCCGGGCACCCCAATTATGCCTGGGGTAACAATCGTCGAAGCAATGGCGCAGACTGCGGGCGTTATGATCGGCACAGCCTTTGACATGATGGACAGCAATATGCTGATCTATTTTATGAACATCGATAAGTGTAAATTCCGCCGAAAAGTCGGTCCGGGTGATGTGCTCGAAATGAACATTACCACTGTGCGTGGAAAGCCTGGTGGTAAGATCTGGAAGTTCTCGGGCAAAGCAACCGTAGATGGAGAAGCGGCCGCTGAAGCCGAATTTACTGCTATGGTCGACTTGTAAGAGGACTGAATACGATGAGTCAGATTCATCCTAGCGCGGTTATCGAAGAGGGGGCCGTAATTGGTCAGGGCTGCGTGATCGGTCCATTCTGTCTTGTCGGTGCAGACGTAGAGCTGGGCGATCAGGTGGTTTTGAAAAGCCATGTGGTCGTGACTGGCAACACAAAGATTGGCGACGAAACAGTTATCTTTTCTTTTGCTGTGCTCGGAGAGGTGCCTCAGGACTTGAAATTCAAGGGTGAGCAAAGCCGCACTGAGATCGGTAAACGTAATCGTATTCGAGAGCACGTGACAGTGAATGCCGGAACCGAAGGCGGCGGCGGTGTGACACGGATTGGCGACGATGGCTTGTTTATGGCCGGCTGCCATATCGCACATGATGCCCAAGTTGGTGATCGGGTCATTGTAGTAAATTCGGCTGCTGTCGCTGGGCACTGCGTTCTGGAAGACGACGTGATCATTGGCGGTTTGTCGGGGATCCATCAGTGGGTGCGGATTGGGAAAGGCGCAATTGTTGGCGCTGTAACGATGGTTACTAATGATGTCATTCCTTACGGGTTGGTTCAGGCTCCGCGTGGCGACCTTGACGGGTTGAACTTGGTTGGACTGAAACGTCGGGGTGTTGCTCGTTCTGATATTACAGCACTTCGGGCTGCCTTTCAGATGTTGGCTCAGGGCGAAGGCACGTTTCAAGAACGCGCTCGACGTTTGGCCGATGAGAGTGATAGCGACTACGTTCAGGAAATCGTGGCCTTTATTACCGGCGACAGCGGCCGATCATTTTTGACGCCCGGAGGGTAATCTATGCTAGCGTTAATTGCAGGAACCGGCGCTTTGCCGGGTGAAGTCGTTGCGAATTTGCCGGCAAAACCGTTGATCTGTTCTATGGCTGGGAATGATCCGGCTTCGGTGGAGGTGGATCTTAATTTCCGGTTGGAACACTTAGGTAGTTTCCTGGCTGAGCTAACTGAACGTGGCATAACCGAAATCTGCATGGCAGGTGCGGTGGGACGACCCAAGATAGACCCATCAGCGATTGATGCTGCGACATTTCCACTAGTTCCAGTTTTGCAAGGCGCATTGGGAGCAGGGGATGATGGTGCCTTGCGGGCAGTCATTCAGATCTTTGAAACATCTGGTTTTACTGTAAAGGCGGCGCAGGATGTGGCGCCAGGTCTTTTAATGCAAGCTGGAGTACCAACACAGGTTCAGCCAGGTGAGCTGGACAAGGCTGATGCCTTGCGTGGAGCAGAAGTTGTCATCGCGATGAGCAATGCCGATGTTGGTCAGTCCTGCGCAGTCCGAACACGGCAGGCAATTGCCGTGGAAAATGCCTTTGGGACCGACTGGATGCTGAAGGCTTTGCAAAATCGTCCTGATGGCCAGGGTGGTCTGCTGTTCAAGGCGCCAAAACCTGCACAGGACCGTCGTGTGGATCTGCCAACTATTGGGCCTGCAACAGTTGAAATGGCAGCTGATGCTGGTTTGTCCGGCATAGTTCTCGAGGCTGGTGGGGTGATTGTCTTGGCGCAGGAAGAAGTAATTGCCACTGCTGATCGCCTAGGCCTATTTCTTTGGTTCCGCGAGGCATGAGCCTTCGGGTCTTCATTCTGGCTGGCGAACCTTCGGGCGATCGGTTGGGCGGGGCTTTGATGGAAGGTCTGCATGAGCTTTCCCAAGGGGTAGCCTTTGATGGTGTTGGTGGGCCGATGATGTCGGCACAAGGGCTGACGTCACAGTTTCCGATGGACGAATTGTCAATCATGGGCATTGCAGAAGTGCTGCCCAAGTACCTTCATCTTAAGCGCCGTATTCGTGAAGTCGCAGATGCGGTGATCGCCAGTAAACCGGATGTGTTGATTACGATTGATGCGCCGGATTTTTCGCTGCGCGTTGCCAAGCTTGTAAAAAAATCCAGTTCGATACGCACCGTACATTATGTTGCGCCTTCGGTTTGGGCGTGGCGACCAGGTCGGGCCAAGAAAATGGCCCTTGTTATTGACCATGTACTTGCATTGCTGCCCTTTGAACCAAAATTCATGCAGGCTGCGGGGATGGATTGCGATTTTGTCGGTCATCCAGTGGTTGCCGAAAAGCAAGCGACGAAATCTGAAATCGCTGACTTTCGGTCCAAGGTAGGGTTAGGCGATGCCCCATACGTTCTGGCATTGCCAGGATCGCGCCGCTCAGAGGTTTCTCGGTTAGCACCAGTTTTTGGTGAATCACTGTCAGGTTTCCTAAAATCCAATACAGGCATGCGCGTCGTTGTGCCTGCAGCAGCGCCAGTTGCTGCGCTGGTACGTGAAAGCCTGCAAGGTTGGCCGGAAAATGTCTTGGTGTTGGATCCTAATGACTATGACAGCGAGACGGCTCAGGCCTATAAACGGGCGGCTTTTGCCTCTGCTGAATTAGCCTTGGCGGCGTCCGGTACAGTGTCGTTAGAGTTGGCGGCTGCAAACACGCCAATGGTTATTGCCTATAAGTTTCAGTGGCTGACATGGCGGATTATGAAGCTAATGGCGCTGATTGATACAGTGACCTTGGTAAATCTGGTTACGTGCAGCCGGTTTGTGCCAGAATGTTTGGGGCCGGACTGTACAGCAGAGAACATTGTTGCTGCTTTGACAAAGGTGGCCGGTGATCCGGAAGACCAAAACCGGGCGATGTCGCTGACCATGAGACAGCTAGGGCAGGGTGGAGAGGCCCCTGGCTTGCGCGCTGCGAGAGCCGTGTTGGATCGACTACCCTAACGTTTGCCCGGTGTGGCCACCGGGCAAAGACGAGTTTTCCAGATCAGTACCCGCGCCAAATCCAACCGCCGCCAAAAATCCGGCTACCTTCGTTGGCATAAAAAACGCAGGCTTGACCTGGGGATACGCCTTCTTCAGGGGTCAATAGCTCGACCTCGGCTTCGGTGTCCGAGATTGGTCTGATGATTGCATCACGCGGTGGACGGGTGGAGCGTACTTTAACCGACAGATGCCATTCTTCACGAGAGGTAAACGGCTCGTCGCCCAGCCAGTTAATTTCTCGTACAGGGATCCTACGTGTGGCAAGCAGTTCCTTACCGCCAACAATTACCTGTTTGGTATCGACGTCCAATTTAACGACGTACAACGGCTCACTTAGCCCGCCAATTCCAAGTCCGCGGCGCTGCCCAATTGTATAATGCAAAACCCCATCGTGAGCGCCAAGGACGCGCCCGTTCGCATGCACGATCTCGCCTGGTTCGGCAGCTCCCGGGCGCAGTTTCTCAATCAAACTGGCATAGTTGCCGTCGGGTACAAAACAGATGTCCTGACTATCCGGCTTATCGGCGACTGCCAATCCATACTTTGTCGCCATCTCACGGGTCGCATCCTTACTCGGTAGATGCCCAAGCGGAAAACGAAGGAAGTTCAACTGTTCCGGGGTGGTCGGGAACAGGAAATAGCTTTGATCCCGGTTCGCGTCGGTCGCGGAGTGCAACTCTGCGCCAAATTCACCCATCTTGCGCTGGATGTAATGTCCTGTCGCCATGCAGTCCGCTTCGAGGTCTTTTGCAGTTTCCAGTAGGTCCTTGAATTTGATTCGTTCATTACACCGAATACAGGGAACTGGTGTTGCGCCCGCCAAATAGCTGTCCGCAAACTCATCAATAACGGCATCCTTAAAAATGTTCTCATAATCTAGAACATAATGTGGAAAGCCGTGTTCCTCGGCCACGCGGCGGGCATCGTGGATATCGATGCCAGCACAGCATGCGCCTTTCTTGGCCAGCGCAGCGCCATGATCGTACAGCTGTAGCGTCACGCCAACAACGTTATAGCCCTGTTCAGCCAAGTATGCTGCGACAACAGAGCTGTCGACGCCGCCGGACATAGCCACAACGACACGAGTTTCAGACGGTGGTTTAGCAAAGCCAAGTGAGTTTAGTGGGTGGGGATTATCCAGCGCCATTGGGCGACTCCTGGGGGATTGGGGCAGACGTCGCAGAATATAAGAAAATCCTACAGACTCTCAAGGGGCATGCTTCACTTATCGTTAAGCCGTAGCGGTCAAGGCTGGAGGAGGATAACAAGGGATACGGTGATGTATTTGAAGAAAGTGGACGGGCCGCGGGCAGTAACGCTGCCTGACGGGACTGTTATGACCCACGCTGATTTACCGCCAGAAACGACAAGCCGTTGGGTTGCCTCCCGCAAAGCTGCTGTGGTGCGCGGGGTTCTTTATGGATTGTTGCCTCAAACCGAGGCTATGCAGCGATATGGATTGAGCGAAGAAGAGTTCCGCAGCTGGATTTCTGCGGTCGCGGATCATGGCGTGGATGCATTAAAGACAACAGCGTTGAAAAAATATCGACAAACCTAGGCTCTGACCCATATTAACCATTATGGTAACGGGGCGTTAACCTTTTTCCATCAAGGTTAACGCAACATGAGGGTAAGAGTTTACAGGCGGAGATAAAAGACCATGCGCATACTTCTGGTGGAAGACGATCCAACTACAGCAAAGAGCATTGAACTGATGCTGACCCACGCAAACCTGAACGTCTATGTGACAGATCTGGGTGAAGAGGGTATCGATCTGGCAAAGTTGTATGACTACGACTTGATCCTCTTGGATCTGAACTTGCCGGACATGAATGGGCATGAAGTTCTGCGTCAGCTGCGCCTGTCACGTATCGAAACCCCAATTCTGATTTTGACCGGTGAAGATGATACTGAGAACAAAATCAAAGGCTTCGGGTTTGGTGCTGACGACTACATGACCAAACCGTTTCATCGTGAGGAACTGGTTGCACGTATTCACGCCATTATTCGCCGGTCTAAAGGCCATTCGCAGTCGATTATCAAAACCGGCAAGATCGCGGTTAACCTGGATGCCAAGACTGTTGAAGTTGAAGGTAAATCTGTACACCTGACTGGTAAAGAATATCAGATGCTAGAGCTACTGAGCCTTCGTAAGGGAACTACGCTGACTAAGGAAATGTTCCTTAACCATTTGTATGGCGGTATGGATGAGCCTGAACTGAAGATCATCGACGTATTTATCTGCAAGTTGCGCAAGAAGCTTAGCAATGCGACTGATGGTGAGAATTACATCGAGACTGTTTGGGGCCGGGGGTATGTTCTGCGGGACCCGCAAGAGGATCATCTGACTAACGGTCCTCGACTGGCCGTTGGCGCCTAATAGAATTTGGAAGCGGCGCCTTAGGGCGCCGCTTTTGATTTGGTAAGACGGGAATTCTTTTCCAGATCGTTTGAGTATCTGGACCCGACGCGCCTCACATTCTATCACCGTGATAGCATGTCATAGGGGGCGCGCGTGAAGCACACCGAAAATAATCAAAAGGCATCTCTTTCAGAAGATGATGCGCGCAAAGAGTTTCTGGAACTTCAGGAAACGTTGCGCCAAGCAGACTTAGATTATCATCAGAAAGATTCTCCGACTTTGTCGGACGCCGATTATGATCTGAAAAAGCGTCGGTACCTCAGCCTTCTTACAACCTTTCCGTCGTTGTCTGAGTTTGCAACACAGATAGGCAAAGTCGGGGCTCCGGCCGCATCTGGCTTTGGTAAGATTTCTCATGCGCAGCGGATGTTGTCGCTTAGTAACGCTTTCGACGACGACGACGTTGAAAATTTCGATACCAGCATTCGAAAATACCTCGGTTTAGCCGCCAATGACGAATTGTCGTATACTGCCGAGCCCAAAATTGACGGGCTTTCACTGTCTCTACGATATGAGAATGGACTTCTGAAGCAAGCAGCGACGCGTGGAGACGGAGAAACAGGTGAAAATGTCACAGGAAATGCCCTAACCATTTCTGACATACCGCATCAGATCGCCAATGCTCCGGACATCCTTGAAGTGCGGGGCGAAGTTTACATGAGCCACGACGACTTTTCAGCGTTGAACCAACGTCAGTTTGAACGTGGCGGTAAGGCTTTTGCTAACCCCAGAAACGCGGCGGCTGGATCGTTGCGCCAATTGGATGTCGAAATTACCCGGTCCAGACCTTTGCGTTTCTTTGCTTATAGTTGGGGCGAACTCTCAACGCCTCTGGCAAGCACGCAGATGGGAGCACTAAAAAAGCTGATTGAGTTTGGCTTTGATACCAACCCTTTAACCCAACTTTGTTTGTCGCCCAAGGAATTGATTGAACACTACGGGAAAATTGAATCCCAGCGTGCATCCTTGGGGTACGATATCGACGGGGTGGTGTATAAGGTGAACGATCTTGCCCTGCAGGAGCGCCTGGGTTTTCGGTCGACAACACCGCGGTGGGCGATCGCGCATAAATTTCCGGCGGAACTTGCGTGGACCCGAATTGAGGCCATCGACATTCAAGTTGGCAGGACCGGTGCACTCAGCCCGGTTGCACGTTTGGAGCCTGTAACGGTTGGCGGCGTCGTGGTGTCTAATGCGACGTTGCACAATGAAGACTACATAGCGGGCCGAGATTCAAAGGGCGAAGAAATACGAAACGGCAAGGACATCCGAATTGGAGACCTTGTCCAAGTGTATCGGGCAGGAGACGTGATACCCAAAGTGGCAGATGTTGATGTTGCGAAGCGTCCGGGCGCCTCAACCCCCTTCTGTTTTCCCGAGGTCTGCCCAGAGTGCGGCAGCCAAGCTGTGCGAGAGGAAGGTGACGCGGTACGCTACTGCACTGGCGGGCTAATTTGCCCTGCTCAAGCCAAAGAAAAATTGCGGCATTTTGTGGCTCGCAAGGCTTTTGATATCGAGGGCCTAGGCGCCAAGCAGATCGAGACATTCTTTGAGAATGAAGATCTATCCATTTTGGAACCCGCCGATATATTTTCTCTGGCAAGGAGAGACGAAGCGAACTTCACAAAGTTGAAGAACCGGAATGGTTGGGGTGAACAAAGTGCGACTAACCTTTTTGCCGCAATTGAAGATAAGCGCCAAATCGCCTTTGGTAGATTTTTGTTTTCATTAGGTATTCGTCATGTTGGCGAAACTGCGGCCAAAGATCTGGCGCTGCATTTCATGAACTGGGACAAACTTATTGCAGGGGTCGACATAGCGCGACCTGCAGCCGTTGCATGGCGAAGGGCGGATGAGGCGGAGGATGCAGAGCGCATTGCTGCAAAAGCTGAAAACAGGCGAGCAAAAATCAAGGAAACACGCGACACTGTGTTTGAAAAAAGTGGCATCGAGCCTTCTGCTATGACTGCCTGGGATGATTTGACTGGGATTGACGGAATAGGTGCCTCTGTCGCTCTTTCATTGACCGACGCCTTTGCTAACCGCGAGGAGCGGGCAGCAATCATGAGGCTGGCTAAGGAACTGGATATCGTCCCCCCAGTAGCACCGTCTAGTGAAAGTCCCGTTGCCGGAAAAACTGTCGTATTTACTGGAACTTTGGAAAGAATGACGCGTGCTGAAGCAAAAGCTCGTGCTGAATCCCTAGGCGCCAAAGTTTCTGGATCGGTCTCTAAGAAAACCGATATTTTGGTGGCTGGTCCTGGCGCTGGGTCCAAGGCGAAGAAAGCTGCTGATTTTGGGGTCAAAGTCCTGAACGAGGATGAGTGGCTAGCGTTGATTTCTCCAGCATGAGCGGTCGCCCGGAAAAACTTTATCCGCTGTTCTCTGAGCTAGAAACGCTACAGGGGGTCGGCCCGAAAACTGCTCAGCACTTCGCTCAAATAGGAGTAGAGTCGCCGCGTGACCTTTTGTTTTCGCTCCCATATTCCGTGGTTGATCGACGAATTCGTAGTACGTTATCGGGCTGTGACTTTCCATCTGTCGTGACGGTAGAGGTTACCATTGGCGAGCATCGCCCCGCTCGTAATCGTGGAGGGGCTTACCGTATTCAGGTCATGGATGCGGAAACGGACTTTCAGCTGGTGTTCTTCCACGGTCGAAGCAGATATCTTCTTGCTCAGGTGCCTGAAGGGTCACGGAGGGTCGTTTCTGGAAAAGTTGAGTTGTTTGATGGAATGGCCCAAATGGTTCACCCGGACCATATGGTGCCCCTGGAAGAAGCGTCTGATATTCCCGAGTTTGAGCCGGTCTACAATCTGACACAGGGCATCACTCAAAAGACGATGTTCAAGTCCGTACAAAGCGCATTAAAGCGCACGCCTGTTTTAGATGAGTGGATCGATCCAGCACAGTTGGCGAAAAAAAACTGGCGGCAATGGCAGGATTCAGTTTTCGACGCGCATAACCCAAGCGGATTGGAGGACTTAGACGCTCACTCTCCATCTCGCGCCAGATTGGCCTATGATGAGTTGTTTGCTCATCAACTTACTTTGGCGCTTGCACGGCAAATGGAGCGTAAAACACGCGGAACATCCAGTAAGGGAACCGGCATTTTGCAGGCCCTTGTCCTTGCGGCACTTCCTTATAAACCAACATCGGCGCAGACCCGCGCTATTGCAGAAATCGCGACGGACCTTGGGTCTGACCAGCGGATGAACCGACTTCTGCAAGGCGACGTAGGATCCGGCAAAACCTTAGTTGCTTTCATGGCGTTACTGACCGTTGTTGAGGGGAGTGGCCAAGGCGTAATGATGGCGCCCACCGAGATACTGGGGCGCCAACATTTGGATGGATTGCGGCCCTTGGCCGAGGACGCTGGGGTTGTACTGGAGCTGTTAACCGGGCGTGACAAAGGGGCTGAACGTAAGGCTAAGCTTGCAGCGTTGAAACGGGGGGACATCCACATTCTTGTTGGGACCCATGCAGTATTTCAGCAGGATGTAGAGTTTCACGACCTTAGACTTGCCATTGTTGACGAACAGCATCGGTTTGGTGTGCGTCAGAGGATGGAGCTAGCTGAAAAAGGGCAGGGGGCAGATGTATTAGTTATGACTGCGACCCCCATTCCCCGATCACTTGCATTGGCGCAATATGGCGACATGGATGTGTCTGTTTTGGACGAAAAGCCGCCGGGACGTAAACCTGTTAAGACTGCTGTTATTAGTACGGAGCGGATGGATGAGGTTATTAGTCATTTGCGCCGCGCGATTGCCGAAGGACGTCAATGTTATTGGGTGTGTCCATTGGTCGAAGAATCCGAAGTGATGGATTTAATCGCCGCCGAAGAGCGTTTCAAACGTTTGCGTGCGGTTTTAGGCGAGGGCGTCGTCGGATTGGTCCATGGGCAGATGCCGGCTTCGGAGAAAGACGCTGCAATGGCTGCTTTCCAGGCTGGTGAAACATCTGTTTTAGTCGCAACAACAGTAATCGAGGTGGGAGTAAATGTCCCCAACGCCTCAATTATGGTGATCGAGCGAGCTGAGATATTTGGTTTGGCCCAATTGCATCAGCTACGTGGCCGAGTGGGCCGGGGTTCTGCTGAATCAACGTGTCTATTGATGTACCAAGCACCGTTGAAGGAAGGTGGCCGCAAGCGGCTTGAAGTTCTGCGTGAAACAGAAGATGGATTCGTGATTTCCGAAACAGATCTTCAAATGCGTGGAGCTGGAGATGTGATTGGCACCGCCCAATCCGGTCTTCCGAGGTTTCAAATTGCAGATTTGGAAAGGCAAGCTGGTCTAATGGCTATAGCTCAAAGTGATGCGAGGGCCTTGCTGGCGACAGATCCGAAATTAGAAAGCCCCCGAGGCCAGGCAGCCCGTGTTCTTTTGTGGTTGATGAGGCAAGATCAAGCAATTCGATTAATTTCAGTGGGTTAGTGGAACTGACTGTGGATGTTCTCATTTTTATTAGAAAATGTTCTCATTTAGTTCTTTACAGATCATCTTAAAAATGAGAACAAAGGGTCAACAAACACCGTAGAGTGTGATCAACAGACAAGATTATTCCTGGAGGCCAACCGATGATTGAACAAATCAAGAACACATTTCAGCATTCGCCGACGACATTGTTGCAGGATGCAGTAGGGGCGGCTTCTTTGGTCGTTATTTTAGTCTTTGCCCTACATGCCCCAAGCTTTCTTTAAACACACAAATTGCGCTTTTGTGCTGGTTACGCCTGCATCCTGTCCCAATGATATTGGGGGCTACTGCCTGTCCTGACCCCAATTGGATCTGCCTCATGATCCGCTAGTAGTAACCTGATCCCACATGAAAGCGTGACTCTTCCGCCGCCATCTTCCCAGATGTGCGGCGGATCTTTTTTGTAATGTAGATAGTCTCGCAGTCCAGCTGATGACTAACAGTGATAGACATACTAGCGGCGATAAGTGCCAAACACTTCTGCTCGTCAGAGCGGGCAGGCGGGACGAATTTGATTTGTAGGTTAGAGCTTAGCCGCAGTTTTGTTGGGAGACCTGCCGCATTGCTTCAAGAGTCGCTTCGAGAGCGAGCAAAATCGAAGCGTGGCGGTTCTTGAAATCACGTGCAGGAATGAGAACTTCTAGTTCGTTAAAAGGTGGCGAAGGTACGGGGCCATTTTCAACCAGCATTGATTTAAGTTGATTGCGAGCAGTTTCAACTTCGTCATAGCAGCGGCCCAAGATCGCATTACCAACAATAGAAGCTGAGGCTTGCCCGAGCGCACAGGCCTTAACATCCTGACCAAAATCAGTAATTTTCCCGTCTGACAGGTTCAGGTCAATCGTAATGGTCGATCCGCAAAGCGGTGCGCGCTTCTTTACCGTCGCGTCCGGTGCCTCCAACCGCTCCAGGTGCGGAATATCCGCAGCCAACGCCAGAATTCTTGAGGAGTAGAGTTTGATCAGGTCGCTGTCACTGGTCATGTGTATTCCTTGGGCTTTCCCTAGCCGAGTGTTCACAATACATAGGGTGCGAAATCCAGATACAAAAGGTTTTTATATGTCCTTTGATCCCAATAACCTGACCTACAATTCTGCCGGGCTGATCCCTTGCATTGCACAAGATGCTACCAATGGAGATGTCTTGATGATGGCATGGATGAATGCGGAGGCCGTAGCCAAGACTTTGGAAACTGGCAAGGTGACCTATTGGTCGCGCTCCAGGCAGTCTTTCTGGATCAAGGGGGAGAGTTCGGGCAATGTCCAGGAACTGGTAGACCTAAGGGTTGATTGTGATCAGGATTGCCTGTTGGCATTGGTCAACCAGACTGGGCCAGCTTGCCACACCAATCGCCGAAGCTGTTTCTATACTGCCGTGCGTGGCGGCGAAGAGACTGAAATTCTGGCGCCACTAAAGTAAATGTTTTGAACTTTCTGTCGAAACGTTGAGTGAAGTTGGGCAAGGCTCCTAGTCAAGCTCGACTAGATTGCGAATGTATTTTGGGGTAGCACCTTCCGCTCGGTACTTTGCTATCGCGCGGGCATCATCCCGTTTGGCTAAGCGCTTACCATTGCCGTCTCGAATAAGCCCGTGGTGGTGGTAAGTTGGCGTCGGTAGGCCGAGTAGACGTTGCAGAATGACATGGATTTTAGTCGCCTCAAAAAGGTCCTGTCCGCGAACAACATGTGTCACACCCTGCGCCGCGTCATCCAAGACAACGGAAAGATGGTAGGACGTTCCCATTCCTCGGCGTGACAACACAATGTCGCCTATCGACTCCAATATTTCATGCTTAGTGAATTCTATCTGGCCAGTTTCACCATCTGGCCCGCTGCCCGTTTCAGTAAAGGCCGCTCCCCAACTTTGTTCGTCCGAAAACTTATGAGTAGTGTGGGGGAGGTTGTCGGAATAGGCGCATGCTTTTTGCATGTCCAATCTGATAGCGGCCCCTCGGGGGAATGGAGTTTGTGCTGCAGCGCATTGATTCAAGGAATTGGTTTTCTTGCACGTTTGGGGATAAACGAGACCGTCCGGCCCAAATACTGCTTCGCCTTCCTGCGGAGCTGAGGCAGCGGTTTCAATGTCACGCCGCGTGCAGGTGCAGCGGTACAAAACTCCAGTTTTCCAGAGTTTCTCCAGTGCCCCATGATATCTGTCCATTTGATCTGACTGTCGCATGACAGGGGTAGGCCATTTTAGGCCTAACCAGGAAAGGTCGTCATATATCTGGGATTCCCAATGTTCACGAGCGCGAGACTGATCGATATCTTCAATTCGTAGAAGGAATTTCCCGTCATTGGCCCCCGCCATATCCTGCGCCAAAAGAGCTGAATAAGCGTGACCCAGATGCAGCGGGCCGGTAGGAGAGGGGGCAAAACGGGTAATGAATGTCACGGTCAGCTTGCCCCTATGCACAGTTTATGAGAAGTTGCTAATCCATTCAGACCAAGCAGTTTTTGCCCGATCTGTATAGGCCTTATAGCGGTCCTTCCGACCACGGCGACCTCCCTTCAGGCCTTCGACGGGTTGAAATAAACCAAAGTTCACATTCATGGGCTGAAAGGTCTTAGCCTCGGCGCCGCCGGTGATATGGTGGATCAACGCGCCCATTGCACTGTCCTGCGGTACACTAGGCAAGTCTTGGCCAAGTATTTCGGCTGCGGCCATGCGGCCTGCCAACAACCCCATGGCCGCACTTTCAACATAGCCTTCTACACCGGTAATTTGCCCGGCAAAGCGGATATTTGGCTTTGTCTTCAGTCGCATTTGGGCGTCAAGGAGGGTGGGGGAATTCAAGAATGTGTTTCGGTGGATGCCGCCAAGGCGAGCAAACTGAGCGTCCTGTAATCCTGGGATCATCCGAAGAACCTGAGTTTGGGCGCCGTATTTCATCTTGGTCTGGAAGCCGACGATGTTAAACAAAGTTGCCAGTTTGTTGTCGCGGCGAAGCTGGACTACGGCATAGGCCTTTTCTTCGGGTTTATGAGCATTTGTGAGCCCAACCGGCTTCATTGGGCCAAACCGAAGCGTTTCACGCCCGCGTTCCGCCATGACTTCTATCGGTAGGCAACCGTCAAAATACCCTGCTGTTTCACCTTCGTGGAATTCGGTCTTCTCAGCAGTCAAAAGCGCATCGATAAATTCCTCGTATTGCTCTTTTGTCATAGGGCAATTGAGGTAGGCCGTTTTCTCTTCCTCTGTTTCACCCTTGTCATAGCGAGATTGCATCCAGGCCTTCGACATGTCGATGCTGTCAGCATAGATAATTGGCGCGATAGCGTCGAAAAAGGCTAAGGCCTCGGCGCCGGTCTCACTTTGGATTGCTTGCCCCAAGGCCGAAGATGTCAGTGGTCCGGTTGCAAAGATCCAGTGCCCGTCTTCGGGAAGATGCGTAATTTCATCATAGCAGATTGTGACATTGGGGTGGCTCTTCAGGCTGTCAGTGATGGTCTGCGCAAAAGGTTCGCGATCAACCGCCAAGGCGCCACCTGCGGGCAAGCGGTGCTTATCTGCCGTTGCCATGATAAGGCCATTTGCGGCGCGCATTTCCCAGTGCAGCAAGCCGACAGCGTTTTGCTCATCGTCATCGGATCTGAATGAATTGGAGCAAACCATTTCGCCCAGATTGCCGGTCTGGTGAGCAAATGTTTTCACTTTGGGACGCATTTCGTGGATCACCACTTGAACGCCCATGTTTGCCGCCTGCCAGGCTGCTTCGGATCCGGCCATTCCGCCGCCGACGATATGCAATGTTTGTGTCATGGCTGCGACATAGGCTAGGGCGGGGTTTGGTGCAATATGGGGTGCAAAAAAACCGGCCTAGCCAGAACCATCGCAGGTCATGCAAGAAAATGACGGTATTTAGAGCGGAGAAGAGAGAATTGGGGTCGCCGCTGCGGGAATGTCGAACCGGGGAGAGAACCGGTTTGGAGGGACCTTCCACAGGCGGCGACCCAAATTGTGACCGGGCGATGCGCCCTGCCCAATCCTTGCCATGTTCTTGCCTTGTTTGAAAGGCTCGATATGGAAACAATGCGCACCAAATCGTAAACAAAGACTAAAATTTTCAGGAAATTCTAATCTTTTTTCCAGCTTGGCTGTCTTTTCTCGGCAAAGGCATTCATGCCTTCAATGGTATCTTGATGAAGCAAGTTTTCGACGATCACGTCGCCAGTAAAGGCATATGCTTTATCAAGCGGCATCTCCAGTTGCTGGTAAAAGGCGTGCTTGCCAATCTTGAGTGCCGATCCCAGTTTGTCGGCAATGGTGTTTGCTAGCAGGAGTGTTGCTGACTTGAGGTCGTCGTTTGGAACGGCCTGATTGATCAATCCTAGTTCCGCGGCGCGATGGGCCGTCATGAAATTTCCCGTCGTCAGCAACTCAAGCGCGTGTTTGCGAGGGATGTTGCGCGACAAGGCCACCATTGGGGTCGAGCAAAAAAGACCAATACTAACGCCGTTAACGCCGAACTTTGTGTCCTCTGTGGCCACAGCGAGATCACAGGACGCGACCAATTGGCAGCCTGCAGCCGTCGCTATTCCGTGTACTTGTGCGATGACCACTTGTGGTAATTTTTGCAAACCAGTCATCACAGAGGTGCAGCGAGTAAATAAGTCCTGGAAATTAGCCTTGCCACCATCCGGGCTATCGCGGGCGCTATTCATCTGCTTAATGTCGTGGCCTGCACAGAATGCTTTACCGGCGCCGGATAGGATGACAACCTTAATGCTACTGTCGTGCGTTAGTGTTTCGATCTGTGCCTGTAAGGCCGCTAACATTTCATCCGAAAGTGCGTTTAGCCTTTCCGGTGCGTTCATTGTCAGGTGGGCGATGGCGCCGGTGTCGTGGCGTTTTAAAATTGTCATCTTGCTCTCCTTGGTCTGCTCACCCAATCATAAGCTGCACTAAAGTTGGAGAATAGCATGTCATTACAGATGGACGCGGCGGAATTGATGGAGTTTCTGGACGACATCTTTCCTCAGGTCAGGGGCGACTTTGAAGTTGATGATCTGTCGGCAAATGAAATTTCAATGAGGCTTTGTGTTCAAGAGAAGCATTTGCGCCCAGGGGGAACTGTTTCCGGACCGTCGATGTTTGCGCTGGCTGACTGTGCTGCCTATGCGATGGTTCTGGCTCGGATTGGGCGAGAAGCCTTAGCTGTAACGACCAATTGTTCAATCGATTTCATGCGCAAGCCGAGTGCGGGTGCTGATTTGATTGGAACTTGCAAGCTATTGAAACTTGGTAGGTCTTTGGCTGTCTGTGATATTTTGATCCATTCAGTCGACCAAGATGCGCCGGTTGCACGGGCTAATATGACGTATTCAATTCCACCGAAGTGTTGATTGAGTGGTCCTCATTTAAATATTCAATGCTAAATCAATCGGTGTGATTTGGTAGCGGATCAACTCAATGATCGTTGCGCTATAAAAAAGGCCGGGGTTTCCCCCGGCCATAAAGTGGTTCTAGCGTCCCTGGGGATCAAGGGCGCCAGAACGGAAGGGTGGCTTGGTGTTGGGCTTCGGCTCGGTTGCGGCCGATATCGTCTAGTTGCTCTTGGGATAAGTATCGCAGTGGTTTTCGCGTTCGGATTCGCAAATTCCATTTAGTGATGAGCACAGCAAGCGCGACGGCCAATTCGGCCGCGACCGGAAGGGCTGGGCGACTGACCAAGAAGGACATGTTAGACTGAGGCATTCGAGCGTCGTGTATCATCGTGTGCTCCACTATTGTGTTGATACAATCTTGAACTTGCATTACATCGTGTTGATACAAAGCGGATTGATCGTTGTCTATGAGGGGATTGTAATGGGTACAATTTGGCCCCGGGAACTTGATGATACCAAGGGACCGAAGTATAAAAAGCTCGCTGAAACAATTCGCTCGGCTATAGACGATGGTGATCTATCAACTGGTACAAAACTGCCGCCTGTTCGTGAGTTGTCCTATCAGCTTGGGATTACTCCTGGGACAGTCGCGCGTGCCTATTCTATTTTGACTGACGAAGGCTTGCTTCAGGCCGAGGTCGGCCGCGGGACCTTTGTTGCTGCCAAACAGAAACCAGTTTTGGATGATGTTTGGGCAAGGCAGCTGCATATTCATGAGCTGAACAATCCCAATCACATCAGCTTGTTTAGCCCCAGGGTGCCAGATGTCGGGCAGGTTGAGGCCATCCGAAAAGCGTTAGTGAAGGTAGCAAATGGTCCTGAGCTGACTTTTCTTAGTTATCCAACCCGTAGCGCCTATCAGCCTGTTCGTGAGGCTGTGGTGAATTGGTTGTCAGAATTGCCGGTTGGGAGTTTGAACGAAGAGGATGTGGTTCTTACTCACGGTGGCCAAAGCGGCTTGATGGTGGTTATGCAAGCGATTCTGAAGGGGGCGAAGCCAACTGTCCTGGTTGAGGACTTGTCTTATGCGGGGTTCCGCCGTGCGGCCGAACTGTTGCGAGCCGATGTGGTCGGAATTGAGATGGATGAATATGGCGTTATCCCGGAATCATTAGAGAAGGCGGCCCGCAAGACTGGCGCAACGGTTTTTTGCACAAGCCCAGAAGTTCATAACCCAACAGGTCTTTATACCCCACTGGAGAGACGGCAAGAAATCGTAGAGGTGGCCAAGCGTCATAACATTCAAATCCTAGAGGATGACTGCTATCGGATGGGAGATCCGAGAGCTCCATGTTACCGAGCCCTGGCCCCTGAGATAGGCTGGCACGTAAGCTCTATTTCCAAGACCTTGACACCATCCCTAAGGGTTGGGTTTGCCTTGGCGCCACAGGGGCGGGGAGCAGATTTGAGACGTGCTGCTGAACACGGGTATTTTGGGCTGGCGCAGCCTTTGGCTGCGTTGACGTGTATTCTTCTAGGCGATCCTAAGACCAAAATCCTGGCGCGTGCTGTGCAGGCAGAGATGGCTCGCTACGTTCGGGTTGCGGTCAACGCACTTGGTGGATTCGATTTAACATGGGACGATCAAGTGCCCTTCCTTTGGCTACGGTTGCCATCTGGTTGGCGCTCGGCTGCATTTACACGTGCGGCCGAAGGGCAGGGGGTTCAGATCAGGTCTGCGGATGAATTCGCCCTGCGAGATGGGCGTGCCCCGAATGCGGTGCGTATTGCAGTAAATTGCCATGTGTCCCTGGCGGAGTTCGAGGGCGCCATGCAGTCCCTTAGGGCGCTGCTGGACAATCCGCCCGAACAGATCAGTGTGTAATTGGGCGATTTTCTGTCAGTGCGAGTAGCTGAATTTTGGTCGTGGGTTCAGGAAAGGTCGATGAAGGTGCGAATGACTTCATAAAAGGCGGGCCGAGAGTGTAATTGTGTGGGGTATTATAGTACCCAATTTGTAACCATCTGATAACGTTGGTAAACTTATCCATTGGTGCTGTTGACTGGTGCTTTGGTTCCCCGTAAACCCCGTCCATAGAATTCGAATGCCGGGCTTGTTCTGGTGTTCTCAACGTTAAACAGGATTTACCTGCCATGAAAACCTTCTCTGCTACCCCAGCAGACATCGAGAAGAAATGGATCATCATCGACGCCGAAGGCGTGGTGCTGGGCCGTCTTGCCTCGATTGTAGCCATGCGTCTGCGTGGCAAGCACAAGCCGTCATTCACTCCTCACATGGATTGCGGCGACAATGTCATCGTCATCAATGCTGACAAAGTTCAGATGACTGGCAAAAAGCGCGAAGAAAACTTCTACTGGCACACCGGTCACCCGGGTGGCATCAAGTCGCGCACCAAGCAACAGATTCTCGAGGGTAAGCACCCCGAGCGCGTCATGATCCAAGCGGTCAAGCGCATGTTGCCGGGTAACAAGCTCAGCCGTCAGATTATGACAAACCTGCGTGTATACGCTGGTGCAGAGCATCCCCATGAGGCGCAAAGCCCCGAAGTTCTGGACGTTAAGTCCATGAACAAGAAAAACACCCGGAGCTAATGTAGATGTCTGATCAGATCAACACTCTCGAAGAGCTGAGCGCCGTTGCTGGCGTTGAAGCTGTCGCCGAAGACATCATCGCACGTGAGCCTGTGCGTGATGAACTGGGCCGTGCCTATGCAACTGGTAAGCGTAAAGACGCTGTTGCCCGCGTTTGGATCAAGCCGGGTTCCGGCAAGGTCACTGTAAACGGTCGCGAAATCAAAGTTTACTTTGCTCGCCCTGTTCTGCAGATGATCCTGCGTCAGCCGTTCCAGGTTTCTGGTACAGAAGACCAGTTTGACGTTTACGCAACCGTTAAAGGTGGCGGTCTTTCCGGTCAGGCCGGTGCGGTCAAGCACGGTATTTCCAAAGCTCTGCAGCTGTACGATCCCAGCCTGCGTGGCGCTTTGAAAGCTGCTGGCTTCCTGACCCGCGACAGCCGTGTGGTTGAGCGTAAGAAATACGGTAAAGCAAAAGCCCGTAAGAGCTTCCAGTTCTCCAAGCGTTAAGTTTGGACTGTATGCTATTGGAGAGGCCACGCTTAATGCGTGGCCTTTTTGCTTTCTTGAAAGGCTGGACCGGGAAACGCACGAAACAAAGGGCCTTTTCGACAGTCAATAGACGGATAGGGCGGACTTCAATCGCTCCGGGTAATCGGAAGGAAACTGCCACACGGCGCTCTTGGGCTCGCGGATCAAGCCTCGGGTTGCTGGCAGTAGCCCCTTAAGAAGTGATAAGAAGATATCGCTGCTAGTCCATGGTGATGACCGAAAATACCAATGCCCATTTCCTTGGTCGACCCCAGGCGCATTACTGGCATCAATAAGCGACAATCGAGATTCTGAGATCAATAGATCCTCAATTCCCGATGGAACCTCACCTTCGGCGGCGACCTGGCCCAGTCTGTTATGGCCAAACACAATGCGACTAAGGTTGAGTGCGGCGTCACTACTGGACATGTAGATCGACAGGTGATCCATTCCTTCCAATAATCCGTCTGTGAGGGCCTGAATAAAGTAGGTTCGGTCAAGGTCGCTGCCAATCAAGATAACCTGTCCAAGTCGAGCCCTTCGTTTTCCAGATGATTGGTTCTGCAATGCGATTTGGTAGGCGACCTCGAACACCAGCCGAGATCCCGCACTATAACCTATCAGGTGAATTCTGCGCGCTTTGGTTTTGTCTGAGAGAAGTTCAACGAGCTTTCTCAGATTTCGGCGTGTCGCACTGGCTGTTTCCAAATCCCGGAAGTATGCAAAACGATTTGGAGTTGCCGGCCAGTTGTAACTTATAAATGCACCTTGATATCCTAGGAAATGTTGCAACTCCTTGGATACTAGGGTTGGGTATTCAAAATCAACGTTGTAGCCATGGACATAAATGAATACGTCTCGGTTGCCTGATAGGTCTAACTGCCGATTGATGGCCTGAGAGAAAATACTCTCAGCCTGACTTGTTATGTGGTCCGGGAGGGCGGCACCGTTCTCATCGCTTGAAGAAAACGGCATTGGCCCGATTTCATGGACTGCAGATACCTGTAGCGTTCTGGGAGTTTCGCGTTCGCCTGAGAGTGTAATTCGGCGAAGGCTTTCCCAGTCTTGAGCCGGAGGTGTCATTTCAATGCTGACGGTTCCGGTGCGCAGAGCAATGCCCCTTTTATTCGTATAAAACTCTTGTTTGTCGTTTATGGCCGCCACTTCTCTGTCTGTCGCATAGAACAACTGGGTGTGGGGTTGGATTTGTTTTGGTCCACGACTGTTGAACGGGTCTAGATCACCCTCAGTATAGACGGTGGGAGACGGCATCAGTTCAAGCTCGTTGTATACGTATTCTCCGCAGCCGGACAGCATCAGCGCGATAGCAGCAGCCTGGATAGTGCAGGACAGCCAAGTCTTTCTCTTTGCGGAAAATTGGTTTGGTCTTTGCACCAGCGCTCACTCAAGTTTTGTCTGTTGGGTCAGTGTTGATTTGCTCGGAACTGACGACAGGGGTTAGGAGTCGGGCTCGATCAAGCCCAGCCCACGAAGATAGATGCCAATGCCGCTTTCTAACAGGTCTTCGGGCGAATATGGCGACGCCGTTCCGGGAGTGTTACGGGCGTAAAGTTCTACCACTCCATGGCTAAGAGCAAGGATATGTGCCGAAAACATCGAAGCAGGCGGGCGTTTGTGAGGTGGAATGTGTTCGCATAACTCAGTGACCGCTCGCTCAAAAATACCGCGGGCACGGGCCGCAGCGTCTGATAGCTCGGGAGTGCGATTGACTGAAATACCACTCTCGAACATCGCTATGTAGTGACCAGGGTGCTTGCGAGCAAAGGCCAAATATGCCCGGCCTGTGGTTTCAAATGCAGCCAGTGCAGATGGTTGCCCCTTGTCGTAGGCATATTGCATCAAGTCCGCGAACATCGAATATCCCTGACGCGCCGCCTCGGCGATCAGGTCCTCGCGCCCCTCAAAATGGCGATAGACCGCTGCTGGGGTGACGCCTGCTTGTTTGGCTGCTTCGGACAAAGTGAACCCTGTTGGGCCTTTTACTTCTATCAGCTTCAGCGCTGCTTCAACGAGCGCTTGGCGTAAATTTCCGTGATGGTAACCGCGTTTAGGCATTCAAGATTTCCGGGCCTCCGCAAATGGATTGATCAATTGTACCCAACGCACTTGCGTCTTTGTTGTCGTAGTCTAACGCGCTTAGAACGTGGCGAATAGCCGATAGTCGGGCACGGCGTTTATCTTCAGACCTAATAACTGTCCAAGGTGCAACTTCGTTGTGGGTGCGCTCTAGTGTCTCGCCGATAGCGTCCGAGTAATCATCCCATCGTTCCAGGCCCTTTATGTCAATTGGGCTAAGCTTCCACTGTTTTAGCGGGTCTTGTTCGCGTTTAAGGAACCGACGTAGCTGTTCGGCACGACCAACATTCAGCCACAACTTGAACAGCTTGATACCGTCATCGACCAGCGCACGCTCAAAGCCGTCTACTTGCCTAAAGAAACGCTCGCGTTGATCGTTGCTGCAGAAACCGAACACTTTTTCCACTACGCCACGATTGTACCAGCTTCGGTCAAAAAATGTTATCTCACCACCTGATGGTAGGTGGTCAATATAACGTTGGAAATACCATTGGGTTTGTTCAGCTTCTGAAGGTTTGCTAAGGGCAACGACACGTGCCCCACGCGGATTGAGGTTTTCCTGGAACCGCTTGATTGTTCCTCCTTTTCCAGAGGCATCGCGTCCTTCAAAAATTACTGCAATACGGTCGCCAGACTGCTTTATCCCTGCCTGCATTTTCACCAACTCTACCTGCAGTTTGGCCATGTCCTTATCATAGACCTTTCGGCGCATTCTTTCTCGATGCGGGTAGCTCTGGCTCAGGACTTCCGTTTTGTTTCCATCACGAATGGACCTGTGAACTTCATCAGGTGCAGCATCCTCATAGTAGGCGCTAATGGCCCCGTTGAACGGCAGTTGCATGGTGAAATCCTTCCTGTCCTCAATCCCTTATATGGTAGTTCAGTTTGAAATGTGAATCTGTTTAGCGGAAATATTGGCGGGCAGGGGGCACCTTTGTCCAGGTCTCAAAACTATGAGCAGAACTAGAGGCGCCGTTGGGCCCAGGGGGCAGGGCCGCTGAAAGTGTGCAGAGTATTTTTTTGGGGGGCGTTGATGGCGCGCAGGAAACCGCCGATGGGCGAATTTTCTGCAAATAGGTGCATTGTTGATGTCGTGTATTCGGCCCCAAAGCCCGTTTTGGTGGTCGGTTTCTCAAGCTACTCGCTGGCCAGTTTTACTAACTTCCCATGAATTCAGCGTTCCGTAGTTGTAAAAATCGATCCACTTGTTATAACTTTTTAGGTGCGTTGGCGGTTCAAAATTCCCGTAAAGAGAGTTCAACTTTCAAAAATGTTCTCCAATAACTATCTGTCTATAATCAATTTAAAGCTAATGGTTGAGCGTTAAATCTCTTGCGTGTCTATGGTTGTTAGGAGAGGTTCAAGTGCAATCCGACTGTCATAACTTGTGTTTTCTCGATATTTTTCCCTGTCGGTATACGAAGCCATTAACCACCGTAGAGTAGGTATCTCGTCATGTTCTCAAAAAGGGACCGTGCGAAATGGCAAGATGCCTAACGCTGTAGTCAGAATGACGTATCGAATGGCCTTTCGGGGCTAAAAAACACTCTGAGGTAAAAAAAGCCTCACGAATTGACTAAAGGAAAACAGCAAATGACCAGCATTCTAGCCAATGGTGGGGCCATGGTTGCCCTGCAGACCTTGCAATCTGTCAACAATAACCTGACTGACGCACAGAATGAAATTTCGACAGGTAAGCGGGTCGGTTCTGCTAGCGATAATGCAGCGGTATGGGCCATTTCCAAGACAATGGAATCTGACATCGCCGGGTTCAATGCAATCTCGGACGCGCTGGCGGTTGGAGAAGCAACCGTTTCAGTCGCTTCAGCAGGTGCAGAACAAGTTGTGGAGAAGCTGACTGAAATTAAAGAGCTCATAGTCTCGGCACAATCTGAAAACGTTGACCATAGCAAAATCCAAGACGCTATTGACAAGAAAATTGCGCAGGTTGCTGCGATTGTTGGAGCTGCTCAGTTCAACGGCACCAACTTGCTGGCTGCCGATGTCGATGGCAATGGTGCGACGAGCATGGGTGTTCTGGCGTCGTTGGACAGGGTAGGTGCAACTGGTACTCCAACTCCGACCAATATCACAGTTAACACGCTGGACTTTGAAACCAATGTCGATCTTGCTTCGAACCTGACAACGATCACAGATTCCGCAACTGCAGCAACAGCATTAACTGAAGTCGAAGGGTTTATTTCGGTGGCCATTGATGGAGCTGCTCAACTGGGTGCCGATACCGCCCGCCTAAAAGACCAAGGTGAGTTTGTGTCAAAGCTGGCAGATTCCATGACGCTGGGTGTTAGTTCAATGACTGATACTGATATGGAAGAAGCTTCAGCACGGTTGAAGGCCTTGCAAACACAACAGCAACTTGCAGTCCAGTCGCTCTCGATCGCCAACAGCGCTCCAGAAACTATGATGCAATTGTTCCGCTAAAAACTAAGTCGAACAGCCCGGTGAATTTACTGGGCTGCTCGCCATTTCTTTATGCGACCCGGTTGGCCGAGGCATCCAGTAGTTTGGCAGTATAGTCTTGATTCGTTTTACCTGCGCGCATATCTGCGATGTCAATCACCTCTACAATTTCCCCTTTTTGCATGACTGCAGCGCGTTCACACATATGGGCCACTACGGCAAGATCGTGGGATACCATCAGGAATGTTAACCCATGCTCTGATCGTAAGTCACTGAGAAGATTCAGGATTTCAGCTTGAACGGATACGTCCAATGCAGATGTCGGTTCATCCAGCAACAGGATGTCGGGCTCTGGTGCCAAGGCCCTCGCGATGGCCACCCGCTGGCGTTGGCCACCGGACAGCTGGTGTGGATACCGAAAACGGAAAGCAGGACCTAGACCCACGTCCTCTAGCAGCTTGTTGACCCGATCATTGACATCGCGGAACCCATGCAGTTGCAGGGTTTCGCTCAGAACCTGATCCACGGAATGGCGCGGATGCAGTGAAGCATAGGGATCCTGAAACACCATTTGCACGGTCTTGTAGAAACTCCTGTCCCGTTTGTGGTTCAGGGTGTTACCTTCGATGGACATACTACCGTCCCACTGTGGGGCCAGACCAGTGATGGCCTTGAGGATGGTAGACTTGCCAGACCCACTCTCCCCGACCAGACCAAAGCTAGCGCCCTGTTCAACGGATAGGCTAGCGTTTTTCACGGCCTGAAATAGGTCGTGATGTTCACCAAAATAGACGTTCAGGTTTTCAATTGAAATCGCGGTGCTCATGTGCGGCCCTCTACGCTTGGGGCGTCTCGCCAGGCGGGATCACGGGTTAAGACCTGTAGTCGGTCACGCGGTTCGTCAAAGCGTGGTAGGCTGCCCAGCAACCCCTGAGTATAGGGATGTTTGGCCTCGTGCAGTTTGTCAGCGTCGCATACCTCAACAATACGGCCCGAATACATGATCAGAACCCGGTCGCAGAACTGCGAAACAAGGTTGAGGTCGTGGCTGATAAAGATCAGCCCCATACCGCGGTCCTTGACCAGCTTGTCCATGATTGACAAAACCTGCCCCTGAACGGACACATCCAACGCCGACGTAGGTTCATCAGCAATCAGGATTTCGGGGTTGGGGATCAGCATCATTGCAATCATGATACGTTGACCCATGCCCCCCGACATTTCATGTGGATAGGCTTTCATCACCCGTTCGGGATCACGAATGGCCACGGCTTCGAGCATTTCGACCGACTTCCTGTAGGCCTCGGCCTTGGTGGCCTTAGCGTGCAGCCGGTAAGCTTCTATAATCTGAGCGCCGACTGTCATCACAGGGTTCAATGAGAATTTGGGGTCCTGCATCACCATCGAGATCTTTTCACCCCGAACGCTGCGCATTTCCTTCTCGGATTTGTCGAGAAGGTTGTCGCCGTGCAGGCTGACATGACCAGCCTCCACAATGCCGGGGCTGCGGATTAGGCGTAGGATGGCGCGGCCAGTCATAGATTTGCCGGATCCGCTTTCGCCAACGATTCCCAGCCTTTCTCGGCCAAGCGAAAAGGACACTCCGCGTACTGCGTCAAACACTCCGTTACGGGTTGGGAATTTCACCCAAAGGTTTTCTACGTCCAGAAGCGTGCTCATGATGCGCTGTCCTTTGGATCGAGTACGTCGCGCAATCCATCACCCAGCAGGTTGAAGGCCAGCGAAACTGCAAAAATGGCAAGACCGGGCATAGTGGCGATCCACCAATGGTCCAGAATGAAGCGACGTCCCTCAGAAATCATTGCGCCCCATTCAGGTGAGGGAGGTTGTGCGCCAAGGCCAAGGAAGCCCAGACCCGCAGCGGCCAGAATGATGCCAGCCATGTCCAGAGTGACCCGCACAATCAGTGAGCTGATGCAGAGCGGCCAGATATGTTTGGTGATAATCCGCAACGGACCGGCACCTTGCAGACGGATCGCGCTGATGTAATCCGAGGAGCGGATGGTTAGCGTTTCAGCGCGTGCCATACGGGCATAGGGGGGCCAAGCCGTTAGCGAAATCGCGAGAACCGCGTTTTCAATACCGGCACCCAATGCGGCCACAAAAGCCAGTGCAAGCACCAGACGAGGGAAGGCCAGGAAGATATCAGTGATCCGCATCAGGATGATATCAGTCCAGCCACCTGCGTAACCGGATACTGTGCCAACCAGCAAGCCTGCGATTGGAGCGATCATCGCTACCAGAGCAACAATATAAAGTGTGATCCGGGACCCGTAGATCATCCTGCTCAGGATGTCGCGGCCCAGTGTGTCGGTCCCTAGGATGTGGCCCTCGGTGCCTAGTGGTTGCAGCCGGTTGCCCAGCTCTTGAACAAAGGGATCATGTGGCGCCAGTAATGGGGCAAAGAGCGCGGTGCCAACCAGCACCACGATAATTGCAAGACCGATCATGGCCATGTGATTGCCGCGCAGGGTTAGCCAACCTTTGTACATTGCTGCCAGCCGTGCGTGGCGGCGCGATTCAGGGGTGTCAGACAACAGCCATTCGCGCGTGCTTAAATTTTGACTGGTCATTTGGACCTCGGATCGAAGATTTTGTAGAGAAGGTCGGAAAAGATGTTCAGGCAGACAAAAATCAGCCCAACTACAACTGTACCGCCCAGAACTGCGTTCATGTCAGCGGAAAGCAGCGCGGTGGTGATATAGTTGCCGATTCCTGGCCATGAGAAGATGATCTCGGTCAGGACCGAACCTTCGAGCAAGTTGGCATAGCTGAGTGCAATCACTGTGATCAGCTGAACACGGATGTTGCGGAACGCATGTCGCCAGATCACGGCCCATTCGCTCATACCTTTGACGCGGGCGGTGGTAACATATTCGGCCGACAGCTGTTCCAACATGAACGAGCGGGTCATGCGGCTGATGTAGGCGAGGCTGTAGTAACCGAGCAGGGATGCAGGCAGGATTATGTGAGAGAACGCATCTTTGAAGGCGCCCCAGTCACGTGCAAGTGCGGCATCGACCAGGATCATTCCGGTAACGGATGGAAACATGTCTTCGTAGAAGATGCTCTGACGGCCAGGTCCACCGACCCAACCCAATATGCCGTAGAACAGCAAAAGACCCATCAGGCCGAGCCAGAAAATTGGCATGGAATAGCCGACAAGCGCGATGACGCGGGCGATTTGGTCGATCCAGCTGCCACGGCGGACAGCGGCAACAACGCCCAGTGGGACGCCAAGGATGATGCCGATCAGGATACCGATGGTGGCAAGCTCCATTGTAGCAGGAAACACGCGGCCGATGTCTTCGGATACGGGGCGGGCATTCAGTAGTGACATGCCAAAATCGCCATGCAGCACGTCCCAGACATACATGGCAAACTGTGTGATTAGCGGCTTATCGAGCCCAAGCTCAAGAAAAGCGTTATGGTACTGTTCCTGTGTGGCGCGTTCGCCGACAACAGCAATGACCGGATCGATCGGCATCACCCGACCAATAAAGAAGGTGACAAACAAGAGGCCAAGCATTGTGACCGAGATTGACGCAAGGGTGACGAGCGTACCCTTTAGCCAAGAAGGAAGAGGCAGCCGGGGCTGCCTCTTTGGTGTGTAGTGCGTTGAAGCCATTTACTTGGTCACGGTCCAGTATGACACTGCGGTGATCGCGCCGCCTAGGTTCAGACCTTCGACATCTTCGTTAATGCCAGCCGGTTCAATCTTCTGGAACATCACGGCAAATGGGGATGTATCGCGGAAAGTTGCCTGAATGTCGTGATACATCATTTCACGCTTGCTGCGGTCACCTTCGATCACAGCTGCCGCAGACATGCCGGTCAGCTTGCCAGTATCCCAGCTGTTACGCCATGCCAGCAAACCAGTGGCCTGTGCCTCGTCCGAGTTGTCCGGGTTATAAGCAAATGTACCAGCATTTGTATGCGGATCCGGATAGTCAGGACCCCATGCGCCCAGATAGATATCCAGTTCACGTGCACGGTACTTGGACAAAACCTGCTTACCAGTACCAACTTCTAGGTTCAGCGTGATGCCTGCCTGCGCAAATGTGTTTTGCAGCGACTGACCGATTTCCAGACGTTCCTGAGCTTCGCGAACACCAACTGTCAACTCAAGACCGTCTACACCAGCTTCTGCCAGTAGGGCCTTGGCTTTTTCGACATCCATCGAAAACGGGTTCTCGTCGACAGCACCCAAGTAAGTTTTCGGCAGGAAGTTCTGGTGAGTAACATATGCGCCTTTGAGGAAGCTATTCTGCATGCCTTCATAGTCGATTAGGTACTTCAGAGCCTGGCGAACTTCTGGCTTGGATAGTGCAGGGTGCTTTTGGTTCATCGAAATGTACATCAAGCGACCGCGCATTTCTTCGAGAACTTCAACGCCTTCAGCTTGACGTATACCTTCAACATCTGACGGGTTCAGATCGCGGGCTATATCGATGTCACCGCGTTCCAGCATCAGGCGCTGGGTTGCGCTTTCTTGTACGTGGCGAACAATCACACGCTTCATCGCTGGTGCGCCCAGATAGAAGTCTGCATTCGCTTGCAGGGTAACGCTTTCTTTTGGCTTCCAGCTTACCAGGCTGTAGGCGCCGGACCCAGCCGAGTTGGTCTTCAGCCACTCGTTGCCAAGATCGCCATCAACTTCGTTTGCCATGACTGTTACTTCGTCAACAACACCGGCGATGGTTGCAGTCAAGCAGTTCAAAACAAAAGATGTAGCATAGCGTTTGTCGGTTGTGATCGACACTGTGTTGCCACTGACTGTGATGGTTTCATCCATATTTTCAGGTGTGAAACCAAACTGTGTTAGGATGAACGACGGTGTTTTGTTCAGAGCGACGACGCGCTTGAACGAAAAGGCCACGTCTTCGGCGCGAACAGGGTTGCCCGAGTGGAATTTGACGCCTTCTCGCATTGTGAACGTGATGGTCTTGCCATCCTCTGATACGGTCCAGCTTTCTGCTAAGTCTGGCTGATAACCGGCATCCAGGTTCATCGGGTCAAAGTTGACCAGCTTGCCGTAGACATTGCGCAGAACGTCCGAGCCCGCAAATTCAAAACTTTGTGCAGGATCCAATGTGGTGATGTCGTCAATGCGGTTGGCAATAACTAGCATGTTGGCTGGTGTTTCCGCCATAACGGGCAGGGCAACAGCACCTAGGGCAAAACCGAGTGCAGCGGTCCCCATTAATTTGGTAAAGGCGTTCATTATATTTCTCCCTTGCAGTTTTTTAGAATTAAATTCGGACGATGTTACGTCCAAGTCAGGTCGAGAACCCTTAGCCAGTTGTCGTGGCAGAGCTTCTTGATTAGTACATCGTTGTAACCGCGGTCAGCCATTGCAGACCTCAGGTTTGGCAGCCCGGCGATGGTTTTGATCCCTTCGGGTACAACTGCGCCGTCAAAGTCAGATCCCATGCCGACCCGGTCCTCGCCAAGTTGCTCAATCAAGTGATCAAGGTGATCTAGCATCGTTACAATGGGTGTCTCTTCGATCATTCTACCGTCTGAGCGCAAAAAGGCGACAGCAAAATTTAAGCCGACCATCCCATCACTGTCGCGGATTGCGTGCAACTGACGGTCGGTCAGGTTGCGGCTATGAGGACAAAGTGCATGGGCGCTAGAGTGGGTGGCAACCAGCGGTTTGGTGCTGATACGTGCAACATCCCAGAACCCAGATTCATTCAGGTGGGATAGATCAATCATGACCCCCAAGTCATTACATTTGCGTATTAGTCTTGTTCCTATTTCAGTTAGGCCCGAGCCAATGTCTGGCGTGTTGGGAAAGCGGAATGGCACGCCGTGAGCGAAAATTGTCGGCCGGCTCCATACAGGTCCAAGTGAACGCAACCCAGCTTCATACAACACATCAAGTGTTTGGAAGTCGGGATCAATTGCCTCGGCTCCTTCCATGTGCATCACAGCGGCCATCAACCCACTGTTCAAACATTCCCGAATTTCTTTGGTGTTTCGGCAAATCTTCAAAGCGCCGTCTCTTTCGAGATTGATAAGGATAGAAGCCTGAGACAGAGCCACCTTGGATGCGTCGTTCCAATCCACTTGAGGTGGTAGGGGTAAGTCGTAACTGCTCAGCAGCATTTCATCCATGTCATTGGACAGGCTTTTTTCTCCCGGAACAAAAATGGCGAAAAAACCTCCGCCAAAACCTCCAAGCTGGGCCTTGTCCAGATCTATGTGACGTCCGCCAGCTCCCTGAAAGCCGTCCTTCCCAGCTGGTACATCGTGCTGATGCAATCGCAGCAGTAAGTCGTTGTGGCCATCGAAAATCAGCGGTTCTTGCATTCGTTTTCCCCGACACGAGAAAGTTGTGTCACTTGTTACTCGGAAAACTGCAACGGTTTCCGTTCGTATGCAAGTGAAATTGGAGCGGTTTAAACTTAAAGCGAAAAGGTGAACTAAAACAATCAACTCGCCACTCGCGAAATCGGGTCATTAAGCGTGACTTTCGTCAAAATCCACTTTATTCACTGAAATAATTGACTTATTAGTTTTCGGTTTTATCCGCGTCCGTTGGTGGGTCCTGTGAACTTTATGGCTGAACCATCATTTGCTTCATGCTCAACTACCCTGGAATTGTAAGTGGCGGGGTTACGGGGGGCTATCTCATGAAACACTCGCTGGCTGCTCCTCTCTGATGGTGCGCGAGAACGAGGTCAATGGACCCGCTGTGATGGTGGGATTTCGGTGTTGTTGATTTGGTTGGATCTTCCTTCTCCAATATCGCCCGTTCCAAACGGCTAGAGGACTAAGTCGTCAATAATGCATTGCCCAAGAACCACTACGGCAAATTTGTCAAACCTGAGTTGCGGAAGTTTGTGAAACTGTTCGTATAGCGTTGTGAACCACGATTGGTAGTTTCGTAAGTGGATTCCTGCCCTTAGCTAAACTGGTTTCTTGCGGTTGTCTGCCCGCTCAGTAAGAGTAGGGGTAAATGATTCCGTGTATCTAGTACATTTGATTTGTATGTATGGGCTGCTGCCTGTTGGGTACCAAACGAGAGGCGCAGTAATGAAAAGAATCTTTAGCCCATTGTGTTCAGATCGAGGGTTTGTTGCAAAAATCGCTGTCTTGAGCACTGCTTTGACACTGAGTACCGCTCCGATTGCTTTAGCGCAGGACGCGCCGCCGCCCAAAGTTTCAGTGATGGCGGCAGTAACCAAGCCATTGCGGAACTCTGAAACCTTCATTGGTCGCGGCGAAGCAATAGACAAAGTGAATGTAATCGCACGCGTCAGCGGTTTTCTTGAGGAAGTGCTCGTCAAGAACGGGGCGGATGTACAGGAAGGTGACTTGCTGTTCCGGATTGAGAGTAGCGCTTATGAAGCTACACTCGAGGCCCGCAATGCTGATCTAGCAAAAGCAGAGGCCAACCTTCAACTGACATCGTTGGATCTTGCCCGCAAAGAAGAACTGCTGTCACGTGGCGCGGTTCCCGAGGCAGAGCGCGATACATCGCGAGCTAATGAAAAAGTAGCTGAGGCACAGGTGCGGTCAGCTAAGGCTGCCATTCAACAGGCCGAACTGGATCTGAGCTATACCGAAATTTATGCGCCATTTTCGGGGCGCATTGGTCGGATCGAAGTAAGTGTTGGTGACGTGGTTGGACCAACCAGTAGTTCCCTGGTGAACCTCGTACGAGAGGCTCCAATCTACGTTTCTTTTGCGCTGAACGAGAAGCAGCTTGTTAGTGTCTTGCAGAAAGTTCAACAGGAGGCAGACACAGAACAAGAACAGAGAAACCTAGTTGAAGTGTTCGTGGTGCTGCCAAACGGTGACGAGTTGGATGAACGTGGCAAAATTGCCTTTGCTGACAACCGTATCGATCCAACTACTGGCGCTGTTACCGTGAGAGCGGAGTTTGAAAACGCCAATCGCTGGATTATCGACGGGTCATATTTGACAGTTGGATTGCAAGCGCAAAAAGCGGTCGACCGAATTGTGATCAGTCAAGCCGCGATCCAACGGGATCAACAGGGTGCATTTGTACTGGTCGTTGATGACCAGCAACTGGTCC
This sequence comes from Parasedimentitalea denitrificans, assembly GCF_011813015.1. Taxonomy (GTDB): domain Bacteria; phylum Pseudomonadota; class Alphaproteobacteria; order Rhodobacterales; family Rhodobacteraceae; genus Parasedimentitalea; species Parasedimentitalea denitrificans. The sequence continues at coordinate 7,771 of NZ_QHLQ01000024.1, read as the reverse complement.
AACAGCGCTATATTGAGACTGGCGATGTTGTCGGTACTGGTATCATTGTATTGGATGGTCTGAAGGATGGGGAGACTGTAGTTGTTGAAGGGCTGCAACGTATTCGTCCCGGTGCGACAGTCGATCCGGTTCTCGCCAATCAGGCTGGAGAATAAGTCATGTTCTCATCCCTGTTTATTTCGAGACCCAAGTTTGCAATCGTGATTTCCATGGTTCTCACTATCATGGGTCTGATTGGCTATGCAGCTTTGCCGGTCGCTCAGTTCCCTGATATTACGCCCCCTGTGGTCAGCGTCTCTGCCAGCTACACAGGCGCCAACGCCGAAACAGTCGAGAAAAGCGTTGCCGCGCCCATTGAGGCACAGGTCAACGGCGTTGATGACATGATCTATATGTCATCAAGTTCGTCAGACACCGGGAGCTATTCGCTTTCCGTTACTTTTGAGGTTGGCACAGACCCCGACATTGCATCGGTAAACGTGCAAAACCGCGTTGCGCAAGCCATTTCAGGACTGCCAACAGAGGTAACGTCGTCTGGTGTGGTAACGCAGAAAAGTTCCACAAACATGCTGTTGGTCACGACGCTGACATCTCCGAACAACACCTATGACGACTTGTTTCTTTCCAACTATGCCGAGATCAATATCAAGGACGCACTGAGCCGTGTTGCGGGTGTTGGTAAGGCCGATATCCTCAACAATCTTAGCTATGCAATGCGGATTTGGATGAACCCGGACAAGATGGCCGGATTGGGAATTACGCCGGGCGATCTGATCAACGCAGTACGCGAGCAGAACCTCGAAGTTTCAGCGGGGCAAATCGGCGCTCCGCCTGTTCCTGGGGACCAGACATTTCAATATACCATTAAGTCAAAGGGGCGGCTGGAATCGGTCGAAGAATTCGGTGACATTGTAATTCGCACAGGTGAAGCCGGCAGCACTGTCCGCGTGCGTGACGTTGCTACAATCGAACTGGGAGCATCTTACTACAGCGCCTCTGGGTTCTACGACGGAAATGAAGCCACCATTCTTGCAGTATATCAGGCACCCGGAGCCAATGCACTTGCAGTTTCCGAAGCTGTTCTGGCGGAACTCGACCGTTTGGCGGAATCCTTTCCAGACGACGTGGTCTACTCCGTCCCGTTCAACACTACTGATTTCGTAGAACAGTCACTTGCGGATGTTATCTCGACACTGGTTTTGGCCTTTGGGCTGGTAGTGTCTGTGGTGTTTGTATTCTTGGGCTCGTGGCGGGCAACAATCATCCCGGCAGTAGCGATCCCAGTGTCACTGATCGGCACTTTTGCATTTCTGCTGTTGCTCGGTATGTCTCTTAACACGATCTCATTGTTTGCTTTAGTTCTAGCAATTGGCATTGTGGTGGATGACGCGATTATTGTTGTAGAAAATGTGGAACGTTTGATAGCCGAAGAGGGCCTTTCACCGCCAGATGCGACCCGCAAGGCGATGGGGCAGATTACCGGTCCTGTTATCGCGACAACGTTGGTCCTTCTGGCTGTATTTGTGCCGGTTACCTTCATGCCCGGCATCAGTGGTGAGTTGTTTTCTCAGTTTGCAGTGACAATTTCGGTAGCGGTTGTCATCTCTTCAATTAACGCTTTGACCCTGTCGCCGGCCCTCTGTGGCTTGGTGCTCAAGGCCCGTTCTGGGCCTCCGACTGGGCTGCTCGCTAAGTTCGAAAGCGTCATTGATGTTCTTCGTAACGGATACCTTGGTATCGTAGGACGTTTGCTGAGATGGCCATTCTTGGCCGTGGCTATTGTTTTGGCAATGTATGCTGGAACCGGGACTATTTTTGGGGTAACTTCCAAGGGGTTCCTGCCGGCCGAAGATAACGGGTATCTGTTTGTCGATATTCAGCTCCCTGATGCTGCGGCTCTCGGCCGGACAGAGGTCGTGACCAAACGGGTGAATGATCAAATCGAACTGATCCCGGGCGTTCAAAGCACCATTTTGGTCAATGGATTTAGTTTGCTGAACGGGGCCAGCGCAAATGGCGCAATGATCATCATCAATCTGGACCCATGGGATGAACGCCAAACTCCGGATCTATTCCCGAGAGCCATTTTGAAACAGGTGTATGGCATCGCAAACGGCGAAGCAGCCGCGAGCATCGTGGCATTTAATCCGCCGCCGATCTCCGGTCTTGGTATGTCGGCCGGCGTCGAAATGGAAGTGCAGCAAACTGCTGGCGGTTCTCCCCAAGACTTGGCCGCTGCCGTCGGTTCATTGGTCTATGCCGCCAACCAACGTGACGAGATCGGGCAATCTTACACCACTTTCCGTGCCAATGTTCCGCAAGTCTACGTCGATCTGGATCGGGAAAAAGCGAAGACATTGGATGTGTCAATTGCAGAGGTGTTCCAGACCATGCAGGCCCATTTGGGATCGTTCTACATCAATGACTTCAACCTGTTCGGACGTGTTTACCGGGTGATGGCACAGGCGGATGGGTCATACCGCGATAAGATTGATGATATTGGCAACCTTTTTGTTCGCTCCCAAGGCGGCCAAATGGTTCCTCTCTCCACTTTGATTGATGTGGAAAACATCCTGGGACCGGTCATCTTGAAGCGCCATAATATGTTCCGTTCGGCGACCGTCACGGCTGTGCCAGCTGCGGGTCTGTCTACGGGTGATGCAATACGGGTGATGCAGGAAGAGGTCGCAACCGCACTGCCACCTGGATATAGCTTTGAATGGACGGGCACAGCACAGCAGCAACTTTCGTCTTCGGGCCTAGTTGTGGTCATTCTTGGCATGGCTGTGCTATTCACCTACCTGTTTCTTGTGGCGCAGTATGAAAGCTGGACAATGCCAGTGGCAATTCTGCTGTCGGTGGTTGTGGCTATGTTTGGCGCGGTTCTTGCAGTCGCGATTACGGGAAGTGACATCAACCTCTACACCCAGATCGGTATGATCATGCTGATTGGCATGGCGGCTAAGAACGGCATTCTTATTGTTGAATTCGCAATGGAACGCCGCGCTGCAGGTCTGTCGATCAAAGAGGCGGCCCACGAAGCCGGCCGACAGCGGTTCAGGGCTGTTATGATGACGGCCTTTTCCTTCCTCTTAGGGGTTGTACCGCTCTTGATTGCATCGGGTGCCGGAGCAGCCAGCCAAAAAGCTATCGGGGTCGCCGTCTTCGGGGGAATGCTGATGGCGACCGGCATTGGCGTCATTCTGATCCCTGTTCTTTATGCCTTTATGCAGGGGCTCAGAGAGTGGGTAAAAGGAACAGCAAAATCTGAGGCTCCGGTGGAATAACTGCCAGCAGCACCAACAATAGAAAAAGCCCGCCGTTTAATACCGGCGGGCTTTTTATTGGGTCCAGTTTTCATCTGGCTGAAATTATCCCGGGGTTTGGGGCTGGGCCCCAAGAATTAGCCGCCCTTCAACCGTTGCATCAAATAGATCTCTTGATCTGGCCTAAGAGGTTCCATCAAGCCAGTTGCGATAATACGTCCGTCTATCGCAATTGAAACTCCTGCTTCGATCACAGGGACTAAAGCAGGGTAGTCTTTGGCCAAGGCATCTAGCAACTCTCCAGTGTTGGACGCCTCAACCTCGACTTTTTCCAACCCATCAGTCAACGTTCGCAACCCTGACCAAAGGTGGACTTCAATCTTCACGTGTTTGCGCCTTCAGGGCTCGAAGAATACGAGGAGGGGACATCGGTAGGTGCCGCAGTCGAACTCCCGCCGCCGCTGACACCGCGTTTGCGATTGCTGCCAAAGGCGGAACAATTCCCGTCTCTCCGACGCCGCGCACACCATAGGGGTGGCCAGGGTTTGGAACCTCCACAATTACCGTGTCGATCATTGGCAGGTCCGAGGCTACCGGGACCCGGTAATCCAGGAAGATAGAGTTCTGCAAACGGCCGTCTTCACCGTAGATATACTCTTCGTTCAATGCCCAGCCGATACCTTGTGCAGCGCCGCCCTGAAATTGTCCCTCTACATAGGTCGGATGAATTGCCTTTCCTGCATCCTGAATGACCGTGTAGCGAACAACTGCAGTTTTCCCGGTTTCGGGGTCCACTTCTGCGTCAACGATATGAGTCCCGAACGAAACCCCAGCACCTTCTGGTGTGGCCTCAAAGTGTCCAGAGATTGGTCCGCCAGTTGAGCCCATGTTCTTTGTAATTTCTGCCAATGGGATGGGATCGAAATTGCCTGCATTTGCGCCAGAGGGCTTGGCGCAACCATCCTCCCAATACACGGCATCCTCAGGGATACCCCACTTGGCGGCGGCCCTTTTACATAGTTTATTTACGGCGTCTTTCGCGGCCTTAATTGTGGCAAGGCCGGATGCGTAAGTAACCCTGCTACCGTGGGACACATCATTATACCCAAGTGTTGCAGTATCCGCGACGGTGACCCGGAAGTTCTCGTAGTCGATGCCCAGAACTTCGGCAGCCATCAAAGCCATAGAAGCGCGCGAGCCACCAATATCTGGTGTTCCAACGGAAATTTGGCATGTACCATCCTCGGATAGCGCAAGACTAACAGAGGTTTCTCCGCCGTGGTTAAACCAAAACCCGCAAGACACACCACGCCCTTGACCTGGCTTCAATGGTGCCGAGTAATGTGGATGCGACTTGGCAGCCTCTAGTGTTTCAACCAGCCCGATGCGCTGAAAACGCGGTCCATACGAGGCCTTGGTTCCCTCGCGAGAGGCGTTCTTTAGTCGAACCTCGATAGGGTCTAGCCCTAATTTTTTGCACAACTCGTCGATCACCGATTCAACGGCAAAAGAGGCCATAGGTGCGCCTGGCGCGCGATATGCAGCCTGCTTAGGGCGGTTAGAAATCACGTCGTAGCCAATCTGCTGAACGTTATCCAACGCATATGGAGCAAACGCGCACATGGCGGAAAATTCCATCGGCGCACCAGGAAAGGCGCCGCCTTGCAGCCGGAAGGTGCCTTGGGCGGCGGTGATCGTGCCGTCCTTTGTCATGCCAATTTTGACATCCATGGAAGTTGAAGAGGTCGGCCCCGTAGCGCGGAATACCTCTGATCGGTTCATGACAATTTTGACTGGCCTGTTAGCTTTTCGAGACAGCGCCAAAGCGACTGGCTCTACAAAGACGGTTGTCTTACCACCAAAACCGCCTCCGATTTCGGATGCTGTAACGCGAAGCTGCGAGGTGTCGATGCCTACAAGGGCAGCGCATGTTTTTTGAGCAATCCAATGGCCTTGGGTCGTGCACCACAACTCGCCTTTACCATCGCTGCCCAACGTCGCAAGACATGCATGGGGTTCAATGTAACCTTGGTGTGTAGCTTCGGTTTTAAAGCTGTCTTCGATGATCAAATCAGCCTTTGCGAACCCAGCGTCGACATCACCGTGACCACTTTCGTGATACCGAACTACATTCGGGTGAAGGCCCTCTGGAACCGACGCATCAGCGTAGGAGCTGTTCAGGATCGGAGCGCTCTCTGCCATGGCTGCGTCGACATCGGTCACATGAGGTAGGATTTCGTAGTCAACTTTAACCAGCTTGGCCGCGTCGCGTGCGATCAATGCAGAGCTTGCTGCAATGGCTGCCACTGCATGACCATCATAAAGCGCTTTATCCCCGGCCATGACGTTTTCTAGCACAAAGCCAAATTCGCCAGACAGACCGTGAGCAAAATCCGCTCTGGTCACCACTGCCTTTACGCCATCCAGAGCCTCAGCTTTTGTCGTGTCTATACGTAAAATACGTGCGTGAGCGTGTGGGCTGCGAACGATTGCGCCATGCAACATACCAGGTGCATGGGCATCTGCTCCAAAACGCGCTTTGCCTGTGACTTTGTCATGGCCATCTGGGCGGTCAGGGCGGGTACCAACGAATTTAAAGTCGGTGTCTTTGCGATCGTCCAAAGCCATTAGGAAGCTCCCCGCATGTCTGCAGCTGTATCCATTACAGCGCGAATAATTTTGTCATAACCTGTGCAGCGGCACAGGTTGCCAGCCAACCAAAACCGAACTTCCTCTTCAGTTGGGTTTGGGTTCTTCTCGAGCAGGGATTTGGCGGCCACTAGAATGCCAGGAGTGCAAATTCCGCATTGCAAGGCTGCGTATTCGATGAACTTTTTCTGAAGGGGATGAAGGTTCTCGCCTTCGGCCATTCCCTCAACTGTGGTGATCTTCTTTCCTTCGGCTTCTACGCCCAACATCAGACAGGAACATACCAGCCGGTCATCAACCGTGATTGAGCAAGCTCCGCAATCACCTGTGCCGCAGCCTTCTTTGGCACCAGTTAGATTTAGACGATCCCGCAGGACGTCCAACATCGTTTCGCGCGTATCGCAAAGGTATTCGACAGGGTCGCCGTTAATTGTAGTGGTAACGTGAGTATTCTTCATTTGGTGGCTCCCAGAGCTCGTGCGTAGGCAATTTTGGCAGTGCGTTTGGCCAAAACCCCGGCCACTTCAGTGCGGAATTCAACTGTACCGCGCTTGTCTGAAATTGGATTGCAGGCCGCCGATGCCGCCTCTGCTAGTTTGTCTAGTGTTGCCTCGTCCAAACGGCTTCCGATTAAAATGTCTGCAGCGTCATCCAACAACAAAACTGTGGGTGCGACAGCGCCTAGCGCCATACTTGCGTGGATGATGTTCCCGCTGTCATCTAGTGTAAAGTTCACCGCACACCCGACGACTGCAATGTCCATTTCGGTGCGTGGAATAAAACGCAAATAGGCATCTCCGCCGCGCTCGCCGCGCGCTGGAATGTGAACAGCCGAAACGACATCACCTTGAGCCAAATGAGTGCGTCCAGGTCCGGCAGGAATGTCCTTTACTGGCACGCGACGTGTGCCGTCTACGTTAGTGACTGTAAGTTCGGCACCAGCTGCAACCATTGCCGGCACAGAATCCGCTGCAGGGGAGCCATTACATAGATTGCCAACCAATGTGGCCCGTCCTTGCACTTGGGTTGACCCGATAAGGTCCATCGCTTCGACTACACCCGGCCAATCCAGTCCTAATCCGACGTGCTCTCGCATCTCAGCTCCGGGAGTAGCGGCGCCGATCGTCCAGCTTCCATCGTCATTACAAATAATGTCGCGCACGCCAGGAATGTTCTTGATGTCGATAATGTCGTCAGGGGTGATAATGTCTGACCGCAATTGTACCAGTACATCAGTGCCGCCTGCTAGAAAGCGGGTGATACCTTTTGCGGCCAGCGCCAATTTGGCAGCATCCTCGAATGTACTTGGGCTATGGTACTGCATAAAAGCTCCTAGGCTCGTTTAGGGAGGTAGCGTTCCGGAGCTTAAGAGTATGCGGGAGTTGAGCCGAGGTCTATCACATTGGGCAAGCAAATTGGATTCTATTGCTGAATTTTTAGCGATTGGCGTGCCCGCATGCCTCGTCCATATGCTGCGGTGAGGATGAAATCCCATTTACGGGGAGTCGTGCGAAATTCGAGTTCTACATCGAAGATCAAAGGCATCCCAGAGCCCAGAGATTCAGATCGTACAGCCAGTGAAACTCACTGTTCAAGGCACCAAAATGTTTCGATTGCTGGGTTGTCTGAATTAACTTGGCTTAAATAGGTCAACGTTGCCACTCCATGATGAAACGGAAGATTGAAAAATACTGTAGATAATAATTGGACGACTAATCGATTTTTTTCTGTTTGCCACCATTGAAATCAGCTTTAAGCTGCCGAGCGGCTTTGTTGCACAAATCGGTTGATGGGATTCACTGTATGAATCCAGCGTGATAGTTGGGGTTCATGAGCAGGTGGACACCGACGACTTA
>NZ_QHLQ01000023.1 GCF_011813015.1 Parasedimentitalea denitrificans | reverse complement strand
TTTCTTGTTCATCTTCACTCCTTGACGGTTACGATGAACCAGAAATCCTCCTGATGCTAAACCTTCCCAAATACCCACAGGTGCTGACGTCAGACACAGTCGGACACAAGACTTCGAACCCGAACGCAAGCATCGCCCCTTGGGGCGCTATCGATTTGTTATTGTGGTTTTAAATTTGGTTGCGGGAGCATGATTCCACTGTGAGTTGCCCATTGGGTCACGATAGAAATACAGTTGGGAGGGACTCCGCACCACGGTTTTGTTTTACGATAGACGTGGCCAACTGATGGTATGTCCTCGACCTCCGCTTGTTGCTTTCGTTTCTCCGCTCGAGCGCTTTATAGTTTTGGCCTCCTCATGCTTTGAGGGCTGTAGCATCCGCCCTTTGGTGTCTGACTTTCGCTTGCGGCGCGCCAGACGATCAGCCACATTGGCTCGGTTTCCTACCCCTTGGAAGTCTTCAAACTCGAAATCAGGAGATGAAATTTCTCACCCTGTATTGCGACATGCCCGCGTAAGGCCTGGGTGGCTGTTTCTGAATCCCCAGCTTGCAACGCCGATACAATTGCGACGTGCTCAGCCATCGATTGGGCCATCCTGCCTCTCGCACGAAGCTGATGCCTGCGAAAAGGTTTCAGACGGCGATGTAAACGCAGAGCTTCCTGCTCTAGAAAGCTGTTGCCAGATTGTTTGTAAATGAAGTGATGAAAATACTCGTTCTCACGATAATAGTCGTCCATATCATTGTGGTCGATTGCTTGCTGACACCGTTTGTTCGCTTCCAGCAGCACATCAATCGCCTCTTCTGAGATTCTAAGCGCAGCCAAACGTCCGCAAACTCCCTCGATCTCGGCCATGGTTTCAAACATTTCCATCAGCTCAACCGGACCAGGCTGGCGTACAAAAACACCGCGACGTGGGATTTGTTCCGCCATCCCCGAGGCAATCAAGCGTTGAAACGCCTCGCGAAGCGGTGTGCGCGAGACACCAAACTGGGTTGCAAGTTTAACCTCATCCAACCGGTCCCCATCCTGAAATTCACCAGAAAAAACCAGCTCTTCCAGCTCATCCGCAATCATATCTGCACGTCGAATTTCCATAAATGCTGGATACCAGACGCCCAAGGTGCGCGCAAGATTGAGTTTCTTGTATACAAGAATATTGACTTTGAATTCCAAACGACCAACAATCCCCCCATTAACTCAGAGCGTGAACAACTGAGAATCCAGGGAGGATAACATGAAGACGAATTTGCTTACCGCAGCGGCAACCGCTGCAGTGCTGGCCCTATCAGGCGCGGCTGGCGCAACGGAACTCCGGCTATCCCATCAATGGTCCAATAAAGACATCCGTCACCAAGTGGCGCAGATCGTCGCGGATGAAGTAGCCGCCGCCGATGTGGATCTGGACATCAAGATTTTTGGCTCCAAGTCCCTGTTCAAACCGCGTGAGCAGTACAAGCCACTCAGCCGGGGCCAATTGGACATGACCGTTTTGCCGCTCAGTTATGCCGGCGGCCAGCAGCCCGCATATAACCTGACGCTGATGCCTGGCTTGGTGAAAAACCATGACCATGCGGCTCGCCTGTCCAGCTCGCCTTTCATGGAAGCACTCGAGGCCAAGATGGCCGATGACGATGTGATGGTGCTGGTACACGGCTATCTGGCCGGTGGCTTTGCTGGCAAAGACAAATGCATCACCAGCCCAGATGACGTCAAAGGCCTTCAGACCCGCGCAGCTGGCAAATCCTTTGAACAGATGCTGGCCGGTGCTGGGGCCTCGATTGCCTCGATGGCCTCGTCCGAGATTTATAACGCTATGCAGACCGGAGTTCTGAGCGCGGCGAACACCTCGTCCTCGTCCTTTGTTTCCTATCGTATCTACGAGCAGGTCAGCTGCTACACCCCAGCCGGCGATGTTGCTCTATGGTTCATGTATCAGCCACTCCTGATGAACAAATCGACTTTTAATGGACTGACCGAAGCACAGCAGGCTGCCATCCTGGCAGGCGCAGCCAAGGCTGAGGCGTTTTATCTGGAAGAAGCTAAGAAACAGGATGCTGCTTCGGTAACGGCCTACGAAGAGGCCGGTGTCGAGATCGCTGAAATGACAGCTGAAGACTTTGCCGCATGGCGCGCCATTGCGCAGGAGACCTCGTACAAGAAATTTGTCGAGGAAGTCCCAGACGGACAGGCCCTGCTGGATCTGGCGCTCGCAGTCGAGTGATAAAAATCGGGCGTTGCATGTCATGCAGCGTCCTTTCCAAACTACCCCCGAATATCAAAGGAAGACGGAATGGCTGGCCATAGCTCAGCCGCTGTAGCGCACGCAGGGAACAATCCGTTCCTGCGCGCTGTGGCTGCTATTTCAACACTCGCCGGATGGGTCTCGGCGGCAATGATTGTCACCGCCGTGGCCATCACCTGCCAAATGATCTTTGTCCGCTTTGTCCTGAACGGCTCAACCGTTTGGCAGACCGAAGCGGTGATCTATTTGGTGATCTCAGCCACTTTGGTTGGCCTGCCCTACGTGCAACGCCTGCGTGGCCATGTGAATGTCGATCTGATCCCACTGATGCTGCCCAAACCGGCCCGCAAGGTCTTGGCTATCTTGACCCTGTCCGCATCGATTGTGATCGTCGCGATCATGCTGTGGTACGGCTATGAATACTGGCATTTCGCTTGGGCGCGTGGCTGGCGCTCCGACACCATTTGGGGTGTGCGTCTGTGGATCCCTTATCTGGCGCTGCCCGTTGGTTTTGCCCTGTTTCTGTTGCAACTGATCGCCGATCTGGTCGCTGTTATTCTCAAAATCGATCAACCCTTTGGTCTGGAGGATCGCTGAATGGATCCGCTAATTTTGGGCGCCATTGTCGCCGTTGCCACCATTTTGGTTTTGTTTTCCGGAGTCTCTGTTGCCCTCGGCTTGCTAATTGTCTCCGGCGGGTTCCTGGTGATTTTTGACGGCATGCGCTCGCTAGAACTAATGCCGGAAATTCTGTTCGGCAAACTGGATAATTTTGCCCTGCTTTCGATCCCGATGTTTATCATCATGGGCGCCAGCATTTCTTCAACCCGGGCAGGTGCCGATCTGTACGAAGCATTGGAACGCTGGCTCACCCGTGTTCCGGGTGGGTTGGTCATCTCCAACCTTGGCGCCTGTGCCTTGTTCGCCGCAATGTCCGGTTCCAGCCCGGCAACCTGCGCTGCCATTGGCAAGATGGGCATCCCCGAAATGCGCAAACGCGGCTACCCGGATGGCGTCGCCGCCGGATCTATTGCCGCTGGCGGCACGCTCGGAATCTTGATCCCGCCCTCGGTCACCATGATTGTCTATGGAATTGCCACTGAAACCTCGATTGGCCGCCTGTTTCTGGCCGGCGTGCTTCCGGGTCTACTGCTAGTCGGTCTGTTCATGGCCTGGTCACTGTATTCAACCTGGAAATCGGGTGACACCAACCTGCTAAGCGCCCGCAGCTATACTTGGAAAGAACGCTTTGAAGTCTTGCCCCGAGTGGTACCCTTTCTGGCGATCATTCTGGGTGTGCTCTATGCCATGTATGGCGGCATCGCCACGCCGTCAGAAACCGCCGCTGTCGGTGCCCTGCTGTGCCTGATCATTGCTATTGCGATCTACAAGCTGTGGCATCCGCGCGATCTGTGGGTGGTCCTGCGTGACAGCACCAAGGAAAGTGTGATGATCCTGTTCATCATCGCTGCCGCTGGCGTGTTTTCCTACATGCTGTCCAGCCTCTACATCACCCAATCCATCGCCGAATGGATTGGCACTCTGGATGTTAACCGCTGGGTACTCATGGGCGCAGTCAACGTTTTCCTGCTGATCGCCGGGTTCTTTTTGCCGCCCGTAGCGGTGATCCTGATGGCGGCACCGATCCTGCTGCCCATCATCATCACAGCTGGTTTTGACCCCATTTGGTTTGCGGTGATCTTGACCATCAACATGGAGATCGGCCTGATCTCCCCGCCAGTAGGTCTGAACCTCTATGTGATCAGCGGCATCGCACCCGACATCCAACTAAAAACCATCCTCTTAGGGTCCCTACCCTTTGTGGCCTGTATGGTAGTGGCCATTGTCCTGTTGTGCCTGTTCCCCGGTCTTGCAACCTGGCTGCCGGACGCCATTATGGGGGCACGGCAGTGAGCTTTCTTGCGGATCTTCTGACCACGGTTTTTGAGCGCCGCTACCGCGGTGCCTCGGAACCGGATCACCAAAGACGCACGATCGAGGAACTGTGCACCGACTTATTGAGCAGTTCGGGCGAGGTCTCAGGCATGGTCCTTGCCCGGCATATTCTGGACAGCTATGGGGCAATGGATGAGGACGACAAAAAGGCTTTCTTTGACTTCCTGACCACACAATTGGGCATCGACCCCAACCAAGTCAAAAGCGCACTTGAGGCTTATGCGCTTGAGGCCTCCAAATCCAACTACCGCCAGTTCATGGAAGCATCAGAACCCCAAAGACAAGAACTGGCCCGTCGGCTCAATCAGGTTCCCGGCGCGACCAAGCAACTGGTAGAGATGCGCAGGGATTTGCTGAAACTGGCCCGCAAGCACCCCGAACTGGCTGTGGTTGATCTGGACCTGCGCCATCTGTTCGCCTCGTGGTTCAATCGCGGATTTCTGGTCCTGCGCCCGATCAGCTGGGAAAGCCCGGCCGATATTCTGGACAAGATCATCGCCTATGAGGCCGTGCACGCCATCGACAGCTGGGATGACCTGCGCCGCCGCTTGCAACCAGCAGACCGACGCTGTTTTGGTTTTTTCCACCCTGCCATGCCGGATGACCCCCTGATCTTTGTCGAGGTAGCCCTGACCCAAGGCATCCCTGGTTCGGTCCAAGGCCTACTGGCGGACGAGCGAGACAATATCGCCGCCGAAGACGCCGACACCGCCGTTTTCTACTCAATTTCCAACTGTCAAGCCGGTCTAGCGGGGATTTCATTTGGCAACTCGCTGATCAAACAAGTGGTCTCCGATCTGTCGCGCGAACTGCCCAATCTTAAAACCTTCGTCACCTTGTCCCCGATCCCCAGCCTCAACCGCTGGCTGGATGAGACCGGCGCGCAAACCGGCCCCCTGCCCGAAGACCAACAACGCCAGATCGCCGCACATTACCTGCTGAACGCTAAACGCGCTGACGGTACCCCCTATGATCCGGTTGCCCGCTTCCACCTCGGCAACGGCGCCCTTGTCCATGCCGTACACTCCGGCGCAGACTTATCGGAAAACGGCCTCACACAATCCGGTGGCACAATGGTCAATTACCTCTATGACCTGCCCCTAATTTCTCAAAACCACGAACGTTTTGCCTCAGCACAAGACGTTGTCGCCTCCCCCGAAGTCACCGCGCTAAGCGCGGCCGCCGAACAAAAAGACACATGAGGACCATATATGACCAACCCTCTCTACGACACTCTCTTTGGTCGCTATGCCGGGAAGACAACGCCATTTCTGCACCTTCCAGATGGCAGCGCAATTACTCATAACGACTTTCTGAGCATGGCAGCGCGCTATGCCCATGTATTCCGCGACGCCGGGGTCGAACCGGGCGACCGGCTGGCCGTTCAAATCGAAAAGTCACCCCAGGCCCTGGCCATTTATGCCGCCTGCGTTCAGTCTGGCATCGTCTTTCTGCCTTTGAACACTGCCTATACAGCAGCCGAGGTTTCCTATTTCGTTGAAAACAGCGGTGCCAAACTTCTGATCTGCGACACTGCCAACGAGACCGCTTTGACCCCCATCGCACAATCCGCCGGGGCGCAGCTGGAAACACTGGACGCGGATGGGGTTGGCACACTAAGCGCGCAGGCTGAAACCATGCCCAATCGCTTTCCAACAGTTACACGTAGCCCCGATGACCTTGCCGCCTTCCTCTATACTTCTGGCACCACAGGCCGCTCCAAGGGCGCCATGCTCAGCCAGCAGAACTTGCTGTCCAACGCTGAGACCCTTGTCGACTATTGGAAATTTACTGATCAAGACGTGCTTCTCCATGCTCTGCCGATCTTCCACACACACGGACTATTTGTCGCCTCAAACATAACCCTACTGGCCGGTGGATCGATGATCTTTATGGGCAAATTCAACCCTGATCAGATTATCGAGAACATGCCCCGAGCCACGTCGATGATGGGGGTTCCCACCTTCTACACCCGCCTGCTCGACGACACCCGGTTTACCAAGGCCCTGACACAACACATGCGTCTGTTCATCTCGGGAAGCGCACCGCTTCTTGCAGATACCCACATCCAATTTGAAAGCCGCACCGGCCATCGCATTTTGGAACGTTATGGCATGACGGAAACCAATATGAACACGTCAAACCCCTATGATGGTGAGCGACGCGCCGGAACGGTTGGCATGCCCCTGCCGGGGGTCGAGCTGAAAATCACCGATTCCGCCAGTGGCGAAACCCTGCCCGATGGTGAAGTCGGCCAAATCGAAGTCCGCGGACCAAACGTCTTCCAAGGTTACTGGCAGATGCCAGAAAAAACCGCCGAAGAGCTAAGAGGCGACGGCTTTTTCATAACAGGCGACCTAGGCGTGGTTGACCCAGATGGTTACGTCCAAATTGTTGGCCGCAACAAGGATCTCATCATTTCCGGCGGCTACAACATCTACCCCAAAGAAATCGAACTGGTGCTGGATGAACAACCCGGCGTGCTGGAAAGCGCGGTTGTCGGCGTTTCGCATCCGGATTTTGGTGAAACCGTCGTAGGTTTTCTGGTTGCCTCAAACGAGGTTGGACCTGACCTAGATGCGATTAGCAGAAACGTTGGAGAGTCTCTGGCTCGCTTCAAGCATCCAAAAAAACTGATAGTCCTGCCCAAGCTGCCCAGAAACACGATGGGGAAAGTGCAGAAAAATCTGTTGCGAGAACAGTTTGGAGACTTGTTTTCCAGTTGATTGTTCGGCCTTGAAACTTGTCTTGATGGGCTCGTATGGGTCTGATGATGTACTCCTCATAGAAAACATCCCAACGCGAGGAGGCGTTCATAAGCGTGGTCGATAGCGGAAAGCGGTCACGTAAAGGAGGGCAAACGACTTTCTTATCGGGCCTGTCTCAGTTTCCTCGGGATAGGATGGATCACGGCCAGCTTGCGGAGGTCCAGACGCCTGTGCGTAGCGCGGCTACGCCATCACCCTACAGGGTGACCCGGCTGGTATCCTAGGGGCATACGCTGGAGTAGACAAAGAAAAAGGCCTCGAGCGGATTATCGCTGTGAGGCCTTGTTTTATTGGTTGCGGGAGTAGGATTTGAACCTACGACCTTCAGGTTCGGAGCCTGATTGTCACTATTGATTCTGATACTACTTGGCATCAAATCACCGGCGACAATAACGACCAGCTATCCGCCCTTTCCAGCGCTAGCCATTGCAGAGCGGTGGATAGAGCTGGAAAGGGCGGCCTCTTTTGTCGGCATCCATGGCGACTTTTGCCATGCGCCTCACAAAAGAGACATGCGGGAAGGTCGAGGAGCGTCAGGGTATCATGAATCTTAAGTGGGTCTAGGAGTGGGGCTACAATAGTTTTTAGCAGTCTAACCAATTGATATATATTGCTTAAATGAATATTGATGGTGCCCCCACACGGACTCGAACCGCGGACCTACTGATTACAAATCAGTTGCTCTACCAGCTGAGCTATAGGGGCTTCCGAGGCACGGATTACCGGCTCTTCCAAAAGTGTGCAAGCGGCAAAAGCAATGTTATTGCACTTCGAATGCATTTTTTTGAAAGCGACCTTCCTTGGACTACAAATTTGACCTGACAAGCTGGGCGCTTTAGTCAATACAAGTTGACGATAACACGAAGGACCAAACTTTAAGATGCAGGTTATTGTGCATACGGGTGCTCATGCCACCGAAGAAGACCGCCTGCTGAAAAGTCTGTTGCGCAACAAGGAAGAGTTTTCCAAACGCGGTGTAGCTGTACCCGGTCCAGGCAAGTATCGCAGCCTGTTGAAAGAGTGTTTTGCTGCTTTGAATGCCGGCGAACCGGCAGAAGATTCACGAGATGTGTTGTGGGATGCCATTCTTGACGAAGAGGAAGCTGATCGGGTGGTGCTATCAAACCCGCATTTCTTTGGATCACAGCGCAGCGCCCTAGAGAATAACAGACTGTATCCAGAGGCTGTGCAGCGCATGCAGCACCTGCAACAGCTGTTCCCTTACGATCAAATCGAGCTTTTTATGGGGATGCGCAACCCGGCTGGTTTTTTACCCGCCCTGTTAAAAAAGGCCTCAAAGCAGAGACTACGAGAAGTCAGAAAGCAAACAGACCCACATCAACTTCGTTGGTCGGAAATGATGGGCCGACTGCGCCAAGATGTGCCAGATATCGCAATAACCGTTTGGTGTTATGAGGATATGCCATTGATCTGGGGGCAAATCCTGCGTGATATGGTCGGTCTTGAACCAAACGAAGCGATCTTAGGTGACCTCGATTTACTCTCTACTATTTTATCTACCGAAGGCATGACACGCCTGCGCAGCTACTTGGCGGCCCATGGCGACATGAGCGAAATGCAAAAACGCCGTGTTTATTCTGCTTTTCTAGACAAATTTGCGCTGGAAGACGCACTAGAGGAAGAGTTGGACATGGCCGGGTGGACCGACGAGCTGGTGGACGATCTGACCGAACTCTACGACGAGGACATGTATCACCTTCAGCGCATCCCAGGCGTCACATTGATTGAACCCTAACCTGTATGATCACGTTAATCCGCCCTCTTTGCCGCCTTGCCTCAACCCTGGCAGTTTGCGCGACATTAATTCCAGCCGCCCTTGCCGCCGAGGATGTCACGGTTTTTGCCGCCGCCAGTTTGAAAAGTGCCTTGGACGAATTGATCAAGGTATATCCGGGTGACACCATACACATTGCCTATGGCGGTAGCTCCTCGCTAACACGGCAAGTTATGCAAGGCGCCCCTGCACAGTTATTCATCTCTGCGAACCAAAGCTGGATGGATATTCTGGAGCGTGACGGATTTCTGATCGAAAACAGTCGCATCGACCTTTTGGGCAATCGGTTGGCGCTTGTTGCCGCGCCGGACACTACAGTTCAACTACCACCTGCCCCCGGTTTTGACCTGGCTACCGCAATTGGCGACGGTGTTCTGGCAATGGCGCTGGTCAAGGCTGTTCCTGCGGGTATCTATGGAAAACAGGCCCTATCGGCGCTGGGTGCTTGGGATGGCATTAAAGGTAAAATTGCGCAGGCTGACAATGTACGTGCCGCGCTACGGCTGGTTGCTTCAGGCGAAGCCTCGATTGGGGTTGTCTATGCGACCGATTTGGGGGCCTCGTCTGATGTTCGGTTGCTCGGTCTGTTCCCGGCCGACAGCCATACACCGATTCACTACCCTATGGCCCTGATTGATCCGACCACCGCTGACGCGCGAGCAGTATATGACTTTCTAAACAGCGCGACGGCACGGGCGGTGTTTGCCAAACACGGGTTCTCTGACCCACAGGAGCAACCGTGAGCAGCTGGCTAGGCCCAGAGGAATGGTGGGCTCTAGGCCTGTCGTTGAAGGTTGCATTTTGGGCGACGCTTTTGAACCTGCCGTTTGCAATATTGGTGTCTCATGCTCTGGCACGCTGGCAATTCGCGGGAAAGCAATCACTGAATGCCTTGGTCCACCTGCCATTATTCCTGCCGCCTGTAGTGACCGGCTACCTTTTGCTGATTACTTTTGGCCGTCGCGCACCGCTTGGGGCGTGGCTGGAAGAAACCTTTGGACTGGTCTTGGCATTTCGTTGGACGGGTGCGGTGCTGGCAGCCGCCATTATGGGGTTTCCATTGATGGTTCGTGCGATCCGGCTCGCGATAGAGGCCGTAGACCCCAAGCTGGAACAGGCTGCCGCCACACTAGGGGCGTCGCGCTTCTGGGTTTTTGCAACGGTCACCCTGCCCCTTGTTCTGCCAGGGCTAATCGCCGGGGCCGTTCTTGGCTTTGCCAAGGCTATGGGTGAGTTTGGCGCGACCATCACCTTTGTGTCCAACATCCCTGGCCAAACCCAAACCCTGCCATCGGCCATCTATGGTTTCTTGCAAGTACCAGACGGGGAAACCGACGCCCTGAAGCTGGTAATTGTTTCAGTTGTAGTTGCCATGGCGGCGCTGATTGCGTCCGAAGTGCTGGCCCGCAAAGCTGCAAAACGGATCAGTGGACGATGAGCCTGTCTGTAGATATCAGCCACCAAATCGGCGACCTGACTGTTGATGTAGCATTTCAGGCTCCCAATGGGATTACCGCTCTTTTTGGGAAATCCGGTTCTGGCAAAACAACAGTCATCAATGCAGTCGCAGGTCTACTCACACCGAATGACGGACGAATAGCCACACAGTCAGAGGTTCTGTTTGATAGCAACGCCAAGATTAATGTGCCGGTGCACCGCCGACGACTGGGATATGTCTTCCAGGACTCGCGCCTGTTTCCACATCTTACTGTGCAAGGAAACCTAACCTACGGAATGCGCTTTGCACCCAAACAAAGCACAGGCCCAAACCTAGAAGACATCACCGAACTGCTCGGCATTACTCCCCTACTGCATCGTCGTTCGGGATCTCTGTCTGGCGGCGAAAAGCAGCGTGTAGCTATCGGACGCGCACTGCTATCGCACCCACGAATGCTGCTGATGGACGAACCTCTTGCCGCGCTCGACTCTGCGCGCAAGGATGAAATCCTACCTTTTTTGGAGCAGCTTCGCGATACAACTGGCGTCCCCATTCTTTATGTTAGCCATTCAGTCGCCGAAGTCGCAAGGCTGGCGACAACGGTAGTGGTGTTAGAGAATGGAAAAATGGTTCAGGCTGGCTCAACAGAGCAAGTATTCTCAGATCCTGCAATGGTGCGCCAACTCGGCATTCGAAAAGCGGGCTCTGTTCTACCTGCCGAAGTAAAGGAACATCACAACGATGGGCTGACAGAATTGTCTGTGTCGGGTGGTCGACTATTCCTGCCACAGATCAACCTACCACCCACTGCTAGTACCCGCGTTCGAATTCTGGCGCAGGATGTGATCCTGTCGCGCGATTTGCCGGCAGGTTTATCCGCACTGAATGTCCTGTCAGGCACTATTACCGACATCCGCTCGGGTGGAGGGCCAGGTGTCGTCGTTCAAATGCGATGTGGAAGCGACCTACTATTGGCGCGCATCACCCAACGGTCAGCAAATGCGTTGCATCTTGAACCCGGATTACCGTGTCATGCCATCGTTAAATCTGTTTCGGTGGCCCGTCATGACGTTGGCAACACCTGACTAACGCCTGAAACATAGCGCACCGCAGGACAGCGCATTTTCAGTTCTGCGGCTGCCCCATTCGGTTGAATATCACCTGCTCTTTTGTCAGATCGTCATAGGTGATGTGAACTTCGATCCGGTTGACTGACCCAAGTTCAAAACTGCGGTACGGCAGGCCATCTGCATCCGTAATCCCATTGGGTGCACCCTGATCCAAATGACACTCAGGCAAGGGCCAAACTTCGGGTGTAGCCCCATTAATACCCAGCTTCATTTCCAGCAAACCACAGCGCCAAGCCCATAGATGGGTAACATAGAGAAGATCCTGTCCGTCAAATTCACGGACTGAAATCCAATTTCCTTTGGTCATTCCCAGTATGGGTTTCACTTCAACTGCGGTGGTGAACTGACCAGAAGGCACCTGCGGCTCTGCAACGAGTGCCATCTCAGTTGGCTGAGACGGCACCTCGACAGGCGCGACAGTCACGGACCCTGTCGACACACTCCCACCACTTGCTGACTGTATCCCTGCTGCCAATACAGCCACAAAAAGATCAAACATTCCTTCAAACTCCAATACTTGCAACTATGCGAAGAAAATCTCGCTGTGACACGATTGTAGACTTTTGGACCGGTGTTGCCACATCTATAGTCGTGCCAACAGAGAACAGTGGTCCTTGGCAAGGCTGCAACACGAGGTCGACATGGGCAAAACTTCATTTAACGTGATGATTGTAGGTCAATCAGGGCGCCTCCAGTATGAGGCCCTGCTGTTTGCTGCCTCGCTACGCCACTGCTCGCCCGATTTTGACGGCCGTCTGTTTGTCGCCGTGCCGCAGCGCGGCCCAAACTGGGACAATGACCCCAGTATCCGCGATATGGCAGTCCTGCAGGCGCTAGAACAGTTAGGGGCTGAAATTCTGCCGTTTGAAAACACTGTGTTTGGGCAGGACTACCCCTACGGCAACAAAATCGAGGCCCTAAAAGAAATGCCCGAGGGCGAACCGTTTGTGTTCTTTGATACTGACACCCTGATCACCGGTGATCTAATGTCGGTGCCTTTTGATTTCTCTCGTCCCTCTGCCTCACTGCGCCGCGAAGGAACTTGGCCGAAACCAACGCTCTATGGCCCCGGATACACCGAGATTTGGCGTTCTCTTTACACCCGGTTTGGGCTCGACTTTGACAGCAGCTTGGACCTGACCCAACCAGATGAGTACTGGCAACGGTATCTCTATTTCAACGCTGGTTTCTTCTACAGTGCCTGCCCACGGGCCTTTGGAAAGCGCTTTTTGGTCTACGCCCAGTCAGTACGCAATGACCTACCGCCCGAATTGATTGGGCAATCGTTGGATCCTTGGCTGGATCAGATTGTTTTGCCACTGGTGATACAATCCTTTGGTGGCGGTCGTGATACCCTGCCAGCCGGATATCTGGACGGGGATGTCAGCTGCCATTATCGGTTTTTGCCGCTGCTTTACGCCCGCGAAAGTGATCGGGTTGTCGAGGTCCTGCAAGAGATAAGCGCCCCCAACAAGCTGAAAAAGGTGCTAAAGGGATCTGACGCCATCAAACGCATGGTATTTCAGGGACGTGGCGAAAAAGTGCGCGCAATGTTTGATCGCGAAAACCTGCCTCGACGCGAACAGGCGATCCGAAATCAAATCAAGAAGGCCGGATTCTGGATGCGGTAAGCCCCAGAATTAGACTTCCTGTTCTTTTGCGGTTTCAAAATGTGTGTTCACGCTTGCGTTGTGCTAGGCAATCGAGTGTTTTAGTGCCCGACCAATACGTTATTTGTTTAGGGAGACAGCACGATGACCGACGCCCCCACCCATGGTTTTGATACCTTGCAAATTCACGCAGGTGCCAAGCCTGACCCAGCGACTGGTGCACGCCAGACGCCGATCTATCAGACAACGGCCTATGTGTTTCGCGATGCAGACCACGCGGCAGCATTGTTTAATCTGCAAGAAGTCGGGTTCATCTATTCGCGTCTAACAAACCCCACCGTGGCTGTTCTTCAGGAACGGATTGCTACTTTGGAAGGTGGCGTAGGCGCGGTATGCTGCTCTTCGGGCCATGCGGCTCAAATCATGGCTCTGTTTCCACTGATGCAGCCGGGCTGTAATGTCGTGGCCTCGACCCGCCTGTACGGCGGCACGGTTACGCAGCTGAGCCAGACTATCAAGCGCTTTGGCTGGGAAGCCAAGTTTGTCGATACCGACGATCTGGATGCGGTGGCTGCCGCAATCGACGAAAACACCCGCGCGGTATTCTGTGAATCCATCGCCAATCCGGGCGGCTATGTCACCGACATTCGTGCACTGGCCAATGTGTCGGATGCCGCTGGCATTCCATTGATCGTCGATAACACTTCGGCGACACCGTATCTGTGTAACCCGATCAAACAAGGCGCAACACTGGTCGTGCATTCGACCACCAAGTACCTGACAGGCAACGGCACCGTTACAGGTGGCTGTATTGTTGATTCAGGAAACTTCGATTGGTCTGCCAACGACAAGTTCCCCTCTCTCAGTGCACCGGAACCAGCCTATCATGGGCTGAAGTTCCACGAGACTTTTGGCGGGTTGGCTTTCACCTTTCACGGCATTGCCATCGGTCTGCGGGATCTGGGCATGACCATGAACCCACAAGCAGCGCACTATACGCTGATGGGCATTGAAACCCTATCCTTGCGGATGCAGCGCCATGTGGAAAACGCTGAAACGGTTGCCACTTGGTTAGAGAATGACGACCGGGTTGACTATGTGACCTACGCAGGGCTGCCGTCGTCGCCTTACTACGACCGCGCCAAAAGCTGCTACCCAAAAGGCGCCGGCGGGCTGTTCACTTTTGCCGTCAAGGGCGGCTATGATGCCTGCGTCAAGCTGGTGAACGCACTGGAAATCTTCAGCCACGTGGCTAACCTTGGCGATACCCGGTCGCTGATCATCCACTCTGCTTCGACCACACACCGGCAACTGTCACCCGAGCAACAAGAGGCTGCAGGGGCTGGTCCAAACGTTGTGCGCCTATCTATCGGTATCGAAGACAGCAAGGATTTGATCGCGGACTTGGACCAGGCGCTGGCCAAAGCCTGCGGCTAAATAATGCAAAACAATATGTGGAAGAGGCCGGGCGATGTTCCCGGCCTTTTTTATTTTACTTCTTCAGACGGTAATATGGCAAAAACCACCGAAACATTGTGAGAAAAACTCAACTGTCCTGCCTCAACCGGCATTGCCGAACTGCGAGCCATTTCCATAGCCATGGGACGACCACCTCCACCGCCACCATGATCAGTTATCGACAGAACGGGACCCAGAGTAACCTCTGCAGCCTCAGCCAATTGTTCAGCCTTGCGAATGGCGTCTTTCACTGCTGTGCCACGTATCTGGTTCTGAACCTCAGCTGGATCAGCAACGCCAAACTGCAACCCCCGGAACTCATTGGCCCCAGCTTGCAACACCTGATCCAAAATCTCTCCTAGACTGTCCAGGTCCCGAACCCGCACTTGCAAAGTGTTGCTAGCCGTAAAACTAGTAATTTTGCGATCGTTACTACTGCTCAGTGACCCGGCTCGGGCCCAATTAGGTGAGACTGATATCTGCTGGGTCTGCATATCATCTGGATCAAGACCAGCCCGATGCAACCGGTCGATCACCGCAACCATTGATTTGGACACAGTCCGCATTGCGTCAACCGCCTGATCGGCCTCGTCGGTGACGCCCAAAGTAATCATGGCCAACGATGGGGGGACTTCAATTTGGGCCTCGCCGGTGACCGAGATCTGCCGTTGCGCAGGTAAATCGGCCGCCAACCCAAAGCCGCCAGACAGCACGAGCATCAGGGTTGATACAACAAATCGATTACACTTCATTTGGAAATCCTTTCTGAAACCAGAAAAATGGTGGCAAAGTTGGGCACTTACAAGGCTGATCATGTGTGTTTTACTTTTCCTCGGCCCTCCCATACTCTAGAGTACGGGGGGCAGGACGACATGGTTGCAACACCGTCGTGGGCACAAACGATTTGGATGGTCAAACCACATAATGAAACCAAGCTTTGCGCTATCGCTATCTCCGGATGGCATTTCCCTATTACACCGGGCCGCCGGAGGCTGGCGGCTGGTCGGAAGTGTCGCTCTTGATACCTCTGATCTTGGTGCAGCACTTGCGGGTTTACGCGCAAAGGCAGTGCAGCTGGCTCCTGGTAAGATATTCTGCAAGCTGATCGTCCCAAATAGCCAAATCCGCTACATTACGTTAGAGACCGGCCCGGTTGATGCCGACGCTCGAATGGACCTTGCACTGGCAGCTCTGGACGGCGCCACACCGTATCCAGTGGACGAACTGGCCTTTGACCTGTCAGAGGACGGGCCATTAACCCACGTAGCTGCTGTTGCCATCGAGACCTTGGAAGAGGCCGAGTCATTTGCTGACAGTCACGGCTTTGCCCCCACAAGTTTTGTTGCCGCACCCGGTGATCAGGCCTTTTTGGGCGAGCCTTTCTTTGGCACCACCCGATCGATCAGAGGCACCGATGTAGAACCCGATGGCATTGCTGTGGTGAATATCGGCCCAGCCGAAATTCCCGCGTCACAACCTGATCCTGAACCAGCACCATCTATCGACGACATCTCTGAGAGCACCGACACAGAGGCGCAATTCAGCCATGGGGCACCTGATCAACCCATCGAAACTGACTTGGTTGACCTATCCATTCCAAGCGACGAACCCCCAATTGCCGCTCCAGCTTTCAGTAGCCGACGTCACAAACCATCTAATGGGGCCCCAGTTCTGCAAGGCGCGACCCGGACACCTCCGGCAGCAGGCAGTCCAATTGTAGCTTCAGACCCGGTCCCTTCTCAGGATGCCGATTCAGCCCCCCCCGAGCCTACTGAAATGGCAATACGGGCCCCCACAGCTGAGGCCGTTGACCCTCCAGAGGGGGTTTCATCCGACCCTTTTCTGTCAATACCACCAGAACAGATACCAACGCCTACCGTCACCGGCCCGGACCGGGATCCAATTCCTGCTGCACCACAACCATCTGGGAACGACACTGCATTCACAAGTCGCCGGCAGCCTGAAACTGCGCCGGAAAAATCAAATCCTCCCCGCAAGGCAACTCGAAACCAACCATCTCCAGCTAAGTCAGCGAAACCCGGAAAGCTCGGCAACTCTCCATTTGGGTCACGTGAACCCATGGACGTTGGTGGCAAACCCCGTTTTCTCGGCCCCATTTTAGTTGCAGCTTTGTTGCTGTTCATGGCTGCGGTCGCCGCTTGGGCTATCTATTCAAAGACTACGTGGCTTTCTTTTGACCGGGACACTAGCGCTGAAGACGCCATTTCTGCCCCGTCGCCAGTCGAAGAAATCGTGCCGCCCAAACCGCCTGACGCCGACCCGTCACTTGCTGTCCCAAAAATTGAGGCGACACCGGACCAACCGCTTGAAATCATTGTCCCTCAGGTCAGCGCACTACCAGAAAACCTGACAGATAGGGCTACTAGCCCTGTCGCAACCGCCCCCCTCGCTGAAACGCTGACGGGTCCCGACATTGCCGTTCTTGGCGCACTGCGTGAGCCAACCCGCACAGATCTGGACGTCGAAGCCATATCTGATGGCGTCGAAAACGGCCCGCAGACACCTACCGTTACAGAGCCTTCCCAGGCCGCTCAGTATGCAGCAGTAGGAATTTGGCAGCGCGTGCCTGAGGTTCCGAAATTGCCGGCAGTAATTAGCCTTGATGACCTATATGTTGCATCGATTGATAATACTGATCTGTCGCAAGATGCCGTTGCCTTGCCACTGCCGGATACTTTGACCACCGACGAAGCACTGAATTCAATCACTTCTCCAGCTACAGCCGGCAGTGCGTTCGATTTAGACGAACGTGGTTTGGTACGCGCCACTCCTGAAGGTACGATGAACCCTGACGGAGTAATGGTCTACTTGGGCCGTCCCAGTCGCGTCCCCCCACCCACGCCCAGTCGCCCCGACCCAGAGGCCGAAGCTGAGGTAAGTGAACAACAGGCAGTATTGGCAAGAATTCGGCCACGTGCGCGCCCTGATGACTTGGTGGAGCGGGCAGAACGCGCACAGCTAGGAGGTCTCAGCTTGGCTGAACTGGGACAAAAGCGGCCTCGGTCTCGGCCAGCCAGTTCAAGACCAGCCAACGAAGACAGCCTCCCCACTACAGAACAAGCAATCGCCACATCAACTGTTCCCAGATCACGACCGGCCAACTTTGCCAATCTCGTCGATCGAGCACAGCGGAACACCAATAATAATGTGCCTGCCTCGGCTTCGGCTTCCACTGCCGGCATTCTCAATCAGCCTTCGTCGGTGGCCCCTGCCACTGTAACGCCGTCGATCCCTACCTCTGCATCGGTCGCAAGGCAGGCTACGATGGAGAACTCAATTAACCTGCGTAAGGTAAATTTGATCGGCGTGTATGGAAAACCCTCTAATCGCCGCGCGCTGGTTCGGCTGTCCTCGGGGCGATACAAAAAGGTCAAAGTCGGCGATAGAATTGATGGGGGTCAGGTAGTGGCCATCGGAGATGCTGAGTTACGCTACCAAAAAGGCGGTCGCAACGTGACCTTGAAAATTCCCAACGGGTAGCGCCCCGGGATTTGTTGAACGACGACGTTGAACTATCCGATGCAACGAGTTTCCTACTGCTTTTATGCAAGCAATTTGATGCGGTTTTGAAACCAATCAGCAAACAATCCCCACAAGTTGGCATTTCAGAAGCTGAGAGGCAAAAACGCCCCTCAAAAAGTGATATCACCCAGCATATCGCCCAAACTTGGCCTCTAACGTTGTTCTATTGACGCCCAGACGTTGTGAAACCGAAAGTTCTGTTAACTTGTTTAGTCTGACATTAAATTTCCGCTAGAGCGAGTACGCTCAACCGATAATTGCATCCACACCACAAAATAAACGATAAAACCAACTTCATTTGCGCGCAAACAATTATTTATAGGGTTAGGAAGGTGACGAAATCCAACAATGTTAAACGGCGGTTTTCCACTTGGTTGCACAATCTCGCATAAAAAGATCAAAACCCGCGCGAAAGCTGTTGATTTGCAAAGTTTCCTGCATAATGTAGGCACTAACTGCGCAAAAATGTCGATTTCATCCAAAATTTTGACGAAGATACGTAAATGCTAGACCCCACAGACACGACCCTACTCGCAGCATTACAAGAGAACGCACATTTGACTGCTCAGCAACTGGGTGAGCTGCTAAATCTTTCCCCCAGCCAGGCAGGAAGACGTCGCCAAAGGCTGGAAGACGAGGGCTATATTCAAGGGTACTTTGCGCGGCTTGACGCAACAAAAATAGGGCTTTTGATCCAAGGGTTTGTACAAGTTCACCTGGGCAGCCACGGTCCGGAACAGTCATCCAGTTTCGCCCGTCTGATCAGCACGCGGCCCGAAATCACCTCTGCCTGGACGATGACCGGAGACGCCGATTACCTTTTACGCGTATATTGCGCAGATCTGCCCGGATTGAACGCATTGCTGCATGACGTCCTACTACCACATCCAGCTGTAGCAAGGGTTCAAAGCCAGATTGTTATGGACCAAATCAAGAGCGACGCCCCACTCCCCACATGATTGTAAGTTAAGAGTTTTGGAAGGAATGTCCATTAAAGAGTTATGGCGAACAACATAACCAGAATCGGATCAAAAAATTGTCTTTTCAGGATCGTCGTAAAGAAAGCCGACCACTTTCTGGTGAAGCCCCATTTGGTTTGGGCGAAGTATTCTTCTCTCGTACTGACGATCGCGGTGTCATACGTGCCTTCAACTACGTTTTCCAGCGTGTGTCAGATTATCAGCCCGAAGATCTGTTGGGCAAACCACACAAGATGATCCGCCACCCTGACATGCCACGCGGCGTGTTTCAGGTGTTCTGGGATACTTTGAAGGCCGGTGAAGTCATTGGGGCCTATGTCAAAAACAAAGCAGCAGACGGACTGCATTACTGGGTATTTGCAGTTGTAGTGCCTTGCGGAGATGGTTTTCTATCTGCACGCATCAAGCCTACCAGCCCTCTATTCACAAAAATCGTCACTGAATATGAAGATCTTCTGGCGGCCGAGAAAAAAGAAGGCCTGAGCCCAGAAGACAGTGCGCTACGCCTTCTCGACAGGCTAAAAGAACTTGGCTTTCCCGACTATCACAGCTTTGCCGCTCATGCACTGACCGAAGAATTGATGGCAAGAGATGCTGGACTGAAGAATGAAGAAGATCGGAAGATCAAAGATTTCCGATCTATGCTTCAGAATTCTGAGGATCTGACCAAGGAAACAGATGCTCTGGTTCAAGAGTTTGAAGCCATGCGAACCATCCCACATAACTTGCGTGTCATCGCATCCCGCATCGAACCTGCCGGTGGACCAGTGACGGTTCTATCTCAGAACTACGGGACAATGTCGCGCACCATGTCGGATTGGTTTGCGACCCACGTTCTGGGCGAGGAAAGCAACTTTGCTTCAATCAAAAGTGCTGTGAACGACAGCATGTTCGTTGAATGCGTGGCCCGAATTTTGGTCGAGTGTACTACAGAGTTAAACAAAGAGCGCCGCACTATTGATGGCATTTCCATGGAGGGGGAGCGCAATATCCTTGCGAAACTCGAATCTGACCAGCGAGAGCGCGCGCGCGCGGGTTTTATGAATGTCAATTCCGAGGCTGACCGCATCCTGAATGCCTGCAAAGTCATGCATCGCCATTTCCTTGGGCTCAGCTCTACACGTGTTTTGTGTAAAATCGAGAGCGCCCGGCTGCCCACCGAAGGAGAGGCATTAACCGCCATCATCGATCAGCTAGGCGTTTTTCAGGGCAGGATCTCGGCGCAATTGGACCGTATTGTCACGCTTAGCACCGAAATTCAGGCCGTCGAGCTCTAGGCACGGTTTACAATGAGGGCGGTAAAACGCTCTCTACACTATGTACTAATCGATGCAGATAGTAGCAGGCGCAACTAGATCCTTATCTTGGTTGCACCTGCTGTCTTGAACTACATTGCAATAATCAATGTGATATCCACGCTAGAGGCATCGCCGTTTACAAAACAGCTTCCTACAAAATTCATTTCCGAGACAATTCCCGTTTAGACAGTGCAGCACACACAACCAAGGCCCGCTAGCAAACAGTTTGGTTAAAACTATGAGTTAGCTGCAGGAATTCCGACATGCGTTGGTTTATATATTGAGCCAAGCGGTCTCACCGAATTCGGCGATCAAGTAGTCAAAATCCAACATTACGACGCCGCCGATAGGTAAGGAATTGTGCGCCCCTTGGTCAATCCATCAACGGATCGAACCAGTGCCTGCGCATCAATGCGGAAATGCTTGTATAGGTCACCAATCGATCCTGTTTGCCCAAAGTGTTCAACACCGTGCGGCACCGTCTGATGGCCATGAACTGAACCCAACCAAGACAACGTTGCAGGGTGGCCGTCAATGACAGTGATCAGTTTACAATGGCGCGGCAGATCCTTCAGCAGCGTCTCGACATGAGAGCAGGCAGAGGCGTTGCCGTTTGACCGTGCCCTCTGTGCCGCTGTCCAACCTGCGTTCAGCCGGTCGGCGGATGTCACGGCCAAGACCCCAACATCTCGGCGTCCCTCGCCGATGATCCCAGCCGCTTTGATTGCCTCGGGTGCCACAGCCCCTTGATAAGCGATTACAATCTCGCAATTGGCACCGGGTTTTCTCAGCCAGTATGCCCCGTCGATAGCCCCTTGGCGGAAATCCTCGTCGACGCGTTTACCCGGTTGCTCAATCGGATTGGTCGTCAGACGAAGATAGACAGAGCCACCGGTTTCATCACGCAGCCATGTGCGCTCATCCGGGTCGCTTCCGCCGTCTTTTTGCAGATAGGCGAAAGCCCACTCCATGATAACAGCCAATT
Organism: Parasedimentitalea denitrificans; assembly: GCF_011813015.1. GTDB lineage: Bacteria > Pseudomonadota > Alphaproteobacteria > Rhodobacterales > Rhodobacteraceae > Parasedimentitalea > Parasedimentitalea denitrificans. Next base: position 46,410 of record NZ_QHLQ01000023.1, on the reverse strand, counting down.
CATCGGCAAAGGCAGGTTCAAACGCGGCCAGCCCGTCCTGTGACATCCCGATTAGCGGAGTGCCGATAGACTGGTGCGCACCACCTTCTGGGGCCAGAGTAACACCCGATGGCGTACCCACGATCATAAAACGCGCATCCTGATAGCAGGCGTAGTTCAGCGCATCGAGACCGCGAGCAATGAAAGGGTCATAGACCGTGCCAATTGGGATCAGACGCTTGCCAAACACTGAATGCGACAACCCAGCTGCAGCCAGTAGCAGGAACAGGTTCATCTCGGCGATGCCCAGTTCGATATGCTGGCCATTGGGCGCGAATTCCCATTTCGCAGTCGACGGGATGTTTTCCGCCTTGAAGGTGTCCTCTTGATGGGTGCGAGCAAACAGTTTGCGCCGGTTCACCCAAGGGCCCAGGTTTGTGGTTCCGGTGACATCAGGTGAAGTGGTCACAATGCGCTCAGCCAGCAGGCTGTCACCTTTCGACAGATCATCTAGGATCTTACCAAAGGCCATCTGTGTCGAGGTGTCGCGATCAGAAGATAATTCAATGGTCGGCACGTCAATGATATCATCATGATAACGACGTGCACCTTTGGCAAAGAATGCTGTTTGATCACAAAATTCCTGTAACGCCTTAGGGTCGGCTACAGTGGCGAACTTTTCCCACTCCTGCCCCGGCTCAACACCCATGTGCTTTTGCCATTCTGCCATCTGGGTTTTGTTCATCAACCCGCCGTGGTTGTCTTTGTGACCGGCAATTGGCGTACCCCAGCCCTTGACGGTATAGGCAAGGAAACAGACCGGGCGGTCATGATCGATTGCTTCGAAGGTCTCTGCCATGGTCTGTACGCAGTTACCGCCAAGGTTCTCCATCAGCGCCGCCAATTCGTCGTCGCTACGACGAGCAATCAGGGCCGTGACATCACCTTGATCGCCCAGGCTTTCCATTAGGCGTTCACGCCAGACAGAGCCGCCCATAAAGGTCAGCGCCGAGTACAGCTGGTTGGGGCAATTGTCGATCCAGCTGCGCAACTCCTCTCCACCGGGTTCTTTGAATGCAGCTTTCTGAAGGTGGCCGTATTTTACCCGGACAACATCCCAGCCAAAAGCGTCAAAAATCTGCTCGACCCGTTTAAACAGGCCTTCGCGCACCACACTGTCCAACGACTGGCGGTTATAGTCGATCACCCACCAGCAATTGCGCAGGTCGTTCTTCCAGCCCTCTTGCAGAGCTTCATAAATGTTACCCTCATCCAGCTCGGCATCACCTACCAGTGCAACCATCCGACCAAGGTTTAGATCTTCGCCCCAAGATTTGGCCTGAGTGTAATCCTGAACAATCGACGCAAAGGACGTAACCGCAACGCCAAGTCCAACTGAGCCGGTTGAGAAATCAACATCGTCGATGTCCTTGGTCCGCGAGGGGTAACTTTGCACACCACCAAACCCACGAAAGTTCTCCATTTTTTCACGGGTCTGATTGCCCATCAGATATTGAATGGCATGAAAGATAGGAGAGGCATGCGGTTTCACCGCCACACGATCCTCAGGCCGCAGCGCCGAGAAATACAACGCAGTCATGATCGATACCATCGACGCAGACGAAGCCTGATGACCGCCGACCTTGATGCCATCCGACTTGGGCCGGATGTGGTTGGCGTTGTGGATCATCCAATGTGACAACCAAAGCAACCGTTGTTCAATGGTTTTAAGATGCGTTTCGTGTTCAGTCATGCCTCTCCCCCTCTTTCTTCTTGCTTACGCCGCGTTGGACATTGGTGTTTGCGGCAAGGCCTGACGAAGATCAGCCAGAATATCGTCGATCCCCTCCAGCCCAACAGACAATCGCACCAAGCCTTCGCTGATACCATGCTCGGCCCGCTCTTCTGGGGTGTAGGTGGAATGGGTCATGCTGGCTGGATGCTGGATCAGGGTTTCCGCATCGCCCAGCGACACGGCCCGTGTGATCAGTTCCAGTTTGTTCATCATGGCGCGGCCGGCCTCTAGCCCGCCCTCTAGTTCAAAAGCAATCATGCCGCCGGACTGCGACATCTGACGTGCGGCCAGATCGTACTGTTCAAAGCTTGGCAAACCCGGATACCAAACCTTTTGCACACCCGGCGCCATTTCGAGCATTTCAGCAATTGCCTGGGCGCTGGAACAGTGACGGTCCATTCGCAGTTCCAGTGTCTTCAAGCCACGCAGCACCAACATCGCGTTGAAAGGCGCCATAACTGCACCAGTCATGTCCTTCATGCCATACAGACGAATTTCTTGGATTAATTCAGCACTACCAACCAGCAGGCCAGCAACAACATCACCATGACCGCCAAGGTATTTGGTCGCTGAATGCAGTGCTAGATCAGCACCCAATTCAATCGGACGGGTCAGATACGGTGTTGCATAGGTGTTATCAACAATCACCGTAGCATTGCCCTGATGCGCGATGTCGGAAACTGCCCGAATATCAACCAGACGCATGTTCGGGTTCGCCGGTGTCTCAAAATAGACAACCTTTGTCTTTTCGCTCATCGCGTCGCACAGATTTTCTGGGTTGGTCAGGTCAACATGGGTGACTGTGACGCCAAATTTAGCCAGCCCGTGCTGCATAAAGGAGAACGTGCAACCATAGAGGGTCTTATCCAAGATAACCTCGTCCCCAGGAGACACCAAAGTCCAGATCGCAGAGGTGATCGCGCCCATGCCCGAGGCCAGTGCCAACCCGGCCTCTGCGCCTTCTAGTACCGCGATACGCTTTTCCAGCAGATCACACGTCGGGTTGGAAATGCGCGAATAGATGTGCCCTGCCCGTTCACCCGCAAACATATCACCACCGGCCTCGGCCGTTTCAAAAGCAAAGGTAGATGTCAGATGCAAAGGAGGAACAAGCGATCCCTCATTTTCCATCGGGTCGTATCCATGATGAATGGCACGGGTGGCAAAGCTATCGGATTGGTTGCGCATGGGTGTCTCCTCAATTCTTTACAGAAGAGTAGAGCCATTCGACACGGCAGATATTGCGATCAATGCCATTACCGGTGCATAGATTAGCATATTCTGCCAACGGAGCCCCAGATGGACCACAAAGATCGCCAGATTATCCGCGCATTGCAGCGAAATGGCCGGATGACGAATCAAGATCTAGCGGCAGAGGTCAACCTTTCGCCATCGCCCTGCTTGCGCCGGTTAAAGCTGTTGGAGAAAAGCGGTGCGATTAAAGGTTTTAGCGTCGATGTCGATGCCGCGGCTTACGGACTGCCGGTCACGGTATTTGTTCGCGTCTCACTTGAACGGCACACGGACGACTGCGTGCAACAGTTCGAGAAAAGTGTCAGTCAAGTTGACGAGGTGCTGGAATGTTTCGTGATGACCGGCATGTCAGATTATCTGCTACGGGTCGTCGTGGCTGATCTAAATGATTATGAGAACTTTGTGCGAAAACGGCTGCACCCCATTGGGGGCATCGCGTCTATCGACACAAGTTTTGTCTACGGTGTGGTCAAAAAAACAAGCGTATTCCCGGTAATAGTCTGATCATTCGACGTCCAGACTATCAGGCACGGCTCACCTCCCAGCGTTACGTCGCCGGTAGGCGCCCGGGGTAACGCTGGTCCACCGTTTAAACGCCCGGTGAAAATTCGCAGCCGAGGCAAAACCAATATCCTGTGAGATCGCCTCTATACTCTTATTCCCATGGGACAAATCACGGATTGCGATGTCGCGGCGCAGACCGTCCTTGATCCCCTGAAATGATGTGCTGTCTGCATCAAGCCGCCTGATCAATGTACGGGGCGTCAGGTTCAACGCCAGCGCGGCATCGCCAAGGTGATAATCCAGCCGGTCTGACAACAATAGCAGTTCGCGCACCCGTAGGGGTAAAGCATGTTCACGTGAGCTGGTAAAAATCCAATCCCGCGGCGCGCGGAGCAAAAAGTCCTGCATCTCGGAATCGCTGCGCGACACCGGCAAGCTGCCAGCCAAACCGGAAAAGATGATGCTGGACTGAGGCTGACCAAAACGAACCGGTGTGGGAAAAAGAATTGGATAGTCTTCGGCGAAATCCGGACGGTCAAAGACGAAACTGACATCACGCAATGGCAATTCTCGGCCTGTAAGCCACGAGGCGATGCCATGCGCCAGTTTCAGAAGAAGCATATGACCGAACCGTTGGGCCTCCTGTGGTCCGCGTGGCACCAGCATCAACCGCAGAGCCTCCTCTTCAGTTTCAAGTACAACGGCATAGTCATCAAGCAACAGGTTCCAGAATGACGAGAACCGAAACAAGGCCGCTGACAGCGATGACGCACCCCGCATCGAAGCACAAAGATGCTTGAGCGCGCCGGTACGGATAGTGCGGCTCCACAGGCCGGTCATCTCATCTCCGGTTTCAACCGCAACCAGCTGATACAATCGCACGATCTGGTCGTGTGTCACCCGAGCATGGGGCTGGACGGTATCGGTTAGGCCAATCTGATCCAGAAAACCTGCCAATTGCTGCGGTGGGCAATAGGTGCGCAGCCCCGCCAACCAATCCTCAAGAAAGGCTCGTGAAACGGTGGGCAGGATTGGTAGACGGCTATCTCGATTCATAGAACCGTTCTGTTGCAAGTTTTGTCACTTTTTGCAAGTTTTCCGTCTGCAAGAGAGATAGCCACGTGTCTGGTGTTCAGATATCTGGCTCAAATAGCAAATCCAGCAAGGACGACAAGCAGATGACTTTTGAAGCACCGATCAAAGATATGCTTTTCAATATTGAGCACCTCTCGGGCTGGTCAGAGGTGAATGACTTGCCACCTTATGGAACGTTAGAACTAGAAGATGTCGCCGCTGTCCTGTCGGAACTGGGCCGGTTCTGTGCCGAAGAAATCGCACCATTGAATACCCCAGGCGACGAGGTCGGATCACAGTTCAAGGATGGCAAAGTCATCATGCCGTCCGGGTTCGAAGATGCCTATACGCAATTTGTCGACATGGGCTGGCAAAGCCTGCCGCACCCAGAGGAGTACGGCGGGCAAAGCTTGCCGAGGGTTGTCGGGGCCGCAGCCACCGAGATCCTGAACGCCGCCAACATGAGCTTTGCTCTGTGTCCCTTGTTGACGGACGGTGCTATAGAAGCATTGCTAACCGTTGGCTCTGCAGAAACCAAAGACACCTATCTGACCAATCTGGTTTCCGGCAAATGGACCGGAACAATGAACCTGACAGAGCCACAGGCAGGTAGTGACCTTGCCTTGTTGCGCAGTCGGGCTGACCGGCAGGATGATGGCTCATATCAGATCACCGGCACCAAGATATTTATCACCTACGGCGAACATGACATGTCGGAGAACACCATTCATCTGGTGTTGGCACGCACAGCGGATGCCCCTGCTGGCGTCAAAGGTATCAGCCTGTTTCTAGTGCCAAAATACATGGTGAACGCGGATGGATCATTGGGCGACCAAAATTCAGTGCGCTGCCAAAGCATCGAGCACAAGCTGGGCATCAAGGCCAGCCCCACGGCTGTGCTGGAATTTGAGGGCGCGACTGGTTTCCTAATTGGCGAGGAAAACGCCGGTTTGAGCTATATGTTCAAAATGATGAACGCAGCTCGGTACACTGTAGGATTGCAGGGTGTCGCCATTGGAGAACGCGCCACTCAGGCTGCGCTGGCTTATGCCAAAGAGCGCATTCAAGGGCGCCCAGTTGATGGATCATCAAAAGACGCCGTCGCAATAGTCAACCACCCTGATGTACGCCGCCTATTAGCGCGCATGCGGGCGATGACCGAAGGCTGCCGTGCAATGGCAGCGTTTACTGCGGGCTGGCAAGATTTGTCTTTGCATGGTGAAACGCCCGAAGTTCGGGCCGAGGCCACTTCTATCCACGAGTTTCTGGTACCACTGGTCAAAGGTTACTGCACAGAGATGGGCGTAGAGACGGCCTCAAACGGGGTGCAGATTCACGGCGGTATGGGTTTCATCGAAGAGACCGGAGCGGCGCAGCACTACCGAGATGCGCGCATCCTGCCAATCTATGAGGGTACAACCGCCATTCAGGCCAACGACCTGATCGGCCGTAAAACCCTGCGTGATGGCGGCGCGACAGCCCTGCGCATGGTTGAAATGATAAAGCAGACCGAACAGGACCTGTCTCAGGGATCAAGCACGGCAAGGGCGATATCGGCACGGCTATCCAAAGCACGCACAGCGTTCCAATCCGTTGTGGACTACATGCTGGCAACCGGAAAGCAAGACATCAACGCCACATTCGCCGGTGGTGTTCCTTATCTGATGTTGGCCGGCAATTTGATTTCAGGCTGGCAGTTGGCTCGTTCCGCCTTGGTCGCCGAAGAAGCATTGGCTGCCGGAGATGACCCCGCGTTCATGGCAGCCAAAATCGCCTCTGCTCGCTTTTATGCCGAACACATCCTGCCCGATACGGAAACACAGCGCGACCGCGTTATGGAAGGCGCCAAGAGCCTGCTCGACTTTGCTCTGTAACCCCTGAAACGGGGGAATCCCCCTTTCTAACCTGCTAATAAGGACACCAATATGCCCCTGCAGATTGACATCTCCCGCTTTAAGAACCTCTCGATTGAGGACCATGACGACGGGGTTTGGGTTGTGACTCTAAATCGCCCAAAGAAACGCAACGCGCTGGATACTGACACCATCGAAGAACTGGTGGACTTTTTCTCAACCGCCCCCCGCGCGGGTGTTCGAGCAGTTGTTTTGGCTGGTTCTGGCGATCACTTTTGTGCAGGACTTGACCTGGTTGAACACCATAACGACGACCGCAGCCCGGCTGATTTCATGCATATCTGCCTGCGCTGGCATGAGGCTTTCAACAAGATGGAATACGGTGGCGTTCCAATCATTGCAGCCCTACAAGGCGCAGTTGTCGGCGGCGGTCTGGAGCTAGCCAGCTCTGCCCACGTACGGGTTATGGACCAAACTGCTTATTTCGCACTGCCCGAAGGTCAACGCGGGTTGTTTACCGGTGGTGGAGCAACCATCCGGGTCACTGATCTGGTCGGAAAAGCTCGCATGGTCGACATGATGCTTACCGGCCGCGTATATCAGGGACAAGAAGCCGTCGATCTGGGCCTTGCCCAGTATATTGTCGACGGCTCGAGCCTGGACTACGCGATGGAACTGGCGCGTAAGGCTGCTCAAAACCTACCGCTGTCAAATTTCGCGATCTGCTCGGCCGTTAGCCACATGCAGAACATGTCAGCGATGGATGCTGCCTATGCCGAGTCTGTAGTAGCTGGTGTCGTAAATACGCAACCGGACGCACGTGCCCGTCTGGCTGCATTTGCAGACAAGAGCGCTGCGCGCGTTCGCCCCAATAGCGAATAAGAATCCAAGCCCGGCGTTTGAACAGCCCCCCACATTATAGCAACCTCGAACTTAAACTTCGGGGCTGTTGACGACAGCATCAGCTGCATCGATGCAGCTGCTACAACTTTTGATTTCCATCCTCATTTTAGCACTGCGCTAACGGTTGGCTGGGACCTTCAATTATACTTAGGGCCCTTACGATTTGATCGTATGAAACCAAATTACGAAATGATTTTGGCAATATTTTCTTGAACTGGCTATTCTCACAAGAGATTGCCAAGAATTGGACCTAAGCTATCTCCAGTATCAAACTGGCAAAACTCAGCAGACTACCGTCCTTGCGTTACACATCGGATTTGCTTGTTTCTTGATAGTTTACCCCATGTGGTACCGTGTTCGAATGGTGGAGTCACAGTATGTGGAAAATGGTTCAATCAATTGTCTTTCGATTATCCATTCCAATTCCTCTTTTTTTTCTTCTGTGCATGGGCATCGCTTGGGTCACGATTCCTCGCATCCTTGAGAACAGTACCATAGCTGCGGCCACCGCGTCTGCGACCGACTTGGCAATCCAAGTTAAGAAAATCCGCGAATACTACACCAAGAACGTGATAGCGGACGTCGAGGCATCAAGTGACTTATCAGTGGGTATCGAGCACGAAGGCGACCCAAGAACCATTCCTCTTCCAGCCACATTCATCCATGATTTAAGCAGGTTGATAAGCGACCAGAATATCACCTTGACTCTGTACAGTGGCTTTCCATTTCCGGGCCGATCGAGCCGGCAATTGGACAGCTTCATGAAAGAGTCCTGGGCCTATTTAAAAATAAACCCTGATGGAACCTATAAACGTCAGGCGGTCGAGAATGGCGTAAAATACTTGAGGGTTGCAGTGGCGGATCGGATGGTCGCCGAAGTCTGTGTTTCCTGCCACAACTCTCACCCAGATTCACCAAAAACAGACTGGGAAATGGGGGATGTACGCGGGGTGCTTGAGGTCCGCAAGAATATCCAGCCCTCTCTTGATGTCGCATATATCCTAACTCAAAATATATTGCTTGGCGTAGCTCTGGGCGGATTAGGCCTGCTTGTAATCGTTTGGCTAACCTCGCGGACCATTACACGGCCGATCACCAAAATTCGTGATAGCATGGATACCTTGATTGAAGGCAATCTGGATAGCGAATTTCCGGTTGCCACCCGCTCCGACGAACTGGGGCAAATTGGGAGGGCACTGGTTAAGCTGAAACACGACCTAAAGCAGTCGCAAGATGCAACCATGGACCGAACCAAGCAGATGGCTGCTTTACTTGGCGCACTTCCAGATAGTTATTTTCGCATCGATCAATATGGGAAAATTCTTGACTATCGGGTCCGCCCCGGAGCCGGTCCGGTCGATGATCCGGTCTCCTTCCTTGGCCGAAATATGGCGGAGATTTTCCCCCCGCGCCCTTTAGCGCTGTTTGAAGAGAATATGCGCAAACAACTCGACACAAGGGAGGTTGTAACTTGGGAATACCAACTTGATTTTAAAGGAAGGCGCCGGGATCGAGAGGCGCATCTCTGTCCCATCTCTGGGACAGATGAGTTGGTTCTGGTTGTTCGCGATATTTCGACAAGACGCGAAGCCGAAAGGAACACTGCCCGTGTCCAGGCTCGACTTGAAAGGATCATTGGGAACCTACCGGGGGCAGTGTTCAGTCGCCGGATCACAAAATCTGAAGGCGCGACAACCGTTTACGTTAGCCCCCAATGCACGGACATCTGGGGCTATACACCCGAAGAGGTCTACACGACACACGGCATATTAGAAACGACTATTGACCAAGATGACTTCATCCGGATGACGCGATTGTTTTCCAAGACCATTGATAATCTCGAAGCCTATTCAAGCCGCTACCAGATTACAGCTCGATCCGGCGAGCGCAAATGGTTGGAAACACACACAAGCGCATACATGGAAGAAGAAGGTGTCACCCGAACTGTTGGATTTGTTACTGATATCACTGCTACGGTTAAAACCCAACAACAACTGGAAGAGCAACAAAAGTTAGCTGCACGGGCCCAAAAGCTAGACAGCATCGGTCAATTGACCGGCGGTGTGGCACATGACTTCAACAACCTGCTGGCCGCAATTATGGGCAATCTTGAGCTGTTGCGCGACGACGAAATGGATGATGAGCACCTGTCCCTGATCGACGCTGGCATCAATGCCACCCAGCGTGGTGCTGAATTGACCCGCAGCATGCTGGCCTTTGCACGCAGAGCAAGTCTGGACCCAAGCATCATCGATCTCAATTCAATCGTGGATGAAACACGCAATTGGACCGAACGCACTCTTCCGTCCAGCATCTACGTTAGAACGTCCCTGATGCCCGGTCTATGGCCAATTAAGGCAGACATTAGCTCGACCGAAAGTGCGTTATTGAACCTGATCGTCAATGCACGTGATGCCATGCCCGAGGGGGGGGAACTCTCGATCGAAACCGCAAATGTGGACCTGGGCGAAGGCAACGTTGATGCGCGCCAAGAGAAAATGGAACCTGGCCGTTACGTGGTTCTGTCTGTTAGCGATGCAGGGCATGGCATTCCCAGCGACAAACTGGTCCACATCTTCGAGCCTTTCTTTTCAACCAAGGCGCCCAATGCTGGAACAGGACTAGGGCTGTCTATGGTCTTAGGCTTTATGGAGCAGTCAGGTGGCATGATACAGGTTTTCTCGGAACCTGGTGTCGGGACGACGTTCAAGCTCTTTTTCAAGGCTTCTGCCGAAGAACTCCCAACTAGCGAGACAAAACCTCGAAAGGCCCAAAATTTGCGGGGTGACCACCAGAAAATCCTAGTTGCAGAGGATGACAAGGCAATCCTTCCTATCATTGTCAAAATTCTTAAAAAAGCGGGGTACGGTGTAACGGCTGCCACGTCCGGTGACGAGGCGCTGGAATTGTTTGAGGCAGATCCGACAATTGACCTGCTATTGACAGATATCATGATGCCCGGAAGCCTGCAGGGGATCGCACTAAGCGGGGCAATCCGGGAAAGAGCGCCAGACCTGCCCGTTATCTTCATGTCCGGTTACGCAAGCGAAGAGACGACAAAGGGCGACGGATTGCGACCTGAGGACATCCGCCTGCTGAAGCCTGTACGACGAGCAGATCTATTGGCCGCAATTAAAAGTTCGTTAGAAGGCTAGCTTTCGAAAAATGTAAAAAAGATTTACATACCTCTTGCAAAGCCTCAGGCGCGATCCGATATACCACAATGTGAAAGGAATTTACATTCACTTGTACCCAGGGAGATATTAGATGACCACCTACACTGAAACCGCCGCCCCGCTACATAGCGAACAAGGATGGTTTTCCCGCAGCGAATCCTGGTTGGACAGCAAAGGCAAAGGTGCCTGGATTGCAGCCATGGTACTCGGCTTCGTCTTCTTTTGGCCAATCGGACTGGCCCTTCTCTTTTACATGATCTGGAGCAAAAAGATGTTCTCATCCTCGTTTCGTCACCGCAGCGCAAGCAAACGCTGGGCTCGCCATTCGATGTCTTCAACCGGCAACAGCGCATTTGACGCCTACAAAGAGGACACTCTTCAACGTCTAGAGCAAGAGCAGAGCGACTTTGAAAGCTTCCTGCAACGTCTACGCGACGCCAAGGACAAGGCTGAATTTGACGATTTCATGGATGAACGTGCCAAAGCTGCAGGCTCCGAAGACTCGGCTAAGGAAAGCTAAATTCGCTTTCCCCCTAGGCCTCTCCCTGCCCCTAACCGGGCGGGGCAATCATATTGTAAGGATGAATAAGAAAATGACCGCCCTGCCCGACCCAGATTATCAACCCCAATTCTATCAGGCAGTGGCCAGTAAACGCCTGTTAGCCTGGGTAATCGACAGCGTCATTATCGCCATATTGTGTTTTGGCGTGTCGATAATGACGGTTTTCATCGGCTTTTTCTTCTGGCCCTTACTTTTTCTGGTACTTGGCTTTGCCTACCGAGTGGTCACCATCGCCAATGGATCTGCCACCTGGGGGATGAGTTTTGCCGGAATTGAACTGCGCACGCTGTCCGGTCAAAAATTCGACATGCGTCTTGCTGTACTCCACACCGCTGGCTATTCGATTTCTCTGGCGATACCTGTTCTGCAAATTATCTCGATTGTCATGATGTTGACGTCGTCACGGGGCCAAGGCCTTACAGACGCCTTTCTCGGCACTGCAGCGCTCAATAGACGAGTTTGAAACCATTTCTAAGATCGGCTCTTGGCGCATTCCATCTGGGTTGTTATCATCAAGGAACATCCGGCCTCATCATCTTGGATTTCCATGCGCCATACGCTCCCGATTGCCCCGCAGTTTTATGTAACTGCCCCGCAGCCCTGCCCCTATTTGGCGGACAGGATGGAGCGAAAATTGTTCACTGCCCTTCAAGGTGATGAAGCAGAGCAATTGAACAATAGCCTGTCGCAACAGGGGTTCAGGCGATCACAGAACGTGTTGTATCGGCCCTCTTGTGCCGACTGTTCCGCCTGCCTGTCCGCCCGTATCAAAGTTTCCGAATTCAAGCTTTCACGCAGCCAAAAGCGCACCTTGCGCCGCAATGCCAATCTGGAGCGCCGAGCCACATCACCTTGGGCATCAGAAGATCAGTACGCCTTATTTCGGCAGTATCTGGACAGCCGCCACGCAGACGGCGGTATGGCGGATATGGATGTGTTCGAGTTTGCTGCAATGATCGAAGAAACACCGATCCGCAGCCGAGTAGTCGAATACAATAACACCGAGAATAATCAGCTCACAGCCGTCTCTCTCACCGATGTGCTCGAAGACGGGCTCAGCATGGTGTACTCTTTCTACGCCCCTGACCTACCAAAGAATTCCCTTGGCACATATATGATCCTCGATCACATCGAAATCGCCCGCGAGGCTGGGCTGCCTTATGTCTACCTTGGCTATTGGGTGCCTGGCAGCCCCAAGATGGGCTACAAGGCCGGTTTCTCCGGGCTTGAGATTTACAGCCGTGGTGCTTGGCAGCCCATGCAGGATGCCGCAGCCTTTGAGGCAGATCTGCACCCACTTTCAACCGACCCCATCGCCGAGCAGGTTGCGAACATCAACCTGCCTGATCGTCGGTTGAAAATTCGCTGATGCAATTTCTTCATGCCTTTTCACTGGTGATCCCAGATTATGACGCCGCGATTGAATTCTATTGCGGCACCTTAGGCTTTCAATTGGTTGATGATGTCGACCAAGGTCGCAAGCGCTGGATCCGCATCATGCCACCTGGCGCCACTCAGGGCAGCATCATTCTGGCCCGTGCCGACGACGATCAACAGCGCGCAGCCATCGGCAACCAGTTCGGGGGCCGGGTCGGACTATTCTTACATACGGATGATTTTGCCCGTGACCACGCAGCCATGGTCGCAAAGGGTGTGGTTTTTGAAGAATCCCCACGCAACGAGCCCTACGGAACCGTCGCAGTCTGGCAGGACCCCTTCGGAAATCGCTGGGATCTACTTCAGCCCACCTAGGCAAAACTCACCACATTTGACCTGTTTGACACTCTTCATCTGAAGATCCGTGTCCTTCATCTGGCTTGAAATATCCCGAGGGTGAATTGGCCCCATGGGCCAAGAGGGGTCAGAGCCCCCTGCCCTGAATGCAACAAGGGGCCCCGCAGGACCCCTTGTCATTCTTTGTTCGGCTCTACAGCGAAATCAGTTCCCGATCAACGCCGGAACGATTGTCACGATTGACGGGACAAACCACAACAACGCAAGCCCGGCCACCTGGATCAGCACAAACGGAATTACGCCGCGATAGATGTGCCCTGTAGTGACTTCCTTAGGCGCCACCCCACGCAAGTAGAACAGCGCAAAGCCAAATGGCGGCGTCAGGAACGACGTCTGCAGGTTCACCGCGATCATGATGGTCACCCACTTAGGATCAAACGACCCGCCATAGATAATCGGCCCAACGATTGGGATCACGATGTAGATGATCTCCAGGAAATCCAACACAAACCCAAGGAAGAACAGAACCAGCATCACGATCAGGAACACCGTCAGCTCGTTGTCAAAACTCCGCAGGAACTGCTGGATATAGTGCTCACCTCCAAACGAGATCACCACCAGGTTCAACAGCTGCGATCCGATCAGGATGGTGAACACCATCGAGGTCACCTTGGCGGTTTCCCGTACGATCGGCGACAGCACTCCACCCTTGAACAGCACCCAGCAGCCAAACAACAGGCCAAACAGCGCATAAAGGTAAGCGGCATAAGCAAATGCAAAGGCCACCCAGGTCTCAAAGCTGACGTTGGACTGATTAATCCGCAGATCAAAATTCACCCCAATCAGGATGCTGATCATCACGGCAAAAGTAGACCAGATGATGATTTTACCAGACCGGCCCTCATCTTGCAGCTTACGATAGGCTGCCAGCATGATAGCACCACCCGCGCCCAATGCCGCAGCGGGTGTTGGGTTGGTGATACCGCCAAGAATTGACCCCAGCACCGCGATAATCAGAACCAAAGGTGGGAACACCACCCGGATCAGATCGTTTCGGGCACAACGGGCTGCTGCCTCGCGACATCCGTACAGCGCTAACAAAGCAGGCAAAGCAATCATCACAACAGTGGCACCTGGCGTCGTTGTCGGGGCAACCCAAACAGCATCCACCAGTGCAATCAGCAGAATGCCAACAGCACCCAAGATCAGCGGCTTGGTATCACCGGACGGTGAAACACCACGCCCGATGATCAGCGTCAGCCCCATCAGCACCATCAGTACAGTCAGTCCGGTGCCAATTGGTGAAGTTGCTGCGATCTTGGCAGCCTTGGCAGCCGCCAAATCTTCGTCGCTTAGTCGTTTGCTCTCGCTAACGCCACCGGCATCGTTAATTGCTGCCTGCTCAGACGCGGCCAGATCCCAGGATTCCTGCCCATGTAGTTCGATCATCGACGCCTGACACTCGGCGCCAACGTTTGTGCGCAGCGAAGCTGTTTTGCCAATATCCGAGAATGATGAGACCGTGATGTCCTGGCTGCCAATCAAACCAACCGAGCCGAGCAGCATAGCGCCGCCGATCAGACCGATCGGAGCCGCAAGGAACCAAGTCAATCCCTCGGCACGGGTAATTGGCTCGTTGCCACTGTCCGACATCGCCACTGCAGGGGCTTTGTCCGGGTTCAACATCGCATAGCCAAACGCATACAACGCATAGAGCAGCGCCAGCATGATACCTGGTAATAACGCGGCCTGGAACAGTGTCCCAACTGATACAACAGCTGGTTCGCCTAGATAGGTCAGAGCATCAGAGCACCCCGCCTCCATAGCGCGCGATTCCTGAGCAGTAGAATACAGGTCACCAGCCAGGGTTCCCAACAGAACGATCACAATCGACGGCGGGATGATCTGCCCCAACGTACCAGAGGCCGCAATCACACCCGTCGCCAGTTCAGGCGAGTAGTTGTTCTTTAGCATAGTGGGCAATGCCAGCAGACCCATGGTGACCACTGTGGCACCAACAATACCGGTCGACGCCGCAAGGAATGCACCTACGACAACAATCGACACAGCCAAACCGCCGGGCAACGGACCAAACACCCGCGCCATGGTGGTCAGCAGATCATTAGCGATCTTTGAGCGTTCCAGGGTAATCCCCATCAGAACAAACATCAGCACCGCCAGCAGTGTCTCGATAGAAGCACCAGCCAGAACCCGCTCGTTCATGCGGTTCACGATGAACGATATGTTGCGGTCCATCGCAGTTTCCCAGCCGTTGATAAACACCGGCTCGGCAATGCGTGGCAGATCTGGGTATCGGAACACCGATACGACATCTGCTTTGACACCTGAATTGATCAGATTTGTATAGGCCTGAGAAGAGGTATCAATCGCCTGATGGATCAGCAGTCCAGCCGAGTCCAATGACGCAATGATACCAAATGAAATGATACCGGCTCCACCGATGGCAAAAGCCACCGGGAAACCAGAGAGGATGCCTCCGAAGAGACAGAAAAACACGATGAGCAAGCCGATTTCGACGCCATCAAGACCGAATCCCATATCCGATGTCCTTTAAGTTAATGAGCGCCTTCATAGGCTTCTTCACCCTCACCAAGGCTATCCTTGTCGAGGTATTTGTTTTCGCTACCCTGTCCTTCGATAAACTCGAGGTACGAGCGGTAGAAGAATGCAATCGCGTGCAGGAATACCATGCCGGCAAAAGCTACCAGCAGAATTTTGAACAGGAAATACCCGTTAAATCCGTTCGGGCTGAACCCGATGGTTTCCACATTCCAACGCAACGCGCGGGACTTCATAACCAGCCGTTCCAGCGCATCACTCGCCGAAGGCTTTGGTACGATCAGATGCCGCCACATAAAGAACCAGCCATACATCCAGATCAACACTGCAGTCGGAACCATGAAAATCATGGAACCAATCATGTCGATGACCTTTTTGGTACGGAAACTGACTCCTGCGTAGATCAGATCGACACGCACATGGCCGCCTTGAACAAACGTGTATGTTGCGCAAAGGCAGACAACCATTGCGTTGTACAGCTTCAGTTCTTCAGCAAACCAACTGATGTCCATCTCTAGCGGGATACCCAAACCAAAACTCATGTCCGGCCGTGTAAACACACGTTGCATGAACACGATGATGATTTGTTGCACGACCATCAGCAGACCAGCCCACGCAAAGAAGCGCCCCACTGTATTCGCGAAACCTTCTAGCCCGCGAACCATGCCCCACATAAAACCGCGGTGGTACAAACCAATGGCGGTCAGGATCAAAAAGCCTGTAAACGCCACAAAAAAGAACTCAACCGAGGCGCCATAGTAGACAAAGCGCATGACGGATTGTTTTTCCTCAGTGGTGCCAGTCCAGGTCACCCAGTCCAGCCAAAGCTGAGGATGGCTAATCGCGTAGCCTACATTGTAAAAGGCCATGCCAATATTTTGCACCAGCCACCAGAGCCCATCAAAGAGCCCTCCGAATATCCCTGCCATGGAGATGCTACTCTCTTCCTGCATTTTGCCCCCGGTCATTGCCCGCAGTTGTCAGGCTGTGCGCCATGCTGTCTGCTGCAATTAGTAAAAGGACCCCCCGCGTTTGCGGAGGATCCTAGTGGTTTCAATTAGGCGGTTTAGCCCAGAACGCGGTCACGCTGAGCAGTGTAAGTGCCCGACGACTGCTTCAACCAGGAAGACGATTCTTTCATCGACGCGGTGTAGCTGTCGCTGATTTTCTTGAACAGGTCGTCGCCCATGTTTTCGCTCATGACTTCTGCCGAAGCCTTGCCGAATGCATCCCAAACCGAGTCAGGGAATTCCAGAACCTTAACGCCACCAGCCTGCAGACGCTGCAGTGCTGCACCGTTGTTGTTCAGGAACTGAGCCAGGTTCCACTGGTGAGTGTCACCAGCAGCAACTTCGATGATCTTCTGGTGCGCAGGCGACAGGCTCTCGAATACGTCGAGGTTTGTTGCCAGTGTCAAAGCAGCACCTGGCTCGTGGAAGCCAGCAGTGTAGTAAGTCTTGGTGATTTCCTGGAAACCGGCTTTTTCATCAGCCCATGGACCAATCCACTCAGTTCCGTCGATCGCACCCGAGGACAGAGCCTGGTACACTTCGGAACCTGGGATGTTCTGAACAGATGCGCCCAGTTTACCCAGTGCTTTGCCGCCCAGACCAGGCATACGGAACTTCAGACCGTTGAAGTCTTCTGGACCGTTGATCTCTTTGGAGTACCAGCCACCAGCCTGTGCGCCTGTGTTACCAGCCAGGAATGGCTTCAGACCAAAGATCTGGCCCAGTTCGTCGTGCATCGCTTGGCCTTCACCGTGAAGGTACCAGTTCAGCAGTTCCTGAGCAGTCATGCCGAATGGAACAGACGTAAAGAAGGCGTAGCCTGGGTGCTGGCCAACAAAGTAGTAATCAGCAGCGTGATACATGTCAGCCTGGCCCGAGGACACAGCGTCAAAGACTTCGAACGCGCCAACCAGCTCGCCGGCAGCTTTGATGTCTACGGTCAGAGAGCCGTCGGACATGGCGTTGATGCTGTCGGCAGCGTGCTGAGCAGCGTCAAATACGCCTGCCAGGCCACGGCCCCAGGACGTAACCATAGTCAGGGTGCGCTTGCCGGTGGCATAAGCAGGAGCGGCCAGAGTGGTTGCGGCAGCAGCTGTACCGCCAAGTGCGGATGTTTTTAGAAATGAACGACGATCCATTAGTGTTATTCCTCCCAGAAATTCGGATTGCCCTGCGTCAAGAGCGCAAGACGGATCGATACAAGTGGCGATAGCCTAGCTATGGCGCCTTCAATGTGAATACCTACTACTGCGTAGATCCGGTCTTTTTTGGACCAAAAAGCTGAATTCGAGGGAACATTCCCGCCTCCGCCCCACCACCTGTGCGCCTTTCGTACAAAAACCCATCCAAATTCACATCCGACCTTTGATTTCCGTGATCAATTGCGTATCGATTCGCTTCATGCGCTTCTTTCGTCCCCTTATTCGCCCAAACTACGCTCAAAAGCTGTCACTTCTGGCGACACTGCCTCTTCTTACGGCAGTGGCCGCGATCGCTGTTCTGGTGGCTTATCAATCCCGCGCCTTGGCTGAGCGTGAAATACAGGCATTGGAGCACCAGTTGCTTGAGGCCAAAAAGGCGGAACTGCGGAATTATGTTACCCAAGCCCGCAACGGGTTCTCCTTTATATACGGCCGCGCCCACCCCAACGATGAAGCGGCCAAAACACAAGTAACCCAAATTCTGTCTTCGATGATTTATGGAACAGACGGTTTTTTCTTTGTGTATGACTACGATGGCACCAATTTAGTTAGCCCGCGCCAGACCGAGTTTATCAATCAGAACTGGTCCGGCCTGACTGATGACAATGGTGTCCCGGTGGTAGATGAATTCATAAGGCTAGCGCGCGAGGGTGCAGGCTGGCACAGCTTTATGTGGCAAAAGCCCTCCACCGGTGAATCCGCTCAAATGGTTGCCTATGTGGTTGGACTGCAAGACTGGCAGTGGGCCGTAGGAACCGGTGTGTTCATCGATGATGTGCTGGCCTCGGTTGCGACCGCCCGCGCAGAAGTTGAGGCGCGCGTGCAACGTACTTTTGTTTACATCGGTGCCATTGCCCTCATCGCTCTGATCGTGGTGTTTGCGTCGGGTATGATGTTGAATATCCGCGAGCGGCGTTTGGCAGATGCCAAACTGAAGGAATTGACCCAGCGGGTATTCGACACGCAGGAAGAGGAACGCGGCAGAGTTGCGCGGGAATTACATGACGGCATTAGTCAGATTCTGGTGGGCGTTCGTTTTACCCTCGACAACGCCCGCCGACGGATGGCCCGCGGAGACCCCGGTAACGCAATGCCGCCGCTCGACAAAGGGCTCGAACATCTGGGCACCGCAATTTCCGAGGTCCGTAGGATTAGCCGTGACCTACGCCCTGGTGTTCTTGACGATCTGGGCCTTGGCCCTGCCCTTAAGGCTCTGACCAGTGACTTTGCAGCCCGCACAGGGATTGAAACCGAATTTAGCACAGTGGTCTTTAGTAACCGATTGGATCAAGACAGTAAGATCGCGCTGTATCGTATCGCCCAAGAGGCGCTGACAAATATCGAACGTCACGCCAACGCCACGCATGTCATCATGGATCTGCGCGGCCACGCCAAAGGCGCCACAATGCGCATCACTGACAATGGCACAGGCCTGCCCGCGCGTCAGGACCGCGGCGGACCCGGCATCGGCTTGCGCAATATGGAAGAGCGTATCGAACAGCTTGACGGCACCCTGCGCATTCTGTCATCACGTGGCACCCAAGGCGGCACGGTAATCGAAGCCCGGCTGCCCTTAAGCCACCTTCTGCCCCCTGACGGTGGGATAGACACCAACTCCATGCAGTAATACAGAGTATGGGGACCTGAAACGCTCTGTTCACTTATGGGAAAGCCGATGACCAAACCAATCCGCGTACTAATAGTGGATGATCATCCGATGGTCGCCGAAGGAATCCAGTCTATCCTTGAAAGCTACGATGACATCGAAGTCGTGGCCACATTGAACAATGGGCGCGAGGCCGTCGATCAGGCTGCGGAATTGGTTCCGGATGTGATCTTGATGGATCTGAACATGCCCGACCTAGGTGGTCTTAGTGCAACCGAGATACTGCTGGAGCGGGCTCCTACTACTCGCATCGTGATCTTGACGATGCATGACAGCCCCGAATACATATCCAGCGCCCTTAGCCACGGGGCAATGGGTTATATTCTCAAGGATGTACCCACAGACGAGATCAAACTGGCCATTGACGCAGTAATGCAGGGCGAGAAATATCTGTGCACCGGCGCCAAAGGATCACTTGAGCCGAAAGACGGCAATGCGCGCGAGTCACTGACAACCCGCGAGCAGACAATCCTGTTGGAACTGGCGCAGGGAAAGTCCAACAAAGAGGTCGCCCTAGCGCTCGACATTTCCGTGCGCACGGTTGAGACCCACCGAAAAAACATCAAGCGTAAGCTGGGAATCAGTTCCACAGCCGGCCTCACCCGATATGCGCTGGAACACGGTGTGCTTCAGGGAACAGGCGCCAGTCTGTAAATCTGACAAAACAGCAGCGTTTTCCGTGCACCGTGATGATCGCATCTCGAAAATCGCCGCAACTTGCCATCAAAACCCGGCGAGCATTCCAAAAATGTCGCACAACAACCTCTCAGCGTAATAAAATGTCAAAATTCACCCCAAAACAGACCCAATTGCCTGTTGACGGCCCCGCCTACCGCCAATAATGTCCGTTGAAACGCAAAAGGAGTCAGGGGCTATGATCACCCTAGTCGTCATCGTAGGAACCAAGCGCATGGGCCGGTAACGGTAAACCATTTTCGAACCCATGCGCCTCCGACAAAAAATCGGGGGCTTTTTTTATGCGTAATGAAATTGAAGACAAGACGACCACGTCAATGGAGCAAAGCAGATGACACGTGAAATGACCGGTGCAAAAATGGTGATTCAAGCCCTGAAGGATCAGGGTGTGGACACAGTATTTGGATACCCCGGTGGTGCTGTCCTACCGATCTATGACGAAATCTTCCTGCAGAACGACATCCAGCACATTCTGGTGCGCCACGAACAGGGGGCAGTCCACGCAGCCGAGGGCTATGCCCGGTCAACCGGCAAACCGGGTGTTGCTCTTGTGACGTCTGGCCCCGGCGCCACGAATGCGGTTACCGGTTTGACTGATGCACTGTTGGATTCGATCCCGATCATTGTTCTGACTGGGCAGGTCCCCAGCTTCATGATCGGCTCCGATGCCTTTCAAGAGGCCGACACTGTGGGCATCACCCGCCCCTGCACCAAACACAACTGGCTGGTAAAAGACACTGACGACCTGCCCGGCGTTTTGCACGAAGCGTTCCATGTCGCCACCTCTGGCCGCCCTGGCCCAGTTCTGATCGACATTCCCAAGGACGTACAGTTTGCCACAGGCAACTATAACGGCCCCAAACCTTCCGCTTCGCACTACCAACCGCCAGTCAAGGGTGACATTGAAACGATTACCGAATTGGTTGCGGCCATCGAGAAGGCAGAACGCCCTGTATTTTATACCGGAGGTGGCGTTATCAACTCTGGTCCCGCAGCCAGCCAGTTGCTGCGCGAACTGGTCGATTCAACCGGCTTCCCCGTAACCTCTACCTTGATGGGTCTTGGCGCGTATCCAGCATCCGGCAAGCACTGGCTGGGCATGTTGGGCATGCATGGTCTGTACGAAGCCAACATGGCAATGCATGGCTGCGATCTGATGATCAACATCGGTGCGCGATTTGATGACCGCATTACCGGTGTTCTCAGCTCCTTCTCGCCAAACTCTACCAAGGCCCACATCGACATCGACCCTTCATCGATCAACAAAGTTGTGCGCGTTGATATCCCAATTGTTGGCGACGTCGCCCACGTACTGGAAGACATCCTGAAAATCTGGAAGTCACGCGGTCGTAAAACAAATGCCGAAGCCGTAGTGTCGTGGAACCGACAGGTTGATGAATGGCGTAAGGTCGACTGCCTTAAGTTTGCCGAAGACAAAGAGATCATCAAGCCACAGTACGCTTTGCAGCGGCTTGAGGCACTGACCAAGAAATACGACCGCTATGTCACTACTGAGGTTGGCCAGCACCAGATGTGGGCTGCGCAGTTCTTGGGCTTTGAAGATCCCAACCGCTGGATGACGTCCGGTGGACTGGGCACTATGGGCTACGGCTTCCCAGCCTCGATCGGCGTACAGATGGCCCATCCGGACTCTCTGGTGATCAACGTTGCAGGCGAGGCATCGTGGTTGATGAACATGCAGGAGATGGGCACCGCAACCCAGTACAAATTGCCAGTTAAACAGTTCATCCTGAACAACGAGCGCCTTGGCATGGTCCGTCAGTGGCAGGAATTGCTGCATGGCTCGCGCTATTCCCAGTCCTGGTCCGAGTCCCTGCCCGACTTTGTCAAACTGGCCGAGGCCTTTGGCGCCAAAGGTATCATCTGTTCAGATCCCGCCGATCTGGATGACGCGATCATGGAAATGATTGAACATGACGGCCCAGTTATCTTTGACTGCCTCGTGACCAAACATGAGAACTGCTTCCCGATGATCCCATCAGGTAAAGCGCACAATGAAATGTTGCTGGGTGAGGCCGACACTGAAGGTGCCATTCAGGCTGGTGGCGCGGTGCTGGTTTAACCTGCCCCGCTCTCGAAACAGATAACGGCCTCGGAACCCAAAGTTCCAGGCCAAACAGAACCGAAAGGGACTATAAATGTCTGCCCTACACATCAAAAAAGGCTCGACCCGCCACTCTGCCTATAACCTACGCCCTACATTTTCGGACGTACAAGAACGGCACACAATTGCGGTACTGGTCGAGAACGAACCCGGAGTTCTAGCCCGCGTCATAGGCCTGTTCGCAGGACGTGGCTACAACATCGAAAGCCTAACAGTTGCCGAAGTTGACCACACCGGCCACCTAAGCCGCATCACTATCGTCACCAAGGGCACCCCGCAGGTGATTGAGCAGATCAAAGCCCAGCTGGGTCGGATCGTTACGGTCCACGACGTACATGACCTCACAGTTGAGGGTGCGACAGTAGAACGGGAACTGGCCATTTTTAAGGTATCCGGCGAAGGTGACAAGCGGGTCGAAGCCCTGCGTTTGGCGGACATCTTCCGCGCAAATGTGGTCGACAGCACCCTGAGCAGCTTTGTGTTTGAAATTACTGGCGCGCCGGACAAGATCGACGCGTTTGCAGACCTGATGCGCCCGCTGGGTCTGGTAGAAGTTGCCCGGACTGGCGTCGCTGCACTATTGCGAGGCGATTAAACGCCTCGCTCCTAAAAAGGCTAACTAGCACAATGGCGGCGCGGTTCATTTTCGCGCTGCTTCTGCTCTAAACGGGCAGAAAATGAAATGACCTGAGCGGAATTCTGATCACTGATCGGCTTTGAAGCACTCTCAACCTGCGCAGTCGTCAGGCTTTTCACCAAGCCCACGCTGGCTGAATGCTCTAGCACCTGAAGGTTCTCCGCCATCCGGCAATTCTGATGCAAAGTCAGATCAAAACAGATCAAGTCACCTTCGTGTAAATCAACAGTTTCCAGGGGTTTCTTCTGAGAGTAAAACGCTAAGTCACCCTGATCCTCACACCAAATTACAGCTTTGTTCTGGCTTTCGTCACTCCATAGTACAACACCATGCATCACAAACCTCTCAACTAACCTCTTCTCAATTCTGTTCTAAATACGAACGTTCAAACATGGCAAATTCGGCGTCTGCCTCTTGCATTTTGTGTCTGAGAGGATAGCTTTTCACGTTAAGTAGCGTCACACCTGTCGCTACTGAGCGTCACCAAGACCAATACGGCCCCAAAATCTTAATTTCGGGCACTGTAACCTACTATTGAGTTAACTATTTTTTAAGGTCGCATCCCAATGTCAAAGGAATCCCGATCTCCGGCAGATTTGCGCAACATGTTCGGTGCCAATTTGCGCCGTCTCTCAAGAGAATACCCGTCCATTTCCGAGTTATCACGACAGTTGGGTATCAACAGGACACAGTTCAATCGCTACTTGTCCGGCGAAAGTTTCCCTAGACCAGACATACTGGACCGGATTTGCACTTTTTTCGAGGTGGACGCTCGGATCCTTCTCGAACCAGTTAATGACATTGAATCCAAAGGAAAAATCCTTAACGGGCCGATTTTAAATGATTTCCTAGGACAAGGAGTCAGTTCACTTTCAGAAGAGTCATTTCCATCTGGGATTTATCGGTTTTCGCGACGTAGTTTCCTAAAGGAAGGCCAGTATCTTATTGGCCTGTCCTATATTTTTCGCTCAGACGGCGTCACCTACATCAAAGGGTTTGAGCCCAAGGAAGCAATGCACCACCAAGGCCTACCATCATCCCCTCGCGCACGTGAGTTTCGCGGCTACGCCACCCGTCAGGATGATGGAGTTTCCTTGATCATTGCACGCCGAGGCGCAATGACCTGTTCCTTCAACTATCTTGCTCGGGTGGCCTCGCTAGAGAATAATTACTGGGTTGGATATGTTACCCGAACCGTGCGGGAAGGCAGCAGTGGAGTGCGGGCCACCAGAATGGTGTATGAGCATCTGGGGAAAAAGTTCAGTGATATCCTCGGCGCAGCCCGCAAGTCAGGTTTCGTTCCTGAAGCGGGTTTAAATCCATTTCACAGAAGATTGCTGCAGATCGGTGACCCGTTCCGCTAATCTGACGTACATTCAGGCCTTCAGACCGATCTGGAACCAAACTACGTGCCGCTGGTTCACTCATCTTCGATGACGATAAGGCGGTAAATGTGCCAACTTGAATGACCAAGCAATGGCAAGACCAGAAACAGCCCAACAAACCCCGGCAACATCCCGACAAACGTTGTTATCGCAATAAACGCAGCCCAGGTGAGCATCAACGGAAAATTATTCATAACATACTGAAAACTAGTGATTATTGCAGTCACAAAGTCAATCTCTCGATCCAGCAAGAGCGGTAGGGACAGCACGGTTATCATGAATAGCATTAATGCAATCAATGCCCCAATCACAGTTCCAACGCAGAGCATCATCAGACCGCTGGTAGATAGGAAGATCTCTATGGAAGACGACACATTAGTCATTGGGGATAGCCCCATAAACAATGCAAATGTTAGGTGACCTAGGAAAAACCAGAACAGAAATACGACTACGATAATCGCGCAAATTGACGGCAGCTGCCGACTGCCCTGCTGCAATACAGCCTGTAGCACCTCGCTCAGGTTTTTGGATCTCCCCTGCTCTATCCGATGCGAAACCTCGTAAAGGCCCACGGCGGCAAACGGGCCAACCAACGGAAAACCAATTGCAGCAAGTACCAACCAGGAGGTGGTTCCAGTTACCTGGGTAATCCACACCATGGCCCAACCGGCCAGTATATATAGTCCGGAAAATATCAGCCCAAGTTCAGGCCTCGTCCGGAAATCCTTCCAGCCACGACGTACTGCCTGACGTAGTATGGCCATTGTCATAGGCCGAAGCTTAGGAACGCCAAAAGCTTTTTCTGTTATCATGAATGTCTCCTCCCAAAGACTCCCTTATCCTGACACCTGAGTGAAAGGCCCATGAGGTCAGCAATGACCTGTTGTTTTGTGTCATCAAGGTTAGGAGCCATTCGCCCTGCCTTGCGTCACATTCGCTTACCTCCAATGACTAAGCTTAGAAATCTACTGCCAGATGTTCCGCTAATCTCAGACTGAGAAGTATTGGCAGAACAGAGGCTTGCAGCATGACTAAGAGCGTTCACGAAAGTTTCGATCAAAGCCTAACCTGCGAAACCTTGCAGATGAACACGCAACTCAAATATATCTTTTTTAAATGCACATTTCCCGAAAACGGGTGTCCGACGGTGATAAATTGACCCCGATAACAGCAAAAAAGCCGGGAGGTCCCGGCTTTCGTTTTATCCAATTTAGTGCAGGGCGGTCTAGCCTTGTGCTTCGGCTCGGCTCTTCCCAGAAACATCCATTGCCAGCGTGGCCGCCATAAAACCATCCAGATCACCGTCCAGAACCCCCTTGGTGTCCGAAGTTTCATGGCTGGTACGCAGGTCTTTGACCATCTGATACGGCTGTAGAACGTAAGATCGGATCTGGTTGCCCCAGCCCGCGTCACCAGCGTTCTCGTGTGCTTCGTTGACCAAGGCGCTGCGCTTGTCCAACTCGATCTGATAAAGCCGCGATTTTAGGGCTTTCATGGCAATGTCACGGTTCTGGTGCTGTGACTTTTCTGAGCTGGTAACAACAATGCCCGTAGGATGGTGAGTAATCCGAACAGCCGAGTCAGTGGTGTTAACGTGCTGACCACCAGCACCAGAAGACCGGTAGGTATCAATGCGAATGTCAGCCGGGTTGACCTCAATTTCAATATTGTCATCTACAACCGGGTACACTTTGACCGACGTAAATGACGTGTGACGCTTAGCGGCCGAGTCAAAGGGCGAAATCCGTACCAACCGGTGCACTCCGCTCTCAGACTTTAGCCAACCATAGGCATTGTGGCCGGTAATCTTATAGGCCGCTGACTTAATTCCGGCTTCTTCACCGGCACTTTCAGACTGCAACTCAACCTTGTAGCCTTTCTTTTCAGCCCAACGAACATACATCCGTGCCAGCATCGACGCCCAGTCACAGCTCTCGGTGCCACCTGCACCTGAGTTTATCTCAAGGAAGGTGTCATTGCTATCGGCCTCGCCATCCAACAGTGCTTCCAGCTCTTTCTTGGCAGCCTTAGCGGCCAACGCCTGAAGCCCCTCTTCGGCTTCGGAAATGACTTCGTCATCCTCTTCCATCTCGCCCATTTCAATGAGCTCGATATTGTCAGCCATGTCCTGCTTGATGCCATTATAGCTGTCCATTGCATCGACCAGCATCTGGCGTTCACGCATCAGCTTTTGGGCCGCTTCGGGATCATCCCACAGGTTTGGATCCTCTACACGCGCATCGAATTCCTCAAGCCGATGGGCGGCGGTTTCCTTGTCCATTCGCTGGGCGAGTAATTCCAGAGATTTTTCAATCTGAGTCACGAAGTTTTGGATCTCGGCGCGCATGGGATTTCCTTGGAATGACGTGTCAGTGCTGCGTGATAAACCACCCACGCGTTGCGGGCAAGCGTACTAAACCAACTGAACAATTCCTGCTGACCACAACAGTTTATTTAAATTCATCTATAAATTGAGGAATCTGGCTGAGGTAAAATTCTTCATAGTAAAAAGAAAAGTAACTTTAGTTCTGTAGCTCATTTTCACGGTCGTTTTACGAACGTTTTACGACCGTTTGAAAACGAATGACTGAGCAGGGACTAAGTAATGCCACAGGGTTACATCGTACAACTGGGTGACAGCTCGCTTGACGCGGGTGATACTATTGTTGGTCCCTACACCACTTTTACAGCGGACACACTGCTTGGCGCGGGGACTTGGACCTGGACCGGACACGTTACTGACGATGATGATGAATCGGCTTACTATGTGAACGAGGTCGAAACCGGAAACTATTATCAGGGAACAGACGGGACTGTCTATTTTGTCCCAGATTACGGACCCGTTGATATTCTGGAGAGTGCCACCGCAACGACAGCCCCAAGCTACTCCGATGCAGACGGAATTATTGATGGAACCGCAACCGGTGACCTAATCAACGCAAACTATGTAGATTCCGATGGCGACAGCGTTGATAATGGCAGCGGCGGTGGCACCAGCGGAAATCAGGACACAATCAATGCTGGGGCCGGCGACGACACCGTCATTGCTGGCGCGGACAACGATACGGTCTATGCAGGAGACGGAGCCGATAGTGTCGACGCGGGCACCGGTGATGACGCTGTCATGGGTGGGATTGGCAACGACTCTCTGTCCGGTGGCGACGGCAACGATCAGCTCTGGGGTGAGGCCGGAGACGATGCCCTGTTTAGCGGTGACGGCGATGACTTTGCAGTTGGTGGCGACGGGAACGACACCATCAAAGGCTCTTATGGCCAGGATACACTGGTTGGTGGCGCTGGGAATGACAGCCTTATGGGTGGCGACGACAGTGACCTTCTGATGGGCGGTGAGGGAAATGACTCTATTAACGGTGGTGGTGGCAGTGACACCCTTCATGGTGACGCTGGCGCTGATCTCTTGGATGGTGGCTATGGGGACGACAGCCTAACTGGCGGTGAAGGAAACGACACTCTAAAAGGCGCGCAAGGTGCCGATGAAGTAGAAGGTGGTGCCGGTGACGACTGGCTGTGGGCTACCCAGGGCGACACATTGGACGGCGGGTCTGGTGACGACAATTTCGTGATCGACGACCTGTTGGAGAGCGGGTCTCAATCCATCAACATCATCGGCGGCAATGACGTCCAGATTGCGGGCGACACTCTCCATTTCAACGGAAACCTGGTTCTCGGCAGCGTCAACATAACGTCTACCGACCCTGTCACAGGTTTAACCGGAACTGCCTTGCTTACGGATGGCAGTACCGTTGCCTTTACCGGCATTGAAACCATCATTTGCTTCACCTCTGGAACCCGGATTGCAACCCCGGCAGGCGCTCGGTTAATTGAGACCTTACAGCCCGGTGACCTTGTCATGACACGGGACCACGGCCCGCAGCCCGTGCGTTGGATAGGACAAACCACCACCCCTGCCCTAGGGGATCTCGCGCCAATCCGCATTGCCAAAGGCCAGTTTGGGGCTACACGCGATCTGTTGGTCTCTCCTCAGCACCGAATGCTATACAAAGGGTCCATGGCACAGTGCTTGTTTGGCGAGTCAGAAGTACTGGTCACCGCAAGACATATGATCAATGACCAGACAATTCGCCGACAGGTCGGCGGGATGGTCACTTACTTCCACTTGCTTATGGATCAGCACGAAATCATTTTTGCCGAAGACGCACCAACCGAGAGTTTCTTTCCGGGAGATCAGGCTCTGAGTGCTCTGGACGAACAAGTCCGCGACGATCTATTCAAAATCGCCCCCGATCTCCGCACGGGCAACTTAGGTTATGAGTTGACCGCACGGCAATGTCTGTCGAGCAAGGAAGCCAGCATCCTGCGTTAATACAGCCCGCCGGAGCTGACAGTACCAAACGTCGCCTTGGGGCCTAGTACAGCGGTTCCCCCGCTTGAGGTTGTCACCTGTCGGCCAGATTGATTTATCTCTTCAAAAAGCGGCAAGTTTGATCCCATGGCGAACCCGCCATCGTAGCTCAGCCCAAAAATCGGCTCGGCACCGTCGCGAAAATACTCGGCAACGACATAGTCACCACTGGCCTCACTTGGCAGGCGGGCGCCGGTAAAGCGGTCGATCTTGATGAAATGGCCACCGGGAGGCACATCAAAGGGACCGCCGCCATACTTGGCCGTGGCTTTTTTCATAAACTGCTGGAACACTGG
The DNA here is from genome assembly GCF_011813015.1 of Parasedimentitalea denitrificans. Classification (GTDB taxonomy): domain Bacteria; phylum Pseudomonadota; class Alphaproteobacteria; order Rhodobacterales; family Rhodobacteraceae; genus Parasedimentitalea; species Parasedimentitalea denitrificans. The sequence goes on along the minus strand of NZ_QHLQ01000023.1, from coordinate 17,595 downwards.
ACCACAGGTATTGCCACCGAATGTGCCACGCCCCAATGGTCGTGGCCGGTCATGTCCAATATAGCAACCCGCCACAATGTTCGATGTAAAGCCAACAAACCAGACATCACGCGCCTCATTTGTGGTCCCGGTCTTGCCTGCAGTCGGCACGCCTAGGTTCACATTCCCAGCAGCCGTGCCACGCTCCACCACACCGCGCATCATCGAAGTCAGCTGGTAGGCGGTAATCGGATCCATCACCTGATCGCGATCGGTTACGATACGTGGCGCAGCACCTTCGGGTAGCAGTGCTGATGAACAATCCACACAATCACGATCATCATGACGATAGATAGTCTGTCCTTCACGATCCTGAATACGATCGACCAGGGTCGGTTCCAGCCGCTCACCACCATTGGCAAACATCGCATAGGCCGTCACCATTTTATACAGCGTGGTTTCCTCAGACCCCAGCGAGTTCGCCAAATATGGCCCCATCTCTTCATAGACACCAAATCGTTCGGCATAGCCCGCAACCACCGGCATACCAATTTCCTGAGCCAAACGGATTGTCATCAGGTTCCGCGACCGCTCAATCCCAGTACGAAGCGGTGTTGGTCCATAGAACTTGTTCGACGAATTGCGCGGCCGCCACAGGCCTTGCGGTGTGTTGACCTCAATCGGCGCATCCACGACGATGGTCGCGGGGCTATACCCACTGTCCAGCGCCGCCGCATAAACGAATGGTTTGAAACTGGAACCAGGCTGACGCTGCGCCTGCGTGGCACGATTGAACACCGAGTGCTGGTACGAAAACCCGCCCTGCATCGCCAGAACACGGCCCGTGTTCACATCCATCGCAACAAAGCCGCCCTGCACCTCAGGTATTTGACGCAGGGACCAATGCTGGAACGAGTCATCCTTGGTCACGGCAACAACATGGACCACGTCGCCTACGGTCAGGTTTTCTTTGAAGCTGCCCTTCATCCATTTGATGTCAGCGCGTGGAACAACACCAGGCGCGTCAACACCTTCGACGCCGACCTGCATTTCCTTGTCACCAACCCCCAGCACGACAGCGGCCTTCCAGTCGCCGCCCAGAATGACATCGCGTGGCACTTCTAGTTTTGCCAACGCTTCACGCCATGCAGCGTCATCATTTAGCTGGTCTGCCGGAATGGTCAGCTCGGTGCCACGCCACACCCCGCGTGAACGGTCGTACTTCTCAAGCGCAGAACGCAGGGACAGCGCTGCAACCGTTTGCATTTCCTCATCAATTGTAGCGCGCACGGTAAAACCGCCGGTAAAGAATTCACCCTCGCCAAAATCAACCGACAACTGACGGCGAATTTCATCGGTGAAATAGTCGCGTGGAGGCAGTGCAGTGCGGAAACTTTCAAAATCACCGTTTTGAACCGACCGCAGCGGCTGTTCGACTTCAACCTTGTAGACCGCTTCGGAAATAAATCCATTCTGGAACATTTCCCGCAGCACATAGTCGCGCCGCTCTGTCAGCCGTTCTTTTCGGCGCACCGGATGGAAGTCCGACGGTGCTTTAGGCAGTGACGCTAGGAATGCCGCTTCATGCGGCGCCAATTCATCCAGTGTCTTATTGAAATAGGTCTGTGACGCTGCCGCCACCCCGTAAGAATTTTGGCCCAGAAAAATTTCGTTCATATAAAGTTCAAGGATCTGATCCTTGTTCAATGTCTCTTCCAACCGCGCCGCCAGAATAAGTTCCTTGATCTTCCGGGCGGCTTTTCGGTCACCGGACAGCAAGAAGTTCTTCATGACCTGCTGCGTAATGGTCGAGGCCCCGCGCACATTGGACCCTCGCGAACGTACGGCCTCAAATGCAGCCGCCGCGATCCCGCGCATGTCATAGCCCTTATGGCTATAGAAGTTCTTATCTTCTGCCGAAATGAACGCTTGTTTCACCAGATCAGGGATTTGATTTGACGGTGCGAACAACCGGCGTTCTTTGGCAAACTCATCAATCAGCTGCCCCTCGCCCGAGTAAATCCGGCTGATCGTCGGAGGCTGATACTGGGCCAGAGATTCGTGGCTGGGCAGATCCTGTCCATAAATCCAAAACACTGCACCAATCGTCAGGGCCACCATCGCTATACCCAGCGTGATGGTACTAAAGATGGAACCAAAAAATGAGAGAATAATCCTAAGCACTATACTGCCTTCCTGTGCACATGTGGCTTATATAGGCAGGCCAGCGCCAATGGTCAAAACAACATATGGCGAGAAAGCGCCGTTTCCCCGCCGCCCCCAAGCCGGATCTTCATCTGGCCCTAAATATCCCGGGGTTTGGGGAAGCGCTCCAACTGCCCTTTCACAATTATTGCCGAACCAATACACGCCGTGCCGCGTCTTCCTCACGCCATGCCACCAACCCATTCAAAATTCCACGCGCCATTTTTGCTCGCCATTCCGGGTTTTGCAGGTTTTCCAGATCTCGCGGACTGGACATGAACCCGATCTCGATCAAAACCGAAGGAATATCCGCCGCCTTAAGCACTGAAAATCCCGCTGAACGTAATGGGCGGCGGTTCATCGGCCCACCCTGACCGGACATACCATCAACTAACGCTTGGGCCAGAGCATCACTGCGCGGTTGGGTTTCCTGCCGTGCCAAGTCCAACAGAATTCCGGTAACGCGGTCATCTGCATCACTCAGGTCCACGCCGGCCAACAGATCACTGCGGTCATGGCGTTCTGCCAGTTTTGCTGACGCCACATCCGAGGCCTCAGGCGACAGAACGTGTACTGTTGCACCATGCGCTAGCCCTTCTGACAGGGCATCCGCATGCAAGGATACAAACAGATCAGCCCCTGCCTGATGGGCCAGCGCGATGCGCCGCTCCAGGGAAACAAAATAGTCTCCATCTCGGGTCAGCTGCACCTGAAAACGGCCAGAACGCACCAATACGTCGCCCAGTTCAATAGCAAAGCCGAGGATCAAGTCTTTTTCGACCACCGCCCCGCCCTCGCCTTTCACTTCAGCGCCCGGATCAATGCCGCCATGCCCTGGATCCAGTACAACCAACATTGGCACGTCATCCCCTCGAATGACCGGTGCCGGCAAAACCTCTGCCGCAGGCAAATCCCAGCGCGGATCTGTTGGGGCCCCCGCATTGTCGGCAAATACCTCGGCGCTAACTTTCGTGAGTTCAAGTTTCAGCTCAGCCTGTGCTGTCACTGCGTTGATATCCAGCGCCGCACTTTGCACTTTCAGTGGCTCAGCCATTTCCAGAACCATCCGCGACCACCCGGGCACGTAGGTGCCGAATTGCGCCTGTGTCACAAGCTGCCCTTGCAACAAAGTTTCGGGCGTCAGCCCACGCCAGTCCACTTCTTGAAAATCAAGAACAAGCCGCGGCGGGTCGGTCAAAGTGAACAACCGATAGGGCACTCCTTGGCTCAAGCTTAGCACTATGCTGGCGTCGTCAGTTCCACGATCTTCAATCCGGCTGAACGCGGGATCAATGCGTGCAAGGCCACTAAACCCTTCTGTTTGAGCAAAGGATGGAGCCCCCAGCCCGGACAGCGCCAGAACAACAGCGATGAGTTTCAGTGCTTTGCTCATATTTCTAAGCCCTTTTCGCACACAATCAGACTGTAGGCCTGCGCGTTAACATGAACTGTTGAAGGCGTTGCAGCCCCTCTTCGATGTCAGCCGTTGACCGAGCATAGGAAAACCGCAACGTGGTGGTCCCACGAACCGGATCAAAGTCCAAACCCGGAGTTACCGCGACCCCGGCACTCTCAAGGATCTCAGCCGCAAAGGCACGACTGTCCTTGGTCAAGTCTGAAACATCTGCATAAACGTAAAACGCCCCATCGGGTGGCGCGATCTTGGTGAACCCGGCCTTGGGCAGGCCTTGCAACATCAATTCCCGATTACGTGCATAAACAGCCAGATTTTCTCGCATCTCATCCTGACAGTCTAAAGCAGCCAACGCCGCCAATTGGCTGGCATGAGGCGCGCAAATGAACATGTTCTGCGCAATCCGCTCGATCACCCGCACATGGTCATCGGGCACCACCATCCAGCCGACTCGCCAGCCGGTCATCGAAAAGAACTTGGAGAAGGAATTGATGACGTAGCATTCATCCGTCAGTTCCAACGCCGTCACGGCTTTGGCCTCATACTCCAGCCCGTGATAAATCTCATCCGAGATAAAGCTGGCGTTTTGTGCTTTGGCGGCGTCAATTAAGCCGCCCATGGCAGCATGATCCAGCATGGTCCCCGTTGGGTTGGCAGGCGAAGCCACCATCAACCCGGCAAGATCCAGCCCTTCCAGATCCGCGGCCACCGGTTGCAGGCGATTTTCCGCCGCTGTTTGGATATCGACAGGCGTTAGCCCCAACGCGCTTAGGATCTGTCGGTAAGATGGATATCCAGGCGCGCCAATACCGACCCGGTCGCCACTGTCAAACAACGCGGTGAACCCCAACAAAAAGGCGCCCGAAGACCCCGGCGTCACGATCACACGATTAGGATTTAGGTCAACATTATACCACTCTCCGTACAGCTGAGCGATACGTTGACGCAGTGCCGGAAGCCCCAAAGCCACCGTATAACCCAATGCATTATCTTCAAGAGCGTTAGCCAATGCGCGCCGAGCACCCAGGGGGGCGCCGGTCGATGGCTGACCAACCTCCATATGGATAATGTGACGGCCAGCGTCCTCTGCTTTGCGGGCTGCCTCCATTACATCCATCACAATAAAGGGATCGACATTTGATCGGGTTGAGTTTCGCATGTTGATCTCCCATGGTGCAGCCATGTTTATTGACCGTTTAAATCGGCTGGCGTCAATCCCGGCATTGCTTTTGAGCACACTGTTCTTTGTTGCCTCGGCGCTGCCTGCGGCGGCACTTGGTCTATTGCGCGATGCGGATATAGAATATGGGCTTACAAAATTGGCAGCGCCTGTTCTGACTGCAGCTGGACTGAACGCCAAACGCGTTCGGGTTCTGGTGGTCAACGACGCATCGTTCAACGCCTTTGTCGTGGATTCCCAAACCATTTTTGTGAACTACGGATTGATTCTAAAGGTCTCCAGCCCAGAAATGCTTCAGGCGGTGATAGGTCACGAAGCAGCACATATTGCCAACGGTCACTTGTCACGTCGCATGCAGAACATGCGCTCTGCCAGTTCAATCTCTGGGCTTGGTCTCGCCTTGGCTGTGTTGGCCGCCGCAGCCGGAGCAGGCGAAGCAGCAGGCGGTATCGCAGCGGGCACCCAAAGCTCCGCCTACAGAAGCTTTCTGGCCCACACGCGCGCCGAAGAGTCCTCGGCTGATCGCTCTGCCGCCGGGTACCTGACACAAGCTGGTATCAGCCCCCAAGGTTTGGTTGATCTGCACCAGATTTTTGCAGGACAAGACTTGCTGAGCGCAGCCAACCAAGACCCCTATATGCGGTCACACCCCCTAAGTCGTGACCGCCTACGGGCTGCCAAATCTTATGTTTCCAGCTACGGCGATAGAAGCTCGCATAATGCCGAAGCTGACTACTGGTTCGCTCGGGTACGTGGCAAACTGTCGGCTTTCAAGCGATCGCCAAAATGGACAAAACGCCGCGCGCACGAAGAAAGCGCGGCGGATGTTCGCATGATGCGCGAAGCCGTGGCCTTTCACCGGCAGAACAATCTGAAAAAGGCGTTGAAATCACTAAGCGGAGCCTTAGCGAAGCTTCCGAATGACGCCTATTATTACGAACTCAAAGGCCAGATCCTGATGGAAAACCGGCGCTGGAACGAGGCCTTAGCCGCCTATGGACGTGCCGTAAACCTAGCGCCCTCGGAGCCCTTGATCCTAGGTGGATATGGCCGTGCCCTACTGGCAGCAGGCAAACCAAAGCAAGCCATTCAGGCGATGGAAAAAGCCCGCAGCCGTGATTTCCGGGATGCTAGGCTATTGCGAGATATGTCGCTCGCCTATGCCAAGGCAGGACAGAACGGCATGGCCGCGCTGGTCACTGCCGAACGATATGCCCTACAGGGCCGAATGGAAGATGCAGGCCGACACGCCAAACGTGCCAGTTCTTTGCTGCCACGCGGCTCAGCCAATTGGCGGCGGGCACAAGATGTGCTTGTCGCTGCAGAACAATACCAAAAAAGGAAGAATAAATGATCCGTTTCCCCCGTGCCCTTACGGGTATTGCAACGTCACTGGCACTGTTGACGGCGCCTGCTCAGGCGCTGGACCTGACAGCTATGAGCGATGCCGAGCGTGCTGTATTTCGTGCCGAAGTGCGGGCATACCTGCTAGACAATCCTGAGGTAATCATCGAAGCGGTGACCCTTCTGGAAGAGCGTCAAGCCGAAGCCGAAGCCATGCAAGACGAAGAGTTGGTCGCTACGAACTTGGAGGAGCTACACAACGACGGCTTTTCTTGGGTCGGAGGAAACCCGGACGGCGACATTACGCTTGTGGAATTCATGGACTACCGCTGTGGCTATTGCCGACGGGCGGCCACTGATGTGACCCAACTGCTTGCCGAAGACGGCAATATCAAACTGATCATCAAGGAGTTCCCAATCCTTGGCGACGCATCAGTTATCTCTTCTCGCTTTGCAATCGCGACCCGGCTGGTTGCAGGTGGCGATGCCTATAAACAGGTGCATGACGCGCTGATCGAATTCACTGGCGAACCAAATGAAATGGTCCTACGACGTCTTGCAGAGGGACTGGGGCTCGATGCTGATGCTATCTTGGCTATGATGAACGACACAGCGGTCAATCATGAACTGGCCCAGAACCGAGCTCTTGCTCAACGGCTTAAAATATCTGGCACACCCACATTCGTTATGCAGGACGAGCTATTGCGCGGCTATCTGCCTGCCAATCAAATGTCGATTATTGCTGCAGACATTCGCGATCAGCGCGGCTGACAACCGTTTAGGGGGCGTGCAAGCACGCTCCCTTTTCCAGCCTAGGCTGTATTACTCGGCAGCTTCAGCAGCGGTTTGCAATTGCGCCGCTTTCTTTTCAACTTCTTGCACGATGTGATCAACCATTTGATCGTTGCTCATTTTGTGGCTGGCCTTGCCCGCCAAATAGACCATTCCGGCACCTGCCCCACCTCCAGTAAAGCCAACATCAGTCATCAGTGCTTCACCGGGGCCGTTGACCACGCAACCGATGATCGACAGGCTCATCGGGGTGTGGATATGGGCCAAGCGCTCTTCTAAAGTTTCGACAGTTTTGATCACATCAAATCCCTGCCGAGCACAGGACGGACAGGAAATGATGTTGACGCCGCGGTGGCGCAGGCCAAGGGATTTGAGTATTTCAAAGCCAATTTTGACTTCTTCCACCGGATCGGCACTAAGCGAGACGCGCAGGGTGTCACCAATACCCATCCACAAGAGCTGCCCTAGTCCAATCGCAGATCTGACAGAGCCAGAGACAAAACCGCCGGCCTCGGTGATACCCAGATGTATCGGCGCATCTGTGGCATCTGCCAGCTGTTGATAGGCAGCAGCAGACATGAAGACGTCCGATGCTTTGACCGAAATCTTGTAGTTATGGAAATCGTGATCCTGCAGGATACGAATATGATCCAGCCCGCTTTCCACCATCGCATCCGGACAAGGCTCGCCGTATTTCTCCAGCAAGTGCTTTTCCAACGATCCAGCATTCACGCCAATACGGATTGAACAGTTGTGGTCCTTGGCGGCCTTGATCACCTCTGCCACACGGGATTCGTTGCCAATGTTCCCGGGGTTGATCCTCAGGCAGGCCGCACCTGCCTCTGCCGCCTCGATGCCGCGTTTATAGTGGAAATGAATGTCAGCAATGATCGGCACCGGGCTTTCCGCAACGATCTCTTTCAACGCCTTGGACGATGCCTCATCCGGGACAGAGATCCGAACCAGATCAGCGCCCGCCTCTGCTGCGGCCTGCACCTGTGCGATTGTGGCAGCCACATCTGTCGTCAGTGTATTGGTCATGGTTTGCACTGCAATAGGTGCATCGCCACCAACAGGAACATTGCCGACCATGATCTGACGGCTTTTTCGGCGCTCGATATTGCGCCAAGGACGGATATGATTGATCGACATTTGCGGATCCAGACTAAAGGTCAGTTGCCTTTAGATACGCTCGGATCCGATGCGCCGCAATGGCACATGAGACAACACTGGCCGACAACCAACGCAGTCAATTTATTCGGAGAAAACTTCGGCCTCGAGCTGTGCCACCATCTTGGCCAGATCACGATCCTGTTCTAGATCGGCGACATCAAATATATCGGTGACGTTATCAATCGACAACGGCAGATTCTTAGTCACTTCGCCGCGGCCGCCAACTGGACCGAAATGCGCACCATCCAAGGCAAAATAAATCGCGCTACTCTCACCGGTGCGCAGCAAAGGCGCCTCTTCGGTAGCAGGGATTTCATAACTTTGGCCAGGCTGCATGATTCCCTCAAAGATCACACTGCCGTCCGCAGAACTGACCCGGACCCAGGATTCACGAACAGCCACCATTTCCATTCGCGGAGCGGCCTGCTCCATAACTCTTGGCACCGGCTGTACAGCCGTAGACGGAGACGAGCTTCTGGCCTCGGCAACTACCAAGCTCGGCTGCTCGGTAGAGGCAAAGCTTCCAAACGCGCTAGGGTCCAGTGTTGAAATCGGCGCATCGCGCGCTGCAAGAACTGGAACATCCAAAGCCTGAGGACGATACAACCGGTTCAACGCATCAGAAGTGATCGCTGCCTCAGAATTAAGAGACATATCATCAACTGCAGAAAGCGGATCCAATTCGGTAAGGACCACCGGTGTTTGCTCCACTGGGGCCATTTGTACTTGCTGCACCTGCTGCAACACTGTCCAACCGCCAAAACCAACGCCACCAATCAACGCCAGCAGGACCATTACAGATCCGATTGCGCGAGCCTCAAAATTTAAAAGGAAGCTGCTTTCGTTAGGTGAGAATGGGGTATTCGGAGCGGTAAACGCGTCGCTTTCCAAGCCCCCCATGCCAGTAGCAATCGGAGGCGGGCCAGTACGTTTACCGGATGCTTTGGTGGACATCCCATGGGCAACTTCAAATCCGCTTTCGCGACAGAAGTCTTCGAACACCTGATCTGGGTCCATGCTCAGATAGCGTGCATAGGAACGTACATATCCAGCGATAAAGCCGGGGGTATCAAAAACGGAAGGATCAGAATTTTCAATTGCGGCGATATAGGAAGCTTTGATCCTCAGTTCTCGCTGAACATCAAGCAACGACTTGCCTAATGTCGCACGCTCACCGCGCATTGCATCCCCGAGGCGAAATTCATAGTCATCAAAGCTTCGAGGTGCATTGTCCTCTTGCACTTTGGACTTGCGCTGCTTGATGCGCCCAATCATCCCTGCAATCCTATTCCTGCCTGCCACTTGTCAATCCAGAGCGCCTAAAAAACCGTCCCAACGATTCGATTGCACTCTTTCGTTGACGAATAGGTAACACATTCTAAATATTTATACAGGGGGCTAGTAACTTAGCCAGCCAGATCGGCACGATTCAGCGCACAGTGCGACCACAGGGCGTCCATTGCACTTACCAAGGCATCAATTTCTTTAGGACCATGCACCGGAGACGGTGTGAAGCGTAGCCGTTCAGTACCGCGTGGCACAGTCGGGAAGTTGATCGGCTGTACGTAAATCCCATGATCTGCCAACAACATATCGCTAAGCTTCTTGGTGTGCACAGGATTGCCGACAATGACGGGAACGATGTGGCTACCGTGATCAATAATTGGCAAGCCTAACCCCTTAAGGCGCATTTTCAGGGTCTTGGCCTGCTGCTGGTGCTTTTCACGCAGCTCAGGTGCTTGCTTTAAATAGGCGACCGACGCCGCGGCACCTGCAGCAACTGTTGGGGCCAAAGATGTTGTAAATATAAAGCCTGGCGCATACGAGCGGATGGCGTCCACCATCTTTGCGCTGGCAGCGATGTAGCCTCCCATTACACCATAGGCCTTGGCTAGGGTGCCATTGATGATATCGATGCGATGCGCAAGATTGTCCCGCTCCGTCACACCACCACCACGCGGACCGTACATCCCTACTGCGTGAACTTCATCAATATAGGTCAGTGCGCCAAACTCTTCGGCCAGTTCAATGATTTCTTCGATTGGACCAAAGTCGCCATCCATCGAATAAACCGATTCAAAGGCGATCAGTTTGGGAGCTGCCGAATCATCAGCTTCCAGCAATTCACGAAGATGCTCGACATCATTATGGCGGAATACACGCTTGGCACCACCGTTACGGCGTACGCCTTCGATCATCGACGCATGGTTCAAAGCATCAGAGTAGATGATCAGACCAGGAAACAGCTTGGGCAGCGTCGAAAGTGTGGCATCGTTGGCGATATAGGCCGAAGTGAACAGCAATGCCGCCTCTTTGCCGTGCAGATCAGCCAGTTCAGCTTCAAGCCGCTTATGATAGACGGTTGTGCCAGAGATATTGCGTGTGCCACCCGAACCAGCGCCTGTGGCATCAATTGCCTCGTGCATGGCCTGCAACACAACCGGGTTTTGCCCCATGCCTAGATAGTCATTGCCGCACCAAACAGTGATGACTTTCTGGCTACCATCGGGTTGGGTCCAGACCGCGTGCGGGAACTGACCGTTACAGCGCTCAATGTCGATGAAGGTTCTGTAACGACCTTCTTCATGCAATTGGTTGATGGCTGCGTCGAGTTTCGCGGTATAGTCCACCGGCATCTCCATAGCTAATCCCGGCACCCCGGAGTTGAGGCGATCCTGCCATATTCACGTTTGTGAATAAATAGCCTAAGCGCCAATTTCGATCAATCAAATACGTCCGGGTGCACCGTCGTAGCCTTGATGTGGATCAAATAGACCTTTGTTTGAACCCCGGCAAGAACAGCAATGTCTCAGTACCGTCAGAATATGCGCAGAATGGCGCCGATAGGAAGCTGATGACGTTTATCGGACATCACAAATGACCATGTTTTCTTACTCTGGCCCCCACTCCTCGCCGCTGCTAGGCTCCGCGACAAAACACCCCGATAGGCTGGAGAAATTGATGACGCTTGATAATGTATTGGCTCGGATCGACGACGATCTAGAAACCGCCACGAACCGACTGATGGAGCTGCTGCGGATCCAGTCCATCTCAACTGACCCAGCCTACAAGGCTGATTGCGACAAGGCTGCCGATTGGCTTGTTGCCGATCTGAGAACCATCGGTGTTGATGCGGCGAAGCGCCCGACCCCGGGCCATCCGATGGTTGTTGGGCATGTCGGTGAAGAAAACAGCAACGTGCCGCATGTACTGTTCTATGGCCACTACGACGTGCAACCCGTTGATCCACTTGACCTATGGGACAACCCGCCGTTTGAACCGCAGCTGGAAGAGACTCCAAATGGCACCGTGATCCGTGGTCGCGGTTCGTCCGATGACAAAGGGCAGTTGATGACCTTTGTCGAGGCCTGCCGCGCCTGGAAAGAAGTACATGGTTCCCTGCCCTGCCGCATCACTTTCTTCTTTGAAGGGGAAGAAGAGTCCGGTTCGCCGTCGCTGATTCCTTTCATGGAAGAACACGCCGAAGAGCTAAAGGCAGACATCGCGCTGATCTGTGATACCTCGATGGTGTCGCGCGGTGTGCCGTCAATTGCCTCGCAACTGCGCGGCATGTTGAAGGATGAGTTCACCATCATCGGGCCCCGCATCGACCTTCATTCCGGTCACTATGGCGGCCCCGGCCTGAACCCCCTGCGCGAAATTTCGCGAATCATCGACAGTTTCTACGATCAGGACAGCGGCCGGGTTGCAGTAGAAGGCTTCTATGAGGGTGTTCACGAGGTCCCCGCCGACCAATTGCGACAGTGGCAAAACTGCGGATTCGACGAATCAGAGTATCTGAACTCAGTTGGATACTCTCAGGCACACGGTGAAAAAGCCTATTCCACTTTGGAACAGCAATGGGCGCGGCCAACATTGGAAGTGAACGGTTTGTGGGGTGGATATAACGGTGCAGGTTCAAAAACCGTACTCCCGTCCGAGGCACACTGCAAAATTACTTGTCGCTTGGTGGGGGACATGGACCCTGACGCCCTGCGTGAAAAAATACGCGCACATGTCGCCGCACAACTGTCGCCTGACGCCAAGGTAGTCTGGGATCAAGACTTAGAAGGTTCACCAGCTTCGGTGATGAACATTTCCCGCCCCGAGTTCGAAGCGGCCCGCGGGGCATTGTCGGACGAATGGAACCGCGAGGCCGTATTCTGCGGTATGGGGGGATCTATCCCGATCGCTGGTTTCTTCAAATCGGTGCTGGGCATGGATGCAATGCTGGTTGGCTATGCCAATGACGATGATGCTATCCACTCGCCTAATGAAAAATACGACCTGAAGAGCTTTCACAAGGGCATCCGCTCTTGGGCACGTATCCTGGATGCGCTGACCAAAGGCTAAGTCCGACACGAAATCTAAAGCAAAGGGCAGAGACAGCACAGTCTTTGCCCTTTTTTACACCTTGCCCCCGGTTATGCGTCCCGAACAACAGGACGCGGACGCGCGTTTTCATCCAATGCGACAAAGGTAAAAACACCTTCAGTCACTGGATTACTCTCCTCCTGATGCCGTGCACGGCTCCACACGCGAACCTTGATTCGCATGGATGTACGCCCGATCTTCAATAGGTCCGCGTAAAACGACACCTCATCCCCCACAGTGACCGGCTGATGGAACTGAATCTGGTCTACTGACACTGTAGATGCCCGCCCCTTAGAGACCCGTGCGGCGATTGTCCCAGCGGCAAGGTCCATCTGGCTCATCAACCATCCACCAAAGATATCCCCCGCAGGGTTGGTATCTGTTGGCATCGCAATCACGCGAATCGTGGGCTGAGTGTCGGGGGGCTGAACCTTTTTATTCATTACATTCTCCTGACTAGGGCACTTCTGCCTGCTAGCTGCAGGTATAGCGTTCAACAGGAAGTCAACAAAAGCGCACCGGGCTTGCAATGAGACTAACCTCAGAGCACCTTGCCCGCATGAAAAAACAAAACCTAATAGATGGCCCATTGCTGGCCGAAATCATCGCACTTGAAACCAAGGTCTGGGAAGCTCTTGTGGCCGGCGACGCCGAGGCCGACGGAAAAATGCTGACCGAAGACTTCCTTGGCGTCTACCCCTCGGGTTACTCTGCCAAGGCAGGGCACTGCGAACAACTGGCCGATGGGCCAACCATGGAATCATATGAACTGAGCCAAGCGCGACTAAGGATCATTTCCCCCGACGCAGTGCTCCTAAGTTATCGCGCGCAGTACCGCCCAGTTGGCGGCAGCGAGACCGAAGTCATGTATATTTCCTCGCTATGGGAACGGAACGCTGGTGGTTGGCTGAACAGCTTCAGCCAGGACACGCCAGCTGCGCGCTCTCGCTAGCGCGCTTTGAGCATGCTTGGGATAGATGAAAGCTGTAAGTCAGGGATCATGTGAGGCGTCCAGCTCGACCCCTTCTTTCACCCCGTGATTTGTCTTGCTGTCATAGGCATCCTGCATGTCCTGCCAGCCCTTGGTTTCGTCTTTCCAGAATTTGGCAACGTCAGCCTCCAGAACATCGGTGGTGGTCACAGTTGTCTCAAGATCAGCTACACAGTCCTCAAAGATCTTGTGGTGGTTGTTCTCATGGGTGTTGAGCTTCTTCCACATGTTGTCCCAGCTGGCTTTCTGCCCCGTGTTGCCTTTGCTGTATTCCTTCCACTTGGGCATGATGATGGACGGCTTACTGGTAAGGGTGAAGACATCAATGTGGCCATCCAGCTGAAACGTTGCCTTGTAACTGGCATTGGACCGATAGCGCCCCCAGAAAGATCTTTTCTTCAGCGCCTCAAAAACCGCCCTAATAGTCTTACCGGACACCGAGTAGGTCGACGATTTAGGCGAAGGTACAGTCTTTTTGAAAGTGGCAGGATCGGGATCTATGTACTCGAGCGAGACGCCAACGGTATTACCGTTTGACGTTTTGCTGGCGTAATCCTCCACAGCCTTAGCCAGGGCCGCCTTAGCGGCCTTTGTTTCCGTAGATAATCCGGCCTTATCTAAATCCTTGTCCTTCACAGAATCAGCAAACTTGGCGACTACCTCAAGTGTCAGGGCGTGCAGGCTCAACAGATATTTCTCTAGCGCCTTGATCATTCGATCCCATTCGGCTTGCCGGTTCTTGGTGCTTTTTGCGTATTCCTTCCACTTTGGAACCTTTGTCACCGGTTTCAGACTGACAGTGATCTCGCTCACCTTCTTGGACTTGTCGAATTTGGCGGAAAATACTGGATAACCCGCGTAACTGCCCCAGCTGTCCCTTTTATTCAGCGCATCTTCCAGCGCGGTCATATCCACACCAGATACAGAAAATGGCTTTTGAGTTGGCTTGGGAATCTTGGTTTTGACAGAAATTACCATGTGTCGTCTCCACAGGTCGAATTCACTCGCTAATACAATTGCGCCAACACCCAGGCGCACAACTACACTACAAAATAGAATCACCGAAAGCCAAGAACGGTGGTGCAGCAGGGCCATCCAGGGTATCAGAAGAAAACGTCTATAGGGGAATAGTGGCGCGGTTGACGGGGCTCGAACCCGCGACCTCCGGCGTGACAGGCCGGCACTCTAACCAGCTGAGCTACAACCGCGCAGTGACCTTGCGGTCGCTCCCCTCCGGGGCGGTCCTGATTCTATCAGGAAAGGTTGAGTAAGAAGTGGCGCGGTTGACGGGGCTCGAACCCGCGACCTCCGGCGTGACAGGCCGGCACTCTAACCAGCTGAGCTACAACCGCGCATTTTCTTCTCACCAGATCTTGCGATCTAGTCCCCTCCGGGGCGGACCTTGAATTCCCCAAGGTGGGTAAGGCAGCGTGGCGCGGTTGACGGGGCTCGAACCCGCGACCTCCGGCGTGACAGGCCGGCACTCTAACCAGCTGAGCTACAACCGCTTGCTGCCCATCCAGCATCGCTGCTGAATGTTGGGCTGTAATATTCCTAGGTCTCGGGCATCGTCAAGCGGTGTTTCCGCTTTTTCGCAGCTTTCCGGCAAAAAAAAGCACATCAGTGAGCAAGTCCCTGAAAATACGCACTTACTCTCACGTGAAATGATTACGTTTTGCCGCGTAGTTCTTCCCGCATTTTGGCACGCCACTAAGAAGTGGCCGGAATGGCACCTTTAGGCCAACACCAACAGCCCAAGTCATCCGAAACATCCTTAGGCAGGCGACTATTAGATTTTGATTCTGCCTTTCCTCAGCCTTTTTAAATAGACTCGCCCATCCATTGAACAGTTCACTCATCAACAACCATTCCCAATACATTAACAATCGTTCCCAATGTCGCTTCACTCCGCCGCCCAGCATCCGAGCTGTCCTGTATGGCATTTCTAAAGACAAGCTTAACGTCGCCAATTTAGAGAAAATTCTAAGTATGCAATTTCTGACATTAGCACTCCCTTAGCACCTGTTAGGCCAATGTCTGCCTGCACCTCGGACCGGGGTGGCACGACTGCTTCCGGCCGAACGCACCAGTCAGAAACGACATGAGAAACCATGCCTATCAGGGCAGACTACGCTGGGTAAAACCCTGGCAGAACAAGGAAAACGATATGACCAGTATTTTGACAAACAGTGGCGCAATGGTTGCGCTGCAGACGCTTTCGGCTGTCAACACCAACCTGACCGATGCTCAAAACGAGATCTCGACAGGTAAACGTGTCGGCGCCGCCAGTGACAACGCTGCTGTTTGGGCAATCTCAAAAACCATGGAATCTGACATCGCAGGCTTTGAAGCCATTTCAGAAAGTCTACACGTTGGCGAAGCGACAGTTGCAGTAGCGTCAGCCGGTGCTGAGCAAATTGTTGAGAAACTGACAGAAATTAAAGAGCTGATCGTTTCCGCTCAATCCGAGAATGTTGATCACGCCAAGATCCAAAACGACATCGCAAAGAAAAGTGATCAGGTTGCTTCGATCATTGCTGCAGCCCAGTTCAACGGTGCCAACTTGCTTATGGATACCATTGACGGCACAGCCACAAGCCTGAGCGTTCTGGCCTCGCTTGACCGTGTTGGCGCAACCGGCGTTCCGACAAGTACTCCGATCACTATCAATGCTCTTGATTTTGTCACAAACATTGATCTGGGTGCAGACCTGACAGTCATCACAGACTCCGCCGACGCTGCCTCTGCCCTGACCGAAATCGAGGCCTTCCTGTCCACTGCCATTAACGGTGCAGCCGCTTTGGGTGCCGACAGTGCCCGCTTGAAGGATCAAGGCGAATTTGTCTCTAAGCTGACCGACTCCATGAAAATGGGTGTCAGCTCAATGACGGACACTGACATGGAAGAAGCATCAGCTCGACTGAAGGCTCTGCAGACCCAACAACAACTGGCCGTGCAATCGCTGTCGATCGCCAATGGCGCACCAGAAGCACTGATGCAGCTGTTCCGCTAACAACTATGATCCGGGGCGCCCACGTGCCCCGGATTTCCGTCTCAGAGAATCTGAAGATTAGTACGTAAGGAACTCACGTGAACGCACTCAGACATGCGAAACAAGCTTACTCCGCGGCAAAAGCCCCGACACGCACCCCAAAGAACCTTGAGTACGACGCCATCGCGCGCATTACTCACCGGCTGGTTGCTGCTGCGAAAAAGGGACCCGACGGGTTCAATACTCTGGTAGCCGCTCTGACTGACAATCGAAAGCTGTGGACCATCTTCATGGCCGATGTTGCCAGCCCCAGCAACGAGCTCCCTGCGGAGTTGAAGGATCACATCGCCTATCTGACTGAGTTCACGCGACAACACACCAGCAAGGTCCTGGCCCGCGAGGCCAGCGTAGCACCTCTGGTTGAAATCAACACGGCCATCATGCGTGGCCTACGAAGCGGAGCCCCATGATATGAGTGGATTAGTCCTAAAACTCGCCCCCAAAGAACGCGTCCTGGTCAATGGCGCGGTCATTGAAAACGGTGATCGCCGCAGCCGGTTGTCGATCGTGACACCAGACGCCAACATTTTGCGCCTGCGTGATGCGATCCACCCCGAGGAAGCCAACACCCCGGTGCGTCGTGTCTGTTACGCTGCGCAATTGGTCCTGACTGGCGACATCGACGCCCAGGAAGATCGGCTGCCTATGCTGCGCCGGATCGAAGATCTGAGCCAGGTGTTCACCGACCCAGACAGCCGCGCCTCTTTGGCAGAGGCAACTGAGGCTGTGATCCAGAACAACCACTACCGCTGCCTCAAGGCGCTACGCACACTACTGCCACGCGAGGATCGGTTAATGGCGGTGCGCCCGACATAAGATATCGGCTGACTGCCGCTAGAATAGCGGCATCGGCTGACCTCAAGCCCCTCGGTGCAGGATAAATTTTTCGGCAACCCTGTGCCAAAGCAGATCAAAATCCAAAACTCATAGCTAAGTTAGCCTCCTGCCCCTACAGGGATCTGCTGAAACTAACTTCCAATCTGCGGCCTGTTAACGGCTTTGTTGCACAAATAGGGTTGAGGTCGGACCTCCCCTGACACCGGACGGATTTAGCCTATCGCCTCTGTCTTGGGGATGCCAAGTGCAGTAAA
>NZ_QHLQ01000022.1 GCF_011813015.1 Parasedimentitalea denitrificans | reverse complement strand
CATCTTTTTTCAGAAACCGAGAATAACAACGTAAAATCAATGAAGTAGCCCCTGACTTTTTCAATTTCCGCCATTCCAAACCATGGTAAATCAAACCTTGAATGCTCCGAAAGCAGAACACCCACCAGATCTAGTGGCCGAATGGTGGCTAGGGCACAAGAATCTCCAGAATCGACCTCTCTGATCTTGGAGACCGCCTAAGGGGCGCAACAGCCAACCGCATTTCACACCTTTTTCCTCCGGGTTGGTGGAGACTCTTCAAGGACGCCCGATACCCCTCCCCCTTGTGAGGCTGACCTCCTTCGCAAGCCGACTCCGCCACTTTCCCAGCGACACCAACACCGATGAAACCTGCTGTCGGCCTTCATGGCCTAACCGCATAAGTCCCACTTCATTCTGGTATAGCCCGGTGGTCAACCAACGCTCGGACAGTCCCTTTTCTAACGCAAGGTCGCCTGACCACGCCTACCCCTTTTACTGGCAGGCATTTACCTTTTGCGCCCCTGCCCTAATTTCAGAGTCAAAGGTGGGCATGGAAATGACGCAAACAGTCCTGACACCAGGGGATCTACATGGGTCGCGCCAGCAACCGATCCTGGCTACGCACGACGATAGATCTTGGCTGCTGCTTGAACCGGTTTTCAGATCAATCACGCCTACCGAGGGTTGGACATGAGCTTATCCGCAACACAGACCAAACCCCTGACCAAACCCTCTATGCATATGCTGTGCCATCAGGCCCCGGTAATCCCGGTGCTGACGATCCATGACCTGGGCCATGCGGTGCCACTTGCCGAGGCACTGGTTGCAGGTGGGCTGCCGGTACTCGAGGTCACAATACACACACCGGCAGCACTAGCCGCCATTCCATTAATGGCCCGTGTGCCGGGCGTTACGATCGGTGCAGGCAGCCTACTGAATTCACAACATGTCAATCAAGCCCATCAGGCTGGAGCCACATTTGCATCCTCTCCCGGTGCGACACGCCAGGTAATTGACGCTTGCAAGGATCTTGCTTTGCCACTTTTACCCGGAGCCGCAAGCCCGACAGAGATCACTGACTTAGTGAACTACGGCTTTGACCTGATAAAGCTCTTTCCCGCTTCCGCAGGAGGCCCGGCCGCCTTGAGATCTCTGAGCGCTCCGTTTCCGAAGGTTCACTTCATCCCAACCGGAGGTATCTCACAGGATGATGCCCTGGATTATCTGACCCTGCCAAATGTTGCCTGTGTCGGCGGTAGCTGGGTGGCACCTGCACAGATGATACAAGAAGAGCACTGGGGTGGGATTCGAAAGCTGGCCCATCAGGCACGGCTGCTCGGAAACGGCCACTAGCCAGCCAATCCCAAAAAACTGCCAAACCACTACCATTCTCCCTATGCGCACACCTAACCAAAGGAACACATCAGACGGGCGTGATCTGATACTCGTCGTCAGATACATGCGCCATCCAAGTCGTGGCAAAGCCGGTTTCGGATTCCCGGATGGAGATGTGATCCAACGTCGAACCAAGCGTGGCGCCATGCCAGTGTTCCTGTCCCGGTGGAATCCAAACCGCGTCTCCAGGGCGCAAAATTTGCGGCGGAGCATCCCGAGTACCGATCAGACCTATCCCCGCCACGACATACACGGTTTGACCTAACGGATGACTATGCCAAGCGGTTCGGGAACCCGGGGCAAACTTCATCCGGACAGATATATTTCTGGAAGGCGTAGGTGCCGCGAGGATCGGTTCCAGCCAAATCTGACCAAAATACCAACTGGGGTCGCCAATTTTGGACGGCCGCGAGCTGCTAGGGAATAATTCCATACGTTTCTCAAGTTTCGTTGTTGCAAAAATCAAGTCAGTCGGTGAATGCATAAACATTCGGAACCCAAATTCATTCTGTCAAGTCAGCAATTCCGGCCCTTTACGCCTTTCGCATTGTGCCCCCATTCAACTGTCGACGGGCACCACGCCTCCTGCCCTCGTGGAAGAGCCTGACGACCTCACCGCAGAGCTGGGCCTTGCGCCGCGCCTTGCGTGGCGCCACGCCCAACGGCTGTTAGGGCATCTTTGATGCACCTATCAGCGGGCGGGAGATGCTGAACATCCAAAAACACTGCGATGCTTAAGAAACACTATAGATCAACAACGATCACTCCGCCTTTGTCAGCCGCACGCGACTGGCAAAGGACAACTTCTGTCTTTCGTTGCGCCTTGGATAGGACAAAATCCCTATGTTCAACCGCACCAGAAACAAGCCCACATTTACAGACGCCGCAGATACCGTCTGCGCATTTCACGTCAATACGCACCCCTTCATCGGTCAACACATCCGTCGCCGATCGGTCAGCCGGAATAATGATCTCTCGCCCAGAACGCGCCAGCTTCAGGGTGAAATCGTGGTTCTCATACTCAGGCAGTTCCGGAACCGAGAAATACTCCAGATGTCGCGCCTCTTCGGTGAAGCCCTGCCGTTCTGCTGCCTGCATCACGCCATCCATGTAGCGATCCGGGCCACAGGTATAGACGTGCCAGCCATCCCGGTAGCCGTTCAGCACTTTGTCCAAATCTGCCCGCGTCCCTTCGTCCGAGACGTGAACCACAACACGATCAGCCCATGGCATTGCCTGCAAGTCGGGCAGATATCCTGCGCCAGAGCGGCTCGAGACCGAATAGTGCAATTCGAAATCTTTACCCAGTGCATGCAACTGATGCGCCATAGCGATCATCGGCGTCACCCCGATACCGCCGCCCATCAGGAAGCTTTTGCTGGCGGTTTCATCCAGCGGGAAATGGTTGATGGGTTTCGAGATGAAGATCTTGCGCCCCTCGGCAAAGATCCGGTGCAACAGAGCTGACCCGCCCCTGCCCTGATCTTCACGTAGCACACCAATCTGGTACTTACTGCGGTCTGCCGGATCGCCCGACATCGAATACTGTCGCAGATACTCTGGCGCTACAACGATGTCCAAGTGGGCACCGGCAGTCCATTCTGGCAAGTCCGCCCCGTCAGCACTACGGAACTCATACTTGGTCACATCCGGGCTCATCACCTCGGCCTTAGACACTACGACCTGCAGTACAGGACTATCAGTGTCACTGGTATAAATGTGATCCCAATCACCAGACTCACCCTTGGCGCGGCGCTCTTTGTATTCTTCGGCCGTGATCATCGCCTGATACGCCTCGATCCCTTCCTCACGATCCATCGGAAATGGATAGGGCCATGGGTGCGGTGCCAGATTGGCCGGATAGACCGCCAGTGTCTGATCCTCGTGTTTTAGCTTCAGATCCTTTTGCAACGCGCGGGCATTCACCGGATGGCGGGTTGGGCGGTATCCGCCATCCTCTTCCATCTCCAGATCCCACCACCACTTCTTGACCGGGTTCATCTCGCCATTACCCACCAAGTCATCCAGCTTGGCCAGCGCAGGCGCAGCCGAGGGCCAGTTCATTGCAGCATGGCGGAACGGTTTTTCCCGGAACAAACCTTCCAAATTCCAAGGGCAGGTCTTCATGCACCGGCCACACATCGCGCCACCCGGCGTGGTGATCCGGTAGGTGGTGCATTTCTGACTGTCGCTCTTCCAGATCTCGTAGCCGTTGAACATCTTCTTGGGGCCAGCAGTGATCGCCCCAGACGGACACTCGCGGGCACATTTGTTGCAGCTCTCACAGAATTTCTGCAGGCCGAAATCAATCGGCTTGTCATGCGCCATCGGCATATTCGTGGTCACAACCCCAGACTTTAGCCGCGGGCCTAGGAACGGGTTCAGGATAACCTCGCCAATCCGGCTGACCTCACCCAGTCCTGCCAACAGCAACAGCGGCGGTTGCAACACCTCGCCGTCCATCACCGTATGCGCCTTGGCCTTGTAGCCCAGATTGCGGATCTGGCGCGCGACCACGCCACCCAACAGCGAGAACCGCAAATAAGCGCGCATCGACTGTGCCACCGCGATCCAGTCATCACCCGAGGTGCCATCTGTAGTCTCAAACCCTTGATCCACGATCATGCTAATCGCCTGATCATGCTCTGGGTGTATCTCAGCTCCGGTGGCATCATGGCTGTACCAAGTCCAATCCGGGCAGCGACTGATCCCTACTGCATCAATCCCCAACCAGTAACTGGCCGCCTTGATGTTCGCCGCATTTCGCTCGGCATCCGTTGGGCGCGGCCCGGCAGAGGACTCTCCATCCTGCAACAACACAAAAGCTCCAAGCATCCGCCTCTGCGCCATCGAAGGTGCCGCCTTGCGGACATAGAAGCCACCGGTTGCGGCCTTTTGATTGGTTTTTCCCATATCGCCAAACTGCGCACGGGCAAACAAATCGGCCCGCTTGGGCACCCGCGCCACATGGGCCTCATCAATATATGTCGTTGGATCCTCTACCCGTGTCAGGGTCTCAAACGGATGCGGCCCATCCTTGAAATCCCGCTTGCGGAACGGATCACCGTTCAACGCCGATTTTTGCGAGCCCAGCCCAACCCACCAACGCGGACCTTTGGCCTTGAACATGGGCTGTTGCCCCAATGGGACCAAAGGCTGATCCTTTGCCAGATCAAAATCTGTGGTCACAACAGCCACACCAAACCGATCCCCCAGATAGGGGTTCACCAGCTTGCCGTCTTCTACAGTGGCTAGGCCCGCTGCCACCACAAGCTGGTTCAGATCTACATCCGACGACGTACCTGTATGCGCCTTGGCATCCCAGCCCAGCAAACGGATATAGTTCGCCAAAACAACGGCGGTTTCGCTGGCCCGTAAACAAGCGCGATGCTCCTGCGCATCCTCCAACCAGTCACAGCCTTCCTCGCCCACTTTGGGATCGCGCTGCATGTCGTACAGAAACACGATTGCGCGGGAATGATCGCCAATCGTTGTCGGTGGCGCGATCATCGCCTCTTTCAGATCCGCCATGATCAGGTCGATCCCCGCCGCCAGCGTTTTGGTCTGCCGTGTCTTCAGATCCTCGGACAGCCGGTCAATGTCAGGGTTGCGATATGGCTGCTCCAACCGCGCCGAAGCAGGCATCGGCCCGACACCCACCATCGCCGCATCCGAGAAATAGCCAAACGCCTTGATATGATCCGCCCGCTCCTTCGGATCACTAGGACATTCAGCCCGCGCCTTGTTGACCATCCCATCACGGATGGCGTCCATCATCGCTTGATACTCGCCCATTGCATTGACAATCGAGGCCGGAAGGCCGGGGCGACGAAAGTTCAGGGGCTGAAATCCCGGCACCATTCCCAGGTCCGGCATCGACCCGCGCGCCAAGCGTTCCATCGGATATGGCCCTAAATGGATGGGGCGTTTCTTATCCGAGAAAATCTGGAGGGTCATAATGGGTATCCTGGCGATTAGTTACTGAACTCCCCGCCTTGTACTATACAAAGCAACCACCTTGATAGCATCCAATATACAATTTTCCAAAAAACCGCCTAGGCGATTGATTTTAAACAAAACAATATTCAGTCAATATTCCGAAAATCCAAGTAAGGGGTGAACTTCACCCCTTACATCTGGCAATTATCACCCCTTGCGCCCTGAAAACTGCGCAATTTCGATCCCACCGGCGGTCAGGCTGTCCCGCACGGATCCGGCCAGCGCCACAGCAGTAGGAGTGTCCCCATGCAGGCAAATCGTATCGATAGCCGTTGGAATGCGATTACCGCTTTCGGTAATGATCGCCCCCTCCTGCACCATCTGCAGAATACGCGGACCAGCCACCGCCGGATCATGGATCACCGCGCCGGGCAGCGAACGATCAACTAGCGTAGCGTCGTCATTATAGGCTCGGTCAGCAAAAATCTCGCCGGCCCAGTTACAGCCCAAATCGCGCACCACGCGCTCCATCTCAGTCGCCGCTAGCACCATGATGATGATGTCCGGGTCCACCTCCAGCGCCGCCTCGTAACAAGCGCGCGCCATGTCGGCATCCACACTACACATGTTGGACAGCGCACCGTGCAATTTCAGGTGCCGAACTTTACCGCCCAGCGCCCCCGCCATCCCACGTGATGCGCCCAGCTGATAGCGCACCATGTTCTTCAGGCTTTCTTTGGGCAGTTGAATCTTGCGCCGACCGAACCCCTGCAGATCAGCAAACCCAGGGTGCGAGCCAATACCCACGTTGCACTCCATCGCCCGTGTCATGGTTGCCGCCATCACATCGGGATCACCCGCATGAAACCCACAGGCAATATTGGCCGACGAGATGATATCCAGCAGCGCCGCATCATCACCCATGTTCCATGGGCCGAAACTTTCACCCATGTCGGCATTCAAATCGACCGATTTAGTCATGTGTTCACTCCAGTGTCGAATGGGTCAGCGTCTGCCGAAATGGCTCCGCTGATCAATTGGTAAGATAATAAGTTCGCCATGTCAGACGGGTCGCGGACCAGCGGCTCACAGCGTGACGGCAAGGATTTCACATAGGCATCATGTCGGGCCTGTATCTCTAGCCCCTGCTCCAGCGTCACCCATTCAAACCGAAGGGCCGCGCCATTACTGGCCTGCGCCACGCGCGCCAAATCACAAGGCAACACGGTGCCAATACGCGGATAGCCACCTGTTGTCTGACACTCACGCAACAGAACAAACGGCTTGCCATCACCCGTCATCTGCACATCACCGGGCGCGATCACCTCGGACAGAATGTTCAACTGCCCCGCAGCCGAGAACCCCTCGCCGTCTGAGACCATCTCAACACCCATCCGGTTGGCACGACCGCCCCGCGTGAACGCGGTTGAACCAAAGCGCGACAGCACATCGGCAGAAAACAACCCGGACTGAAAGCTCTCAACGATGCGCAATGCCCCGCCCGAGAACCGATCCTCGGCAACAACTCCCAAACCGGTCTCTTGGTTGGCATCCGGTCCGGCAGGCAGGAAATCCCCCTCCTGTGTCGCAGCACCAATTCCACCCATCAAATGCACAGCACGCGAGCCCAGCATTGAATCCGTGTCGATACCGCCACCTAGATGCAGATAACCATAAACCCCACGCCGGGCCGCTCCGATCACCAGCTTTTGCCCTGCTGCAACTTGGTGCGAGGCATTCCAGGCCAAGGCCTCCCCGTCCAAGGTGGCAAGCATCGGCGCTCCGGTCAGCGCAATTCGCAACGCTCCAACAGCTTCAAACGTACCACCAAGACCGCCCATTTCCAACGCCGCCAATCCAGCATCCTGACGCAACAGGGCCGCACCTTCGGCCAGCGCCAGCGTATCCGCCGCGCCACCTTGGGAAATACCGCGCTCTAACAGCCCCGGCCGACCCATATCCTGCACCGACACAACCGGCCCGATTTGCAAAACCTTCAGCCCGCTCATGACGCAATCTCGGCCACAATAGCCCCACCGTTGTTTGGATCACCTTCACGCAGGCGTAGAAAATCAGCCTTAGCCACCGGCTCAAAAATCATCTCGTCCCCAGCCCGCAGCGCAAAGGGATCATCCATTTCTGGCCGAAACAGCCTCATACCCGTCTGCCCAACATGCCGCCATCCTGTGGGCGCCGGAGCAGTGAACAACACAAACTGCCGGATCGCCTGCACCAAGGCGCCCGACGGCACCATTGGCGTCAGCGCAGTCTGGCGCGGCAGGTCCCACTCTTCACCAAGCGTCCCCAGATAGGGTTGCGATGCTGCAAAACCGATGGTCAACACCCGCACCCGCGCCGAGCCCAGACTATCAATCGCCTGCGCCTCATTCATCCCAGCGGCATCCGCGGCCTCCGCCAGTTGTGGGGCCAGATCGGTGCCATAAACTGTCGGAACCCGCCAAAACCGCCGCCCCTCAGGCAGTGGCGCGCCATACCAGTCCTGCTCAGCTAACAAGCTCTCTAACTGCGCCCGCAACTGATCATGTGACACCAAACTGGGATCAAACCGTACAAACACCGATGCCAGCGAGGTCGAAGTTTCAACCATCCCGTCAATCGCCACCTGCCTCAAAGCCGCCTGATACGCCAATGCCGCCCGGTTCGACGGCTCGCTAAGTGCATCCGCAAAAGTGACCAGCAATCCCTGCAGGCCAACAGTCCGTATTACGGGAAATTCTGGCAACCCCTGCCCGCTCATATCCACCCCCTATTAGTCACCGCCAGCGTTGCGATGCCATGGGTAGACTGTCAACACTGGAAACAGTGACAACAGGACAGATCACGGATTTGAGAAAAGTGAGTTCGGATGCCGTACAAAAAAGCGAAATCCGCAATCAGGGGAACAACCCTCGTCGAGCACCCACTAAACCGGATGACCGCGCGCAGCGCTCCCAACGATCGAAACCAGCGTCTTCGCCAGCTTCTGCTTCTTCTTGTCGTCCTTGCATTCTTTCAGCAGCTTGTCGCACTCTTTCTTAATCTGGCTTTCGAACGCCTTCTGCTGCTTTTGCGCTTTTTGGAAAACTTTGGCTGCCTGATTAGGCAACATCAGTTTGGATGCCTTTTTACCGGTATCTTTAACCGTCTTTGAATGCTTCGAAAAAATGGCGGCCATCTTGGTAACCGAAGCAACCACACCTTTAAGGGTACCTGCCTCGTCACCCGACAACTTTTCAAATTCTTTGTTGAACTTTTTAATCCGAGCCGATGCAAATTTGAGGCTCATCGATGCGACCTGAATATTTGGGTAAGGGATCGGCACAAATGGGGCCGGAGGTGCTGGTGTCTTGCACACATCCGGAAACACAACCGGGACACCGCCCTTTTTCTTTTTGGAGGCAGATGGAAACATAACACTGACATGATAACCAATTTTGGCCCAAAAATCCAGAACAACCGCCGCAAATCGCCAAGCGATTGCCGAGGTGTCTACATCTGATCTTTTAGGAAAGTGGCGGACCGAGGAGGATTCGAACCCCCGACCCCCTGATTCGTAGTCAGGTACTCTATCCAGCTGAGCTATCGGTCCACTGTTTGCGGGGTTTAGTGGCACCCGCGAATAGGCGCAACCCCAAAAACTGGCAAAATTAAATTCATCAGATGTTCGATGCCCCCATCGCAGTTGCGCCCGCCTGCACGACTCGCGCCACGCCTGCTCTATGTGGTTGCGATCAGAGGGCAAATGGGAAAAGAATTCTTACCATGGCAACCTGGTTCGATTTGGAAAAGGAATTAGCGCTCTGGCATGATGCCAGCGTCACACCAACATTCTGGTGGCGCGACGACGATACCGAATCTCCGACACCTGCGCTGGACAGACTGCTTGCGCTGTCGGCAAAGTATCACCTGCCGATTCATCTAGCCGTTATTCCCAAAAACATCTCTTCGGATCTGGCTCATCTTCTGGTTCGCTCCTCTGACACGTATGTGCTGCAACACGGCTATGCCCATGTGAATAACGAACCCATCGGGGCACGAGCCTCTGAAATGGGCGAAAATCGCAACATCGATTTGCAGCTACAAGACCTGCGCGCAGGCTGGCAAAAACTGGTACAGGCCGATCTACCCAACCTATTGCCCGGCTTTGCCGCACCTTGGAACCGCATCGCAGACAAGACCGTCACCCAGTTTCCCAACCTCGGCTACCGACTGCTCTCAACCTGTCACGCTCGCAAAGCCGCGCATCCTGTCGCTGGCATTACCCAAGTGAACATTCACGTTGATCCTATTCGCTGGAAACAAGGGCCTAAATTTCGCGGAACTGAGGCTACTTTATCCGGAGTGGTCGAGCATCTGGAACAAAGGCGCCTTGGGTTAGTAGACCCAACTGAGCCGACCGGACTGTCCACCCACCACTTGCAATCCGATGACAGGGTCTGGGATTTTATAGATCAGTTATTGGATCGCCTTACCCACAACGGCGCGACCGAATGGGTCCGGCTGTCCTCGCTGCTCTGAACACGTCAGGAACTCAACATGGTCGACATCAACCACGCCCATCCATCAGAACGCGAAGAAATTGCCCAGTTCATGGCCAAAGTTTTCCCTCGCGCCAAATGGTCAATGGACGGCTGGCGGGCAATCCTTGATGGTCGCTGGGGACGTGCTAATGACAGCTATGCCATTACTGTGCGCGACCAGGGGAAACTGGTAGGAGCATTGGGCTTGGTCACCGCCCAGCGCCCCACCGCCAATGGCCCCCGCATCACGGCCAACATGACCTCTTGGTACCTGCTAAAGCCCTACCGAGGCACCGGCGTTGGCCGCAAAATGATCGAACTGGCCACCGCCAATCCCGATATCACGGTGACCGATTTCACCAGCTCCCCCGGCGCAGTTCACGCGGTCAAACGCGCTGGACTGGTCGAGCTCGACACCCAACGTCTGATCTGGAAGCCAAGCACCTCCCCCGCGCAGAAGCTGCCTATCCACCCTAACCCACTGGAACTAGGCAATCGCATCAGCACCAAGGATAAGCAGATTCTGCAAGATCACTTAAACCTCCCGCTAACGCCGCTGGCAATTGAAACCCCAAACGGGCCGCTTGTGGTCGTCCTATCGATCAAGCAAAAGCACGACGACTATGTCACGCATGAGGTCATGTATCTAGGCAACCGCGATCTCTTTGCCCTCCACGCCCGCGCCATTGCCGACAGTCTGCTACCATCCAGCAGCGCCATCCTGTCGGTCGACGGCCGCCTGCTGCCTGCCTCGGTCGAACCAGATGTCATCGAAGAGTTTGCTATTCCACGGTTCTACACTCCAGGTCGCATGGCACCCGAAGACATCGACCATCTCTATACTGAAGTCGTCTTGCTGGGACTGAAGCTCTACTAGCCCTCGCTTCACTCCAACCCCGGCAATGCAATCGCCATCGCGCATTCATCACGTTGAAATCGTTAAACTGCCATTGGCGTACGACTAGTATCGCTATCAGTTTTCCGTACGCTGACACAATTAGCACACTAGCATTTTAGTTTGCGTTGAATTAGCCATAACCAAGACAGCGGGGAAACATCCACCTCACAAAGGCAAATGACGGTATAGCTAAATTTCCGAAACCAATCTGGACGGGCCACAGAATGACAAACGGACGATTACACGGGAAACGCGCAATCATCACCGCTGCAGGTCAAGGCATCGGTCGCGCCTCTGCTCTGGCAATGGCGCGTGAAGGCGCGCATGTCTTTGCAACTGATGTGAACAGCGACGCGCTGGCCTCCTTGCAGGATGAGGCCAAGGGCCAGCTCGAAACCTTTGCCATGGATGTTCTGGATGTGGCTTCGGTGAACGAGGGCATATCCCGCGCCGCGCCAGACATCCTGTTCAATTGCGCCGGCTTTGTGCACCATGGAACCATTCAGGAAGCAACCGAAGACGACATTGATTTCGCCATGGATTTGAACGTGAAGTCCATGTTCCGCACTATCCGCGCTGCCCTGCCCGGAATGCTTGAGCGTGGGACCGGTTCAATCATCAATATGTCCTCGGCCTGTTCCTCTGTGATCGGCGCGCCCAATCGGTTTGTCTATGGAACCTCCAAGGCCGCAGTGCTTGGCCTGACCAAATCCGTCGCCGTCGAATACATCACCAAGGGCATCCGCTGTAACGCCATCTGCCCCGGTACGGTCGACAGCCCCTCGATGCACGACCGGCTGCGCGCCACCGGCGACTACGTCGCCGCGCTAAAGGCTTTTGTCGCCCGTCAGCCCATGGGCCGCATTGCCTCTGCCGAAGAAATCGCTGCCCTCGTGGTCTATCTGGCCTCAGACGACAGCGCCTTTATCACCGGCCAACCACACGTCATCGACGGCGGCTGGTCCGGCTAACACAACACTTAGAACAACAGGAGTGCCACATGTCCGGTACAAAACCCCAGCTGCGCTCGCAGAAATGGTTCAACAACCCCGACGACCCAGAAATGACAGCGCTCTATCTTGAGCGGTACCTGAACTACGGTCTAACCCGCGAAGAGCTACAGTCCGGCAAGCCGATCATTGGCATCGCCCAAACCGGATCAGACCTAAGCCCCTGCAACCGTCACCACATTGAGCTGACCAAGCGCGTGCGCGACGGCATCATTGCCAATGGCGGTACGCCGATTGAAATCCCTGTGCATCCTATTCAGGAAACCGGCAAGCGCCCCACCGCGATGCTGGACCGTAACCTGGCATACCTCAGCTTGGTGGAAACCCTGTTTGGCTATCCCATTGACGGTGTTGTCCTGAACATCGGCTGTGACAAAACCACCCCTGCCCTGCTGATGGCCGCTGCCACCGTCAACATCCCGGCAATTGCTCTGTCAGTTGGCCCAATGCTGAACGGCTGGTTCCGTGGTGAACGCACCGGATCAGGCACCATCGTATGGAAAGCCCGCGAATTGCTCGCCGCTGGTGACATCGACGAAGACGGTTTCCTTGAACTGGTCTCCTCGTCAGCAACATCCGTTGGCTTCTGCAACACCATGGGCACCGCTAGCACGATGAACTCGCTGGCCGAGGCTCTGGGCATGCAGCTGCCCGGCTCTGCCGCGATCCCAGCAGCCTACCGCCATCGCGGCCAGATCAGCTATCACACCGGTCAGCGCATTGTTGATATGGTCCACGAGGATCTGAAACCCTCTGACATCATGACCCGTGAGGCGTTTGAAAACGCCGTTGTCGTCAATTCAGCCATTGGCGGCTCGACCAACGCGCCGATCCACCTGAACGCCATTGCCAAACATTTAAACATCGAGCTGTCCAACGACGACTGGCAGAAACTCGGCCACAAGGTCCCGCTGCTGGTCAACCTTCAGCCCGCTGGTGAATACCTGGGCGAAGACTTCTTCCGCGCCGGCGGTGTCCCCGCTGTGGTGGGTGAGCTGATGGAAGCTGACCTGCTGCCTCACCCCAATGCGGTAACCGCCAACGGTGAAAGCATCGGCAACAACTGCAGCGAAAAACGCTCTATCACCCCCGAGGTGATCCACGCGGTGACCGCGCCGATTGGGTCCGAGGCTGGTTTCATCAACCTCAGCGGCAACCTGTTCGACAGTGCGATTATGAAAACCAGCGTGATCTCAAAAGAGTTCCGCGACCGCTACCTGTCATCACCAGACGACCCCAATGCATTCGAGGGCCGCGCAATTGTGTTTGATGGCCCCGAACATTTCCACGCAACCATCGACGACGAGTCCCTGAACATCGACGAGCATTGCGTTCTGATCATGCGCGGTGCAGGTCCCATCGGCTATCCCGGTGGCGCCGAAGTGGTCAACATGCGCCCACCTGCCTATCTGCTGAAAAAGGGCATCCACGCACTGCCTTGCCTTGGCGATGGCCGCCAGTCCGGCACTTCTGGCTCTCCATCGATCCTGAATGCCTCACCCGAGGCGGCTGATGGTGGCGGCTTGGGGCTGGTGCAAAATGGCGACCGTATCCGCATCGACCTGAACGCCTGCACCGCCAACATGCTGGTCGACGACGCCGAAATCGAAAAGCGCCGCGCCGCCCTGCCAGACAACGCCTACGCCCCTGCCAGCCAGACCCCTTGGCAGGAACTGTTCCGCGAGAAGGTACGTCCCTTCTCGGAAGGTATGATTTTGGATGGCGCTGATGAGTTCCAGGATATCGCCCACGGCACCATGCCACGTGACAACCACTAGTAAGGATTTTAACGATGAAATTAGTACGTTACGGAGAAACCGGCGCCGAAAAGCCAGGCCTGATTGATGCTGACGGCACTCTGCGGGATCTGTCCGCTCATGTCGCCGACATCGCCGTTGACACATTATCGGATGCCGGCCTGGACGCCATTCGCGCACTAGAAACCGCCACCCTGCCCGCCGTAGACGGCACCCCTCGCATCGGCCCTTGCGTTGGCAACATCGGCAAGTTCCTCTGCATCGGGCTGAACTATTCAGACCACGCCGAAGAAACCGGCCTTGCGATCCCCAAGCACCCAATCCTGTTCTTCAAGGCGAACTCGGCAGTCGTTGGCCCCAATGATCCGGTTGTGAAACCACGGGGATCAACCCAAACCGACTGGGAGGTCGAACTGGGTGTCGTTATCGGCACTGCGGCCAAATACGTCAGCGAGGAAGACGCGCTAAACCACGTTGCCGGTTATTGCATCGTCAACGACGTCAGCGAGCGCCACTTTCAAACCCAACTGACCGGCCAATGGACCAAGGGCAAATCCTGCGACACCTTTGGCCCCACCGGCCCTTGGCTGGTGACACGGGACGAGGTCGGCGACCCGCAATCGCTCGACATGACGCTGGATGTGAACGGTAAGCGCATGCAGACCGGCAATACCAACACCATGATTTTTACCGTGGCCCAGATCATTTCACACCTGTCGCAGCTAATGACCCTGCATCCGGGCGACGTGATCTCTACCGGCACCCCACCGGGCGTCGGCATGGGCATCAAGCCAGAGCCGATCTACCTGAACAAAGGCGACAAAATGGACCTGTGGATTGACGGGCTGGGCCAGCAAAGCCAAATCGTCGACGAAGACGAATAAACAGAGCCCACCATGACGCAAACGAAACAGGACAAGATGCACCAGTTGCTACCACTGGACCGCTTTAGCGGTTCCCTATCATCACGGGTGCACCATGTCCTAAAGGACGCCATCCTGACGCTGGTCTACAAACCCGGCGAGATCCTCCGCAAAACCGAAATCTGCGAGACCCTTGGCGTGTCCCGCTCGCCGGTCTCAGAGGCAGTCACAAAACTCGCCGCCGAGGGGCTGGTTGACGTGGTTCCTCAGGCCGGCACATTTGTTTCGCGGTTTTCGATGGATGACATCCGCGAGGGCGCTTTCTTGCGCGAAGCCCTAGAGGTCGCCGCCGTCGAACGGGTCGCCCAAACCATAACTGAGCCACAAATAGTGCTCTTGCGGCGTAACCTGCGCATGCAAGAGGCCCTGACCGAGGATGGAGACGTAGAGGGTTTCCTGCAGGTTGACTACGACATGCACAACCTGATCATGTCCTTTACCGGGTTCAAGCGATTGCCACCACTGGCAGACAGCACCTGGACCCAGGTCAGCCGGGCCAGAAACCTACACATGCCAACACCGGGCCGCATGCAGGCAGCACTCAAGGAACACGCCGCTATCGTCGAGGCGATCATTGCCCGTGACCCCGAAACCGCCAAAGCGGCAACACGCGACCACGTCCGCCTGCTGGTCGAATACATCGAACCGCTAGAAACCGAACGCCCCGAGCTGTTCCAGCCCCGCTAGCCATACATACGGGTTGACTCAAAAGGAGACGCAACATGGACCCGTACACCGGTAGCTGCCTTTGCGGCGAGGTTCGGATTGTAGCGACTGGACGCCCCTACCGGGTCGGCATCTGCCACTGCCTTGACTGCCGCAAACATCACGGAGCCCTGTTTTACGCCGCAGCAGTGTTTCCCCAGGATGCGGTGACCGTCGAGGGCGAACCCCGAGACTATGCCGGACGTTTCTTCTGCCCCAACTGCGGCTCGTCCGTTTATGCCCGCAGCGGCGACGAAATCGAAGTACACCTCGGCATCCTGGACACCCCCGGCCAACTCACTCCCACATACGAATGCTGGACAACCCGCCGCGAACCCTGGTTACCGCAATTCCCGCACATGTCCGGGTACGAGAGTGGTCGAGACACCAAAAACCGGGAAGAGGGTTAAGCCCGTCGGGCGATAGCAACCCAATCACTCGATCACGGACTGCCGTGCAGTATAAGCGCGGAGAATGGCGGGATAGAGCCAGCCTTGTCGAATGCTGCTCCCTTAGAAATACGTCAGTCCGAGCGGTAAGGGGCCGTTCGCTGTGCTGCGCACCAACGACTGAAGTGCGGACATGCAGCCTGTGAGGGTGGGACTTTGCAATTACGCGCGCACCCTCAAGCCTGCACAGAAATGGCTCTAGCAAATAAACGCAGTTGTCGGACT
Organism: Parasedimentitalea denitrificans; assembly: GCF_011813015.1. GTDB lineage: Bacteria > Pseudomonadota > Alphaproteobacteria > Rhodobacterales > Rhodobacteraceae > Parasedimentitalea > Parasedimentitalea denitrificans. The sequence continues at coordinate 61,303 of NZ_QHLQ01000022.1, read as the reverse complement.
TCGACTGGGCTACAATCTATTGCGAAAGTCGCCTGCCGATCATTCATGAGTGGACAGATAGCCACTATTCACTCTAACCTTGGACCTTGGCCAAATTGGCCGTTGCGGCTATGAAAGTTCGCAATTTTGGGAAGTTTTAATCAGTGAAAATTGTGCGGCGCCCTAAGACACCGCACGATCGTAATAAAATACAGTTCGGTCGCCACCACTCACAGGTTCAATTAGCGACCGAACACGATAAAGCTTGCCAATTTGTCAATTAGTGTCAATATGAGACTTGCCCAACTTAGCATTTCTTGAAATAAAAGGGTCCGTTTTGCTCCGAACTTAGCAGAACCAAATCTGTGTGAGTTGCACCGAATGTCAGATATCTCCAAGTTGACCGAACTGCGGAAGTTGATGCTGGATATGGAGCGTTCCGTAGGGCTTCAGGACCTATCTTCGGCCGAACGCGACATCTACTACGCTGCAACAGAGCTTTCAGAAGCGCACGGTGGTGTTACTACTTCATACTTGCTAAAACATGTGTTGGTCGCAGATGTGTCTCGCCCCACATTTTTTCGAGCACTTAAGTCGTTAGTTTCCAGAGGATACCTCATTCAGGCCCAAGAAACAGGACGGGGCCAGTACCTTGTGAAATCCTTGGATTAATGGTGTGTTCGGCTTGGATAGTGCGAGGATGAGCAGGTTCGAATACATGGTCGACTTTGCAAAGAACTTCCTAATAGTGGTCGCGGTTTATATTCTGTGCCACGGGGTTACCGCGCTTGTTGTTACCCCCGTCCAGAATTTGTTCTTCTCTGATATCACAGTTTTCGCAAGCCTGATTTACTTGCCCCATGGAGTGCGCGTACTGGCAACGTGGCTGTCAGGTTGGAAAGCACTATTTTCTCTGTTTACCGGTGCGTTCCTTTCAGAGTTATTATTCACACCGGCCCAGATTTTTAAATTCACGGAACCGGTGATTTTGTGGTCAATTGCTGTCGGCGCCATGTCCGCATACGTCAGCTTCGTGATAATGAAGTTCTTTGGCCGCGACCTATATGCTGGCCGAGACCGGGCTATGAACTGGAAGTGGCTTCTCGTTGTCGGAGCCATTGCTTCGGTCTTCAACTCGGTGGGCCAAATATTTGTATTTTCCGGGCTTATTGTCCCAGACGACTTATTCGCAGTCCTGGCAACTTACGCCATCGGAGACCTCGTGGGGCTATACGTAAGCATGCTCGTATTAATGATGGTTTTCCGTTGGATAAGGTTGTTTGCAGATACAAAATGAATTCTGATTGAAAATGAAACCATCTGACGTTTAAATCTGGGTCCTCTAAGGACTCTGAGCTCTACCAACCTTGTCGAATTTGTAGCAGCGTAGAATTTGTCAGAAGGGCAATAACGTGTTGTCACGAATGGCCGCAGAGGGCCTTTCACTCCTCCTTTGCATGCTGCCACAACGCGAGAAACCTGTGCTTCAAATGCATCGCAGTAAGGCGCTGAGTTTATCACACTCCCATCAGCACACGGGCGGCTCGCATCAATACCATCGGGTCAAGATCGGTCCGTGCGACGGCGGGCGGCGGGTCTACCTGCCCCGTCAGGACAGCTACAGCAGTACGGGCAGAGCGCACCGAGTATTCAACCGTGAAAACACAATCTCGGGGCAGCTCGCAATACTGTCCGATAATCGCGAAATTCCGCGAACCAACAGGCAGCACATCAGGCCGATCACCAGGGCGACGGGGCATGAACTGGCTTGTGATATACGGGATTCGGCAGGGTAATACCCGCGCGCCATCAAACCACCGCCGTTGCACGTCGGTCAGCCCAAGGTACCCGGCAAGCTCGGTAATGATCTCGTCTCCAGTCGCCTCCCACATCGGTTTATTGACAAAATCGCCGGGACGATCACCGCGTAACCCGTACCCCCAGAATGTGTAGGTGCCGTGCTTCTGCCCTCGGAAATGAGGTTGATGAAAGAGCACGAACGAAAGGATCCAACCTGACTCGGCAAACGTGATTAACCCACCCGTACCGGTTCGGTTGTTAGAGAAATCCTCCATGAACTCAAAGAAATCGGGGCCATCCAATGTGACTGTAAACGAATGCCAGGCGGTCTTGTTGGTGTCACCGCAAAACACCTCGGGATGGCCAAAACCCTCATGGCGCTCTGCCAACCTGCGCCAGAGCGCCCAGGCTCCGCCCTCTTTGTCCGCAAGGTTTGGCGCGCTGTCGTTCGTCCCGACAACCGACCCATCCGTCATCGACCCCAAAGTTAGATAGATGCGGTCAGCTTCGTCTGTCTTTACGGTGTCGCCACCGTCCAAAACCAATGCATTGACGTAGCGATCCTGCCGGGTGCCTTCGATCCTGACATCGGTGATCATTGTGTCTGTGGAAATCTTTACGCCATGGTTCCGCAGCCAGGTCAGGATAGGCGCAATCAGGGAATCGTATTGATTGTACCGCGTGCGCAGGATTCCAGCGATCTTGGTAAAGCCGGGGAAAAGGTGGATAAAGCGTCTCAGATAACGCCGCATTTCAATCAACGCATGCCATGGTTGGAACGAGAACATTGTCGACCACATAAGCCAGAAATTGCTTTCAAAGAAAGATGGCTGGAACCACTCATCAATGCGCAGGTCTCCTAGCGAACGTTCCGTTTTTAGGATCAACCGATTGATATCAACGATATCATGAGCGCTAAGGGTAAGATCATAGCGATCCTCGGCCGGCTTACCGTCGCGCACAAGGCGACAGTTGGATGAGCCGGGCACCATTCTGTTGAATGCGGTAATATCCTCGGCGATAGAGATGTTAGGGTCGTCCACGGACGGGATTGTACCCAATAGATCAAATGTGCAGGCAAAATGCTCTTCGAACATACGCCCGCCCCGGATCAGATACCCGGTCGCAGCGTCTCCTGAACCATCAAGAGATCCCCCTACCTCGCCGAGCTGTTCGTAGATGTGGATGTCGTGGCCATCGACACCTCCATCGCGGATCAAAAATACAGCCGCTGCGAGCCCGGCAATTCCACCACCAACGATGTGGTGCTGCGCTTGTGTTTTTGACATCTGGCACCTCCCATCAACTTTCATCCTTATACCGCAGAACAGACGTCAGGACGTTGATACGGATCAGGTTGGATGTTCTGACCTGATGCGAGGGTTAGTGATGTATAGCCGAGCCGCGGAGGCTAACCGCAGAATTTCCAGTAATACGACACCGACTTACGCAGGAGGAGTATTCGCAGCTGATGAGCAATCTGCATGGTCATAGCACGAAGCAGACAGCCCACTGGGTCATATCCTAGGAGAACTTGCCATCGTTGGGTTTATCCAGTTTGGTATAGAGCTCGAGTGGCATGCCTTAGATCTTCGTAGGTTTCCAGACCGAAGCGGTTGGACGGTTGCGCCTGCCAAAATTCCTCCAGCTTCTGTTGGTGTGTTGCTGCAAGATGATATTTCGGGTCGTCGCGTGCGCCGGGCGTGACCTTGGAGGCATCCGTATCAACAGGCAAACCCGTCCGCTGAGAAATCAGGCACCGAAAGGGGGCCTCATCAAACTGACTTTTATGCTCCAACATGAACCGCCGCGAGGCTTGGTGCACCACACGGGCGAACAGCTCGTCATCTAGCGCGATGTCCATGAACGCCGCAACACGCCGCACTGTGCCATGAAAGTCTGCCAACATATCTTCGTAACACAGCAGCAGGACATCGGGATTATCTCGCTGCTCCCACCATGAAGCCAAGTGGTGCCAGTATCCGCGCTCACCCATCTCAGCAGGCGGGTTGCGCCACCGAAAGAACGCGTCCATATCAATCGTGCCCGGCTCAAACATAAAGCCTTCAAAGAATCGATAGACTGATATGAATGCATCCGATGGATCGCGGAATGAGACAATATAGCGTGCGTTCTTGGGGACATCCCGCCAACTGAGATGGCTCTTGAAGACCCGCGGTTCGGCCAATTGATCCGCGTCCAGATCGATGCCAAGTTCAAAAGCAAGCTCGATCCACGGCGTTACATTACTGATCTCTTCAAAATCCATACTGCCCCGGGTCCGTAAGCCGTGGGCAATTTGCTGCAACCAGGTTGTGCCACATTTGGCGAAGGGGTAATGATTATGTCGGTAGAGCGCGGCTGAAAGGCCAAGCCCAAATCCCTACTTTCTTCCCTAAATACCTTTGCAAAAAGGGCGTCCATTTCATCGGTTGTGGTGGGCAGTGAAGATCGGTTCTTGTTCATTGCAAAAAACCTCCCAGCTCCAAAATTAATCCTTTTCTCTTGTTTGGCAAAACTTAAATTGGACTGATGCCTAGCCTTGCTCTACGTCAGGGTTTTCAAAGCATGAGGGCAGTTTCATTGCGTAGACACCGGCTTGGTTGTTTTTGCCGCTCATTCTGCGCCGCGGCTTGTCGGTTGCCGCCAACTCTGGAGGATTGCTGTTCGAGCATTGGTCGGGTTTGCAAATGCCAGCAATGTCCGCATGTCGGTCTCTCGCTTTTCAAAAATGCTGCATAGCACACGAATGGCGGGTCTGGAGAAGCTGCAGCGCGGCACCAGATCGGCTGGCCAGCGGCCGCAATGGACCGTCCACTCCGTTTAGATCGACAACAGGTAAAGATCGCGAAGTCCCGCTATCAGACCTTCAATAGCGGCCATCCGAACCAAACCTAATTACCCAACAAGGGCAAACCTACGAATTATCATATTGAGGGAAGTGGCGGACCGAGGAGGATTCGAACCCCCGACCCCCTGATTCGTAGTCAGGTACTCTATCCAGCTGAGCTATCGGTCCACTAAGGGCGGGATGTAATCTGACCCGAACAGATGAGCAACCCCAAAAACGAATTTATATGGTGCCATCACCCTTGGGCAGGCAGACATCGAAAATGGTTCCCTCGGCCCCGGTTTGGCGCAGGCTGACAGAGCCACCGTGACCACGCGCCAGTTCTGCGGCAATTGCCAGCCCCAGCCCCGAACCACCCTTGCGGGCACCGCCCTGAAAAGGTGTGAACAGGTTGTCTTGCGCCCGTTTGGGCAATCCGGGACCGGTGTCGCTGACCGAAATCCACCAGGCCTCGGTATCCTCGTGTGAGGAAATCGTCACCGTGCCATCGCGGCCAGTTCCGGCAACAGCTTGTCGGGCGTTGCGCACCAGGTTCATCACGATGCGATAAATCTGCTCGGGATCGGCACGCAGGACCAAATCGGCAGAGACTGCACTCACAATCTCAACCTTGTCGTTGCCACCCGCAATTAGCTCGGCTGCGATCAGGTCCTCTACCACCTCGCTCAGGTTCATCATTGTCAGGGTCGGTGCGGGTTCCTCGGCGCGGCCAAATGCCAGTGTGCCCTCACACAGCGAAATCGCGCGGGTCATCGAGTTCACCAGCTTAGGCGCTAACCTCCGCACCAGCGGGTCTTCACTCATTTCAATCCGGTCGGTGAACAACTGCGCCGAGGTCAGGATATTGCGCAGATCATGGCTCACCTTGGCCACGGCCTCTCCCAGTTGCGCCAGACGTTCCTTTTGCTTCAGCGCATGTGTCAGCTCAGTCTGCAACTGCAACAAGGCCTCTTCGGCCTCGCGCAGCTCAGTCACGCCAGCGCTTGGCTTGATAATACCACGGGCATCTTCGGGCGCAGTGGCGTAGCGCTGCATATAACCCACCACACCCTTGATCGGCTTGACCAGAAACCTGCGCACAGCAGCAAACAGCAAAACCGCAGTGAATACCGAAATCACCGCCGACAGCAGCAAAATACGCACCCCATAGTCAATCATCGCCATCCGCAGTGGCGCGGTCTCCATCGTCACCTCGATCAGCAGCCCAGCTTCGCGCACGGGGGCGCCAATCACCCGAATGATCTGATTGCCCGGCGTCATCAACCGCCGCATGGCATCCGAGATCAGGACAAACGCACTGGCCTCACGCAGATCAAAGGTGTTCTCAATCGGGCTTGGGATTGGCGACGACAACATCAACTGGCGCATCTCATCGCGGCGCAGCACCACGTTGAACACGCCTGCGTTCTCTAGCAGTTCGGCCTCTAGCTCGGTTTCCAGCATATCGTCTGCCAGCAGTACCAAGGATGCAATCTGCGCCCGCTCCAACCGCGCAAGCAGGTAATCCTCGCGGAATCGCGCAATCGACGGCACAAAGATCAGAACTTCGGCCAACATCACGAATACCGTGGTCAGGATCAGAAATCGGCCTGAAAGCGAATTCAGCATTGCGGCCTTTCTGGCTCAGGAAATCCAGCGCTGTACAAACCGAACCGCGCGTTTCACATTCTGACTATCAAATAGCCGAGGCGAGAAATAGGCCCCGGCGACACGTTTGTTGATCTCACTAATCGTTGGATAAGGCGCGACCATGGCTGCAATCTGGCTCATCTTTAGCCCATTGGCCAGCGCCAGCGACCATGTGCTGATCAGCTCACCCGCCTGATGTCCGACGATCGAGGTCCCAACGGGGCGCCCCTTGACCACCATGACCTTGATGAAACCTTTGGTTTTACGTTCGGCCAGTGCCCGGTCGTTATGGTGATAGTCAAACCGCACCACCTCTAACTTGGCACCGTAAATATCGCGTGCCTGAAGCTCGGTAAGCCCCACCTGCGCCAGTTCAGGATCAGTATATGTGGTCCAGGGAATGTGATTACTCTTGGCTTTGGATGTCAGGCCAAACAGCGCAGACTTGATAATCACGCCCGCCTGATATCCAGCCACATGGGTGAACTGCATCCCGCCAGCCACATCACCAATGGCATAAACCTTTTTGTTGCTGGTGCGCAGTTGATCATCAACCAGAATACCGGCTCGGTTCGTTTCAATGCCTGCAACCCCAAGGTTCAACCGATCTGTATTCGCCTTGCGCCCTACCGCCATCAGTAGGTGCGAGCCCTTAAAGATGCTACCGTCCTTGGTCTCAACCTCAATCGCCCCAGCCTGACCACGCACCGCGCTGACCATTGCACCTTCGGCAATCTCAACGCCTTCATCACGCAGACTGTCCAGCACGACCTTTGCCAATTCTGGGTCATCCTTGCCCAGCGCCCGTGCGCCCTCGATCACCGTTACCTTGCAGCCCAACCGCACATGCGCCTGCGCCATTTCCATACCAATCGGGCCACCGCCGATGATCAGCAAATGATCCGGCTTGTCCCGCTGGTCAAACAGGGTCTCGTTGGTGACATAGGGCACCGTACTCAGGCCGGGGATCGCGGGCACCAGTGGCGAAGACCCGGTGGCGATCACAACCCGACGTGCGGTGATGATATGATCGCCCGCCTTGACCTGCGTCGGCGAGATGAATTCACCAAACTCACGGATCACCTTCACTCCGAAACCTTCAGACCGCTCTTGGCTGTCCATTGGTTCAATGCTGGCCACCACCTCGGCGACGTGATCCATGGCAGCCGCGTAGTCCACCTGAGGCACCTGATCCGCCACACCAAAAGCGGATGTATGACCCTGCCCATAGGCAGCCTTGGCGCTGGCGATCAGCGACTTGGACGGGACACAGCCATAGTTCAGACAGTCACCGCCCATTTTGTGCCCTTCTAGCAGCACAACATCCGCGCCCATCTGACTGGCCCCAGCCGCAACCGACAACCCGCCCGAACCGGCGCCGATGACCAGCAAATCACATTTCAGCTGTTGCATACTCAGATCTCTTTCTTGCCACGCAGGGTGTTGATCAGGATGGGCAGCGCCGCCAGCGCACTCAGCGCCAATATAGGGCCGATGATATGCGGTTCCCAGAGCAGGCTCAGATCCGGGTCGCCGCCCCGGTCAAACACTTCGCCCAGCCCCACACCAATCCAGGTAAAGACGATGCCACCCGGAATGATACCAATAGCCGTGGTCCACAGAAACGTACGGAATTTAACCCCCACCAAGGCCGGCAACAGATTGGCCACAAAAAACGGCACCGCAGGCACTAGCCGAATCAACAACAGCACCGAGACCTCATTTTCACGCAATCCGTTCTTGAATGCCTGCATTCGACCTTCGGATGCCTCTAACTTGGCCGTCAGCATTTCGCCCAGCCCCCAACGTGCCGCAAGAAAGATAGCCGCTGCGCCAATGGTGGCTGCTGTGATGTTGAATACAGTCCCCGCGAACAGCCCAAACAGAAACCCGCCAGTAACCGAAGCCACCGCAGCACCGGGCAACGAGAACGCAACGATGACGATGTAGACCCCGATAAAAACCACAGCCAGCCCAAGGAAATTCTGATCCCGGTACGCCAACAGCGATTCGCGATTGTCGCGCAGGGTGTCGAAACTCAGGTACTCCCGCAGGGTTAAGGCCCCGATCACCGCCACGCTGAGTACGAACAGCAATGGCAGGTGCCGAATTATAGGATGTTTCGCTAAGTCGGGTGCTTCACTCATCAGTCTTCAGTCTCCACTTCGCCACCTTGCTACCCACAAATTAAGGGCGAGGCGAGTGAAGCTGCACCATGATCACGCTCCAGTTACCAGAGCGGCCCGAATTGTGAGAATGGTTTCAGGCTTTCGCACACGGGAGGGCGCTTTGCCCCCACCCAGGGTCAGGCGCTGTCCTTTGGCAATTCGTTGCTGGACATTTCCGTCCCTAGAAACCACTTCTTCCCAATACTCTGTGCAATTTTCAGGCAAAAACTTTGCATTCAGACAGAAAACCCGCCCCTCAGGGTTTGACTCGCCCGCCAATCCCTTCTAATGACCGGGCTCGAGATAGACACCTCGGGGGCTTTTGTATGCCTTCGACAATTTTAGATGGAGACCGGAGCGATGAAACGCACCTTTCAGCCTTCGAACCTGGTTCGTAAACGTCGCCACGGTTTCCGTGCGCGCATGGCCACCAAGGCAGGCCGCAAGATCCTGAATGCACGTCGTGCACACGGACGCAAAGAACTGAGCGCATAAGAGCGCACTCAGTTTTCTGACGGATTTCAAACCGCCGGAGGCCCCACGGATGGCATTGCCAACCTTGGAACACGCCTCCGGCGGTTTCCGTTTGTATAACCCTAACGTGTAGCGACAGGTCAAAATGCAGGTTTTCTCAAAACGCAGTGAATTTCTTGCCGCTGCCCGCGCCCGTCGGCAAGGCAGCAAGGGCATGATGGTACAGGGCCGCAATCGCCACGACGACGATGGCGTCCGCGTTGGGTTCACCTGCTCCAAAAAGGTCGGCAATGCCGTCGCCCGCAACCGGGCCAAACGTCGCCTGCGTGAAGTCGCACGAATCGTGCTGGCCAGTCACGGCAAACCCGGCTGGGACTACGTATTGATCGGCCGTGCCACTGAAACCGCCGCGCGGCCGTTTGAACAATTGCAAAGCGATCTGGTCTACGCCCTGAAAAAGATCCACAGCAAATGACACCTGCCGCCTTTTCTACGCGTGTCCTTACCCCTATCTACCCCCTATGAACCCTCTGGCCCATATCATCGCCCTGCCCGTACGCGCCTACCGGCTGATCTTCAGCCCTTGGGTTGGCTTTAATTGTCGCTATCAGCCGACCTGTTCGGCCTACGCCCTAGAGGCGCTTGAAAAACATGGCGCAGTAAAAGGCAGCTGGCTGGCTGCCAAACGCATTGGGCGTTGTCACCCCCTTGGTCGCGATGGCTATGACCCGGTGCCCGATCCCCAAGATGACAAGCACCCTTGATCCGGCCCCTGGCAGTCAGGATTTTCCTTGGCAAATTGACCGCCAACCGCTAGGGGGCCGACATGCTTGATACAGACCTTGACGATATTCACCCGCTGTTTGCCGGCGCGCCCTCGACAACCGAGTTTAAAAAGCTGCGCAAACGCATCGTGCGTTACACCCGCGAGGCGATCGAGCAATACGGCATGATCGAGCAAGGCGCCCGTGATCCCGGCGCCAAGCCGCAGAAATGGCTGGTCTGCCTGTCCGGCGGCAAAGACAGCTATACCCTGCTCGCGGTTCTGTACGAACTAAAGTGGCGCGGCTTGCTGCCTGTTGATCTGCTTGCCTGCAATCTGGATCAGGGCCAACCCGGCTTTCCCGCCACGGTTCTGCCCGAGTTCCTTGAGAAAATGGGCGTCCCCCATCGAATCGAATATCAAGACACTTATAGTGTCGTAATGGACAAGGTCCCCGCCGGCCGCACATTCTGCGCCCTTTGTTCCCGCCTGCGCCGTGGCAACCTGTACCGCGTTGCCCGCGAAGAGGGCTGCAACGCCGTTATACTGGGCCACCATCGTGACGACATCCTAGAAACCTTTTTCATGAACCTGTTTCACGGCGGACGCTTGGCGACTATGCCACCCAAACTGGTGAATGAAGAGGGAGATCTGTTTGTTTTCCGCCCACTAGCCCACGTGGCCGAGGCCGACTGCGACAAGTTTGCCCGAGCGATGAACTATCCCATCATCCCCTGTGACTTATGTGGCAGTCAGGATGGGCTGCAACGTCAGCAGGTAAAACAGATTCTCGACGGGTGGGAATCAAACAGCCCCGGTCGCCGCCAAGTGATGTTCCGCGCGCTGATGAATGCCCGGCCGTCACACCTGTTAGACCCAAAGTTGTTTGATTTTCTGGGTCTGGGGCTAAAAAACACCGATTCAAAAGATAATTTCGACGAGATTCCCGCTCTGCGTTAACCGTCGAGTCAGAACAATGGGCCTATTCTCGCCTCAACGCGTCGTTTGCGTTTAGGCGAAAGGTCAATTTATGCTCCATCCGAATTCAGGTCACCTGATGCGAATTCGACGCAAAATCGCTCCGGTTTTGCTGGGTCCTCCTGTACTCGCCTTTCTTCCCGCTGTGACCCTTGCGACATTCTGGCTGGGCGGCGAGGTAGCATTGCTCACCGTTGCCCTTGGAATGCCTGTTTTGTTTGCGGCCTTAGGTGTGTTTGGCAATGCCAAAGCATCCTATATCCCACGCGACAGCGTTACTGGCATGCTTTTGCGTGACGGTTTTGAAATGGTGCTAGACCAAGTCCACAGTGAAACCGACGACACCAGCTTGCGTAGCGCAGTGTTAGTTTTAGAAATTGATGACTTCAAAGAACTTGTCGCCCGGCACGGCCAATCCGCCGGTGATTCCATTGTGCACCGCTGCGGTGAAAGAATCATCGAAACCCTGCGCGACAAAGATACCGTTGCCCGAATTGGCGACAGCAAGTTCGCTATTTGCCTGACTCCAGTGCAACAGCTTGATCTGGAACTGACTGTCCAACTGGCAGGACGCCTCCAAAGCTCAATCGAAGATCCGATCTCGCTTGATGGGGCATCGGTTTACCAGTCCTGTTCAATCGGCTTCTGCATGCGCAGCCGTGCCCCTGGCCACAGCGCAACCGAATGGTTCGACGCTGCAACAGCTGCATTGGCCGAGGCTCAGCATAACGGCCCGTCAGGCATCCGCGCATATTCAAATGACATTCACCGCCGCACCAAGGCCCGCACTGACCTGCGCGACGATGCTGCCGCTGCACTGGAAGGTGGGCAAATTCAACCTTGGTTCCAACCTCAGATCTCAACCGATACTGGCAAGGTCAGCGGTTTTGAGGCACTGGCGCGTTGGTCACACCCAGTACACGGCATGATCCCGCCCGCAACCTTCCTGCCCGCATTGCAAGAGGCCGGCCTGATGGAGCAACTGAGTCAGGTCATGCTGTATCACGCCCTGACGGCGCTTAAGGCATGGGATGCTGCCGGTGTTGAGGTGCCAACAGTAGGCGTCAACTTCGCAACGGACGAGTTGAAGAACCCCGGTCTGGTGGAACGCATTAAATGGGAAATGGAGCGGTTTGAACTGCCTGCCAACCGGCTGTCTGTCGAAATTCTGGAAACCGTGGTCAGCGATTCACCTGACGACATCATCACCCGGAACATCTCTGGTCTGGGCGAACTTGGCTGTCAGATCGATCTGGATGATTTTGGAACTGGTCATGCATCCATTGCCTCGGTCCGTCGCTTCAATATCTCGCGCATCAAGATCGATCGCTCATTTGTGATGAAGGCCGACCGCGACCCAGAACAGCAAAAACTGATCGGCGCGATCCTGACCATGGCTGAACGGCTGGATCTGGAAACCCTGGCCGAAGGTGTGGAAACCGTGGGCGAACACGCGCTGCTGGCACAGCTGGGCTGTGACCATGTTCAGGGCTTTGGCATTGGTCGCCCTATGCCGTTTGATCAGACACTGGACTGGATCACAGCGCATCAGGCCAAGCTGCAAGACGCCCCGGTCATCGGCAAACAACGTAGCTAATCCCGTTTGAATTTACCATTTGGGGCGGTATGACGCCCCAATACCCTCGAATCTGCTTGACCTTTGGGGTTCACCTCTGTTGAACCACACCCTGTAATTCCATATACAAGGTTGCAGTCCCAAATGGACGATCAGAACAAGAATCTAATACTCGCAACCGTGCTCAGCTTCCTGGTGATCCTCGGCTGGTATACGTTTTTCCCACCGCCAGAGCCCTCACCCCAGGTTGAGCCTACGGTGACCGAAACTGCGGCCACAGGTGACACCGCCTTGGCGCCAATCGCCAGCGGCGATGCCACATCGGCAGCCCAGCCAGAAGAAGTCGAAGCCCCCCAAGCGCCGCGTGTCTCCATCGACACACCCCGCGTTTCCGGCAGCATTTCGCTGCAGGGCGGTCGGATCGACGATCTCGCGCTCAAGGACTACCGTGTCTCGCTGGATGACGATGCAGAAATCGTCAAAATGCTGTCACCCGTCGGTGAAGAAAACGCCTACTACGCTTTGTACGGATGGGCCCCAAGCGCCGGTCTGACCATCGCGGATGTTCCCGGTGCCAACACAATCTGGTCTGCCCCGGCTGATGCCACGCTGACACCGGACACTCCGGTCACCCTGACATGGGACAACGGCAACGGCCTGATCTTTAGCCGCACCATTTCGGTTGATGAGGACTATATGTTCGACATCACCCAGTCAGTACAAAACAGCAGCGGTAACGCAGTATCTTTGGCCCCTTACGGCACCCTTGCCCGTCATGGCCTGCCGTCAGACCTGAAGAACTTCTTCATTCTGCACGAAGGTGTCGTTGGCATGGCCGACGGCGAGCTGGACGAGACCAAATACGGCAACATGGAAGACTATGAAGTCGATCCCCGTGATGGTTCTTACACAAACGTCACTGAAGTCACACAAGACGGTTGGATCGGCTTTACCGATCACTTCTGGATGTCGACACTGATACCAGACGCTGGCCAGGCCTTCCGCTCGGTTGCCAAGTTCGACGAAAACCGCGGCATCTACCAGACCAACGCAGTTCTGCCGACAATGACGGTCGCCGCAGGTCAGTCCGCCGAGGTGACAACCCGTCTGTTCGCCGGTGCCAAGGAATGGGCAACAATTGGTGACTACGAGAAAGCCGGCGTATCCGGGTTTATCGACAGCATCGACTGGGGCTGGTTCTTCTTCCTGACCAAGCCGATCTTCTGGTTGCTGCACAACCTGAACCAACTGATTGGCAACATGGGCTGGTCGATCATCGCACTAACCTTGATCATCAAGGCAATCCTGTTCCCTCTGGCCTATAAATCCTACGTTTCGATGGCCAAGATGAAGGAACTGCAGCCGCAGATGGAAGAGCTGAAGAAAAAGGCTGGCGACGACCGTCAGGCTATTCAGAAGGGTATGATGGAGCTGTACAAAAAGGAAAAGGTAAACCCCGCTGCGGGCTGTCTGCCGATCCTGTTACAGATCCCGATCTTCTTCTCGCTGTACAAGGTGATCTTTGTCACAATCGAACTGCGTCATGCCGCATTCTTTGGTCCCTTCCAGGATCTGAGTGCGCCAGACCCAACCTCGATCATGAACCTGTTTGGTCTCCTGCCTTGGGGCGGCCCCGAAGCGGGAACCATGGTAGCACTGGTCTTCATCGGTATTCTGCCGCTGCTGCTTGGTATTTCGATGTTCCTGCAGCAAAAGCTGAACCCGGCACCGACAGATCCAACACAGCAGATGATCTTTGCCTGGATGCCATGGGTATTCATGTTCATGCTGGGTGGTTTTGCGTCGGGTCTGGTTGTGTACTGGATCGCCAACAACACGATCACATTCACGCAGCAGTACCTGATCATGCGCAGTCAGGGCTACACCCCTGACATCTTCGGCAACATTAAGTCGGGCTTCAAACGCACGCCAAAGACGGACAAAAAATGACGCACGAAGTTGCACAAATATGGCGGCACCCGATCAAAGCGATCGGGGCCGAACCACTAACAGAGGTCCGCCTGAATGCAGGCGGGCCTTTGCCGTTGGACCGTGCCTGGGCCTTGCTCACAGGTACGTCGACAGACACCGGCGGGTGGCAGCATTGCCGTAATTTTGCGCGTGGCTGTTATGGTCCTGAACTGATGGGTGTCACAGCCACGACCAACGGTAAGTTGATCACGCTGAAGCACCCTAAACAGGATGCGATCACGATCAATCCAGAAACCGACAGCGCCAAGCTGGTGGACTGGATCAACGCAATCTATCCGGCCGAGCGCTCAGCTCCGCATACACTGATCAAGTCGCCCGATGGCGGCATGGCAGATGTTGAAACCTCGGCCATCTCCATCATGTCTCTCAGCTCGCTCAATGCGCTGGGTGAAAAACTCGGTCAAACACTTGACCCGCGCCGTTTCCGCGGCAACCTCTGGATTGATGGCAATACGCCATTCGAAGAGTTCGACTGGATTGACCGCGAGCTGAAAATTGGCGATGTGCGCCTGAAAGTGATCGACCGGATCACGCGCTGCCGCGCCACCGAGGCCAACCCGGATACTGGTGAACGCGACGCAAACACGCTCAAGGCCCTGCGTGAACATTGGGGCCACACCGATTTCGGCATTCTTGCCGTGGTCCAAAATGATGGCGATGTTGCCGTTGGCGACACGTTTGAGGTGCTCTGATGCAAATTCAATTTACCCTGGCCGAAACGCCCGATGACTTCACAGCCGAAAAAGGCCGCAAGATGTTTGCGAGCGAGTCCGAGTTTGTCAAAGGTGTGGTGGCGATGTCTGGCCTGCCGCCTGCTGACCGGATGGAGGTCTGCTTTGCCGGGCGGTCCAACGTGGGCAAGTCCAGCCTGATCAACGCGCTGACCGGCACCAAGGGTCTGGCACGCGCGTCCAACACACCGGGCCGTACGCAGGAAATCAACTATTTCACCCAGGGCCCTGACCACTATCTGGTCGACCTTCCCGGCTATGGCTATGCCAATGCGCCGCTGCCTGTCGTGGAAAAATGGCAGCGCTTGCTGAAACAGTACCTGTCCGGTCGCCAGACCCTACGCCGGGCCTTTGTATTGATCGATGGTCGCCATGGGGTAAAACCGGTGGACGAAGAAATCATGTCGCTGCTCGACAGCTCGGCGGTGACCTTTCAGTGCGTGCTGACCAAAATGGACAAGGTCAAAGACAAGGACCGTGACGCCATGCTGAACCAAGTGCGCAGCAAGCTGGCCAACCACCCGGCCGCCTATCCTGAAATGGTGATGACCTCATCTGAAAAGGGCGACGGCATTGCCACCCTGCGTTCCATTATCGTTGGGCTTGTCTAACCAGTGAAGCGAATGCTGTCCTATCTAGTGCTGCTGGCGATCATGCTGGCCGGGTTGATCCCGGCGGGCTGGATGCCTGCGAGCGGGTCTGACGGCAAAGTTCTTCTGGTGATCTGTACCACTGACGGCACGCAGGAACAGTGGGTTGATCTAGGTGGTGATACCGCGCCTGCAGAACAGATGGATGA
The DNA here is from genome assembly GCF_011813015.1 of Parasedimentitalea denitrificans. Taxonomy (GTDB): domain Bacteria; phylum Pseudomonadota; class Alphaproteobacteria; order Rhodobacterales; family Rhodobacteraceae; genus Parasedimentitalea; species Parasedimentitalea denitrificans. Next base: position 45,563 of record NZ_QHLQ01000022.1, on the reverse strand, counting down.
CCGTAGTTGTCCGTTTACGGCGCTGACAACCGCAGCTCTGATCCCGGACAATATTCCAGCCCTGCCCGTTACCTCTCTGCTCAGCGACCGCTGGGCAGACGAACCCTTCACCCATTACACCGCCGGTTTCCACTGGCGCTATGATGCCCGCGGCCCGCCCGCTCTCTCCTGACTTTCTGAACATTCCAATACCTTTTTGTCCGGCGTCCATGGCGTCCGGCATCTGTTCCGATATGGAGAGACTACCCAATGGCAATCGACAGCCAAACCACGGGCCCTGCCCGCTCGCTATCCGAGAAACTCTACTTCGCCGTCTGGCGCTGGCATTTCTATGCTGGGCTATATGTTATCCCGTTCCTAATCATGCTGGCCGTAACCGGTATCATGATGATGCTGATCACCCAGTTTGACGGCCGTGACGGTGAGACGATCGCAATTGATCAGGGTGAAACAGCACTCAGCATCACCCAACTGTCCGAAGCTGCGCTGGTCGAGGTTCCTGGCACCGTCAGCGAATGGATCGGCCCCAAAGCCCCCGATCTGGCCACCGTCATCCGCATCAAGACCGAGGCCGGTCAGCGCCTTGTCGCTGTGAACCAATACACTGGTGATGTCATCAGCACCTGGGATCGTCGCGCCGGGTGGTACGACTTTGCTGACAACATCCACTCGACCTTATTGATCGGCGACACAGGCGACCGGTTGATCGAAATCGCTGCTGGCCTTGGCCTCGTTCTGGTTCTGACCGGGCTGTACATGTGGTGGCCACGCGGTGGCGACACCAGCGTGCTGGTCCCTAACCTAAAGGCCCGTGGTCGCGCCCTGTGGAAGAACCTGCACGCCGTTGTTGGCTTTTGGATTTCTCTGTTGCTGGTCACCTTCCTGATCTCCGGCCTGTCTTGGGCTGGCATTTGGGGCGGCAAGTTTGTGCAACCCTGGTCCAGCTTCCCGGCTGAAAAGTGGGACAATGTTCCGCTGTCAGACAGTATCCACGCCAGCATGAACCACGGCGCAACCAACGATGTGCCCTGGGCGCTGGAGTTAACACCAATGCCCGCCTCAGGCTCTGACGCTGGCCTGACTGGCATTCCGGGTGATACCGCCGTCAACATCGACAGCGTCGTCATCCTGGGCCGTATGCTGGGAATGGAGGGCCGGTTCCGCGTGGCCTATCCCAGTGGTGAAGACGGTGTCTGGACCATCAACCGTGACAGCATGAGCGGCGACAGCGATGATCCGTTTGTGGACCGCACCATTCACATCGATCAGCACACCGGTAAAATTCTGGCCGATGTGAACTATGAGGACTACTCGTGGATGGGCAAAGCCATGGCGGTCAGCATTCCGCTGCACATGGGCCTGATGGGCACCTGGAGCTTTGTGCTGAACCTGCTGTTCTGCCTGATGGTCATCTTTGTCTGTGTGTCAGGTGTGGTGATGTGGGTGAAACGTCGTCCTGCTGGTGCCGGTCGTCTTGCCGCCCCGCCTGCCCCTGCGGACATGCCGCTATGGAAAGGTGCAGCGTTGATCTGCTTGCTGACATCATTGGCGGTGCCTTTGCTGGGGTTGACCCTGCTGGCCGTGCTTGCCTTTGACGTGTTGATACTTGGCACGATCCCAATGGTGAAACGCGTGCTGTCTTAAATCCCCGAACGGGCCTCGGAATAAGCTCCGGGGCCCAGTCAAATTAAAGTCCGCGCCTGACCTTGGGGAGGTGCAAAGCGCCTTCCCGGGGGGAAGGTCAGGCGCGGACTGGCTTTCAGGCTGTCCCAAAATCAAACGTGCTGGGCGCCGTTCACCTCAATCTCGGCCCCCGAGATGTAGGAACTGTCCTTCGAACACAGGAAGAAGATCGCAGCCGCGACTTCCTCAGGCTGACCCAGACGCTGCATCGGCAGCTTCCTGACAATCTTGTCCGTACCCGGTGATAGAATCGCCGTTTCCACCTCTCCCGGTGCGATCGCATTGACCCGCACACCCAAGGGGCCAAAGTCGTGCGCCATCTCACGCGTCAGCGCCGCCAGAGCGGCCTTGGACGTGGCATAGGCGGCGCCAGCAAAGGGATGCACCCGGCTGCCCGCAATGGACGTCACATTGACGACTGATCCTTTGGCGGCCGCCAGCTCATCCTTCAGCCCGCGTGCCAACACCACCGAGGCAAAGAAGTTGACGTGGAACACCTTCCCCCAGTCCATCAGGTCGGTGTCCAGCGTGCTCAGACGCTCGCCATTGGGGCCCTTGGGGGAAATGCCGGCATTGTTCACCAGCGCATCCAGAGGCCCGTCCAGCAGCTCCTGAATCGCGCCTACCGCATTGATGGTGCCTGCAGGGTCCCCCAGATCGACTTCAATGTGGTTTTCCTGCCCGCCACCCCAGGGGCATTCCACAGGAAATGGATTACGCGAGCAGGTGATGACCCGCCAGCCTTCGCTGTTAAAGCGGCGCACGGTGGCATGACCGATCCCGCGGCTGGCCCCTGTCAGCAGCAATGTCTTTTGGCGCATTTGCCGGTCCTCAGCTTTGAAAGTCGTGCCAACCCTAACACCGCAGTCCCCAGCCGCAACGCAACACTTGGCACAGAAGCCAGAACCGCGTAACGATGCGCTCAAAGGGACGCCATATATGAAGAAACAAGATATGAACCGCGATTGGATTGCCACCGCCGCCACACTCTCCAGCGCACTGCCGTACCTTCAGCGGTATGACGGCGCCATTGTCGTGATCAAACTGGGCGGTCACGCCATGGGCAGCGACGAGGCGATGGATACCTTTGCTCGTGATGTCGTGCTGCTGCGTCAGGTTGGGGTAAACCCGGTCATCGTCCACGGTGGCGGCCCGATGATCAACGCCATGCTGGACAAGCTGGAAATCAAATCCGAGTTTGTGAACGGCAAGCGTGTCACCGACAAGGCCACTATGAACGTGGTGGAAATGGTTCTGTCCGGCGTGGTCAACAAGCGCATCGTGCAGGCGATCAACCGCCAGGGTGGAATGGGTGTTGGCCTGTCCGGTAAAGATGCCAACCTGATCACCTGCGACCAAACCAATCCTGACCTCGGCTTTGTAGGTACACCTGCCGACATGGACCCGTCAGTGCTGCATCACCTTTTTGAAAAAGACATGATCCCGGTGATCGCGCCAATTGGTTCGGGTCGCGATGGCGAGACGTTCAACATCAACGGCGATACCGCCGCCGGGGCCATTGCTTCGGCGCTTGCAGCTGACCGGTTGCTGCTGTTGACGGATGTTGCCGGAGTCAAAAACGGCGACGGCGAAGTCGTGACAGAGCTAAAGGCGACCGACGTCGAGGACATGACCCGCAGCGGTGTGATTGCAGGCGGCATGATCCCCAAGACCGAAACCGCACTGCAAGCGGTACGCAATGGCGTGCGCGCCTGTACTATTGTTGACGGCCGGGTGCAGAACTCGGTCCTGCTCGAGCTGTTCACACTGCATGGCGCCGGGTCGATGATCCGCCCTGACTAAACCGGTTCGGCGGGTGAAAATCCCGCCATCCGTCGGTTTTTGACAACAACGTGTTCCTAACACGCTTGCGTTTCGCATTCACATGCGCATTTCTGAATGCATGGAAAACGAAACCACCCTTCGCCTTAGCATTTTCCTCGGCCTGTTTGCCCTATTTGCCTGCGCCGAGCACCTGGCCCCCCGTCGCCCCCGACAACAACCACGCAAGGGGCGATGGCTGACCAACCTGTTGATCACCTGCCTCAACACGCTGACCCTGCACACCATGGCCATTGGCCTACCACTGCTGGCCGTTGGCGCGGCACTGAACGCTCAGGCCAATGGGATCGGATTGTTTAACGCGACCAGCCTGCCAGTGGCGCTTGAATTCGTGTTGGCGATCCTCATCCTCGATCTGGCGATCTGGCTGCAACACCTGATCACTCACAAGCTTCCAATACTTTGGCGATTGCACCGGGTGCACCACGCCGACCGCGATATGGACGTCACCACTGCGGTGCGGTTTCACCCGGTGGAAATTGCCCTGTCCATGCTGCTCAAGATCGGCCTTGTCTACGCGCTCGGGCCCTCTGCCATGGCTGTGGTGTTGTTTGAGATCTTGCTGAACGGAACCGCATTGTTCAACCATTCCAATTTGCGCCTGCCACTATCCATTGATCGCACCCTGCGGTGGGTTCTGGTCACGCCAGACATGCACCGCGTGCACCACTCGACCCTTCGTTCTGAGCATGACAGCAACTATGGCTTTGCCCTGTCGATCTGGGACCGTCTGTTTGGAACCTATATCGCGCAGCCCTCCAAGGGACACCAGCAGATGACCGTCGGCCTGATATGGCAGGATGACCGCCCTGCCCGGTTGGGCTGGAGCCTACTGCTGCCGTTCAAACGCCAATGACTTTTGAGCAACTGGATACAGCCGTTCAAGCTGAGGGGTTGGAAATCCACGGCAGCCTTCACCCGCGCCGTAGTCCCGCTGCCAACCTGACGGACGGTACACTGATCCTGCTTGGCACTGCCGGGTCGTTCTGGTCGACGTTCACAGCCTCGGCTGAGTATCTCGATGCTGAGCCGGATCCCGTAGACCGCTGGTCCCTTCGGGTAGTCGAAAAACTGGCAAAGCGATTCGCCGCGACACCCTATTTTCCCTTCGGCGGGCCACCTTTTGCCCCCTTTATCAACTGGGCACTAGCCTCTGGCCGGGCCTTTACCTCGCCTTCGCAGATGCTCGTGCACGATAAAGTGGGGCTTATGATCTCTTTTCGTGGTGCCCTGCATTTCGACGACGAATTCGACATTCCGCCCCCTATTCTGCCCCAATCTCCTTGCAAAACATGCATCCAAAAATCATGTCTAACCGCTTGCCCTGTCGCTGCTTTTACTGATGGCGGCCCCTACGACCTGCAGGCCTGCCACAGTCATCTGGACAGCCCAGAAGGCGCTGACTGTATGGCGCAGGGCTGCAGGGCAAGGCGCGCTTGTCCGCTCAGTTTGGGAGCAAGTCGAGATTTTTCGCAAAATTCGCATCATATGAGCTATTTTCACTCCATATGACCTGCACATTGATTCTGACCCGCCACGCCAAATCCGCTTGGGACAGTACTGCGCCCAGCGACCATGCACGCCCTCTGACAAGCCGGGGCCGCCACGCAGCCACTGCGCTGGGTGATTGGTTACGACGACAAGGTCATGTCCCTGATCAGGTGATATCTTCACCCTCACAGCGCACCCGTGAAACCTATGAGCGGATGCAGCTCTCTGCTCCGGCCGTTTTTGTGGAACGGCTTTATCAGGCCCATGCCAATATCATTTTCCAGGTTCTCAAAGAGGCGGAGCGGCCCTGCACCATGATCTTGGGCCACAACCCAAGCGTCGGCTCCTTTGCTATGGAAATGACCCGAAATGCCCCTGACCACCCACGGTTCTACAACTACCCCACTGGCAGTACGCTGATACTGGAATTCGACATTCCCAAGTGGAGCAAGCTGGAACGAGGGACAGGAAAATTGGTGGATTTTGTTGTACCAGGCGAGCTGGAGGCAGCCTAACCCCGTTTCTCTGAGTCTTGAATAACTTTGCTTCCTTCTGCTAAGCTGTCGATGACAGTCCTGGAGATTTTATGTCCCGTTGAAGTTGGGGCCAACATTGGCCCCTTTGCTACTTATCAAAACATCACCCGCCATGTTCCGGCAGGTGACTTGCTAAGTGTGCCACATCAAAATTTCACGACATTTTGCCCTTATGGCAATCTCTAAAGGACACTCTGACAATGATCAGACCCTACCATTCCAACGACAAATCCGCTGTGCTTTCAATCTGGCGAGAATCCAGCAGTCAGGCCCATCCGTTTCTGACTTCCGATCAATTGGATCAAGCTGCGGCAATGATCCGTGATCATTTTCTGGACATGGCTGAAACCCACATCGCTGAGCAAAACGGCCAACCCATTGGCTTTATCTCACTGATCGAAAACCAAGTTGGCGGCCTATTCCTTAGGCCCAGTCATCAAGGCAAGCGCATCGGCAAAGCACTGATGGACAAAGCTGTTGAGATTAAGGGCAATCTTTGCCTGGAAGTCTTCACAGACAACCAAATCGGTCGGAACTTCTACAAAAGCTACGGCTTTATAGAGGGGGCCGAAAAGGTAGATCCGTTCTTTGGCCACAAGGTCTTGGAACTGAGCTTTACGCCTAGCTAACACGAACAAAAAAGGCCCCCGGTTTCCCGGGGGCCTATCTGTCTTTTAGTAACGGCTATTTAGTGACCCAGGATCTGGCTCAGGAACAGCTGCGTACGTTCGCTTTGCGGGTTGTTGAAGAACTCTTCTGGTTCGTTCTGTTCCACAATCTGACCCGCATCCATAAAGATCACGCGGTTCGCCACCTGACGGGCAAAGCCCATCTCGTGGGTCACGCAGAGCATGGTCATGCCCTCTTCGGCCAGCTCGATCATGGTGTCGAGCACCTCTTTGATCATCTCCGGATCCAGCGCCGATGTTGGTTCATCAAACAGCATGATACGCGGCTTCATGCACAGCGAACGGGCAATCGCCACACGCTGCTGCTGACCACCAGATAGCTGACCGGGGAATTTCAGAGCCTGATCCGGAATTTTAACCTTTTCCAGGAAGTGCATTGCCACTTCTTCCGCTTCTTTCTTGGGTGTTTTACGCACCCAGATCGGAGCCAAAGTCAGGTTATCCAAAATGGACAGATGCGGGAACAGGTTGAAGTGCTGGAAGCACATGCCAACTTCGCGACGGATTTTGTCAACGTTCTTGAGGTCAGATGACAACAGGGTGCCATCGACTTCGATGCTGCCCTGCTGATGCTCCTCAAGGGCGTTGATGCAGCGGATCAGAGTCGATTTACCCGAGCCCGATGGTCCACAGATAACAATCCGCTCGCCACGGTTAACGGTCAGGTTGATATCCCGCAGCACATGGAACGAACCATACCACTTGTTCATGTTCTGAATAGTGATCGCGACTTCGTCGAGCACCTGCAGTTTTGATTGTTCAGCCATAGTCCGGCCCCCTTATCGGTGATCTGTCGCAAGACGGCGTTCCAGCCACTGCGAATATTGTGAGATGCCGTAACACACGACAAAGAAGAGAAGTGCGGCGAAACCAAAGAGTTCCCAATAGACGCCATTCCAGTCGGTAGACGCCAGAATAGGACCACGGATCATGCCCACCAGATCGAACATCGAAATGACCGACACCAGCGTGGTATCTTTGAACAGGCCAACAGCAACGTTCACGATGCCAGGAATGGAGATCTTCAGCGCCTGAGGCAGAATGATAAGCCGCATACTTTGCGCATAGTCCAACCCAAGAGAGTCAGCCGCCTCGTACTGGCCTTTCGGCAATGCTGCCAAACCACCACGGACCACCTCGGCAATATAGGCCGCCGAGAACAATGTGATCATGATCACCACACGCAGAAACAGATCAACTGTTGCTTCGGGCGGGAAGAAATATGCCAACATGACACTGGCTACAAACAGCAAAGTGATCAGTGGAACGCCACGGATGAACTCGATGAAGACAACGCAGATGTATTTGATCAGCGGCATGTCCGACTGACGTCCAAGCGCCAATGCAATGCCAATGGGCACCGACAAGGACACACAGGTTACACCCAGCATCATGTTCAGCATGAAGCCGCCCAAATCGCGAGATGGCACCGAACGCATAGAGCCTTCTTCAATCATGCCGGTCGGCAATACAGCCCCGACCACCAACCAGACGACAAAAGCCGCAGCGATTCCGCTAAAGAAACCAAGGGCAAAGTTGCTAGCAACCAAGCGGCTGTAGACCAGATAACCCACGGCAACACCAATGAGCGCAGTAATTGGCGTACCAATCTCTCCGCCCCAGATCAGCCAGAAAGCGATAAATGGGTAAAGGCCAGTAAAGATCAGCAGCTTGCGCGGCAGGTCGAAGAACAATACCGGAGCGGCTGCAAAGAAAAACAGCACAAAGGCAATTGTTGGCCGCCAGTAGAGATCTACCGGATATTTGAACCCAAACAGCAATTGGTTCCACCGTTCGGTCAAGACGGCAAAACAAGCGCCTGACTTACCGTCAAGAATTTCGCGACACGCCGATAGGCTAGGCGAATCCCAAATCCCATTCAGAACCCAAGGCATTGTGCCGCTCAGGATCATGTAGATCACATAGAGCGCAACAATGGTCAGAACACTGTTTGCAGGAGTTGAAAACAGGTTGTCGCGCGCCCACTTTACCGGACCAGACGCCGTATAGGGCGGTGGCATAGATGGCACTTCTTCGGTGCGCACGAAGGCAACTGAGTTATTTGTCTGATCAGACATGCTCACCGCTCCTTCAACTTAATTGCATTGTTGTAGACGTTGATCACAGCGGAGATGCTCAGCGAGATGACGAGATAGAACAACATCAGCAATAGAACACATTCGATGGCACGACCGGTCTGGTTCAGGGTGATCCCGCCCAGTGTGGCCGTTACGTCGGCATAGCCCACCAAAATCGCCAAAGACGAGTTTTTGGTAATGTTCAGGTAGTTCGAGATCAGTGGCGGAATGATAACCCGCAGTGCCTGAGGCAGTACAACGAGGCTCATGATCCGACCGGAACGCAGGCCCAAAGCTGCAGCAGCTTCAGTTTGGCCTTTGGACACAGCCTGAATACCTGCACGCACGTTTTCAGCAATGAAAGCACCGGTATAAATGGACAGGGCAAACCAGATCGCAATCAGTGGCCCACCAATTTTGATGCCGCCTTTGAAATTGAAGCCTTTAAGCTCTGGATATTCCAAGCCAATTGGCATCCCCATGATGAAGAACATCAGGATTGTTGGCAAAAAGAAGATCGCCAGGCTTGGCAGAAATGTTGGAAGCATCCGGCCGGTGTCATACAGCAGCTTGGTCGCGTAACGGCGGTACCCAATGACGCCCACGATGGACAGCAAGAAGGTGACAACCACAACCATCGACCCAGCGCCCCAAACGGGAGCGGGCAGGTAAATACCGCGGTTTGTAAATGCAAAGGCATCAAACAGCATGCTGGCCGTGGCTTCATCGCCCCGGAATGCGCGCGGCCCGGGAAGAACCGCGGTCATGATCGTAAAGATGATCACAATCCAGATCAGCACCGGAATATTGCGGAATAGTTCAACATAAACCGCCATCAGTTTGGAGACGATCCAGTTGTTGGACAGGCGTAGAACCCCAGCAAGAACCCCAAAGATCGTCGCCAGTGTACAGGCAAGGAACGCGACTAAAAGCGTGTTCAGAATACCTACAAACGCCGCCCGAAGGTTGGTGGATTGGCTGGTGTACTCAATCAATCTCTGATTGATGTCGTACCCAGCTGGAACGCCCAAGAACCCAAAATCAATGTTCAGTCCAAGTTTAGCTAGGTTCTTGGCAACATTGTTGCCTAGGTACCAGATCGCCAACGCCAAACAAATGGCCGCAATGGCCTGAAGCGTCAAAGATCGGTAGCGCGTGTCGCTCAACAGCATCGACAGCCGGAACGACCCCTGCGGCGGGTCGGTTATAGTGGTCATAATATAATGATCCCCGTGACTCCCTCGATCTTATCTGAGCAGGGTTTGTCCCCACTTCCTGTGATCGAGTTTGTATTGCAGATAGGAAAAGGGCGCAGGGGTTACCTGCGCCCTTGACCTTGCGGTTCTTAGCGGAACGGTGGCGAGTACAGCAGGCCGCCGTTTGTCCACTGTGCGTTCAGACCACGGGCCAGACCGATTGGTGTTTCTTCGCCGATGTTCTTGGCAAAGACTTCACCGTAGTTGCCGCCAGCCATGATGGCGTTCTTGCCCCAGTCAGCCGACAGACCCAGCATCTCGCCCAGAGTACCTTCGGTACCCAGCAGACGGTTGATTTCTGGGTTGTCTGTGCCAGCGGACATCTCAGCGATGTTTGCCGAAGTCACACCCAGCTCTTCAGCTGTAACCATTGCGTTCAGAGTCCAGCGAACAACATCGCCCCACTCGTTGTCGCCGTGGCGTACCAATGGGCCCAGAGGCTCCTTGGAGATGATTTCTGGCAGCAGAACGTGGTCAGCTGGTGCTTCGAAAGTCGCACGAGTAGCAGCCAGGCCAGATGCGTCTGTGGTGTACACGTCGCAAGCGCCAGCCAGGTACTGCTGCTGAGCTTCAGCATTGGTTTCGATTGGAACCGGCTCGTAGCTGATGTTGTTCGAACGGAAGAAGTCCGCCAGGTTCAGCTCGGTTGTTGTACCAGTTTGGATACAAACAGTAGCGCCGTCCAGTTCTTTAGCCGAGGAAACACCCAGGTCCTTTGGAACCATGAAGCCCTGACCATCGTAGTAGTTCACACCAACAAAGGTGAACTTCAGGTCGACGTCACGAGAGAATGTCCATGTGGTGTTACGAGCCAGCATGTCGATCTCGCCAGAAGCCAGCGCTGTGAAGCGTGTCTTACCAGTTGTTGGAACGAACTCAACAGCGCTCGGGTCACCCAGAACGGCAGCAGCAACAGCACGGCAGATCGAAACGTCAAAGCCAGCCCATTCGCCGTTTGCGTCGGGAGCAGCAAAACCAACCAGACCGGTGGTTACGCCGCAGTTCAGTTTACCGCGGGCTTTGACGTCGTCAAGTGTACCAGCAGCGGCTACGCCAGCAGCCAGACCGGCTACAGTCAGTGCGCCTAAAAATACGGTTTTTTTCATTTTTACCTCTTCCTGATGGTTCCGCCCTTGTGGACGGTTTTTATCCGACACCAGCAATGCCGAAACTTTAAGTGAATTTGGATATCTTTCCAATTCGTTGCTTAGCTTGGGCTAATTCATCAACAAACGTCAAGTGCAGGTTCACGAAATTAGATGATCGAATAGTGAACTTTCAGAATTTCAATGATACCCGATGTCGCAAATCTGCGACTTTTCAATCGACTGCGTCGTCAAGAAAAATCGTAGAATTTCTTGGCATGAAGAAAGGCCTGACGTTTGATTTCGGCTTCGGCTTGCGCCTCGTCGTCTGGCCCCCACTGCTCTTCCTGCCATGTCTCATCCAAACGTGACAGCGTCCAGATTTCATCAGCACCGCGCCATCCGGCGGCTGCAGCAAAGCCCAGAATGAGTGAGCCCGACATGCTAACGAGATCGTGAAAGGCCGCCAATTGGAACGCTGATAGCGCTCGCACCCTAGCTTGTAGGCCTTTCAGGACCTCTGCATCCTGTCGTTGATGCTGGATGCCCTGTCGGGTTTGCAGTCTTGCGTTCAACTCTGACGCAGCCCAATCCAACGCCGGATCCCATTCGTCGCTCTGTCGCTGAACCAGTTCCACCGGGCTATCGGCCCGGTAACACAGCAAATCGGAATCGCCGTATTCGGCCAACATGTCGGCGACTTCGTTGTGCTGAAGCTGAACTTTATCCAGTGCCGCATTCGCAGAACGGGTAAATGGCATCGTATGCGGGTTAACCGCATCCTCTTGGGCCATCCATTCCGCGGCAATTGCCTCGGCCATGGCGCGAGTCGGTAGAATCAGTCCTGCTTTTGCCGGTGTTTTGACCTTTCGACCGTCCAATTCGACAGCGAATCGCCCTGCTGATTCGGTCACGGTAACCTGTTCCCAGAATCGCTTTTGCTTCCATGTGCTCATCGGTCAGGCCTTCCAAATTCTTTGTAACAAGGGTGCCAAATCGGCAAAACTATTGATGGTGTGATGCGCGTTCAACTGATCCACCGGATGGTACCCCCAGGGTACTGCGATCGTCGTGACACCAGCGGCGTGACCCATGTCGATATCATAGCTGGTATCGCCGATCATTACCGTGTGTTCAGGTGCAACTCCGGTTTCTACCATAGCCGTATGGATCATCGAAGGATGTGGTTTTGATGGGTGGTGGTCTGCTGACTGCCGGGTCACAAAACAGGTCAAATCATGGGATGCGATAACCGCATCCAGCCCGCGCTGTGATTTACCAGTGGCGACACCCAACAGATATTCAGGCACCGCATGCAGCGCCGATAGCATCTCAAGCGTGCCGGGATACAGTGGCGAGTGCGCCTTACCTGCCCCCTGCCGCGACACCATGTAAGAATTCTTGTAGCCCTCAACCAAAGCGCTCTGGGTCGCAGGGTCGGCGCCGGGAGACAGCTCTGCCATTGCCAGATCTAGCGACAGACCAACGATTGATAGGATCGCGTCACGCGACGGTGGCTCTAACCCCTGCCCGGCAAAGGCTTCGTACATGGCTCCGGTGATAGCCCCCTGGCTGTCCACCAGAGTGCCATCCATATCAAACAGAACCAGCCGCAGGTCTGCGCTCATTCCAGTTCCTCAAACGGATCCTCGGGCACATCCCTTGGATCCCATTGAAAATAGTCCCAAGTATCCTGCATGTGCTGTGGCAGCGGTGCGGTGATGTTCAGAACCGACTTGTTCACCGGATGCTCGATCCTGATGCTGCGCGCGTGCAGGTGCAGCTTTTTCGAGATCTCGTTGCCCAGTTGTGAGCCCCAGCCATCGCCGAGGTTTTCCTGGCTCGATCCGCCGTATTTGCCATCACCGACAATCGGATGTCCCAGCTCGCCCATGTGTGCACGCAACTGGTGGGTACGCCCTGTGACCGGGCTTAGCGCCATCCAGGCCGCGCGTTTGCCGGCAGCCTCTAGCACAACATAGTCGGTGATCGCCTTTTTGGCGCCCGGAGTATCGTCGATATCGCGCGGGTGGATGTTGTACATCTTCTCGCCTTCGCCACCCGGGCCATGCCCGTGCGCTTTGACCAGCCCAGTTTTGATCATGCCAAGCTTGGGATGCGGAACCCCAGCAACCACCGACCAATAGATTTTCTGTGTCTCGCGATGGCGAAAGGCGGCGGTCAATGCCTTGGCCGACAGCCGGTCACGTGCCAGCAGCAAAACACCCGAGGTATCCTTGTCCAGCCGGTGCACCAGCTTGGGTTTTTCCTCATACCCAAATTTCAGCGCCTCGGCCAACCCGTCCACGTGGCGGCTTTGGCCGCTGCCACCCTGCACCGCCAAACCATGCGGTTTGTTCAGCGCGATCACATTATCGTCGCGGTAGATCACACAGGACTGGATCATCTTGATATCCGCATCCGAGATCCGGCGCTGAGTATCATTAGGCTGATGGTCAATCGCAGGCAGCGGCGGCACCCGCACGGTTTGCCCGGCCATGACGCGGGTCGAAGGTTTCACCCGGCCACTGTCGACCCGCAGATCGCCCTTGCGGCACATCTTTTCGATCCGCCCTTGGCTGACATGCGGGAACAACCGCCGCAGCCAACGATCCAACCTCTGATCCGTGTCGTCGTCTGCAACGATGATTTTCTGTACGCCGCTCATGCCAGCACCCCTTTTGCGGCCATCAGGCCTAGAAATAGTCCAGTCACTGACAAAATCACTGACATCGAAACATACAGCGCCGCGTATCCAAACGCACCGCGTTCCAACATGTTGACGGTTTCCAATGAAAACGCCGAAAACGTGGTGAACCCACCCAAGATCCCGGTCATCACAAACGGGCTAAGATGGGTCAGACCGCGTTGAGCAGCCAGGATCACAAAGGCCCCCATCAGGAACGATCCGACGACATTCACCGTCAACACCGCAACCGGAAACGGATGATGCCCCAGCAGGCGGATCATACCCAAACCCGCCAGATACCGGGCCGCCGCGCCGATTGCGCCCCCAAGGGCGACATATAGGACTGTATAAAACATTGGCGGTCTCTCGCGTGTGGGGACGTGGATGTCAAGTTTTCCCCGCCTTGCGCTGAACGCAGGGCTCATCACCCGGGGCCTACACCAGCCTTAACTGTTGCGCTGCGCCCGTAGCTTGGCGAAATAATCCACCCGCCGCTTCAACTCACGCTCGAACCCGCGTTCAACCGGCTGATACAGCACTGGGTGTTTCACCCCGTCTGGGAAATAGTTCTGCCCAGAAAACCCATCCTCGGCGTCATGATCATAGGCATAGCCTTCACCGTAGCCCTGCTCGGCCATCAGTTTGGTCGGAGCATTCATGATATGTTTCGGCGGTGGCGCGCTGCCAGTCTGCTTGGCCAACCTGCGCGCAGCCTTAATGCCCACATAGACAGCATTCGATTTTGGTGCCAAGGCCAGATAGACCGCTGCATTAGCCAGTGCCAATTCACCCTCTGGGCTGCCCAAGCGTTCGTAGGTTTGCCAGGCATTCAGACACACAGTGTTCGCCTGCGGATCCGCCAGACCAATATCCTCGGTCGACATCATGGTTAGACGACGGGCCAGAAACCGCGGGTCCTCTCCGCCTTCCAGCATCCGCCCCAACCAATACAACGCTGCATCGGGGTCTGACCCGCGGATAGATTTGTGCAGGGCTGAAATCAGGTTGTAATGCTCATCACCGGATTTATCGAATTTTGCCGCCCGCCGCATCAAACGGGTCGCCAGTGCGTCGCGGTTCAACGGCTTGTCCACCTTCCAGGCGGACACCTGTTCGATCAGGTTCAATAGCGCCCGACCATCGCCATCGGCCATCTCATGCAACGCATCCCGCGCTTCGGCATCCAACGGCAGGGCGCGATCCAACTCTTTCTCGGCCCGCTGGGTCATCAACTCCAACTCTACCAGCGACAAGCGCTCCAGCACCAGAACCTGCGACCGGCTAAGCACAGCGGCGTTCAGCTCAAAGCTGGGGTTTTCGGTAGTGGCCCCAACCAACAGGATGGTGCCGTCTTCCATATGCGGCAAAAACCCATCCTGCTGCGCTTTGTTAAAGCGGTGCACCTCGTCCACGAACAGCAGAGTCCCCTGCCCGTTCTGGCGCCGGATCTTAGCGGCCTCGAACACCTTCTTCAGGTCAGCCACACCAGAAAAAATCGCACTGATCTGCACAAAGTGGAGATCAGTCTCATCTGCAAGCAAACGAGCGATGGTGGTTTTACCAACGCCGGGCGGCCCCCAGAAGATCAGTGAAGACAACGACCCAGACGCCAGCATGACACCCAATGGCGCCTCAGGCCCCAAGACCTGAGACTGACCAATAACCTGTGCCAGTGTCTGCGGCCGCAACCGATCTGCCAAAGGCCGGTTACGTTGCGGTTGCTCTGATGGCTCAGCGCCGCTGTCGAACAAGTCAGCCATGGTTACAACCGGAACCTCACGTTCAGCTGCTGCCCACCGCGCAGTAGCTTCATTTTCACCTGACGTCTTGAACTGGACAAAAACTTGGGAACGTCGACAGTATTGACCACTTCTTTGCCATTTATCTCTTGCACCACATCCCCCTGGCGCAGACCAAGGCGCGCGCCATAACGGCCAGGATTGGTGATCACCACCCCTTCCGCGCTAAGCGGCAGGTCCAACCGGCGGATCATCTCCGGATTGATGCGGACCACTATCAGGCCCTCCAAAACCGATTTCTCATTCAACTGAACAGGATCCGCCGATGGCGTGTTAGGGGCCGCCATCATCTTCACTGCCAGATCAGCTGCCTCAGTCCCGCGTAAACGAGTGATCTGAGCACTACCACCCATACCAGCAACCGTCATACGAAACACCATCTCGGATGGTGAATTGACAACCTGACCGTCGACGGCAGATATCACATCACCAACCTTAAACCCAACCTTGGCAAAGGGACTGGCTGGGTGAAGGTCTGAGATCACCATACCCACGGGACGGTCCATCCCCATCGAGGCCGCCATATCCGCATCAACCGGTTGCCCCGTCATGCCTGCCCAGGGTCGCTGGAACGCTTCGATTCCATTCTCTGCCTGATGCACAAATTCGCGCACCAGATTAGCCGGGATGGAAAAACCAATCCCGTTCGATCCGCCAGATCTGCTTAGAATGCGAGTATTGATACCAATCAGATCGCCATTCACATCAATCAGCGCCCCGCCCGAGTTACCGGGATTAATCGCCGCATCAGTCTGCAAGTAATAGCCAAACCCCTGCCCCGTTCCGGCGCCTGTCCGGGCTAGACCGGATATGATACCGCTGCTTACGGTTTGCCCAACACCAAAAGGGTTACCAATGGCTAGGGCCAGCTCACCAACCTCGACCTCATCGCTGTTACGCAGTTCCAAAAACGGCAGATCGGCAGCGTCGTCCAGCTGAAGGATAGCCAGATCACTGGCCTTATCTGCCAAAACAACACGGGCATTATATTCACGCCGGTCGGTGGTCACCACACGGATATCCGTGGCCATGCCAACCACGTGGTAGTTCGACACAACGATACCATCGTCCGACAGGATCACCCCCGACCCAAGTGAGTTCTGCACCCGCGGTTGTGGGTCGGCAAACCCGCGAAAGAATTCATCAAAGAACGGGTCCTTAGAAAAGGATGTGCGCTGCGGTGCCTGAGTAATAATCTTGGCATAGATATTTACCACCGCTGGCGCGGCCTCTTTGACCAGCGGCGCAAAACCAAGGCTGATTTCAGCCTGAGACGTCGGCACGCGGGTTTCAGCCGCCAGCGGGTTTGCTGCGACAACAGTAAGGGCAATAAGGGCTGCGCGGATCATTTTGGCTCCAACTTAACGTGTCCCTAGGATATGCGGGGGGCATCGGCCAAATGCAAGCGCAGCCCGATCAAAAGGAAGACAAGGGCGCTGCCCCTCTTGGCCAAAGGCCAATTCACCCCGGAGTAGTTTTTTGCAAAAAGAAACCCGGAAAGTAGATCCTCCAGCGGCTTCATCTGGCCCTAAATATCCCCGCCGGAGGCAGCGCCCATCGGGCGCATTACAAGCCATCAACAAAAAGGCCTCCGATCAGGATCAAACGAGGGCTTGTCGCAGCTGCCGGCAAATCGCCCAAAACCTATCTTCTACAGATATATCTTGAACCCAGCGCTACTCCGCGCAACCATAAGCCTAGTTGGTAGGGGGTTCACAGTGAAACAGATAGTCAATCCATTGGTCGTCGCGGCATTTATTGCTAGCTCACCAGCACATGCTCAGGACTGGAGCTATTCAGCTGCGCTGTACCTATATGCAGCTGAGACCGAAACAAGCATCGGCGATCGGAGTGCAACACTCAGCTTTACAGACGCTTTGGAAAATCTGGATAGCACATTCATGGGGACCTTCACCGCCGAGAACGGTCAATGGGGCTTTGCTCTCGATTACATGATGACCGACATCGGTTTTGACACCGCGACACCCGGCCCGGCCTATAGCGGGCTAAGCACATCTATCAAAACGCGGATCCTGACAGGGTATCTCTCATACCGGCTCCACGAGACGCAAACAGTCACTACTGACCTGCTGGCGGGCGCACGCTGGTACGATACCAATACCACCATGACGTTACAGGCAGGCACCCTGCCCACCAACAGTCGCACCACTGCGGACGATTGGATCGATCCTGTGATAGGTCTGCGCTCGAGGTTCAGCCTGAATGATAAATGGTCTGGGACAGTTGTTGCCGATGTTGGCGGCTGGGAGGACCGCGAAACCTGGCAGGTGCTTTTGACCGCAGACTACGCCTTTAGTGACAAATGGGTTGGGCGGTTTGGGCTTCGACACATCAGCGTCAGTAACGATGGCAGTACAAACAATTACGAATTCAAACAGACTGGCCCGATACTCGGCATGACCTACCATTTCTAGACCGACGACCTCCGCAACTAGGGGACTACGATGCAAACAGTGCACACAGAACGTCAACGTGACTATTGCGGCCCGGTTACAAACACAGATATTTGGGACAGTTTTCAGCTGCGACCCAACGACGTGATTGTATGCACGCCGCCGAAATGCGGTACGACATGGACATTGAACATCGTAATGATGCTGATCTACGGCGTCGTCGTTCCAGATGCAGGTAACCGAGATGACGCACCTTGGCTCGATTGTGGGTTTCGCGACAGACAGGCGATCGCAAAGAAACAAGCAAGCCTGACGCGGCGGCGCTGCATCAAAAGCCATACTCCAATGGACGGCATCGCATACGGTGCGGAGCCTACCTACATCGTTGTGTATCGTCACCCAGTGGATGCCCACTTCTCGTTTCGAAGTCATGTTGCAAATATGAAAGACCCCGGTCGCTTGGCAGAACAGTTTCCCGAGGATATCCGAGAAGGCTTCAACCGGTTTCTCGATGCTCCATCGACTGATGCGGGTACAGATGATCTAAGCTTGGCTTCCATCGCCCATCACTACCACCAAGCCAAATCGCGCCAAGACCAAGGGAACGTACATTTCGTTCACTATGCAGACCTGAGCAGCGACCTACATGGCCAGATATCGCGACTTGCCAAAATTTTGAAAATTGATCTGTCAGCGAAAACCCTCGATGCGCTAACCGAGGCAAACACCTTTGCCAGCATGCGCAAAGTTATCGAAACCAGCGAAAGGCGATTTGATGAAGATTCACCCTTTGTGGATCAGGCCAAGTTCTTTGCATCAGGTACATCCAACAAGTGGGAGGGCCGTCTTAATGACGATGATCTCAGACGGTATTCAGAGCGCTGCGCTGAGTTGCTGACACCCGAGGATGCCAGATGGCTAAATTGGGGTTCGACAAGAACTTGACTGCCATCTAACAAAAAAGCCCCCGTTCCGGTTGGAACGAGGGCCTTTGACGCTTGGGATCTATGATCCGAAGGTCTTATTCTTCAGCGGCAACTTCTTCTGCTGCAACGCGTGCTTTGTCAGCTGCGCCTTTGGCATCGCGGTCGCGGTCAACGAATTCGATGATCGCCATTGGAGCCATGTCGCCATAACGGAAGCCAGCTTTCAGGACGCGGACATAGCCACCCTGACGGTCTTTGTAGCGTGGGCCCAGGATGTCGAACAGTTTTGCAACGTACTGCTCTTCTTTCAGCTTGGCCGAAGCCTGACGACGGGCGTGAATGTCGCCGCGTTTTGCCAGTGTGATCATCTTTTCGATGATTGGGCGCAGTTCTTTTGCTTTTGGCAGAGTTGTTTTGATCTGCTCGTGCTCGATGAGCGAGCCAGCCATGTTAGCAAACAGAGCTTTACGGTGCTCATGTGTACGGTTCAGGCGGCGGTAACCACGTGCGTGACGCATTTTCGTATTCCTTCGTTACGTTTTGCTTTGTCTGGCAGCCGATGCGGGTCAGCCACTCTCCTTGGGGCGTTGGTGCCCAGATTTCCCCACCACTGTGGGCATTTCGGAGAGGGCTTTACGCCCTCTCCAATCTTTTGACCAGTCCTATTAGAACGAGTCTTCGAACTTTTTCGCCAGATCTTCGATGTTGTCCGGTGGCCAGTCCTCAACGTCCATGCCGAGATGCAGACCCATGCCCGAAAGCACTTCCTTGATCTCGTTAAGCGACTTGCGGCCAAAGTTTGGCGTGCGCAGCATTTCGGCTTCGGTTTTCTGGATCAGATCGCCGATGTAAACGATGTTGTCGTTCTTGAGGCAATTTGCCGAACGAACAGACAGTTCCAGCTCGTCCACTTTCTTCAACAGAAGCGGGTTGAACTCGAGACCATCGTCTTCGTCTGCGCGAGAAGCAGACTCAGGCTCATCAAAGTTCACGAAGATCGACAGTTGGTCCTGCAGGATACGCGCAGCAAAAGCCACAGCGTCGTCCGGCGTGATCGAACCGTCGGTGTCGATTTTCATGGTCAGTTTGTCATAGTCCAGAACCTGACCTTCGCGGGTCGGCTGAACGTCATACGAAACCTTTTTGACCGGCGAGTAGATCGCGTCGATCGGGATCAGGCCGATAGGAGCATCTTCCGGCTTGTTCTTTTCAGCCGAAACATAACCATTACCAGTGTTCACAGTCAGTTCCATGAACAGGTCAGCGCCGTCATCCAAGTGACAGATCACGTGATCACGGTTCAGGATTTCGATGCCTGCGGACTCAGAAATGTCGCCAGCAGTAACAACGGCTGGGCCTTTTGCATTGATCGAAAGACGCTTAGGGCCTTCGACTTCCATGCGCAGGCAAACACCTTTGAGGTTCAGGATGATGTCGGTAACGTCTTCACGTACACCAGCAACGCTCGAGAACTCGTGCAGGACGTTATCGATCTGGACGGATGTGATGGCGGCGCCTTGCAGCGAGCTCATCAAAATGCGACGCAGCGCGTTGCCCAGGGTCAGACCAAAGCCACGTTCCAGCGGCTCAGCGACAACTGTCGCCTGGCGTGCTGGGTCGTTGCCCGGCTTAACTTCAAGCTGTGTCGGCTTGATCAGTTCTGCCCAATTCTTATGGATCATGCGTTCCCTCCATTCCTGCCTGT
The DNA here is from genome assembly GCF_011813015.1 of Parasedimentitalea denitrificans. Classification (GTDB taxonomy): domain Bacteria; phylum Pseudomonadota; class Alphaproteobacteria; order Rhodobacterales; family Rhodobacteraceae; genus Parasedimentitalea; species Parasedimentitalea denitrificans. Next base: position 25,370 of record NZ_QHLQ01000022.1, on the reverse strand, counting down.
ACCCCATGTCCGATAGGTTCAGGCGCCCGAGGTTTCTAATGACAAACTGGGGCCCATGTAAAACACAGGACCCCAGCGGTAATTTAGTGTCGCTTAGACGCGGCGGCGCTTAGGCGGACGGCAGCCGTTGTGTGCCATCGGAGTTACATCACGGATCGATGTGATGTTAAGGCCGATGGCAGCCAAAGCGCGCAGTGCGGATTCACGTCCACCACCTGGGCCCTGAACTTCGACTTCCAGAGTTTTAACACCGTGGTCCTGAGCTTTTTTGCCTGCATCTTCTGCAGCCAGCTGAGCAGCGTACGGTGTGGATTTCCGCGAACCTTTGAAGCCCATTGTACCAGCAGACGACCATGAAATGGCGTTGCCCTGTACATCCGAGATAAGGATCTTGGTGTTGTTGAATGAGCTGTTAACGTGAGCAACGCCGGAGGCGATGTTCTTGCGCTCTTTTTTCTTCGTACGAGTCTTATCGCGTGCCATTGATCAAACCCTCCCTTACTTCTTCTTACCAGCAATAGCCCGTGCAGGGCCCTTGCGTGTACGAGCGTTAGTGTGAGTACGCTGACCGCGTACGGGGAGGTTGCGACGGTGACGCAGACCACGGTAACAACCCAGATCCATCAAACGTTTGATGTTCATGGTTGTTTCGCGGCGAAGGTCGCCTTCGACTTCGACGTTGGCGTCGATGTGCTCGCGGATTTTCAGAACTTCGGCGTCGGACAGTTCGTTTACACGACGAGTCATTTCGATGCCTACGGCTTCGCAAATGGCTTCAGCCGTGGTTGTACCGATTCCGGTGATATAGGTAAGGGCGATTGGAACCCGCTTTGCAGTCGGGATGTTTACGCCGGCAATACGTGCCACGTTATACGTTCCTTTTGTTGCGATTCCGTAGCTCCGGAATCTTTTTTCACAACACTTGACCCTGGCATTGAAACCGATTGGCCCAGTATTTTCGAGGTATCTGTGGAAATAGGCAAAGCCCACCCACAGGAATTGATTCCCTAAAGGGATGGGGTTGGGTATGAGGTATTTTACAGATCGTCAACCCACGTTTTGATTGACATCAAAGTTCGGTGCTAGCGCAACCAATCCGAGAAGGTCAGTCCGTGCAAGAATAGAACCGCGTCGGTTCCTGTGATCCATCAAACATCGTTATCACACCCGGCTCTTCCTCTGTCATTACGAAAGTAAACAAAGTGGGGGTGTAGAACGGGCCCGGCTCTTGGCAATGCCCCATATGGGTTGTGGCCAGCCACCCGTCCCAATGAAACTGTAGATCAGGTTGGAATTCGCAAAAATATTCGAGCGAGCTGAAACCAGATTCATTCAGGATCAGTCCGCCATTGCCCGCAAAATCCAGATCCCCGTATTCCTGTTCCAACAGATGACATGAATTTGGGTCATTCAGGAAAATCCGCTCGGCAGAGGCTGGAACAGCTAGGCAGACAGATGCAAGGGCAAGAAAGTTGCGAAAGTTCATTGAGTGAATTCCTAAAACAAAAAAGGGCCAGGAAAACCCTAGCCCTAATTCGTTATCAAATTCACAAACGTGATCAGCCCAAAATGGCCTTGATCGAGTTCTGCACCTCAGAGATGTCAGCCAGACCGTTGACCGGGCGCAGGTCGCCCTTGGCGTAGTAGTAGCCAATCAGTGGCGAGGTCTTTTTGTAGTATTCCATCAGACGGGTGCGCAGGCTGTCTTCGTTGTCATCCGCACGCCGCACCATGTTGGTACTGCCACAATGATCACACTTGTCAGCCTCAGCCGTCGGCTTGGTCTCGTCGTGGTATACTTCACCACAATCACCACAGGTAAAGCGACCAGTGATGCGCTTTACCAGCGCCTCGTCGTCGACCCGCATTTCGATGACGGTGTGCAGTGACTGGCCAAGCTTAGCCAGCAGTGCAGCCAACGCATCAGCCTGCGCCAATGTGCGTGGGAAACCATCAAAGATGAAACCAGCGCCAGGTTCAGCGGCCAGCTTCTCTTCGATCAGGCCAATCACGATTTCGTCCGTGACCAGCTTGCCGGCGTCCATGATGGCGGCGACTTTCAGCCCCATCTCGGTACCGCTGGATTTCGCTTCGCGCAGCATGTCGCCAGTGCTTAGCTGGATCATGCCACGAGTTTCGACCAGATGGCGTGCTTGAGTGCCTTTGCCTGCACCAGGGGGGCCTAACAGAATAATATTCATTTGCGCGATGGACCCCGCTTACCACGTTTTTTGCTCTTACCACGCAGCTGGCTCTTCTCGATCAGACCTTCGTACTGATGCGCCAACAGATGGCTTTGCGCTTGCTGAATGGTATCCATTGTTACCGAGACAACAATCAGAACCGACGTACCACCAAAGTAGAACGGGATTGCAAACTGACCGCGCAGAATTTCCGGCAGCAGCATGACCAGCACCAGATAACCCGAGCCAAGAACCAACACGCGGTTGACCACATACTCAAGATATTCAGCTGTCTTTTTGCCCGGACGGATCCCCGGAACAAAGCCGTTCTGGTTCTTCAGGTTGTCGGCCACGTCTTCTGGCTTAAACGACACATTGAAAGTGTAGAAGTAAGCGAAGAACACGATCATCGACGTAAAGAACAACAGGTACAGCGGCTGACCGGGACCAAAGTTGGCAAGCAGCCAAGACATCACCGGACCACTGGTAGAGCCCGACGAGAAGGTCGAGATGGTAGTCGGCAGCAGCAACAGCGAGCTGGCAAAGATCGCTGGGATAACGCCTGCTGGGTTCACTTTGACTGGCAGATGCGAAGAACCACCGTCATAGACTTTCATGCCAACCTGACGGCGCGGGTACTGAATATGGATCTTGCGCAGGGCGCGTTCCATAAAGACCACGAACATGATGATCGCGATGACCATGATCAGCACCATCACGATAACCGCAGGGCTGATTGCGCCAGAACGACCGGAAGCAAAGAACTGAGCCAGTGCAGCTGGAACTTCGGCGATAATACCAACAAAGATGATCAGCGAGATACCGTTACCCAGACCACGCTGAGTGATCTGCTCACCCAGCCACATCAGGAACATGGTGCCGCCAACCAGAGTGATCATGCAGGCCATACGGAAGTACATGCCGGGATCTGTGGCCAACTCACCTGCCTCAAGCGACACAGCCAGACCATAGGCCTGTGCAGTGGCCAGCGCCACGGTGCCATAGCGGGTGTACTGGTTGATTTTCTTGCGGCCCTGCTCGCCCTCTTTCTTCAACTGCTCCAGCGACGGAACCATCGAGGTCAGCAGCTGGATAATAATCGAAGCCGAGATATAAGGCATGATGCCAAGGGCAAAAATACCCATACGGCCAAGCGCGCCACCGGTGAACATGGATACCATGCCGCCAATACCCTGACCGGCCTGGTCCATAAACTCTCGCAGGGCGATTGTGTCGATGCCTGGAACCGGAATGAATGTCCCCAAACGATAGACAATCAATAGGGCCAGGGTGAACAGGATGCGATTACGCAGGTCTGTCGCTTTGCCAAGCGCGGACCAGCTCGTGTTCGCCGCCATTTGTTCTGCTGCTGATACCATGAAAAAGGTCTCTTTATTGCGAAAACGCCGCCCGAAGCCGTTTTCCGGCTTGGGCGGCGTCAATTGGAAAACTGAAGACTATGTAAGCGGCATTGTTGCCGCTCACAAGCGCTTACTCAGCTGCGGCTTCTTTTGCCACTACAGTCAGGGCACCGCCCGCCTTTTCTACTGCTTCAACGGCTGCTTTTGAGGCACCGGTAACAGAGATAATTGCTTTGGCAGTGATTTCGCCTTTAGCCAGAACGCGGATACCGTCCAGCTTGCGCCGAACAACACCTGATTCGACCAGTGCGTCTTCGGTGATCGACTTGGCGTCGAGCTTGCCCAGATCGATGAATTTCTGGATCAGGCCCAGGTTGATGACAGCGAATGCCTTGCGGTTTGGCTTGTTAAAGCCACGCTTTGGCAGACGTTGGTACAAAGGCATCTGACCACCTTCGTAGCCATTGATGGCAACACCCGAACGGGATTTCTGACCTTTGATACCACGGCCACCCATCTTACCGGTGCCGGAACCTGGACCACGACCAACGCGCTTGCGTTTTTTCGTTGCGCCTGGGTTGTCGCTCAGTTCGTTAAGTCTCATATCGCTTCTCCTTAGCCGGATGTGACCCACGAAGCGTATTCGGGCCAACCACGGCATATATTGATTCTGATTCTTGTGACCAGAGCGGCCACCGGGTGCCTATAGACCCGTTGGGGGTGTGGATCAAGAGGCAGAAGTTCAACGCACCAGCTGTCAAACAGATCCTTTGGCTCTACACCGTGGCCATTGCCAGATACGAACGGAACGGAACCTCATACCCTTCCCCATCTGCATAAGGGGAAAGGTCGCGCTTCACCTGTTCGAGCAAGCTGCTTTGAACTTCGGCTGAGCATTCTAAAAACTCGCCGACAATCATTGGGGGAAGCGCACGAATGTGATCTTCGACGTATTCACCAACAGGCGGCAAACTGACATTTGCTTCGATCAACTCAATATCGGCGGCGGCTAAACCGGCTTGCTCGAACCAGTTGCGAATTTGCGCTTCTCCTCCTTCGGCGAATGTCTGGGTCACTGCGCTCTCGCTGCCATTGCATTGACTGGTGCACATCGAGAACACGCTATCAAGATAAGGCACCTCAACCTTGGGCGCCCAAACGGTAGCGGCAAGCGTCCCACCTGCCTTGGTTACGCGTGCCATTTCGCGCAGACCGGCTACCGGGTTCGGAAAGAACTGGAGCCCCTGCTGCGATATCACCGCATCGAAAGAGTGGTTCTCAAACGGAAGGTCCATTGCTGAAGCGGGCACCCATTGAATGCCAAAGCTATCACCCGTTACGCTTTGCGCCATCTCAAGCATGGCGGGATTGATGTCACTACCTGTGACCCGGCCGCTCGGTCCTGCTGCAATTGCTGCCGCTCGTGTTGCGAATCCGGTGCCACAGGCTACGTCAAGAACAACGCTGCGGGGCGTGACTGCACGGCTAACCAGCTTTTGGACAAACGGAGCCATGAACCTTTCCACATGGCTGTCGTAGAATCGAGGGGCTTGGTTTGCGACTTGAAATCCCGATGTCTGTGTCATTTTAAAATCCCTAACTCAAAATCAAACCATAGCACTGCGCCGCCCAAGCAGGTCAAAGGCTAATGCGCTCTCAAATCGTAAAATGCATTACACCCAAGGCTCAGCCGTTCAGCCGCCAAGGCCCCTGCCCTGTCGGATTCTGCCGTGCAATTCTTTGTCAAACGGAAGGGCCGGATAGAAATGGCGGCGCCGCCAGAATGGATGCAGACGGGGGATTGCCCCGTGCAATGAACGGTTCAGTTGCGCCCCCTTCTTTACGAGGGCCAGGCTCCAGGTGTGCCGGGGTGCCAAGCCCGGCGAAGATCGCGATCACGGACAGGATGACGTTTGTAGCTTAAGATCCGCCTGCCAGAGCGTACGCCCCCCCCGCAACAGAAAACGCCCCCGCAATGCGGAGGCGTTTCTGGTCATTCAAACCCAAGGGAGGAGGATAGGATTGAATGAATTCCTGAATTAGTGGCCGTATACGTGGATACGAGAGATTTCTGCGATGTCGCAGCGGCGAACACCGATGTCGGCCAGCTCGCGATTTTCCAGGCTGTCCAGCTCGGCGAATGTGCGCTTGTATTCAGCGTTCAGATCCCAGGCCTGCTTGGTGTTTTCAACGAAGCCACGGATGCGGGCGAACAGGTTGAAACCGGTAGATGCTGTGTTGATGACGTGTGCCATGATGTAGTCCTATATTCTATAGCTGGAACGCATTCCCCAGCTCTGTGATTTGCTCTTGTTTGGTAAGCTTTAGATATAGGATTAGATCGCCCAAACAACTGACAGTTCGGTCAATCCGCTATGCGTTGAACGCATGGGAAAAGTCATAATTCGTTCATGATTGGAGAGCTGGGTGAGACGGAACCCGGCGCTCTAGCCGCCATTACTGGGCCTGTTGTGCGAAGGTGCGATGGCGGCTGGTTATGTTCAGATCAGCGCCCAAATTGCCATGCCGCAAAGCCCGACAACCATGGCCCAGCCGGCAACATACACAAAGGTACGTATGCCCTGTGTCGGTTTGCCGACATTCTGCGCGTAGATCAGGATGTAGATCAGCCGCAGCACAAGAAACAGCACCATCAGCAGATTCACCCACCATGCAGAAGCCCCGGTCAGGATGCAGGCGAACAGGCCGATTGCGGCGGCTGGCATGATCTCGACACCGTTTTGGTGGCACCTATTCAACCGGTACACCGGGTTATCATAGTCCGCTTCGGGTTCGCTGCCCGGCGTCATATTCGCCTTGGCCTTAGCCGCACCGACCAATGCGGATTGCAGCAGAACAACAAGAACAAAAACCAGCAGAGAAATGAGGGCAACTGAATAGGCTGTAACAAGTTCGGGCATTGGGGGCTCCACTCTAATTAATCACTTGGTTAAATAGAAAACACCCCGCCCCAGCTACGTCAACCCGATCTTTTGACCAGCGCATATTCGAGCAGCTCCAGCCGGTCCTGACCGTAGAACATGTCGCCATCCAGAACGTAGGTTGGCGAGCCAAAGACGCTGCGGTCAATGGCCTCTTGGGTGTATGTGTCATGCAAGGCCTGAATGGGGTCAGACATTGCCGCGGTCAGAAGGCTATCGGCATCCAACCCGAGCCCCGAAACAAGATCAGCCAGAGTAGCCGCATCCGCATGATCTGCATCGTCCACCCAGTGTGCTCTAAGTATCTCATAGGAGAGCTTGTCCACCGGCGCACCAGCTTCCGCCGCCGCAATAATCAACCCGTTGGGTAGTGTCAGTGGATTGTCGTGATGTGTGGGGCGAAAATTGATCATGTCGGCGCCACGGAATTCAGCCCAGCGTTTTATCTCGCGGCCAAAGAAATAGTCAGCGTAGGCCTTGGTACGGGCCGCAAAAGGCTGTGACCCTGCGGCCTCGATGACTGGGCTTAGGTAAATCGGCCGGTGCAGCAGTGTGCAGCCATGATCTGTGCAGATCTGGGCCAGCTTCTTGGCCCCTAGGTAGGCATAGGCGGAATGGGCTGAATAGTAGTATTCGATGGTGGGCATGTGCTGCATCCTTGGTGAGATTTGCATATTGGTAACGCCCTAAAGCTCACCTGTCAGCACCACAGAACACGTCGCTCGTGCCTTACTCCTTCGCAAACAAAAACGCCCCCGGCGGAACCAGAGGCGTTTTCGATGTCTTCAAGGAAAAGGACTTAGCCTTTTTCTTCGATGATCTCGACCATGTGTGAAATCTTGTTCACCATGCCGCGAACCGAAGGAGTGTCTTCCAGCTCACGTGTCTTGTGCATCTTGTTCAGACCCAGGCCGATCAGCGTCTGACGCTGTTTGGCGGGACGACGGATCGGCGAACCGATCTGCTTAACTACGATAGTTTTAGCCATCTTCCGATCTCCTTAAGCTTCAGCTTCGGCAGGTGCCGCTGCTGGTGCTTCGTCCCGCTTGGGCAGGATGTCGGCAACTTTCTTACCACGACGCTGAGCAACCGAACGTGGGCTGGACTCTTTGCGGAGGCCATCCATGGTTGCACGGATCATGTTGTAAGGGTTCTGCGAACCAATCGACTTCGAAACAACGTCTTTGACGCCAAGCATTTCGAAAACGGCACGCATTGGACCACCGGCGATGATACCAGTACCTTCAGGTGCTGTACGCATGACCACTTTACCGGCGCCGTGACGGCCTTCCATGTCGTGGTGCAGTGTACGACCTTCACGCAGCTGAACGCGGATCATCTGACGCTTGGCTTGCTCGGTGGCTTTACGAATGGCCTCAGGGACCTCTTTCGCTTTACCTTTACCAAAGCCAACGCGGCCTTTTTGGTCGCCTACAACTACGAGAGCTGCAAAACCAAAGCGCTTACCACCTTTTACGGTTTTGGAAACGCGGTTGATCGCTACCAAGCGATCTGCAAATTCCGGAGCTTCGTCTCGATCACGACGGCCGCCGCGGCGGTTATCTTCTCTTGCCATGAGGCATTCCTTTCATCCGGCGCTATGCGCCTAAATTCTCAATCCTGGTGAGCTCCCCTTGCAGGGAACTCCCGGATCATCGGGGCGGCACACAAAGCGCCGCCCGCATTGATTAGATCTTGAGGCCACCTTCACGGGCAGCGTCGGCCAGGGCCTTCACTTTACCGTGGAACAGGAAACCACCGCGATCAAAGTAAGCTTCTTCAACACCAGCTTTCTTAGCACGCTCGGCAATTGCCGCGCCCACTTTGGTAGCTGCTTCGATGTTGTTCTTGCCAACGAAACCCAGATCTTTTTCCAGGGTCGAAGCCGAAGCCAATGTTACGCCACGAACGTCGTCGATCAGCTGAACGCTGATGTTCTTGTTCGAGCGGTGAACGGACAGACGAAGACGTCCTGAGTTCACGCGGCGCAGTTTGTTCCGGACGCGCAAGCGGCGCTTCAGAAACAGGGTTCTTTTGCTGTTTGCCATTATGCTGGTCCTTACTTCTTCTTGCCTTCTTTGCGGAAGACGAATTCACCTTTGTAGCGAATACCTTTGCCCTTGTAGGGCTCGGGCTTACGCCATGCGCGAATGTTAGCTGCAACTTGACCCACAGCCTGATCATCAATGCCTTCGACAATGATGATGGTCGGCTTAGGAGCAGTAACAGTAACACCCTCAGGTGCTACGAATTCCACATCGTGCGACAGGCCCAGGTTCAGCTTCAGGGTGTTACCCTGCATGCTTGCCCGGTAACCAACACCCTGAATCTCCAGCTCTTTTTTGAAGCCGGAGGTCACGCCGGTTACCAAGTTGGCAACCATGGTGCGGGACATGCCCCACTGCTGACGTGCCCGCTTGGACATACCGCGTGGTGTGATGGAAACAACGTTATCTTCGACCGCTAGGGTCACGTCGTCGGTGGCTGAGAAGCTACGAGTCCCTTTCGGGCCCTTAACTTCGATGGTCTGACCGGAAACTGATGCAGAAACGCCTGCAGGCAGTGTGACCGGTTTTTTACCAATACGAGACATTGATTGACCTCCTTAGAAGACGGTGCAGAGCACTTCGCCGCCAACGTTGGCTGCACGTGCTTTTGCGTCCGACATCACACCCCGAGGAGTGGAGACAATCGACACACCCAGGCCCTGACGGACGGATGGGATGTCATTGACGCCCATGTAAACGCGACGACCAGGCTTTGAAACCCGCTTCAGTTCGCGAATGACTGGCTCGCCATCGTAGTACTTCAGGCTGATTTCGATCGCCGGGTGGCCATCGGAACCAGTGGTTGCTTCGTAGCCACGGATGTAACCTTCGTCCGCCAGTACGTCCAGAACCCAGGCCCGCAGCTTGGAAGCTGGGGTCGAGACTGTGGATTTACCGCGCAACGACGAGTTACGGATCCGGGTGAGCATATCTGCGATAGGATCGTTCATATCTGTCTCTCCCTTACCAGCTCGACTTCACCATGCCGGGGATCTGGCCCGAAGAGCCAAGGTCCCGCAGCGCGATCCGGCTTACCTTCAGCTTACGGTAGTAAGCGTGAGGACGGCCGGTCAGCTGGCAACGGTTGTGCAAACGTGTAGCCGAGCTGTTGCGCGGCAATTTTGCCAATTTCAGACGCGCAGCAAAGCGCTCTTCCATAGGCTTGGACTGGTCATTCGCGATTTCTTTCAGCTCGGCGCGTTTCGCAGCATACTTTGCCACCAAACGTTCCCGCTTCTTTTCGCGTTCGATCATTGCTTTTTTAGCCATGTCTATTCCTTCCCGCGCTTACGAATTGAAGGGCATGTTGAGAGCTTTCAACAGCGCCTTGGCTTCCGCGTCAGTTTTCGCGGTCGTAGCGATCACAATATCCATGCCCCAGTTTTCGTCGATTTTATCGAAATCGATTTCTGGGAACACGAGGTGCTCTTTCAGGCCCATGGCGTAGTTGCCACGACCGTCAAAAGATTTGCCCGAAATGCCGCGGAAGTCGCGGATACGAGGCATTGCGATGGTGATCAGACGATCCAGGAAGTCATACATCCGGTCGCCGCGCAGTGTCACCTTGGCACCCATTGGCATGCCTTCGCGAACGCGGAAGCCAGCAATGGAGTTCTTGGCGACAGTGGTCAGAGCTTTCTGGCCAGAAATCAGGGTCAGATCAGCCTGAGCCGACTTTGCCTTCTTGCTGTCACGGACTGCGGCACGGCCACAACCAATGTTCAGAACGATCTTATCCAGCTTAGGGATCTGCATTTCGTTCTTAAAGCCGAATTCCTCTTTCAGAGTGGCGCGAACGCTCTCTTTGTAAAAGGTCTTCAGACGCGGGGTGTAAGCAGCAGTATCAAGCATCGATTACGTCCCCTGTAGTTTTAGCGAAGCGAACTTTCTTGTCGCCTTCCATGCGGAAGCCAACGCGAGTTGCTTTGCCGTTTGCGTCCAGCAGTGCCAGGTTCGACAGCTGGATTGGCAGAGCTTTGGGCAGACGGCCGCCCTGCTCGGTCTGTGTCTGACGTGTTGCGCGGATGGCGATGTTCACGCCTTCAACAACAGCCTTGCCAGCAGACGGGTCAACAGACGAGATAACGCCTTCTTTGCCCTTGTCCTTGCCAGCAAGCACGATGACTTTGTCACCTTTGCGGAGTTTAGCAGCCATAGTTACAGCACCTCCGGAGCAAGCGAGATGATTTTCATGAAGTTCTTGGCACGCAGCTCACGAACAACTGGGCCAAAGATACGTGTACCTACAGGCTCGTTGGTGTTGTTCAGGATTACAGCAGCGTTGCTATCAAAGCGGATAGCAGTACCGTCTGCGCGGCGAACTTCTTTGGCTGTGCGAACGACAACGGCCTTGCGGACGTCACCCTTCTTAACACGACCACGTGGAATGGCTTCTTTAACCGAGACGACAATGATGTCGCCTACGGATGCGTATCTACGCTTAGAGCCACCCAGAACCTTGATGCACTGGACTCGGCGAGCGCCTGAGTTATCAGCAACATCCAGGTTAGTTTGCATCTGGATCATTTGGTTTCTCCCGACCTATGGAAACTGGCGATGCGTGCCATGATGTCTCCAGGGTTTCGACAAACTGGGATGTCTGTCGGTTAAGGGTTCTAAAGGCTCTTAAGCTTCCAGAACTTCCCAGCGTTTCGTTTTCGACTTAGGTGCGCATTCGATGATGCGTACAGAGTCACCTACTTTGAAAACGTTCTTCTCATCGTGGGCCCGATATTTTTTGGACTTACGGATGGTTTTCTTCAGAACAGGGTGCGTGAAGCGGCGTTCAACCGAGACAGTTACGGTCTGGGCGTTGGCGTCGCTGGTCACGGTGCCAGTGAGAATACGTTTGGGCATCGTGTCGCTCCTTATTCAGCTGCTGCTGCAGCTTTTTGGTTCAAAATGGTCTTCACACGGGCAGCGTTACGGCGAGCCGCTTTGATGCCTGATGTGTTTTCCAGCTGACCGGTGGCCTGTTGAAAGCGCAGGTTAAAGCTCTCTTTCTTCAGGTTTGCGAGTTCATCGCGGAGTTCATCCGCGGATTTTTCGCGAAGATCCTTGGCGTTCATAGCCTAAGTCCTTTCCAAAGCACCAGAAGGCCCCTGTTGGGTAACCTCGCACCTGGTGGGTTATGTCACCTGCATCGAAATGCAGAAAAGAATCACCTCGCCCTGATTCCTTGCGAAATCGGGGTTGGCGATGGGTCCCTATAGGGGAGTGTGGGGGTGGGGGCAAGGGAAAGGTTGGGGAGTCCGGGTCTCATCGTGAGAACTAGTAAAACCGGCCCGCAAATCATGACATACCATCTGGATACCGGCCAATGGCCTAAGCCGCGCTTTCGTTTTTAATTATTTGCACAATCACCAAAGGCATTATTTTGAAATTGACCACCCAGCTCACGTTCAACCTCTACGGCGAGGTGAAACGCAAAGCACTATGGTGGTGCGAATCCGCCATTGGAAACAAAGAAAACCGGCCTAATTCGCCTCCAATGGCACGGGCTAAAGGCCCGGGCCGCGCCTGACCTTCCCCCCGGGAAGGCGCTTTTGCACCTCCCCAAGGTCTGGCACTGCCCTAATGCTTCACGGCTTGGCCTTAGACACAGCCTGCTTGCAGGCGAACCACCATCAATCCAGTAGAGCGTTTACCATCTGGACATAGGTCATGTCAGGCGCAGAGGCGACTCGCATGGATCTAGGAGCGCGTGCGGCGCCAAACAGCACACTCACACCCACGTATGCCTTTGCTGAGTAGACATTGTGATCCGCAGATGGCGGCGCCTCTTTCATCGCCACATAGTCAACACCAGCGTTGAGCATGACAGAGCTCTGGTTTGCGAGCTGACCTATTTCATGCTTCAAATACAGCCCGACGCCCGAGCCACGCACGGGATCCCCTGTTCGCCCACCCTCGGTGTCCATGTCACCTTCTGCGTAGAAAGCATGCAAGCCGACCAAGGAATTCTTGCCTGAAAACGCATACTCGCCGTGCACTCTAATGATTGCGGCTTGATCCAGCACCTCAATGTCTTCTGACTTAATGATATCCATCAATGACACAGACGCACCATAGGCCCACCGATTGCGCTCGGCGCCGACACCAAAGCCCAGAATTCTGTACTGCGAATTTTGAACATCGTCATCCCCCACAAACCGGACCTGACCCAAGCCTGCAAACCCGCCCCAGTAGAAATCATTACCCAAATGGCCAAGCGAAACCACTTGCTGGCCTGCACTTTCGATACCTTCATTGGTCGGGGCCCCAATGTCATTGGTCTCACTGACATTTGTTTCTATCTGATGCGCCGCAAAAGAAAGAACCACCCCATTGTCGAACTCGGCCCCGATTTCACCATGCAGCCGACCGGCCTGCCATTCTGACGGTTCGAAAAACGGGAACCCACCTGAATTCACGCCGTTGCCGCTATGGTCGTATGTCTCGTAATTCACTCCCAGCTCACCAAAAATGGAAGGATCGGATGCAGCAGCGGTAGCGCCTCCCAACACGAGAAACACGGTCGTCAACGCTGTTTTGTAAGTCATTTGGCCTCAGTACACTTGTCGTTACCCCCAATTCAAACCCCTTAGAATTTGAATAAAAGTGCGCCTAAGGCCAATTTGAGGTTCAGGCAATCAAAACATTAACAAAGGTTAACACCACCGAGCGTATGACTTTGATCTCGGACCGTTCGCGCCTGAAATGATCCCCCGGATCATTTCCAATTCAGGCTTGGTCTCCGACCGTTCGCCCCTCAATCGTTCCCCCGGAACGATTGCCACTTCGCGGACCGGGGCTCACTCCCAGCGGTAATTAAAACTGACCGAGATTCGATCATCTTCGGACATATTCATCGGCACCTCGTGACGTAGCCAGCTTTCCCATAGCAGCACATCCCCGACGTCCGGCTTCATGTAGATAAACGGCTGCAGCTCACGGCGGGCGTCCTTGGTGCGGATGGGCGAGGCCATCATCATCGCCGACCGTGGATCTTCCAGTTTCAGCACACTGGTATCTTCAGGCATCGCCACATAAGTGGTGCCGCTAATTACGGAATGTGGGTGGATGTGGCTGGCGTGCATGCCGCCTTCGGGCAGGATGTTGATCCACAGATCCTCAAGCACCAGTGCGCGGCCATCCAGATCAAACTGCAGGTCCTTGGCGAATTCAGCAACATGCTGATCCAGCACTTTGACCAGATCGGCAAAGATCGGGAACCGCCAAGGCAAATCAGTCAGCGAGGCATAGGAGGTATAGCCGGGATAGGCATTTTCCTCGCACCAGTCCTGACCGGCCTCGTCATCTTCGGCGATGACAAGGCAGGAGTTTTCCAATTCATCCGCGTCAATCTTGGTCCCATGTTCAGACAGGGCAGCGCGGTACAGGCGGGTGGCAAAAAGCGATTCAATCTGTGACATGGGCCCGTCATAGCGCAACCTGCGGCACAGCGCGAGAGGCCACGTCATCTGACGTGGCCTCCCAGATTGCCCTCACCCTCACCCAAGAGGGTCACGGTATGGAAAGGACTAGAAGTCCTCCCAGTGAGCGTCGCCGTCTGTGCCCGTTGCGGCCACTGGCGCGGCTGGTTCGTCATCAAGCGACCAGTCGTCGATCATGTTATCCATGCCATGCGCCGTCGGTGTCGTCGGCGCAGCAAGGCTAGGCGTGGCGTTGCCACCCTGCCCCACTTTGAAATGCGACATCAGCTCGGACAGTTTAGCAGCGTCAGACTTTAGCAGATGGCCGGCCGCTGTGGCCTCTTCAACCATGGCTGCGTTCTGCTGTGTCACCTGATCCAACTGGGTCATGCCGGTGTTGATCTCGTGCAGACCGGTTGACTGCTCGGCAGCCCCCTCGGCGATGTCCGATACCAGCGTGGTGATATGGCCGACCTGACCAACGATGCTTTCCAAGGCAACGCCTGCTTCACCAACCAATTCGACACCACCATCAACCTGCTTTGAGCTGTCGCTGATCAAGGTTTTGATTTCCATCGCCGCATCAGAAGAGCGTTGCGCCAGCGCCCGCACTTCGCTTGCCACAACGGCAAAACCACGTCCCGCATCGCCTGCACGGGCAGCCTCGACCCCCGCGTTCAGCGCCAGAAGGTTGGTCTGGAACGAGATGTCATCAATCACCGAAATGATCTGCGAAATCAGGCGAGAGGATTCTTCAATCTCGCTCATGGCTGCAACAGCACTCTGCACAACGTGGCCACTGCGTTTTGCTTCTTCGCCGGCCTCACCTACGGTGGCTTCGACACTACGGGCCCCTTCGGCGGCGGACTTAACCGAAGCCGTAAGCTCATCCAATGCTGCCGCTGTCTGCTCCAGCGTAGCGGCCTGGCTCTCTGTTCGATGTGACAGATCCTCTGAGGCTTGGCTGATTTCATCCGCGCCGCTGCGGATGCTGCTCGAGGTTTGGACAACCTGCTCAACAATTCCGCTCAGCGTAGAGACTGTGCCGTTAAAGTCCTGCCGTAGCTGCTCATACCCCTCGGGGAAGTCCTCGTGGATCTGAACCGCTAGGTCGCCCTGTGACAACCGCGCCAGACGTTTGCTCAGTTCGTTGACCATTTCAGCAAGTGCAGCATCGCGACCTTCGGCCTTTTGCTTTTCCTGCTCTTGCATTTTGGAAAGTTCATCGCGGAAAATCTCAAGTGCACGGGCCATTTCGCCGACCTCGTCACCGCGGCGTTGCCCCCGGATAACAACGGTATTGTCACCCTTTGCCAAGCTACCCATGGCTCCAGTGATCATCCCAACGGCCTTGGCAATACTAGAGCCCATGAGCCACGCCAGCACAGCACCAATCACGATGGAAACGGCAATTGCACTTGGGATCATGATTTTTGTCTCAGAAGAGATCTGCTCACTCGCAGTTCGACGGGCTTCCATCAAGCCCTGCTCTTCTGCCTGGAAGTCAGCCATAATGCCGCGAAAACCGTCAAAATATGTCTTGCCACGGCCTTCGGCTACCAGATCTGCCATGTCATCCATGGTTTCGGCTGTGCCAATTGCGCGTCTCATGTCAAGAATTGGTTCCACGACTTTTTCGCGCCATTCTGCAATGATGGAACCAGCATTTGTCAGGCGCTCTAGCTGCTCCGGATTATCACTGACAGCACCAGAAAGCTCGGCCATGAGGAGTTGCATCATGGTTATGCCGTCGTGGTATGGCTTCAAAAACACTATATCACCGGACAGCAGAAACCCCCGCATACCGGTCTCCATGTCCACCGCCGCAGCCAGAACATCTTTGGCTGTATTGATAACATTATATGTGTGTTCAATACGTTCCATCCCCTCAGTAACTGCGACCGCATTTAGGAATGGGCTGTTCATAATAGTAGCGATTTTCTCTTGTCTGGTCACCAAATTCGCCTGCTCGACTTCAATGAAGCTGGCGATCTCTGCTCTAAACTTGTCAAAGAATACCTTACCCTTGGCCTGCCTCACTTCGGCCGCCATGTCATTCATGGTTAGGGCGTCACCAATATCTCGGCGCAACGCAATCGCCTGCTCGGCAACATCAGTTTGCCAGCCACGCAGAGCCTGCTCTGCTTCTTGCAAGCGTGCAACCTGCACCGGATTATCGCTGACTGTTTCACGCAGGTCCGCGAGCGTTTGGTAGGCAGCGGCCTGACCACTATTGTAAGGGTCGAGGAATTCTTCTTTGCCTGCCAGCAGATACCCGCGCAGACCCGTTTCCATATCAACAGCAGACGCAATAATTGAACGCGACTCGCCCAGTACATTCTGTGTGTGTGTCACCCAGCGAGAAGAGTCTTCCATCCGGCTGAGGTTGATCATCGTTATGACCCCCACACCAACGATGAGTGCCAATGGCATCAAAGCTACAGATATAATCTTGGATTTCATTTTAAGGCTAGAAACTGCAAACCGTTTACTCGGCAACTTGCTGTTAGTCGTCACGTCACGAATCCTCTTCGTAAATTCCTCGAGCGACGTAGATCACATCAAAATTAACATCTGGTTCCACTCCATAAGTTGCATTGCAAAATCACCTTTAAGCCCAAGACGATTATGATGCGTCTACGGCGCTCCCTTCCAAGGAAACTTGCTCTACCCACCAGGCGTCTGGAGAATCGATGTAAAAAAGCCCCCGCTGATCTCTCAGCGGGGGCTTCAATCTGTGTAGATCAGCTAGATCTTACCAGTCTTCGCGAACCACGACACGTGTCTTGATTGGCAGCTTCATCGCAGCCAGGCGCAGGGCCTCGCGGGCGATGTCGTCATCGACGCCATCAATCTCAAACAATACGCGGCCAGGCTTGACCTTGGCAGCCCAGAAATCCACCGAACCTTTACCTTTACCCATACGGACTTCGGTAGGCTTGGAAGTTACTGGAGTGTCCGGGAAGATCCGGATCCAAACACGGCCTTGACGCTTCATGTGACGTGTCATCGCGCGGCGAGCCGCTTCGATTTGACGAGCAGTCACACGCTCAGGCTGCAGTGCTTTCAGACCGAAAGTGCCAAAGTTCAGATCGGAGCCGCCTTTGGCTTCTCCCTTGATCCGGCCTTTGTGCATCTTGCGGAATTTAGTACGCTTTGGTTGAAGCATTTGTCATTCCCCCTTAGCGACGACCGCCTGCACCGCGAGGTGCTGGGCCGTCCTGGAGTTCCTGTGCTTTACGGTCACGTGCCTGCGGATCGTGCTCCATGATCTCACCTTTGAAGATCCAAGTCTTGATCCCGATGATACCATAAGCAGTCTTAGCTTCGACGTGTGCGTAATCGATGTCGGCACGCAGAGTGTGCAGAGGCACGCGGCCCTCACGGTACCATTCGGTACGCGCGATTTCAGCACCACCCAAACGACCCGCTAGGTTGACCCGGATACCCAGGGCGCCCATGCGCATCGCGTTCTGAACCGAGCGCTTCATGGCGCGACGGAAAGAAACCCGGCGCTCCAGCTGCTGCGCGATGGACTCACCAACCAGAGCAGCATCCAGCTCCGGCTTGCGAACCTCAACGATGTTCAGGTGCAGTTCGCTATCGGTCATCGTGGCAATTTTCTTGCGCAGAGTTTCGATGTCTGCACCTTTTTTACCAATGATCACACCAGGACGTGCGGTGTGGATCGTAACGCGGCACTTCTTGTGCGGACGCTCGATGATGATACGCGAGATGCCAGCTTGCTTGCACTCAGTGTTGACGAATTCGCGGATTTTGATGTCTTCCAGAAGAAGATCACCGAAATCTTTGGTGTCAGCGTACCAGCGGCTGTCCCAGGTACGGTTGACCTGAAGGCGCATGCCAATTGGATTGACTTTGTTACCCATTACGACTGCTCCTCAACTTGACGCACCTTGATGGTGATCTCAGCAAACGGCTTTAGGATCTTGCCGAAACGACCACGAGCCCGCGGACGTCCGCGCTTCAGGGTCATGTTTTTGCCCACATAGGCTTCAGCAACGATCAGCTCGTCTACGTCCAGGTTGTGGTTGTTTTCAGCATTGGCAATCGCCGACTGAAGACACTTTTTCACGTCCTGAGCAACACGCTTGTTCGAGAAAGTCAGATCGGTCAAAGCACGATCAACTTTCTTGCCACGGATCAGACCAGCAACCAGGTTCAGTTTCTGAGGGCTGGTGCGAAGCATGCGCAGTTTTGCCATTGCTTCGTTGTCTGCCACGCGGCGTGGATTTTTTTCCTTACCCATGACTTATTTCCGCTTCGCTTTTTTGTCAGCAGCATGACCATAATAGGTACGAGTTGGCGAATATTCACCGAACTTCTGACCGATCATTTCTTCTGTGACGTTGACAGGGATGTGTTTCTTGCCGTTGTACACGCCAAAAGTCAGACCCACGAACTGGGGCAGAATAGTGGAGCGACGCGACCAGATCTTGATCACTTCTTTGCGGCCCGATTCACGAGCAGCTTCAGCCTTTTTGAGAACGTAAGCGTCAACAAAAGGGCCTTTCCATACAGAGCGAGACATAGATTAACGTCCCTTCTTCTTGGCGTGACGCGAGCGGATGATCAGCTTGCTTGACGCTTTGTTCTTGTTACGGGTCCGAGCACCTTTGGTAGGCTTACCCCAAGGGGTCACTGGGTGACGACCACCCGATGTCCGGCCTTCACCACCACCGTGTGGGTGATCAACCGGGTTCATGACCACACCACGCACAGATGGGCGGACGCCCTTGTGACGCATACGGCCAGCTTTACCAAAGTTCTGGTTCGAGTTGTCGGGGTTGGACACCGCACCAACTGTTGCCAGACATTCCTGACGCACCAGACGCAGTTCGCCCGAAGACAAACGGATCTGAGCGTAGCCACCGTCACGACCAACGAACTGAGCATATGTACCAGCTGCACGGGCGATCTGGCCGCCTTTGCCTGGCTTCATTTCGATGTTGTGAATGATGGTACCGATAGGCATGCCTGAGAAAGGCATTGTGTTGCCCGGCTTGATGTCGGCTTTTGCAGAGGCGATAACCTGATCACCAACAGCAAGACGCTGTGGAGCCAAGATATAGTTCTGTTCGCCATCTTCGTATTTGATCAGCGCGATGAATGCGGTCCGGTTCGGGTCATATTCGATCCGCTCGACGGTCGCCGCAACATCAAATTTGTTACGCTTAAAGTCAACGATCCGGTAGAGGCGCTTTGCCCCGCCACCACGGCGGCGCGAGGTAATCCGTCCGGTGTTGTTCCGGCCGCCCGATTTCGTCAAACCCTCAGTGAGAGACTTGACGGGACGTCCTTTCCAAAGCTCCGAACGGTCGATCAGAACCAGCCCACGCTGGCCCGGCGTCGTCGGTTTATACGACTTGAGTGCCATGCTTTCTGTCTTCCGTTTAGCAGTGTCCAAGCACCGAGTTTTCCCGGCATCCTGGACTATGTTCAGCCCCCCTAAGGTGGCCATCGATATAAGGCCCCGAAGGTCCCCATCCAAAAATCAGCAGCCCCGGAACGAATCCGAGGCTAGGTGATCGGTGCGAGGTAGCAGGGTATTAGGGGGTTGGCAATGGGGGATAGGTGTTTTCGCTACAAGGCGAAGGATCACACTCTCGCTTACTTGCGACCGACAATACCATCCGTGCAATTTGATGTTGGCATGCAGGCCCACTAGCCGTGCCTTTTGGCAGTTTCACGCGCAAACCTGACCTTTTGACGGAGGCGCCATTTTCCTTGCTCATTTATCCAGAGAGCATGGATATCGCTGCAAAATATGATCGCGCTGCGGCGCGGTGGGACGAGAAGCTGAGCCAGCTGGGTTATACCCACGCCTATCGGCAACTGATTCAGGCCCATACCAACGCCACACACCCCGTGCTGGATGCCGGGACTGGCACCGGTGGGTTTGCCTGTGCCTGGTTGTCCGAAGGTGGCAGCCGGGATCTAACTCTGCTGGACCCATCCGACCGAATGCTATCCAAGGCGCAGGACCGGATTAAAGGTGCAGGCACCCTGCCCCGGATTGTCCAATCCACGCTTGAGCGTTTTGAACCAGACACCCGCTTTGGCACCGTTCTGGCGGCGCATGTGATCGAACACTGCGTCAATCCGGCGGATGCCTTTGTCAGGATGGCCAGTTGGCTGTCGCCGGGCGGTCGGCTGATCCTTGTCGCGTCGAAACCGCACTGGTGCAACTGGCTCATCTGGCTTCGCTATCGCCACAACTGGTTTGACGCCAGCCAAATAGCCGCACTGGCCCACAACGCCGGGCTGACGCGCACAGACACCCACGACTTTACCGCAGGCCCACCCAGCCGCACCAGTCGGGGTTACATTTTCACCAAACCCAAGAAGGAAGAGCCATGCTCATCGCACATGTGACATTTGAAGTAGACCAAACCAACAGCGTCAAGGCACTGGAGGCGCTAACCACCGAGGCCGCACAGGTGCGCGCCATGGCCGGCTGCATTGCGTTCAACCCGTTTCAGGACGCCATCAATCCGGCTCTGATCGGCGTATTGCACGAATGGGAGACATCCGATGATTTTGACGGCTACACTGCATCCGAGGAGTTTGCCCGCGTCGGCGCAACACTGCGACCCATGATGGTGAAACCTCCGCTCAGCCGCCGCTTTGACGCCAGTCTTGTCGAAAGCGTATAACCGCCGGATGACGCCAGACGCTTATTGCATACACAGCACATTTGAACCGAGCGGTCCGTCTGAATTTCAGACGGACCGGCATTATCTGCTCTACGCGCTAAAGGGCACCCTGCGTCTAGAGGCACAGGGAAAACGCTGGACGCTCCCCCCAGCTCGCGCGGCGCTGATCAAATCCGGCTGTCCGATAATCATCACCGTCCTGTCAAAACTCACATCAGCGTCGGTTCTATTCTCACCTGATTTCATCCCAACTCCCGAACGGGCCCTGACTGTTTTCGACATGACACCGCTGGCCCGCGAACTGATCGCTGAATGTCGTATCTGGGGGGCAGATAGCGACCCGCTGACCCCATACGCGCGACAAATATTTGCAACATTGGCAGAGGTCACACGGCAGCTGTCGGAATCTCCCAGCCGCTGCGTCCTGCCCTCGCCCACATCACGCGAGTTGTGCAAGGCATTGACCTTGACCGAGGCCCAATCACATCACAGCCTGACATTCAAAGAGGTCGCACAAGACTGCGGCCAATCTCCGCGTGCACTCTCCCGACGGTTTGCTGAGGAAATGGGCATGACCTGGAGCGAGGCCCTGCGCCGGATCAGGATCATTCAAGCGATCGAGGCGCTAGCCGCCAGCAACACGTCAATAACAGAGATTGCGCTGTCGGTTGGGTATAGCTCTCTTTCAGGCTTCAACGCCGCTTTTCGCGAAGTCATGGATATGACACCCAGCCAGTACCGGGCCAGTTTCACTATCTCGGACGGTTAACAGCCCCCAACCTCCGAAAGAAAACCCAACACTACCCTTAGACAGGCTAATTGGGTGGCTGCTGCCATACGTTAGCTTAGGTTGTTCGGTGGGATAGTCACCAATTTTCTATTCCTTCATAAAAAACTGTTTTGCTCTATTAGGTATGCCGCTCAACCTAACAGTGCACGCCTGAGATCCCAGCTCCCCTCCATCATATGGGAGGTATATGATCATAATTTGAACCCCTTGAACGACTCCAAAGCTTGAATTGCAAAAATTTGGAGGAAGGCTGTTTTCATATAAGGGATCAGAAGAGATCGAGCGAGATCGAGCTATTTCCCAAAACTGCAGTTCTTGTAGAGCGCTATCTGGCAGCGCTATATCTAGACAGTTAAAGATACGCCCATCGTCCCCAGAAAACAAAAGCCCTTTCTTCTTCACAGTATCCGGGGGAATCTCGCGCTCGATATTTGAAACCATCTCCAGCCATTGATTTTCGCAATAATTTTCAGCTTCAGCCTCCCCAGCAAATGAAACAAAAGACAATGACGCAACTATCAGGTTTATAAAGAGCACTGGTCGGCATACCAAAATTTCACGTCCACCCATCTTAGGACCTCTTATCCGCTTTTATTTTCAATACCTTCAGGCTCCGTGATTCAGCGGGCAGTCACAAGCGATTTGACGAGTGTCTTCAGAAACTGACGAAACTCGCAAGTACGCAAGGAGCCATGCCATTCCCGCTCTGCCGAGACACTCAAACGAAAAAGGCCCCCGCTTTGCAGCGAGGGCCTTTCTCAATTCATCCTAGCAATCTTAGAGTCCGGTGGACACGTCGATTGTGTTACCTTCTTCGAGGGTAACATAGGCCTTTTTGACGTCCTTGCGACGGCCCAAGCCACCGCGGAACCGCTTCACTTTACCTTTAGTGATGCTTGTGTTCACAGCCTTAACCTTCACACCAAACAGCGCCTCAACGGCGGTTTTGATCTGTGGCTTGTTGCTGTCGATCGCAACTTCAAAAACAACCGCGCCATTTTCGGACGCCATGGTGGCTTTTTCAGTGATGATCGGCTTGCGGATTACGTCGTAGTGTTCTGCTTTAGCGCTCATTTCAGGCGAGCCTCCAATGCTTCGATACCTGCTTTGGTGATCACCAGGGTGTCACGCTTGAGGATATCATAGACGTTTGCGCCCATCGACGGCAGGATATCCAGACCTTCGATGTTTTTGGCAGCTTTCAGGAAGCCTTCGTTGGCGGTCGCGCCGTCGATGACCAGAGCGCGTTTCCAGCCCAGGTTTGCAACCTGTTTGGCCAGAGCAGCAGTCTTGCCCTCGGTTTCAGCGTTCTCGATCACAACCAGCTCACCCGCAGCAGCCTTGGCAGACAGTGCGTGACGCAGACCCAGTTTACGGAACTTTTTGGTCAGGTCGTGGCCGTGCGAACGGACGACTGGACCTTTGTAAACACCACCACCGCGGAAGATCGGAGCAGAACGAGCACCGTGACGAGCGCCGCCAGTACCTTTCTGACGATAGATCTTCTTGGTCGAGTAGTTCACTTCCGAACGGGTCTTTACCTTGTGGGTACCGGCCTGTGCGTTGTTACGCTGCCAGCGAACCACACGGTGCAGGATGTCCGCACGTGCTTCGAGACCGAACAGTTCGGCATCCAGCTCGATGTTGCCGGCTTTGCCGCCGTCAAGTTTGATTACATCAAGTTTCATGCTTCACCACCTTCGGCTGCAGCCGCTTTCAGACCTGCTGGGAAAGGTAGACCCTCAGGGGCCTTCTTCTTAACAGCGTCTTTGACAGTGACCCAACCACCTTTGGAGCCAGGAACGGCGCCTTTGATGAAGACCAGACCACGGTCGGCGTCAGTTTTGACGACTTCCAGGTTCTGAGTGGTTACACGGGCAGCACCCATGTGACCGGCCATTTTCTTGCCTTTGAAAACCTTACCGGGATCCTGACACTGACCTGTCGAACCGTGCGAACGGTGCGAGATCGAAACACCGTGTGTCGCGCGCAGACCACCAAAGTTCCAGCGCTTCATCGCACCGGCGAAACCTTTACCGATCGATGTACCGGAAACGTCAACTTTTTGACCTTCCAGATAGTGCTCGGCCGAGATTTCGGCGCCGACTTCGATCAGAGCATCAGCGGAAACGCGGAATTCTGCAACTTTACGCTTAGGCTCAACCTTTGCAGCGGCAAAGTGACCGCGCATAGCCTGAGACGTACGTTTTGCTTTAGCAGCACCAGCACCAAGCTGAACAGCAGTGTAGCCGTCCTTCTCGTCTGTACGCTGTGCAACAACCTGCAGGTTTTCCAACTGAAGAACGGTCACAGGGATCTGCTTGCCGTCTTCCATGAACAAGCGGGTCATGCCCACTTTTTTAGCGATAATACCAGAGCGCATAATCAATACCCTCCGATCTTATGACTGCAACTTGATCTCGACGTCCACACCAGCGGCGAGGTCGAGCTTCATCAGCGCGTCAACGGTCTGGGGGGTCGGATCAATGATGTCGAGCAGACGCTTGTGAGTACGGATCTCAAACTGGTCGCGCGATTTTTTATCAACGTGAGGTCCACGCAGAACGGTGAACTTCTCAATCTTGTTCGGCATTGGGATCGGGCCACGTACTGAGGCACCGGTCCGCTTGGCAGTGTTGACGATCTCTTGTGTGCTGGCGTCCAGTACACGATAGTCAAATGCCTTGAGCCGAATACGGATATTTTGGCTTTGCATTGTCTATAGCCTTTCGAGGCTAAGGAGTTGATAGGACGACCGATGGCTCATTCCACCGGCCCTCTTCAAACCCAAACGGCAGGAACGAATCCTGCCGACGGGTTATTCACATAAAGCGAACTTGCGCGCTATACGCCTGTTGATGGGATGTGGCAAGAGGGTTTGGCGACATCTTACCAACTCTTCCTAGCTACTTAATCTCGATGATAGTGTTCGGCGCACACTTTTTTGCATTCGGATTTTCAACACAGGCCCTCACGAGCTCGAGATATTGATCAAAAAATGGAACCTCTGGCGTATCAATCCTCCGAGCAGAATCCAGCATGGTCAAAGCCTTCCGAGGATCTGTAGTATGAACCCTAGCAAATGCTGCGGCTAACAATATCAGTTTCTTATCTTGAGCTTCAGCTTGTTTCAAATATGCGTTCGCCGCATCACGGAACTCTGAAAAGTATACTTCATTTCCAAAAGTGTTCTTCGAATCGTAGAAATGCCCATTCTGCAGCAACCAGAACATGCCCTCTTCCGAATACGTGGCTAACTCTCGCTCCACTAAATAGGCACGAAGGTATCGGGACTGCGATCTAGCATTTTGATACCAGTCAGTTTTCACGATGCCTTTCAATCGCTTGACTTCATCCTTCGAGAACTCGCGATAGACTGGGAAAGCCTCGCGGTCACAGATCGGCATGCGCGTCACGAAATCACACGAGGAAAGGCGTCGAAGGCTCATGGCAACCGAGCTGCCCATAGAACAGCCTTGTGTTTCCACAACTTTTATCCTCTTGCCGCCGAGAGGACAGGGTACTTTTCGATTAACGGGTTCTCCGGCCCACACTATCGGCGCCCAAAGTACAGATACGATCAACAACAGAGATGTAAAAGCATTTCGCATGTAATCCTCCAAGTGAGCGTAACAATCCTAATGCTCCTACTAGAACACAGCTCATTAAGCAGTTGGATTATTCTTCAGTGAATGCAGGAGCCCAGCTGACATCGGGCGGCAGACCTGCCTCGTTTTGATACAAAAAAGGGCCGCCCTTGGGCAGCCCTTCTCTATTACTTCAACCGAGTGGCTCTCGGGACATCCGCGCCGTAGCGTGGATACCCTGTCGCCATCATCACAGCGTAGCTGTGATTACTCGACGATCTTGGAAACAACACCAGCGCCAACTGTGCGGCCGCCTTCGCGGATCGCAAAGCGCAGGCCCTGCTCCATCGCGATTGGTGCGATCAGCT